>DHVX01000077.1 GCA_002412885.1 Bacteroidales bacterium UBA5197
ATCATTTTTTTGTTGACATCATAAATCAGTACTCCGTAAAGCCGGTTGTCCTTAACAGAAACCTTTACATCGCCGATTATTTTCTCATACTCCTTTTTCGGAACGTACAGTGAAATGACCATATCCTCATCCTTCACCACCTCTTTCAACTCATAAATAGAATTTTTGAGGCCATAATCTTTCAGGTTGTTGTTCAGCGAAAGGTTAAATACCGAAAAATCAATATAACCCGGAACGATAGGATTCTTTATCTGCGCATCTCCTCTAATGGTGTACATTACCGTATCGGTAAAGAGCCACATCTCCTTTTCGGGAAACAAAACATCATAAACGATTCGTTTTCTGGCTTTGTCATAAAATACTTTTCCCATGGTAAGGCTTGACCTTCCGTCAGAGCTTTTTTCCTTTACCGAGAAATCAGCTCTGACGCGGTAATACACATCCTTCTGAGCAGATGAAATCAAGGACAAGAGAAAAATCAAGGGCAATAGAAAAATGAGCTTTTTCATAAATATCTTAAGAATTTTTCAAAGTCAAAAACAAAAGAGGTTACAAACCCCGGAGACCCAACAAGGAAATGGTTTTCCATCAATACATTGAAAAGTATGTCAGTATCCACAAGTAGTAAACAACTACAATTCCCACACTTACAACTCCGTTTATAATGCAACCGGTAAGTGCCTGCCGGGCCTGATATTGATCCTTATCTGATAAAACATAAGCAAGCGCAATACCTATAGGGCCGAAAATACATCCCCACCAAAACCCGGGAATGCCCATAGGATCCTCTATCATATGCCTTGGTGAAAGGCTAAGCCCTGAAAATGAAGCCGGCAGGAATTCCTGTTCTTTGATTTCACTTAAACTTATGAAGTCTTTTGATTCGACAAATTGCTCAAGTTTGCTTAATTCTGTAAAATCGGATTCAATGGCTGCGCGGTCAAAATTAAAATCAGCGGAACCATCTGCAAAGGAGTTAAATACACTTACAAAAAGCAGAGAAACTGCAACAATGTATTTAATTACGGTTGTTTTCATATCGTTAAAGTTGATTTGTTTGGCAGATTGCGAAAGCATATCCTTGTGGATAATTCATAGAAAAAGCAGCAGAATATAATCAATACATATTATATCTGCTGCCAGACTGAGCTAATAAACATTGTAGCAACCCATTGGCAAATCGCCCAATGCCAAAACTCTTTAGTTAGATTGCTGATGCCCAGGCAAGATACCAAATCAGGTAGAATACAGCACTAACAGCTGTTCCAACTATACAACCAGTAAAGGCACTTTTAACTTCTGACCTGTCGTTGTCGGTAACCAGATAAACAATTAGAATTCCGACAGGGCCGAAAATACATCCCCACCAGAAGCCCGGAATACCGAGAGCAGATTCCATCATCATGCTGCTGCTCAGGTTCATTGAGGCAAATTCAGCAGAAAGCATACTATCTTCTTTCAATTCAGAAAGAGTCAAATAGTTGTGATCAGCCACTGTTTGTTCCAAACGGCTCAGATCAGCAAACTCATCCTGAACTTTCTGTTTGTCGATTTTGAAATCATCTGCCTGTCCGGCAAACAGAGTTGTTGCGCTTAGCATAACTGCCAGCAACGATAAGAGTAGAATTCTGATTTTCATAAAAGATGAATTAAAGGTGAGAATTAATGCGAATAGGTAATTGATGAACTTAATTGACAGCAAATATATACCAGAAGTATTAAAAATGCAATTCAAGCATGAAAAAAAATAATTTTTTCAATCTGAGCATGATTCAGAATTAAGATTCAGTGAGTTTTTCATAAAGAAAACGGAGCGACTTGTAATTCGTCATAATACAATTTCCATTCAAAATTTCGCACACCTGTGCGGTTTTGTGTGTGTTTTTGAGACTGTATTTTAACAGAAAAAAATAATATACGTAAATCACAATACACTAACAGAGATCTATTCAGGCTTATATTATTCATATTCAATGCTATATAATCAGTAAAAATTTCGCTTATCAACACCAACAAATCTTCATTTGTTTTCAGGAACGGTGATTGACTATGGGAGTGTGCGCGCAATTGCAAACCGCAAAAACAGCACACATGAAAAAACTGTTTACTTCCATTGTAATGATTCTGATCGCCAGCCTGCTTTATGCACAGGAGTGGGTTTCTTTGTCAGGTGGCCGCAAAACAAGCCCGGAAATTTCCGTAATCAACAATGCTGCAGGAAATATTTTCGCAGAAATCAGCATTGACGGGTTTTACAAACAACAAATTGCTGCATCCTCAGGCATCATGCACAGCATTTCATTGCCCGGCGGAACCATGCAAACCGAAGCTGGTTTTCCCGATATTCAGCACATAAGCATTAGCCTTTTGATTCCTGAGCGGGGAAATTTCAGGCTGAAGGTCACCCATTCAGAATTTACCGAATTTACCGATATCTCTGTTGCCCCTTCAAAAGGCGATCCTCAGTTCTCCGATCTTCCGGAATGGGGAAACTACACATACAACGAAAGTCTGATTCAAAGCAAGGATTTTTATCCTTCCGAAGCAGCAACCGCTGGTCAGCCTTATATCTGGTGCGACTCTCGCGGAATGGCACTGCAGGTTTTTCCATTTGCATACAATCCGGCATCAGGTGTGCTCAGGGTTTATCACAACATCAGCATTGAGCTGGAGATGACTTCAGGAGCAGGCATTAACGAACTTACCCGTTTCAGCGGTTCTTATGGTCGCGAAAGCGGACTCTCTGCCCTGAAGCAGAATCACTTTATCAATTACAGCGAAAACAGCCGTTACACACCCGTTGCCGAAGCCGGCAATATGCTGATTGTAGCTCCTGAGAATTTCCGGACTACACTTCAGCCATTCATGGATTGGAAAACCCGTTGCGGAATTGAGTGTGAATTTGTTGATGTGGCTTCGCTTCAGACTGCCGGTAAGATCAGGGAATTTGTGGCTGAAAAATATTACAGCGAAGGGCTCACCTACCTGCTCATTGCCGGTGATGCTGCACAGGTTCCCACGAATCAGGCTGAACTAGGCGCCAGTGACAATATGTACGGTTACATTGCCGGTGATGATCACTACCCCGAAGTGCTGGTTGGCAGATTTCCGGCTGAGAATACTGCACAGTTGGCTGTAATGGTTCAACGCACAGTAAATTACGAAATGTATGGCCATGGAAACGGATCTTACAGCAACTTCCTCGGAATTGCAAGTGAAGAAGGCCCCGGTGATGATGGTGAACTTGATTATGAGCACATCCGCAAAATCGGTAAAATCCTGCAAACCTACAATTATAAAGGATTCAGCGAATTGTATGATGGCTCGCACGGAGAAGCTGATGCCGCTGGGAATCCCACCGCAGGCATGGTTGAAGCCGCAATAAATTCCGGACACGGCGCGGTGATGTACATCGGACACGGTACATCGGGTGCATGGACCACCAGTGCATTTACCGGCGACAATGTGAAGAAACTCACCAATACCGAAACTCATCCTTTTATCTGGGCTGCCGGATGCAGTAGTGGCGATTTTGTTACCACCACCTGCCTTGCCGAGCGTTGGCTGAGGGCCGAAAAAAATGGTGTTCCTACCGGTGCTGTTGCTGTAATGATGTCAACAAGCCGCCAGAGCTGGTATCCTCCCATGGAAGCTCAGGACGAAATGGCTCTGATTCTTGCACGCAAAAAAGAAACTGTGACTACCCGCACTTTCGGAGGTATTTCGATGAGCGGCTGCATGAAAATGAACGATAAGTATCAGATTGGTGGCTTCAGGGTTACCGATACATGGAATATTTTTGGCGATCCCTCGGTGATGATCAGAACAGCATCACCTGAGGAAATTCCAGCTCATCATGCTCGGGTAACCGGTGTTGATGCGCGGGAGTTTGTGGTTAAGCTGCCTGTTCCTGACGCCATGGCCTGCATCACTTACAACGGAAAGTTGTATGGTGCAGCCAGGGCACAGGAAGGATTTGCAACCATTACCCTCGACCAACTACCTGAAAACGGAACGCTGCAACTCACCATAACTGCCTACAACCACAAAGCCTATACTGCCGACATTTCAATTACGCAAATGCCTGCTGTTGCTTATAATCCCGTTCCGGTGAATTTTGCAGGTAAAGTTTCTCCCTACACTTCTCTCTCCTGGGAAACCCGCGATGGAATGGCTCCTGCTTTTTCTGAAGTAATCCTCTCGGAATATAAAGATCTGAGCGCTCCGATTGCTACGTTGCTAAGCTTTGATGCTTCTGCGAAACCAGCATTCCCGCTGAATTACGCAAGCACTTATTATTGGAAAGTCATTTCACACAACAACTCCGGTTCTGTTGAAAGCGAAATCTTTAACTTCACCACAGCCAATCGTCCCGATGAAGATTTTGAAAGTCAGGGATTTCCGCGCAGCAACTGGTTGAATACCGATGATTTTGCCTGGTTTATTGATGGCAATATTTCATTTGAGGGAATTTATTCCCTGCGTTCAGGAATAATCGGTGACAACGGAAGAAGCCGTCTGGCTTATACCTGCTTTACTCCTTCTTGCGATTACCTCGGATTCAGAATAAAAGTTTCTACACAATCAAATGCCGACGTGCTCAGCCTGATCATCGACGGGGTTACTGTAGCAGTTTACAGCGGCGAGATTGACTGGAGCGAAGAGATGTTTGCCATTGAAGCCGGCGAACACCTTATTGAATGGATTTACACAAAAAATGACAATGGCACTTCAGGTCAGGATGCCGTGTGGATTGACAATATCTATCTTCCGGGCAACGAAGCTCCCGCTGTTGTGATGCAGGATTTTTCCACTTGCCCCTCAAATGAGATTGAGCTTAGTATTCAGGCAACCGGCGTATCAAAAGTAGAGTGGATGAGCGACGGCAATGGTTCGTTTGACGACATCAACAGTCACTATCCGGTTTACACGGCATCAGCAGAGGATATTGACAGAGGATATGTACATTTCTTTACCGATGTTTTCGGAAATGATTTCTGCACTCCTGCCAGACATGGCCTTACAGTGTCATTCCTGGCACTGCCTGAACTTCCGGTGATCAATGACACAACCCTTTATTCAGGCGAAGAAATTGAAATTATTATGCCCATTGCTGTAACTGTCGGGTATAAACTTCTCCCTGACGGAACTGAAGGAACACGATTCGTGATAAAAGCCGACGATCTGAATGAGGGTGAAAACACCCTGACCATAGCCTGTGAAAATACAGGTGGATGTTCGGTTGAGAAA
The DNA here is from genome assembly GCA_002412885.1 of Bacteroidales bacterium UBA5197. GTDB lineage: Bacteria > Bacteroidota > Bacteroidia > Bacteroidales > Lentimicrobiaceae > Lentimicrobium. Next base: position 5,251 of record DHVX01000077.1, read on the forward strand.
AGTTTCACAGTAACTGTAATTAAAGGCAGCAGACCTTCTTCAGGGAAAGAACTTCTGATGTATCCGAATCCGGCTACCGATCAGGTTTCGTTTGCAACCACCGTTCAGGACAACGGCAGGTTGAATGTAAGAATATTTAATGTTTCAGGTCAGCTTGTAATGCAATCGGACAATAACAACAATACCGGCAACCGCTTCGATATTTCGGGACTGCCGCAAGGAATTTACATGGTAAGAATAGAAAACGGTGAAGCATCACAGAACGGCAGGTTTATCAAAACAATGTAAGGATGCTGTTCTAAATTGCCGGAAACAAGGGGAAATCAAGGGCTTGCAGCAATGCAGGCCCTGATTTGTTGGCACAGATGCTGATTTGCAAACAGGAAATTGTGATTTCCGGATGCTGATTATGCATCAAATTGAATTATTCCTTACTTTCACATCCTTAAAACGAATCCACCGATGAGAGGACTCCTACTTCCGTTGTTGCTGCTGCCGATGCTTATCAGCGCACAAATCACCGATAAAAAAAACAAACCGGCAGTTGCTGCTTATTCCGAACTTCAGCCCATGAGTGCTTATGACTCGCTGATGTTGTCGCAACTTCCTGAGTTTAAAGCCGACCAGAATGCCTTGCGGCGATTGCTTCCCAATTCGGTTGACAATTCAACATTGCCCTGGTTCAGGCCTTTGGTGGCGCAGGTGGGGCTGGAATGCGGACAAGCGAGCAGCATCGGCGTAGTGTTTACTTACGAAATGGCTTTTGCCAGGCAGGTGCCCGCCAATATTCCTGAAAATCAATACACAACCCACTTTACCTATAACTTTATAAATGGGGGGTCCAATGCAGGAATTAATTATTATGAGTCATATGAAATCATAAAAAAGGCTGGCAATCCTACCATTGCCCAATACGGCGGAATGGCTCCCGGGGGTCCGTCAATGTGGATGAACGGATATAACAAGTACTACAACGCCATGCGTAACCGTGTAAGCGAAGTTTACTCCATAAAAGTAAATACTGCCGAAGGCATACAAACCCTGAAGAACTGGATTTACGATCATGCCAATGGTTCCACTGCCGGTGGCGTAGGGTGCTTTTATGCCGAATTTTCAAATCCGCCTACCTTATTACCTCCTGGCACACCCGAAGCCGGAAAGCATGTAATTCCATCCTGGGGCAATTCTGCTAACCATGCCATGTCAATTTGTGGCTACAATGATTTAATCTGTTGGGATTACAACAACGACGGACAATACACCAACCATATCGACATTAACGGCGACGGAATTGTGGATGTACGTGATTGGGAAATCGGAGGTTTCAAGATGGCCAATACCTATGGTTCAATCAGCGGCTGGGGCGATCAGGGCTTTGCCTACATGATGTACAAATCGGTAGCCGATCAGTTTCAGCAGGGCGGAATCTGGAACAATACAGTGGTAATTATAGATGTAAAACAAGACCATCAGCCGCAGCTTACTGCTAAAATACAACTGTCGCACAGTTGCCGCAGCAAGCTTAAGGTTACGGTGGGCGTTTCAGCCGATCCTCTGGCCACTCAACCTGAACAGATACTCCATTTCCCGATTTTTGATTTTCAGGGAGGTTGCCTGCCCATGCAGGGAAACGGGCTTCCTGAAAACATTGAATTCGGCCTTGACCTGAACCCTTTGCTGGTGCATATCGAGCCGGGCACAGAAGCCAGGTTCTTTCTGATGATTGAAGAGAATGACCCCCTGAACAATGATTCAGGTTCGCTCATGAGCTTTTCGCTGATGGATTACACCCAGGGTGTGAATGAAATCAACAGTCAGGTGTATGAACTTCCATTGGTTGGCAATGCAATGACCATGGTGCATGTTAATGCTTCCATAGCTTACGACCCTGTACTTATTACAACCAATGAACTTCCTCCTTTGCAGTTATACGGAAACTACGCTGCCCAGCTTGAGGCCGCAGGAGGAACAGCTCCGTACAAATGGAAAATTGCCGAAGAATACACCCGCCTCGATTCAACAGCCACAATGCCGGTAATTACTGCACAAAAACTGGTGCTGTCGAACAACAACAGCGGCAAAGCAGAAGTAATACTGCCCTTTGCTTTTCCCTATTTCGGAAAGTATTACAATGTAATTTATGCCACTTCAGATGGGTACCTCACATTCGAAAACACCCTCTTGCCCTGGCCCTATTATATTGAAGGGAAAACCTATTTTATCGATAATCCCATGATTGCACCCAGCATGTCGCACCCTTATATTGTCAACTCAGGAGAGGGCGACGGCGTTTGGTACGAAGCATCTGAGGATTATGTTACTTTCAGGTGGAAGCTATCTGTTTATCAGACAACAGGAACCATGAATGCAACTGCCCGTCTTTACCGTGATGGCCGCATTGAGATGAACTTCGGGGAGTTTAATGTGCCTTCTTTCGTAAGAAGATACACCGGCATTTCGGCCGGCGACGGAGAGAGCTATTACCTTATGTCGCACTACCCTGATTATTCCCCGGCAATGGATCAGTTTGTCAGATTTTCGCCGGTTGTGCTGCATCCGGGCATACAGCTTTCTCCTGAAGGATTGCTTTCAGGTACTGCTGTGGAAATGTCGGAAGAAATTCCTCTGCGTTTTCAGGTTACCGACAACAACAACCTGAAAAGCTATAAAACACTGTTGCTCAATACCGAAGGACTACAGATGGAGTACGATGTTACCGCAGGCGATGATGCAATTATTGAATTTGGCGAAAACTTCACCCTTGATCTGCACATCACCAATCACAATAGTTTTGCCATAGGGCAAACAAATTTCAGCATCACAACACTTAACCCAAACTTCAATATAATCAATAACCAGGCAAGCATACAGGGACTTTTACCGGGCGAAACAATCACATTGGAAAATGCCTTTGCCCTGCATGCCGATAACAATGTACCTGACAATCATCAGGGTACATTTGTGATATCAGCTGCTTCGGCTGAAGGAAACTGGGCACGTACCATTAGGCTGACTGCATATCGGCCGGTGATGACTATTGGCGAACTTGAAATAATAGATGGGAATAATGGTATCCTTGAACCCGGTGAAAATGCACTTTTCAGGCTCACAATTGCCAATAACGGTGGTGCTGAACTGATGAATGCAGTGGCTAGTCTGCAAACATGGGATCCTTACCTCACCATAACAGGAATCACACAAACACGCGACACCCTGAAACCGGGTGACTCATGGACCATAACCTACAACCTCAGCCTTGCTCCTGCCACACCGCTTTTCCATGTGCTGCTTATTAATGTGAATGTTTCCGGACATAATCAGTTCAACTTCCTGCAAACCATTCCATTGCTCACCGGCTTTATTGTGGAAGATTTTGAAACCGGCGACTTCTCATCATTCAGCTGGCAAACAGGAGGCAATGCAAACTGGAGCATTGAAACAGACAAAGCATGGGAAGGAATCTATAACGCCCGTTCGGGAATTATCACCGACAATCAATCGTCAGCATTATGGCTTGATTGGAATGTGGCTTATGCCGATTCGGTTTCGTTCTGGTATAGCGTTTCGTCGGAACCTGGTTATGATTTCCTTCATTTTTATTGCGGCAATGAAGAAATGGGAAAATGGGCAGGAAATGTTCCATGGACCAACGCCCGTTTTGCTGTTGGTGCCGGAGATCAGAAATTCATGTGGAGATACATTAAAGATTACAGCGTTTCAACCGGTGATGACTGTGCCCGTATTGATTATATTGTACTGCCTGTGTTTGCCGTGCCAACCCCCGCCGGCAATGCAGAAACAATGATTTCGGCTTTCTCAGTGTATCCAAATCCTTTTGATGGCGATTTTACAGTTTCCTTCAGCCTGAAAGAATCCAGCCGGGTAAACCTGCTGATCAGTGATGCACAAGGTAGAATCCTATACCGGCATTCATACACCCATCCGCTCAGCGAAGGACACTATATTCTTCAGCCCGATATAAACCTGAACGGATCAGGAATTTATCTTATTGTTTTGGAAACCGATACAGCAAAATATGTAAAAAAGCTGATCCGGACGAAATAGCTTTTTTAAACCATCCCAAATGGGACAGGCTGGATCGTCGATCCCCTTCAAAATAACCTTCCAGGTTTTCTTCCAACCTGGAAGGTTTTGTTAATCCCATTTTAGCGCATCCCATTCACGCGCATCCTGTTCACGCGCGTCCCCTGACGCGTGTATTAGCTGCGCATTAGAATAAAAATCTGAAATCAGAGGTAAGAGGTAAGAGTTTTACGCCGAAATCCGAACCGAAGCGAAGCGGAGCTCACCGAAGGTAAATCAGAAATCAGAGGTAAGAGTTTTACGCCAAAAT
>DHVX01000097.1 GCA_002412885.1 Bacteroidales bacterium UBA5197
CCTGCATTTTTCAGGATAGGAATATTGATAATTTTGTCCAGTTCCTGAGTGCAGATCTTCGTGAAATAGGAATACTTGCCGTTGTTCACCATAAAAGGCAGGGTGTAATCGTCGTATTCGCCATCCACATCGGCAAAATAGAACCAGTCTTTATCGATCATTTCTTCACTGTAGAGCTTTCCCTCTTTGTTATAGTATGCGCCATCAGCATCTTTCTTTTCGGTGCCGGTAATGGCAATTCCGGGATAAGCATCAGCGGTGAATCCGGCCTCATGAAGCTGAAATTCACGGCGATCCCATAGCACTATGTTTTCTTTGGGGATACCGGCTTCCAGCATTTGTTCAATTACACTTTGCACTACTTCGTGACTCGATGAGAGCAATTTCCCGCCTATGGGGTTGAGTTTCAGCCCGATTTTTTCATGCGGTTGCACAAACATCAACCATGCTTCAGATAGTGTTGCCGCGCCAGTCAGCTGAAGCATGGCATCAGAAAGCATCTGGTATGCTGCAGTTTTCACTGGTTTATCATCCACCACGGAGAGAGGATCAACAACCTTTACTACCTTACCGGGAAATTTTCCGGGCATAGAGGTTTCTGTTTTCGGGATTTTCAGCGCATCGGCAATATTGGTGGCTGGCTTTTCAGGATCCTGCACCTGTGCCAGAACTTTTTTCAGTGGCGTTGAAGCCAAAAAAGCGCCCAGACTGCCAGCAGCAGCGAGTCTGAAGAAATTACGACGTCCTGATTCGGAGGGATTGTCTTTTTTACTCATAAAATATCAGCGTTTTCTGATCAATATTCAGCTTTCAAATTTAAGACATTCCACATAAAATTAAGTATTGATATCTATATTTTTTTATTATCTGAATCACTCTCCAATTAGAAATTTTTCAGTTGCCTGCCGGAATAGAATGTTATTAACCTCAACCTTAACCTCAGCCTTAACATCAAACTTAACCTCAACCTTAACCTTAACCTCAACCTCAGCCTAATTATCTGGGATTACATTAAAATCTCCATCAAACACCAAAACCGCATCCACAGTTTGACCATTAATTACCAGTCCTTTGATTTTTGGGGATTTCCCCTTATCAATCAGGGTGAACGCCTGTTCATTTGTGAGCTGTTTTCCATACTGTTCGAACAAAACCCTGAAGGAGCACCCGGTCTTATAACCACTGCAACCAAATGCAGTATTGCCTTTCAGAATTTTTCCGGAGCCACACTTAGGACAAGTAAGTGAAGTGATATCAGTATTTACTTTCGCAACCGGTTCTTTTATTGCCTTTTTCTGATCTTTTGAAGTTTTATCGGCTTTTTCAGGTTTTGGCTCCTCAACCTGCGCAATATCAATTTGCTGCTTTTGCTCAAGTTTTACTTCCGCAACAAGCGAAGATACCATCGCTTTCATTTCTTCAAGGAAGACTTTGGGATCGTACTCCCCTTTTTCAATCTGCCTCAATTTGCGCTCCCAGATACCGGTGAGTTCAGCCGATTTGAGCAGCTCCTGCTGAATGGTATTTATCAGTTGAATCCCCGTTTGGGTTGGCACAAGATTCTTCTTTTCGCGCACCACATACTTGCGTTTAAAAAGCGTTTCAATGATGTTGGCCCGCGTTGAAGGCCGGCCAATGCCATTCTCCTTCATCAACTCGCGCAATTCCTCATCTTCCATTTGCTTGCCGGCGGTTTCCATGGCCCTCAACAAAGTGGCTTCTGTAAGCAACTTCGGAGGTTGGGTGAGTTTGTCGAGCAATTCGGGAATATGTTCGCCCTTTTCACCTTTCACAAAATTGGGCATAATCTGTTCCTTTTCTACTTCGGCTTCATCATCCTTTTCTGTTTCCTTTTTCGGATAAAGCACCCGCCAGCCATCTTCAAGAATAACTTTTCCGGTAGCCTTAAACTCATAGCTTGTTACCATGCCTTTTACAGTGGTGTTCGAAACAATGCAATCGGGGTAAAAAGCGGCAATAAAGCGGCGCGCAATGAGATCGTAAACCCGTTTTTCTTCAAGTTGCAGCCCATAGGGTTTCTCCCCCGTTGGTATGATGGCGTGGTGATCTGTGATTTTTGTATCGTCGAAAACTTTCTTTGTTTTTCTGATGGCCTTCCCGAGGAGCGGAGCAGTAAAATTTGCGTAAGGCTCCATTGCGCTAAGGATTCCCGCAATTTTCGGATATATATCATTGGGCAAAAAAGTGGTATCTACACGAGGGTAGGTCACCATCTTTTTTTCATACAGGCTTTGGATATATTTAAGCGTATCATCGGCAGAAAAACTGAACTTTTTGTTGCACTCCACCTGTAATGAAGTAAGATCAAACAGCTTTGGCGGTGACTCATTTCCTTTTTTCTGCTCAAACGAAATTATTTCGAAAAGGTTATCCTTAATCTCTTCAATAATCCGTGCAGCTTCCTCCACCGTGTCGAAACGCCCGCTTGTTGCATTGAAAATTACTTCACGGTAAGTGGTTTTGATTTCCCAATATTGCTTTGGAATGAAGCTGCTGATTTCTTCAAACCGTCTGACAATCAGCGCCAACGTAGGGGTTTGCACTCTACCGACAGAAAGAACACCTTTGCCGTTGGCATACTTGAGGGTGTAGAGGCGGCTGGCATTCATTCCCAGCAGCCAATCGCCGATGGCCCGGGCATTTCCTGCTGCATATAGCTTATCAAAATCTTTTCCGTCCTTCAGTTTTTCAAATCCTTCCTTTATGGCTTCATCGGTCATGGAGGATATCCACAAGCGCATAATGGGTTTTTGGCAGCCGGCCATTGTCAGCACCCACCGCTGAATGAGCTCACCTTCAATTCCGGCATCACCACAATTTATTACTTCATCGCAAGTGGCAACCAGTGATTTTATGGTTTCAAACTGCTTTTTTACACCTTCGTTGTCGATAAGTTTTATACCAAACCTTGGCGGGATCATGGGCAACGAATACAACGACCATTGTTTCCAATCCTGCGTATAATCATCGGGATTTTTAAGTGTACAGAGATGGCCGAATGTCCAGGTGATCTGATAACCATTGCCCTCAAAATAACCATCTTTGCGCGTGCCGGCCTGCAGTATTCGTGCAATTTCTTTAGCAACGCTGGGCTTTTCGGCTATGCAGAGTTTCATTTTCAGGGATTAGGTTCAGGCATCAAAATTAACAAAAAGGGAGGAGAAGAAGTGTATTAAAGTCTTTGTTGTCCTGGGAAAAACCTTCCATCAGTATGTAAGCTTAACCTCGAACCAATATTGGTGCGTGAATTTCTGGAAGGTTCAGCAGATGGTGGGATAGTTGAGTTTGATAAAGTGGGGCTATGTTTGTAAGAGAGTCGTGACATCTGACAACAAATTATTAAGGTCAAAAATCAACCCAAAAATGATTCAAGATAATCAGCCATAAACAACGGCAGATTAATCAATCCTTCTTCCTTCTTTAGATTCCTTAAAGAAAACCGAAAACTGATTTCGGGATTGTATTTTTCACGGTAAACCGACAATGACTTGCTTCTGATATTTTGATCTGATTTTACTTCAATAGGGATAATACTATTTTTGTACTGAACAATGAAATCTACTTCAGATTCATTTGCTGACTTCCAGTAATGAGGCATCGATTTAAACTGAGAAAGAATAGAATTAAGTACGAAATTTTCAGTCAGCGCCCCTTTAAATTCTGTAAAAAGCCTGTTGCCCTCTGATATAGCGACCGGATCAAGCTGAGATAGCCGTCGCAGGATAGCTGTATCGGATAAATAAATCTTAAATGCTGTCAGATCTTCATAGGCTTTTAAAGGCAATCCCGGTTTTGTGACCCGGTGAATCTTATAGGCTAGTCCTGCATTTACCAACCAGGTAAGTGCATCCTCATATTCCCTTGCTCTTGCTCCAGGTTTAACCGCCTGATAAAGAAATTTCTTATTTTCCCTTGATAATTGCGACGGTAACGATGACCAGATATAACTAACTCTTGCTACATCTTTTTTGTCAATATGTTTTGAAAAATCAAGTGTATATGCATTTAGTATATTCTGAAGTACACGCTGGCAAAGTTGAGTGTCATGATTTTCCAACAATGCAGTAACCGCCTCTGGCATTCCTCCAGAGATAAAATACAATTTGAGTTTATCGGTTAATTTACTGAAGAAAATCTCAGGAATAGGCTCAAACTTCTGCAAGCTGTTGAGATAATCATGCATAGCAGGGTCAGCTTCTGACAGAAATTCCTTGAATGTTAGAGGGTACATGTGAAGAAAATCAACATTTCCGACTGGAAAAGAGGCTCCACGGCTTAAAGCAACTCCTAAAAGCGATCCTGCGCCAGCAATAATATATTCAGGATGATCTTCATTGAAATACTTAAGTGAATTAAGCGCAGCATTACATTCCTGTATTTCATCAAATATAATCAGCGTTTTTCCAGGCATGATAGGTCTTCCATTAATTATCGAAAGAAATTCTATTATCCTGGCAGGTTCTTTGGTTTTTTCGAAGAAGTCCTTTAACTCAGTTTGTAAGTCAAAGTTGAAGTATGCGGTGTTTTCAAAGAACTTTTCTCCGAGATGTTTTAATATCCAGGTTTTACCCACTTGCCTTGCGCCCTGCAAAAGAAGAGGCTTCCTGCGCTCGTTGGTTCTCCAAGCCTTTAAATCGCTAAGTATTTCCCTTGATATTTTCATGTTTTCACACATTATGTGACAAATATGTGATAATAATCACACTTTTGTCACTAATTACGTGCAAATATAAGAAAAATTCTGCCAGTTCAGCATTGCCATTATCAACCGCAAGGGCAGTGTATATTTTGAAACTATCAACCCGTTTGAAAGTTGGTCTGGAAGAATGCCCGGAATATCTCTTTCCGCTTGCCGCTGATGATTGCTTCGCAGCAAAGCGATACAGGAATTGATGATCCGCAAGGGCAGGAATTACTCATTTGATTTAGAAATTAATATTTTCAGCCCGAAGCCTTCTAACCGCCTGATGCAAGGGACAATCGATGGAAATATTTTTTCCTTCTCTGTATTTTGAAAGCAGCTCAACCGACTGCTGAGCCAGTGTTCGTCTTACTGCACGGCGTTCTCCTTTTATTCCGGCAATTTTCAGATTGTCATAACCAGTGGTCTGATGACGCATCCAGGCAATCACAGCGAGTTCGGCTCTTTTTTCGATGGGAATCATTTTGGTACGTGCCACTGTGCCGCTTCCAACGGGCACTGCAAAGGCAACAATCGCTTTCGCCAGAAATCTCTCAAGCTCCTTATGCTGACTGTGGAAACTGAGAAAATTTTCAACTGCTTCGCAAAACTCACTGCCGTACAACTCCTGCTTTTTCTCTCTGCTTTTGATGCCAGATGCCAGCTTTTTCTTGTATTCATCAGTTAAACGCAAAGCACGAATATCTTCCTTCGCCTGAACAATCAAATCAGCAGAAGCCCATATCCCCAGAGAAATAACCCGACGGCCTTTTTTAATTTCTACCCGCCAGTAAGGTCCTGACGAAGTAACTCTGCGGGTAATGCCGGCATCGCCTGCCGGCAGAAAAGCCCAATCGGAAGGTGGCACAAGATTTTCGCCTTTCTCACCGGTAAATGTGCCATTGTTTCCTGGCTTAACGGTAAGCTTTTCAAATTCCACAACTTTTACCATATCCTGCAAAAGTAAAAGGAATTTAAATCTGTTGATTTTATTAATTCGCATCCGGCCTCAAAAAGCCTGTTGAACTGACGAATTTTGACCACACAATATTTCCATGCAAAATCAATCTAAACGGAAGCTCAGGAGAACTTTTATCAAAAAATAACCCCGGCAATCATTAACTATTGCCGGGGTCGCTAACCCGATATTTTGAAATATTCAGGAATATCAGTTGATCAGATAACTATTGAGTTTCGAGTACAATTCACCACGGTTAATTGGCTTAGGAATATAATCGTCACAACCAGCAGCTAAACAGGTTGCCTTATCATCGCTTTGCGAATAGGCGGTTACTGCAATAACAGGCAATTCAGGTGATTTGTGTTTGATGATCCTTGTGGCATCAAGTCCATTCATAAATGGCAGGTGAATATCCATAAGCACCATTTCAATGGTGTCATCGTTGGCGCAAATATTCACCGCATCCTGTCCGTTTATTGCCCTCAGGATGGTTGCGTTTGTTTTATTCAGCAAGCGCTCAATAAACATAAAATTGACCTCATCGTCTTCAACAACCAATATTTTATGATTATCCAGATTCAGATCTTTTATAAGTTTATCGGGAGTGCTTTGAATTGTTTCGCTAACTGGCAGGTAGGGAATTGTAAAAATAAATTCTGAGCCTACGTTAACCTGAGAATTTACATGGATTTTACCTCCTAAAAGCTCGGTATAAGCTTTTGAAATCGGTAATCCGAGACCATGACCTTCAAACTTGCGCGTGTAAGGATCTTCAAGAACCCTGAAACGATCAAGAATAACTTTCTGATAATCCGGGCTTATACCCCTTCCGGTATCCTTTACAAATAACTCGAGAGCAGAACCCTTAATTTCATAACCGAAATCTATCGTTCCCCTGTCGGTATATTTGATAGCATTATCAAGCAGGTTAGTAAGAATGGTCTTTAGTTTCTGATCGTCGAACCTTATTCGGGATAAATTATCAGCCACTCCGAGGTGATAAGTCAAGTTCAGATTTTTCTTCAAAGTCTCCGGTCGCAACTCAGCATACATCTGCCTTAAAAGATTGTTGAGGCTGAATGAGATAGGATTGACAGTGGCATCGCCGGTTGCAATTCTAGACAATTCAATAAAACCATTGACCAGTCTAAGCAACTGCTGCGAACTTTCATTGATCAATTCTACATATCTTTCCTTATCCTTTATAGGGGTACCGGTTGAAGAAAGTAAACCTGTGAATCCATGAATTGCACTGATGGGGATGCGAAGATCATGTCCCAGATTGGTAAGGAAAGTATTTCTGAGCTGCTCATTTTCATCAGCCTTAATCTTCGTTTTTTGAAGATCTGCTTCAACTTTCCTTTGAGGGGTGACATCAAGGACCATCAATTTTATTTTATTTCCATCCAGAATTGCGTTCAATACAACACTCCGGATTCTACCAACTGCAGTAATCATTTCAACATCAAGGTTTTGTACGAGGCTATTTGTTAAAACGCCTTCCAGCATTATTTTCCAGTGTTCAGGATGCCTGAATACGGTTGGCATATTGGTGCGTCTCAGGTTATCAATGTTACTTAATTCCAGCAAGCTGACCATTACATCATTGGCATGCAGAATTTCCCCCTGCAGAGAAACAGTACAAATTCCAATGTTGGCGTTATTGACCAACTTATTGTAATTCCAGTCTGTCCCCTGAGTATTCATTTCTGTCATTGCTTGCTCAGTAATATTCTGACGGTGAGTAATAAACTTGCTGATAACACCTTCCGAATTGGTTACCGGTGTAATTGTCACCTTTTCATGGTAGGTATTTGAATCCTTTTTGCGATTTGTCATAACTCCATGCCAGATTTCACCATTTAAAATTGTATTCCAGATATTCTGACAAAGTTCTTCATTGAGGGTGTCCGTATTAAGCAGTTCGTCAATGTTCATCCCAAGAGCATCAGTGGGAGTAAATCCGGTAAGTCTTGTAAATGAGGGATTTATCGACAAAATATTTCCTGAGGTATCGTAAATTGCAACCGCATCTTCAGCTGTATATAATGCGGTACCCTGTTGCTTTAGATTGACTTCTGCCTCTTTAACAGCTCCCATCTCGGTGAGGAATCCCCCAACACCAACTTTTCCGTTTTCCAGTACCACCGGAAATTTCTTAATCTGGTAGATTTTGTTTTTTATCTTAGCATTAGTTTCGACCAAAGATTTGGTTTCCATTGCATTGGTGTCAGATTGCACTAGACGGGTTGCAACTTCATCAGGCATCAGATCGAAATCTGTTTTTCCTATGATGTCGGGTTCTTTCTTACCTAGCAAGGTCATCATTTCTTCGTTCACATAAGTGTACCTGCTCTCATTGTCTTTCAGAAATGCAATGCCATTGCCGGTTTCAGTCGCTGTACGATAGCGGATTTCATTGAGCCAGATGGTTTGTCTTTTCTCACGGGTGGTTCTCCCGGTTTCCCAATTATCTACTGCTTCCCTTACCGAAGAAAGCAACCTTTTCCGGTTGTTCTTGATGACATAGTCGGTGGCTCCGTTTTTGATGCATTCCACGGCTATTTCTTCATCGGTGGGAGTAGTATATAAAATCAAAGGAATTCCATTTGCCGCATTCAATGTTTTATTAAGTGCTTCAGGTCCATTGAAAGTCGGAATAGAATAATTACAGATTATTACATCAGGGTTGAAGTTACTCAACTTCGATATGTATCCATCCCATGTTCTGGTCTGCTCCCAGTTTACATCAAATTTCCCTTTTTGCAGCACACGAACGGCAAGTTCAATATCGGCTTCAATATCTTCAACAAACAAAATGCGAATTTTTTGAGTTTTCATTTTGGAAGTTATTATGGTTTCAATTCAGCAATCCTGTGTTTACATAATTTCCGGTTCACACAGGAAAACCAGAAACGACCTAGGTCCTATGCCCATGAAAATTACAGTCATCCAATTGTAATATCCAATCAATCAATATATTGACTTTTACAACTGTAAAAACTGCCGGGTTGAAAACCTCCGGTGTATTGATCTATGCCGGGAGAAATAAGCGACTTTTGATTCCTGGGAAGCAATCACTTGTCAGGGAACCAACACTGTCAATTTTAGCATGATTGCCGGAGTGGAAGATATAGAAGGAAACCTTGCCATACAGGTGGTTCATCCTCCTTCACATATAAATAGTTAAAGACAATGATGCAGGAAAGAATCTTTAACTGTTACAGAACTCATGCGGTTGCATGATGATAGTCCAGTTCATTTATTCCTCAGATGATCAATCTCCAGTTTATTTCTCAAAATGGAAACCTGGCTGAGGTGTCAGGTAAACACAGCTGTCCTTAACCTTCAAAATATCAATTGAACATGGATAACTGTGCTACGTAAAAGTGTGTCAAAGATACGAAAAAAGAAAGCAAAATCCAAGCTCTTTTTTTTGTTTAAAACATTATGCGTCAAAGATATACAGACTAATCTAACTTACTAATGAAGCATTTTTGATGTATGCCATTCCATTCATATGCAAAATTCTGCATAAATCATTTTTACAATGATTAATTTATTTGGTAATACAAAATAATTGAGTTGAAATTCTAATTTCTTTTACCTCCGGTTTTTAATTATATTATGTTCTGATATTGATATATGAGGTCAAATTTTTGCAGGCAGAACATCGATACACTTTTATTGCTTAGTGATTTTAATGCCGGGCTTTTACAAATGTTATGAAACTGCAATAGCAGTTCATCAATTTTTACATTGCCAATGATCATTTTTACCTGATCTTTGTTAAATGTCTTAAACTCTAAAAACAATAGTATGAAAAGAAATGCAACAGCCGTTTGGCAAGGATCAGGTAAAGAAGGAAAAGGAAATCTCACAACAGAAAGCGGAGTATTGAAAAGTATTCCCTACACATTTAAAATGCGGTTTGAAGACGGGGTAACCGGAACAAATCCTGAAGAACTTGTTGCTGCTGCCCATGCAGGATGTTTTACCATGAAATTATCGTTCAATTTGAATGAAGCTGGTTTTGTAGCAGATAAGCTGGAAACCAAATGCGAAATTAAGTTTGAAAACGGTGCCGTTATTGGCTCACATCTGATCTTAAAGGCAAATGTAAACGATGTAAGCAAAGAGAAATTTGCTGAATTGGTTAAATCGGCTGAAGAGAATTGCCCGATTTCGAAATTACTCAACACAACCATTACATCGGAGTGGAGTTTGAACGATTAATAAACGTCACCAACCATTTCGCGAAAACAGCATTAAAAATTCCATGTTTGATTTGATGTAAAGTCAAAACAGGTGTTAAAAGCACCATCTCTTGCCGCTCAATTAAGAAAACCCTCAGGTATTTTTAATTGAGCGGCTTTTTTATAAGATGCTGACTGCCTATCGCTGAAAAGCGATGACTTGTGGTTATGCCACGTTTTAATACAAAAATCAAATCCAACTGTAATTCTGAATTGCCATATCACACATCTTGCCTATATTTATCGCCAATAAAGCAAAGCATCAATGGCCAATCAGATATCTGTCAGAAAATCATCGGGTGAAAAGCAGGAGTTCTCCGAAGAGAAACTTTACAACTCTCTGCGAAATGCAGGCGCATCCGACGAAATTATTCAATCCATCATCATTGAAATAAGGAAGTATCTTTTCGAAGGCATTCCTACCAGAAGTATCTACCGTAAAGCATTTAAACTTCTCAGGAATCAGGTAAGATCAACAGCTTCGCGATACAGTCTCAAACTTGCCATAATGGAGTTGGGTCCAACCGGTTATCCTTTTGAGAAGTTTATTGGTGCACTTATGAATCGTCTGGGATATGAAACCCACGTCGGGCAGATTGTTCAGGGCAATTGTGTGACCCATGAAGTGGATGTGATTGCATGGAAAAATGACCTTAAAATTCTCATAGAATGTAAATATCATAATTTACCTGGCAAAGTTTGCAGTGTTCAGGTGCCCCTTTATATACAATCGCGGTTTCTTGATGTAAAAGCAGCATGGGAACGTGTACCCGAAAATCAGGGAAAGAATTATCAGGGCTGGGTAGTGACAAATACCAGGTTTTCGGATGATGCATCTGCTTACGGGAAATGTGCCGGATTACATCTGATTGGCTGGGATTACCCCCGCCGGGGAAGTCTTAAGGAACTTGTAGAAACCACCCGGTTATTTCCGGTAACGGCCATTTCAGGTTTAAATAAAAAGCACAAACAAATTCTCATCGACAACAACTATATTCTGTGCTCCGACCTGTCTGTCAATCCCAAAGCGCTTGATCTGCTGAATCTTCATCCCCGCCAGTTAAAAGCACTGAAAACCGAAATTGAAGAATTACTCTGATTGGCAATCAGGCATTTAAGAAAAAGAAATCCCTGTAATATCTGCACGAATTACATAACATGCTCATTGATTGCAAGTTATTTGTCTGACTTTACGAAACCGACCTTAAATTTATTATCTTTGCAAAAGGGATTTTCTGACATGAATCATCCCTGACTGACCATATAGGAATTTGTTGATGCAGTATCCTGAAAATGAACTGCCAGGCAATTATTGTAAAACTCTAAAACGATCAGAATTGTACAACATGCTAAAATATAATGGCGATAAAACTGCCATTTCTTTTGGAGAAGAGAAAATCTCCTTCACACACTTTCACAATAAAATAAGCGCCTTTGCGGGAAAGTTCAGCATAAATGCAGGCGATCATGTTGTTATATTTTCGGAAAACCGGCCAGGCTGGGTTTATGCCTTTTATGCCGTGTGGAGCAAACTTGGCGTAAACATTCCGGTTGATTTTATGGCTTCAACTTCCGAAGTTGCCTACATTCTGAAAGATTCAACCCCAAAAGTGGTATTCTGCTCAGCCGACAAGCTGGATCAGATTAAAGAAGCCATTCAGCAGTCAGGAATTCAAACAACACTTCTTGTTATAAACGATCTGGAGAAACTCTCATCAACAGAGAACGTAAGCGTTGAGCAGCCTGAACATCCGGATGAAGATACAGCAGTTATCATCTACACTTCAGGCACTACCGGAAGTCCGAAGGGCGTTATGTTATCATACCAGAACCTTATCACCAATGTAAGCGCGGTATCTGAGCATATACCCATTTACCGTCACGATTCCAGGGTAATGGTGCTGCTGCCACTACATCACATATTTCCGCTGATGGGAACAATGGTAATTCCTCTTTTTCTGGGCGCCACAATCGCAATCAGTCCATCCATGGCTTCTGAGGATATTATGGCAACACTCAGAAATAATTCCATCACTGTAATTATTGGTGTTCCACGGCTTTATGCGGCCATCCGCAAAGGCATTATGGACAAAGTGAACAAAAGCGGAGTTGCAAGAATGTTATTTGGTGTTGCATCGAAACTTAAATCCAAAAAGTTCTCCAGAAAGATATTCAACACCGTTCACCAGAAACTTGGCGGATCGGTTGAGGTACTTGTTTCAGGAGGTGCAGCCCTTGATCCTGATGTTGGCAATGACTTTCAGGTGCTTGGTTTTGAAGTACTTGAAGGCTATGGAATGACCGAAGCTGCGCCGATGATCACTTTTACAAGACCGGGCAGGGTAAAAATCGGTTCTCCCGGAGAACTGATGAAGGATACCAATGTACGTATTGATGATGGTGAAATTCTTGCTTCCGGACCAAACATCATGAAAGGTTACTACAACCGACCCGAAGAAAC
>DHVX01000014.1 GCA_002412885.1 Bacteroidales bacterium UBA5197
TGCTTCCGGCGGACTGGCGCTGGTTACCGGAATCAAATCGGTGCTTTCGGGCTCTGCCGAAGTCGTTTTAACTCTGGGCGTTGAAGTTCAGAATACAGTTAAAGCAATTTACGGCGCTGATATTCTTGCCGGAGCCGGATGGTTTCAGCGCCGTAAGGATGGACAAGCATATTTTTTTCCCGGTCAGTTCAGCGACAGAGCAGGGGCATATTTTGAGAAGGTTGGCCGCGAAAAAGCACGCAAGGCTTTCGCCAGATGGTATAGAAATGCCATTGAGAATGCCCGTCTTTGCCCCACCGCTCAGGAGTTTGATAATAAAACAGCCGATCTTGAGACTCAGGGTCTGATGGAGCCAAGTCCTCGTTCTTTCACCGATCATCTGAATGTGTTTGATTGCTCAAAGGTATCTGATGGAGCTTCAGCCATAGCCATTGTGAGCGAAGAAGGTCTGAAACGTTGCGGTGTTTCCGTTTCTGATGCGGTTGAGGTGGTTGGTATTGGCCATGCGGCCGATGACATCACCGCGCTTCCTGAAGATCTGACCCGCCTCACTACCGTTGCCCATGCCGTAAAACAAGCCCTGACTTCAGCAGGAATTACTCCCGCCGATCTGGCAACCGTTGAAACCCACGACTGTTTTACCATTGCAGGAGTTTTAGGAATGGAAGCCATCGGACTGGCTCCTGAAGGCAAAGGTGCTGATTTTGTAATTGAAGGCCACACAGCCCGTGATGGAAAAATCCCCGTAAACACAACCGGTGGACTTATTGGTTGGGGACATCCCACAGGAGCAACAGGAGTGCATCAGGCAGTTACCATTTGGGAGCAGTTGACCGGCAAAGCAGGCAATTCACAAATTAGCATTCCTGCCGATCGCCCTTACGGCCTTACCGTTAATATGGGTGGTGATGACCGCACGGTGGTGGCTATTGTTTTTAAGAAAAACTAAAAACGCGGAGATGTCAAAAACACTTCGACTCCGCTCAGTGTGACATGCGTGTTTGGGTAGCGTTGTTACATCTCAATTAATTCATTGTCAATTAAATACGATGTCCTCCTGAGCGGAGTCGAAGGACAAAACGATCAATCGTCAATATTTTATTTCGTTTAAAAGGGCCTAACAAGTCTTCTTTCGACTTGTGAGGTCTGAATAGAAAAACGAATGTCAGGATAAAAAACGAAATCCTTTCTCTTTTTCAAAGATACAACAAGGTCTTACAGCGAGATGCTTACAGGCTCCAATCTTCTTGCATCTGAAAAAAAAACGATCGCTTGGCTTTTTATAAAGACCTAACAAGACCGAAGAAGACTTGTTAGGTCCATCTTACCATTTCAAAATCTTCCTGAAATCATAATTTTCAGGATCAGGCACATACTTTTTGGCAGCTTCATAATCGGCAGGTTCAATATACTGAAGGCTGTCGTCGAATACCATTTTTGATTTCTGACCTTCCATATTCACCAGACGGGGTTTTACCTTGCCGAATTCATCTTCAACATCTTTGAGGTAAAGCGGGCTGATATCGCCATTCGGACCGCTCACCACCATGCAACTGGTAAGCCCCTGATCAAACAGATGCTTTACGCCAATGCCCATAAGCGCGCAGTAGAGCATATCGAAAGCAATGGGCTGAACACAGCGCAGCTCGTAACCCAGTTCCACCGGACGACTCTTTATGCTTAGATTCAGATCTTTGATTTTCTCCTGCATCAACAGGTTGAAAATGTGCGCTTTACTTACATTGCCCAGCTCGGGGTGGCCATGATCGTCATAAGTAAAAGTGATTCTTGTTGAGGTAATTTCCTCATTGGTCATAAAGTGAAAAACCCCTTCGCTGATGATTGCCACGCCATAGCTGATGCCAAGAATTTTGCGTTTGATCATCGATGAAATAATCAGTCTGAGAATGCGATCGAAGGTAACTTCAACTTTATTGAACATCTCAGGAATGATGATCATGGGATAGTGGCAGGCGGCACCAATTCCGAAAGCAAGGTGGCCAGCTTCACGGCCCATAGCCGAGACCACAAACCAGTTTCCGCTGGTGCGTGCATCTTCATACACAGTTGTGGCCAGGCGAACGCCTTCCTGTTTTGCACTCTGGTAGCCAAAAGTAGGAATTCCGTCGGGCAGGGGGAGGTCGTTGTCGATGGTTTTTGGAACGTGAATGTTCTGTATTTTAATGTTGTTGGTTGCCAGATATTTGGATATGCGGTTGGCGGTTGATGCAGTATCGTCGCCGCCTATGGTTACCAGCAGTTTTACATTGTTATTGACAAAAAATTTGGTGTTGAAATCCTGATCTTTCGGTTTGTGGCGGCTCATCAGAAGCGAAGACCCTCCCTGATTGTGAATGCGGTCGGCCATCACAAAGTCGATGTCCATCATATGAGGTTCATCTGTGAAAAGGGTTTTATACCCTTCGTGCAAACCGATAACGCGGTAACCGTCTTTCAGAAAAACCTTGGCAACCGACGCGATTACCGAATTAATGCCGGGAGCAGGACCACCTCCCGCCAGTATTGCAATTGAACCTTTCATGTTGAATTTTATTTTTTGAATTTCCTTTGTTAATGCTTCATTTTCAGCGGAGGCGCAAATTTATAAAAATACCATCAGGTTTAAAAACTTTGCAGAAGAATGAGGCTGAGGTTGAGGCTGAGGTTAAGGCTGAGGTTAAGATTGAGGAGTTCTTAACCTTAACCTCAGCCTAAGCTTGTTTCGGTTTCAGATAGCGGTTAAACAACAACAGTCCGATTATGGTCGCAACGCCAATCATACTGAAGATGAACCATAAAATTCCCGGGCGGCCCATGTCATCAACAAACTTTACGTAAAGTGTAGCCCCGAGAATACCGCCGATTCCGCTGCCAATTACTCCGTAAAGGAATGAGTAACCGAGATACAGTGCTTTTTTGTCAGGAGGAGCGATAAGTCCGATATAGGAAATAAATTTGGGATGTGCGGTCATTTCGCCGATGGAAAAAATGATCAGTCCGGCTACAAATACCCATGCATAGGTAGAAATTGCCAGGATTCCCATGCCCAATGTTCCCATGGCTATACCAACAATCATGGTTGGCAGGGCAGGAGTTTTCTTAACAATTGATGAAACAAGCAGTTGCAGAACTATGATAGCACCTGCATTGATTACTGTAACATGTTCTGCGTCAAATTCCCAGTTCGCGTTTTCCACAAATAGTCGCAGAAAACTGTTAATGGCATTATTCACCGGAGTCATGTCCATATAATCTTTCAGGTACCAGAGCACAGTATCAAACATCTGGAAATAGAGAATCCAGAAGCCGCTGTAAATCACTATCATCAGCACAAAGCGGTAATCTTTAAGCACCAGAATGATGCCTTTCAGTACCTCCGATAATGGTTTTGTATTTGAAGGTCGTTCAGGTTCCTTGTAAACAAAAAGGTTGAGCAGCAGCATTGAGCCGGTGCCAACTGCAGCCATTATAAAAATATAATTCCATCCGATGCCTTTCAGATAAGGAACAAGAATAAGCGGAAAGATAAACGCACCCAGGTTGATAGACCAGTAGAAAATGCCGAAGCCGAGCCCTGAATTGTTTTCATCAGTTACCCTGGCAATGGTTCCTGAAATAACGGGTTTGAAAAAGCCTGCACCAATGGCCATCAGAATCAGACTAAGAAACACAAGGCTGTAGGAAGTTGACAGACTGGTAAGAAAATATCCGGTACTCATTACAGCAAAAGCCATCATTAATGTCCGGCGATAACCAAAGCGATCGGCCAATGCACCGGCAAGTATTGGCAGCAGGTAAAGCAAAGGGGTAATGGTACTCTTGATCACGCCCACACTTTCCTTGCTGAAGCCCAGTCCGCCTTCGCTTGTTGACATAACAAGGTAAACCGATAAAACCGACATAACCCCGTAATAAGACCCCCGTTCGAAGAACTCCATTACAATGACCGTCCAGAAATTTCGCGGGAAGGATTTAAATCCTGACTTTTTGCTGCTATCGCTCATGTGATTTTTTTGGAAAGATGAAGGGCAAAAATATGAAAATATGTGAATCATAGTTGAATACAGCTTTGAACGAAATTCAGGTCCAAATGAGCGATCTTCAACAATGTTAAATAATTTCTACCACATTGTTTTTGCACCAGCATGCTGCATAAACTAAAAAATATCAAGTCAATTAATGACTTTCAACGCATCGGCAACATAATTGCTGATATACGATAACCTTTAGAATAACAATTTCTTTACAAAATCTCGTGGGAATGTTAGCAAAAAACTGTATAACTTTGCGTACTTGTATCAAAGATAGTTATTGATGCAATTTCGTTAAGCAAAAACGTATGATACACAAAATCTTTCTTTCATTCGCTCATCATTTTGTTTCGAGGTGGGTCATTTTATTGAAAGACATAACATTGCTTGCTATGGCAATGATTGCTGCTTATTTGTTGCGATTCAATTTTTCACTTAGCGATGGTCAGGTTAGCCAGATGTGGTTTCATCTTGTCGTTTCAACGGGAATGGCACTTGTCAGTTTTCTTATTTTCAAGCCTTATGCCGGCATAATACGACATACAAGTCTGGAGGATGTGATCAGGTTAAGTAAAAGCATGTTATTGTTGGGCTTTATATTATTCGTGCTGAATATGACAAATGCAGTATTTGGAAAGGGGCGGTTTTCTGCCTTGCCTCACTCCATACTGATCATTTATCTGATTACAGGTCTTTTTATGTTGCTCACTACACGAATGATTATTAAAGTCCTTTTCAGTTCCTTTTCTCATTCAGGTATTCCGCTTAGAAATGTATTGATTTATGGAGCAGGAAAAGCCGGATTAACTACACTTAGTGTGATCAATGCCGATAAGGATTCCGGATATAAAGTAATTGGTTTTCTTGATCATAACCTGCTGATGCAGGGAAAAGTAATGCAAGGTGTAACAGTGTATTCACCTTCAATAGTTGATGAAGCATTTCTTGACCGTTTTAAGGTGAAAGATGTAATTTTTTCTGTTCAGAATGTATCACCTGAAGAAAAACGGGAACTTATTGCTGATCTGATATCACAGGCGGCAGTTGTTGTCAGGGAAATTCCTCCTGCAAGCAGTTGGATCAATGGCGAACTCTCGCTCAAACAACTCAACAAGGTTCGTATTGAAGATTTACTTCAACGTGCTCCGATCAGGCTTGATATGATTCACGTTTTGGAAGAATTAAGAGATAAAATTATATTGGTAACAGGAGCTGCCGGAAGTATAGGCAGTGAAATTTCACGACAATTATGCAATTTGCACCCTGCCCGGATTGTTTTTCTTGATCAGGCGGAAACACCGCTTTACAATTTGCAGCAGGAATTGATTAAAAGCTATCCGGCAATGACCGCACGCTTTGAGTTTGTGGTTGGAGATACCAGCAACCGCGAAACAGTTGAGCGGTTATTCAGGCTGTACAGACCTCAGATGGTTTATCATGCTGCTGCCTATAAGCATGTTCCTTTAATGGAAAGCAATCCTTTTGAAGCCGTCAGAGTGAATATTTTCGGCACCAGAATTGTTGCCGATGCAGCCTCGCGATTCAGAGTTTCTAAATTTGTTATGGTTTCCACCGATAAGGCGGTTAATCCAACCAATGTAATGGGTGCCTCCAAACGAACAGCAGAAATTTATATTCAGAGCCTCAACCTTAGGCCAGGCAATAAAACGGCTTTCATCACTACACGTTTTGGCAATGTACTTGGTTCCAACGGATCGGTTATTCCTCTGTTTGAACGGCAAATTGAATCTGGGGGGCCTGTTACAGTTACTCATCCTGACATTATCCGTTATTTTATGACCATCCCTGAAGCTTGCCATTTGGTGCTTGAGGCAGGCGTCATGGGAATGGGCGGAGAAATATTTTTATTTGACATGGGTAAACCGGTAAAAATAAATGACCTTGCCTTGCAAATGATCCGCCTTTCAGGCTTAAAGCCTGGCAAAGACATAAATATCATTTATACCGGTCTGCGGCCCGGCGAAAAACTTTTTGAGGAGTTGCTCAGCAACGGCGAGAATAACCTCCCTACCCACCATCCCAAAATAACCATAGCACAGGTATGCCATTATCCGCCAGCTGAAGTAGATGCCATGTTTCTTGATCTTCAGGATTCTTTTAACACTTACGATAGGGTAGAAGTGGTGGCGCAGCTTAAAAGAATTGTGCCAGAGTTCAGGTCAAACAATTCTGAGTATCAGTCACTCGACAAACCAGCATAATCATTTTTGTATTTAACTGATGAGCTGCTTCTTAAAGGCGACTGAATAAAGGATTTTGTATCATAATATTTTCATATAAATCATACTGCCATGAATTGTAACCGGTTTCTTTTGGTCATTTTCTCTTTTGTGCTATTCAGCCTCATTTCTATGGCTCAGCCGGTTATGGTTAGTTTTGAACAAGGGTTGAGATTGACTTACGAAAAAGAACTGCTCTCGCGGGGAGAATTTCATTCGGTCTGGCCGTTGGTTATTGATTATAAAAGCGATACATTGCTTTATAACGATCTGCGGCCACTTCCCGGAAAACGCTCATCTTCCTGGCTGGGACGTAAGTTGTTCAGTGAATCGTTGCTAAGGGTGCATAATCCCGATTTCAACCTTATTATTGATCCGTTGGTAAGTTTTGAATTGGGCCGCGAGCTATCTGCTGACCGCAATACATGGGTCAATACCCGTGGTTTCAGAGCCGATGGTACCATTGGTCAGAAATTTAGTTTTCACACTGCATTTTACGAAAGTCAGGCCGTTTTCCCAAAATGGATCGACAGCATTACCAATCAGTTGGCGGTGGTTCCCGGACAGGCTTTTATCAAACGTTTTAAGGAAACCGGATTCGATTATGCCTTTGCCGAAGGACATTTCGTGTATGCACCCTCAAAGTATTTCGACTTCAGATTCGGGCACGGCAAAAACTTTATCGGCGACGGATACAGGTCGTTGCTGCTTTCAGATGCCGCGTTCAATTACCCTTACCTGATGATCAACACCAAAGTATGGAAGTTGCATTATACCAACCTCTACGCTCAGTTTCAGGAGTTGTCGAAAACCGGAGGTTCATGGGCTCCCTGGAATAAGAAATATGCTACCATGCACCACCTGAGCTGGAATGTAACCGATTGGTTCAATATCAGCATTTTTGAAGCTGTTGTCTGGCAGGCATCCGACACCACCGGGCAAAGAGGCTTTGAGGTTAATTACCTGAACCCCGTAATTTTCTACCGCCCGGTTGAGTTTTCGCTTTCTTCACCCGACAATATGCTATTGGGCGGAAGTATGCGATTCACCATCCAAAAAAAGTATATGCTGTTTGCTCAGCTTATGCTTGATGAGTTTAAACTTGAGCATGTGCGCAAAGGTGATGGATGGTGGGCAAATAAACATGGTTTTCAGCTGGGAGGCAAGGCATTCGATTTATTCGGAATTTCAAACCTGAATTTCCAGGCAGAATATAACCACGTGCGGCCATATACCTATGCTCACAATGTTTCGCTGCAGAATTACGGCCATTACAGTCAGCCGCTTGCCCATCCCCGGGGTGCCAACTTCAGGGAAGGTGTAATGATTGCTTCCTATCGCATGCAGCGCTGGATGTTTGATTACAAATTCATTACAAGCACTTTCGGCTCAGATACTTCAGGATTGAATTACGGCTCTGATATTTATAAATCGTACAATAATTATGTTAATGAATTTGGAAATACCATTGCCCAGGGACTAAAAACCCATTTGAATCAGCATGATCTGAAAGTGGGATGGCTGGTGAATCCGGCAACAAACCTTCAGCTGAGTGCAGGAATTATCTTACGCAATGAAACTTCTGAAAAGTTTGACCGGCAGACAACCTGGGTGTGGTTTGGATTGCGGTCAACACTGTTTAACCGGTATTACGACTGGTAGAAAACTTTCCCGGTAACGGAAATATGTTGAATCAGCGCAACAGGCGATTATAATTGTTCTCCGCTAAGAATAAAAACTTCCGACCGGCTTCCGCGGGGAAGAGCTTTCACAATAGTATTTGTATGAATCTGAACACCTTTATTGCTGAAGGTGTCATAAAGGGTTTTTAAAACGTGTTCCGGCGTGTTGTTTTCCGCGCTTAGGTGGCACAGCAGAATGTGCGAAATGCCTGCATGATAATTTTCGGCCAGAAACTCAGCAGTGTGCGCATTGCACATATGTCCCATTGAGCTGTGGACCCGCTGTTTTAAATGATCGGGATAATGACCGTTGAGCAGCATAAATTCATCATAATTGGACTCTATAACCATCACATCTGAATTTTTGAGGTAATGAGCAGCATGATCTCCGATTACGCCAAGGTCGGTAGCAATGGTAAGGTTTCGCCCGGCAGCTCTGAAGTGATATCCAACGGCCTCATGTGCATCATGCGAAACAGGGAAAGCTTCAATACGCAAAGAGCCGATCTGCAATATTTCGAAAGTTTTCAGGGGACGATACATCAGCGGATCGGCATCAAAGGTCATGCGGTTACGCATAATTCCTTTCCAGGTTCCTTCGGTACAATAAACAGGAATCTGATGCTTTTTTGTGAGCCTGGTCAGCGAGCTGATGTGGTCGATATGGTTATGTGTAATCAGAATGCCTTTAACGGCTTCAATTCCAACACCAATCTCTTCGAGTACTTTCCGGATGCGGCGGGCACTGATGCCACAATCAACCAGCACGCCTTCGGTGCTGCTCCCCACATAATAGCAGTTTCCGCTGCTGCCGCTGGCAAGGCTGCAGAGCTGAAGATCAACGGGGAAGAGGGTAGGGGGCATGAGAGGGGAGTTAATTTCCAATTTCCAATTTCTAATTTCTAATTTCCAATTTCTAATTTCTAATTTCGGATTTCGGATTTCCAATTTCGAAGTGACCTAACAAGTTTTCTTTTTCACCTTGTTAGGTCTTCTTGTAAAGAATATCACTGCCTGACGGAGCCCTGCCTGAAAATTTAAGGAAAAGGAAGAGTTGAAAGTTCTCCAAAAACCCAATAATCAACAATCCGACCTCCGAAATCCGACATCCGACATCTGACCTCCGACCTCTGACCTTCGACCTCTGTCATCCGCCCTCCGCAATCCGAAATCCACAATCCGAAATCCGAAAATCTGACCTCTGACCTCCGACCTCCGGCCTCCGAAATCCGAAATCCGAAATCCGAAATCCGAAATCCGAAATCCGACGTCCTACATCCGGCAAAGATAGCATAATCCTTTGAGGTATATAGTCAGGAATCCGTAACAATCTGAACCCAATATTCAATTTATCATTGAAGAGATTTTTTTTCTTCCTAAGTTTGCAGCAACAAAATTTACCCTTTAACTGATATGGCGGTTGCCCGGAAAATCTTCAGAAAAATCTTCAGGATCATACGATTTGCCGTGTTTTTCTTTTTTATTTCCACCATTTTTGTAACCATTGTTTACCGTTTTGTCAGGCCACCTGTAACACCGCTGCAATTGATCCGCGTGGCAGAGCAGATAGCGGACGGCGAAAAAATAAGCATGAAACGCGACTGGGTGAAACTCAAAGATATTTCACCCAATATGCCCCGGGCAGTGATTGCTTCAGAAGACAATAATTTCCAAAAGCACCACGGTATTGATTTTGAAGCCATTAAAAAAGCCCGGGAACTCAATAAAAAACGCAAGCGCAAGCTTGGCGCAAGTACAATATCGCAGCAAACGGCAAAGAATGTCTTTCTATGGCCCGACCGCACCTGGTTGCGCAAAGGTATGGAAGTGTATTTTACCGGGCTTATTGAAATATTCTGGGGCA
>DHVX01000059.1 GCA_002412885.1 Bacteroidales bacterium UBA5197
GGAGTCATCATTACAACTTCAATCTTTCCCCAGCTACCTGGTTTATATACGTTTGTGTCAATTGCATAAGAACGATAATGGTAGTTTCCCTCTTTGCGATTAAATGTTAACACAAGTAATGGAAGTTCTTCCTTAAACCCTGCAGGGATAAGAACATCGACTTTCGCATTTATCCATACATAATCTTTGTCTGTTAGCCCTCTGTAGGTTGTTCTTATTTCAGGAGAGAAGTTTAGCGTGCTGTCCATTCTCAAAATTACGCCATTGACTGAGTCATAGCTTAAATGATTTTTCAGATTTACATCTTCTTCTTCGAAATCATAAAAGCCAAAATTTCTCATTCTGAATGCTGATTTATCCGGAATAACTGACGATTCATTGAATGCAAGGTCAGGTGCAAGCAACTTTCTGTCTTCATCGGTAATTTTCGTTTTCCCAAAAACTGAAAAATAGTAGTCACGTGTCATCCTGTAAGGCTCGATAATGTAATTGTTGAGCTGCCAGGTTTGAAATAGATTTAAAGCAATAAAGAACACTACAATAATTGCAAATACTGCTTTATGAAAAGATTTCTTTATAAAAAGATGTTCCAGAAAATATCCTGTTGTAATTGCCAATATCGGGTAAAGTGTAATCATTGGTCTGATGCTGAATGAAGCTCCGTACCACCATTCAGTCCAGCTCGAAAGGATATAAAAAGCAACCAACACATATACCAGAAGCGGAGCAAAAATTGCTTTGTTTTTTTTGTACAGGTAGTAAAATCCAAAAACAGAAAATATCATTACAGGGGTGTAGATAAACCATCCTTTTTTGAAACTGAACAATACATTGATGATGTGAGGTGAGAAAAGGTCAAGCCCGACACCCGGATTCTTGTAGCTATCATATAAGATGTTGCCGGTTTCCAGATACCAATAAATCATTTGCGGAAGAGCAACCAGAAATCCTGCAAAAATTGCAATCGGGAATTGCCTGAGATGCTGTTTTATAAGGTTGAATTTGACGATCAGGGTTTCCCTGTTATACACACCCCATAACAACGGTATCAATACAACCAGCACTTCGCTTGGTTTGGCGAGAGCTGTTAATACAATAAAAACAGATAATGAAATGAGGTTCTTTAATGAAAAGTTTTTGTGCCATTGAATCGTATTCCATATAATCAGGGTAACCATCAGAAATAAAATGTTGGCTGTTTCCAGATTTTTAACAGTCATAAAGTGAAAGTAATTGGTTCCCAACACAATAATAACCAATACAACTGATGCAATGCGTTCATTAAAGAAATTAAGTAGAATCTTTCGGAGATACACCAGCCCGATGATGGTGTATGAAATTGCTCCAATTGCCAGTGAGTATTGATACGGAAGACTGAATCCATCGGCAGGATAGCCAGAGAATGAAGCCAATAAGTGACCGATCAGAAACCAGGGTAGATAAAAGAACGACATGCCCATCAGAAAAAAGAAGATCGGATTGCCATCAGGTCCTGTACTTATCTGATAAAGAGTGCCTGTCAGAGGATAAAGTTCCATTAACTGGTGAATCCAGCCAAGATCAGAAAGCCCGTGATCTTTATAAATAAATAAAGCCGGAAGATGAATATAATATCCAAGTACATCCCAGCTCAATTCATTGTCGTGTAAAGTAATGATCCTAAATATAAGAAGGATGATGATTAATCCAGTCATTACATAAAATGATCTGCTTTTTATCGTTGGCATAATTGAGATCCTCATGTTTTTTTTACGAAGTAACGAAGAAAATGGCAAATATTATCACTGTTTTCCGAAAAAGTACAAGTAGAAACGATCCATAGAAACTAGGCTGGCAGGAGACATTCATTAGTGATTCATTATTGAAAAGTCTCATTCTCAGAACAAGTTCCTTTTTTCGAAATACCTGTATTCATTAAATGCCCAGGCACTGTATATTGAATCAGCCTTATTTTCATAATTGCCGGATTTTATGAGTTCTTGCACGTTTTTATCAAATGCAGCTTTTCGAAAATAATAACTTTTGATGTAATCCCGATTGATCTCCACCCGCTTTTGTAGCAATCTTTTTTCTTCAGCTGTCACTTCAGTTACCGGGTAATAAAAACCTTTCACCCCGTAATTATGATCGGGATTTACGAGATTCTCGAAATATCCGGGTTGAAAATCAGTCTTCAGAAAATTCTTCCAGAAGGTTACCTTAGTTTCAGAAATATAATGCAACAACCCCATCCGGTATTGCCATGTCTGGAAAAGGTTTAACGATACAAATGCCGCAAGAACAAGGGTTCCGGCAATATTGAGCCAGCTTTTCCTTAAGTTGGCAACTGCCTGAAAAACAGCAGCAATGGACAGAGCCATAATGCCATAGATGTCAATGTATGAGCGGTTGCCAAAACTTCCTCCGAACCACCAGCACCACCACGATGAGTTGATGTAGGTGGCCAGTATCAAAACAGTGATTACCTGCCAGAACAAGCTTTTGTATTTGATCCACAAAAATGGCAGACCGGCAAAAAGCAGTGCCATCAGAGGTGTGTAAACCAGCCATCCTTTGCGGTAACTGATCAGGCTGCTTATGATTTGCGGGTTGTTCCAGAAGAATCCTTCATCATCGTAAGTATAAAGGAACCAATCACCGCTCACCCATTTCCAGAAAATAAGCTGCGGAGCCCACACCAGCAAAAAGGCCGACATCATAAGGATGAGTCCCGCGTAATTCTTTAGCAGGAATCTGACTCTGTCAATAAAAGCGCTGCCTGTAAAAAACAGCACAATAAACATAATATTGGTAGGCCTGATAAGCACGATAAGTCCAAAAATAAGTCCGGTAAGTATGGTTAATCCGAATGTTGGTTTTGCAATCCAGCGTTCAATAAGGCGGTAAAGGTAAACCACCAGAGCAAAACTATAAACATGCGACATGGTGGCTTCGGAGCTGATGTACCAGGTGATGTTGGTGCCAAAAGCAACAACAATCAGCGTAAGTGCAACAACATGCTCGCTGAAGTATTTAAGCAGAATCTTTCTCAAGTGCCACAAACCGAAAAGGAAGAAACACAAAGCACTCATTAGCAGACCTATTTTATAAGGCGGAGAGTATCCGTCAGCGGGATAATTCATCAGCGGGACAAGCACATAGTGGGCAAATGCTGTAAAAGGAGCATATACCATTCCCATTCCCATCGACATTTTGGAATAATATCTTTGGGTCTCTTTATGTCTGAGAAGCCAAAGGGTACTTTTTGCGTCAGAAGGCAGTTTTGAATAGGCCTCTTCAAGCCGGTAATTGTGATAAACAACAGCCGCTGCAGAATAGATGTAGTAGTTTTGAACATCATCTTTAATAAGACGGTGTGATTTATGCCAGTCCTGATTCTGCGCGTTGTAAATGACAGCTCCGGCAAAAAGGAGCCACAGGGTGATCAACGAAATATTACGGTTTGCAATGATTATAAAACCTTTCATCCTGAGAATAAACATGTTTATTCCGGATTTGAAATTTGTCTGGTTTTTTTGCATCTGTGGCTTCAGAAATCTTTGGTTTCGTATCTATTGTCGCTTTTTTTCTGGGCTTCCTCGTACTTTGCGCAGTTGGTTTCAATTGATAAAGGTGAATTTGGTCGCTCAAAGTCACCTGTGGAAAGTTTCAGTTTTTCATCGGCATACACACGCCTCATGTAGAGTGCCCAAATGGGTAGCGCCATATTTGCACCCTGTCCCAGTGTGATGGTTCGGAACCGTATGCTTCGGTCTTCCCCGCCAACCCATACACCTGTTACCAGATCGGGCGTAAGGCCCATAAACCAACCGTCAGAGTTGTTCTGTGTGGTGCCGGTTTTACCTGCTACGGGGTAATTTATTCCGTATTTATACCTTAACCTTACTCCGGTTCCGCTTTCAACCACACCTTTCATAAGTTCAAGCATCAGAAAAGCCGTTTCCTCGCTCATGGCTTCTTCCTGACGAGGCATAAAACGTGCGAGAACATTGCCGTTTTTATCTTCAATTCGTGTTACAAAAAGAGGTTCTATATAAACTCCTTTTGCAGCGAATGTATTCATGGCACCGGTCATCTCGTAAAGGGTGAGGTCGGTTGAACCCAGCGAAATAGAAGGAACTGCGATTATTGGGCTTGTAACGCCCATTTTTCGTGCAATTTTTACTACAGCTGCAGGAGAATAACGTTTGATAAGAAATGCCGAAATCCAGTTGATTGAGTTGGCGAGGGCTTCTTTCAGGGTAACCATTTCTCCCTGTTTGAAGTCATTTGAATTTCGCGGCTCCCATTTGCCGCCTTCAGGCAGATCGATGCTGTACTGTATGTTTGCAACTTTTGAGCATGGTGATAAATCGCCTTCCTGCATGGCCAGGGTGTAAACGAAAGGTTTAAAAGTTGAGCCCACCTGTCGCTTGGCCATTTTTACGTGATCGTACTGAAAGTGGCTGTAATTGATTCCGCCAACGTAAGCCCTTACAAAACCGGTTTGTGGTTCAACCGACATCAATCCGGCCTGCAAAAAGAATTTGCAGTAACGAATCGAATCCCAGGGAGTCATAACTGTGTCGCGTTCACCTTTCCAGGTAAAGACTTTCATAGGGACTTTGGTGTCGAACGACATCATAATGGAGTCCTCAGGCATACCGGCAGCTTTCAGTCGGCGGTAACGGTCAGAGCGTTTCATGGAAGCAGTCGTGAGTTTTCGTGCTTCCTCTTTTACCTGAGCACGGGGAAAATCGAAGGGCGCTTCATCACGGCCTTTCCAATGCTTAAAGAATGCAGGCTGCAAATCACCGCCAAGGTGCTCAGCAACAGCTTCTTCGGCATGGATCTGCATACGCGAATTGATGGTTGTATATACTCTTAGTCCATCCTTATAAAGGTTGTAGCGAGATCCATCGGGTTTGGGATTTTTCTCAATCCATCCGTAAATAGGGTTCATCACCCACTGCAATGAATCTTCAGAAAATACTTTCTTATCCAGATAATTCTTTCGGTTTGGTTTTTTTGCATTCATTGCACCCCTCAGGTATTCTCTGAAATAAGTGCCTGATCCGGAGGTATGATCCTGCTGCCTGAAATTCGACATATCAAGCGGTATAATTCTGATGGAATCGTATTGCTGTTCGGTAATGTAATTGTATTTCCGCATCTGGTTCAGCACCACTTCGCGGCGTTTTATGGCCCTTTCGGGATTTCGCACCGGTGAAAACCAGGTGGGAGCTTTTAACATGCCAACGAGCATGGCCGATTCTTCAATGTTCAGTTCGGCTGGCGTTTTGTTGAAGAATGTTTTGGCGGCAGATTTTATCCCGAAAGAATTACTGCCAAACTCAACCGTGTTGAAATACATGGCAATAATTTCTTCCTTGGTATAGTTGCGTTCCAGTTTAATGGCCGTAACCCACTCTTTGAGTTTTATAAATACAGTTTCAAAGAAATTACGGTTCATCTTTCGTGGAAAGAGATTTTTGGCAAGTTGCTGGGTAATTGTACTTCCGCCGCCTTTGTTGTTGCCGGTCATAATTCCGAAGGTTACCCTGAAAAGTGCACGCACATCCACACCGGAGTGCTTTTCATAACGTGCATCCTCGGTTGCAATAATGGCTGTTACCAGATTTTGCGACAAATCAGCATAATGAATATTAGACCGGTTTTCAATGTAATACTTACCCAGAAGTTCCTGATCGGCCGAAATAATCTCGGAGGCCAGATTGCTGTTGGGATTTTCGAGTTCTTCAAAGGAGGGCATAAACCCCAGCAGACCCAGCGATATGGCGGTAAACAGCAGAATGACGAATCCGAATACCGAAAAATAGGCAATCCAGAACTTTTTCTGCCACTGATTTATGCTGGTCTTCTCAATTTTTGACTTTTTAGCCATTGATTTTCATTTATCGTGTTGTGCTGACATTGGCAACCTATGGTTGAACGTCGGCATGCATCCTGATTTTATTGTTTTTCGAGTCTTACGCCGGCTTCTGAGATACCATGAAGTACATCTTCGCGCATGGCCTGCCTCAGTCGCAGGGTGTATATTCCCTTACGGGGAAAGATGATGTTTTCGCGGATAAATATGCGGTTATCGCGGTAGCTTCCCGTTCCTTTGCCCAGCCAGTTGCCGCTTTTGGCTGCAAGCTGACACTCAATGGTGTCCTGCGAGAAACCGCCTCCCGGATATTCGGTGGTCAGGAAAAAATAGATGTTGTTGTAGCTGTACTTCGTGCTGTTACGCACATTGATGTGAAACCGGTATGGACTCACCGTGTCATCGATGTTGATTGCAAAGCTGAGGGCTTCGTCTTTGGGCCATTGGTCGCCGGAAAGACTTAGACTTTCATCGAAAAATTTATCCTGATCGCAGGCAGTGAAAGCCATTGCAACCGTTAACATCAGCAACAGCCGGATTTTCAGAAAGTCAGATAAAATTCTTTTCATGTATTGTTCAACGTAATTTTGAGCAAGCTATTATGCAACATCAGGTTTAACTTCAGATGCATTTAAAGAAAACTACTTATCAAAGCGTTTCAGGTCATCCTGCCCGACAACATTTTCGAACTCGATTTTTTTCTCAATTTTTGTAACGTAATCCTCAAGCTTGTCGATGGATTTACCTTTTTTGTTGATCTGAATGATTTCTTTGACCTTTTCAACCGGTATGGCCATGATGTTGTTTGGCTCTGATTTATAAGCATACCAGATAATGCCGGCAAATACATCGGTTTTTTGCGCGAAGGCATCGCCCTTTGAAGTTTTCAGCAGTGTATCTTCTGAAGGAAAGTTCTTCAGGGCTTCGGCATACGCTGAATATTCATAATTGAGGCAACATTTCAGTTTGCCGCATTGTCCGGCAAGCTTCTGAGGGTTGAGCGAAAGCTGCTGAATACGTGCAGCGTTGGTGCTTACGGTGTTGAAATTGCTCAGCCAGGTTGAGCAGCAAAGCTCACGGCCGCAACTTCCGATTCCGCCAAGGCGGGCAGCTTCCTGACGTGCACCGATCTGCCGCATTTCAATCCTTACCTTAAACTCTTCAGCAAGCAATTTGATCAGTTCCCTGAAATCAACACGCTCATCGGCGGTGTAATAAAAGATTCCTTTGGTATCATCGCCCTGATATTCAACATCGTTGATTTTCATTTTAAGGCTCAGGCCAGAAGCAATCTCCCGCGCCCGGAACATGGTTGAATCTTCTTTTTCAACAGCAGTAATCCATTTTTCAATGTCGCTGAGGCGGGCTTTGCGGTAAACTTTCTTTATGTCCTCGCGCTTTGGATCCACATTCCGTTTTTTCATCTGCAGACGCACAATTTCACCGGTGAGGGAAACTATGCCAATGTCATGACCCGGGTTGGCTTCTACTGCGATGATGTCGCCGGTATGTAGATCAGTTTCACAGGTAGAGCGGAAAAATTCTTTGCGGTTGTTTTTAAATCTTACTTCAATACAATCGAAAGGCTGATGACCTTCAGGCAGTGGCACAACACTTAACCAGTCGCAGGCATCAAGCTTACTGCAGCTGTGCTTGAAAATGGTGTCATTTTTATGAATTAAACTGGGTTGATGACAACAACCCCGTGAAATAAAATGGTTTTTTTCGGGCGATATTTTATCTTGTTCTTCCATTGTTCTGAAAAGTTAAACTGTTCATCCTGAAAATCAAATCTCCGGATGATGTAATATGTTGATCCCCAACAATAGTTAGGGTAGAAGTGAATGTGGCAAATTTACAATAAAAGCGTTAAGATTTGTGAACCTGATGCAACCTTTCTTTTGTGGTTTAGATTGTAGTTTTCTACTTTCATCTCAACATTGTGATCTGCATTTTCAGTTGTCCGATTTTTGCGGACAACTGACTTGCCTTTAGTCATGCATCAATGCCTACATCGGATCTACATCCACCACAACCCTCACACTCTTATAATCTGCCATTTCCTGAAGCAATGCTATATTTCTGGTGGCTTCGAATTTCAGTTGTTTGCCCTGAATTCCTTTATCGATTTTGAGGATAATATTTTTGATGTACATATTTCTGACTCGCGCCACCATCGGGTATTCCGGGCCCAGCATCAGGTTTCCGAAATAGGGTTTAAGCATTTTAGCCAGCACTGCAGCCGCCTGATTCAGCACATTGTGGTCTTTGTGGCGCAGTGATATCAGCAACAACCTGTAATAAGGCGGGTATTTGTATTTGTAGCGATCAATGTTCTGCTGATCGTACATTGCCCGGTAATTATCGTCAATAACCCATTGAAGCAACGGGTGTCTGGTATTGTTGCTTTGAATCATGACCAGTCCGCGTTTGCTTTTACGTCCGGCACGACCGCTTACCTGCGCCAGCAACTGATAACTTCTTTCAACAGATCTGAAGTCGGGATAGCTGATCAGTCCATCGGCGTAAAGCACACCAACCAGACTTACATTATTGAAGTCAAGTCCTTTGGTAACCATTTGAGTGCCAACCAGAATGTCAACTTTCCGGCTTTCAAAGTCGCCGATAATACGTTGATACGCATATTTGGTCCGGGTTGTATCAAAATCCATGCGGCCGATTTTTGCATCGGGAAACAAAATGGCAAGTTCTTCTTCCACTTTTTCGGTGCCAAAGCCACGCATTTTAATGGCCGGACTCTGGCAATGCGGACAAACGGAAGGTACCGGAGTGGAGTAACCACAGTAATGGCATTTGAGCTGATCGATGTGCTTGTGGTAAGTCAGGGTTACATCGCAGTTTATACATTCAGGCGTGTGCTGACAGGTATCACATTCCAGGCGGAGCGAAAATCCGCGGCGGTTCTGAAAAAGGATTACCTGTTCGCCAAGATTTAAGGCATCATGGATGGCACGAAGCAGTTGTGGCGAAAAATGCGACTTCATCCGCTTCATGCGTGCTTCTTCCTTTATGTCGATTATTTTTATTTCGGGCATCTGAACACCACCGTAACGTTCTGCGAGTTCAACAAGTTTATACTTGCCACTCTGGGCGTTGTAATAACTTTCGAGTGACGGAGTTGCCGAACCGAGCAGAACCGGGCATTTATGTATTCCACCGAGCACCACTGCTGCATCACGTGCGTTGTAGCGCGGTGCAGGATCGTTTTGTTTGTAGGATGAGTCATGCTCTTCGTCCACAATAATCAAACCCAGATCGGTGTAAGGAAGAAACAGTGCCGACCGGGCGCCCAGCAAGATCTGAAAAGGTTGTTGCTCCTGGTTTCCCGATAAGGGGATATTTGCTTTATTCCATATTTCAACCCGCTCAGATTCGTTGTACTTTGAGTGATAAACCCCCACTTTTTCGCCGAAATATTTTTGAAGGCGCTGAATAATCTGTGTGGTGAGGGCAATTTCGGGAAGCAGATACAGCACCTGCCTGCCTTTGGCGATGGTTTCAGCAATCAGATTGATGTAAATTTCGGTTTTGCCGCTGGATGTAACACCCTTCAGCAAAATGATGTTGTTGCCGGCCAGTTCCGGTTTTATGGTTTCAAGCGCTTGCTGCTGGGCCGAAGTAAAAATGAGATCCTCAGCCACTTCAGAGGCATCGGTATGAATCAGCCGGCTCACCGTTTTGAGGTAAGTTTCAAGCACCCCTTTTTTTATCAGACCATCGATATGTGATGCAGATATGCCGGGTGTTTTCATCAATGCTGCGCGGCTCACTTCTTTCGGAGAATCAGAAAAATAACGAGAAAGGTTCAGATAAGCCATCAAAGCCATAAGTTGTTTATATGCTTTTTTGGTGAGCTTGTCCATTTCGGCATTCAGGGTTTCTTCGGTGTTGAAAGGCTCGCTCAGTCTTACATAATTTTCAGTACGGGGTTTGTAGCGCTCTGTAATTTCTTCCTCCACCCGCACAATTCCCTTTTCAATCATGGTTTTGATGAGTGGGATAACTTTGGCTAGACTCACAATCCGGCTGATATCAGTAAGCGAAAGAATCTGCTGCAACTGCAGGGCTTCCACAATCTGAAATTCCCGGTCTGTAAGGGTTTCAGAATCGTTTACGTATTCAGGATCAATCACCACCCGGGTTTCGCTGGCCAATTTGTAAGCAGTTGGCAACGCCACATTCATCACTTCGCCGGGTGTGCACAGGTAATAACCGGCAATCCATTCCCAAAGAGCAAATTGTTTTTCATTCACCACCGGAAAGTCATCAATCACCGAGAGCACATACTTGAGTGCCATTACCCGTGGCGCCTCGTTGTGGATTCGCCTTACCAGCCCGGTGTAGAATTTCTTCTGACCGAATTGCACCACCACACGCATGCCGGGCATTACAACCTGGTTTAAATCCTGGGGTATGCGATAGGTAAAGTAACCCTTCACTGGCAAGGGGAGCAAGACTTCTGCAAAAAGGGTGATGTATTCTTTTTCTGACAATGGTTAAGTATATAAATGGGTTTCCAAAGATACAAAGCCTTGCGGTTATGATGGTGTTGTGAATAAATTTAAAAGTTGGAAACTTTCAACAATTGAGCAAAGAACAAGTCAATCCCCGAATTTCATAAATGTTCAGTTAAATTTATCATATCCTTAAAAGAATTTATGTTTGTATGTTATTGTATTGTAATTTAGTGGAGGGTAATCAAGCTTATAGGGTGTCATTCTGAGTTTGCACTCAAAAAGATTTGAGCATTCTGCTTTGATGACAGGTAAATCAAGCGTTCAGACACTTCGTTCCGATGGCTATCGGAACCCCTCAGTGTGACATTTGTATTAAGTTAGCGTTATCTCTAACTAAAACATTAACTTACAATTAATACGAATGTCATACTGAGTTG
>DHVX01000036.1 GCA_002412885.1 Bacteroidales bacterium UBA5197
TGATGCTTATCTACTTTATCCCGCATAGCATGATGGGTTCCGAAATTGATCATACCATTCAACCTCCGGCAGGCGGCTTATGATCACATTTCTGATTATTGCAGTTACTGCAATCATTTCTATTCTGGCATTTTATAACAAAGAGCTGCAGGGCAGGCTGCTCTTCAGCCCGATTATGATCTCAGAGCACAGACAAGGTTATCGCTTTATAACCCATGCATTTGTACATGCCGACTGGATGCACCTTGCAGTGAATATGTTTGTTCTGCTTTCGTTTGGCAGCGCCGTGGAAGTGTATTATGCTGACTTATTCGGATCTAAAGGATGGTATTTCTACATTTTACTCTATTTCGGGGGCATATTGCTCTCTTCCACACCTTCATATGCAAAGCACAAAAGCAATAAGTTTTATCATGCTGTAGGAGCCTCAGGCGCTGTTTCGGCTGTCGTTTTTGCCAGTATTCTCATCAGTCCTCTGACAGGCATAAGATTTATTTTTATCCCTTTTGATATTCCGGCATTTATTTTCGGAGGCCTGTATCTGATTTTTTCAGCCTACATGGCAAAAAAAGGAAACGACAATATCGGTCATGATGCTCACTTCTGGGGTGCCGTATTCGGATTTGTATTCACCCTGATCCTGAAACCATCTCTCGGCTCATTATTTATTGAGCAGATTGTTGCATTTGCCGGCATTGGTTAATTCATCATCGGATCAGACGGATAATTGACCCACAGTTTATACTCACGGCCCAGCTTTTGCAGGGTTTGACTCCACATATCCCGTGTATCCTCACCGATAACCTGCTTCAAATCGGTGAGAGAAACCACCCATGATTTTTCCTCAAGCTCGCGGTCAAGCTGATTGGCCATCCAACCGGCATAACCAACAAAAAACCTGACATCATGCGGACTTAATCTTCCACTTTTTACCAATTCCCTTACTGTGTCAATATTGCCTCCCCAATAGAGGCCTTCCATAATTTTTGCACCATCTTCAATCAGATCGGGACGGGTATGTATAAAAAAAAGACTGTCGGTCTTTACAGGGCCGCCGAGATATACAGGAGCATCAAAACCGGCAAATTCAGCGGCTATATCACTCAATCTGACATCTACGGGTTTATTAATTATCAATCCGAACGAACCATCTTCGTTATGATCGGCAATTAAAACTACAGATTTCCGGAAGTAGAAATCCTGCAGAAATGGGACCGAAATAAGTATCCGTCCGGCGAGGGGCTTTATTTTTAAAGGTTCCATAATTCATCATTTAGTATTGTGAAGTTTGATTCGATAGCAAATGAATCCTTTACCTGTAAGTATAAACAACGCTCAATGCAAAATTCCCTGTTTATTTCAGCAATTTTCTGATAACTCAGTGCGTATTGCTATTTTTGCAGGTATTATAAGATCATCAAATTTTATACCACATAACAGATGCCACTTTCTGATCAATCAGAACATTTCGAAAGACTAAGAAAAGAATATCCTGAATTTCATTATGAAGGGTATCAGGTCAGTTCAACCAACGATGAACTAAGAATTGAGTTCTTTTTCAGGATAAACGGGTTGGCGCATTTTAGCCCGGTTTCGGTTTTTCACTTTGGGAATCACAAAGAAACTTTCATCAGAAACTATCAGGCAAACAAAGCTGCAGCTGATAACATAATCTTTCATATCGGTCTGATTGAGCTGATCAGCTATTGGAAAGCTACATGTGCTCCTGTAATCAATATCCACACCCACACACTAAGCAGCCAACAATCCGACTGGTGGAAAAAGTTATATTTCAACGGATTGGGAGAATTTTTCTACATCAATGGAATCCAAATTTCCATTGAAGATTTTGTTGAAATAAGGTCATCAGGGGCTAACACTGACATTCAATCCATTCATGGAATCGGAGATGGCCTTCTGGTGCCCATCGGAGGAGGCAAAGACTCAGCAGTTACCCTTGAATTACTGAAAAGAGACAATAAAACCCTGAGGCCTCTTATCATTAATCCACGAGGCGCCACCATACATACAGTCACAGCAGCAGGGCTTGATTACAGCGACGCCTTTACCATTTCACGTTCTATTGACCCTGAACTGCTCAGACTCAACAGCCTCGGCTATTTAAATGGACATACTCCATTTTCTGCCATGCTGGCATTTTACACCTTGCTGGCTTCCTTGCTGAATGGCTATAGTAATATCGCGCTTTCGAACGAATCCAGCGCAAATGAAGTCACCATTCCAGGCACCAATATCAACCATCAATATTCAAAATCAATTGAATTTGAGGATGATTTCAGATGGTATTACAACAACTATATTTCACCATCCTTCAATTATTTCAGTTTTTTAAGGCCACTAAACGAACTTCAGATAGTATCCATTTTCTCAGGGCTGGAAAATTATCATAAGGTTTTCAGAAGTTGTAATGTTGGCAGCAAAACCGATTCATGGTGCGGCAAATGCTCTAAATGCCTGTTTACCAGCATTATGTTATCTGCATTTAAAGGCACTGACTATGCCAATAGGATTATAGGTACAGATATGCTTAATGATAGGGAGATGATTCCTGTTTTTGATGAGCTTACCGGAATTTCCGACAACAAACCTTTCGAATGTGTGGGAACCCTTGAAGATGTAAACGTGGCAATGAGTATGATTGCCCTTAATGCCAAAGAAAAAAAACATATACTCACGGATAGGTTTCTGAGTTTAAAGGGGCTTTCAGCAGAAACAAATATCAGATTTCTCAATTCGGAAAAGCATAATCTTTCTCCGGCTTTGCTCGATTTGTTAAAAAAAGCACTGCGATGAAAAACTTGCTCCAATCCCTTTTCAGGGATAAAAAAGTAATGATTCTGGGCTATGGCCGTGAAGGGAAATCTACATTCAGGTTAATGCGTGGATACTTTCCTGAACTTCCGCTGGCTGTTGCCGATAAAAACGAAAACCTTGAAACAGAGAATCCGGAACTTACGAATGACCGGATTACAATTTTTACCGGAAATAATTACACCGAAAATTTGAAGGATTTCGATATTGTTATAAAATCACCCGGTATTTCTGTTTTTAAGTCGGGATTATCGCAGTTTGGTTCAAAAATCACATCGCAAACCGACCTGTTTCTCAGATGTTTTGCTCCACTTACAACCGGAATAACCGGAACCAAAGGCAAAAGCACCAC
Organism: Bacteroidales bacterium UBA5197; assembly: GCA_002412885.1. GTDB lineage: Bacteria > Bacteroidota > Bacteroidia > Bacteroidales > Lentimicrobiaceae > Lentimicrobium. Next base: position 3,185 of record DHVX01000036.1, read on the forward strand.
TTCATCTTTGCTTTATCACATAATCAATGGATACACCAGCAACACCTTGCTTGCCGGAAATATCGGCATTCCGCTTTTTGAGCTGGTTGAAAGGATTGATGATAAAACCCGTATTATCTGTGAAATGTCGTCGCATCAACTGGAATATATTTCAAGGGCGCCTTCTACTTCGGTTTTACTCAATATTTTTCAGGAACATCTTGATCATTACGCGTCATATAAAGACTACCAGCTGGCAAAATTTCAGATTGCAGTCAAACAGGTCAAAAATGACAATTTTATCTTTAATCCTGACGATCAGATTATTGCAGAGCTA
>DHVX01000021.1 GCA_002412885.1 Bacteroidales bacterium UBA5197
ATACCGGCTATCGCTCCGATTGACAGCGGCAATATGATGGAAATGAGCAGTTTCCCAATATCAACAATCTTCATAATTAATTGAAATTAAGTTAGATGAAAAGTGAAGGCTGCTGCTGCTGCTGCACCCTGCTTTGAAAACCGGTTTATTGTAAATCCTTTAATATCCTCAATGCTTCATCCACATGTTTTTCGGTTTGAAATTGTGAATTGAATGTATAAATCACCTTGCCTGATTTATCTGTAACATAGGTTACTCGCCCCGGCAACAATCCGAATAAATTTGTTGGTACCCCGAATTGCTTCCTGATTTTATTCCCTTCATCGCTGAGCAACGTGAAACTGAGCCTGTGCTTTTCAGCAAACTCCTTGTGGCTTATAACAGATTGGCTGCTGATGCCGATGATTACTGCGTCGGCTTCACTGAATACTTCAAACTGATCGCGGAAAGCACAGGCCTGAGCCGTGCAACCGGGGCTGTCGTCTTTTGGATAAAAATAAATCACCAGGTTCTTTTTGCCCAGAACAGAATTGATATCGAATAAATTTCCGTTCTGATCGGGCAGGGTAAATGCAGGGATTATGCTACCGATTTTGATTTCATTCATGTGATTGTCTTTGTTAAAAGTTAAATAAGCCGTAAAAAGAAGCAGGTAAACAATGAGGTAAAACCGGTAAAAATTCCTTAATTTCAGGTAGTTTCTGTTTTCGGGATACAAATTGCCAAATAGTGCTTTCAGTTCTTTACCGAAATAAGGTTTTATGTTGATAGTCCAGCTGTCAGTCTGGTAAACCATTTTCCGGAATTTGCTCCGGTAGTAAGTGAGTGGCAGTCCCCATGTAAAAAACAGGATAAGCCAGATATTTTCGATGAGGAACATGGGATTAGATTTAAAGATTCAAGGATTCAAGGATTCAAAGATTCAAGGATTAGCTTCGCTGATCTCCCTCTGGTCGGTTCAAGGATTCAAGGATTCAAGGATTTGCTTCGCTGAGCACCCTCTGGTCGGTTCAAGGATTAGCTTCGCTGAGCTCCCTCCGGTCGGTTCAAGGATTCAATTTCTAATTTCTAATTTCCAATTTTCTGACTTCCGACCTCTGACCTCTGACATCTGACCTCTGACATCCGACCTCCGACATCAAAGATTCTCTCCAATATTATTTCTTCGGGAACCAGGGAATAAACGCACTTGTCCTTCTTACATATTCCTGGTAACCGGGTTTGGTGGTGTTCAGCGTTTTTTCGAGCAGAGCAACTCCTGATACTTTGATTATTAAAGCCGTCATTAAAACAGATCCCAATACCGGCCAGTAACTTCCTGCTGAGAGGCAAATAAGCGCATATCCGAACCAGACTGCAGCATCACCAAAATAATTGGGATGCCGGGTGTAATGCCAGAATCCGGTGTTGAGCACCTTGCCTTTGTTTGCCGGATTGGCTTTAAAGCGCGCCAGTTGCATATCTCCTCCTGCTTCAAATACAAAGCCAATGATCCAGATTGCTATCCCGATAAAATCAAGGATTCCGAGACTATCGTCCTGGTAAAACTGAGCGCCAAGTAATGGGACCGAAATAAGCCACATCAAAACTCCCTGAAGAAGAAAAACTGAGAAGAAACTATACCACCAATAGCGGTGCTCACCAAAATCTTTCCTGAATTTCTGGTAGCGAAAATCTTCACCTTTGCCAATATTTCGCCATGCCAGGTAAATGGAAAGCCGCAGGCCCCAGATGGCAACCAGGGTCATCAGCAGGATTTTGCGTGTTTCGAATCCTTCGGTAAAGATGAAGTAAACCGCAGCAGCCACCACAAATCCAAAACCCCAGAACAGGTCAACAATACTCACGTTTCTGATTTTGATGCTGATCAGCCACAGGATTGTCATCATCGATAGAATGGCTGCAAATGCAAACAGGTAAATCTCAAAAAATGTCATAATACTTTTTATTTAAACATTAAGGCAACAGCTGCAGTGCCGATGCCGGCGTTGGCACCGATTACCGGCGAAATATTTACTACTGCCACAGGTTCTTTGCCTGTGAATTCTTTCATTTTGCTTGAATACCAGGCCGCAGCATCGGGGTTATGGGCATGAAGAATGATGCAATTCCATATTTCCCTGCCACTATTTTCGGTCCTCAGGTGCATCATGACTTTCTCCATATTGGATTGCTGGCTGTAAGTTTTACCAAAAACAAACGAGGCACCGTGCTCATCCATAGATACAATTGGATTGACATTCATCATTTTTGCGATAAAGCCTTTGAATGGAGAAACCCTTCCGCCGCGCACCATATATTTAAGAGTTCTTACGCTCACATAGATTTGTGTATCTCTGACCCATTGTTCAGCCATCGCAACAATTTCATCGTGCGAATGCCCGGCCTCAATTGCCTGAGCTGCCCGCAGAACAATCAATCCAAGCGCCCCTGAGAGATTTTTGGAATTGATCACCGAAATTGGTTTGTTAAATTCAGCGCTCACAGTTTTTGCCGCTTTCTGACTGTTGAAGCAGGTTCCGCTGAATTTATCGGTCAGGTGAATGGCTATGATGGAATCGTAGGTGTCTGAAAGTTGGGTGTATAAATTGACAAATGCTTTTTCATTGATCTGTGAAGTCTTTGGAAATTCATTTTTACTATCGAGCAATGAATAAAATTGCGCGGGCTGAATGGTTATTTTATCCAGATAATGGCTTTCGCCGAAATTGATATTGATCGGCAACATGTTAACCTGATAATGATCCATCAGCTCCTGCGGCAAATCACAGGTTGAGTCGGTTACCAGCGCTATTTTCCATTTGCGGTTAAAAATTGCTTCGCTTTGTCGCACCATATCATCAGCCTTGTGAAAAGTCACCAGACTGATATCATTCAACTGCTGAAACATATCAGCCGGATTATTGGTGTGGATATGAATGTGCTTGTTTTTTTCGTTACCGCCAATTACAATCGAGTCCCCATGCTGCTGCAGGATTTTTGTCAGGGACTTCTGATCAACAGAGAGGTTTTTCAAAATACCTTCGGTGCAATATCTGAATTTTACTTCTTCCGGAATATGATCATTGTTTGAAGGCAAAATGAGGGGTGCTGGTCTTGAATGCAATAAATTTCTGATACTTCGGGTTTTAATAAGATCAATAATACCATCGATAAACAAAACAAAGGCATTCGCGCCTGAATCAACCACGTTGGCCCTTGAAAGAGCGAGCAACTGAGATTTGGTGTTTGCAAGCGATTTAATCGCCACTTCCTGAGAATGAATTAACAACTGGTTGAAATCAGTGATTATTTCGCGGTGGTTGTATATAAAATCCGACCATTCACGGATTACGGTAAGCATGGTACCTTCTACCGGATTGGCAACAGCCTCATACATGTATGGAACTGATCTTTTGACACTTTCAGCAAACTGAGGAATGTTCAGGCTGCTCAGATTACCGGCTTCCTTACTAATTCCATACAGAAACTGGGCAAAAATGATCCCGGAGTTACCGCGGGCATTGGTCATGGCTGTTTCTGCAATCAGATCGGCCGTAATTTTATATGATTTGTGCGGATGAATGGAATCGATCACCGATTGTATGGTGGTGGCCATATTGCTGCCCGTATCACCATCATTGACCGGGAAAACATTTATTTTGTTCAGGTATGCCTGATTTGCAAGAATATTCCTGGCACCTGCGACAAAGGTGTAATAAAGCCTGCGTCCATCGACTTCTATGATTGGTAGTGTATTCATCGTTCTAATTAAAATGGTGTCCTAGCCAGAAACGTTTGAAATTATCTCCTGATTTGAAAAGAGCAATTGTTGCGTACAAGCATGTAACGAAGTTACCTGCTATCATGATTGAAATTATCCATAGCAATGCAGTCATCCCTTTCTCTTCACGGTAAAGAACCCATGCCGAGAATAAAAAGAAACCCATGTACACCTCAATTAAACTCACTTTGCCCCATGCCATTGAAATCAGAATGCTGCCTTCTTGCAGAAAATCTCCTGCAACAAACCCGTAAGCAAGTGTAAAGAACATGATGAGTGTTCCGGTAACTGCGAATATTCTGGCTGCTTTCATAGTGAAATCAGTTAAAGTTTGTTTTAGCTTACATCAGTTCGAATAAAAAACTCAGCCCTTTATCAAAGATAAGCGAAAAAGGAAGAAAAAAACCCTGAACAGGTATTTCTTTTATGATCATTCCCCTGGACTCTTTCAAGATTAAGTGACTGCAAATCAAATTACTGCCGGACAATATTTCTCAGACATTTGCAAAGATTATCTGAACCCGGAACTTTTTGTATCAAGCAGGGACAAATCTTCAGCAGAAAGTGAGAAAGTCATTGCTCCGGCATTTTCTTTTGCATGTGATTCTTTGGTAGCTCCGGGAATAGCCACCACAGTTTCGCCATGAAAATTAATCAGCCAGTTGAGGGCAATCTGAGACGGAGTAACACCATATTTGATGGCGAGTTCCTGAACTGTTTTTACCAGTGGTCTGCTCTTTTCAAGGCCGGCTTGTTTGAACGACGATGAATATTTCCGCATACCGATGTTTTTCAACAATTCCGGATTATCGTGAAACTTCCCGGTAACCAGTCCCTGTGCCAGTGGAGAGTATGCAATAATTGTAATTCCAAGCTCTTTTGCCGTTTGCAATATTCCGTTGGATTCAATTTTCCGATCGAGCAGGCTGTACCTCACCTGATTGGAAACCAGATGAATGCCATGCTTCTGTAAAGCCTCCCATGCAGACCTCATTTTTGAAGCTGAAAAATTACTTACCCCGACATAGCGTATTTTTTTCTCTTTTACCAACCTGGCCATGGCTTCCATTTCGGCTTTTTCGTTTGAAAAGCCCCACGGCTGGTGAACCTGATAAAGATCGATGGGATAAGGTGCAAGAGCTTCTATACGCTGATCAATTGTTTTCAGAATATTTGAAGCAGTTCTGAACATGGGCCACCATTTGGTTGCCACGATGATTTCGCCCGGTTTTTTACCAATATCCCTGAGTGATGCAGCAAGCGCTTTTTCGGAAGCTCCGTTGCCATATACCTCAGCAGTATCGAACCAGTTGATGCCACCTTCCAGAGAGATTTTTACCATTTGCTGAATGAGATCATCTCCCATATCTGGCCAGAATTTACCAGCCATATTTTTTTGTTTGCTGAACTGCCAGCAGCCTAAACCGATGGGCGTTATCATCAGATCGGATTTGCCTATTGATCGTAGAGGAAGCATTTGTTTCATGAGTAATTTGTTTTAACTGTTAATTTAGCAGGTTAAGATTTTTGCCATGAGTCAGATTGGCTCAACCCAATTTCCGACCTCAGTAGGAGCCTCCGACCTCCGGCCTCTGACTTCCGATTTCCGACCTCTGACTGCTGACCTCTGACCTCCGATTTCCTTCAACCACCTGTTTCGTATTTGAACTTATCATGATGCTATCTTTTTGATCATTCCATTAAAGATAAAACCATGAAAGGGTAAAACCGCATACCAGTAAAGCCTGCCCGCCAATCCCAAAGGACGGAAAGTCGCTGTTTGAGTCAGGATATTGTTTTCATCAATTTTAAATTCCAGCCATGCTTCGCCCGGTAATTTCATTTCGGCATACAGCAGCAATCTTTTTTCATCGCGATCAGCATAAAGCACCCTCCAGAAATCCAAAGCATCGCCGGCCGATATCTCTGTAGTACTTTTTCTGCCTCTTCGCATACCGACTCCGCCCGCCAGTCTGTCGATAAAGCCTCTTAATTCCCATAACCAGTTCCCGTAATACCATCCTGTCTTACCACCAATCGACCAGATTTTATTCACGGAAGTCCCGATGTTTTTAACTTCGGTTTTGCGGATATCCTTATAGCAGCCATTTACAGGGATTTGTATAAACTGAGAAATCCCCTTTTGCAGAAGATCACTCGTTTGCGCATCTTTCCAGCTCGATACTACCTGATTTTGCTCAATTTTACCGAAAGCAAGTTTAATGGAGGTATCATAATCAATCAGTGAAATTCCAAGCAGAGAAGTTAAATTATTCGAAGAGCATATCACTTCAACTTTCATGCTGTTTACCAGGTTCTTAGCCAAAGCAAAAGATGTGGCAGTAACAAAATATAACCAATAGGATGATATTTTGGGAGTCATTACCGGAACAATAATTATCCTTCGTTTCAGCCCCCTAATGGCGGCAAAGCGCAACAGCATTTCCTTGTAACTTAAAATATCCGGTCCGCCGATATCATAGCTTTTGTTATAGGTTTCGGTGTTGCCGATAACGCCGGTTAAAAATTCGATGACATTTCTGATGGCAATAGGCTGAGATTTTGTCTCAAGCCAACGTGGCGTGACCATCACGGGAAGTTTCTCAACCAAATCGCGGATAATCTCGAACGAAGCACTGCCTGAACCCACAATAATGCCAGCCTTTAAGGTGGTTAGTGCAAATGTTGAATCCGTCAGAATGCTTTCTACATTCTTTCGCGACGACAAATGTTTCGACAATTCGGCTTCATTCACAATGCCGCTTAAATAGATAACCTGCCGGGCATGGGTATTTTGTATCCGTTCACGGAAATTGGTGGCGCAAACCTGCTCCATAGATTCAAAGTCACCGGTTTGCGTTGACATGGAATGTATGAGGTAAAAAGCTACATCAATATCATTCGGTATGCTTTCAAGACTATCCTTTTTCAGGAAGTCAGCTTCAATAACACTTAATTTGCCGGTGGCATAACTTTTTGTATTGAAACGGTTTTTATCCCTGACACAACACACCACCTCATGACCATTCTGCAGCAATACCGGCAGAAGTCGCCGGGCAATATATCCTGTAACACCGGTGAGTAGGATTTTCATAGGTTAAACTTTGAGCGATGACATACCCCCGTCAACATGAAATATCTGTCCTGAAATCCAGCTTGCTTTTTTTGAGAGTAAAAATTCTGCCATATCAGCAATATTCTCAGGGGTACCTGTTTTTTTCAATGGGTGGCGCAGCGCATTGGCCTCGCGTTTCTGGTCAGTGTTTAACATAGAAGCTGCAAGTGGTGTATCGGTTAAGG
>DHVX01000008.1 GCA_002412885.1 Bacteroidales bacterium UBA5197
TGCCACATAAATTACATCCGCCATGCGATTGTTTTAAACAAGAGAATGTTAAAAAGATTATGTAAAAATAAGTCGCAGATTTTTTGGTGATTAAGAAAAATGTTTCTACTTTTGCAAACCCAAAAATGTCGGGATAATACGTATTTTTAAAGCGTATATCACAGATCGGCAGTTTTCACCAGAATAGGGCCACTTAAATAACCATTGAACTCATGAAAAAAGACATTCATCCGAAGGATTACAGACTGGTTGTATTTAAAGATATGTCAAATGACCTTTCTTTTGTAACCAAGTCAACCGTAGCCACCAAGGATACCATTGTTTGGGAAGACGGAACCGAGTATCCTCTTATCAAGCTTGAGATTTCGAATACTTCTCATCCTTTTTACACTGGTAAGATTAAACTCATTGATACCGCTGGACGTGTTGATAAGTTTAAAACCAAGTATCAAAAGCATTTTGACAACAGACCAAAAGTCTAAAAGTTTTCACCATTGCTTTGTTGATAATATTTCAGAAGCCCTTTTTATGAAAGGGCTTTTTTATTTATTTTTGACGATCGGTTAAATTAACAGCTTAAAAGCAATTCTATGAATTACATTCTTTTTGACGAAGCCCGCAGGGAAAACCTGCTTCCGCTAACTTTTATGAGGCCAGTAGCTGACATAAGATTTGGTATTCTGACCATCAGAGAAAAGTGGGAGAAATATCTCTCGTGCAAAACCTCAACACTTACCGACAATTATCTGGCAGCCAAATTTCCATTGATAAAAGAGGAAGAAAATATTATCATAAACGGAGCTATTTGCCCTAATCCTGAGCTTATTAAGGAAATTAACAGAATTAAATCAGGGCAGGCTCTCGTAAGTGGCGAAACCATACTTGCCATGTGCCTCAATGCAAAGGATTTCGAAAAAATGTCCGGCTCAATTGATGAGATAAGCACTGATGTCAAGTATTTGGAAATCAATAATGTGTGGGATGTTTATTCGAAAAACGCAGAAGCATTGAAGGCTGACTTTGAATTGTTGACGAAAGGACGTAAATCACAGCCCATTCCTTCTCATTGCATTGCTATTGCTGCTGAGAATATTTTTATTGAAGAAGGTGCAGAATTAATAGCTGCAACTTTAAATGCTTCATCAGGCCCCATATATATTGGTAAAAAGGCCGTTGTGATGGAAGGCAGCAATATCCGTGGTCCATTTGCACTTTGCGATCACTCATGGGTAAAAATGGGTGCAAAAATTTACGGAGGCACAACCATTGGTCCGTATTCAAAAGTAGGTGGAGAAATTAACAATTCTGTTATTTTTGGATATTCCAACAAAGCGCATGATGGTTTCCTCGGCCATTCCGTAATCGCAGAATGGTGTAATCTGGGAGCTGATACTAATACGTCAAATCTCAAAAATACTTATGATCAGGTGAAAATCTGGAATTATCCGGTTGAATCTTTTGTTGATTCAGGTCAGCAGTTTTGTGGTTTGATTATGGGCGACCATTCTAAATGCGGAATCAATACCATGTTCAATACAGGAACAGTAGTTGGTGTTAGTTCGAATATATTTGGTTCGGGATATCAGCGAAACTTTATTTCTTCATTTAAATGGGGCGGAGTTTCGGGTTTCTCTACATTTTTGCCAAAAAAAGCAATTGAAGTTGCTAAGGAAATGTACAGAAGAAGAAATCTGGAACTTTCTGATCTGGACGCCAGGTTAATTGAAGATGTTTACAATCTCACACATGGCTATCGGCGCATGTAAACCTTTTACACTAAATCTTGTTTAACCGGTACCTGTCCTGTACCGGTTTTTTTATCCGGCATGAAATTTGACACAATGGGAAAGGTTGTTAATACTGACAAAACTGACATCTTATTCTATAACTTTAGCTTACACTGACATGACTAATGATGGATTCGGATTAACCGAACTAATCGAAAATGAAACTGAATTTATTCCCCTGCTTTCAGCAGAGGATGAAGAACAGATGAATGCAGAAGAAGTGCCGGAAACACTTCCGATTCTTCCATTACGCAACACCGTATTATTCCCTGGAGTTGTTATTCCAATTACCGTTGGAAGAGATAAATCAATAAAACTGATTAAAGAATTTTACAAAGGTTCCAGAATTATAGGTGCTGTTTCTCAGAGAGATATTGAAATTGAAGATCCTAGAATTAAGGATTTGAATGAGGTTGGAACTATTGCTTATATAATTAAACTATTGCAAATGCCCGACGGCAGCACAACTGCCATAATTCAGGGAAAAAAAAGATTCAGGATTTCAGAATTTATTCAGGATGATCCTTATTTTGTTGCTAAAGTGGTTCCATTCGAGTCGAACCGCGCATTAACCAAGGATAAGAGATTCAACGCTTTGATTGCCTCGGTTAAAGATCTTGCAATTCAAATAATCAATCTTTCACCCAATCTTCCTTCAGACTCAGTTTTTGCAATAAGAAATATTGAAAGTCCTGTTTTTCTTGTCAATTTCATCTCATCCAATATGAACATATCGGTAGATGAAAAACAGAATCTGCTTGCTATCGATGATTTGGTTGAACGGGCAAGTATGGTTTTGGGATTATTAACACGTGAACTTCAGATTATTGAGCTTAAAAATCAGATTCAAAGTAAAGTCAAAATTGATCTGGATAAGCAGCAAAGAGATTATCTCTTAAACCAGCAACTGAAGACCATTCAGGAAGAACTCGGTGATAACTCACATACTCAAGACATTGCCGAACTTCGTAACCGATCAAAAATTAAAAACTGGCCTGACAATGTAGCAGAGGTTTTTAATAAAGAACTGCTGAAACTTCAACGTATGAATCCTTCAGCAATGGAATATTCCATGCAGCTGAATTATCTAGAAATTCTTATTGATCTTCCGTGGAACGAACATACCAAGGACAATTTTGATCTGAAGCGTGCCCGCAAAATTCTTGATCAGGATCATTACGGACTGGAAACTGTAAAGGATCGCATCATTGAATATCTTGCCGTATTGAAACTCAAAGGTGACATGAAATCACCTATACTCTGTCTCTTTGGCCCTCCGGGGGTAGGTAAAACTTCGCTCGGAAAGTCGGTAGCCAGAGCGGTTGACAGAAATTACATCAGAATGTCACTCGGAGGTTTGCGCGATGAAGCAGAAATCCGGGGACATAGAAAAACCTATATTGGAGCCATGCCAGGCAGGGTGCTCCAAAGCATTAAAAGAGCCAAAGCTTCAAACCCCGTTTTTGTGCTCGATGAAATTGATAAAGTTATTGGAGCCAATATCAATGGCGATCCATCGGCAGCTTTACTTGAAGTACTTGATCCTGAGCAGAATAATTCATTTTATGATAATTTTGTTGAATTGGAGTACGATCTCTCAAAAGTAATGTTCATCGCCACCGCCAATAATCTCAGCACCATTCATCCTGCTTTACGCGATAGAATGGAAATTATTGAAATTAATGGTTATCTGCTGGAAGAAAAGCTTGAAATCGCCCGTAAACATTTGTTGCCAAAACAATTATCAGAACACGGTGTAACTCCCGAGCAGCTTAAGTTTGAGAAAAAGATATTTGAGAAAATCATTGATGGTTACACCCGTGAATCCGGGGTTCGTGATCTGGAGAAAAAAATTGCGAAGGTAATCAGGCATCAGGCAAGGTTTATTGCCGGAGATGATTCCTATAATATAAATGTAACTGAAGAAGACATTCGCAAGATTCTCGGGCCTATCAAATACCAGAAAGAACAGGACGACAAAACTCATATTGCCGGAGTAGTTACAGGCCTGGCATGGACTCCGGTAGGAGGGGAAATACTTTTTGTTGAAACCAGCCTCAGCAGAGGTACTGGTAAACTTACTTTAACCGGAAATCTTGGTGAAGTAATGAAAGAATCAGCAACTCTGGCTTTTGAATACCTTAAATCACACGGATCAGAATTCGGACTTAACCCCGAGGTATTTGAAAAATGGAATGTTCATATGCATATACCTGAAGGTGCAACTCCAAAAGATGGTCCATCTGCCGGTATAACTATGCTGAGTGCATTGGCTTCAGCTTTTACACAGCGCAATGTAAAACCCCGCCTGGCCATGACCGGTGAAATTACCCTGAGGGGAAAAGTGCTTGCAGTGGGCGGAATCAAAGAGAAAATTCTTGCTGCCCGTCGATCTGGAATTAAGGAAATTATTCTTCCATCTGATAATCAAAAGGATATTGAAGAAATAAAACCAGCATATATTAAGGGGATTAAGTTTCATTATGTGGAGCTGATGAGTCAAGTAATTCACCTTGCTTTGGCCGATTCAAAAGTCGCTAAACCTTTAAACATCAACTACTAATTATTTATTGTCTTGGTTTTTCATGAAAAAAATATTAATTATTCTTGGTCACCCTGTTAAGGATACTTTCTCTGGTTTGTTGTTTGAAAATTATCGAAATGGTGCATTGGCGGCAGGAGCTGAGGTTAAAGAGTTGATTTTAAGGGAAATGAAATTTGATCTGAATTTTAGCGAAGGTTATCGCGGTAACCAGGAACTAGAGCCGGATCTGCAAAAAGCTCAGGAATTAATAACCTGGGCTGAGCACATTGTCTTAATTTATCCAAATTGGTGGTCAACTTTTCCAGCTTTGCTCAAGGGTTTCATCGATCGCACTTTTCTGCCGGGTTTCGCTTTTAAATATCGAAAAGGTTCATTGCTGTGGGATAAATTGCTCACAGGAAGATCTGCCCGGCTGATTATTACTATGGATACTCCTCCATGGTATTACTGGTTGGTTTACCGACGACCCGGTCACAACGCAATGAAGCGGGGGATTCTGGAATTTTGTGGCATCAGACCCGTGAGAATCACAACCATCGGTTCACTCAAAGTATCATCTGAAAGCAAAAGGCAGCAGTGGCTGAGCAAAGTATTGAAACTTGGTAAACAGATGAGGTAATTCTCAATTCTGTTTTTTACCTTATGATTTTACCTGCAACCATGTAAAGATTGCAGGTTTTTTTATTGGAATAACTTTTTGATTTTATTTATTTTACAATTATTAATTGATGACAATTAATTTTTTGTTTGAGATGCTTTTGCCTGATCTTAAGGAAACTATATAGGTTCCTGCCGGGATATTTTTGATATTGAGTAACTTTGAGTGGTCACCCGGGCTATATTGTACCTCTGCCGTTTCATGGATTACTCTGCCATTGAGTTCGTTAATTCTAAATGAAACCAATGAAGTTTCTTTCAATGAGAATTGAGCGACAAATTTTTCCTTAGCCGGATTTGGTTCAATTGTAAAAAAGTTTAAGGGTGTAACCGGCTGATAATCATTCGCAACAACAGTACTTGCCTGTTTGAGCAGAATATTATTATCCGGATCGAAAGTAAGTCCGACAGGTCGATTATTGAACGACAAGGTAAATGCCTGATTATTTGCATCATTCATCACCCTGACAGTAGTATCCGGAGCACCTTGAAATCTTATTTTCAATTCAAGTGGCATTGTAAAGAAAGGTGCATTGGTTTGAACCTGATTTGCCTGAAAATGTACGTTCCAGGTATTGTTGCCCAGATCTTCGAAACTATAAGTGTTATTGTACACAGGGTGATTGGGCTCATATACCCATTGATTAAAAAACCACTCCAGATCCTGACCGGTAACTTCACTCATTTTGGCAATAAAATCTCCTGTTGTGGCTGATTTATACCTGAAATTTGCTGTGTCGTTTGCATATTCGTATATACTGTTGAAAAACAACGAATCGCCAACCACATAGCGGTATTGATGAAGTACACATGATGATTTCATATAAGTGATTGCATAATTGAAGAGTGTTGTATTAGGAGGAGGCGAAAATGCCCATTGCGGGTTCGACAATGGCCAGCCAGGATTTTGTGACAGATAATAACTGGCATTGGAATTGAGTTGAGATTTATACGCCTGTTGTCCGCTCACTTCCCCTATCCACAAAGCTTCACTGAAGGTGGCAAAACTTTCATTCAGCCACAGGTCGGCCCAGGTAGCGCAGGTTATCATATCGCCAAACCACTGATGGGCAAATTCATGGGCAATCAGGCTGGAGTACCAGCAGCCCTGACAAAGACTGGTTAGACTTTGATTCTCCATTCCACCCCATTGAAATAGAGGACTTAAGGTAGCAAAGCCATCCTTTTCGAATGGATGCTCCCCGAATATTGAGTAGAAATAATCAGCCAAAGGAATAATCATCTGCATCATGTTGGCAGGATTCTCTCCGGGATTATAATAAAACCTTATGGGTAAAGTGTCGTTTGTGCCGGAAGTTATCCAGTTAACGATTTCAAGATTATAATTAACTCTTGACGAAATAACCATAAGGTAGGTTGCAATCGGATCGCGGCTTATCCATGTGTACCATGTTGTATCTGATGTGGTAACTGAATCTGCCAGCCTGCCGTTTGATCCTAGTTTAACGTTTGAGGGAACCTTGGCTCTTAGTGTAAGCGTTGCTTTGTCGGAAGGTTGATCATAACAAGGAAACCATTTTCTTGCTCCCTGAGGCTCACAGTCGGTAAAAACAAATCCGTTGCCAACATTAAATGCATTATCGGTAACATCCAGATGGTTATAATCTATGCTCACATCAACAATTTCTCCAACATGATAATTGCCATCAAGTTGAATTGTCAATGTGTCCTGAGCATGAGTAAATGAAATCCCAGCCAGCCCTACTGAATTTATCTGAAGAGAAGTATTGACAGCATTCAGTTTGATTTCTGATAATAATGTATCAACCCTGAAGGTAACAATTGAATTGGCTGAAAACGATTTTGGATACGGATCCGTATAGCAATGATAAATATCCATATCCAATTCGTAATTCAATACATCAAAGGTGTGTCGGGGTGAGTTTGGACCCCGTAAAGTTGAAATATCAATATCAGGGCGCATTTGTTTTCCATGAGCACAAAATTCGCTCCCATGAAAGTGTTCTGTTTCCTGTGCCAGCAGTGATCCTGAAGCAAAGAGCAATATGAAAAAAGTGAGTGTAATAGTTTTCATGACTAGGTTTTTGAATTTCAAAGATAGATATTTACAGAAGAACTTGAGATGTAACATTATAAATCAAACCGAGCTTTGCCTGTCAATGTTTGATTTTGATCAAATAAAACGTACAAAAGAAAAAATCAGTACGGAGTATAGTTTCCGAGTCAGCATTGTTAACTTTGTGGTTTATTTCCTTCTGATGATGCACCGTATATTTCAGGCTTTAATCTCGATAATTTTTTTGCTTTCTTCCTGTCGCGTGGGGATTAAACCCGAAGAAGGCAAGACTGTTTTCCGCTACAATGAGTCTGCCGGAATTACTTCGCTGGATCCTCTATTTGCACGTAATCAGGCAAATATATGGGCAGTTAATCAGTTGTTTAGCGGATTGGTTCAGCTCGATAGCAATATGCAGGTAAAGCCATGTATAGCCAAATCCTGGGAGATTTCGGAAAATGGTACATTTTACACTTTTGCTTTGCGCAATGATGTTGTTTTTCATAATGATACCTGTTTTTCCGATGGAGTTGGAAGAATTGTAAAGGCATCCGATGTTGAGTTCAGCCTTAAAAGACTTGCCAATCCTGCTCTTGCTGCACCAGGAGCTTGGGTTTTGGGTTACGTACGGTCATCTGACGGAATTCCTGAAATTCAGGCTATAGATGACACCACACTGATAATCAGGCTCGACAGACCTTTTCCTCCGTTTCTCGGGATGCTTGGAATGCAATACTGCTCGGTGGTGCCATTTGAAGCCATTGAGAAATATGGGAATGAGTTCAGAAATCATCCGGTTGGGACTGGCCCATTTCGTTTTGGTATGTGGAAGGAAGGGGTGAAGTTGGTTTTGTTGAAAAATGAATCCTATTTCGAATTCGAAGAAGGGATCAGATTACCGCACCTTGATGCCGTAGCAATTTCATTTATTATCGACAAACAATCTGCTTTTCTTGAATTTGTAAAAGGAAATCTTGATTTTATGTCGGGCATTGATGCCAGTTATAAAGATGAATTGCTCACACCTTCCGGCAAACTGAATCCAAAATATGAAGCCTCTGTCAACATGACAAGCCAACCTTATCTGAATACCGAATACCTTGGATTTCTGTATGATACTGCAAGCCCTTTGCTTAAAAACAACCCTTTAAAGGATGTTAGGGTGAGAAAAGCTATAAATATGAGCTTTGACCGAAAAAAGATGATCCGTTATCTGAGAAACGGAATAGGAGAGCCTGGTATTAAAGGTATGATTCCCAAAGGTATGCCTGGCTATAATGAAAACTCAGATTATGGCTACAACTATAATCCGGAAATGGCCAGAAAATTATTGGCAGAAGCCGGATTCCCAACGGGAAAAGGTTTGCCACCCATAACACTCTCAACCAATGCGTCTTATCTTGATTTGTGCCAGTTCATTCAAAGTGAAGTTATTAAGCTGGGCGTTCAGATGAAGATTGATGTGAGTCCGCCTGCTACCCTGCGTGAGAATATTGCTCAGGCACGGATACCTTTTTTCAGGGGATCATGGATCGCCGATTATCCGGATGCTGAAAATTATCTGTCACTTTTTTATTCAGGGAATCACACTCCTGCAGGACCAAATTATACGAAGTATTCAAATCCGGAGTTTGATCGGCTTTTTTTGAAAACAACCATTCTTGATTCAGATTCAGCCCGTTATGTAGCTTATAATGAGCTGGATAGCATCATTATGAATGATTCTCCGGTTATTGTGCTTTTTTATGATCAGATTCTGAGATTTACCCGCAAAAGTGTAAAAGGCCTTGGATCAAATCCAATGAATTTACTGGTTTTAAAGAATGTAAAGAAGAGTGAGGTTGGAAAAAAGAAAATCTGAAAAGCTTTTCAGAAAGTTTCTTATTTCCGGATGGATGTTACTTATTGTCATCTAACACAAATTACTTATGCAGGAATGTAGCAGGAAGTTATTCTTTCTAAATCAGAAGTTGCATGAAACTTCAATGTTTGCGGATTTTTTTCATCCTCCTGTTAATTATATTTATGAGGTTTTCAGGGTTGCTCATGGGATTCCGCTTTTTATTGAAGATCACATAGACAGATTTTTCCAAACCGCAGAGCTGGCTGCAATAAAAACAGACTTTTATAAAACTCAACTGGCAAATTACATTAATCTTGTGATCAGGATTAATTCATTGGAAGATGGAAATATAAAGATTGCCTGTTTTCATAATGTGAATGGAATTACTGATCTTTTTATATACTATACGCCTCATGCTTATCCAACTGAAAAGGAGTACAGTTTCGGAGTAAATGTTGATCTCTTTTTCGGTGAGCGAAAAAATCCCAACGCCAAGGTGATGAATACTGAAATGCGGCATTCAACAGATGAAGCGAAGCATGAACAGGGAGTTTATGAACTCTTGCTTGTTGATAACGAAGGGTTTATAACGGAAGGAAGCAGATCTAATGTGTTTTTTATCAAAGATGGCTTACTTATAACTCCTCCGGCCGATACAGTTCTTGAAGGCATTACCCGTAAACAAATTCTGAGTTTGTGCAGAGAAAATGGCATTGATTTTCAGGAATCAAAAGTTCATCATAACGAATTAACCAACTATAATTCACTGTTTATCTCAGGCACTTCACGTAGAGTATTGCCTGTGAAAAGAGTCAATAATCTTGAATTTTCTGTCACAAATACTTTATTACAAAGGCTTAAGCAATTGTTTGATAAAAAGGTTTCAGACTATATCAATCAAAAAGAAAAAGCTATTTGAGATGTACATTTCACCTTATTCATTGGGTTGTAATAATAAAAATGAATTGCTGCCGATTGTATCGAAAAAAAGGCTGAACCTTTTAAGAAGTTCAGCCTTTGACAAATTCAAAAGGAAACTTTATTTCTCCGCGAGCGCTGAAATATCATACATCACATTGGCATATGCACCAGCGTTCAGTTTTTGTCTTACTTCTTTGAAAGCGTTGATGGTGTATGTCACATCTTCAAGTGTGTGAACTGCTGTAGGAATGATTCTGAGCAGAATAACTCCTTTGGGAACAACCGGATAAGTTACAATGGAACAGAAAATGCTGTAATTTTCGCGTAGGTCAACGGTAATCTGAGTAGCCTCAGGAATACCGCCCTCAAGAATAACAGGTGTAACCGGTGATGCTGCTTTACCAAGATTAAATCCGGCCTCGCGCAATCCGTTTTGCATTGCATTTACAATTTTCCAGAGGTTGTTTTTGAGTTCAGGATGGTTTCGGATTAATTCCAGGCGTTTAAGAGAACCGATGACCATGGGCATTGGCAACGATTTGGCAAAGGTTTGCGAACGCATATTATGACGCAAAAAATCAACAATCTCAGAAGTGGTTGCAACAAATGCACCAATGCCAGCCATTGCTTTTGCGAAAGTTCCGAAGTAAACATCTACTTCATCCATTACTCCTTGTTCCTGATGCGTTCCGGCACCGGTAGCTCCCATGGTTCCAAATCCATGCGCATCATCAACAAGTAACCTGAAATCGAATTCTTTTTTTAATGCTACAATGTCCTTTAGGTTGCCCTGATCGCCGGTCATGCCATAAACACCTTCAGTAATAACAAGGATGCCACCACCAGTTTCGTCGGTCAGTTTTTTGGCACGCTGAAGTTGAATGCGCAGGTTTTCCATATTATTGTGCGGAAATACAAACCTTTTGCCCATGTGCAAACGGGCTCCATCAATAATACAGGCATGTGATTCGCTATCGTAAACAATGGCATCGTGACGGTCAACCAAAGCATCAACAATAGAAACCATTCCCTGATATCCGAAATTAAGCAAAAAAGCATCTTCCTTTCCAACAAAAGCAGCCAGTTCGCGCTCAAGTTGCTCGTGGTAAATGGTCTGACCCGACATC
This sequence comes from Bacteroidales bacterium UBA5197, assembly GCA_002412885.1. Classification (GTDB taxonomy): domain Bacteria; phylum Bacteroidota; class Bacteroidia; order Bacteroidales; family Lentimicrobiaceae; genus Lentimicrobium. Next base: position 10,919 of record DHVX01000008.1, read on the forward strand.
ATACGCGCACCCATAGGGTAGGCGAGGCCCCATTCCTTGCTTGCATTTGCATCAGCCTCGCGCACTTCAGGATGGTTAGCAAGACCCAGATAATTGTTCAAACTCCAGACAAGCACATCTTTCCCCCTGAATTTCATTCGGTTGGAAATTTCACCTTCAAGTTTTGGAAACATAAAGTATCCATCGGCCTGTTTTGCATACATCCCTAAAGGACCTAAATTCTGTACTCTTCTTTTAAATATATCCACAACTCAGTTTTTAAAGTTATTGTTCTGGTAAATTGAGTGCAAAGCTATGCAATTTTCCTGCTGAATAGAATATCTGATTCCCGGTTTTTATTTGCTTCATTATGATTGAACTTTCGATGCAATGGTATGTTTAAGATTTCTAATTAAATTATAAACAATGGATCAACCCATCGTGGTTTTTTGGTTTCGAAGAGACCTGAGGTTAAATGATAATCATGGTTTATACCGCGCATTAGTATCAGGCTTAAAGGTTTTACCAATCTTTATATTCGATTCTGACATTCTGAATAAATTGCCTGAAGATGATAAAAGGATTGTTTTTATTCATAATCAGATTCATAATCTCAATAAAACAATAGAATCATTCGGAAGCAGTCTTCAGGTTTTTCACGGTGAGCCCGCTGCAATTATCGAAATGCTGACAAGTCAGCAAAACATCCGATCTGTTTATTGTAACCACGATTATGAGCCCTATGCTACCCAAAGAGATGCTGCGATTGAAAATTTACTGAAAAGTAAAGGTATTTCCTTTGAAACTTTTAAAGATCAGGTTCTATTTGAAAAATCAGAGATCGTAAAAAGTGATAATTCGCCTTATGTGGTATTCACACCATACAGCCGCCGTTGGATGGAAATGAAGCATTTTTCAGGAGTACCGTCTTATCAATCTGAGCAGTTCCTTCAAAATATGATTCCATTTGAATCCAATAAAATTCCAACCCTCGGCCAATTGGGTTTTAAAGACCAGAATGTTTCATTTTCTACTCCTTCAATAAATGAAGCTTTGCTTGAAAGTTATGCCGAAACGCGCAACTTCCCCGGGCTTGACAACACATCAAGGCTTGGTCATCACCTCAGGTTCGGGACCATCAGCATCAGAGATTGTATCAAGGCAGGAGAAAAACTTAGTCAGGTGTGGCTGAATGAATTAATATGGCGGGAATTTTTTATGCAGATTCTTTGGCACTTTCCAAAAGTTGAAAAATCAGCATTCAGGTCAAGTTATGACAGAATAATCTGGAATAATAACACTGAAGATTATGAAAAATGGTGCACAGGTAATACTGGTTATCCGCTTGTTGATGCAGGGATGAGAGAACTTAACCAAACCGGATTTATGCATAATCGCGTAAGAATGGTGGTTGCAAGTTTCCTGATCAAACACCTGCTGATTGACTGGAGATGGGGAGAAGCGTATTTTGCTGAAAAACTGCTTGATTTTGAACTATCTTCCAACAATGGCAACTGGCAATGGGCCGCAGGTTCCGGGTGCGATGCTGCTCCGTATTTCAGGATTTTTAATCCATCGGAGCAACTGAAAAAATTTGATAAAGAACTCACCTATGTCAGGCACTGGGTACCTGAGTACGCAACTTCAAAATATGCTCAACCTATGATAGATCATGTGTTCGCGAGGCAGCGTTGTCTGGCTGCTTATTCCATGGCTTTAAAGCAATAAATAATGCAGTTTCGGGCAATTGAACACCAGGATTTTAAATCGGAATTCCTTCTTACTCATAATTAATGTTAAGACTTGGCATCTGTTGTAATAAATGTAGATTCAAGTCGTTCATTGTATCCTGAAAATAACTACTTTTGCGCCATGAATAGAAAAAGCCTGCTACCCTTACTTTTCGGACTGTTCATTATACTTACTTCATGCAGTAAGTATCAGAAGTTGCTTAAAAGCACTGATAATGAACAAAAATATGAAATGGCTTTTGCCTACTTTGAGGACAAGGATTACTACAGGGCTATTCAGTTGTTTGATCAACTTCAGGCCTTTTACCGTGGAACCGATAAGGCTGAGCGCATAGCATTTTACTACGCTTATGCTCATTATGAGCAGCGCGACTATATTTTGGCCAGTTATTATTTCAAACAATTTGCCAGAAGCTACCCCAATAGTAAGAATGCTGAGGAATCGGCTTACATGAGTGCTTATTGCAACTACCTGGATTCGCCTCCATCAAGTCTTGATCAAACGGTTACTTTGGACGCAATTAAAGATCTTCAGCTTTTCATAAATCAATATCCCAAAAGTGAGCGTGTCGTTAAGGCAAATGGCCTTATTGATGAGCTACGAATGAAGCTTGAAACCAAGGCCTATGACATTGCTCTTCTCTATTTTAAGATGAACGATTACAAGGCTACTATCCTGAATTTTCAGAACCTCATCAAAGATTTTCCTGATACAAAATACCGTGAATCAGCTATGTATCATATTGCCAAAGCATATTACTCTTATGCTGAGAAAAGCATTGATTCAAAAAAAGCCGAACGCTATCAGCATACTTACGATGCCATTGATAACTTTGCCTCGTATTTTCCTGAGTCCGGAAATATCAAAGAATTGCGCGCAATTCAAAAGAATGCACAAAAACAATTAAGTAATCTTTCAGCTTTACAATAAACACAAAAATGGACTTTAAAAGAATTAAAACTGACACAACCGCGGTAACCCGCAACATCCATCAACTGATGGTGCCAACCGGAAACATCTACGAATCTGTTGCAATTCTGTCGAAACGTGCCAACCAGATTTCGTTGGAGCTCAAAGAAGAACTTCAGGCGAAACTTTCTGAGTTTGCATTGCCCAGCGATAACCTTGAAGAAGTTTTTGAAAATCGCGAGCAGATTGAAATAGCTAAATACTATGAGCATCTTCCAAAACCAACACTAATTGCTGTTCAGGAGTTTATGAATGAGCAGGTGTATTTTAGAAATCCGGCTAAAGAAAACAGGGAAGATTTCTAACTGATCAGAATTTGATCCAATGTTGAAGGGCAAGAAAATACTTATTGGCATATCCGGTAGCATTGCTGCTTACAAAATCCCTCTGCTTGTTCGTTTACTGATTAAAGAGGGGGCAGAGGTAAAAGTAGTAATGTCTTCGGTTGCCTGTGATTTTGTTACACCTTTAACTTTATCAACGCTTTCGCAAAAGCCAGTGCTGATTGAACCTTACAACAAGGTTGACGGCAGTTGGAACAGCCATGTTGAATGGGGCAGGTGGGCCGATGTTTTTATTATGGCTCCCGTTTCTGCCAATACACTCGCAAAAATGGCTGCAGGTATTGCAGATAATCTGCTTACAACCACATACCTTGCAGCAAAATGTCCGGTATTCTTCGCTCCGGCTATGGATCTTGATATGTTTCATCATCCAACTACCAAACGAAATGTGAATTCCTTGCTGTCATTTGGCAATCGTTTGATTGAACCTCAGGTTGGTGAATTGGCAAGCGGACTTTGCGGCGAAGGAAGGATGGAAGAACCAGAAGTGATTTTTGAGGTTATCAAAGGTTTTTTTTTGAAAACCAATGACTTATCCGGAAAGAAACTTTTGATTTCTGCAGGCCCGACCTACGAATCAATTGATCCTGTCCGGTTTATAGGCAATCACTCATCCGGTAAAATGGGCTATGCAATAGCTCAGGAAGCTGCAAAAAGAGGTGCCGAGGTAATTCTTGTCTCCGGACCTGTTGAACTGCAGGCATATCATCCAAACATCACAACAGTAAAGGTTAAATCTGCAGATCAGATGGCTGAAGCTTGCTTTAAAGCATTCTCAGATTCTGACATTTGTATAATGGCCGCAGCTGTTGCCGATTATAAAGTCGCTGATCCATCTCTGCAAAAGATAAAAAAGACAGGAACATCGCTTAGCCTTGAACTCGTTAAAAACACAGATATCCTTGCTGAATTGGGTAAGATGAAAAAAACGGGTCAATTTTTAACCGGCTTTGCGCTTGAAACTGAAAATGAAAACTTTAATGCCCGGGAGAAACTCAAAAATAAAAACCTTGATCTCATAGTGCTCAATTCACTCAACGATGCAGGAGCAGGGTTTGGGACCGACACCAATAAAGTAACCCTCTTTTTTAACGATGGCAAAATTTCGGAAATACCTCTGAAATCAAAAGTTCAGGTTGCAGTTGACATTGTTGATGCAATTTTGTCAAAGATTTAAACGTTATTGTCATTGAATGTTCAAATCGATAGAAATGAAGCACATAATAATAGGTTTACTTTTTCTGCTCCCTTTCACCAAAGGCATAGCCCAGGAATTTAATGTAACCGTTCAGGTTACCTCGCCCATGGTTGAAGGATCTGAAAAAAAGATATTTGAAACACTTCAGCAGGAGTTGTACGATTTTGTTAATAACACCAAGTGGACAAATTTCAGTTACAAACCTGAAGAACGCATTGAAGGAACCATTCTTATTACCGTTGATCAGCGGTCAGGAGAAGAATTCAGAGGCAAAATGAATCTTGCACTTCGCAGACCTGTTTACAAGGCATCCTATAATTCACCACTCTTTAATTATCTTGACAGAGATTTTGATTTCACATACGTTGAATTTCAAGCTATGGAATACTCTGACAACGTATATACCTCCAATCTTACTTCAGCCATTGCTTACTACCTTTATATTTATCTGGGTCTTGACGGTGATTCATTTGCACGCATGGGTGGAGCGCCATATTATGCCAAAGCGCAGAATATTGTGAATATGGGGCAGAATGCAAGAGAAAAAGGGTGGAAAGCATTCGAAAGTCAGAAAAACCGTTACTGGTTAATTGAAAACCTGACCAATCCGGCTTACTCATCGGTACGTGAAGCCATGTATCGTTACCATCGCCATGGGCTTGATATTATGGCCGATGATGTCGAAGCAGGACGTGCCGGCATCAATGAAAGCCTTGAGTTGCTCAGGAAAGCAAACCGCGAGCGCCCCGGACTATTCATATTGCAGTTATTTCTTGAAGCTAAGCGTGACGAACTGATAAATATTTACAGTCAGGCATCTCCCATGGATAAAACCAAAGCAGTGAATATCCTGAAAGAAATTGATCCGGCAAACGCAAACAGATATCAGAAAATTCTTGAGGCTGCAAAATAAGCACAGCATTTGCCGCGGTATTTCGTAAATTTGTATCGATAAACCTATTCAGGCATATGCTAATTCGCCTTTCCATTAAAAATTACGCGTTAATCAGAGAACTGGATATTGAATTCGGGAAGTCATTCTCTGTAATAACAGGCGAAACCGGTGCAGGAAAATCTATCATTCTGGGTGCACTTTCATTGATTCTGGGTCAAAGAATCGACAATCAAAGCTTTTCAGATAATACCGCAAAGTGCAGTATCGAAGGTGCTTTCGACATCTCGAAATGTTCTCTGGAATCCTATTTTGATGAAAATGATCTTGATTTTGATCCGGTTTGCATCATACGCCGCGAAATTACTCCACAAGGAAAATCGCGCGCTTTTGTCAACGACACACCTGTTAACCTGAACCAACTCAAAGAAATTACCGGCAAACTGGTGGATGTTCATTCACAGCATCAAACCCTTCTGCTTCAGGAATCTGCATTTCAATTATCGGTAGTTGATTCGGTAGCAGGCTGCGGACCACTGCTGATGCAATATAAACTTGCTTTTAAAGAGTTAAATGATCTGATCAGCAAAAGGGCTGAATTGCTGACCAAACAGAAGCAATCGCAATCAGAACTGGATTACCTCAATTTCCTTTTCGACGAACTTGATAAAGTCAGGCTGGTCCCCGGCGAGCAGATCCTGGCAGAATCAGAAGTCGAAATTCTCAGCCATGCCGAAGAGATAAAGGCAAAACTCTACTCCGCTGCCGATCTATTATTAAACCGCGACGAAAATCTGCTGAAGCAACTCAATGAAGTATGGAATCAATTGGGAGCAATCGCAAAATATCATACCGAAATTGGTGATCTTTCCTCAAGGCTCAAAGAGGTAGTTTTTGAATTAAAAGACATTGCCGAAACGGTTGATCGTTTGGCTGAAAATACTTCATTTGATCCGGCTCGCCTGGAACAACTGAACGAACGGCTTTCAATACTGTATCAATTTGAACAGAAACACCATGTTCGTTCAGTGGAAGAATTGATAGAGATAAGAGATTCTATTGAACTAAAAATCAACGGAGTAACATCTCTGTCTGAATCAATTGAAAAACTTACCCGTGAAATCAACAGCAAAGCTGAAAAGTTAAATGAGCTTTCAGCAAAACTTACAGCTTTAAGGAAAAAATCACTTCCATTAATAGAAAGTGAGGTGCTGAAGATTGTTACTCAATTGGGAATGAAAGATGCGCGGTTCAGCATTTCTATTTCACAATTACCTACGCCCGGGCGCAATGGCAACGATGCCATAACATTCCTTTTCAGTGCCAACAAAGGAACGCCATTAAATGATCTGTCCAAAGTTGCATCCGGTGGTGAGCTTTCGAGGCTTATGCTTGCTGTCAAATCCATGATATCGTCAAGCAGCCTGCTTCCAACCATCATTTTCGATGAAATCGACAGTGGAATTTCCGGGGATGTTGCATCCAAAGTAGGGAATATCCTGAAAAAAATATCTGAAAAAATGCAGGTGATCGTCATTACGCACCTTCCTCAAATTGCCGGGCGAAGCAATGAGCATTTTAAAGTTTACAAGTTCATCGAAAACGAAAAGACATACTCTTCGATAGACAGATTGAACGACGATGAACGCATTGCAGAGCTGGCTTTAATGATCAGTGGCAATCCCAATCTTGAAGCAGCGCGTGAAACAGCAAAAGAACTGCTGCGAAACAATTGAGTTCTTATTTTGTTTGAATCCTGAAACTTTGGCAATATTGCCTGATATCAAATCTTAATTTATGGCGTACAATTTACTCAAAGGGAAAAAGGGAATTATTTTTGGAGCACTGAACAGCAACTCCATAGCCTGGAAAATTGCTGAAAGAGCCCACGAAGAAGGAGCACAGTTGGTTCTGACCAATACTCCGCTTGCCATCCGCATGGGCGAAATGGATGAACTGGCTGCAAAAACCGGTTCGCTGATGGTTCCTGCTGATGCAACCAGTGTTGCTGATCTTGAAAACCTTTTTGCTAAAGCAATGGAAGCATTCGGGGGGCAGGTTGATTTCGTGCTGCATTCAATTGGTATGTCACCAAATGTCAGGAAGAAACTTCCTTACGATGATATCAATTATGATTATTTTACCAAAACCCTTGATATCTCAGCAATTTCATTCCATAAAATGATTCAGGTTGCGAAAAAAAAGGATGCCATAAGTGAATGGGGATCTATTGTTGCCGTTTCCTACATCGCGGCTCAGCGTACTCTTTTTGAATACAACGATATGGCTGATGCCAAAGCAGTTCTGGAATCTATTGCCCGCAGTTTCGGATATATTTACGGTCGCGAAAAACATGTCAGAATCAACACCATTTCGCAATCTCCAACACCAACCACTGCAGGGCAGGGGGTAAAGGGTTTCTCAGGTCTGATGGATTTTACCGAAAGAATGTCACCTCTGGGTAATGCTACCGCTGAAGAATGTGCCGATTATTGTATTACTCTGTTTTCAGATCTGACCAAAAAAGTTACCATGCAAAATCTTTTCCATGATGGAGGATTCAGCAGCATGGGTATGAGCGCCAGAGCCATGATTCAGTATAATAAGAGTCTTGAGTGTAAAGATTGTAATGAAAATCCTTTGAACCTGTCAGGAACAGATATTTAAGTCTCTGCAGGATTTTCAAAAGTGATAGTATATCCATATGAATTCGAACCGGTCGTTTTTTCGGCCGGTTTTTTTATGGCAGTTTTTGGAGTTATTGTATAGTTCAAAACCGGAGCTGGTGCGTAAGGCAACCTGAAATTAATCCGGGTTTTCATTGTACTTCGTACTTTGAGGCCACGGTTGCGTGCAGCTTCGTACCTGAGAAGGGAAATTACCCTGATAGCTTCTTCATCGCATCCGAAGCCAATGCCTTTGGTTGCCCGGATATCTTCAACATTCCCTTCATTGGAAACTGTGAAACTTACATAGACCGTACCTTCTATCTGTTTTTCAATTGCTTCTTCAGGATATTTCAGGTTTTCGTCAATAAACCTTCTGAGCGCAGCGTTGCCACCCGGATATTGGGGCATCGCGATAAATTTTTTGTCTTTGCTTTTATTCCCTGACATGGTTGGCTTGTTGGGTCAGGAACAAAGTTACAAGAAATTCAGATAAGGTTGATTTATATGTTTGCTCATTTAAATGGTTTTTGAATATTCAAATACTGTGAATTATCCTTCCTGATCTATATCAAGGCTGTTCAATTATTATTCTGTAAGTATTGCAAATAATTCCGATCTTTGAAAGTGATGAAAATTCAAGGGTTTATGAGTTGATGCACCCTGAATTGAGTATCTGAGTATCTAAAAAGACTGCGACATTGAATATTAGTTTTGCCGATTGTCTCCAAAGTTATATTTTTGCATTCCGGGATAAATTTCAAATGTTTGAAATTACCTAACTAAATAATTGCATATTTTACGAAAACACAGTCTATGAGCTTTAGAATCATTGTGCTCGCAAAACAAGTACCAGATACCCGCAATGTGGGTAAAGATGCTATGAAAGCGGATGGTACAGTAAACCGGGCAGCCCTTCCGGCTATTTTCAACCCCGAAGACCTGAATGCCCTTGAGCTGGCCCTCAGAATCAAAGATCAGCGGAAAGATTGCGAAGTGATAGTGCTTACCATGGGTCCTTTCAGGGCTGCGGAAATAGTTCGCGAAGCCATGTATCGTGGTGCTGACCGCGGCTATCTCATCACCGATCGCAAATTTGCAGGTTCTGACACCCTTGCTACTTCTTACGCTATATCATTGGCAGTCAAGAAACTGGAGCCTTACAACCTGGTAATTTCCGGCAGGCAGGCAATTGATGGTGATACTGCACAGGTAGGTCCGCAAACGGCAGAAAAGCTGAATATTCCTCAGGTTACTTATGCCGAAGAAATTCCGGAAGTAACTGATACCCACATTGTAATCAAACGCAGGCTTGAGCTGGGTATAGAAACCGTGAAAGCACCAATGCCTTTGGCAATTACGGTTCACAGTTCAGCACCTGATTGCAGACAACGTGTAGCAAAATTGCTGATGAAATACAAGCATGCGCGCACAGTTACCGAATTGCAAAACGAAACAAAGGATTACACTGAACTTTACAATCAGCGTCCTTACCTGCAGATTGATGAATGGACTGTAGATGATCTTCATGCCGATGTTGAAATGCTTGGACTTTCCGGATCTCCTACCAAAGTGAAGAAAATTGAAAATGTGGTCTTTGCTCACAAGGATTCAAAAGTGATGACATCTTCTGATGAGGACATCAACAATCTGATGAAAGATCTGATTGAAAGCCATGTAATCGGGTAATCAAGCAAATATCAACTTAAAACCGAAAGAAACCGTGAATAATATATTTGTCTATTGCGAGATTACCGAAGATAAAGTTATCGCTGATGTAAGTCTTGAGCTTTTGTCAAAAGGCCGGAAACTTGCTTCGGAACTCAATGTAAAACTTGAAGCTGTCGTAATCGGAACCGATCTTAAGGATGTAGAAGCACAGATTTTCCCTTATGGGGTTGATGTTGTGCATGTTGCAGACGATAAGAACCTTTTTCCGTACACCACACTTCCTCATTCTGCAATTGTTCTGGAAATTTTCAAACATGAAAAACCCGAGATTGCTATATTCGGAGCTACTTCGATTGGTCGCGATCTTGCCCCGCGCATTGCGTCAGCGCTGCGTTGCGGACTAACTGCCGATTGCACCAGCCTTGAATTCGGAGATCATTTCGAAAATAAAACCCAAACCGAATATAAAAACCTGCTTTACCAGATAAGGCCGGCATTTGGTGGAAATATAATTGCTACCATCATCAATCCCGAAACAAGACCTCAAATGGCCACTGTTCGTGAAGGTGTGATGAAAAAGGAGATCCTGGATGCAAAGTATAAAGGGAAAGTCAAAAAAGTTAATACTGCTGCCATTCTTAAAGATGAGCATTTTGTTGTTCAGATCATTGAGCGACACATGGAAGCCAGTAAGATCAACATCAAAAACTCACAGGTAATCATCGCTGGAGGTTATGGCGTTGGTTCCAAAGAGAATTTTAAGTTGCTTTATGATCTGGCAGATGTTTTGGGTGCGCAGGTTGGTGCATCACGGGCTGCTGTGGATGCAGGTTATTCAGAACATGAGCGTCAGATCGGACAAACAGGAGTTACTGTAAGGCCTAAGCTTTATATTGCTTGCGGAATTTCAGGAGCAGTGCAGCATCGCGCCGGAATGGATCAATCGGCTCAGATCATTTCCATAAATACCGATCTGAATGCACCAATCAATCATATTGCCGATTTTACCATTATCGGGAGTATAACAGATGTGATTCCTAAAATGATCAAGTATTACAAAGCAAATTCAAAGTAAATTGACGGACAGTTAATTTGGAGTAATCACAAGCAATTCACAAGAAAATGGCCAACTTTTATAACGATAACGAAAACCTTAAGTTTCATCTTACTCATCCATTAATGGAGAAGATTGTGAAACTTAAAGAGAAGAATTATACCGAAATGGAGCATCACGATTACGCTCCGTTAGACCTCGAAGATGCGCTCGATAGCTACGATAAGGTTCTAGAGATCATTGGAGAGATTTCGGGCGACATTGTTGGACCCAACGCAGAAAGCGTGGACCATGATGGACCTCAGTTGATTGACAATGAGGTAATTTATGCCAAAGGCACTCAGGAAAACTATGATGCTCTGGTGAAAGCCGGGTTGATTGGAATGTCGCTTCCCCGCGAATATGGCGGATTGAATTTCCCGATTGTGCCTTACGTAATGTCTGGCGAAATCGTTTCGCGCGCTGATGCCGGGTTCGCAAATATCTGGGGATTACAGGATTGCGCTGAAACCATTCATGAGTTCGGATCAGAAGAAATAAAGAATGAGTATCTCCCACGTTTTAACAAGGGTGCTACTGCAGCTATGGATCTTACTGAACCTGATGCAGGTTCTGATCTTCAGGCTGTTCAGCTTAAAGCTACCCTCGATCAGCAAACCGGAATATGGTATCTTGATGGTGTCAAGCGCTTTATTACCAATGGTGATGCAGATATTTCGCTGGTTCTTGCCCGCTCAGAAGCCAATACCTCCGATGCACGCGGGCTTTCATTGTTTGTTTACGATCGTACACACAGAGCAGTAAAAATCAGGCGTATTGAAAATAAACTTGGTATTAAAGGTTCTCCAACCTGTGAGCTGGTATTTAAAAATGCTCCCGCAAAGCTTATCGGAGATACCAAGCTGGGTCTTATCAAATATGTAATGTCACTGATGAACTCAGCCCGTTTGGGAGTAGGAGCACAATCAGTTGGTATTGCTGAAGCTGCATGGCGCGAAGCGCTGAAATATGCTCAGGAACGTGAGCAGTTCGGGAAAGCCATTATCCGTTACCCGGCCGTTTATGAAATGATCACCAACATGAAGGTGAAAACCGATGCCATCAGGACTTTACTATATGAAACAGCGCGTTTTGTTGATATTTACAAGGCTTATACTTTTGCTGGTCACGATAGGAAGTTAGAACAATCGGAACGTGAAGAGTCTAAATATTACCTGAAGCTTGCTGATGTTTTTACACCGCTGCTTAAACTTTTCTCAAGCGAATATTGCAACCAGATAGCATATGATGCACTGCAGATTCATGGTGGTACAGGTTACATGAAAGATTTTCCGGTTGAACGCATTTTCCGCGATGCACGCATTACCACCATTTATGAAGGTACCTCACAACTTCAGGTTGTTGCTGCAATCCGCGGTGTGGGCAACGGAGCGTATCTTAAAGCACTTCAGGCATATGGAGCCATTGAGGTTAAACCTGAGCTTCAATACATGAAATCAGTTCTCGGGAAAATGACCGAACAATTCGGCAAAACGGCTGAAAAGGTTAATGAATTCGAAGACAATGAATACCTCGATTTTCATGCACGCCGCCTGGTCGAAATGGCCGGAAATACGATAATGGGCTATCTTTTGTTGCACGATGCAAATCGCAGCGATGTTTACACAAAATCTGCCGATATCTTTATCCGTATGGCCCGTGCCGAAAATATAGCCAAAGTTGGCTTTATCAACCAAAGTCATCCCAAAGACCTTGGCGCCTATAAACAGGTGTAATTATCGGGATAAACCTTAATCACTACTTGCAAAAGCCGTTGCCACAAGCAGCGGCTTTTTTAATATCTCGTTATTCACAACTTTAATAAAATTTTAAAATTCTCAGAACTTTATTCGGTAAAAGCTTGTTGATGAATAACGGGACGTTACTCCCATCAAAATAGTATTTCATAAACTCCAAATAAACCTACCATGCAAGTAGATACAGCAACAATCAAAAACAACGGAAATAGCAATGAAAGTGCCTGTGCCTGCGGATCAGGAGGGTGTGGCAGTCATTCGGCCAGCCGCACCCAACATGAAACCGAACATAACCTACCTGATAGATTTCAGTTATTGAAGGAAGGCGACAGGGTTGTAGAATTTGGCTCAGGTCTTGGAAATGACAGTTTTTCAGCGGCTATGGCTATTGGACCTTCAGGAAAAGTAATAGGCATAGATTTTTCAGAAAAAAACATAACTTCTGCACGCAAAGAGCTGGATTCTATCGATCTTAATAATGTAGAATTCAGACATGGAAACATCGAAGCTGCTCCGGTTGCAGATGAATGGGCTGACATAATTTATTCAACCTGCGTTTTTAATCTTCAATCAAACAAACAGAAGGTTGCCGATGAAATGTACAGGGTTGTTAAGCACAGCGGCTACGTTTGTGTTTCTGATTTCGTAATTCTGAATGATATTCCTGAAGGATTGCGAAAGGATGCCGCTGAATTTGCGGGATGTATCGCAGGAGTAGAAAGAGCTGATATTTTCATGGATTACTTCAGAAATACAGGTTTTGAAAAAGGTGGTATTGTCGAAGTGAAAAAAGTGAAATTGCCCGATGAAATCCTCGAAAAGCATCTGGATGCAAAAACAATGGATAGCTATAACGATATCGATTCGGAAGATGGCATCTTCAGCATTGTACTGGTGGTAGAAAAACCGGAATCATGTAATGCGGAAACCTGCTGCCATAATCCTGACAAGCATAAAAACTGATTTCTTTCAGTGAGTTATTTCAGAGGCTTGATTTTGAAGGCCATTAAATATAAGGATTGGTTATTCAATGCCGTTTAGTTAAGGAATAATGTCTTCGACTCCGCTCAGACTGACAGTCATCTTGAGCGGAGCCGAAAGATATTTGAAAAAGGTTGAATTTTGTTGATGTACAATCTTTATTATTTGCTGATATCCTTATAAATTATCCTCTATCAGCATTGTGATTCAATCAGATCAAAAAATCTTCGGATATTTTGCCGGTGAATAATCGTGCATAATATTATACACAGCATCAAATACATCCTCAGCGTTGGGATTTGAAAAATAATCTCCGTCAGTGCTGTAAGCTGCGCGATGAGCTTTTCCTGTAACGGTGCGTGGTGGAGCGTCAAGGTATAAATAGCCCATTTGTTCTTCCAGAACTTTCTGCATCATGTATGCGGTAGCACCTCCCGGAACATCTTCATCGAAAAAGACAATCTTATTGGTCTTTCTCAGCGATTTTACGATTGTATGATTCAGATCGAAAGGAATAAGTGATTGTACATCAATTAGTTCACACGAAATACCAAAGGCTTTTAATTGATCTGCTGCATCCTCCGCAATTCTGACACATGAGCCGTATGTAACAATAGTTACATCGGTTCCTGATTGAAGTACTTCCGGATAACCTGGCAAAATCTGAAATTCACCGATATTGGATGGCCGTTTTTCGCGAAGACGATACCCATTGAGCGGTTCAATTATAATGGCTGGTTCATCAGAAGCAAGCATAGTATTGTAGAAACCTGATGCTTGTGTCATGTTTCGTGGAACCAGCACATACACACCTCTTACCGAATTAATCACCATGCTTAAAGGTGAGCCAGAATGCCAGATTCCTTCAAGCCTGTGCCCGCGGGTGCTGATGATCATTGGTGCTTTCTGACCACCTTTGGTGCGATATTGAAGCGTTGCCAGATCGTCACTGATTACCTGAAGACCGTAAAGCAGATAATCGAAATATTGAATTTCAGCAATTGGCCGGAAACCACGCATGGCAAGCCCGATTCCTTGTCCGATAATTGTTGCTTCCCTGATTCCTGTATCGAATATCCGTTTTTCGCCAAATTTCTCCTGAAGCCCTTCCCATGTCTGGTTTACACCACCAATTTTCCCCACATCTTCACCAAATACTACCAGTTGAGGATATTTATCCATAAGAGCATCAAAATTGTCACGGAGTATTTCCCGCCCGGGAACCATAGTTGATTTTTCATCGAACACCGGCTCAACAGCTTTAATACTGCTCACTTTCAACTCTGACTGACTGTAAAGGTAAGAATTGTAACGATCTGCATTGTCTGCCGATTCTGCTTCAAGCCATTTGGTTACATTGATTTTCAGCGAATTATGCGGATTGCTGCATGAATCACAAATCAGTCTGAGTATTTTCCGTGCTGCTGAAATCGTATCTTTTCTGATGGGGTCTGCTATAAGTTTAAGATCTTCTTTTATAGATTCTATCTTTCTTGTTTTCGCGCAATTGCAGGTAGATATATCAGTTATTTTTAAAAAATTATCCCTCATTGATTTAATAGGGGAGAGGTAGTTATCCCATGCATTTTTCCGCGCTTGTTTAACACGGTCAATGGCTTTCGATTCAATACTTTCCAGCTCAGATTCATTAGCAATTCCCTCGTTCAGAATCCATTTTCTCATCTGAGAAATGCAATCGAATTCTTTTTCCCATTCAAGCCGCTCTTTCGATTTATAACGTTCGTGCGATCCACTGGTAGAATGCCCCTGAGGTTGTGTTAGCTCAGTAATGTGGAATAAAACCGGTACCTGTTCTTTTCGGCATATTCCAATTCCTTTGCTGTATATATCTACAAGCGCAGGATAATCCCAGCCTTTGGCTTTAAATATGCGATAGCCGGGATTGTTCTCATCGGCTTCAAAGCCCTTTAAAACCTCTGAAATGCTTTGTTTGGTTGTCTGATATTTGTTGGGGACAGAAATTCCCCAGCCATCATCCCAAACCGAAATTGCCATTGGAACTTGCAAAACTCCGGCTGCATTTATGGTTTCAAAAAAATGGCCTTCTGAAGTGGATGCATCGCCGATTGTTCCAAATGCAACTTCATTTCCTTTAATTGAAAAACCTCTTGCTATCGACTCGTCTTTTGTTTCCCTGAAAAGCTTTGAAGCCAATGCCAGTCCAAGCAGTCTGGGCATTTGTCCGGCAGTAGGGGAGATGTCAGCCGAACTGTTTTTCTGTTTTGAAAGATCTTTCCATTTTCCGTCATTGTCAAGACTTCGGGTAGCAAAATGATTGTTCATTACACGGCCGACAGTGCCCGGATTGAAAGTAGGATCGGTATCACCATAAATCTGAGCAAAAAATTCTTCAAGCGACATCATCCCGGAAGCCATCATAAAAGTTTGGTCACGGTAGTAGCCTGATCGCCAGTCGCCATCTCTGAAAACCTTTGCCATCGCCACCTGAGGAACTTCTTTTCCATCACCAAAAATTCCGAATTTACCTTTTCCGGTAAGTACTTCACGCCTTCCCATCAGGCTGGCCTGCCTGCTTTCAAAGGCAATCCGGTAATCGTTAAGGACTTCTTTGATATCAATTCCTAATTTGCCGGTTAAAGGCTTGAGTGATTCAGATTTCATGGTACAAAGTGAATAAGTAATTTGAGTCAGGCACAGATAATGCTCAATTTTTTAACAAATATCGGGATTATTGGTTCAGCCAGCCAACTCCATTTACAATAATAACAGTATTTTTATCATCTTGATTATAATATCTGAAGAATTGTAGTATTTTTGTTAAGGTAGCTGAATTAACTCATTTATTAAATGTCATACATCGGCCATACATTTATTTGCGGGGTTTTAATTTATCATTGATTCCCTCAACATTCAGTGTAAAGGATAGATTTTCAGTTCATGAAGCATGAAAATATGTCAGGTTTTTCGACTTGCATGTTGTTTTTTAGTATTTTTATCACATTAAACTTAAAGGGCCATTAAGATTTTTAATTATGGTACGCGAAAAATCAGACATTTTAAAGAAAGAAAAAGACCTTCAGTCAAATGAAGCTGAATTGGTTTTGTATAATGATGACATAAATACATTTGATTTCGTTATTGAAACGCTGATTGATGTATGCAGTATAGAACCGGTTCAGGCTGAACAAATCACATTAATTGTACATTACAAAGGCAAATGCGGTGTAAAAGCTGGTTCGGTTCTTGAACTTAAACCAGAATATAATGAAATGATTAACAGAGGATTAACTGCCTCTATTGAATAGAAATGACGCAATGAAAACGAATAGCTCCATTTTCATCTTTGTTATTCTTTTACTCTTTGTTTCTTGTTCAAAAGTTCCTTTAACAGGAAGAAAACAATTGAATTTTATTCCGGCTGGTATGCTGACTCAAATGAGCCTTACCAGTTATCAGGAGTTTTTGTCTGCCAATCCTCCTTTACCTGAAACCAATGAGCAAGTAAGAATTGTAAAACGATCTGGAGAGCGGATTTCGCAGGCAGTTGAACAGTATTTGAAAGAAAACAACCTTTCTGATAAGCTTGGCCAATTCTCATGGGAATTTAATCTTGTGGAAGACAAAACAGTTAATGCATGGTGTATGCCAGGAGGGAAAGTAGTTTTCTATACCGGAATTTTACCATACGTTAAGGATGAGTCAGGCATTGCTGTGGTAATGGGACACGAAATAGCCCATGCAGTTGCCAATCATGGCGGTGAGCGTATGAGTCAGCAACTTGCAATACTTATGGGTGGTGTCTCTCTTGATGTTGCAATGCAACAAGAACCGGCAATGACCCGTGATATTTTCAATATGGTTTATGGTGTTGGATCTCAATTAGGATCTCTTGCTTATTCCAGAACTCATGAATATGAAGCGGATAAGCTTGGAATGATATTTATGGCAAAAGCTGGCTACGATCCTGCCCGGGCGCTTTCATTCTGGCAGGATATGGCTGCTATTCCCGGCGAATCTCCACCTGAATTTCTTAGCACACATCCATCTAATCAGAACCGGATCAAGGCAATAAGAGACTTTATTCCGGAAGCAAATAAATATTTTCAAACACAATAGATATTGATAAACATTCTTAACTTTGTCAAAAGCTAAAACAGTTCTGACGGTATGTCTTTAACCCTGATAATAATTCTAATCATAGCAGGTTTACTATTTCTTCTTCTTGAAGTTATGGTAATTCCCGGAACAACTGTTGTGGGTGTTGCCGGATTTGCATTGATTGCATTCTCTGTATGGGAATCATATCACACTTTTGGAACTCCGATCGGGCATTTTGTGCTGCTTGGCACTATCTTTTTTACAATACTCACCATTTACCTTTCACTAAAATCTAAAACATGGAATAAAATCATGTTGAAAACTGAAGTGGATGGACGGGTTAATGAAATTGATACCAACAATATTAAAGTTGGTGATTCAGGAGTTTCAGTATCCCGTTTGGCCCCCAGCGGTAAGGCTCTCTTCAACAATGAGTATTATGAAGTGCATACCAATGGTGAATTCATTGACCAGGAGACCAATATTCTGGTAACACATTTTCTTGATAATAAATTATTTGTAAAACGTAAAACCTAAACTATGGAATCACAATTTGTTGCAATTGTTGCCATTGGCATCGCGTCATTGTTCGGACTCTGGATAATACTGTATTTTATTCCGGTTGGACTCTGGTTCTCGGCTCTCCTCTCAGGTGTCCGGATTTCACTTATCCAACTTGTATTTATGCGTTGGAGAAAAGTTCCACCTTCAGTTATTGTTACTGCAATGATCAATGCGACAAAAGCTGGTCTTACCATTACCCGCGATGAACTTGAAGCCCATTATCTGGCTGGCGGTAGAGTAAAATTGGTTGTTAATGCGCTGATTTCTGCGGACAAAGCAAATATTCCTTTGAATTTTAAAGCAGCCACAGCCATTGATCTGGCCGGTAGAGATGTTTTTGAAGCCGTACAGATGTCAGTTAATCCAAAAGTAATCAGTACTCCTCCTGTTGCTGCTGTTGCTAAAGATGGTATTCAGCTTATCGCGAAAGCAAGAGTAACTGTAAGGGCCAATATCAGGCAATTGGTCGGAGGAGCTGGTGAAGAGACAATTCTTGCCAGGGTTGGTGAAGGTATCGTTTCTTCAATCGGATCGGCAGATTCACATAAATCTGTACTTGAAAACCCGGACTCTATTTCAAAAGTAGTTCTGGCAAAAGGTCTTGACAGCGGAACAGCATTTGAAATTCTATCTATTGATATCGCTGATATTGATGTTGGAAAGAATATCGGAGCTTACCTTCAGATGGATCAGGCAAATGCCGATAAAAATATTGCTCAGGCTAAAGCCGAAGAAAGAAGAGCTATGGCTGTTGCCAATGAACAGGAAATGAAAGCAAAAGCTCAGGAAGCAAGAGCTAAAGTTATTGAAGCTGAAGCTGAAATTCCTAAAGCCATCGCAGATGCATTCCGTACCGGAAATCTTGGATTGATGGACTATTACAAGTTTCAGAATATTCAGGCAGATACCCGAATGAGGGAATCAATTGCAGAACCTGGAAAAACCAAACAAGGGCCAAAAGATCTTGATAATCCGTTAAAATAATCTGCTGATTATCTGATTAAACGCCCTGTTGATGTTGATTAACAGGGCGTTTTAAATTTTGCGAAAGGCAACTTATTAAAAGTTTATTTTAAAATGGAACCGCTGATAAACCCAACCGATAAACAACTAGTTTTATCGAAGTACAAAAAACTTTTGAACACTGCCGGGAACAATCTTACCGGCGATGACAGAGCGTTTCTGAAAAAGGCGTTTGTTATTTCATTGAATGAATACGGACATCAGCTCTACATCAATAAAGAGTCCTGGTTTTCTCATTCAGTTGATGTTGCCTGCATTATTTCGAAGAATATGGGTATGGGTCTTACTTCGGTAATCTCAGCCCTTCTGGCGAATGTTTCCCGGGAGTCTCCTTCAGTTAAGGAATTGCTTGGAAATGACAAATTGAAAGATTGCAATACAATCATCGAAAACCTCCATAAAATCAGCAATCTGCGCACTGAAAAATTGCCTCAGAATTCCGAAAATTTTGTCAGCCTTATTCTTTCGTTATCTAAAGATGTAAGGGTTGTGCTGATAAAACTGGCCGACAGATTGCAATATATGCGAAGCATTGAGTTTCTTGATTCACAGGAACAGAAAGCCATTTCAACTGAAACGGCTAATTTATATGCCCCTCTGGCACACCGTTTGGGCCTTTACAGAATTCACTCCGAACTTGAAGAGCTTTCGCTTAATTTTTCTAAACCGGAAATATACAGCGATATCGCCGGCAAACTGAAAGAAGTTGAATTTCAGAACAGAGACTTTGTCAATCAGTTTATAGAGCCTCTTAAGAATGAACTTTCCCGCCTCAATCTGAATTATACTATTAAAAACAGGATAAAGTCTGTTTCTTCGGTGTATTCAAAAATCAAAAAACAAGAAATTGATTTTGATGAGGTTTATGATCTTTTTGCCATCAGGATTATTCTTGAAAGCGACATAAAGTCGGAGAAGGCCGATTGCTGGAAGGCTTATTCAGTTGTAACCAACCTTTATAAGCCTGAGCCAAGCCGCATGCGTGACTGGATTACAGTGCCGCGACCAAATGGATATGAATCACTTCATATCACTGTGCTGGGGCCTGCGCAAAGATGGGTTGAAGTTCAGATACGAACCAAGCGGATGGACGAAGAGGCTGAACTTGGAAATGCAGCGCATTGGAGGTATAAAGGTCAGAAAGGCGGAGTTGAGAATAGTGAATGGCTTAATAATATTCGCAGGATTCTTGAAAATCCGCAGAGTTCTGATGAGGCTCTTGCCAATGAGGACAAATCAGCTGCTTCCGGTAATATGATTTATGTTTTTACACCTGAGGGAGATCTGAAAAATCTGAAGGCAGGAAGTACTGTACTTGACTTTGCATTTGAAGTTCATACAAACATTGGCTCAAAATGCTCAGGTGCAAAAGTGAATGGAAAAAATGTTCCCATCAGGTATATCCTGAAAAGCGGGGATATAGTAGAAATTATCACATCGAAAAACCAAAATCCAAATGTTGATTGGCTGAGTTGGGTTATTTCTTCAAGAGCTAAGAATAAAATACGCCGATACCTCAAGGAAGCTGAATTTCAGCAGGCAGAGACCGGAAAAGATATCTTCAAAAGAAAACTGTCACAAATCAAGAATATTACCCAGGATGAAGCCATCAATAAACTGGTATCGCACTTTAAGTTGTCGGGGCCTCTCGATTTGTTTCAACGTTTGGCTGACAACCGCATTGAGGCAAAGCAAATTAAGGAAATTGTAACAGCGGTTCCCAAAGAAATTGAAATTAAGCAGGAAACACCGAAAAGCGTAAAAATTGCTCAGGGGAATGCTTCAAATAAAACCTCTGAAAATCTAATTGTTGTAAACGAAAGCTCTGAAATTGAAGGATACAAGCTTGCCAGATGTTGCAATCCTGTAATGGGAGATGAAATTTTTGGATTTATTACCGTAAGTGATGGTATAAAAATTCACAGGCTAAGCTGTCCGAATGCATCCCGGATGAGGAGCCGATATCCTTATCGGTCGATGGATGCCAAATGGTCAACCCAGGTAGAGGGTTCATTTTTTATTGCCACCGTTAAAATCAGTGGTTTTGATCAATTGGGTATTCTCAATACCATAACCACTATGATCTCTTCTGAGCTGAAAATGGATGTCAGAAGCATTTCGCTCGATAGCAAAGCCGGGAAATTTGACGGAATTGTTAAAGTCAGCATCAGAGATAAGAAACATCTCGACTTTCTTATCAAAAAATTGCTTTCTATTAAAGGGGTGATTAAAGCCTCCAGATTGAGTACATCATTGTAAAATACTCATATGTAGTGAATTAAGTCTTTTTTAGTTGCTGAAATTTTATTAACAATTGTTAATAACTTTTGTGGAAACATGGTTGATTTAAAAGTCTAAAAAACTCTTGACAAGGGATGCTGATTGTATTATCTTTGTATCACCAGGCCAGCGATACGGTGAGAAACTCCGGGAGACTTAGCAGAAGGTCCGCAAGGAAACCAGTGCAAAAGTTGAAAGGCTCAGCCAAACTGAAAGCAAACCGCAAGGAATGATTTTAAGGAAGCAGAGTACAAGTACCGAGGTCCCATCAGGAAGCTAATACGCAAGTAGAAAAGCCCTGAAAGCGGTAAGTAAAAGACAATCCTAAGGGGTTATTGATTACAAAGCACCGAAACAGTAACCTGGTGTCTGTTACAAGCTACGGCGAGTAATATGGCGAAAAGGGAGCTACTCGACAAGAGTTGTTCCCTTTTCTGTTTTTGGTAAATCACCCATTAAACCATATTTTTGTGCCCGAAAATATTTACTGGTTATCAATGTATTTTTGATATTCTTTGAAAATACCTTGATTGCTTTATTGCATTATTCCTGCTTGTTTTATGGCGAATCCCGTTGGAATGAATATTGAAGAATTGCTGCTGAGAGAGCAATCAAGAGCAAATACTGATTTTCTTATTGAAGTTCTGAGTATTAAATCAGAACTCTTTACCGAATTCTGGAGAATTCTGATGTTGAATGAAGATCCCGTCAGCCGAAGATCTGCCTGGGTGGTGGATTGTTTTACTGAAAATCATCCCGAGTACCTGACCAATAGAATTGAAGAACTTTCCGGGCATCTTCCTTATTTTAAATCTGATGGATTGAAACGCCACTCCATGAGAATGCTTTCCAGAAGCAAACTTCTAGCAGTTAATCTTGGAATTTTGGCTGACATTTCATTCAGGTGGCTTCAGTCTCCTGCTGAATCTGTGGCTGTAAAAATGTATTGCGTTACTATTTTAGAAAGAGTAACGCAGATTTATCCGGAATTTAAATCTGAACTGCGCGACATCATCGAAATTCAACTCAATGAAGCTACACCGGGTTTCAAAAGTATTGCCAGAAAAGTTTTGAAGAGATTACAGGTATAACCTTGTAAATTTAAATTTCACTAAGCCGATAATCCGGATAATCCCAACAATCCTGCTCCGAAAATAAGCATGCCGAACAAAATAATTATGTAAAAAGCAATAATTACCAGCATAATGATTCCTACGGTACGAAAATGAAGCTTCAGGGCATTGAAGGCAAGACTCAGTTGGTCTTCATCTCTGAAAATAAGCGCTTTCTTGATTTTACTGCTGAATTGCATCAGGTAAATAATCGGAAGAATGTATATAGCGCTCAATATCAGATAAATAATCCCTAAAAAAGAAGTAGGGTAGGGGGCATTCA
This sequence comes from Bacteroidales bacterium UBA5197, assembly GCA_002412885.1. GTDB lineage: Bacteria > Bacteroidota > Bacteroidia > Bacteroidales > Lentimicrobiaceae > Lentimicrobium. The sequence continues at coordinate 33,563 of DHVX01000008.1, forward strand.
TTCCCTGATTAAATGCTGGAAGTAAAATCATTACCACCACCCCGATTATTGCCATAAAGGCAACTCCTACTATACCAAGTATGCCAAAAAACAATGTCCATTTACGGATTTCATTCAATGAAGTATATGCCACTTCGTTAAGACGGATTTCTTTGTTTTCTGTAACCATGCTTTCAACATGAGCGTTTTCCATAGAAAATAGTTTTAGGTATAAAAAAAAAGGCAGCAAAAAGCTGCCAGATTATTACTTGTTAATCTTCAGAATCCGTTGAAGGCTCAGAATCTGCGTATGAATCTTCTGATTCTTTTTCGTCATTGATGTCTTCCAATGGATCATCATCATTCAGGTTTGCTTTTGTGTCGATTTTAACAGGAACCTTAATCAGATAACTTGCATCTTCGGTATCGACTGTAATGGCATAAAAGAAGTCATCACCCTTTGTTTTGACTTTGATAACATGATTGGAATAACCCAAAGGATATTTTTTCCTGATGGCCTCCAGTACTTCAGGAGTAACATTGCTATAACTGACAACCAGGCGCTTTTTGTCCATAAAAATTATGTGGTTAAGAAAAAGTTTACAATAATACGACTCTTAAACAAAAAAATAAGCAAACCGTTTGTTAAATTTCTTTAAAAAAATCAATTTGACGCTGCTAGGCAGAGATTCACTGTTTTTAAGAGTCCTTTAGCTTCAGAACAACTGCAGTTCTGTTCGTATTATATATTCTGAGTTCATGTCTTCCTGAATCTGAATTTAGCGCTGAAGGATATAATATTTCAGTGTTTATGCGCTCATGACCGCCAGTATCCTTAGAGTCTGAACTCAGAACAACCTGATATTCACCTTCATGATTAACCGGAAAAGCGTAATCTGCAATACTGTTTGATGGATGGAAATTAAATACAAAAACAAGTTTTGCTCGCTGAAAAACAATGGTTTTATTGTTTTCGTCCATTTGCAACTGATTTCCATATTCTTCATCAAAAACAGAGTTATTACGGATCAGGCTGATCATTTTTTTGTCAAATTCTGCCAAAAATTTGTATTTAAGATCCGGATTGTAGGCAAGAGACCATTGCCGGCGCGCATGTTTATAGCTCCAGTTGTTTCCCTGGCGTGGAAAATCAATCCATTCCGGGTGCCCGAATTCATTCCCCATGAAATTAAGATAAGCAACACCTCCTAGAGAAATAGTGAAAAGTCGGATCATTTTATGAAGGGCAATTCCGCGGTCAACAACCAGATGAGGATCGTTTACATGCATATGGAAATACATTTCCTTATCCATAAGCCAGAAAGCAATTGTTTTATCGCCAACCAGCGCCTGATCGTGAGATTCAGCGTATGCAATAGTTTTTACGCCAGGTAGTCTGTTGGTCATAACATTCCACATTTCGTAAATGTTCCACTCTTCGTCCTTGTATTCTTTCAGTAACTTGATCCAGTAATCCGGAATACCCATTCCCAGCCTGAAATCAAAGGAAATACCGCCATCTGATAGGGGAGCAGTCAAGCCTGGCATTCCTGTCACGTCTTCCGCAATTGTAATCGAACCAGGTGCAATTTTATGTACCAGCATATTCGCCAATTGCAAATATGTGATGGCATCCCATTCAACGCCTTCGCGGAAGTACTTTTCGGGTGTGTCAATTGTTTCATTTCCGTGATGAAAATACATCATAGATCCAACACCATCAAACCTGAATCCATCAAAATGAAACTCCTTTAGCCAGTATTTAACATTGGAAAGCAGAAACTGAAGAACTTCGGTTCGTCCATAATCAAACAGTAGCGAATCCCACTGAGGATGAATACCACGAGATCCGGCATGGAAGTATTGACTATCGCTGCCATCAAACATATTCAAGCCTTCGTTGATGTTTTTAACGGTGTGAGAATGAACAATATCCATAATCACAGCAATGCCCATATCATGGGCAGTGCGGATAAGATTTTTTAAATCTTCAGGGGTGCCGAATCTTGAAGAAGGAGCAAAGAAATTAGAAACATGATAACCAAATGACCCATAGTAGGGGTGTTCCTGAATTGCCATCAATTGAATGGCATTATAACCCGCTTTCTGAACCCATGGCAGGATTTTCTCAGCAAATTCAATATAGGTGCCAAGTCCTTCAGTTTCCTGAGCCATACCTACATGACATTCGTAAATAAACAGTTTCTGATCTTTTTTTAATTTAAAACTGTCTTTTTGCCAGTCAAAATCATTAAACCAAAGCTGTCCCGAGTAATTAAGGGTATCTTCATCCTGTACAACCCGTGTAATGTAAGCGGGTATTCTTGACATAAAACCATTTGCAGCATCAACCCACACTTTTATCTTACTGCCATGTACAAACTTATCTTTGTAAGCATTATAGTCCAGAAAGATTTCCCAAACGCCGTCTACATTCTTTTTCATGGGATGTGAACTGGTGTCCCAATTGTTAAAGTCTCCGGCCAGAAACAGCTGATGGGCAGCAGGAGCCCATTCACGGTAGTACCAACCTTTGTCTTTCTTGCTATAATTGATACCCAGATATTTATAAGCGTCGGCGAATGTCGTTATTGATCCGTAATTTGTTTCAATTTTATCAAGCCTGTCTGTATACCGCTGATATCTTTCTTTTACATCTTCAATTACAGGAGTTAACCAGGGATCGGTTTTAACTATTCCGGGGATTTTGCTTTTCATTGTTTCTTTATTTAAACTGTGAAGAAAACATGCGCAATGATTTTCTGTTCAATTTGTTGTTTGCTATTGACTGATAAATTTAAGGATTTATTTTTGATGAAACAAAACTGAATAATTAATCAAATAAGTTTTCTTTTTATGCTGATGATTTGCAATTCATTCGAAGACAGTTATTTCTGGGAATAAAACAAAATAATCCTGTCGATAAAAATCAGGCCAAATGTATCATAATTTATATTATGTCAAATACCAATTTAGACCCCTGCTCTATCAACAAAAAAGGCCGGTACAAAAACCGGCCTTAAGAGTTTTATAAACTGCCTATTCAAGAGCACTAAGTTTGTCGTTGACTTCTTTCATTTTTTCATACATCTGAAGTCTGGTATAAATTTCCTTTAGAGACAGCAGCGTACTTTTATCTTTAGAATCAAGTCTGCTGGCATTTTCAAGGAATGGAATTGATTTTTTTAGAATGTCATCAGCCTGAACTTTCAGAGCATCGTATTCTTTAACAGCAGACAACGGAAGTTTATTGGCAGAATCAATTACCTGAGCAGCCTCATTTACATAAAGTGCACCAAGGTTATAATTTGCTTCAAAGTAATCAGCATTAAGTTCCACTGCTTTCAGATAAGCTTTTTCTGCTTGTGCTACATCGCCCATAAGAGCATAGTTCACACCAACAGCATAATGGATGGTTGGATTCTCAGGGTCGGTTTTAATTGCTTCTACCAGATTGGCCATAGCTTTGTCGTTTTGCTTTGAACTCAGGTAGATATTTGTTTCAGCAATTAACAGATTAAAGTTGTCTGGATATTTTTTACGTCCTTCAATAAGAATTGCAACAGCAGCAGCGGTATCCCCTTCTTCCATTTGTATGGTAGCCAACGAATTATAAATAAGTGGCTGAGGGTAATTCAATTCTTTAACTTTATTATAATAAAGTTTAGCATTGGTGTAATCCTTTGCATTTTCAGCCGAAAGCGCCGCGTTAAACATAGCAAGGGTATCAACGTTACCATATGACTCATTCACTTTTGCAGATGTTTCAAAAGCAGCAAACGCTGATGCAAAATCAGGAGGCTCGAGTGTGAAGTTTTTTACTCCTTCATTGTAAAACTGTTCGCTTATAATAAACAGATTCTGAATAGTTTCGGTGTAAAATTCTTTTTTTTCGTCGAGTTTGAGCATTTGCTGATAAGATTCATAGGCTTTATTAAGAGCATTTTTGTCAAGTGCTTTAAATGCAGGATTTTCGCTCATATGAATTTTCAGGTAAATATTTCCGCGATAGAACCATGTTTTGGGATCGCTCATGGTACTTGCATCCAAAATGGTAGGCTCAATATTCTGCATAGCCTTATCAAGTTCTCCTTTTCTGAGATTATTGAAAGCTGTGGTGCGCAGGGCCTTTTGTCCAAATGCCACTGTCACAAATAGAATTGCTGTAAGCAGCAGTGTTACTTTCTTCATTGTTTTAAATTTTGGTTTATGGTTTCTTCCGGTTTGCAAATATAAAGTGTTTGTCCTTCTTATACAATTTCCGGGCCATCCTCATCATCTTCGTCTTCTGCTCCGAAGTCATCAGAGAATTCATCGTCTTCCGGCTCTATGATTTCTTCCTCGTCTGAGTCGTCAGTTTCAGGTTCTTCGGGCAATACCTCCGGTTCGGACTCATTGGAGACTATTTCATCAGAAATGAGTTCAGAGCCTTCTAATGGTTCAGAATCTCCCAATAATTCTGCTTCTTCTTCCTGATCAACTTCAACCTTTGTTACAGCTGCTATTGAATCGTTATCGCGGAGATTGATAAGTCTGACGCCTTGAGTTGCACGACCCATTATTCTTAATTCAGCAACAGCAAGCCTGATGATTAGTCCGGAACGGTTGATAATCATGAGGTCGTCATTGTCGGTTACAGAGTCAATGGAGATTAATTGACCGGTTTTATCGGTTACATTGATGGTTTTTACACCTTTCCCTCCCCTATTGGTTATTCTGTAATCATCTAATTTAGAGCGTTTTCCGTATCCATTCTCTGATACAACCAATATGTCGGTATTTTCATTGTCAGGACAAATCATACCCACAACCTCATCTTTTACGCCTGCCAGCGTAATTCCTCTGACGCCAGAAGCATTTCGACCCATAGGGCGAACAACTTTTTCGTTAAATCTGATGGCCCTTCCCGAACGCAATGCCATAATTACTTCGCTATTACCATTTGTAAGACGCGCTTCAAGTAATTGATCATCTTCCCTGATGGTAATGGCATTTATTCCATTCTGGCGAGGTCTTGAATAAGCTTCAAGTGAGGTTTTTTTGATCACACCTTTACGCGTGCAAAGAATGATAAAGTTATTATTTATGTATTCCTCATCTTTTAAACTCTTCAGATTGATGAAAGCCCTGACTTTATCATCAGGTTCAATGTTGATTAGGTTTTGAATGGCTCTGCCTTTTGAGGTTTTGGTTCCTTCAGGAATTTCAAATACCCTCATCCAGAAAACTTTACCTTTCTCAGTAAAGAACAGCATATAATTATGCATGGTAGCAACAAACAGATATTCAAGGAAATCAGCGTCTCTGATGTCAGAACCTTTGGCACCGCGTCCTCCTCTGTTTTGCCTGCGATATTCAGTAAGTGCAGTTCTTTTGATATATCCCATGTGTGAGATGGTAATAACTACATTTTCGTCGGCAATTGTATCTTCAATCTTAAAATCACTGGCTGAATAAACAATTTCAGTGCGGGCTTCATCGCCGTAATTCGCTTTTATTTCGAGTAGCTCATTTTTGATGATTTCCATCCTGAGTCCTTCATCTGCAAGAACACTTTTGTAATACTCGATTTGCTTGAGCAATTCATTGTATTCATCTCTGATTTTGTCACGTTCAAGACCAGTAAGACGCTGCAAACGCATATCAAGAATTGCTCTTGCCTGCAGTTCTGATAAGTTGAAAGTTTCAATAAGACCATTTCTGGCTTCTTCTGGCGTGCGTGAAGCTCTGATCAGTGCAATAACTTCATCAAGATGATCAAGTGCAATCAGAATACCTTCCAGAATATGTGCTCGCTTTTCAGCTTCACTGAGTTCAAATCTGGTACGTCTGATAACAACTTCATGCCTGTGCTCGACAAAGTAATGTATTAACTGTTTTAAATTCAGCAACATAGGCCTGCCTTTGACAAGACATATATTGTTAACACTAAATGAGGTCTGAAGTGCGGTCAGCTGATAAAGTTTATTGAGCACTACATTTGTTATTGCATCTCTTTTCAGCTCATAAACTATGCGTAATCCGTTACGATCAGATTCATCTCTGATATCGGAAATGCCTTCAATTTTTTTATCATTAATCAGGTCAGCGGTTTTTTTAATCATTTCCGCTTTATTTACCTGATAAGGAATAGAGGTAATAATGATGTTCTCTCTGCCATTGGGTTCGAGTTCAATCTTACTTTCGCCACGCATAATTATGCGTCCTCTTCCTGTTTCATAGGCATCTTTCACCCCTTCATAACCATAAATAAAACCACCTGTCGGAAAGTCAGGTGCTTTTATAAATTTCATCAGTTCAGGTATCGTAATCTCATGATTGTCGATATAAGCAATTACACCATCTATAACTTCGCTCAGGTTGTGAGGAGGCATATTTGTGGCCATACCAACTGCAATACCGGAAGCTCCATTGATAAGCAGGTTAGGTATTCTTGCAGGAAGCACGGTAGGCTCCTGAAGCGTATCATCAAAATTGAACTGAAAATCAACTGTATCTTTGTTGATGTCTGCCAGCATTTCTTCGGCAATTTTCCTGAGTCTGGCTTCTGTGTAACGCATAGCAGCAGGGCTATCACCGTCAATGGAGCCAAAGTTACCTTGTCCATCTACCAAAGGATATCTGAGAGACCATTCCTGGGCCATTCTCACCATTGCATCATAAACCGAGCTGTCGCCATGAGGATGATATTTACCCAACACCTCTCCAACTATTCTGGCGCTTTTTTTGTAAGAACGATTTGAAAATACTCCCAAATCCAGCATTCCATAAAGTACCCTGCGATGAACTGGTTTTAGTCCGTCGCGAACATCAGGTAAAGCACGCGATACAATTACCGACATAGAATAGTCGATATACGCTGCCTTCATCTGATTTTCGATGTTTACTTTAATGATTTTTTCTTCACCTGATTGATTTTCCATTAGTTAGCTTATTCCGTTTGATCAATTATCATTAAACTTTAAAAGTTCACGAAGGTAAGCTTTTTTTAGACTCAATAACCATTTGAAGGTGCCTAATTGCACTGATATTTATGAACAATTGAATGTTTATTATAAAACGGCATTGATTTTGATAATCAAATGAAAAAACCGTTATTACAGCTTATTTTTGCAAGGAGAAAATTCGTTTTAAATACTGTTTTTTTCGTACTTTTGAAATTCTGATCAGAACATAAAACTGCTGATCTTTGTTAATTCAAAATGCTAATAGCGGCTATTAAATATCAATAATATAGCCGGATAGCATTTCACTAAACAAGCAAATCCGAATGGAAGCAAAATTTTCACAACGTGTTAAAGACGTGCTTACTTACAGCCGTGAAGAATCGCTGCGATTGGGCAATGATTACATTGGGGTGGAACATTTACTTCTTGGTATCATACGTGAGGGTGAAGGAATGGCTATTCAGATCCTCAATCTTTTAGGTGTTGACACTACTGAAATCAGAAAGACCATCGAAAGAGCCATAGGTTCAACAGCAAGGCGTGACAAAACGGCAGAGAATCTGCCTTTGGTTAAACAAGCTGAACGTGCTCTCAAACTCACTTACCTCGAAGCTAAAATGTTCAACAGCGAATTAATCGGAACAGAGCACTTATTACTGGCGATTCTCAAAGATGAAGACAATCTGGTTACTACCACTTTAGGTAAACTGGGTGTTGATTATGACTCGGTTCGCGACGAACTGAAAACCATTATGAGTAATCAGGAGTCAAGAGAAATAGATGAGCCGCGCTCTGAATTACCGGGAAGTTCATCTGACGATGATGAAGAAGGCCGCAGCTATGGCAGCACAAAAAAAGTAACTGATTCGAAATCAAAAACTCCGGTTCTTGACAACTTTGGCAGAGACCTGACAAAAGCTGCCGAAGAAGGTCGTCTTGATCCTATTGTTGGTCGTGAGAAAGAATTGGAGCGAATTGCACAGATTCTCAGCCGCAGAAAAAAGAACAATCCGATACTTATAGGAGAGCCTGGCGTTGGTAAATCTGCCATTGCTGAAGGACTGGCCTTAAGAATTGTTGCCCGTAAGGTTTCACGGGTGCTGTTTAATAAGCGGATTTTTACACTTGATCTGGCATCTCTGGTTGCCGGAACCAAGTACCGCGGACAGTTTGAAGAGCGAATGAAAGCAGTGCTTAATGAGCTTGAGAAAAACCGCGATATAATCCTGTTTATTGATGAAATCCATACCATTGTTGGCGCAGGAAATGCTTCAGGCTCGCTTGATGCTTCCAATATGTTTAAGCCGGCACTGGCGAGGGGTGAAATTCAATGTATCGGAGCTACTACATTAGATGAATATCGTCAATACATTGAGAAAGACGGTGCATTAGAAAGGCGCTTTCAAAAAATTATTGTCGATCCGACTTCGGTGGATGAAACGGTTGAAATTCTCAATAATATCAAAGAGAAATACGAAGACCATCATTTGGTACAATATACAAATGATGCAATAAAAGCCTGTGTTTCACTTACCAACCGCTATCTCACCGACAGATACCTTCCCGACAAAGCCATCGATGCTTTGGATGAAGCCGGAGCGAGAGTTCACATTACAAATATGAGGGTTCCAATTGAAATTCTTGATCTGGAAACCAAAATTGAAGATATCAAGACTTTGAAAAATAAGTCTATTCACAGCCAGAAATTTGAAGAGGCTGCCAAACATCGTGATACAGAACGCAAGCTTATGATTGAGCTTGATGCTGCCAAAAAACGCTGGGAAGATGAATCCAAAATCAACAGGGTTGAAGTCAGTGAAGATAATGTAGCAGAAGTTGTTGCCATGATGACAGGTGTGCCTGTTCAGCGAATAGCACAGAACGAAAGCGACCGTTTGATTAATATGGCAGACGACTTGTCAGGTTCTGTTATTGGTCAGAGCGATGCCATTAAAAAAGTTGTTAAGGCCATACGAAGAAACAGAGCCGGGTTAAAAGATCCAAACAAACCAATTGGAACTTTTATCTTTCTGGGTCCTACCGGTGTTGGTAAAACTCACCTTGCAAAGGTATTATCGAAGTACCTTTTCGATACCGAGGATGCACTTATTCGTATCGACATGAGTGAATACATGGAGAAATTTGCTGTGTCCAGACTGGTTGGAGCGCCTCCGGGTTACGTTGGATATGAAGAAGGCGGACAGCTTACTGAAAAGGTAAGACGCAAGCCATACTCTATCGTGTTGCTTGATGAGATTGAAAAAGCCCATCCCGATATTTTCCATATCCTGCTTCAGGTTCTGGATGATGGTGTGCTTACTGATAGTCTGGGTCGCAGGGTGGACTTCAAAAACACCATTGTGATTATGACTTCAAACATCGGATCGCGCCAGCTTAAAGATTTTGGTCAGGGTGTAGGATTTGCTACATCAGCTAAACTTTCAGGTACATCTGATTATGCTCAGGGAGTTATAGAAAATGCGCTGAAACGTTCATTTGCACCTGAGTTTCTCAACAGAATTGATGATGTTATCATTTTCGATTCTCTCGAACGTGAATCTATTCACAAAATAATTGACATTGAACTCCGTCACCTGTTCAAACGCATTGCTGATATGGGTTATAATATGGAAATAACCACTGAAGCAAAAGATTTTATTGTTGAGAAAGGCTGGGATGCACAATTTGGTGCCAGGCCGCTGAAGAGAGCAATTCAAAAGTATATTGAAGATTCACTGGCCGAAGAGATTATTACCTCAAGAATACATCAGGGCGATAAAATTATTATTGATTATGTCGAAAATGCGGCTGAACTGAAAATAAATATACATCATTCTCAGACTGAAACCCCATTGCCTCTTGAAAACTAAAAATTTTCAGGATAAATTGAATTAAAAAAGAGGAGACATCTCCTCTTTTTTTTATGCATATAAATCAATATCACTTAATCTGACATTCAACCAGACTTAAGAAAGTATGTTTTCAGATAATTGTTTAAGATTTAAATTTTCAAAATTACCGGAACTCATCATGAGAAGATTGGTGTTTTTCCAGGTTTGTGATAACAGAAATTTTTCCAGTATTTCAATATCATTAAATACAAGAAGATCATTTTTTCCGAAAGCTTTGCTTACATCATCAACCGATAACAACGAAAGGCGCTTAAGTTCCAATGCGTGATTGCTGTAATAAATAACAGCAGTGTTGGCCAAATCCATGGTGTGTTTGTATTCCTCTAAAAAGTTAATATTCAGGCTACTGTATGTGTGTAATTCCATACAGGCGATCAGGTGCCTTTCAGGAAATTGTTCATTAACTGCCTGAATGGTCGCTTTAAGTTTTGAAGGGCTGTGGGCAAAATCTTTAAAAACTGAACAAGTCTGATTTGCTGCCACCAGTTCAAGTCTTTTGGAAGCACCGCCAAAGGTTCTGATTGAATTATAAAACATCTCCTTATCAACGCCTATACTTTCGCAAATAAGCCTGGCTCCTTCAAGGTTTTGCATATTGTGATGACCGAATATTTTTAATGCCATCCTTTTTCCTGAAACATCAATGGATGTAATGCCTCTATTAATCAGATAATCAGGGGTTTTGTAGGGAAATAGTAAAACATCAGCATTAGCTGATTTTATTACCTGCACAACGTTTTCATCTTCTTCACAATAAATAAGGGATCCCTTTTCGGGAACCATTTTTGCAAAAATCCTGAACTGTTCCAGGTAATTTTCAAAAGTTGGGAAAACGTTGACATGATCCCATGCGATCCCACTGATCAGCGCAATGTCAGGCTGGTAAACATGAAATTTCGGTCTTCGGTCAAGCGCAGAGGTCAGATATTCATCACCTTCGATGACCATAAACCGGGCATTTTCGCTCAACTTTACCATGACATCAAACCCTTCAAGCTGGGCGCCAACCATATAGTCTGATTCAATTCCTGAGCATCTGAGCACATGAAGAACCATAGCAGTGATGGTAGTTTTGCCATGACTACCACCAATAACAACCCTTACTTTATCCTTTGATTGTTCATAAAGATACTCAGGATACGAGTAGATTTTCAATCCCATTTCTCTGGCTTTCAGAAGTTCAGGATTGTCAGCTTTTGCATGCATGCCAAGGATTATCGCATCAAGTTTGTCATGAATTTTCTCAGGAAACCAACCCATTGAAGTTGGCAGTAAGCCCAGTTTTTCAAGGCGGGTTTTCGCCGGATCGAAAATTTCGTCATCCGAACCTGAAATGTTGTAAGCCTTTTTGTGCAGGGCTATGGCCAGATTGTGCATGGCACTTCCGCCTATGGCAATAAAATGAACGTTCATAAATGGATATTTCATGCAAAAGTAGAGTTAATATTTCTTCTTCAAAAGGCATAATCAGTCGAAGTGATTGCTTTACTGAAAAACCTGTTCTTTGTGCCTCAAATGGGCTTCTTTCAAATGTTGTGAAGTTTAAGGATGAGAATCAAGCAATGAAAAGTCGTATTTTTGCATCAAAACACAATTGGATGAAGATAACTTCTATTGATGTCGATTATTGGAAAATGGATGGAGGAGTTGCTTTCGGAGTTATTCCAAAATCGCTTTGGAAAAAGGTTTATCCGGAAGATATTGACAATCTGATCCGCATTACCACCCGCGCATTGCTGATTCAAACAGCTGAAAAGAAAATACTGATTGACACCGGAATGGGTGATAAAAGGGGCGAAAAATATTACTCCTATAAATACCGCTTTGGCGGTGAAGGTCTGATATCCCCACTTGCAAAAGCCGGCCTCTCCCCTGCCGATATTACTGACATTGTCTTTACACATTTGCATGATGACCATGTCGGAGGCGCAACTTATCTGAATGATGCCGGTGAATCGGCAGAGTTTTTTCCCAATGCAAGATATTGGTGTTCAGCGAGTCATTGGGAATGGTCAAAATCGTCAAACAAGAGAGAAGCTGCCGCATATTTCCATGATAACCTCTCCCCTCTTGAAACTTCGGGCAGGTTAAATCTGATTGAAAAGGAAGGAAAATGGATTGATGGCGTTGAATTCAGGATATTCAATGGTCACACACGCGGTCAATTAATTCCGGTGATAAAAATCAAGGATCAAACGTTAGTATTTGCTGCTGATTTTATCCCATCAAAAGCCAACATCCCGATTTCCTACATTCCTGCCGTTGATATTGAGCCTCTGGTAACAATGAAAGAAAAGGAAGCTTTTTTTGACGAGGCATTGCAAGGAGATTACATTCTTATGTTTCAACACGATTATAACCACGAAGCCTGCCGATTGGTGCAAACGGAAAAAGGAACAGCAGCGGGTGAAGTTATTAATATCAGAGAACTAAACTAAAACCAAACATGAAGAACAAAGAAGATATTGATGCTATCAATAACTTACTGGCAGGGAAAAGTGCGCAGGAAGTTATAGAATGGTTTCTCAGAGAATTTGAAGGAAAAGTTGCTTTTTCAACCAGTCTTGGCGCTGAAGATCAGGCAATTACTCAAATGATTTCCAAAGTTGATAAAACTGCAGATATATTTACACTTGATACCGGTCGATTATTTCCTGAAACATACGATCTGATAGATCTTACTTCAAAAAAATATGATCTGAAAGTCAGGGTTATGTTTCCAGATGCCTCCAGGGTTGAAGAAATGGTAAATGAAAAAGGCATTAATCTATTCTACGACAGCATAGAAAACCGGAAATTATGTTGCCATATCCGGAAAATTGAGCCACTGAAAAGAGCTTTTGCAGGGCTGGATGCCTGGATTTGCGGACTAAGGCGTGAGCAATCCATCACACGAAAAGATTTAAGATTGGTTGAATGGGATGAAAATAACGGACTTATCAAGGTGAATCCCCTTATTGAATGGACGGAAACGGAACTGTGGGATTATATAAAGAGCAATCAGATACCATACAACAAACTTCATGACACCGGTTTCCCCAGCATTGGCTGTCAGCCCTGCACAAGGGCAATTCTGCCGGGTGAAGATGTGAGAGCAGGCCGATGGTGGTGGGAAAATCCTGAAACCAGAGAATGCGGACTTCATAAAAGAGGATAATCTGTTTCACTGAATAATTGTTTATCATTTTTAGTCTGATCAGAGAAGTCTCCTGATGCTGAATGTAATAATTCATGCAAATTTTGTTCTATCTGTTTATTTTCTCAGCATCTGGTTATATGTTGCTATTCTTGCTTTTAATAATGTATAATTGATTATATTAGTGTAGATTACACACTTTCTAACTACTGATAAATTAACAATTTGATAACAATCATAATTCATTCTGTTGTTGGAAATTTGTATTTTTGCACCCGTTTTAGCCAATATTTTGTTTAACCAAACCTAATTTGAATGAGTATCAAAAAACAATTTCTGAAGAGTAAACCTGTTTGCAAAGTAAGTTTTAAACTTTCAAAGAGTCAGGTTAGCAATGCTTCAAAAGTCTTTCTGTCTGGTGATTTTAACAGTTGGAACGAGAGTGCTTTAGAGATGAATCAACTTAAAGACGGCACTTTCAGCCAGACAATTGAACTTGAAACCGGCAGAGAATATCAATTTCGATATATAGCTGATGGAGCCTTGTGGTTTAACGATGAAGAAGCTGATGGTTATAAGTCAAGCGGACACGGCGATGAACAAAATGGAGTTTTGTCGCTCTGATAATTTCATAAAAAAGGCAGAAATTTATTTTTCTGCCTTTTTTATTTTTCTTTAATCATATCTTAAAGCTGTAACCGGACTTATATATTTTACCACCAGCGATGGTATGAGCATCATAACCGTACATACAAAAATCGTTGCAAGATTGATTATCAGCACTTCTGAAATACCTATAAAAACGGGCACCTGCGAAATAAAATACGATTCTTCGGGAAGTGGAACAAATCCGGTTACTGACTGAAGCCAGATCAAACCCAAAGCCAGAATATTACCCCAAAGTAGTCCGTAGCCGATTATATAGATGGATGCATAAATGAATATTTTCCTGATGCTGCCATCGCTGCTACCCAGGGCTTTAAGGATTCCGATGTCGTGTGTGCGTTCAAGAATAAGAATCAAAAGTGTTGATATCATTGTGATTCCTGAAACCAATGCCATCAGAATAAGTATGATAATCACATTCATATCCTGTATTTCTATCCAGTCGAAAATTTGCGGATAAAGTTGTTTTATGGTTTGACTGTTCAGGTTGTACCCGATTGTATGATAAACAGATTCAGCAATTGAATTCAGATCATCAAATGAATCAATATAGACTTCAACACCCGAAACCGTTTGGTTGTCCCAGCCGTTTAGTCTGCGTATGTGGCCTATATCACCGAAAACATAGGTTTCATCAAATTCGCCGAGACCGGTTTCATAAATTCCAGAAATGGTGAATTTACGTCCTCGGGTAGAATTTTCGATAATAAAATACATTCTCAGATCATCTCCGGTTTTCAGCCCGAGCATTCTGGCAACTTTTCCTGAAATTAATACTTCATTTGATGGAGTGCTGTCCTGAATTTTCGGCAGAGCTCCATCAATAAGTTTATCACTGAAAAAATTCCAGTCATAATCCTTATTAACGCCCTTAAGAACAACGCCTTGTATTTGATCATTTGTTTTTATGATTCCTGCCTTAAGCCCGAAAGGCTGAACGTTTCTCACGCCTTCAATGGCTCTGAGTTCGTCCTCATTTATGTCGGTAAGTGATACAGGTGAGGGTTCGTAAGAGTTGTTTGAACTGAAGCCGGTAATTTGAATATGTGCGCCAAATCCGGCAACTTTATCTTTTATCTGCTTCTGAAAACCTTGAAGAATAGCCAGAGAAATCAGCATTACCGCAAGGCCGAGTGCAATACCGGCAATGGAAACTCTGATTATTGGTTTTGAGAAAGATGGACCCTTTCCTGAACGCAGTCTTAAGCTTATGAAATATTCGAAGTTCAAAGTAGATAATTGTTTCCGCAAATTTAACAGATAAAAGCTAATTTTGGACTTTCAATCTGACAATACTGCCAATATGAACGGAAGAATTATGCGAATGTTATATATTTTACTGGCTATGTTTGTATTTCCGATACAATCATGTGGAAGCCCTTTGCAGGAACAAACGTCTGAAAATCAGCTAAAAACTACTGTTATTAAAACCGGGGCTGAGCGAACCGATCAATATTTTACTAAACACCTGAAAAGTAAAAGAATAGCTGTAGTGGCCAATCAGACTTCACTGCTAGCCGGAGTGCATCTGGTGGATACGCTTTTAGGCGCAGGGCTCAAGGTTGAGAAAGTTTTTGCACCTGAACACGGGTTCAGGGGTGAAGCTGAAGCCGGAGCTGTCATCAATAGTGGAATTGATTCAAAAACAGGTTTGCCCATTATCTCTCTTTATGGTAAAAAGAAAAAACCTGAAGCCGCAGATCTGCTAGGAATTGATTTGGTTATTTTTGATATTCAGGATGTTGGTGCCAGATTTTATACTTATATTTCTACCTTGGCTTACGTTATGGAAGCGTGTGCTGAACAGAATATTACAGTGCTTGTTCTTGACCGCCCGAATCCACATGGCTATTATGTTGATGGACCGGTTCTTCAACCTGAATTCACTTCCTTTGTCGGACTACACCGCATTCCCATTGTTCATGGAATGACAGTTGCTGAATATGCACGTATGGTAAATGATGAAGGTTGGTTAAAAAATGGAATCCGGTGCAAGCTTGAATGGATTGAAGTTGAGGGATATACGCATAGTTCAAGATATAATTTGCCGGTCAGGCCTTCACCAAATCTTCCGGATATGGAATCCATCTATTTATATCCTTCTCTTTGTTTGTTTGAGGGCACTCCGGTAAGTGTTGGCCGTGGAACTGACAAGCCTTTCAAAATTATCGGCCACCCTGATTATAAAAAAGGAAACTATTCATTTACGCCAGTATCTTTAAAAGGAATCAGTGAGAATCCTCCTCATAAAGGGTTGAAATGCAATGGCATGGACCTAAGCGTTTTTGCTGAAGATATTAATGTGAATGGAAGAATCAGGCTTGATTGGTTGATTGAGATGCATAATTCATTGAGCCCTGATGTCAGGTTTTTTGAAAGCTTTTTTAATAAACTGGCCGGAAATTCAACATTGAGTGAACAAATTATTTCAGGAAAAACAGAAGCGCAGATCAGAGAAAGCTGGCAATCGGATTTAAATGCGTTTAAGAAGATCCGGAAAAAGTATCTGCTCTATCCTGATTTTGAATAAAAAAAACGGTGGTTCTTTATGACCACCGTATTTTATCATTAAATTTCAGAGTGTTACACCCTTCCAGGATAAACCTTTAATGCTTCAGCAAGACATTTAACTGAATTTATAAGATCTTCTTTCTTGAGAACATAAGCAATGCGGGCTTCTGTTTTTCCGAGTCCGGGAGTGGCATAAAATCCTGAAGCCGGAGCCAGCATAACTGTTTGCCCTTCATAGTTAAAGTCTTCGAGCAGCCACTGGCAAAACACGTCGGCATCATCCACAGGCAAACTGATTACAGAATAGAAAGCACCTTTTGGCATAGGAGCAAAAACACCTGGTATTTTATTTAGCTCTTCAATCACCAGATTCCGGCGCGAAATATACTCATCATAAACTTCGGTAAAATATTCCGGAGGTGTATCAAGCGAGGCCTCCCCAATTACCTGCCCCAAAGCCGGAGGGCTTAAGCGGGCCTGCGCGAATTTGAGAGCACTTGCCATCACTTTGTGATTCTTCGAAATAAGTGCTCCGATTCTCACTCCGCATTCGCTGTAGCGCTTTGAAACAGAATCCATCAATACCGCATGATCATGAAGCCCTTCAAGATTCATTACAGAAAAATGGCTGTTGCCATCGTAGCAAAACTCACGGTAAACCTCATCTGCAAACAGATACAGATCATGTTTCAGAACCAGATCGCGTAGCTGAAACAGTTCATCTTTACTGTAAAGATATCCTGTTGGATTATTGGGGTTACAAACCATTATGGCTTTTGTTCGCGGGGTAATGGCTTTTTCAAACTCACTGATGGGGGGCAAAGCAAAACCATCTTTAATATCAGATGTGATAGGTACTACCTTTATGCCTGAAGCAATTGCAAAGGCATTATAGTTGGTATAGAAAGGCTCAGGAATGATAACCTCGTCTCCGGGATTCAGGCATACCTTGAATGCGATTGAAATGGCTTCAGAGCCTCCGGTTGTTATGATAATGTCGTTAAGGTCAACATCAATTCCGATTCCCTGATAATAACCGGCAAGTTTTCTCCTGTAGCTTTCATTGCCTGCAGAGTGACTGTATTCAATAACCTTGATGTCGTAATTGCGAATGGCCTGCAAAGCAACTTCGGGGGTGTGAATGTCGGGTTGGCCGATGTTGAGGTGATAAACTTTTATTCCTCTTTTTTTGGCTGCTTCGGCAAACGGAACCAGTTTTCGGATTGGAGAGGCAGGCATCTGACAGCCTCTTTCAGAGATTTTTGGCATAGATATTTTGTTTTACAATTGTCCTGATAATCGGGCAAAGGTATATGCATTTTCTTCATCAGCCAAAAGAAATCGGTACATTATTCCTTAAAAAAGGAATCTGATTTCATAACCCGTGTTACTAAGGTTAAATGGCTGATTGACATAAAAAAAGGCCGGAAGATCCGGCCTGAATATTATGCTTCTTTAATTCTTTACTTTGCTGTTGGAGCGGCAGCTGAACTCATTGATTTCTCAGGAATGGTATTTTCTTCAGGTTTTTTAATGATGTTTCCTGAAATTCTGAGAACTTCGGCTGAATTAGTTGCATTTGACATTACAGTTATGGATTTATTGATGGGTCCCATTCTGTTGGTGTCATATTTCACTTTGATTTTTTCTTTTTTGCCGGGAAGGATAGGTTCTCTTGGCCACTCAGGAACAGTGCAACCGCAAGATGACCTTACACTCGAAAGAATGAGTGGTTCTTTACCGGTGTTGGTAAATTCAAATACGCAATTGCCATCCCCACCAACGAACAAGGTGCCGTAATCATGTACACTTTTGTCAAAGCTGATTTTTGGAGCATTGGGGTTTTCTTTTGCTTCCTGAGCAAAAACTGCTGACAGCGTGAATAGCATCATAGCAGCAATTGATAAACACTTTTTCATTTTTGAACTATTTTGAGTTAGGAAAAGTTTGCTTGTGTGACTACAAAAATAACACAACTAAATCACATAAGGTTTTAAAAACAAGTTTTTTTTTAAAAATCAAAGATTGTGCCACGTTTTGTGTTAAATAAAATACGATTTGAAACAGGAAATTTAGTTTCTTTACAGCATTAATCTTCCTAAGCATGAAAAGTTACTCTAAAATTTCAGTTATTTTTTTAATAGCCATGATGTTAGTGTCATGCAAGAGTCAGAAAGACAATCAGAAACTAAATCAGCCGGCTATGGTAACAGGTCCAGTTGTTATTATTTATAAAACAACAGGTGATTATTTCATGCATGTGCCTGTCGGTTTATCTGATGATAAAACTACTATAGTCTCATACCCTGCTCCCGGTGATGTTTTTTATAATGGAGATCTGGCTTATCCTGTCAGGCTTGAGGATGGCTATTTGCTTGATCGCAGGGGAATTTCTCCCAACAGTGCATTTTTAAAATGGACATATTACGAATACAGCAGGCTGGAAAAAACGCCTTCAACCAATGAACTGATGAAAATGATTTTAGATGCTGACCCCTTTATTTCGATTTATGATTGTGGAAAGCCCAATCGTTTCAATAATCTGGAAGAAGACTTGAATCTGATAATCAAAACGAATAAACTATCTGAATTTAAAAGACTTAAGTAGGCTATATTTCAAAAAGTGGAGGATGAAATCTAAGCTTATTATTGTTTCTTAGATTAAAATGTCATTAAAATAGACATTATATTCAATATGAATTGGTAAGGTGCGGAATATTTTGTATAATTTTGCTCCGCCAAAAATCAGGGAGGCGGCATTTCCTTGCCAAAATTGCTTTTTTTTATCTGATTATCAGTTTGTTTCATTTATTGAACAAACAGTCTGTTGGTTTGGTTTATAGAATCAATTCCAACGCCAACAGAGGGAAATTACTAATAATAACCAATTTAAACGCCTTGAACACATCTGCAAAATCAATAACAGAACTCGACGGGAAAACGCTATATTACAGTTTTCTTGCAGGAGCCCAGAAGATTTTCGAAAATCAGGTACTTATCAACAAAATCAATGTTTTTCCGGTAGCCGATGCTGATACAGGTACCAACCTTGCGTCAACCATGCGGTCAATTGTTGAGAGTCCAATTCCCACATCCGATCTGAAGCTAACCGCAGCCGCTCTTGCTGATGCAGCTCTTACAGGTGCCCGGGGGAATTCGGGTATTATTTTCGCTCAATTTATTTATGGATTCAGCAACGAAATTCAGAAATATGAAACGGTGAGTGTTGAAACATTCGCAGAGATTCTGAAAAAGGCTGTTACCTATGCTTACGAAGCTATTGCCAATCCTATTGAAGGGACAATGATCACCGTAATAAGGGAATGGGCTGAGTTTATCTATATTCTGAAAGATACCATTCAGGATTTTATAGAATTGCTGGCTCAAGCCTACCAGAAAGCGCTGGAATCTCTTCACGCCACAACTGCTCAGCTGGCCGTTCTGGCCAAATCAAATGTTGTTGATGCCGGTGCAAAAGGTTTTGTGGTATTTCTGCAAGGTATGGTTGAGTTTGTTAAGGCCGGTGAATTGCGGAAAATGCTTGCAGGCCGTGAAACTGTTGTTATCGCTGACTCTGAGGTTGTGTCACATGAAGAAATAACTTTCAGATATTGCACTGAAGCAATGCTTCTTCTTGACGAGAAAAAGAAAACAGATTTTCTGCAAGTTCGCAAAGGCATAGCTCACATGGGCGATTCTATGGTAGTTGCAGGATCGGCAAAGAAAATGCGCGTTCATATCCATACCGATCATCCGGCCAAAGTGATGAAAGTGCTGAATAAATTCGGCAACATAACCTTCCAGAAAGTGGATGATATGGTTATGCAAAACGAGGTTGTTTCAAATGCTAAATTTCCTATTGCCATTGTTACTGATTCCACCTGTGATATTCCGCAGGAACTTATTGAGAAATATCAGTTACATGTGGTTCCGTTGAGTGTTCATTTTGGAGAGACATACTTCCTCGATCGTTTGACTATACTGCCAGCTCAGTTTTACTCAATGATTGATAAGGCAACGAACTATCCTTCAACTGCACAGCCTGCATATAAAGACTTTTTTAACCGGTATTCTTACCTGGCGAGCCATTATGAATCAATCATCGGAATTCATATAAGTTCTGCCATGAGCGGTACCTGGAGCAACAGCTCAAAAGCTGCGCATTCAGTCGCTGAACACAGCGGCAAGAATATAAATGTGCTCAATTCGAAGCGATTATCCAGTGGCCTTGGACTCATGGTTTTACGTGCTGCCAGAGCAATTGAAGATGGTGCTTCGCATCAGGATATTCTGGATAAAATTGACTTATGGTCGAAGAATACCAGAATGTTTGTCTCTGCGAAAACCATCAAATATATGGTGAAGAGTGGCAGGGTAAGTTATACCAAAGGCCTGATAGGTTCATTGCTCAGTCTGAAGCCAATTGTAACCGTTAATGATGAAGGAAGAACAGAAACTTTTGGCAAACCATTTACCGAAAAAGCAAGTATGGAGCTGGTACTGGCGAAGGTAAAGAGTCTGGCATCAGAACGAAAAATCTGGGGTTATTCGATTTCACATGCGCGAAATATCAGCACAGCCAATTGGTTTGCTGAAAAAATGAAAGAAATCAGCGGGATGGAACCTGAGTTTGTCAATGATGCTTCTCCGGTTCTTGGAGTAAATGTAGGGCCGGGCGTTGTTGCTCTGTCGATCATGTTTGAAGATTAGATTCCATTTTTTATATAGAAAGCCGGAGATGCATTGGTGTTTCCGGCTTTTTACTTTGACAGTATTCTGTTATATTTGTGTTAATATTAAACCCTGAAATTATGTTCGAATACCTTCTTCCTGCAATGCTGATGATTTTTGTTTACATGTCGTCTGTTTTTTTGCTCGCCTTGATCTTAAAGGATAATTCCATTGTAGATATATTCTGGGGTATCGGGTTTATTTTATTGACGATTCTTAGCCTGTGGAAGTCAGATTCATTCGATGCAAAAAAGATTATTGTCGGGATCATGATTCTGATCTGGGGATTGCGGTTGTCAATTCATATCTTTCTCAGAAATAAAGGACGTGGTGAAGATTTTCGTTATGCCAACTGGCGACGAACATGGAAAAACTTTGCACTGCGGAGTTTTTTGCAGGTTTTTATGCTTCAGGGATTTTTTATGCTGGTGATTGTATGGCCTGTTCTTCATATTAATAATGGTTCTTCAGTTGAATTAGGGATGATTGATATATTTGGGATTCTGATATTTCTGACAGGTTTTATTTTTGAGGTTGTCGGAGATTTCCAGATGAAAGCTTTTAAGAAAGACCCGGCCAATTCAGGAAAGATCATTACAATCGGGTTATGGAAATACACCCGCCATCCCAATTACTTTGGGGAAGCACTGCTTTGGTGGGGAATCTGGCTGATGGCTGTTCCTGTTATAGATGGGATTTATACCATTATCAGTCCTTTGGTAATAACCTGGCTACTGCGCTATATTTCAGGTGTTCCAATGCTTGAAAAGAAATATGAAGGCCGTGTTGACTGGGAAGAGTATAAAGCCAAAACTCCGGTATTTGTGCCGTTCATCAAATAAATATTTCCCTTTATTTGGCTGGTTTCCTCGTTTGATCTCTTTCAGTAATTTTCCTTTTTATACCTTCGCAGCAGATTATCTGAAATGGTAATCCAAACAAAAGTATTTTTAAATAGCTCATTATCATGATAAACCAGCAACTTATCAATCCGAAAAGCATCGTAGTTATCGGAGGATCAAACGACACAACCAAGCCAGGCGGAAAAGTACTGAAGAACCTTCTCGATCATGGATTTTCAGGAAATCTTTATGTTACCAACCCCAAAGAAACTGAAATTCAAGGCATAAAGTGCTATCAGAATCCCAATGATCTGCCTGTTTGCGATCTGGCTATTCTTGCAATAGCTGCGAAATTTTGTCCGGATACTGTTGAATTGCTGGCAAAGCAGAAAAATACAAGGGCTTTTATTATCCTTTCAGCGGGTTTTCATGAAGAGAGCGAAGCCGGCGCTGTTCTGGAACAACAGATCGTTGACACCATCAACAGTGTGAATGGTTGTTTGATAGGACCCAACTGCATTGGAGTTATGAATCCGCATCATACATCGGTTTTCACTACTCCCATTCCGAAACTTGATCCGAAAGGTGTTGATTTTATTTCGGGATCCGGGGCCACCGCCGTTTTTATTATGGAATCGGCCATGCCAAACGGGCTTTCTTTTTCGAGCGTATATTCGGTAGGAAACAGTGCACAAATGGGTGTTGAGGAAGTGCTTCAGTATATGGATGAGCATTTTGATCCGGAAAACAGTTCAAAAGTTAAGCTGCTTTATATTGAGAGTATCAACAAGCCCGATCTGTTGCTGAAACATGCTTCATCGCTAATAAAAAAGGGATGCCGCATTGCTGCAATCAAATCAGGGAGTTCATCGGCAGGTAGCAGGGCCGCATCGTCTCATACGGGAGCGCTTGCAAGCAGCGATTCGGCAGTGGATGCTCTTTTCCGTAAAGCCGGAATTGTGAGGTGCTACGGGCGTGAAGAACTGGCCACTGTGGCGGCTATTTTTATGCACAAACTGCTCTCAGGTAAAAATATTGCCATTATTACACATGCCGGTGGACCAGCAGTCATGCTGACCGACGCTTTGTCGAACAATGGGCTGGAAGTTCCTCATATTGAAAGCCCTGAATTATTGGCAAAACTGCTTCCTGGTTCTTCGGTAGCCAATCCGATTGATTTTCTGGCAACAGGAACTGCAGCCAATCTTGGTGATATCATCGATTATTGCGACAATGAATTTGAGCAGATTGATGCTATGGCGGTAATCTTCGGAAGTCCCGGACTTACTGAAGTTTACGATGTTTATAAGCTTCTTGATGAGAAGATGAAAACCTGTAGAAAACCTATTTTTCCAATTCTTCCTTCCGTTGTTAATGTAAAAAATGAAATAAACTATTTCTTATCGTTGGGTCGCATAAACTTCCCTGATGAAGTGGTTTTTGGCAATGCATTGGCAAAGATTTACAACACACCTCCTCCGGCTAAAGTCGCTGAGCATCCCGAAATTGATAAGGCAGCCATCCGAAAACTGATTGATGAAGCTTCAGAAGGATATCTTGATCCGGAAAAAGTACAGCAATTGCTTGATGCTGCCGGGATTCCAAGAGCTGGTGAAGCCGTGGTAACCAGTGCTCTGGATGCCATCAATTCAGCAAAAAAAATGGGTTTCCCTGTTGTGATGAAAGTTGTTGGCCCGGTTCATAAATCCGATGTTGGTGGAGTTGTTCTTAATGTTAAGGATGATAATGCTGTTTTTCAGGAGTTTAACCGCATGATTCAGATTAAGGATACAACAGCAATTCTGATTCAGCCCATGCTCTCAGGCACTCAGATTTTTGCCGGAGCCAAGGCTGAACCAAAATTCGGACACATGATTCTTTGCGGACTTGGAGGTATTTTTATCGAGGTTTTAAAGGATGTTCAGGCTTCACTTTCTCCGGTTTCGTATATTGAAGCCAGTGAAATGATCCGAAGTTTGAAATCCTATAAAATAATTCAGGGTATCCGTGGTCAGGAAGGCGTTAATGAAGAAGCTTTCGCCGATGCAATCGTCAGATTGTCTGCCCTTTGCGAAGCAGCACCTGAAATTGCCGAAATGGATATCAATCCACTGCTTGGAAATCTCAAAGGCGTTGTTGCTGTTGATGCAAGAATCAGGTTGGAAAAAGAATCATGAAAAAGCTCACTCTGATTTTCCTGGGCCTGACTGTTTTTGCAATCCTTTTCAGTTCCTGCAATCCGGTAAATAAACTTGGACAGAATCCTGAAGTTAAGAAATGGGAAGGTGAAGTTACCGGACTTGAAGCACTTCCTGTTTCTGAAAGTAATAATACCATTCTTTTTATTGGAAGTTCCAGTGTAAGGCTTTGGGATAGTGTTTCTACGGATATGCTTCCTTATCAGGCAATTGCACGTGGTTATGGAGGTGCAAAATTATCGGATTTTGTTTATTATACAAACCGGATTGTCAGTCCACACCAGGCTGGTGCCATAGCCCTTTTTATTGCAAATGATATTACCGGTGATGAGGTGAACGATATTTCACCGGAAGAAGTTCTAAGTCTTTTTAGGCTGACTGTCAGGCAGATAAGAAAGAGCCATCCTGATGTGCCGGTTTTCTGGATTGAGGTCACTCCTACCCCTTCGCGTTGGAAAAGCTGGCCGCAAATCAGTAAAGCAAACAAATTGATCAGTGAATATTGTGAGAAGAAAGAAAATATTATTTTTCTACAAACCAGTCATAAATTCCTGAATGATAAAGGATTGCCTGATACCAGCCTTTTTCTTTCCGATATGCTTCACCTTAATCGTGAAGGATATCAGCTGTGGAGTGAGTGCATCAAGGTTGGACTGAAAAATGCTGGCATTGAGATTCAACAGAAGTAGATTTCCTTTAGAACATCTAAAAGAAAGCCCTCATCTATTGTAAGATGAGGGCTTTTTTAAAAGCAGAAACAAGATTAAAAGATTACTTCTCCTCTCCTATTTCGATTCAGGTGTCATCAATCTTTCGCCGGTCTGTTCAACCACTTTTTGCTTCCATGCATCCGGGTAACCGGGAAATGAAGGAGGTTGGGGATAACCCCATGGATTTCGCAGAAATTCTCCGTCTTTCTCCTTTTTTACATTTCCATCGAGATATTTCACCAATAGAAATTCGCCGAGTTTACGCCACCGGGCAACGGTAGTTTCAGCAGTTTTCCCGGAATAAGCGGTAAGGTGTTCCCTTGCTCTGTCGGGATCTGATTTGTACATTTCGAGGGCTTTACGGTCAACTTCCTGAATTTCAGCAATAAACTGAGTTTCAAGTTCCGATTGAAGTTCCTTAAGGTCGGGCATCACACGGTTGTAGAATAGATAGGTAAAGTGTGCAACCCGGTTAAATACCCAGAAAGCAGCTGTTTCAGAATAAGTCAGAATATCTCCGTTTCCTTCAGCCACGCAGTTTGTAACGCTCTGTATTCCACAGTAAAACGGCATATAAACTGTTGAACCGGCATCGTCAACGCCAAACCAGAAAATTCCTCCGATATGGTCGGGCAACCAATTCCGCATCTGGGCAATGAACGAAAACCCGGTTTGCTGTGTTGCTGTGACCCGTTCGTTAAAGTACTCTTTTCCTTCATACTTCCAGGTGAGTGGACGCCAGCGGTAAGGCAGGCCAAACGGCCCAGCGCCGATATCCTGCGACATATCAAGTGCAGTTCCCTGCATGTAATCGCGTTTAAAATTCATCAGGTCGTGCACGCTGAGTTTGCGATCGGGCTTGATGTAGAGCGGCATTCGTTCATTATCCAGTGCACCGGCAGCATAATCATAATACTTGTGCATCTGGCTGTTTACCTGATTAAACATTGACCAAACCCGAAGTTCGCAGAAACGGGCAGCCCCAAAATTCAGCGGAGCATATATATCACTGAAACTAAATTCACTGTCTTTTCCGGTGAAAAGTCCTTTTGTGCGTGCAAATGTTATGACATCGTGCGAATAAACTACCTCAATATCAGGTTGATTCAGTAATTTAAAGTTCTTGCTGCTGATGGATGTTTTTCCATTATCAAGTGTAAAACCGGTGATCCGGGCATGGTTGGCATGGGCTGAAATATATCCGTCAGGAATACGAATGGCAACCCAGACGGCGCCTTTGTCGGCATTTACCATCTTTTTGGATTTTTTATCCAAAACCATGCGGTTTCCTTTGCCAATAATTTCCATAATCCATACTTCGTTGGCATCGGCAATCGAAAACGATTCACCGGAACTTGCATATCCGTATTTTTCAACCAGTTCTGCAATAACCTGAATGGCTTCGCGTGCAGTTTTCGAACGTTGCAAGGCCAGAAACATCAGGCTGCCATAGTCAACAATTCCGGTTGTATCAACGAGTTCCAGGCGGCCATCAAAAGTGGTTTCACCAATAGCGACCTGATGCTCATTCATAAAACCTATAACCTGATAAGTATGCGGTGGCTGTGGAATTTGTCCCATAGGTTTGGCTGTACCACGGTCATACAAGGTGATCATGCTACCTTCCGGCCAGTCGCCGGTCGGCCTCCAGTACAATTCGCCATAGCGGATATGAGAGTCCGCTGCATAGCTTATCATTGTACTTCCATCGGTGGAAGCTCCTTTGGTTACAAGGTAATTGGTGCAGGTAATTCCCTGAAAACTCAGGGCGAAAACCATTATAATCAGAAGTGTGATCCGAATCTTCATAAGTAAAGTGTTTGTTGAGATTAAAGTTTTAACAACATGTTATTCAGTGTTTTGAATCAAGATATTGAACTTGCTTTATCTGGATATAGATATCCTCAGAAATGCACAGAAAATCTTCACGGGATGTCAACCTGATTCAAAACAGTTTGCTAAAATACAATCTTACTTGATAAGTCTTCAGATTACAGCCTGAATGCGGAGACTTTTTTTATGGCCGGATACAGAAAAGCATTTGGCAAATTTCCTTTGCTGGTCATTAAATATTTGGCATTAAGACAGTAAATGTCTATCATTGCATGTAAATTTCTTAATACCTAACCGGTTAACAATCAATTATATGATCATCAGTGAAGAAGCTATTCTGGGAAAACTTGTTATACATAAAACCGGCAACAAAAGCCGCGAAGAGGGTATAAAGTTCTCTAAATCACCCATTCAACTTAGTGAAGCAATAAAAGATCTGCTGATCAGGTATTTTTTGTCTCCTTTCAAGAATAACGAGTATTTCAATCTTCATCACGATGCCGAACTGAACCTCAACGAAGTATATCATTTTGCCTGTTCTGTTTTTGATGATCCGGGTAATTTTTATCTGAATTCAGTAAATCTGGCGAACCATCTTTATGAGCATTCTGTTCATCCGAAAGTAAAAGCGGGTGAGTTTTATGTAGCTTATTTTCAAAACCTTATGGTCGATGGTGAAGAAGTTGACGCTATTGGCCTTTTCAAATCGGAATCGCGTGAGACCTTCCTGAAGGTTTATCCGACTTCTGATAATTTCACTATTGATCACGAAGATGGAATCAATATCAATAAGCTTGATAAAGGTTGTCTGATCTTCAATACAGAACGGGAAAACGGCTTTGTGGTGGTATCTGTCGATAACCTGAGCAAAGGCGGCGATGCTCAATACTGGATGGATAGTTTTTTAAATCTGCGCCAGAGGAACGATGAGTTTTTTCAGACCAGTCAGGCACTTACACTTTGCAAACAATTTGTTACGGAGAAACTTCCGGAATCATTTCAGATTGATAAACCCGGACAAGCTGAATTGCTCAATAAATCGATGAAATTCTTTAAGGAGAATGACAATTTTGTGATGGAAGAGTTTGTGAGTGAGGTGTTTGAACAACCCGAGGTTATAGAAACCTTTAATGAATACCGCCGCGATTTTGAAGCAGAACGAGAGGTAAAAATCAACGATGATTTTGATATTTCCGGGCAGGCTGTTAAAAGGCAGTCAAAGGTTTATAAAAGCATCATCAAGCTAGATAAAAGCTTTCACATTTATGTACACGGAAACCGTGATAATATTGAAAAAGGTTATGACGAGGAGCGGGGAATGGATTTTTACAGACTTTTCTTTAAAGAAGAAAGTTAATCATCTGATACTGTTTAGAAATCACACTTCCGAAATTATTTCCACAACTTTTCTTACATTCTTGTTTTCATACAACCGAATTCCCGAAACCAATCCCCTCACCCACTTGCTGTTGGGATGTATCAGTTGAAGTCCTAATGCAGATATTTTTTTATCCCGGGAAGTCAGCATTGCAGAAATTCCAGCCTTATGAAATTCTCCGGCACTTTTCCATGCGCCGTCGCGGGCTGTAGTTATACTGAAATTCACCAGAAAAGTATCGGTTTTACCTGCCCATCGGTCAAGCAATCCAAGCAAAGGTGAAACTTTGCTGATCCGCATCTGAACTTTATCTGACATTTCGGAAAGCAATCGGTTGATGGTGTTGAAATCATTTAACAGAGCAGCCAGATTATTACCTTTCATGGTTTCTGCTGCAGCAATTGCAAGATCAAGATTGATATGGGCATTCATTCCAAGTAATAAATGCTGAAGAATAAGCATAGGTCTTTTCTTTGCTTCAAAAGTAATTCGCCAGGAGCCGGTATGAGGCCTGTTTTGCTTGTAAGCGATGTAAGCATCAATGTATCTGTTGGCGAATAAAACATCGAGTTTTTCCATTCTTGCACCATCTTCAAATTCATTGTTGGCGATGCCCTCCTTAACTCTTATGGTAACCAGCCGATACAATGCCGGGAAATATGCAAGTGAGCTGTTTTCATTCACTTCCTGATTAATGATTTCCTGTAGCGTTGAGATGACTTCGTCAATGGTGGTGGCGGGTTTCAACATAGGTTTAAATTTTTAAAAAAGTCCTTCGACTCCGCTCAGGATGACATTGTATGTGATTGATAGTGTGCGCATTAAAAAGAATCAATACTCACCTATCAAGAATGTCACACTGAGTCCCGCACGTGCGGGAAAGTGTTTAAACACTTGATTAACCGTCATCTCTGCAATATGCTCAATCAGTTTGAGGAGAGTCTAAGACAAATTTTCTTAACTTAACGACATTAAATTATTATTTGTAAAGCACAGATTTTTCAACAATCCAACCTGCTATCTTTGCCGCAGAATTTACCCCTGACTGATTGTATTATGAAACGTTCCGATCTGATCTTTGTTTGCTGCGTGGTGCTCTTCTTCATGCCGTTTTTTATTTTTCCAGCTGTTTATGGTGCCTACAATACTTTCAACAGCGATCATGGAATGATTATGAGTTTTATTAAGTTTGCTGTTCTCGCTACTTTGGGCGAGGTGATTGGCTTGCGCTTAAAAACCGGAAAATATAATGCTCCGGGATTTGGCATCCTTCCACGCGCGATTGTCTGGGGCGTTTTGGGTCTTACCATAAAACTGGCTTTTGTAATATTCAGTTCAGGAACAGTTTCATTTCTTACTTATATGGGTATGGAAAATGCCGGTGAAGCGATTAAAGGAGGATTTAGCTTCGAAAAGCTTTTTGTCGCTTTCTGCATCAGTATTTTTATGAATTCTATATATGCTCCGGTGATGATGACCTTGCACAAAATTACCGATACGCATATACTGAGCACGGGAGGTACAATAAAAGGACTCTTTACTCCCATCGACTTCAGAGGTATAATCACAAACCTGAATTGGGATGTGCAATGGAATTTTGTATTCAAAAAGACCATTCCGTTCTTTTGGTATCCGGCGCATACCATCACATTTATGCTTCCGGTAGATTATCAGGT
This sequence comes from Bacteroidales bacterium UBA5197, assembly GCA_002412885.1. Classification (GTDB taxonomy): domain Bacteria; phylum Bacteroidota; class Bacteroidia; order Bacteroidales; family Lentimicrobiaceae; genus Lentimicrobium. The sequence continues at coordinate 63,082 of DHVX01000008.1, forward strand.
GCTATTTGCAGCGGTGCTGGGAATTGCATTGGGAACCATTCTTGCCCTGGCTTCAATGAAGAAATAACTCCGGATAACTGCCGCCAAATTTTCATAGCTTAAAATATTTTTCAGTTCCGGCCTTGCTATGTTCGGGCAAATCTATAACTTGCCACCTGAATTGAGGGCAGTATAATCTCTTTTTTTGGGATCGATAAAAATATGATTATGAGTCGATTAAATGATTTGTCGATTTGCTATCGTAAATTTTCAGTACCAAAATCCTTTGACAATCACCAAAATCAAAATAAACCAACCTATTAAAAATGAAAGAGCAGTTCAGGAACGACACACCTATTAATTATGAAGTTGTGTCAAGGCAAATTGATGAGATGAATCTGGCAAGTGTTGGAAAAGCCAGCATAAGAGAAATCAAAAGATTGGTTGACAATATCGAGCAGGCATCCGGAGAAAAATACATCCGCATGGAAATGGGGATTCCCGGGATGAAGCCTTCTTCGATTGGTACAGAAGCTGAAATTGAGGCACTTCGGAATGGCGTTGCTGCAATTTATCCGGATATTGACGGTATTCCGGAGCTCAAAAAGCAGATTTCGCGGTTTGTCAAGAATTTTATGGATATTGATGTGAAACCCGAAGCCTGCATTCCTACGGTTGGATCGATGCAGGGCAGTTTTGCAGCTTTTCTCACGCTTTCGCGGATGTATCCCGAAAAGGACACAACCCTGTTTATTGATCCGGGATTTCCTGTTCACAAGCAGCAGCATAAAGTATTGGGACAGAAGTATGAAAGCTTTGATGTATATGCTTATCGTGGTGAAAAACTACGCGAAAAGCTGGAATCCTATTTCAAAAAAGGGAATATTCATTCTGTGCTTTATTCGAATCCCAACAATCCTTCCTGGATTTGTTTTACGGATGAGGAACTACAGATCATTGGAGAACTGGCCAATCAGTACAATGTTGTTATTTGCGAAGACCTTGCTTATTTTGGAATGGATTTCCGGAAAGATTATTCGCAGCCCGGAATTCCTCCATTTCAGCCAACAGTCGCAAAATACACCGACAATTATATATTACTCATTTCAAGCTCAAAGGCGTTTAGTTATGCTGGTCAGCGCATTGGAATGATGGTAGTTTCGAACAAGTTGTTTATCCGCCGTGCACCCGGATTGCCGCAGTATTACAATTGCGATAATTTTGGCAGAGCCATGATTTTCGGAACCGTTTACGCACTGAGTTCGGGAACTGCCCACTCAGCACAATATGCGCTTGCAGCGATGCTAAAAGCTGCAAATGATGGCAAATTTAATTTTATTGAAGAGGTGAAGGTATATGGAGAAAAAGCTAAAATCATGAAAAAGCTTTTTACCGATGCCGGATTCCATATTGTTTACGATACCGATGGGGAAGAACCCATTGCCGATGGATTCTACTTTACAATTTCGTATCCCGGACTTACCGGAGAAGAGTTAATTGAAGAATTGATCTTTTATGGTATCAGTGCCATTTCACTGGCCATTACCGGTAGCGAGAGAACAGAAGGTTTGAGGGCTTGTGTATCATTGGTAAAACCATCTCAATTCCCTGATCTTGAATCAAGATTGAAAAAATTTAGTCTCCATCATGCGGTGTAATTTTTTTCGAAAGGATTTATCATCTGATTTTGTGAAATTTGTTCATGCTGTTTAAAACCATTATAAATTGCATGTCAGTAACCAAATTGCAAACGTTTGCGGCATCCGGATTGATAAATATTGTATAATTTCGCTGCATCATTTGCATAAAAACTAAACACTTATATATCATGGCAAAAGTAAAAGGTGACATTGTAATTGACATCGAAAAATGCAAAGGCTGTGAGGTTTGCATTCCAGCCTGCCCCAACGATGTAATTGCATTGTCGAAAAATGTAAACGGCAAAGGTTATAACTATGCCGAAACCATTAATGATGAATGCATTGGTTGTGCCAATTGTGCCATAGTTTGTCCTGACGGTGTAATAACTGTCTATAGGAAACGAATGGAGTAAGAATTTTAAATTACTGAAAGTTTATGAAAGAGCTCAGATTAATGAAAGGCAATGAAGCCTTCGCCGAAGCAGCCATTCGCGCAGGTGCCGATGGATACTTTGGATACCCTATTACTCCGCAATCGGAAGTAATGGAATACCTGATGGCTGAAAAGCCGCACGAACGCACCGGAATGATTGTTCTTCAGGCCGAAAGTGAAATAGCTGCCATCAACATGGTTTATGGTGGTGCTGCATGCGGAAAGCGTGTTCTCACTTCCTCTTCAAGTCCCGGTGTAAGTCTTAAACAGGAAGGAATTTCCTATATAGCCGGTGCTGAACTTCCATGTGTTATTTTAAATGTTGCCCGTGGAGGCCCGGGTCTTGGTACCATTCAACCTGCTCAGTCTGATTATTTCCAATCAACAAAAGGTGGTGGTCACGGAGATTATAAAATGCTTGTTCTTGCTCCGTCATCGGTTCAGGAAATGGCTGATTTTGCAGGACTTGGTTTCGAACTAGCCTTCAAGTACCGTAATCCGGTACTGATTCTCTCTGATGGCGCCATCGGACAAATGATGGAAAAAGTTGAGTTGGATGAACAACGTCCACGCTTCACCGATGAGGAGATAAAAAACAATACACCCTGGGCAACCACTGGAAAAACAAAGGACAGAGAGCGCAATATTATTACTTCGCTTGATCTGGATTCATACAAACAGGAACTTCATAATCTCGATCTACAGGCAAAGTACAGAGAGATGGAGAAAAACGAAACACGATACGAAGCCATCAGTTGTGATGATGCCGAATATCTGATCGTTGCTTATGGTACCAGTGCCCGTTTAAGTCAGAAAGCAGTTGATCTGTTGAGGGCTGAAGGCATTAAAGTTGGCTTATTACGCCCTATCACACTGTTCCCCTTCCCAACTGCGGTTATTGCTAAGCTCGCCGATCAGGTAAAAGGCATTCTCACTGTTGAAATGAGTGCCGGACAAATGATTGAAGATGTAAGACTCGCTGTTGGTTGTAGAGTGAAAGTAGAACATTTTGGCCGTATGGGTGGAATTATTCCATCACCGACCGAAATAGTTGATGCAATGCACAAAAAAATAATCGGAGGATAATTGAAATGGCTGAAATAACAAAAGAAGAGCTCCGCCAGCCGGAGAATCTTATATACAAGAAAACTGATCTGCTCACCGATAAGGCGTTAAGCTATTGCCCGGGTTGCGGACATGGTACTGCACACCGCATTGTTATGGAAGTGCTTGACGAAATGGGCATTCAGGATCAAACCATCGGAATTGCGCCTGTCGGTTGCTCTGTACTTGCTTATGAGTTTATGAACATCGACATGCAACAGGCCGCTCACGGTCGTGCTCCTGCGGTTGCTACTGCAGTTAAGAGATTGTATCCTGAAAAGTTTGTATTCACATATCAGGGTGATGGTGATCTTGCTGCAATCGGAACAGCTGAAACCATTCATGCCTGCAACCGCGGCGAAAACATTGTGATTATCTTTATCAACAATGGAATTTACGGAATGACCGGCGGACAAATGGCTCCAACTACCCTTCCGGGGATGAAGTCTTCTACTTCACCTTACGGACGTGATGTTGCAACAATGGGTAATCCTCTGAAAATTACTGAACTGATTGCTCAGCTGCCAGGAACCATTTATGTTACCCGTCAGGCTGTTCATACTCCTGCAAATGTTCGCAAGACAAAAAAAGCAGTTCGTAAAGCTTTCGAAAATCAAAAACTTAACAAAGGACTTTCATTTGTTGAGATTGTATCCAACTGCAATTCAGGATGGAAAATGACTCCACGCCAATCGAATGAGTGGATGGTGGATAATATGTTCCCGTTCTATCCGCTTGGCGATATTAAGGTTAATGATTAAATGTAAATTCCGGATTCAGGTAATAATAAGTAACTTCAGGATATAAACAGAAGCAGCTTAATTCACTTAAACCCGGGGATATTACAAGATCAGAAGAGTTGAAAAACCAACCATCTGTGTTTCAAAAAATTAAAAAATTCAAGCAATGACAGAAGAAATCATCATAGCAGGGTTTGGCGGACAAGGAGTCCTTTCCATGGGTAAAATTCTGGCTTATTCCGGTGTTATGGAAAACAAGGAAGTAAGCTGGATGCCTTCATATGGTCCTGAAATGCGCGGCGGAACCGCCAATGTGATTGTGATCATCAGTGATGAACGAATCAGTTCGCCAATTGTGAACTCTTTCGATACAGCCATCATTCTTAATCAGCAGTCGATGGATAAGTTCGAAAAAACAGTAAAACCAGGCGGAATTCTGATTTACGATCCCAATGGAATTACCCGTCATCCCGGGCGAAAAGACATTAACATTTACACGATTGAAGCAGCTGATGAAGCATCTAAAGTCGGACTTTCAAAGGTCTTCAATATGGTTGTGCTCGGTGGTTATCTGAAGCTGAAACCAATTGTTCAACCTGAGTACATCCGCAAAGGCCTGGAAAAATCTCTGCCCAAACGTCATCATGGCATGATTCCTGAAAACGAAAAAGCCATCGATAAAGGAAAAGAAATCATCAAAGCAGTACAATTACTGAATTAGATTTCCGGTTCACACACACCAACCACCGAAGGCCTTCCTGCAAATTGTGGGGAGGTTTTTTTTTGTGAAATCAGAAACTCATACTTTTTAATAGTCTGATAGAACATCGTGCCCTTAAAATTCCTGTTAACTTTGCTTTATGAATTTTGAAGGAATACAAGCACTCCTTGAGGAGAAAACAATCTTATACAATCAGCCTGATTTTATTCCAAGTGACCCCATCAGCATTCCGCATCACTTTACCCGCCGTGAAGACATTGAAATCTCAGGCTTTTTGGTTGCGACCATCGCCTGGGGGCAACGAACCACCATTGTAAAAAACGGTTTCAGGATGATGAATTTTATGGATAATGCTCCGTATGATTTTATAATGAATGCCGGTCTGGCTGATCTGAAACGTATAGAAACTTTTGTTCATCGCACTTTTAACGGTGTTGATGCTTTGTTCTTTATTGAATCGCTGAAATCAATTTATCAGAATCATGGTGGGCTTGAGCAGGTTTTTTTGGCTGGTTTAAGCAAAGGTGATAACAATGTTTATCATTCAATCATTCATTTCAGGAAAATATTTCTTGAAACTCCTCACCTCAGCCGTTCACAGAAACATATTGCCGATCCTGCATCGGGTAGCACAGCCAAAAGAATAAATATGTATCTCCGCTGGATGATACGAAAAGACAACAATGGAGTTGATTTCGGGCTATGGAACAGCATCTCCCCTGCCCTGCTTTGTTGCCCCCTGGATGTTCATGTGGGAAATGTTGCCAGAAAAACAGGGCTTCTTTTACGAAAACAGAACGACTGGAAAGCAGTTGAAGAACTTACTTCAAATCTTCGCATGTTTGATAAAAATGATCCGGTGAAGTATGACTTTGCTTTGTTTGGGATGGGGGTGTTTGAGAAGATTTGAATGGGCTTGCACTTCGGGCACGCTTCGGGGGACGCGCGCCAGCATGCACGCCAGCAAAACGTGCAGACATTCGGGGTTTAAAGAGCAGAGCTTGCGAACTTAAATGATTTCAGCACATTGTTTTAGGCATCCCTATCAGAACGTAACAATTATCTTTTTCTGCTTCCACCGAAAAGAGAACCAAACAATCCTCTGACCAGTGTGCGACCAAGTTCATTGCCAAGAGTTCGGGTAGCAGTACGACCAACCTGCTTGGTCAGCTCAGCAAAAATATCGGGATTTGCCCTTTTTTGTGATCTTTCAGCTCTTTCTTTTGCTGACTGAGCTCTCGCCATTGCAGCTTCCTCTTTGGCCCGGGTAAGCTTTTCTTTGGCTTCTGCAGCAGCCTCATCGGCTTCTGATTTCAATCGGTTACTTTCATTTACCCTATCCTGAAGAATTTCAAATGCAGACTCTCTGTCAAGTACTTTTTCATAAACTCCATATACATCGGATTTGCGGATAATTCTTTCTCTTTCCTCACTTGTGATCGGACCAATCTGAGAAGCCGGGGGTAAAATCAGCGCGCGTTCAACCATCATTGGAATTCCTTTGGCATCCAGAAATGATACCAGGGCTTCTCCTACGCCCAATTCGGTGATTGCGGCTTCAACATTAAGATTTGGGTTTACTCTGAAGGTTGTTGCTGCAGCCTTAACTGCCTTTTGATCGCGGGGCGTAAATGCCCGTAACGCATGTTGAACCCTGTTTCCCATCTGTCCGAGCACTGAATCAGGAATATCAAGCGGATTCTGCGTAACAAAATACACGCCAACCCCTTTGGAACGGATCAAACGCACAACCTGTTCTATTTTATCAAGCAAAATTTTTGGTGCTTCATTAAAAAGCAAATGTGCTTCATCGAAGAAAAAGACGAGTTTTGGCTTTTCCAGATCACCGGCTTCGGGCAGTTCTTCGAAAAGTTCAGACAGCAGCCACAAAAGAAAAGTCGAATATATTCGGGGAGAATGCATCAGCTTATCGGCAGCAAGAAGATTTAAAACTCCTTTTCCATCGGAATCTGTTTGCATAAGATCGTGGATATCAAAAGCAGGTTCTCCGAAAAAATGAGCCGCTCCCTGCTGTTCAAGCACAAGCAGATTGCGCTGAATGGCTCCGACGCTGGCAGCAGAGATATTGCCATATGACACTGTAAAGTTATTTCTGTTGTTTCCGATGTATTCAAGAAGAGAAGTCAGATCTTTGAGATCAAGCAACAAAAGGCCGGCATCGTCGGCAATTTTAAAAGCTAGGTTAAGAACCCCTTCCTGGGTATCGTTCAGGTTTAATAACCGCGACAACAGCAGAGGTCCCATTTCGCTTATGGTGGTTCGCATGGGGTGACCCTGCTCGCCAAAAACATCCCAGAAACAAACCGGAAAGCCCCTGTTCTCATATCCCTGAAGTTGAAGCTTTTCAACCCTTTCAAGTATTTTCTGTCCTGGAACACCTGCTTTGCTGATTCCGGAAAGATCACCTTTTATGTCAGTCATAAAAACCGGAACTCCCTGAAGGCTAAACGACTCAGCCAGCACCTGAAGCGTAACGGTTTTTCCTGTTCCGGTGGCACCGGTTATTAATCCATGCCTGTTGGCCATCCGTGGAGTGATGTGCAATTCAATTTCTGATTTTGCTATGTATGTCTCTGCGCCTTTGAATGCCATATCAGTTAATTTTCGTTTCAGCAAATTTATAAAATTTGATGAGTTAATTCCTATTCGATTGGCATACAAATAAACAGATTTAATAAATTTCTCTACTTTTACAGGATAATCTGAATTTATTATGGTTGACTACACTGAAAATGAAAAGCTGAAAAGGAAGATTTACACCATAATTTTTGAGGCAGATACTCCTGCAGGAAAGTTTTTCGACATCATACTTATATGGTCGATTATTTTGAGTGTTGTTTTGGTCATCGTAGAAAGTGTACATGATTATGCTGCTAAATATCAGATATTTTTTACTACCGGAGAATGGTTTCTTACTATTCTCTTTACATTGGAATATTTATTACGCATCTATGTCATCAGGAAGAAAAAAGCATATATTTTCAGCTTTTTCGGGGTTGTTGATTTGATGGCTTTTCTGCCAACATATATAAGTCTTCTGGTTCCTGGGACACAATACCTTATGGTAATTCGAGTTCTCCGGCTGTTAAGGGTATTCAGGATATTTAAATTGTCATTATACCTTGCTGAGGCAAATATTCTTGTCAGAGCACTCAGGGCAAGCAGCCGGAAGATTCTGGTGTTTCTTTCATCTATCGCGGTTCTGGTTGTGATTATTGGTGCAATAATGTATGTGATTGAAGGTCCGGAGTATGGTTTCCAGGATATTCCTACCAGTATTTATTGGGCCGTAGTTACACTCACTACAGTAGGATATGGAGACATTTCACCCCAAACCGGTGTGGGCCAGTTCTTCGCGAGCCTTGTCATGGTTCTGGGATATGCCATCATTGCGGTTCCCACCGGAATAATGACAGTGGAATTGTCAAAAGCTTCAAAAAGCAAAGCTAGACCTACAACTCAGGTTTGTCAGGAGTGTTTGAGGGAAGGACATGACCACGATGCCAGGTATTGCAAATATTGTGGTGCTGAGATAGATCTGAGTTAAGTGAAAACCAGATTGTTTTATTTGTTTTGGAATGTCGATTTTATTTTAGGAATTACACTTTTCAAGCTATGGTGCTCCTGTCTGCCTGTCCTTTCAATTAAAATATATTGGGTGTTATTTTTCTTCTTACATAGCGTCTGTAATGAAAGTTTATGGCCAGTGAAAACATCAACATGGCCGGGTTTCTCCAAAGGTTTCTGTTAAAAAGCACGCGATGAAATATGCTTTTCACAGAAAAAACCTTATTGTTGAGCCACCAATACATTTCAGTAAGTTTCTCAGGATCAATCTTGTTTGGAATATGAACACATCGGGTCCCATCAAATAGCCGAAGATCATCGGTTAACATCCGCCCTTGTTCCTTGAGCGATTTATGCAACTCAGTTCCCGGTACCGGAGTTAAAATATAAAAACGCGGAATGGGTATTCTGTTCCGATAAATAAAATCATAGGTTTCACGTATAGAGTCTTCGGTATCGAAGTCGGTTCCAATAATCATCTCTGTGCTGACAGTAATTCCTGATTGTGCCAGGATTTTAATGTTTTGCTCATGTTCATTGGCTTTTAACCAGGGTTTGTCGAGGCTGTCAATGGCATCCTGCTGAATGCTTTCAACGCCAAAGCTCATTAGATCGCAACCTGAATCCCGGACTATTTTCAGTAATTCAGCATTTTTGGCCAGATGAATTGCACATTGACTTGCCCATTTCATCTTTAATGGCGTAATTTTCCTGCAAAGCTCTTTAAGGTACTTTGGATTTGAAACAATATTATCATCGATGAGATAAAACCGCTTAAAACCAAGTCGTTTGACCTCTTCAATATCCCGGATTACTTCATCAACCGGGCGGAATAAATATTTGCCCTCATACAAACAGGCAATTGAGCAGAACGAACAAGTATAGGTGCAGCCACGTCCGGCCTGAACAGGCAACATGGCTCCGATTTTCTTTTGTGTTAGTAAATCGTAGCGTGGAATTGGCAGATTTTTCAGTTCATATATCGGATGGTTATACAAAGGTTTTACAGTGCCACTATCCTCATAATCCTGCAGCATTTTCGGGTACGATATTTCAGCATCTCCAATAACAACCGAATCTACATGTTTCATGGCTTCTTTGTATGCTATAGACGCCATATAACCGCCCATAACCACAATTCTACCGCGTTTCTTAAATTCTGTGGCAATTTCTAAACCCCTGAAAGTAGCATGTCCCATACTTCCTATGGCTACAATGTCGGCTTCAGTATCGAAATTAATTTCATCGACAACTTCGATGAGCAGTTCAATTTCCCAATTTGATGGCGTATATGCTGCCAACAGAGGAAAGGCCAATCCCGGAAGATTTATCTTTCGTTGTTTGCAAAGCTTTCCGTTTTCAGCATATTGCGTAGGTTGTACGAAAAGTATCTTAGGCATGTTTTTTGGCTTCTTTGATTTTTCTTTTATACTGTTTTGTTACTCTGTAACCTCCTGCAAGCATTTTGAAAAGCATTACCGGGCTGTATGTTGTGAAATATTTCCAAAGAACGCCTGGGCTGTACAAAATTGAATTGTAGGCATTTAGTATTTCCTGATAAAAATCAGCAACTGATAATTTTGTTGGTTGAACAGTGATGTGAGCCAAATCCCATTGTGGATAATTTAGCTTATCAATAATGATTTGATCTTCAGGGAAACGCACCTCAGTTTTTGGCAATGGCGTTAAAGGTTGCAGGTTTACAAAATGAATTCCCAATGATTTAATTACATCAACCATGTTTTTAAAATCACTTCTATCCCAATCGGGAGGAATAATGATGGTTGCAAATACATCTATTTTTTCACGATTAAGCACCGCCATGGTTTCTTTGTAAGTTTCAACCGGGATTTTCTTGTTGTACTTGTCCAATTCTTTATCGGAAAAGCTTTCAAAACCCACAATCACAGTTCGTAATCCAATTTGGGCAAGTTGGTGCATAATATCAGAATTATCTGCAATAAAATCGGCACGGCCATACACCAGAAAATGTTTACGTATGTTTCTTTGTTTTATCGCTGATATAAATGATTGCAGCCATTTTCTGTCGAATAAGAAATCGTCGTCAACCATATAGATTTCGGTTTCTTTAATCTGTTCAAGCTCTTGAATTACTTCATGTAAAGGCCTTTGATGATATTTACCGCCGGTTATAACTCTGCAAAAGCAAAATGAACATTGAAAAGGGCAGCCAAACGATGTTTTCATAAGTGCCACTTTAGCATGAAAAATATAAAAATATTTATCGCGATATTTTGCAACAGAATTTCTATCAGGAAAAGGAATACTGAAATTATAGGATGGAAGTGCTGTATTGGCAAGCGAATCTTCTTTACGGAAAGCTCCTTTCGGAAGCTCCGTTTTTTTATCTATATGATTGAGTAAATCAGTAAATATTACTGCGGCATTCCGAACCACTCTGAAATCAATAAATTCAGATTCAAAATCTTCGGGGCAGACCTCGCAATGAACACCACCTACAATACTTAGAATCTTATCCGATATTTTTTTTGCCGATTCGCAATAGGATATAATAGTTGAAACATTAGTAATATAACCTGTAACACACAAAATATCAGGTTTATGTTCAATTACAAACGATTCGAAAGTTCTTTTCTCGAGAATCATATCTACAATTACAACCGAATCGGAATTGCGTTTTAAGGCACACAAGATTTCCAGTTCCAACGGCTCAACAACCATCAGGTGTTGCAAACCGATGGTTTCGGGAGATGGCTTTGGACGAACCATTAGTATTTTCATCCGATTTTCTCCTTCATTGCATTTGTGTTTTCGGGTTTTCGTTTGTATTCAAGCAATGAACTTAATGTTTTAATAAATTTGTTTAAAAATACATTATTATGATGCGCTTCCATGTATAAAATCCGGGGCTTCCCTCCCATTCGCATCTTAGGAATTTCGGCGGTTTGTCCGAGGTCTATAAATTTAGATTTTTTCTCAATTCCATCTTTAATAATCTTTGAAAGCAAGCGCAGATAAGTATTGTGGATTTTGTTGTGCTTATAATCAATGCCCCCCAAAAAGAAATAATAAATATCCTGGTTTTCGAGCACAATATTCCACCCAAAGATTGATTCGTTTTTATGACAAATTGTTAGCATAAATTCACAGGGTAGATTTTTAAAGAAGTCGAAGCTTAGTTTTTCGAGCTTGTTCTTGCTTCGTTTATAAACTTCGAGGTATTGTTGATACATTTCGCTGGTAAAATCAGAACATAATTTTTTTTCGAATCGTAAGTCATTATTATCCTGATTAATAAGAGAGATACGACGGCGATAGTTTGAGCGGAGTGCTGCAAGATATTCCTCCCATTTCCCGAAATTATTTTTTAAAATAATGGTTGGCAATGTCTTGCCCGAAGCTAAAGAGCCATTAACAGGTTCCTCTTCCAGGTTTAAGAAAAGTACAAATCCTTTTTCTACGTTATAAATATGTTTTTTTAAAGCTTGTACTGCCGATTTATCTCCAAAAATCCCCTGACTTGAAACCGAACATGGAATTCCTGCAATATTCATTTTTACGGGACTTTTGATGTTGATATATGTCAATAAATCAAGCCGTAATGAATAAACAATTGCAGCAGAAATCAATTTTCCATTATCAGTACATGTGTAATATCGTTGCTGGCAAGGATTGTACTTCTCCGCATGCAACAAAAACCGGGTTTGCTGAAAATAATTTTCGGCAAGTGCATCCCATTCAGTAGGAAGACTGGTTGATTCTTGTATGCGTTTAAACTCAATCATTAAAGTCTGGTTTCAAATGTTGCAAACTCGCGATAAGTATTTGGTTCTTTTCCATAACAACGCTGCAATATGCGTTTTACAAAGGCTATGGAAGCCCTGTTTTCTTCAAAAATAAATCCTCCCTCGCAATATTTATAGCCTTTTTGAATAAGTGCCGGCAATGATTTATTAATCAGTGCCAAGGCCACAGGGCTACCGTGGTATTCGGGAAGAATTCCGATTTCGGTAAAGCGGAAAGTGTCGATTGATTTTCCAAGCCGGTATTTGATGACATCAATTGCATTCAAATCGCGTTGACTGGTAACCAATTTATTGAAATCGGGATACCACAAAAAGAATCCGACAGGCTTCCCGTTAATCTCTGCAAAGATTAAATTTTCATTATCCAATAAAAAACGAAATGGTTTAAACAATTCCAGGTCTTCATCTTTATCGCGATTGGCCCAATACGGATGTTTTGCAAAGGCTTGATTGTTTAGTTCAGTGTATATTTCACTTTCTTTTTCAATATGCTTTTTGTTCATAAACCGCACTGTCAGTCCGTTTAAACCGCGCTGTGACGAATAAGAATGAGCCCAGTCAGTGTAAGCATCCATACCAAAACGAAAAGTGAACATTTTTCGTCTTTGTAATCCTTCGAAATAATTGGCATAATATTCAGGATTATAAGGAAGTCCAAAAACTGGTGCTTCGTCAAAACGGTTCAATAAGATTCCAGCACCATAGTTCAAATGTCCATTTAGGCCCACAACCACTTTTTTGCATTGGGGAAAATGACGATAGATTTCCTGTTTTATGATTGAAAAAATGTTACACAGATCCTTTTGAGCTTCGAAAAAAGCAACCTGTATATATCCTGTTAACCGATGATCGTGAATAAGCGCAAAACGGGCTAAACAGTCATTTCCATTGCGAATCACAAACATTTTTATGTCAGAATGTTTTTGAAACGCACTATCAGAACTTAAAAGCAGTCGTTCAACACTTCCTTCAGTACCTTTGAAATATTTATTTCCAGCATAAACATCAGCACTTACTTTTGCGAAAGTTTTATAAGCTGGTTTACCTTCGATGAGTTCGGCTTTCATAGGTAGAATTCCTCAGGCTTTGGAAAACCTAAAAACTGCATGTGCGATGATGCCGAATATGAACCTGCATTCCCGAACACAATTATATCTCCGATATTCAATACAGGCAATTCAGCATTATTTGAAAAAATATCCCGCGAATAGGTTGAACAACCAAAAATAGTTGTGGGCATTTTTTTGCCTGAAATGTAGGGACCACCATTTCTGATTATGCTTATCGGATGCCTGGCAATTTCGGGATAGAGAAGTGGACGCGAAAATTGCACAGTAGATGCATTTACGCCTATTAGCTGTTTATTTTCTCTCGGTTTGACATCGGTAACCTGGCAAACAAAATAACCTGCAATGCCGCCAATTATCCTTCCGGGTTCAAGAATTAATTTTATGCTCTTGCCTTTTTCCTCCGAAACCTGGTTCATCAGGTTGGTTACTTTGGTATTGTATTCTGAAATGTTAAAGTGTTTTGCGCCATTCTCTGATGCGCCAAATCCTCCGCCGAAATTCAGATATTCAAGCTCCGGAAAATCACCTGCTATATCAATTAACTCTTTGTAGCAATTGATAAAGTAATCGATGTCGAAAATATCAGTTCCAACATACAAATGCAGGCCTTTAATTTTCGATTTGTCAGCAATTTGCCTGATTTCTTCCCGGGTAAATCCGAGCCGGCTATCTTTTCCAATAAAAAAACCGGCGTGTGTTGAATATGGCTTTACGTTGTCGCCGATATTGCAACGAATTCCAATAGCTTTACCGGGAAACAGCTGTTGCCATTGTTTTAGTTGATTGGGAGAATCAACATTCAATTGAATGTCAAGATTCCCGATATACTTCATGGTTTTTACACTTAGTGCAGAGGACGTAAATATGATGTCCTGTCCATGAAATCCAACTTCCATGGCTGAATTGAGATGTAAAATAGAATTGACAAATATGTTTACCTTCTCATTTTTTACGATTTTGAGAAAATGTGGATTTACATTTGCCATTGAAGCAAAGTGAATCGATTTGTTTTTGTATGAAATATTCCGAAAAGTCTGACACTGATCCTTTATTGTTTGAACATTGTAAATGTAGTATGGATCAAACTCCTCCTCATTTTTACTATTTATATATTCCAGAATTGTCTTATTTACATTCATTTAATCAGTGTGATTGGTTCTTGTTTATAGATTGACTTCAACCAGGATATATCCCCCCACAAATTTAGGTAAGCACCATGAATTTGGATGACTCACCCATTCAGTGGCTGCGGAATTGTTGAATTATTGTATGGTAAATGTAAGAAACTTATTTAAAAGCAATCCTCGAATAGGATTTTTATTTTAGTAAAGCATTTGTTGATTGCAGTAATGGCCTTTTTGGGTGAGCTTAATGTTTTGCCTGCTGACCTTAAGCCAGAGGGATGCCTTTGGACGAAGGTATGTTGCCAATTCGTGGCGGAATAACCTCGGGCGTTGCCCAAGGGTTAATGATATGTTGTCCTTTCAGGAGGAAGGTACTGTTTTTATTTCCATCAAGGCTGAAAGCCTGACCTACTTAACCCAAGGTACCGCTTGGGTTAAAAAATGCGGAATGACTACAGCGCCCTGAAAGGGCATCATAAAAATAAGAATTTTATATAAAAAACAAAGCCCTGAAATTCAGGGCTTTAATTGTGTTTTTGTGACCCCGACAGGATTCAAACCTGTAACCTTCTGATCCGTAGTCAGATACTCTATTCAGTTGAGCTACGGGGCCGTTATGAGGGTGCAAAGATACACAGTTTTCTCTATTTACAAATAAATTCAGGTATTTTTGCGCAAAAAAAACACGATATGCACACCGACTGGTTTAACGGAATCCCTATTGCCATTACAGTTTCTGATCTGGATGGCAAAATTATTGAAATGAACGATGCTTCGGCTAAAGTTTTTGAGAAGTACGGAGGAAGGGGATTGTATGGAAGTGCCCTGAATGATTGCCATAACCCTAAATCGGTTTCAATTTTGCAAAGACTACTTGCAGAAGGAATTACGAATGTTTATACGATTGAAAAAAACGGGCTGAAGAAAATGATTTTCCAAAGTCCATGGTATAAGGATGGTGTAGTTTCAGGACTGATTGAGTTTTCGTTTGTAATTCCTGCAGAAATGCCTCATTTTGTCAGAGGATGATTTTCAGACTTCAGGCTTAGGCGGTTTGCGAAGCTCTTTTCGCTGTGAAACTACCTTCTTTCCGGCAAGACGTGCTTCTTTTTGTGCCCTGCCTGGCTTACTTTTAATCCGGGCTTTGACCGGCCTGAGCGATTTGGCAATCAACTCATAAAAACGTTTCAGTACATCTTCCTTATTCGTTGACTGACTTCTAGTTTTCTGGGAATACATTCTAAGTTTCCCTTCGCCGGATAGCCTGTGCCCTAGTCTTTCAAGTAAAACAGTTTTTTGATCGGTGGTAAGCATTCTGGAATCAGGTATGTTAAAATGTAATTCCACACGGGTTTCGGTCGTATTTACATGCTGACCACCCTTTCCGCTGCTGCGCGATGTGCCGAAAATCAATTCTTCTTCAAGTTCAGGCAAACCGAATAATTCACTCAGATCAGACATAGTTCAATTTTTAGGCAAAGTAACGGAATTCTTTTGCTCTCTGAACAGAACAATTCAACCCGGTGAAATGATATGGATATTCCGGTATTTATAATTTTCCCCACAAAAAATGGCTCCATTACGAATAATGAAGCCAATAGATATCGTGACTGAAATCAACAATTTTATTTTGAAGCAACCTTAATGGTGCATCCAACAGCTTTGGTGAAGTCAACCGCAGGTTTATCGCCTTTAATCAAAGCATTGACAGCATTTTCGAGATACTTTTCAGTAACTGCTGCTGCATCCTGATGGTTATTGTCAATGGCTCCGATGTATGCTACTTTAAGTCCGTCTTTCTCTTTATTGAGGAGATAGATGTGAGGAGTACGGGTGGCGCCATAGACCGGAAATACCTTCTGACCCTCATCGAAAAGATAAGGGAAAGTAAATTCCTTTTCTGCCGCACGTTTTTTCATTTCTTCAAAACTATCGGCAGGAACAAGTGCCGGATCGTTTGGATTGATCGCAATCACCGGATAACCAAGTTCCTTATATTTCAGGTCTATGTCAATAATCCGGTCTTCATAAGCCACTGAAAAAGGGCAATGATTACAGGTAAAAATTACAATAAACCCTTTGGCATCAGCATAATCACTCATGGAAACAAATTTCCCGTCAATGTTCTTTAGCTTAAAATCAGTGGCCTTGTCGCCTATTTTATAACCTTGTCCGAAAACAAAAGCAATGGCGAGAAAAGAGAATAGAATGGATAAAGTGGTCTTTTTCATTAGTTTAGGATGTTTTGATTAATAATCTGTTCAAGTTCGTTGTAAGTAAAACTTTGTTCGTAAAAACCCTGAAAATTCTTGTTATAAATCACCGTAGCCGGCAGCGCGCCTGACCAATCAGGATTTACCTTATCAATCCATGAATTTGCATCCGGATCGTTCAGAAGAATGACTTCAGGAGTAAGATTGTGTTTTGCGATAAAAGGTTTGAGTCTGCTGTCCATCTGCTTTTCAAAATCGAGACTAACCAGAATGACCTTAACTTTGCGGTCGCTGAAATTATCATGTATCTGCTGAAAATAAGGCATTTCCTTGATGCAAGGCAGGCACCACGTTGCCCAGAAATTCACGATATAGGTAGTATCGTTTCGTTTCTCAAGCAATGGTTGCAGTTGACTGAAATCAACCACATTTACTTCCTGCGCATGAATCCGGGGATGCATTAATGTCACCAGCAAAACGAGCAATAAGAGTTTTTTCATTGTTTCAACATCAGTTGAAATTAAACGAAAAATATTATCTTATGTTCAATGTCTGAAAATCAGTTCTGAATATAAACAGCTTCGCCATCTATATAGGTGCGTATAACTTTTGCCAGGGGAATCTCCCTTTCTGAGATAACCATGATGTCTCTGTCCAGAATTACGAAATCAGCATTTTTGCCGGGTTCGAGACTGCCACGGCGATTTTCTTCAAAGCAGGACTTTGCTGCCCATATGGTAACCGAACGGAGTGCCTCTTCGCGGGTAAGCGCATTCTCTTTCTGGAAACCTTTTGACGGATAGCCTTTATGGTCTTTACGTGAAATTGAAGCATAGAAGGTGTGAATCGGGCTGATGCCTTCTATTGGAAAATCTGTGCCATTGGGAATCCATCCGTTCTGAAGCATTAGTTTTCGATACGCATAGGCATTTTTAATCCGTTCTTTTCCTAATCTGTTGCCTGCCCAGCGCATGTCGGATGTTGCATGAGTAGCCTGGATTGATGGTACAATTTTAAACTCACCAAAAAGGTTAAAATCATCAGGATGAACAATCTGCGCATGTTCTATCCTCCAGCGTAGATCATTGTCGGGCAACAGATAATTGCTGTAAACATTCAACACCATCCGTACTGCTGAGTCACCTATTGCGTGTGTATTTATCTGGTAACCATTATCATAAGCTATTACGCAGTATCTTCCCAGTTCATCTGCCGACATGGTAAGAATTCCATAATTTCCGGGTTGATCGGTGTATGGATCAAGCAGGCAGGCTCCTCTGGAACCCAAAGCACCATCGGCATAAAATTTTATGGATCGGATGCTTAGTTTGGGTTTTATTACAATACCGCTTTTTACAAAGCGGTTTATATTTTCTTCTGTTGGATTCAGCATGGCGTAAATTGCCATTTTGAGTTTTGAATCATCTTGTAAATCATCAATATGATCAATTATTTCAGCATCCAAACCTGCATCAGCGACCATAGTCAGCCCGGTTTCATGGCAATCTGCAGCTGCTTTGAGCAACAGATCAGTCAATTGATCACCCTCAGGAGCGGGTACCAGATTTCTGAAATAATCTGCATATGACTCCAGAAATACTCCGGTGAATTTTCCGTTGTTCAAAATTGCCATTTTTGCATCTGAAATGCTATCGGGAGTGAGTCCTGAAAGAATAATCGCCGCTTCATTGACCAGTACTGCATGTCCGTCAACCCTCACAAGCACGACCGGATTTTCGGGAAACAGCTTGTTAAGTTCCTCATTATCCGGGAAAACTTTCACCGGCCATTTATTTTGATCCCAACCCCTGCCAACTATCCACAAGTCAGGATTAAGGTTGTTGTGTTCCTGAATGATTTCCAGCATATTGTTGTATGAAGCTGCTTTTGAAAGATCAGCAAACCTCTTCATATTTGCATATCCATAAAAATGGCAATGAGCATCAATAAAACCAGGAAAAATTGATTTTCCCTCCAGATCGATAATCGAATCGGATGAATAATTTTCCAGAATAAACTTATCGTCACCAACACCCATAATTTTTCCGTTCTGGATGGCCATAGCGGTATAAATGGTAAAACCACTGTCAGCGGTGTAGATTACAGCGTTCCTAAGGATAAGGTCAGCAGATGTACGGTCACGGTCGCAAGCTCCCAATACCATGATTGTCAGAAAGGTGAATACTAATTTCTGTAACATTTCCAATTAGCAGATTTTAAAGCAAACTTACTAAAAAATATGGCTTCCGGTTCAATCAGGAAAATTTTATCCTTAATTCCGCAAGTATGTCGATGATTCGCTGATAGTCAGGACTTGACTTGATTATACCTTGTTTTTGCAAAACATTTGCTTTCAATAAGTCAAACCCTGACTTGCGGAATAATGCACTTCAAAATAACTAAATTGTCCCGGAATTGTTTAAATGCATAAATACTCAGGCTTATTGACTGATATTAGGAGGGTTACATCTGTTTTTGCTCTTAACTTCCGTTTATACAAACAGTCAGGGAAGACCTGAAATTGTTACGGAAAGCAGGAATGTCAATAAATATGTTAAAAAAAAACCTGACATATGTCTGTTCAAGTCAAAGCTTTTATAATTTTGCCGAAACAAAAAATGTGAATCATGGACAATAAGAATCTTAAGGCCCGGACAATAATAATTGCAATGGCAGTAATCGCAGCTGCATTTATGCGTCTTCTGCCCCACTGGCCAAACTTTACACCTGTAGCCGCCATGGCTCTTTTCGGAGGAGCTTATATCAACCGCAAAGCATTCGCAATTTTGTTGCCGGTATCAGCCATGCTTATCAGCGACCTGGTTCTTGGGTTTCACTCAACCATGATTGCCGTTTATGCAGGTATCGTGCTTACCGTATTGATCGGATTTGCGCTCAGAAACAGGGTAAAAACCGGAAATGTATTGTTGGCTGCAGTCAGTTCGACAGTTGTATTCTTTCTGGTGACCAATTTCGGAGCATGGGCAAGCGGAATGATGCCATATACCAAAGATTTTTCAGGATTGATTCAGGCTTACATTGCTGGCTTGCCTTTCTTCTATAATGGACTTATGGGTGATCTATTCTACAGTGCTGTATTCTTCGGCGGGTTTTATTTTGTCAGCAGACGCTACCCGGCAGTTGTTAAAGCATAAACAAAAATAATTCATATTTAAAAGGCCGGTTTTCCGGCCTTTTTCATTTTCAGATATCTTCATCCCGTTCAATCAGCAGGATGCTTTGCTGCGGAACAATAAAATACTTTTCGTCATTGTAAGAAATTTCTATGGCACTTTTCTGAAGGAAGATTGCAAGATCGCCTTCCCTTACCTGAAGCGGAACGTAACGTACATTTTCATTGCTATGTCCTTTCCAGGGTTCATCTTCATTTTCAGCAGCGGGAATCGGATAACCTGGGCCAGTTTTCAGTACATAACCCGTCTGAATTTCCTCCTTTTCATTGTATCCGGGAGGGAGAAACAGTCCACCCTTGGTTTTTTTTGAGAGCGAAAGCGGCTTGATAAGAACACGATCGCCAACAACAATCAGTTTGTTCAGCTTTTCAGATTTGCTTGATTTCATTATTTAAACTTTTTTCAGTTGGCTGATTTTCTGGAATAAATGAATTTCAGAACTCCCCTCCCCGATTCATTAAACCTGAATTATGGAAAACACAATGATTCGCGGATATTAAAGTTATTCTGAATTGAATGAAGTGTTTCTTGAGAAGTATGCAAAAGTATTGATTTTTATCGGTATTTTTGTAGGTTAATAGAGTGTCGAAATCCAAAGATGAATAATCAGTTTCATCATAAAAACAACTGCTAAACCGATGAAAATAGTTGCCTTTAAAACCGGTAAAGCCAAATCGTTTAACTATCGTCCTGTCTATTACGACAAAAAAAAGGACGAAATGGAAGAGCGTTTGAAGCGATACAAAGAGCCAAAAGAAGCAGAAGAAGACCGGCTGAGAACCCGCATTAAAGAATCGTGGCACCAACGTGAGGTAAAGACCAAAAAGCTTTCCACCCGGACCTTTTACATTTACATAATTGTTGTGCTTGCTTTGATTTACTACATCTTCCTGCGTTAGTTGGCTTTTGTTATGTCAGATATTATACGTTTACTTCCTGATTCGGTTGCCAACCAGATTGCTGCTGGCGAGGTTATTCAAAGGCCAGCTTCAGCTGCCAAAGAAATGCTTGAAAACGCAATCGATTCAGGCGCTGATGCCATTGAGCTTATCATAAAAGATTCAGGAAAAACACTGATTCAGATCATCGACAACGGTTGCGGCATGTCCCCTACCGATGCCCGAATGAGTTTTGAGCGGCATGCCACCAGCAAGATTAAAGAAGCAGCCGATCTGTTCAAAATTCACACCTTCGGATTTAGAGGCGAAGCCCTAGCTTCCATTGCTGCCATTGCGCATGTTGAGCTTAAATCGCGCAGACATGAGGATGAGCTTGGAACCCAGATACTTATTGAAGGATCTTCATTTAAAAGCCAGCAACCTTGCGCTTGTTCAGCCGGAACATCAATTTCGGTGAAGAACCTTTTTTATAACGTTCCGGCGCGGCGAAATTTCCTCAAATCAGATCAGGCAGAAATGCGCCACATTCTTGAGGAGTTTCAGCGGGTAGTGCTGGTAAATCCACAGATTGCTTTCGGATTGACGAGCAATGGAAAAGTATTGTTCAAACTTCCGGCAGCCAACCTGAAGCAACGAATTTCAAACGTATTCGGATCTAATTTCCACGAAAAACTGCTTGCTGTGAATCAGGATAGTGATGTGGTAAACATTACCGGATTTGTTGGGAAGCCCGAAAATGCAAAACGCACAAAAGGCGAACAGTATTTCTTTGCAAATCAAAGATATATCAGACATCCTTATCTCAATCACGCGGTTGAAGATGCTTTTAAGGAACTGATTCCTGAAGGGCATTTTCCAACTTATTTCCTTTATCTTCAAGTTGATCCTTCAACCATCGACATCAACATTCATCCTACAAAAACCGAGGTCAACTTTCAGGATCATCAGACCATCTATGCCATGCTTCGCTCAGCAGTAAAGCAGGCAATCGGCAGGTTCAGTTTGTCATCAACGCTTGATTTTGAGGCTGAACAAAGCTTTCAGACGTTCTTTCCGAAAGATCGTCCTGTAGTTATGCCCGGCATTCATGTAGATACTGAGTTCAACCCTTTTGCCAAAAACAAACAACCGGAATTGCGTTTATCTCCCGATCTGAGAGAGGACAAAACATCCGCAAGAGGCTGGGAACAACTTTTTGAACTGCCTTCACCACAAAATCAATCCCCTGCTGAAGAAAACAAAACCCTGACCATTGGTTCTGATTTTGAACAAGAGCAAACGAGCCGCGGATTTATGCAGCTTAATGGCCGATATATTGTCAGCAGGGTTAAATCAAATCTGATGGTTGTGGATCAGCAGGCTGCCCATGAACGCGTATTGTTTGAAAAGTTTACCGAACGTGTTGAGCTTAAAAAAGCACATTCCCAGCAGTTGCTGTTTCCTTTGACTGTTAATTTGTCAGCCTCTGATGCAGAGCTTGTCAGTGAACTTACCGGCGAGTTTTTTTTCATCGGTTTTCAGATTGAACATTTTGGCGGCAATTCGTTTATTATACAAGGAGTTCCGGCAGATTTGCACGCAGAAAATGTGCAAATGCTTTTTGAAAGTGTATTGGAAACTTACAAGCACAATCAATTGGGCCTGAAAATTGACAAGCAACAGAATCTATTGCGCTCAATGGCGCGAAATATGGCCATTAAGCCAGGAAAATCAATGCTTCCTGAAGAGATGCAATCGCTGCTTGATGATCTGTTTTCGTGTCAGGTTCCAAACATAAGTCCATCAGGAAGAAACATCATTTTAATGATCAGTACCGATGAAATTGAAAAACGTTTCGGTCAATAAACTTTACTAAATGAGCTATCAACATTACTCCCCCAGGGGCTTCAGCGTTTTACCTCCGGTTGTCAAAAATCTTTTGATAATAAACGGCTTGTTCTTTCTTGCCCAGATGACATCTGAACAGGTCTTTAACATGGATCTTGTTGACTATCTGGGAATGCATTATTTCGGATCTTCGAAGTTTAACCCCATTCAGTTGGTAACCTACATGTTTTTGCATGGAGGTTTTACCCACATTCTATTCAACATGTTTGCCCTCTGGATGTTTGGGAATACACTTGAAAATGTATGGGGAGGCAAACGATTTCTGACCTATTACATGATTACCGGAGTTGGTGCAGCATTGGTGCATATGCTGGTTTTGTGGATCGGTATTTCAGGGATGCAATCTGACATTTCTCAGGTAATGATGTCTCCTACCCCGGAAGCATTTACTGCATTTCTCGATCAACATTTTCCGGGTTATCAGGCTCAGCTTTCCGGATTTATCAATTCCTGGTCGATGAATCCAAGCGATCCAATGGCTATTAACCAGGCATCCATTTACATGAATGATCTGGCGAATATCAAAATGGATGTCCCCACCGTTGGTGCTTCAGGGGCAGTATTTGGCATTTTGCTTGCCTTTGGTATGATGTTCCCAAATGCTTTGATTTATCTGTATTTCTTTATTCCCATAAAGGCAAAATGGTTTGTAATTGCCTATGGTGCAATGGAATTATATTTCGGATTTGCCAACAATCCGGGTGATAATGTTGCACATTTTGCTCACCTTGGCGGAATGATATTCGGATTTTTCCTTATCAGATACTGGAACCGCAAGATAAACCGTTTTAAAAACTGGGATTAACAAAAGAAAATTATGTTTCCGACACACTCTCCATTGGAACGGATCAGGATTTTTTTCAGCAGCAGGCAACCTTTACCTGTGCTGATTCTGATTAATGTTGCCATCTGGATTAGCATTCTATTGGTTAGTAATTTTGCGTTTCTTTTTTCGTCACCCGAAGCCGGAACTGATGGGTCGTACAAAATCAATCTGTTAACACAGATTCAAGACTTTCTGGCGGTTCCTGCGAATACATCTTCATTGCTTGCAAAGCCATGGACATTAATCACCTACATGTTTTTGCATATTGATTTCTTCCACATTCTTTTCAATATGCTCTGGTTGTGGTGGTTTGGAAATATTTTTGTTCAATATCTTTCGCAGCGACAATTGCTTGGCACTTACTTTTTTGGTGGAATCGCAGGTGCTTTGCTTTATGTAGCAGCTTTTAATGCATTTCCGGTCTTTGAGATTGCGCGTGAATCGGCAATTGCTTTGGGAGCTTCAGCATCGGTGCTTGCCATTGTGGTTGCAATTTCGTTTTATGTTCCTGAATACACCATTCATATGTTGTTCTTCGGTCCTGTTAAAATAAAGTACATAGCAATTATTTCTATAGTTCTTGATGTTCTGATGCTCAGCTCTTCAAACTCCGGTGGGCATATCGCGCATCTTGGCGGAGCTTTATGGGGATTTCTATGGATTAAGATGATTCCCGGGGCTGATCCAACTAAGATATTTCAGCCATTCTTCGAATTCGGGAAACAGGGAAGTTTTAAATTCAAACGAAGAAAATTCAAGGTTTATCACAACGAGAAGCCGCTCACTGACGACGATTACAATAAAAACAAAGTTGCTAAACAAAAGAAAATGGATGCTATTCTTGATAAAATTTCAAGATCGGGATATGACAGTCTTACACGGGAAGAGAAAGAACTGCTATTTTCGACCAGTAAAAAAAAGTAATCTGACATAGGAATGGCTGAGCCAAAAAAGAAGTCGGGCAGGTTTTCAGTACTTCGGTTTTTGCTGATGGTGGCAAACCTGTTTGTTATTCTTGGAGTTATAGCAGGCTTCATGGCTGCGTATATTTCGCCCGACAAAAGCTGGATATGGGCTTTCTTCGGATTGGCTTTTCCTTATCTGCTGCTCATCAACTTATTTTTTATTCCTGTCTGGCTTCTGATCAAAAAAAAATATGCATTGCTGCCGCTTATAATTATTCTGGTTTGCTGGTCGCGAATATCAGGTTACATTCAATTGGATTTTGGAAAAAAAACTCCCGCAGGTGAAACGGATATACGTGTTATGTCATACAACGTCAGGCTTTTTGATTTGTATAACTGGAAAAAGGGTCAGGTCAGCGAATCAGCGGCACAAATGTTTAATCTGACAGGAGATTATAAGCCTGATCTGCTTTTTATACAAGAGTATCATGCCGGCAGAAAAGGCAAGGTAAATATTGCTGATTCTATCAAAAAATATACAAAGCTGAAATACAGTTATATTTCTCTGGTGGAAAGTAATGGTAAGACCAGACCTTACGGAATAGCAACTTTCAGCCGTTGGCCAATTGTTTCAAAAGGGATTATAAACTTCATCGGCAATCCGGCAAATGTATGCAGTTACGCTGATATTGTGAGAGATGGTGACACCATCAGAGCTTTCAATATTCATCTTGAATCCATTCAGTTCAGCAAAGAAGACTACCTGTATGTGAGCGAATTCAGGGCAAATGCCGAAGAACAGGAGTTGCTTTCAGAAGGCCTCAGAAGCATAGCCAGAAAATTGAAGCATGCATTTATCAGGCGCGCAGCTCAAGCCAGAGCCGTTGCCGAAGAGATTGAGAAATCTCCTTATCCTGTAATTGTTTGTGGCGACCTCAACGACACCCCATCCTCATATACTTATTACACAATCTCCAATCAACTCAGCGATGCATTTGTTAATTCCGGAAACGGTTTGTCGCAAACTTATGCCGGTGCACTCCCATCATTCCGGATTGATTACATCATGCACGATAAGTCAAGGTTTATCGCATCTGATTATTCAAGAATCAGAAATAAACTAAGCGATCATTATCCTGTTTTTGCTACGTTGAGGCTACAGGCTGCTGAATAATTCCTTGCCTGTTTCATGTTTTCTTCCAGGTAAAGTCCTGAGAACACTTTTTTAAACGAATTGATTCTTTTAGCCAAATCCGATAATGAAACCCGAACGAAAAACCATAAGATTTTTGCACGCTTCGGTTTCGCTGGTATTAATCTCAGCTTTGTTTGCCGGGCTGTTATCGCCATATATCAATCCATGGCATTTCTGGATTGCCGCATTAGCCGGACTGGCATTTCCCATAATATGGGTTCTGAATTCTGTTAATCTGGTTTTCTCCTTTTTTACCGATAAGAGAATTTTTTATGTCACCTTGATCTACCTGATGGCAGGAACCCCGATGATGATGAGGCATTTCAGCATTTCATTGAAAATGGGATGTGATGAAGAAACAGAGCAGTTCTCAATAATGAGTTTTAATGTTGAAGGATTTAACGGAATTTCAGGCAAAGACAAGTATGCAGGACAGAAAGAAATTCATTCATACATCAATGATAAAACGCCCGATATAGTCTGTCTTCAGGAATATTCAATGAAAGGTCGCAAACATGGCGCTTTTTATAAAACGTTGACTGAAAACCTTCATTTAAGCTATAAACAACTATCGGGATACAATGCTGAAGCCTTATCCACGTCAACAATTCTGGTTACGGCTTCCAGACATGAAATTCTGAATCAGGGAATAGTTTATTCTCCTGATAATGAAATCTTTGCCATTTTCAGTGATATTTTGTTGGGAAGTGATACTGTGAGGGTATTTAATGTGCATCTGCAGTCGGTAAAATTAATCAGCGAGAAGCAGATTCTGAAGCCCGAAAGAGATCAGGTGCTGAAGAAAAAATCGGCCAGAAATGTCATCAGTTCAGTAAGAAAATTAAAGATTGCTTTCAGAATCCGATCCCATCAGTCTCTGATTCTGGCGGGGTCAATCAAGGCAAGTCCATATCCGGTGATTGTTGCCGGCGATTTTAACGATACGCCTGCCTCTTTTTCATTCAGAACCATTGGCAAGTCACTTAAAGAAGCCGCCTATCTGAGAACCAATGGCTTCAGCAGGACTTATGCCGAAAGCTATTACCCGCTGAAAATTGATCATATCTTTATGGATAAATCATTGAATACCTGTAATTTCAGAAGAGACAAAGTTGAGCTTTCTGATCATTATCCGGTGATGGCTGGTTTTTCGATACGGGCAGATAAATAGATTTTTTGATAAATCTATCTGCTTAGTGAAGTAGGAATACTATTCTGATGTGCTGGTAAATTAAGGATTTTTTATTCGCCCCCTTCGGGGACGACATTTCATTACTACATGCGTCAACCGTGGGTTCCACTGCACCTGCCTGCTTGCGCACGAAGGCTGGTTACAAACACGGTCATTTGAAATTCGCCCCATTTGGGGACGCATGTCAAAGCACCGAAGATGCTCAATAACAATAAGCGTGCGTGGAGTTCTTTACGGGATTTATGGTCACGAAAGATTTTTATTCGCCCCCTTTGGGGACGACATTTTATCTCTACATTCGCCAACCGCGGGTTCCACTGCGCCTGAATGCTTGCGCATATAGGCTCGTTACACCCACGGTTATTTAAAATTCGCCCCCTTCGGGGACGCATGTCAGAGCGCCGAAGGTGCTCAATAACAATAACCGTGGGTGGAGCTCTTTGCGGAACCCACGGGAAAGATGACAAAAAAAGAACTGCAGCCCCAAAGGGAAGAATGGTGATTAGCAGTTTCGCTTCACCACCCTGTTTGCACATGCGAATTAGCTACGCACAGGATATTTATTCCCCGCTCATAAAAAATAAATGCAGTTTTGATGCTATACCTTTCACTTGTGGTTATTCATAAGCCTTACCTTTGCAATCAAATTCTAAACCATGGATTTTAACCTCACTTCCGAATTCAGTCCTACCGGAGATCAACCTCTTGCAATTCAGCAACTTGTTGAAGGACTTAAACGTGGTGATCCATCGCAGGTATTGCTCGGTGTAACAGGCTCGGGAAAGACATTTACCATTGCCAATGTCATTGCTCAGGTGAATCGCCCGGCGCTGATTCTGAGTCATAATAAAACCCTTGCAGCGCAGCTTTATGGCGAGTTCAAACAGTTTTTCCCGGATAACGCGGTTGAGTATTTTGTTTCCTACTACGATTATTATCAGCCCGAAGCGTTTCTGCCAACCACAAATACCTACATTGAGAAAGATTTATCCATCAACGATGAAATTGAAAAACTCAGGTTAAGTGCAACCTCTGCCCTGCTTTCGGGCCGCAGAGATGTAATTGTGGTTTCATCGGTTTCGTGTATTTATGGTATCGGAAATCCCGATGACTTTGCAAGCAATGTTATCCGTTTGAAAACCGGCGATAAAGTGAGCCGCAACAAGCTTTTATGGACTTTTGTTGAAGGTCTATACAGCCGTACCGAAGCTGAATTTACACGCGGAAATTTCAGGGTAAAGGGCGATACAGTAGATATTTTCCCGGCATACACCGATTATGCCATCCGCATTATGTACTGGGATGATGAAATTGAATCCATTGAATCATTTAATCCGACAGATGGCGGAACGATTGAAAAAATGAACCAGATCAATATTTATCCGGCCAATATTTTTGTGACTTCCAAGGAAAAAATGAAAGATGCCATTGAGCTGATTCAATCTGATATGATGAGTCAGGTGGAGTATTTCAGCCAGAATGGCAAAGGCCTGGAAGCCAAAAGGCTTGAAGACCGGGTAAGTTACGACATTGAAATGATGCGTGAACTGGGTTATTGCAGCGGAATTGAAAACTATTCGCGTTACTTTGACGGACGCGCTCAAGGCTCCCGCCCATTCTGCCTTCTCGATTATTTTCCTGACGATTTCATTACAGTCATTGACGAAAGTCATGTAACGATATCGCAGGTGAGAGCCATGTATGGTGGTGATAAATCGCGGAAGCAGACTTTGGTTGAATATGGTTTCCGCCTGCCATCGGCCATGGACAACCGGCCATTGAAATTTGATGAATTTGAGGATCTTACCGGACAAACCATATACGTGAGTGCAACACCTGCCGATTTTGAGCTGCAGCAATCCGAAGGTGTGGTTGTGGAACAATTAATCCGACCAACGGGTTTGGTTGATCCTCCCATCGAAATCAGGCCAAGCCTGAATCAGGTGGATGATTTACTTGATGAGATTGATCGCACCATTAAATCAGGAAGTCGTGTGCTGGTGACCACTTTGACTAAACGCATGGCCGAGGAGCTTACCAAATACATGTCAAGGCTCGATATAAAGTGCCGGTATATTCACTCTGATGTGGATACCATTGAACGTGTAGAGATTCTCCGCGACCTTCGTTTGGGCTTGTTTGATGTGCTGGTCGGGGTGAATCTTTTGCGCGAAGGTCTCGATCTTCCTGAAGTTTCGCTGGTGGCAATTCTGGATGCCGATAAAGAAGGTTTCCTGCGATCGGAGCGCTCGCTCACCCAAACGGCAGGTCGCGCAGCACGCAACCTGAACAGCAAGGTAATTATGTATGCCGATAAAATTACCGACAGCATGAGGCGCACCATGGATGAAACTGACCGCAGGCGCGTGATACAAACGGCTTACAATATTGAGCACAACATTACTCCAACACAGATTGTAAAATCAATGGGCTCCATAATCGGGCAAACTGCTGTGGCGGGTGCTCAGGGAAGTGGTCCACGTCCTTACATTGAGCAAACTGAATTTAACCTGGCTGCTGATCCTGTGGTTAAGTACATGAGCAAGGAACAACTCGAAAAAGCCATTGTACAATCGCGTAAAGCCATGGAAAAAGCGGCCAAAGAGCTTGATTTTATGGAAGCCGCACGATTGCGTGACGAAATGATGGGTTTGCAGGATTTGCTGAAAGCGGAGAAGAAATAGCAGATTTATAACAGCATCAGGGAGGCGCACTCTGTCAGCTATCTACTGGCGGAGCCGTCAACTCGATTATGCCCAGTATTTCAATTTTCTTTTATTGTCAAAAAATCTAAAATGGTTGAGTCTCCACGATTTGGCCATTTTAAATACAAATCAATTCTGTCTTCTTCACGGACTGTTAATTCTCCAATCTCATAGTCAATATCCTTTTTTGACCACAGACTCATGCTTTTTTGTCCTAAATATTTTTCACGGAAAAGACAATAATATCTCACTCTGATATCTTCATGTTCTCCAAATATCTTTGGAAGGTTTATTGATTTCATATAGTCCGGATATTCGTCATATAATATTCCTAATGCAATTATGCCAACTCTTGAATAAGATTCACCACGTAGAACCATTTTTTTTATATGGCTTGTGGAAAAATTATTTCCAAACCTCCGACAAAAGTTATACAGGATATTTGATTTTTTATTCCCCTCATAAGTTCCCCACGCCTTATTTCCTAATACAATTAAATCGTCTATTATATTATTGATTTCTAGTGAATTTGTTTTTGCTATATCAATAGAAAGTTCAGTGAGCTTTTCATAAATCTCAGTGTCTCCGAGTAAAAAAGCTGAGGCTAAACTTGCTTTTAAATCAAGTTGAAGCTGAGTGTGATTGCACCCAGAAGCTATATTTTTAATTGTATTTTTTAGTCCGTTTTCAAAATCATTAGTCGAAGGAACAAGAATGTTACTTGTCTTATATTTATGAGTATCTGTTTTGTACATTCTGAGGTATTCTTGAACCCAAATAAAATATCCTATTTCTTTATTTATGTCTATTAAAACTAATATGATTGGAACTCTACATTCTTCACAATAACTGAGAAAATTATTCTTAATTCTAAATTTTATCTGATAATCAATAATTTGATATTTTGTAATTCCTTTTACTTGAATTTTGACGTATTGCCCTGTTACTTTTTTATCGTCAACTAACTCCATCTCTATATCAACGCCAAAATCTTTGTCCACTTTCCTTGCAATCCAATCTCGGTTTTTAGTAGCAAGATGAAGTGCTGTAGATTCAGCCAATTCTCCTATCTCTTGTGCTGTTGTTCGTTTCAATTTAGGTCTTTTTTATATTGGGCATAACGTTTGATGGTATGGTGTCGTGCGGGATTACGAAGCGAAAACCTATCAATTTACACGGACTTTTTTTACGAGCCACGAACCCTCGCATGCCTCTGAAACCCGCATGCACTATACCATGTGTTGGCAACTGGTGTTCATTCATATCCGTCTGTTTGTCATTTATTTAGCTTTATTTTTCATGTCATTTACAATCTGCACCAACCTATCCACGAAGCACAAATTTATTTTGTTTTTTTGTGCGTGGGCAATCCTAAAACCGACCTGAAAGGCGGTTACGTGGGCTGGAAAGGCGGAAGCTCTTTTGCAAGCCTTTGGTTTGAGCGTTGGCTCGTGCGGGCTTGCAAATGTGCTTACGCCTGTGGGATGGCAATTAATAGATACTAATTAAAGGCAGCCATTAACCCCAATTCTTTTAGTGCTTATGTCCTTCATGACCTGTACTTTCTTTCTTTGCTACGGTACGGTCATATTTGCAACATCCGGGAAGTGCGTTATACACTTCGTCAGAGGCTTTATGCATGGGTGTATCATGACCAACTTTAGCAATAGCCATTTGAACTTTATGCACAGTAGTTTTTGTTGAATCAAATGCTACTGTAAGCATTTTTGTTTCTTGCACCCAGTCGGCTTTGGTAACACCGTCAACTGATTTTGCAGCTTTCTCAATGCGGGTCTTGCACATGCCACAATTTCCGTTTACTTCAAATTTTTCGGTTTTTGCCTGTGCAAATACCATACTTGTTCCTAAAAGGAACATACATACTAAAGTTAAAACTTTTGTTTTCATATTATTGTGATTTAAATTGTGAATAAAAATGATTATTTAATTTCTTTGGTAACTTCTCCGCATTTTAGCATCGAACTACCAAAGTACGGGTTTTTAATTTCTTTCTCAGAGCTCAGCCAATCAGCCCCTTTATTGTTATCGGCCATGGGGCAATGTTGTACGTAGATTGTTTTGCCAAGTGGTGCGAATGAATTGGTCATTTCAATCATCGTAACAGAAACCGATTGAAAGGCTTTTCGAAGTTGTTCGATGTCGGAAAAGTGCTGGATGTGTTCCAAATTTTTGGCTAATCTTCCCTGAAAATCCATCCAAACCATGTGCGCCTCATCTTTAAAAAGTCCCATGTCCACTTTTTCCAATGCCGTTTTAAAGTTTGCAGCGTTTTTTTGAGCTTCTTTAAAATCATCGTTGGTCAGGGCATCTTTCCAATTTAAGTAGGTATTATAAATTGGCTGCAAAGCTTCTTTGGCTTTTTTGTCGATGGACAAGGTTTTTGAAGTTGTTGATTTATTTTGTTCCTCATGACTTTCGTGTGAAACATTACTTTCAGTAGTTGTCCCTCCGTGATTATGACCTGTCATTACCTGTCCACCTTCAGGGCTCATCATGCTGGGTTTTCCGGCCAACTGGGCAGCAGCATCTATACTGAACGTGCCGTTTACCGCTATTTCTTCTCCCTCCATTAAACCTTCTTCAACCACATAGCTATCTCCTAATGCAGAACCCAAGGTTATTTCACGCATAATGAAGTTTACTCCTTGCTCGGAATTTGTTTTCACATACACCACCGAGCGTTTGCCTGTCCACATTACGGCAGTTTTTGGGACAACAATCGAATTTGATTTGTTAACCAACTTGGCCTGAACCATCCCCGAAGCAAACATTTCAGGTTTTAGCTTTCCGTTTGAGTTGTTATATTCCACTCTTGCTTTTGCCACTCTTGTCTTTGGGTCAATTACAGGGTCGAGAAATGTAATAATGCTTATAAATGATTCACCGGGCATGGAGGCAATTGTAAATTCCACTTTATCACCTTTTTTAATCCAGCTTATATCCGATTCATACACATCAAATAACACCCAAACTTTCGATAGGTCTGCGATTTCATATATCGTTTCCCCTTTGCGAACATAGTCACCCAAATTTATTTTTTTTGAGATTGTGTATCCTGAAACATCGGCTACTACAGGAAATTCATCCTTTGTCATTCCAGATGTAAGGATTTCTTCAATTTGTTTCTCCGAGAGTTTCCAGTTTTTCAACTTTTCCTTTGCAGCTACAAACAATTGAGGTTGCGTTTCGGCTATTTTCTGTGCCTCCAACAGCTCTTCTTGTGCTGTTACCAACTCGGGTGAATAGATGTATGCAATGATTTGTCCTTTATTCACAAATTCACCAGTAAAATTGACCGTTAATTTTTCAATCCTGCCCGGAATATGCGATGATTGTGAATACACCAAGCGTTCATCGGCTTGTACTTTCCCGTTTAGGCGGACTTGTTTAACCGGATTCATTTTCCCCACAATTGCCGTACTCACATTGGCTAGTTGCATAGCTGTTGGCGACATGCTTATTGCATTGGGGTCAATATCGGCATTTTGGTCATCCTCTAACGGTATTAAATCCATACCGCAAATGGGGCAGTCGCCCGTCTCGTTTTGACGAATTTGCGGGTGCATGGAGCAAGTCCAAACTGTTTCTCCGTTTATTTCCGTTTTCACATGTTCATGGTCATCGTGAGAATTACTTTTATTCCCTCCAAATAGTAACCATCCTGCCAGCAAACCAACAACAAGTGTTGCTGCGGCAATTATTATTGTTTTTTTATCTATTGCTTTCATTTTAATACGATTTTGATGTTATGTAATTGATTTTCTCAACTGCAATATGGTATTGAACCAAAGCGGTTGCGCTCATCTTCTGATATTTCAGCAATTGTTGCTGCATACGTAGTACCTCCTCAAACTCTTTCCCTGAATTTCCATAGGAAGTAAATAGCAGGTTTAATGATTGTTGCGATGTTTGTATTTGTTGTTGGTAAAGTGATATTAACTGCAACTGTTGTTGAACCTGAAACAAAACCATTTCATATTCAGAAAAGAGCGTGTTTGTTACTTCCTGCTTTTGAAGTGTGTAACTTTCCTGTAGTAGCTGAGCTTCTTTCACCGATGCTTTGTATTTAGCCCGAAAAATTGGAATACTAATACTTACCATTGGCATCAGAGCATCAGGCATAGAAATATCATATTCCAAACCGACACCCAATTTCGGTAATCCTTGCTTTTGTGCAACAATCTCTGCGGCTTGGCTTGCCTGCATTTTTAAATCGAGTGCTTTCAATTTTGGATTGGCTGCAATCAGTGAATCTTTTCTATAACTATCTGCAATAATTTCTGCGTTTAAAGTCTCGCTAATCTGCACCAATTCATTTTCAGAACGATTTAAAAGCTTGTTGAAAGTAGTCAGCAATGGTTTTTCTTTATCTCTCAGAATAGTAAGATTGGTTTGTGCATCTTTCAGCATAATATCCACACGCAGAACATCTACCATTGTCCCTGTTCCATTTTTAAACTTCTGAGTGGCAATGGTTTTATAAGATTCCAATATGCTAATGTTTTCCTGTTCAATACGAACAAAATCTTTTAATTCGTATAAAGGATAGTAAGCGGATGCCACCTGAAAATAAAGTCTATTACGGGCATCAATAAAGTTTTGAAACTTTGCTTCGGCCATTAAAGCAGCCACATTGCCCTGCGCTTTTAAAGTACCAAACCACGGGAACATTTGCGTTAGCGAGAACTTTGCCTGTTGCGGACCAACCCTTGTTTCAACAGGAGAGATAAAATACTCTAAAGAAAAAGTAGGGTCGGGCAAGGTACTTACCTGCGGCACTTTCTGTAAAGCTGCTTCGTATTCTTTATGCATAGCCTGTAACCCCGGATTGTTTTCGGCAGCTATTTTAAAGTAATCGTCCAGTGTTTGAGCAAAGCTCAAGCTGCTAAACAAAAGCGTTGCTATAAGTATTGCTATATATCGTATCATGATTTCGAATTTTTAAGTTTATACTCTTCACGCATACAGTAAAGCGTGGGAACGATGTAGTAGGTGATGGCAGCCACAATCATACCGCCAAAAGACGGAATGGCCATCGGCACCATTATATCCGCGCCCCTACCGGTTGAAGTAAGTACCGGAAGTAAAGCAATGATGGTAGTTGTGGTGGTCATTACAGCAGGCCTGATTCTTCGCTCACCTGCTTCCACAATCGCTGCCCGTATTTCCTCTATTGTTTTAGTTCGGTTACGTTTAAAACTTTGGTCGAGATAGGTTCCCATCAATACCCCGTCATCGGTTGCCAATCCGAATAAGGCAATAAACCCAACCCAAACGGCAACGCTTAGGTTCACGGTATTCATCTGAAAAAGCTCACGGATGTTTGTCCCAAAAACGGTGAAATCGGCAAACCAGCCTTGCCCGTAAAGCCAGAGCATAATAAAACCGCCACTGAATGCCATAGCCACTCCGGTAAAAATCATGAGTGAAGTTGTTACAGATTTGAATTGAAAATAGAGTATAAGGAAGATGATTAAAAACACAAGCGGAACAATAATGCTCAAACGTTTTTCAGCACGCACCTGATTTTCATAACTTCCGGAGAATTTGTAATTTATGCCTGCCGGAACAATTAATTCTCCTGCATCAATTTTTTGCTGAATCATTTCCTGTGCATCGTTTACAACATCTACTTCAGCAAAACCTTCCTTTTTATCAAACAGCACATAACCTACAAGAAAGGTATTCTCACTTTTAATGGCTTGTGCCCCACGCACATACTCCATATCAACTAACTGACTAAGTGGAATTTGAGCCCCCGTGGGTGTTGGAATAAGAATTTTTCCAAGCGATTCCGGGTCGTCCCTTAGCTCTCTCGGATAACGGACTCGTATGGGAAAACGCTCACGTCCTTCAACCGTTGACGATACTTTCATGCCCCCGATTGCTGTTTCAATGCTTTGTTGCACATCTTCCACGTTCAATCCATAACGTGAAATTTCATCACGGTTGATATTTAGGTGAATATAAGGCTTCCCTACAATACGGTCGGCAAAGGCTGCTTCGGCTTTCACCGAGGGTACTTGTTTTAGAATACCTTCCAGTTTCAAACCAAACTCCTCGATGGTTTGAAGGTCTGGACCATAAACTTTGATGCCCATGGGTGCCCGCATCCCGGTTTGTAACATAACCAATCGGGTTTCGATGGGTTGCAGTTTCGGGGCAGAAGTAACGCCCGGTGTTTTAGTAACCGCAACAATTTCTTTCCAAATATCGTCGGATGATTTTATATGTTTGCGCCAGTTTCTGAAATAGTTTCCCTTATCATCCGGCACAAGTTCGTCTGGCGAAATGTTTTTAGTCAGCAATTCATCATTGCTGTATGCTTCCCCATTCTTCAACACAAAGCGACCATCGCCGTCAGTTTTAAAGCGTTTACGATGCCCTTTATCATTGAGTTCATATTCCGACTTATAATTGATAACATTTTCGTACATCGAAACAGGTGCTGGGTCAAGTGCAGATTCTACCCGGCCTAATTTACCTACGCTAAGTTCCACTTCGGGAATATTTGCAATCATCATATCTAACTGCCCAACAACTTTTCTGTTGTATTCAACTCCTGAGTGCGGCATTGAGGTAGGCATAAGCAAAAAACTGCCTTCACCAAGTGAGGGCATAAATTCTTTACCCATCCCGGGAAATGAATGGTTAAGTCCTGACCAAACAGCAGTAGTACGAATGTCCCAACCCATTTTGTCAGCTCCATTTGCCAGAAATCCAAAAATGTTTGAGAAACCCATCCAGATATTTACACCCAGCAACATCAAAAAAACAGGAATCATAAGAAATTTAACTTTATTATTCAAACACCATAGCAAAACCCTTCTGTATGAAAACTGCAATAAGGTAAATGCCCCTAAAATAAAGCCAACCAGCAAGGCAACAAAAACAAAGTTAAGCAATACACTTTTCCCAGCTCCTAAAGGCAACCAGTACTTTGCCAATAGCCAGACAACCCCAATGACTACTAAAATCAATTCAATATTATCTAAGATTTTGCCGAAAAGTGGTTTTCTAAACAGTTTTTTGTCTCTAATTAATGGCTTAATAAAGGGAATACCTCCAAATAAAATCAACAAAATACCAGCCCATGCAACATTGCTGAATAGACCAATAAAACCAACTGCAATAAGCAGCATATTCACCCACTTGTTATGGCGTGGATTTTTAATTTTAAAACCAAAAAACCAGTGAGCCAGCGTCGGTAAAATAATAATCGAAACGATAAGTGCCGCTACCAAAGCAAAGGTTTTGGTAAATGCCAACGGGCCGAATAATTTACCCTCGGCAGCCTGCATGGTAAAAACAGGTATGAAACTTACAATTGTAGTAGAAACGGCAGTAAGGATAGCAGAGCTAACCTCTGCCGAGCCGTTGTATATTGTTGTTATCAGCTTTTGTCCGGGTGGGGCTTCATCTATATGTTTGACAATATTCTCCGAGAGAATTATTCCCAAATCGACCATGGTACCAATGGCAATGGCGATTCCCGATAGTGCTACAATATTGGCATCAACTCCAAAATACCGCATGGCGATAAAAACCATGAGTACTGCAATGGGCAATAAGCTTGATATTAAAAAAGATGCCCTCAGGTTATAAATCATCACGATGATGACCAGTATTGTTATGAGAATTTGAAGTGAAAGGGCTTCTTCCAATGTGCCAAGTGTCTCATAAATCAATTCAGAGCGGTCGTAAAATGGAACAATGGTCAATTGGCTTTCGACTCCATTAGCCAAAATCTTTTTCGGCAAACCGGGTGAAATCTCCGTAATTTTTTCTTTTACATTGTTAATCACTTGCAATGGATTAGCTCCATACCGTGCTACCACCACACCACCTACTACTTCTGCACCGTCCTTGTCGAGTGCTCCCCTTCGTGTTGCCGGACCAAGTGTTACTACACCAATATCTTTAATACGAATGGGAACGTTTTCCTGAACAGCCACTACGGCTTTCTCAATATCTTCGGTCTTTTTAACATAACCTAAACCACGGACAAGGTATTCAGCCTGATTTATCTCGATGGTTTTAGCCCCCACATCA
This sequence comes from Bacteroidales bacterium UBA5197, assembly GCA_002412885.1. Classification (GTDB taxonomy): domain Bacteria; phylum Bacteroidota; class Bacteroidia; order Bacteroidales; family Lentimicrobiaceae; genus Lentimicrobium. The sequence continues at coordinate 100,358 of DHVX01000008.1, forward strand.
CGATTCGATTTCTGTACCGCCTGCATCACCTTGTGTAAAGGAATATTGTAAGCTTTCAATGCATCGGGATTTACATCTATTTGGTATTCTTGCACATATCCACCAATGGATGCTACTTCCGATACACCTTCGGTTGCATTTAGTCCATATTTTACATAAAAATCCTGAACGGTGCGTATTTCGTGCAAATCCCAGCCCCCGGTCGGGTTTCCATCCTTATCACGCCCTTCGAGCGTGTACCAGTAAACCTGCCCCAAAGCAGTTGCATCGGGGCCCAATGCGGGTTGCACTCCATCGGGCAATAGCCCGGAAGGAAGCGAACTTAACTTTTCCAGTATTCGTGAGCGTGACCAGTAAAATTCTATATCTTCATCAAAAATGATATAGATACTGGAAAATCCAAAAATTGATGAACTACGAATAGTTTTTACTCCGGGAATACCCAAAAGATAAGTTGTTAAGGGATAGGAAATTTGGTCTTCAATATCTTGTGGCGACCGTCCGTTCCATGGAGTAAAAACTATCTGTTGATTTTCGCCAATATCGGGTATGGCATCCACCGGAACAGGGTCTGATGGCAAGCCACCCACTTGCCAGCCAAAGGGAGCGGTAACAATACCCCATGCGACAAATCCGGTTAGAACAAGTACTGTTACCAACTTGTTCTCTAAGAAATATTTTATGATTTTATTTAGCATGATACAATGATTTTAACATGAAAAATTAACTTTTAACGCAATATACGACAACCACACTACAAATTGTAATATGGAGTCATAAGTTCACGCAAAAAATCAAATCAGGAAAGTTTGAAAAAGCACCTGAATGTCATTTTCAAGAGGAGGGGAAATGTATTCAGTATATACCTGATGTGATGATTTTGGAAATAAATCCAAGTTCAACGAAGTATAAAGAAATGCAACTGCAAAATCAACATTGAAAACTGTTTGAGTAGCTTCTTTTACAAAATCGGCTGTACCTTGAATAGTTTGAAATTCATTTTGGCAGCATGGAACGTTATTAAAACGAACCTGATTATGATTAGAATGTTCAGAACCATCGCAGGGTTCTACCAAATCCATCATTTCACAGCCCAAATGTGTTTCTCCTAATAATACCTTAGTCTCTACAGCTTCGCCACCGCAAAAGTGTGTACCCATGGTCAAGTTCATATGGCTTGCCAAGAGAATAAAAGATAATAATATGGAAAAAATCTGTTTCATCATTTAGTTAAACGCAAAATTACTAAAATTGTTTTCATTCACTTTCAATTTGTCGTACATTTTTTTAATCCTGACATGAATTCTGAGAATTATTTATTTGAAAATCAAACAGTAGTAACTGCTTAATTCGTAATTTACTGTTATGGTGCGTAGGCAAAATTGCACTTTTTGGCAAAGCTTTGGTTGCAGCGTTGGCTTGTGGGGCTTTGGCAATGTGTGCAATGTGGGTGGGGTTTCTTCTTTTTTTGCGGGGGGGGAAGAAAAAAACAAAATAAATTTCCATCAAATTTGCACTGTCCTATCAAAAAGCTAAATCCTTTCTTTTGTTATTATTTATCACTATCGTATCTGACTGGTTGTCTGTCTTTTTACACTTGTTGCCAACGGTGAGGCTATACGCTGTCAGGCATTTTTGAAAAACCCATCATCGCGGCCACCATAATCTTCGTTAAAAGTACGAACTTTCTTTATACCACCATTCGCCTGATAGCGTATAGCTTTTGTGCTTGTTGCACAACTATAAAGATACGGAATCATTTTTTAGCGGTTATTAACCGGTGATTGTTTATAAATAACTGTCATTCAGTTGAATAGGCGATTATTCTTTTGTATCTTTAAGTTATGCAAGGACGAAAAGAATACAACCCAAAGCTAATGTACCAGTTACATCTCGATAACCTGGTGCCTAAAGATAATTATTACAGACAACTTGATCAGGTGCTGGATCTGGAATTTCTGTATAAGGCAACGGCTGAATACTATGGTGATGAAGGTCATGAATCCATTGATCCTGTGGTGTTTATAAAGGTATGCCTGGTTGGTTATCTGAACAATATAAACTCCGACCGCAGGTTAATCGAGTATTGCGGAAATTGCCTGGATGTCAGGCTGTTTATCCGGTATGATCTTGATGAAACGCTTCCATGGCATAGTACCATAAGCCGCACCCGGCAGTTGTATGGCGAAGAGGTGTTTCTGGCATTATTCCGGAAAGTGTTAAGTATGTGTGTTCATAAAGGAATGGTCCGGGGCAAACGCCAGGCAATTGATTCTGCATTTATTAAAGCCAACGCGAGTATGGATTCGCTGGTTGAAAAAGAAGTTGTCGAAGATGCCGGAATGTATCTGGATGAATTGAATGAAGGTTCGGAGTATAAAGTGAGTAAAACCAAAAAAACAATTGTTGAGAAGCACCACGCCTGGAAGGTTAAAGCATACAAGGGTCAGCCTTCCAATCAAAATACCAAACAGCTGAACGATTTTGGTGAACCAATCCGGCCCAAATACCTGAGCAATCATACCCACTATTCGCCAACTGATCCCGATGCCCGCATCAGTGTAAAAGTCGGGAAATCCCGCCAACTTAACTATTACGGGCAAATTGCAGTGGATGATGCTCATCATGTAATTACGGGTGCAATGGCTGATTATGCCGATCAGAGAGACAGCCAGTGCCTACCTGCTATCCTTGAACAAACCATTGAAAACTTGAACGAAAACGAGATAAGAACAGAACAGATAGCAGCCGATACCGGATACAGCAGTGGTGAAGCGCTCCGGTACTGCGAAGAACATGCTATAGAAGCCTATATCCCAAACTTTGGACTGTATAAACCTACGCGTGAAGGATTCATCTACAACAAGGAACTTGACCGTTACGAATGTAACCGTGGCAACAAAGCTATCCTGCCATTTCGCCAGATCTTTACCGACAAAAAAGGGTATCAGAAAAGAGTATATCGTTCAGATAACAGCAAATGCAAAAAATGCCCATTGCGTAGTTCATGCATTGGGAAAAGTGATTTCAAGAAACTTGATGACAGCATCGACAAACCATATTACGACCGGATGCACCAACGGATGCAAACGCAATATGCGAGAAAAATCAGCAAGATCCGGAGCAGCACTGTTGAGCCTGTGTTGGGAACCCTCATTAACTTCCTGAATATGAAACGGGTGAACACCCGGGGAATAAACAAGGCTAATAAGCATGTTCTTATGGCAGCGCTGTGCTATAACCTGAAGAAATACATGAAGTTTAAATCCCCCAAGGTGATTTCTGTAATAAAATCAATGGATATGAACAAAATAGGAGACTTTTTCAACATTTCTGAAGCTGTTTCAAGCCTGATCAATGGGTTTTTAATCAATATGAGGCTTATGGAAGCACCTTGCCATTTTAAAATTCTGACAAGCAACGATCGCAGCCTGGAGAGCTATGCTGCAGAACAGGTTGAAATCTTCTTTCAGGGATGATGTTGTGCAACGGCTACTTTTGTTGGTTGACGGTTTTCGTGTTTCGGGAAGAGCCAGGCCAGGGGACAACGTTTTCTGCTGCGTAGTCTTTTCGGGCAGTACGATGAAGCCGGGCGGCACACTCAATCCTCTAAAAACCCTCAATAAACTCAACTTATACTTCAATCCGCGATAGCGGTTTTTTCTTAAACTGTCAACCAACGTTTTGCGGCTTGGCGTAGTGGGGGCTTTTCAGCACAAAACTTCATACGAAGCCGAAAGTTCAAATTTACGAAAAACTGTCATACGAAGAACGTCCGCCCCCATTACGCCAAACCGCTGTTAGCAGCTGGCGTTCTGTCCACCGTCTTAGTAAACCATTGTCTGTATGTCGTCCAAGTGTCGGGTTGTGCGTTCGGGTATTTTTTCTTTTTCAGAAGGGCAGGAAAATTTTTTTATTCAATTTTTTTTAGGGAAACAAGCACACTCTTTTTGCAGCTTTGGTTTGCGTGTCGGCTTGTAGCGGCTGCAAAATGTGTGTGCTTGTGTGCGTTGGCTTTTTACTTCGCTAATTGTAATATTCTGTATGCTCCTCTTGCAACAATTATAAAAACGATTGCTCCAATAATCAAGTCGGGATAACCTGAATTAAGCCAATTAACCAAAAGTCCGGCTGTGATTACTCCCGAATTAATAATTACGTCATTGGAAGTGAAAATCATACTTGCTTGCATATGAGCCTCTTTGCTCTTACCTTTTTGTAATAAGTAAAGACAAATCACATTAGCGATAAGAGCCAAAACAGAAACGATAATCATTGTTTGAAAATCAGGCATTTTCTCAATTCCTATAAATCGTCTGACTACTTCTACAAAACCAATTACAGCAAGAAGTATTTGAAAATATCCTGCAAATTTTGCGATGTTATTTTTTCTCGTTATTGTTCCACCTACCGCAAATAATGCCAATCCGTAAACAATACTGTCTGCGAGCATATCCAAACTGTCTGCTACTAATCCCATTGAGTTGGAAAAAATTCCAAACAGCATTTCCAATCCGAAAAACAGAAAATTGATAACAAGAACCGTCCACAACAATTTCCGTTGTTTATTGCTTGTGTCGGTTTCAATTTCCACCTTGCTTTCTTCGGTTGAAACCAAAGAAGTATCAAGGTTCAGCGTATTTAATGCTAAGTGTATCGGCTCTGGTTTTCCGTTATGATGAACTGCTAATTTTCTGTTTGGAATGTCAAACTCCAATGATTTTATTTCATCAAACTTTTGCAGTTTCATCCGTATTAATTGCTCCTCGCTTGGGCAATCCATTTTTGTAATGTTAAATATTGTCTTTTGCATAATTGCTACAATTTTAGTTTGATACCACCATTAATTAAAAATCCGTCAAGCGGTGCGTAAATGTCCCTGAAAACAGGATTAGTTAGTGTGCCTGTATAAATAGTGTCAAATCGGGTTTGCCTTGCGTCAAGGAAATTTTCAAAGTTGATGTAAACCGAAAATTTCTCCCATAGCTTTTCAACCATAAAACCACAAAGCACATATTGTTTTCCTGTTGCACCGTCACTCAATTTTTGAGGACTGAAATAATACGCTTCCAAACCTACTTTCCATTTGTCCTCTACTTCATACATTAAAACTGAATTTATCCTGTGCTTTGGCGTAAGCGGTGTATTTGTCAAAATTCCGTTTTGATGCAAGCGGGTATCGGTGAATGTATAACCCAAAAACAATTTAAAATCTTCATAGCCGATTTTGATATTGGTTTCCGTTCCTCTTGTATCAATGTGTCCTGCCGAATTGATAAATTGGTATAATCCGCCTGTTTGATACTCAAGCAACAAAGGGTTATTCAAATAGGTGTAAAAGAAAAGTTGGTTGATACTGAACGTTACTTTTTCGCCAAATACGGTGCGATAATTAAAATCAACATTTCCTCCGTAACTGCGTTCCAATTTGTTGATGTTTTTATCAATGGGCATTACATTTTGGAATTGTATGCGTTCGCTTTCCTCTGTAAATATGGTTGGTGTTTTATAGCCAAAACCACCACCAAGCCGTGAAGAAAATTTGTCGGTTATTTTGAATAATGCTGAAACTCTTGGCAGCAAAGCAATACCATAATCAATAACATAGTCGGCTCTGAAACCTGTTTCAAGATTGAGCCACTTGGTTGCTTTCCACGAATTTTGAGCAAATGCACCAAAAGTAATTTGGTTATAATTTCTCAATGGAAAAGTGTCTGTCTGCTTTTCCTGAAAGTTATCCGACCAAAGATTTACACCTGCAACCCATTCTGTTTTTTCCCGAATATTGGTATAGCTTGCTTCGCTGAATGTGGCTGTTTGTGTGCCGTCAAAACTGTAATTTGGAATATTGATTATCCTGTTAAAATAACTCACACTGTTCTTGAAATTGAAGAAACTTTTGTCATTAAATTTATGGTCAAAAGACAATTGCGTGGAATAGCGTTGTGTTTTGTTTTCTTCAAAATAACTGTGGATAGTGTCGCCTTTTCCTTGTATAAAATGTATGTCGCCACCGATACGGTTTTCAATAGCTGTGTTTATTCCAACATTCAGTTTTGTTTTGTCGCTGAAATAAACAAATAACTTAGGATTGAAAACATACCTGTCAAATTTTGGAATTGCGGAAAGGTCAATGCCCGCAGGGTCATAAGCCCAGTTGCGGTTGTGTGAAGCGAAAATTGTTGTGCCGATTTTATTAAACCGCTGTCCATAAAAACCGTTAAGGTCAAAACCTTTGCCCGAACTTCCGTTTAGATGAAACCGCAAATCCCTTTCGTCTGTCGGTGTTTTTGAAATCAGGTTTACAAGTCCCGCTATTGCACCACCTCCGTAAAGTGTAGATGCCGAACCCTTGATAACTTCTACTTGCTTCAAATCAAGTGGAGGAGTTTGTAAAAGACCAAGCCCGCTTGCTGCACCCGAAAAAAGCGGAAATCCGTCTTTTAGAATTTGTGTGTATCGCCCGTCAAGGCCCTGAATACGTATGGAAGCGTTTGCAGATGTAGCCGAAGTTTGTTGCGTTTGAATACCTGTGCTTTCGCTCAAAAGCATACGAATATCGCCCGATTTCATATTGCTTTTTTCTTCCAACTCTTCTCCTGCTATTAACTCCATTCGTGTTGGAATTTCCTGAATTGTCCTTGAGCTGCGTGTAGAAGTAACTATAACTTCCCCTAATTCTCCTGCTTCCGATTTGAGAAGGATTTCAATAGGGTCTGTGCTTGCTAATGGGAAAGTAAAAGTGTCAATTAGGGTTTCATAACCGATATAACGGAATTCTATTATTTGCTGTCCATCAGGAATGTCGGAAATTGTTACTAACCCGTTTAGGTCGGCTGTCCCTCCTTTGGTTGTGCCTTTCAATAAAGCTGTTGCTCCGATTAGCGTTTCTTTGGTGTCGCTGTCTTTTATGACGGCTTTGAATGTGTTCTGTCCGAACACAGTATTTATGTTGAATGCTACGCATAGTAGCAAAATGATTTTGATTTTCATTTTTTGAATTATTGATAATGTTTGTAAAATGATGATTGGCGGTGCGAAGCACCGCCTTTAATAATTTGTGCCGAAGGCACTAAACATTATACAATCTTAGGCGGTTGCCAGATGGATGAGAAAAATTCAGAAGCAAAGTACTCGTCATAGAGAGAAACTTTCAAGTCCGAATAAATAAGAAAGGATTGAACTGAAAAGGAAGTAACTGAAAGAGTAAATCCATTGCAAGTATGACAACCCATAAATGGGGAACAACAATCGCTGCAATCTTGGTCGTCCTGCTGGTTTTGTCCTTGCTCCGTTGTCTGTTCGTTAAAACACTTGTCCTCCACAAGGTTCGGTGCTACTGACAATAGCAGAACATAAACGGCTAATATGAAGGATAAATATTTCACGGTGCAAAGTTAATAAAAGCGTTGGAAAAATTGGCTCTTTTGGTTTTGCATTTTTGTCGGCTTGTGTGTCGGGGCAAAACCAAATGTGCCAATGCGGGCTGGCTAAAAATTGAATTAAAAAAATGTGCGGTGGGGAAAATAAAAAATACTGAAGGGTCGGTTTTGTGTGTCCGCTCTCCTGTTGTCCAACTGTATGTTATAAAAGTCTTGTTCACTTGTCAAATTTTGTAAAGCGTTTTTGTCTGTCCGTTCGTGTCTGTCTGCCGTGTCGGTGTCTTTTTACGCTTGCAGCTAACGATTGGGTACCTGTAATTGTATTTTTCAATTCACGAAATTCAACGCAACTCTTTATTAATCAACAAAAAGTTCTTTTCCCTGTAAAAATATCATTCCATTTTTAACTAATTAAAAACGGATAAAAGGAACAGAATATATACGCAACCCGCTTGAGCGTATATTAATTGCATCAAATATATAGCAAAAATACTGATTACAAAAATTTGGGTATTTATAAAAGATTTTAATTGCTAGCGGCGCAAATCTCCAAGAGTCTGAGTATTGTCACTTGATTTCTTTTTATGTCCATAGTATGACTGTTGGGGTAAGGGAGGAGGATGTTCTTCTGACAGCAACCTTGGGCCTTGAGGACTTAGCATTTCTTTCGAATACGGCCCCGGCTGATCTATCTTATTACTTAGAAGATACCCATTCATCTGTTTAGATGAACATTTATTCAACATCCCCAATATTTCAGCAAGGCTAAGGGTTTGCTTCAGCCATCGGGATTCCTGTCCATAAGAAAGTATCACTGGCATCCGGGATGATTGTATGCCCCGAATAAGCGAATTTGCAGCCACGGTTATAATGGTAAATGAATGGATTTCTGTTTTGGTAACAGGATCTATCCAGATATCATAAAGGCCGGCTAAACCAATCGGGTGTTTGTGTTCTCTGAGGTAAAACAGATATGGCTTTGGCAGGATTCCGGAAGACCATGCTGTAAAAGCATCAGCAATTACAATGCAGCGTCTGGTAAACAATGGTTTTTGAAAAGCCGGTTTCAGGAATATTGCTTTTGATCCCTTGAAGTCTGGATTGTTCTCCGGGTTTTTATCGCCCTCAGCCCTGGCATTGATTAACTGCATTCTGCCTTTTGCCCATGAAGGGGTAAGCCCGAAAACCGATAAAGAAAGTTCGCTCGGTTTTTCCTGTGTGATAATAATGGATTCATTCCCGGGAGAAACGACAATCAGTGGTTCCCAATCCAGCGTTTTCGGGAATTTAGAACCGAAATGGATTTCAATGGCTTCCAGGCTGCTGGCAAGAATGTATTTGCGGGGCATGATCAGATTCTAATCAAAATATTTGATTGAAAGGTAAGCAAATAAATGGATGAGGAAATAATGGTTGGGAGAATTTATTGGGGGTTGGTGCATGTGATGTGGTTGGCGGCGCCATTTGTGGATCACTATGGGTAATTTGAAAACGTGATATTACCATCAACTTAATTTTTCGCTTATATCGCAATGGGGCATGGCGCGCTCCGTCAGTTAATAACTGGCGGAGCGGTCTACTCGATTAGCTGCAGACTTTCTATTCATCTTCGGCAGTATTTTGCTCACTATCAGAGACCACTTCTGCTAACAAAGTTTTGTCTGTCTCTTGGGGGATAATTCGTTTACGAATTTCTCTACTAAGCATCTTAGACCTTTCTTTTATAAACTTCGCATAATCATCTTCCCATATTCCAAATGCATCAAAGTCGCCAACAAGATGTGTTTTCATAGTTGCATCAATGTCTGGATTTTGATTTGTAAATTTCTTCATATAAACAGATGGAGCTTTCGCTGAAATTTCCCGTTTGTTTAAAAAGTCATCTACAATTGTAATGTTTAGAATATGGTTAATCCAATACTGTTTGTATTCCCAATCCAATTTTTTTTCAAGAAATGCCCTCGGAAAGAAATGGTGATAATTTTTGCTGTTAGCTTGTTTAAGCCAATCGTTACTGATATTTACAATTGAGTCGTCATTAAAAGATTTTGGTTGTTGGTAGGCGTAAATACAAAGTAAAGATTTTATCCATGCGCTTCCAGTGCTAAACCAGCCATTTTGATCTCTCAACCTATTTGCAGAATAATCTACAGTCCAATCATAATGTGGCAATTCTTCCTTTAAGATTTTGTCTATGCGTTTGATGTCTTGTGCTATTTTACTTTCAACCGCAGATTGGTACCGTGTTCCAAGTGAGACTCTCCAAAAGAAATCTTGTAAATATTTTTGTTTTAGTCCTGTTGGCTTGTCTTTGTGATGGTAAAAGAAATAAGCGAAAGGAATTATTAATGAGTTGTAAGGCAGAAGATGAGAAACAGGAATTCTATAATAACCTTTGAAATATTCTGAGGCTTTTTCTATTGAATCAACGGCATCTTCCCAAATGTCAATAAACTTTTTCTTATTAAGTTTTAAAATAGTTTTTCTCTTGCATTCTTTTTCTAATAGAATGGATACAGTTTGCAATATGGTAGTATCAGAAATGGTTTCGTAATTAATAATTGACAAACTTTCAATTAATTCATCATACTTTTCGGCTAAGTCAAAATCCCTTTTTGCATCAAATGTTTTTGCAACCATTATTTCAAAAACAGTCAATGCTTTGCCACCTTCATTAATTCTTGTAAAAATTTCAGTCGCCACATCAAGTTCTGCATCACGAATTAAAATTATTGAGTAGCTATATGCTTCAATTCTTGTTTTAAACTCTTGAAGTCTTGAATGATATTTTTCTGCAAAACCAAATAGAACTGATAAAGGGCCATACAAAAGGTCGGTTAGACGGATTAAAGCACTTTGGTCAAGACCGTCTTTATCTATTACAACTATCTCATCATCGTCAGTTGCATCAAGGTTTATATATACATCATCATAATTGTCAATCTTGCCGTCACGTTCAATTTTTAAACCTTTTAAAGTGGCAAAAAGACTTGTTAATCGTTGTTGTCCGTCAAGAACATAGTCTATAAAATCTCCTTCGTTTGCTTCAGGCAATGTAAAGTTGCCAAGGTTTCTAACTGCTCTTAGTCGTTCGTCAGTTTTCCAAAAAATGAAAGTTCCAATTGGATAACCTTTTACGATGCTGTCCATAAGTTTGGCAGATTTTTTAATGTCCCAAACGAACTCTCTTTGAAATTGAGGGATTTTAATTTGCCCCTTTTCAATGTCGGATATTAGTCCGGTGAATGTTCTGCTAATTGGTTCTGGTAATTTCATGTTTAGTCAATTGTTTATTGTTGTATGTCTGTCCTTTAAGATTACAGGTATGAGTGAATATCAGCTATATCGCGTATATATCTCTCATAGGTAGCGCCCAAATATACCTACTTTTTAAATGTCCAACCATTCATCGGCCTTTCAATTTGTCGATAGTTTAAATACTATTTAAAAGCCTTTTAAACCTGTTTTTTAAACTCCCTTTAAACTATCGATGTTATTCCTCGTCTTTCATACTCCGATACCAATCTTATAAAACTCATTTGGGTTTCGGTCTTGTCGTGCGGAATTAGGACGTATTTCCATGGTTTTTCATTGCGTGCTATATTGATTTGACTAGCTGTTTGGCAATATTTCACAGCGGCTTCAGTCTTCATCTGTACAACCCGGTCTTCCATTTCGTTTTCTGCCTTGATTTCTATCAAGTAAATAATATCAGCTGTTTCCACAACAAAATCAGGAAAGTACCTTTCAGAATTGTTGTTGTACCAGATGTTAAATTGTTTTGAGGCCGGGCGGAGCCACCGTAAAACTACTTCCGCTTTTGTATTTTCGATGATCTCCGAAAACCGTTTTTCAGGCACCGAATCAAATTTGTATCTATCATGGCAGGAACGTCCAAAACCATTAAAGACCTTTGAGGTTAATAGTTTTGGACTTACGGTTGTCCTGAAATCCAATATTTCTTCACCCTTTTCTTTAGAATAGTTCCAGGGAAGCACCAATGCATAAGGTTCTGGTTCAGGTTTGGCTTGTGAGGTAGTTTGAATGGTAAGATTGGCTTTAACCTGAACATATATCTTATTTGCAATCAGTTCGCGGTATGTTAAAACGGTGTCGCCCAATGTTTCTGGCTTCTTTAGGGAAGCTTTTACCGCCATTACTGCCTGTTCGCATAGCTTATACAAAATATCGGCATTGCCTTCATAATCAATTTCAGGCTTCTTTTTGAGCAATTCGAGAATGCTTATTTCCGGAAAATCAATTTCACGTGCCGTAATTTTAATCTTATCGGTTTTGTGGTCGTAAATCGTTTCGCGAATCAATTCAAATTCCTGTTGCAGTATGTTTTCAGAAAACGATGCAGTATCTAAATCAAAATCGTTGATGATGCCTTTATTTTCAGATATAGTGATGCGGATGTTCGGAATCAGAATATTGTTTCTTATGATATTCTCTACCACTTCAACATAGACCTTGTCAACCTCTAATGCGATGCTCTCCTGCTCCTTCAAAGTTAGGTCAGCATATTCAGCCTTTATTGTTTCCTTCACCTGACTTATGGTTGTCGCTTTAACCTTTTCATCTATCAAATCTTTAGGGGTAGAAACAGTTTTTTCAGCAATTTTCCTGCGAACTGCACTGCTTACAGAAGTCCGCGCAATATGCCGGCTCCTGGCCTTTTTTCTGATTTGTTCGTCTTTAATCTGTTCTATTTTGATTCCCTCTTCTTCCAGTTCTACCATATCTTTTGTCCTCGATTCAACAATTTCCTTACGTGAATTAAGGTCGGATCTGGTGAGTTCAATTTTGCCAATGGAATAAAGCAACGAATTTTTGTCTTTTGCCGCATCCACCACTTCCTGAAATTTGTCGTGCATCATTATAGATAGCAAATCCACTTTCTCCACACCGGTGCGTTTTCCGCCGAATGGCAACCGCAATCCACGTCCAATGGTTTGTTCTATGAGGGTTATGGCATTGGCTGCCCGCAGTGGAACAATGGTGTATAAGTTTGCCACGTCCCATCCTTCTTTGAGCATATCCACATGTATCACAATCTCAATGGGATTACCCGGTTTTTCGAGGGTCAGTAGTTTTTCAACCTGTTCATCAGTTTTGCTGGTGGAATCTATCTGCAAAACTTTTTCCTTGTATTCCCCATCGTAAAAACTGCTGGAAACCATGTAATCGTAAATGCTTTTGGCGTGTGCCGTATCCTTGCACGATACGAGGATGGTTGGTTTTACCGGATTCAGGTCATTGTCTGCAGCGTAATTCTGAATAGCTATTTTAGTATCAAGGTGCATTTGAATAGCGTCATTCAGCTTTAATTTTTCAATTTCACCGGCAACCATGCCTTCAAAGTTGGTGTTGGCGCGGGTTACGACTGCCGGATTTTTTATATATTTCCCATCCCGCAATGCATCAGCCAGGCCATATTCAAAAACCACATTTTTGAAGCGTTTGTTGGTGCTCGCATCAATGGGAGTGGCCGTAAGTTCAATGCCAAGCACCGGATTCAGTTCATTCAGGGTATCCATACCACGCTCGCCCCGGTAGCGATGCGATTCATCCATAATGATGACCAGATCTTTGAGGTTGACAAGGTAATTGTAGTAGCTGTCGCCAAGCGTTTCCCTGAAACGTTTGATGCGTGGTGGCAACACCCTGCCATCTTTGGTAGTGGTTTTAATGTCGGCATTTATTTTACCGATGTTAAACATATTTATCTGAATAGAATCATCAGAGGCTTTTATACCCTTGGTTTCGTAATCTTCTCCCGTTATAATCACAGCGTTGTTTGCAATTTCCGGCAATCCTTTGAATATATATTTTTCAGCACCTTTGTTGCCAAAGTCATCCTTAAGTTTATTGTAAATGGTAATGTTAGGCGAAAGGATAAAGAAATTGCGGATGCCTTTTTCCTTCGCCAGCCAGGTTACAAATGCGCCCATCAGACGAGTTTTGCCAATGCCTGTTGCAATGGAGTAGCAAACCGAGGGGAATTCCCTTTCAAAAGCTTCAAAGAGGGGGTAAGTTGTATTTAATGTGCTTTCTTTTTCAGCTATGGCAGCAGGACCTAACAAATCCAACTGATTGATAAGGTTATCGAAAACCACTAAACTTTGTTTAAGCGGGTCTCTTAAACTCATGGTATTGCCAATGTATTCAGTGCTTTTGACCATGACTAGAAAATTAATTTAATTTGTGTAGGCTTATCTTTTTCAATTGTTGCTGCTTCCGGCTTTATGTCAGGGGTAACAAACGAGGGGACAAAGGCCGGGGCATTCGGATCGGCAGGCATATTGATGATATTGCTTTCGGTGCAATAATCTTCCTTGCCAAATTCACATTTGCCCAATATCATATCGGGTATTTTTTTGATTTCAATTCGTAGCGAAATATCGTTGCAGCCTTCCGAAAATGAAACACAGCATATGCGTAGACTCTCTTCGGGCTTCATTTCGCTGAGAATTTGCTCCAAGATATCAGGTGTGATGTGATTTGTGGTGGTGAAAATAAAGTGGTTTTCGGTAGCAAAACCCTGCTTCCACACCATATCATCGCTGGGTTTATAGGTAAACCCTTCCTGCCGGGCCATGGAAGCTGCCAATAGTGTAGCATTGTAGTTTGGGTTTATCACCCATTGGTTATATTTGTCCTTGTTTAGCAGGCTTGGCGCCAGGTTGTAAAATTTGAAGCCGCCTCCACCTTTCCAACCAACAGCTTTTGAAATGCCCCCCTGATCCTTGCCATCGCAAACTGCTTGCAGGCGCGGCAAGCAGTGAGTATTGCAATGTTCGCCCAACTCTATGCCAATGTATTTCCGGTTCATTTTGTGCGCAACGGCGGCAGTAGTGCCGGAGCCAAGAAAGCTGTCGAGGACGAAATCGTTTTCTTGCGTTGCCAATTGGATAATTCTTTGGAGCAATCTCTCCGGCTTGGGGGTTGCAAAAATATCTTCAGCATTTAATGCGATTACTTCTCTCTTTGCTTCTTGATTATGACCAACTTCACTGCTACTCCACCAAGTATCACCTTTCCTACCTTGTTGAACTTCTGAAAGAAATCTTTTTTTTCGAGGAAAAGCCTTTCCATCTTTTCCAAACCATATTCGATTTTCAGATATCATTTTTTCCATTGTATCCTGAGCATATACCCAATGCTTTCCTTTAGGCACATTGAAAGATTTTCCAGATGGAGATATTACATCATAATAACCGTTTTTCCTTTCTTCATTTGCAACTAGATCGCCAGATTGCCATGGACCACGAATATCATTATCGGGGTTCTTATACCTATCATTCATTGCATCAGTTCTTCCTAATAAATTAATTTTTAGGTCATTAAGATTTTTTGAGTAAACTAATATATATTCGTGATTTTGAGAGAGGTATTTTGCATCATTTTTCGTACTGTGAATTTTTTGCCAAATACAGGAAGCAACATAGTTTTTCCTTCCAAATAGTTCATCGCACAACACTTTGAGATAATGACTTTCATCATCGTCAATTGAAATCCAAATACTTCCATCCTCCGATAAAAGTTTGTAAAGAATTTCCAATCTTGATTTCATCAAATTCAGCCACAGGCTATGTTCCAGGCCATCGTCGTAATGCTCAAAAGCATTGCCGGTATTGTAGGGAGGGTCAATGTATATGCACTTTATTTTTCCGGTAAAGTTTTGTTCCAAAGCTTTTAAGGCCAATAGGTTGTCGGCATGAATAAGCATATTTTGTGTATCTGCCTCACCATACGACTTTGCCGGGTCTTCAATCAATACTCGAGGCTCGGGCTTTACATCAATGTCTTTGCCGGGCCAGCAAAGCTCTAATTTTCTATATTTTGAGTTCATTCGGTTTTGAAAGTGATATTTGAAAGTTCAAACTTACGGGAAAATTGGGGGTAATGCAAGAGGGGGTTACTGTTTTTGCTGGTCAAACTCTTTTATGATCATAAAGTAACCACAGTCATGTTTCTTCCTGTTGAAATATTTCATTATTGTTTTTTCAGTTAATTTTCTATTGAGGTTATGACTTACAGACCATTCATCACCTGCAGGTTGTATAATTGGTTTAATTAAGACATTTGAGTCTGGTTTGCGTTTTAATTCCCACCTCCATTTCGGCCCTATTTGATTAAAATGATCATCAAAATCCCATAGATCTATTCTTTCAACATCTCCATTTCCAGAATACAGAGATGTGGTTTCAACTAATATTTTATATAAGTAAAGACCAGACTCTCTTATAATTCCTGCCGGGAAATCCATAAACCCCATCCTTTTCCACGCTTTTCTTGAACTTACTGGAGAACATTTTAACTGGGCTACCAATGCGCCCATTTTAATGAAATTATTGCAACTATTTTCCAGTAGAACTTTGCCAAGACCCATTTTTCTTTTATCCTGTTTTATCTCCGCAATACTAATTTCAACAACTAAATCATGAGAAAAATAATACGTTAAAAACCCTATGGCTTTCTTATTCTCTGTTATTACGATTAGATTTTTCGTGTCGAAGGATTGCTTGATAATTGAAATATTACAATAGAAGCCTTTTTTAAAAAGATTATCTTCTTCAATAAGCCAATCTTCAATTTCTTGGAGATGCTGTATTGATGGGTTTGAAATTACTTTGATACTCATAAAAATATACTTTTAAAACTGGTTGATTTCCGTGTCTTAATTCTACTGTAGAGCTTAAGAAATTAAGGATGCATGCTAATAATGACTTTTCATTTTTTCACTACTTTAGTTTTAATCCTCCTTTCAGTTGACAAAAAATTCCTAATTCCAGTTCTCGTTTGTAAATCAAAGTTTTCCTTGTCTAATAAATCCCTAACTCTTTTAAAGTATATAGGTTTTCCATTTATCAAATATGCTCTTTTAAAGTAATCAATTGTTAAAACAGGGTTAGCTTCTAATTCTTCACCCATTAGTTCATAATGTTCAGCAAGCTCTTCGACTTGGTCAAGAAACTTATTTATCTTTACATTGAATTGGTCGTCATATTCAATGTATTCAGTTCGAATAAAATCAGATGGTATACTAAATTCTTTTGATTTAATTACAATAGTTTCTTTGCCTAAGGCATTTAATACTCCAACTTCATAAAAAATATTTGAAATGGTAGAAATTTTCATTTCTTCAGTAACTATTGCAATCCCCAGTGGTACGCCGAGTACTTGTCTCCAAATTTTGCTCAGGAAGTCTCTTCCTTTTATAGATGAATTTGCATCAAGTTCATTAAAGTTCCTCTTTTTGAGTTCCTCACACAAGTCCTCTCTTATTCTATGCAATTTCTCTGGCAAAGGCAAGCCTAGCTGAGTCATTATAAAGCAGGTTCTCGGCAGGTATGATATGAAGTCAGTAATTACTTCCCTATCGTGATTATAATAAATCATATCAGTCCTTTGTTTTTCTTATAACAGGAACATTCTTGTAGGGTCCAGGTGATTTCTTGGTAGAAACTATTCTCCCCTTGTCTCGGTCAATCTTTACATATTTTCCGGTTCTCGGATTTTTGGTTTGTCCAATTCCTTTTTTTGCCATTCTTTTATTTTTAGAATGCTTAATTAAAAATAGAGAGTAAAATGAATTATTGAATTCAAGCCCTTTCTTTCTGATAATTCCATTTATTAACTCTCTTTTTGACCCTTAACGCTTCAAAGCTGAGTATGCATTAATTTCACTGGAGAAATAGGCGCCCAGCCAATGCGCTTAACTACGAAGCATTGACTGTCATGTCTTTTCTTGCCAATCATCTGCAATTTTTTTCCAATCGACCGTTCTAATAACTTCTTTTCCATTAATATCCTTACCAGTCCATACATCCCAAAAATCAGGGTCATCTGACTGGGGTCTTTTTTCTTTAGTTAAATCTCTAATTTTAACCAAAATAGGCAATTCTGATGCCCAACCTAATAAAATGGCTCTTTGAGAAGGTAAAGTAGGTAATTCTTTTAATAGACCTCTAAAATTATCAGGAAGCAGTTTACTAACAAGTTCTTGGTCTCGGTCATTGCTTATGCGATGTAAAATAAAACTATTGCATTGTGAAAGAACAGTTGGAGACAACTCAGATGGTCTTTGTGATGAAAGAACTAGACCCAAGCCAAATTTCCTTCCTTCCCGTGCAATTTTCTCAAACACTTTAGTGCAAATTGATGATGTATTGTTCTCAGCGCTTTCATTATACTTTGTAATAAATGAATGGGCTTCCTCCATAATTAATACAGAGGGGAGCGTTTTCTCATTCAACTTCCTATATCTTTGCAATGCTTCAAAAATTATTCTTGCAATCACAGATGTAGTAATATGAATAATTTCAGAAGGCACTAAAGACAAGTCAATTATGGTTATTGATGTTTTATTATCTTTACCTAAATATTTTTCAAGCCATTTATCTAATTCAACCTCAATTTTATCTCCAATTATTGAGTCCATCCTTGAATCTGCAAGCATTGTTCTTATCCTAGCTATCAAAAATTCAAGGTATTGTTCATTACCTGTTTGTTGCGCTAAAGCTGATAAATAGCTGACAAAAACATCACCACTAAATGGTATCGGAATATCTTCATTCCTCGGCAATAATTCATTTTCATTACCACCTAATGCTAAGTATGTTTCTTCAAGCAAATCAATCATTTCATCGATTTCCTTTAGATTAGAATTAAGATTTCCGTACGGCTTAGTTCGTTCAGGTGCATTGATAAAATTATATAAATTTTCAATAAATGAATCCAATTTTGCTATTTCATCATTAATTATTGATTTTACGTGGTCAAAACCTACTTTCCAACTAATAACTAGTTCATAAAAATGCTTTGGTTTTGGAAAATTTCCCCAAGGAGAACCAATGCTTTTTTCATGCCTAAGTGCCGTCAAAACTGTACCAGTATATCTTTTGGCAATAATAAGATTATCTTCAGAAGGGTCTAATTGTTCATTTCGCATTGCACGCAAAGCTCTTTTTAAAAGCGGAAGTTGTGCTTTTGTACTTGCTTGAGTAAAAGTGCTCCATTCGGAACTATTCCACATCCATATTGGAACTTCTAATTTATTAGTATTATCTCCGACCTTAAATACTTTAGCTTTGTCTCCAAATGATTTTGAATATTCACCATTGGGGTCAAGAATAATAAACCTTGCATTTGCATTTTTGTCTCGAGTTGTTGCTTCTAGTGACCAATGAATAAGCCCTGCAACAGTACAAGATTTACCGCTACCTGTATTACCCAAAACAGCTAAATGCCTGCCAAATAACCTATCAGGGTCAATTGTTACTTCTGCATTAGCTGCTAAAGGACTATTTCCAATATAAACCCTTCGATTTTCCCCTGATTCAATTATAGATTTTAATTGTTCATCTGTTGGGATTAAAACTGGAGAACCGATACTTGGAAAAGAATGTACTCCTCTTTGAAATTTAAAATAGCCTTCAATTGTTGATTTTAAAATTCCTAAAGGGGCAAGTTTCATTTTCCTAATTGGATAAGGCAAATCGATTAACCCATAATCTTGATATCCTTTTCTTTTAGGGAATGGAGACCGTTCTACTGCAATCCATTCAACCTGACATACGATACTACCCCCTTCATTTGGGACAAGTACATAACTATTAATGCGTGGAAATTCTCTTGGCACACCAGCATTTGCAGATATCCCATCTGGTGCATCTATATCGAGTTGTACTTTTATTTCGTCAGGTGAAACAAATTCAACAACGCCAACTCTTAATGAAGCCTGATTTTCAATTGGAGTTCTACTCATTATCTTCAACTTTTGTTTGATTAGGCAATGAAGATATTGTACCACGAGCTTTTAATAAATCAACCATTCTATAAGTAGTTTTATCAATCGCAGGTTTTGGTAAATAATAATCAACTAAAGTTTTTATATCCCCAAAATGATTACCAAGCATTAGAGATATTTGAACTGGTCGTTTAGCTCTTGAATAGAAATTTCTAATTCTATCTCCAATATCATTAAAAGCAATTATAACAAGGTGTGTTGAAGGTATCGTTAATAAATCCAATAGAACCCGATTGATATGGTCATCACCAAAACTATAACCATATGTAACAACTGTAGAATTTGGTCTTATTACTGAACTAGCAAAATCTCTGAAAAGTTCTACATATGGATACTCTGCTGTTTCTCTATCTTTTGATGAGTTTGGATAAATCATTAAACTACCATCATGGCTATATGTTTTGATATCTTCAGCCCCATAAGGTAATGAAAAGCGCCTTACTGTCTTATCTTTTTCAATCCAGTCCAATGAACCATGAAGTTTGGTGAAATTTATTACACCCTCTAAGTACCTTGGCTCTCCACGTATGCCAGGTGGATTATAATGAATATCAATATTTAATCTTGAAGAACGAAAAATTGGAGAAATAGTACCAACAAATCTGTCTATTAAGTGAAGACCAGCTAATTCAGAACCAAATTCAATAATCCTATCATAGTTAGTAGTAAAGATATTTAAGCGTTCCCGTGTAGCAATCCTACTTGCAAAACTTAGTAAAAAGTTCATTAGGTATTCCGCAGGTTCTTCTTTTTCTGAGGTTACAATATCCCTTTCTGATTCAAGTACAGAATTAGCAAAATTAGTGATCCCTGTTTCCAAATCCGTTTTTAAAGAGTCTATTTTTTCTATTAAATTTGGTTTTGCGCCAGTAGAAGTTATAATTTCCAATCCTCTTATTAATTCATTTAATGCCCTTATTTCATCCTCAATATTTGCCTCTCCTCTTCCTGATCTTTTTGCAGATTCCTCTGATGAAATTTTTATTTCTTTAGCATAAAAAGAGAAATCCATGTGTCCCATTCCAGCACCGGAACTTCCTTTTGCGATAAAATGAACTGCAGATGAAATTCCAGCACCTGTTAAAAGAGTTAGATGTTCACTTTGAAATAATGCTGTCAACCAAGGCTCTACAATATTCCTTAATTCGGATGGGTCAGGCGTTTCTATAACTGTTGGCTCCTTAAAATCACGAAGCTTTAAGATATGACTGTTTTGCCAGTTTTCAATTTGATTTTCTTCAGTTGCCATAATAAATACTTTATTTCATATTGTGAGTTAGTCGGCATGAAAACAGCTCTTTTGCAAATTTTGGTTGTGTGTCGGTTGTTTCATTTTTATTGTGTGTCATTTAAGTTGCAATTAAACTGCTGTGCGGTTTTTTTACACTTGGCCGTAATCGATAGGAAATACACAATACTGCGTATATACCTGACTTATTAACACCATCTGTCTACATCAACAAATCGTATCACCGCCCCAAATATAACACCTTTTTAAATATCCCAACTATCACACAATCATTTTCAACTTTTTAAACACCATTTAAACACTATTTAAAACCCATTTAAATATCGCCCCCTTCCTATAAAAAAAACAAAGACGCAGTTTCCCGCGTCTTTGCTTTTCAAGGCATTGTTATTAACCGTTTGATCAGTTGAGCAATGGGTTAACGGCCTGCAGTTCAAAGTTGATTTCTACGCTGTCTTCAGAGCCGAGGGTTACAACTACACTTTCAGGAACCTGATAGCCGGGGGCAAAACAGCCCACGGTATAAGATCCACTGTGAAGTTCCTCATAAACAAAGAAACCATCGTGGTCAACATCAATCACCGAAGCCTGCTGTACCAGAGTAATCTGTGCACCTGGCACCGGCAAACCGGTGGCTGCATCGGATACCATTCCGCTGATGTCAGAAAGACCGGGTTTTTCACCTGCCTTACTTTGTGAGCGGCGACGGGTACGCATAGACTTGTAGAGGTTGTACATCTCGATGTAGTCAGCTTTACGCATCTCTACGAGTCCGTCAATCTCGCGGCTAAGCAGCAGATTGCCTTCGCGCAGCAGTGCGTTAACCTCACTACGGCCCGATTTGCGCTGGTTAAGCGTTAAACCGGTTGTTGTGAGTGCCTGAGAGAACTCCTGAATGTGTTCGGTCAGTTTCTGCAACAGATCGGTTTTGTTGCCCAGTTCATCGAGTATAGCAATGTGCGGCTGGAGCAGCTCCTTGAGATGCACTGCTTTTTCGTAAAGCTTGTAATCTGATACCCCGCGCATGGTAGTGCGATAATTGAGCGCGGTAGCTTCGAGATCGGCATCACCGGTTTTTCGGCCAACTGTTAAACCTAATTTTATGGCAAGCTCCAATTCCCTCACAAAGCTTTCGCGGTTATTGATCCTTTGCTGATAGACCAGATTGACAGGTCGGGTCAGGTTAGAGACCAGGCTGGAAAGCCGATCGTTAAGGGTTGAAAATGCCTGGACAGAAGCCAGTGCTTCTCCCTCAAATGCCTCAGTATACTGATTGAGTATCTGGTACAGGGCTTTGTACTTCGTTATTCGTTTTACTTTTGTTTTCATTTTTCGATTTTTCGGATTGAAACAATCCAATGATTTAATCACCGGTAAAGCCGGCATACGTCCTTTACGGGGACGGTATCAGTTTAAAAAAATCGAATATGGAGGGGAAAGAGCCAGTGATGGCTTACCCAGTTTTTTCAGGGTATTTTCACGCTTATCTGGTTCGTATTGATAAGCGGATTTCGCCACGGAGCGCGGACGAAGGTAATGCTGTATTTCGGGTACATAAAGAACAGATACTTCAAAGCAGATATCAAGCAAATCCATCTCCAGGTCGCGGAAGCTGAAATGCTCGTTGGTAAAGGTAACTGCACGGGGTTCATCCAGCTCGGATTTCCCTACTTTTACCATTACTGTGCTTTTTGATGTACCTGTTTTCATGTTTTCAGTTTATTTATTCAGGCTATGCTGCTGAAATCAAGTTTATAGTCAGGATCAAACCATTCAGGTATTTTAATAAAGATCTCATCTGTATCGTCAAGCATTGCCACGGGATTATGTCCGAAGTAAATTGTTAAAGCCATCTGTATTGCGTCTTCAAGCGTCATTTGTTTGCTGTCAACCAAATGCCCGAGCAATATGTTGTAATTGATAACCTCAACGCCCAATTCAGCAGCCAGTTTGCAAAGAGGCGGATCAGATCCCAGGATGCAGCAATTCTGAGTAGCAGCCATAACCAATACTGCTGCATCATAATAACTGATTCCCCGGGATTCGCGGTAATCCCGATAGGTACTTCGGAGGATTTTGTGGCACTGTTCATCAAAAAATAGCTCAGCAAGATCGTTTCCGCCTTCTCCGAACATTTTTTTGTATAACTCAATTTCTTTGGGATTTTCAAATGCCAGTGCTGTGCAGCAACAACTAAATCCCGACTGAGAGAGAATGGGCATTAATCTGCTTTTTATCAGGTCGTGTGCCGCTACCTGATCGATAAGTATTCGTTTAGTCATTGTTCAGATAGTTATTCATAAGTGTATTTAAGTCGAGTTGTGCGAGTTCAGCGGCTTTGGTAAGCGATACCCTGCCTTCGGAAATGGCACTGGCAAGAAGTTGTTCAAAGCGATCGGGATGATCAACCAGTTGATTGCTGCCTATGTGCAATTCATATTTGTCTTTACGTGCCATAACAATCAGATTGATCATTCTTGGTTTGGGCAATATGCCGAGGTTGCCGGCACGTAGAATAAATGCAATCGCTGAAATGCCATACCTGTCTTTTATAATGCCCAGTTCTTTTTTAGAAATATCGGTACGATAGGGTCCTAGTTCGCGGTAAACAACACTTCGCGGAATCAAAACTGCTGCAGCAAATGATGTGCAGTAGTTTTCAACTATATTTTCATCAAGCGATTTGTCGAAATTCAGCACCAGATGGCCCAGCTCGTGCAGGGCGGTAAGGCGTCTTCTTTCAGCAGTGTCGCCAGCCCGCACAACAATAAAAGGGTATTTTTCTTCGACCATGGCCGAAAACCCCTGAAATTTTTCGGTGGCTTCGATTTCAAGCACTTTGATTCCTTTTTCTTCGAGCATGCTCATTACCGGTCCCAGAGGCTTTAAGCCAAGATTCCAGTCAATATGCAGCTGTTCGGCGCAATTCTCGATGTCTTCTATACTTGTAATCAGATTTCCGGCAAGAGGCCTGTCAAATTCGGTATTCTGATTGAGCAGGTTTTCGAGAATCATGTATCGCTCGGTGTAAGCTGCAATGCGTTCACGGATCATTTCCTGTTTTTTTAAGCCCAGGCTTTCATTTTTCCGGAATTCAATCTGACTGATGCTGATGGTCATTGGCCTGTAGAAGTAATCCATTGACTGTTTAAGCGCATTTGCGAGCAATTGCACATATTCAGGCCTTGGTTCCATTATGCCGCGTTCATAGCGGGCAATGGCAGTTTTGCTGATCCGACCATCCAGAAGATCAACCAAACCATCCTGTGAAAGTCCTGCTTGCTTTCTTGCGGCCAGCAAACGCATACCAAAAATATTTTCTTCAACCATTGCTTTTCTATATTATGTGTTCAATGAGCGGCAAATATAAAACATTTGAACCAAACTACAAATTATTTAGATTATTTTTTTTATTAACAATTTATTTTGCATTGTTAACAATATCCCTGATAAGTGGCTTTTAGTGTATTATCTACATGTACCCGAATGATAATATTTTGAATATAGCTGCAGTTATATAAATTATTTTGCACACCTTTAATAAGTGAAAAATGAAAAATGAAAAGTGAAAAGCTTATAAAGTGAAGAACGAAAAACGAAAAGCTTAATAAGTGAAGAACGAAGAACGAAAAGTGAAAAGCTTATTAAGTGAAAAACGAAAAACGAAAAGTTTAAATAGTGAAGAAAGAAAAGTGGCTTGCTTCGTTAGAATCCGGCAGACTCCTGTTTTTAATGTTGTATATATATTATGGTATAGTTCTGCAAACAAAAAGTGCTTGCCTCGGGAGCCTGCCCGACTGCGCCAGGCAGGCAGGCGCGAAGCGATAACGAGGAAAAACGAAAAGTAGCTTGCCTGTTAGAGTGGGCGATAACTAGGAAAAATGGCATAGACACAGTTCTGTAGACACTCCCAATATGTAAAAACGTGAATTTCTTAGGAGCTCTGAACTTTACCTGATCAACACAACACACCCCTTTTGTGTAAAGAGTTTTCCACTGGCATCATAGGGCGAATACAAAATTCTGTAAGCGTATATGCCGGAAGGTGCAGGTTTGGAAAGGTAATTGCCATCCCACTGATAGCCGGGGGATCTGCCTTCAAAAACCTGTTCTCCCCAGCGGTTGTAAATCAGAAGACTTTGTATAAACATATTGGTTTGTACCGGGCCAAATGTATCGTTGAGTCCATCGCCGTTTGGGGTAAATGCATTCGGGAAGTCAATAACAGGAGGACACACATCCACAAAAATTTCGTCACTTACCTCACCACAGATGAAATTACTGCTTAATTTATAAATGCCTCTGCTGTCAACTGTGGTTTGCATGGTTGTGTCTCCGTTGCTCCAAAAGTAATTGGGCAGTTCGGTATTGGCTGAAAGCAAAATGGGATAATCTTTTCCGTTTTGGCAAAGGGTGGTGTCGTTGCCAAGTTTAATTATACCGGTTGGGATGGTATCAACCATAACTTTTACCGAGTCAAGCTGTGTGCCGCAGCGGTCAGTGGTTATAAGGTAGAAGGTTCCACCAAGTGTAGTGCGCAATATTTGTGTTGTATCACCATTGCTCCAGCGGTATTGCGCAAAGCCCGGTGGGGCGGAAATAGTTGCTGTATCACCCCTGCAGATAGTTTTCTCATTGGTAAGACTGAGCAGCGGAGTATCAAATGTTATAACAATTTCATCGCTCAGGCTACCACAATCGCCAAGAGAACAGGTAAGTGTGTATTTTCCCTGATTGTAAACATCAATACTTTGGCTTGTTTGTCCGGTGCTCCACAGATAGGAGTCATAACCACCGGGTGCATTAAGTCTGTAAGGCATTTCGTTGCGACAAAGTATGGTATCGGCCCCAAGCGCGGGGGCTGTAACTCCGGCAGGGGCTACGCTTACATCATCGAGGAAATAATGCACAATAGTGGAATGATTTGGCATCTGGCTCCAGCTTTCTTTAGTGGTTCTCTCTCTTGACATAAAATTGCCAATGGTAATATATCGCTCTCCCCCCTTGGCTTTATATAGATCACTTACCTTCATCCAGTTTATACTATCGTTTAATATTTGTTTTGACCTGACCTGAGCTGGTAATTCTAGCAATAATTCAGGGGGCAGCCAGGGAGGATAAGCGGGGATGGTGTCACTCAGGTAAGCGTCAACATTCATAATGGCACCATTGGAACCGAGCTCAGCGAGAACTAAATAGTATTCAACACAGTAAACAGAATCCATTTGTAATACATCATTGAACTCTCCTCTTATATAACCTCTAAAATCTCCAGCACCTTCGTAATAATAAGCTATAAAACAAGTGTATCCGTTACCAGTTTTTGGATATTGAAACCCTAAAGTATTTCTTGGTATATTATAAGATAAAGTAGGATCATTTGCGCAAATGTTAAAAAAAGCTGTTCCGGAATGTAAAGAGTACCACTTTGGCAGATTTGTGAAACTAGATTGCATAGCACCGAAATTCACGGAATTGCAATCATTTGTAAACTCTTCAAATGAAGGATTGTAAACCAGGTTTTGGGAAATTGCACAATTGGGGGAACTCCAAAGAATCAGCAATATGATGGAATACCAATGCAATTTCATATTTGTAATTTTTGTTTAAAAAGGCACATCTGATTCTATTGGAATCAGATGTGCCCGACAGTATTAGAATTTGGAGATCAGCCCAGTTTTAATACATGTTGCTGATTTAACCCGGTAAGAATAGATGCCACTTCGGAGTATCGAGATATCAAAAGATTTTTCAAAAATACCCTTCTCTATTTTTGTATCTGGCAGAAGCAATAAAACCTGCCTGCCAGTCATATCCACAACATCAATCTGATAATTCTCTTCGGTAAGATTGTTAAATTGAACAGTTATCTGATCGGAAGCAGGATTGGGATAAACCAATAATTCTTCAGCTTGGTTGTAGCCTGTTTCATTGTCGGCTGTTGCCATTTTATTGCCTATTGAGTTTACTTTCAGGTAACTCCAGTTTGTGCTCGATCCACATTGGTTGCCAACAGTAACAGTAAGTTTAAAGGTTTTGTTATACGATAACAACCCATTGGTGTAAGCGAAATAACCGGTCCATCCTGTATAGCTGCCGGTATTACAAGATTCAAACCCAGAATATTGGTCCCAAACAGTTGAATTGATACAGTAATTGTTCAGGTTTTCATAAGTGAGGTTATTTACCCCATTTACCGTGGTTGTTCTGTTATAGATTAATTTGTAAGGAGAGACTTGCTCAATCAAAACAGTCAAATAAGTGATAGTACCAGTACTATTATTTATTCTGTATCCAATAGAAGCACTACCGCAAAGAACAGGCAAATTTATGTTCTGAGATGGGTCGAGATAAGTCTGGGGGTTGCTCTTATTGTAAATTTCAAGGTCAACAACAGGAGGTACCGGGACATACATATTTACAACTTTTGATCTTGTGTTGATTGTACCGCAAGCATCTTTAACAGAATAGGTAATCATAACCAGTCCGCCCTGACAGTTTCCCAGGTTTACCCCACTTGAAGTCAATGTACGCAGATCGAGATTTGCCGTTGGAGTACCGTTCGTCCAGGCTCCGTGGTAGTTCATTAATCCCGCACCGGTAATAAAGTTACATCCCCAATCAACAGCCTGAATGTCGAATTTGTATTGCACCGGAGTGCCGGATGAATACGTTGCATTGAAACTTAACGCACTATTCTGGCAATACTTGCCATATCCTCCTTCATCACAATTACCAATAGGAACACTTCCGTTAATGGTAAAATTTGAGATTAGAACCGCCGGAGTTCCATTAAAATAAGCATAATTTTCGCCATCAATTTGGTCCGGTAGAGTAAATACACCGTAGGTATATGATCCTGATTCTAAATATCTGGAATCAAATCCTGCATTGACTGAAGTAAAGGTATTATTGCCCCAGTTAATACCAACCAAGGTTGTAGCTATCAGTTCACCTTGCCCGTTATAAGTTGGAGAAATTCCGTAAATCCTGTTATTTTTAGCATACTCAAGATGTGTATTTGTCAGATCAAATGTGCCGGTAGATATCAAGGATTGTGACTGATTCGAAGTAAGAATCTCTGTTAATCCATTCTGCCCAGAAACGTAAAGTTTGGGATTTGTAGTATACAGTGTGAATTCGATTCCTTTTGCCCCAGGTATGGAATAGCTTTGATAACTTCCAGATACATAATTACCACTTAATGGGAAAATGTTAATTACATGTACCTTTCCATTATCGGAAGACCATGCCAAATAATTGGTACCCCAAGAAAGCTCAGCTTCATAAGCTTCAAAATTTAGAATATCAATCTGTAGTTCAGCAGCATTCACAACAGGTATGCCAGTAGAAATTCCGGAACTGGTGATTTCACTTCTAACGACTTCACCATCACCGACTGAAAACAGAAATCGCTTTGCTGTTAATCCACTTCCTGAAATTACTTTTGAAACAGCCATTCCTGTATTATCAACACCTCCATGATTTGAAACAAAAAATGGTATGGAATACCAAGCGGAGTAATACTCGCCTGAGGCATCCGGGCAACTGGCATATACCGATCCATTATAAGTAACAACCGGTGTAGTACTTGAACAGTTAACTTTTACATACAAAACAGGGGAATTCCCAGTTGGGTTGTCCATACTGTAAATTACATAGAATTGACGACAGGTACCAGGTATAGGTACTATATTAATTTCGGGGTTTAAAATTGTATAAACTTCATTGCAGATACTCATATTATACCCGGGTAGTACACCGACACTTTGTCCGGTAGGGCCATAAATATTGTAATCGCGAACATAAAACAATATGTTCCCATTATCATCATAAACCCCGTTAGCAACAGAGTATGCACCACCAGGGCCTGGCAATGCAGTTGATAATGGGGTAGAAGTTGACATGTTAAACTTTAAAGATGGTGTGGTCCAGTATTTCATCTGTGCTTGTGTAATTGAAGCAGAAAACATTACTGCAAAGAAGAACGCAAAAAAGAATAGTTTATTTTTCATAGTTTTAGTAATTTTGCGCTCGTTACCGGTTGGCAGGGGAGTGGTTGCTTATCAGCTTCCTAGGGCAAAGGCAGCCAACTCCCCGTGGCCGGTAAAAAGCCGGTTAAAATTATTTAATTTGTCTGTGTTCCGGGGTGATGTAACAGCGGCATTTCCTGCCACAATGAGTTTTCCTCCTTTCTCTGTAACTATGGTTTTTATGGTTTGCCGTACTACAACGGCCCGGTATTTTTAAATCTGAATTTATTTTATTAATATCTTCTGGATTTATCCTTTATTTACATGGTTTAAATATACCTACAGACTTCGTGCTAGAACCAAACGAATTATTGGTTGAACACTTTTTGCACAACCGGATTCTGTGAATGCAAACAGGGGATGCTTGCTCCAAATATTATCATAAGCATCCTTTTTATTAATCCAGAATATTTAAAAAGGTAATACCGTTTTTAATTGTTTTTGTATTAATTTTTATATGATTCAATTTGAGGGCCATAAGTTAATAAATATCAGAAATGATTATGCGATAACGAGGAAAAATGGCATATAACTTGTAAAAACGC
Source organism: Bacteroidales bacterium UBA5197 (assembly GCA_002412885.1). Lineage (GTDB taxonomy): Bacteria > Bacteroidota > Bacteroidia > Bacteroidales > Lentimicrobiaceae > Lentimicrobium. Next base: position 129,382 of record DHVX01000008.1, read on the forward strand.
GAACTTCTTTGTAGGAGCTTATTAAGTGAAAAGTGAAGAAAGAAAAGTGAAAAATGGCATATGAATATGTAAAAACGCGAACTTCTAAATAGTTTACCGACTATTGAGTTTGATAATGAATTTTATCATACATCTGCAATTCCATT
>DHVX01000024.1 GCA_002412885.1 Bacteroidales bacterium UBA5197
TTGCCTTTATATGGGTCGAAAAATTGACCGGCGAATCCTTCATAATTATCACCACCATAGGTAGCGTTTTTTGGAAGGTCGGTGATTTTAGGTCCCCAGGTAAATGAATTGGCAGGAGCAAAATTTCCGCCGGAACCCTGAGCATAAGTTGTCTGTACTTCGGGAAGTCTCGAAATATTGTCAATGGTCATGTTGCTGCTGAAAGATACAACGGGTTTGCCTGTGGTGGCATTTTTACCTTTTTTGGTTGTAATGATAATAACCCCGTTTGAAGCCCTCTGTCCGTAAAGAGCAGCAGCAGCTTGTCCTTTCAGAATGTTGATTGACTCAATGTCGTTGGGATCTATGTCAGAAGCACGGTTAGTAAAAGCAGCTCCGGTAACATTCGAAGAGTAATCACTTTCACTGGAAACCGGCATACCGTCAATTACATAAAGTGGAGCATTGTTTCCACTGAATGCACGTGCACCACGAATATAAATCTGTGATGGAGCGCCTGGCATACCTGAAGACTGACGAACCTGAACACCAGCAAATTTACCGGAGATAGTAGATTCCAGACTTGGATTTGCTGCACGTGTCATTTCTTCTCCGCTTGCTTCCTGAACGGAATAACCCAGAGATTTCTTTTCACGGCTGATACCAAGTGCAGTTACTACAACTCCCTCAATGTCAAGCACGTCGGGATCGAGAACTACATTGATAACTGTTTGGCTGCCAATGGCCACTTCTTTGGTTTTCATTCCCACAAACGAAAACTGGAGAGTACGTCCGCCTGAAGGAACGTTGATAGAGTACTTACCACTCAGGTCGGTAGTTAAACCAACGGTGGTACCTTTTACAACTACAGTAGCGCCGGGGATGCCTTTGCCATCCTCAGAACTGGTAACTGTACCTGTAATGGTTTGTGCCAGAACTACCTGCACTCCGGCAAAAATCAGAAGTGCAAGCATCATTGCAAATTTTCTCATAGTGTGTGTTTTTGATGAGTAAATTGTTAAACAATAAGTGTTTAGTGAAATTTTTTGTTAGGTAATGGTTGGTTTTAAGGTGTTACTTCTCGCTGAGGACCTCCTTTTTAGATGGTTAGTTGGTTAAATTTGGCGCAATATATGATAAAATTGGTTACTTAGGCAACAAATTTAACAAAAAAATAATGCAGAGGTATCATTCACCTCAAAAAACATTTTCTTGAAATAATTATTTTTTTTAAAGAATAATTTCCTGTCGCTTGTAATGCACTAATAATGAGAGCTATGCAATTAATCGTTGTTGATAATATTTTTTTGACATTATTTTGCGAAGCCAGATAAAAAAACCAGAAACCCGGGCTATCAAATAGGCCGGGTTTCTGGTTAAATGGCAAAATTTGAGAAAGTATGCCCCTTTAGAACTTATCCCAGAAAAGCTTGGTTGTTAATTCATCTCCTCCAATGGCAGATGAAGCAGCAGCGTAATTGGCTCCGTTCAGCGTTTGCTCTCTGATTGGATAGGTAAACCTGACAGGAATTTCATCGTAGGTTTCAATGGCCGGAGCAATATTGAGAATCGGGAAGTCAAGTCTTCTCCACGAAGTGTAACCTTCCATTCCCCTGACATAATAAGCGAGCCATGCCTGTGTTCCTATTTTTTGTTTCCAGGTTCCGGTTGCAGTTGAATAGGCAACCGAAGTTTGTGCCAGATAATCGGATACATCGGTTGCGGTTCCTCCCCAGTGAAGGATTGAAGAAGTTATACCACTGATGTAATAACTTTCAGCACTGCCACCAACTGCGTAGCCTCTTTCGGCTGCCTCGGCAAGATAGAAAGCAATTTCTGTATAGTCGAGCAATACCATTGGGAAAGTGGGAGCCTGAATAGGATCGGAAACGTGCGAAAGCTGTCCAAACGGACTGCTTTCTCCATAGATTCCACCCTGGTAGATTTCGCCGTTGGCAAAGAAATAATCATCTCGTCTCGGGTCATTCAATGCATTCATAATGTCAATGATGGTATTTGCCGGAACAAAGTCATCCCTTCCACTCTGAACCATGTCTATATACAATGGGTTTGAGTTTGATCCACCCAGATAAACCAAATTGGCATTTTCACCCATAGTAAAAGCTCCCGGATATGCTGATTCTATGTATGATTTTGCAGTGGCATTATCGGCATCAGCAAGGGTAATGGCCATCTTTACCTGTAGTGAATTTGCAAATTTTATCCACATGGCAACATCGCCAGCATAATATAGGTCATTTTCACCGAAACTACCAACCTCAAATTCGTTGATTGAACCGGCATTTAAACCTTCTGCAGCAGCTTTTGATCTCGAGAGCAGGTCTTTATATACAGTGAGCGCATCGTCATACTTTGGTGAAAGGTTGGTAATATCAAGCGCCTCAGAGTAAGGTATGTCGCCGAAAGCTTCGAGAAGGTGATTGTAGCTGTAACATTCCAGCAGATCAATAATGTAAAGCCTGTTACGCTGGTTGGCAATTGCAAGTTCGCCAATGGCAGATTCAGCTGTAATTACTTTACGGGCCTCATTCAAGTCAGCCAGAATATCGCGGTAGAAAACCCGGAAGGTATTGTCAGCTATGGTTCTGTTAACAATATCATAGTTGGCTTCGTCTGTATAGGTGGTTTCTGTCCAGTATTGGGCCCACAGTTTCCACACGTTGAGGTTCACATTCGTACTGGCAATCTGATCGGCCAGTGCTTTTTGAGCATTTGCAAATAAGAAATCGCCGGGGACTTCGGTTGGTCGCTTCTTGTCTGTATTGAAATCCTCAAAGTTTTTAGTACAGGAAGATGCAAATCCTGTCAAAACCATTAAGATAAATATTAGTTTTTTCATAGTTCCTCGTTTTTAGAATTGTAAGTTAATACTGAAACCAATATTCCGGGTGCTTGGCATAACACCGCTCTGCCATCCCTGAACATTGCCTGAACTCTGGCTTGCTTCCGGGTCGGCATGTGGCAGATCTTTGGAGAGGATCCATAGGTTCGACCCTACTACACTAAAAGTAGCGCCATGGATAAAGGTTTTGGCCAGGAGTTCCCTTGGAAGTGAGTAGGATATCACAACTTCTCTCAATTTGATAAAGTTGGCGTCGTAAACGAAAGCAGAGTTGGGATTTCTTGAATACCCGAATACACGGTAATCGCCACCTGATACTCGCCTGGTGTTGGGAGTTCCGTCTGCTTTTACACCTTCGAGAAGAATACCTCCACTGTTGGCCGTATAACCTGAAGTCCATCCAATTTCAGGATCGTTATAATCAAGCGGATCTCTGACAGGATTGCCTAGATCATTGGTAAAGTCTGTTTCTTCATATAAACCGGTAGCCATTCCGTACCACTGGTCCAGAGAGAAAATACTGCCACCCTGTTGCATATCGATCAGGAAGCTGAAGGACCAACTTTTGTAATGTAAACGGTTATTGATACCACCAATCCAGTCAGGGTTAATGTTGCCAATGATTTTGTCAGATGTTGAACTTCTGACAAAATATCCGTCAGCACCAATGATTCTTTGTCCGTTTTCGTGATAAACATAATCGGTTCCCTGAATGGTTCCATAAGGCTGGCCTACACGGGCATTGATGGTAACTCCACCCTGAAGAGCTGCCAACTGGAGGACATCGAGGCCATCAGCAAGAGCAACAACTTCATTGTTGTTTTTTGCCCAGTTGAAGGTAATGTCCCACCTGAAATCATTGTTAACAACTGGGGTTCCTGTGAGCTGAATTTCAATACCCTTGTTTTCAACTTCTCCTGCATTTACAAATTTGGAGGTATAACCTGTGGCTGATGAGATAGCTACAGGAATAATCTGGTCAACAGTGTTGTTTTTGTAGAGTGATAAATCAAATTTTACACGACTGCTGAACATAGTCAATTCAATTCCGCCTTCCAAACTGGTTGTTCTTTCAGGTTTCAGATCAACATTGTTTTTTGTATTTGGAAGCGAAAACAATGCTGTTGTTCCGAAAGTAGTATTCTGTGTGTAGGTATCTTTGATACTGGCAAATGGAGCATCGTTACCAACTTCAGCATAACCAAGTCTTAGCTTTCCTAATTGCAGCCATGTAGTATTTTCCATCAAATTGGAAAAAAGGAAACTTCCGGAAACAGAGGGATAGAAGTATGCGTTGGTTTCTTCCGGTAATGTGGATGATTGGTCTCTCCTGATGTTTGCATCAAGGAATACCATATCCATAAAACCAAGCGAAGCACTGGCATATATACCATTGACGCCGATTTCCTGAAGTCTCTCCTCCGGATTAAGCATTGGATTGATACTGTTGCTTAGCGAATATAAGTCAGGTACGATCAATCCACCATCGGTTGAAGCAAATACCTGGTCGATCTTCACACGGCGGATATTGGTACCGAGAAGGGCGGTAAGGTTGAATTTATCGTTCAGGTGTTTGTAATATTTACCCATAAGGTCAAAATTGGTTTCCATAAAGGTGCGGTTGAATCGTGAGTAACCGGATGTAACATCATTCCGGCCAACACCCAGCTCACCGGCTACAGAGCCAATAGCCTTGCGTTCTTCCTGCAATTCGCTGTAATTGTCAATGGAAGTGCGGCCCATAATGCTGAAATCATCATTTAGTTTCCAGTCGGCTTGCAGATATCCTATTACTCTGTCGCGGTTATCGGTTTGATAATTTTTATATCGAACCCAGTATGGATTGTCCCAGTAAGCAGGAGTCAGATCATCCGGAGCCTTGGGGTTCCATGTGATGTTTTCTTCTGTCAGATTATATAGGTCCTTCTGATCTTTGTAATCAACATTGGTTTGAGCCCATTGTCTGAATGAGGAGATGATGTTATCGCTGTATCCTGTTGAGTTACGTCCAAGTCCGTTGGTATTTATATAGTTTGCGGAGGCTGTAATCTTCAGGTTTTTGAGAACATCGTAAGATCCTGTAAAAAGAACATTATTTCTTTTCAAATGGCTGTTGGGCATAATCCCTTTCTGATCGAGGTTTGAATAAGAAAGCCTGAAATCAGATGTTTCTCCACCACCAGCGATTTCAATACTGTTGGTCAATGAGAGGGAATTATCAAAGAAATAAATAGGTCCGTTTTCAGCATTTTTCCATGGTGTAGGCTTAAGATAGTTAGGTGAAGCGGCATAATAAGAATCCCATTGGTAAACTAAAATGCTTGGGTCAAATTTCTGGCCAAATGAAGCATCCTCATAAGTAGGAACATTATAGTCAATTACACCATCACCGTTTACATCATAATAGTTCTCAAAACCCGGATAGTCACCATCGCTGTAATAAGGGCCATATCCGGCCCCATAATTGGTCTGATATTTAGGGAAGGTGCTTTTGTCAACGAAGCCGGTTGTAATGTTCGAGTTTATTGAAACCCCCAGAGTTTTGGTTTTGCCTCTGGTGCCTTTTTTAGTCGTGATCATGATGACCCCGTTGGCAGCCCTTGATCCATATAGAGCAGTAGCAGCAGCACCTTTCAAAATGCTCATACTTTCGATGTCATTTGGATTGATATCTGATGCTGCATTGCCATAGTCATATCCTGAACGACCTGAAATCTGCCCGGCGTTGTTGGTATTGTCATTATTAACAGGAATGCCGTCAATAACAAATAAAGCCTGGTTGTTTCCGGTAAGAGAGGAAGAGCCCCTGATAATGACGTTGGTTGATCCACCTATGTTATTGTTGGCTTTAACCTGAACTCCGGCAGCTTTACCCGAAAGACTGTTGATAAAGTTGTCGGATTTTACCCGGTTCATGTCTTCGCCACTAACGTTCTGAGTTGCATAACCGAGGGATTTCTTCTCTCTGGAGATGCCCAGTGCAGTGACAACTACACCCTCGATGTCCATGACTTCGGGCTGCAGTAAAACATTTACCGTGGTTCTTCCACCGATTTCAATTTCCTGAGCTTTCATCCCCACAAATGAAAAGACCAGAACTTTGGCATTGGCTGGTACTGTCAGGGAGTAATTTCCTGACATGTCAGTTGTTACTCCGGTTTGGGTTCCTTTAATGACAACAGTGGCACCCGGAATCCCCTTGCCATCTTCAGAACTTGTAACTGTTCCTTTGACAGTAGTTTGTGCCAGAATTACCTGCACTCCGGCGAAAATCAGAAGCGCAAGCATTAATGTAAATTTTCTCATAGTGTGTGTTTTTAATGAGTAAATTGTAAAACAATAGTTGTTTGGTGAAAATTCAGATTGATAATGGTTGCTTTTTAAGAGTTACTTCTGTCTGAGGACCTCCTTTTTAAGTGGTTACTTGGTTTGAATAGGGCACATCCATGATAAAATTGTTTAATTAAGCAACAACTTTAACGTACCATTAATGCCGGGTTAAAAAACCCTGACAAAACAGTTTTTTCGCAAGAATCTGGTTTTATTTAGATTTCTTGTCCTTAATTCACAATACTTAACGGATGAAAATTTTGCTAGCAGGCACTTTTGAGACTTTTTTACATTTTGAATTCAAAATGTTTGATTAATTTTTCATGTTGCCCAGATTTATCCCGTAAAGCAGGATAAAGATGGTGGTGAAAAACAATTCGTTTAAATCAAAGTGTTCCGGACCTGAAAAGAGGAGAGGGTAGTTGAAAAGAAGAAACTGCGATAAAAAGTAAATGTAGAAGCCAATCTTTTTTAATCGCCACATCAGCAGTGCACCAATACCAGAGAATGCTGAAAATATTGCCATTGGCAATGCTGAAATGCCTGTAAAAACAAACCGCGAAGAATATTTTTCCTGAAGTGTGAGTAAGTTTAAACCGGTATAATCTGCCAGGTAAATCAGAAGCCAAAACAAACTGCCAATTAATGAAACCGTACACAAAATCCTCAGATAAAAAAATCTGTTGGTTTTTTGATGCGCAAGAATATTGTTGTCGTTCAACGGATATTCTTTATTCAAATTGATTTTTTTTTCAATTTCAGACGCTAAAGTACTAAAATGTATGCAGCAAAGTCAATATATAGTTGATAAAAATGTCAAAAATGTTGATAAATATTGATGTTTGGGAGGTATTTAGCGCATAAACCTTGAATTTAGTGCATATCCGAGCACAAAAGATGCTGTGAGAAGTATGGTTGTGAATGGTATCTGATAGCCGGCAATCATAATTAAAGGCAACGCAAGCATCAACAATTGCGAAGAAACGTAAAAATGAAAGCCCGTTTTCCGGAGTTTCCACATCATTATTGCGCCTGCCAGTGAAGCAGCATATAATATACCCATGTATGCAAAGAAAGGTCTGCCTGCTGCCGTAATAATATTAAGCATTTGTTCCGCTTCGGGCATTTTGGTCTGCTCAATTAACAGTGGAATTGCATGAAATGCTGCCACCACAAAGATTGATGAAATGAGAGAAATTCCACTTCCTATAAATGTTAGTATGCAAAGCATCGACAGGGAGGATGGCCGTTTTGCGGGATTAGTTGGATTGGGTATTTGAGTGTTTGAGTTCGTTTCCATGGATTATATTTCAGACAAAAGCAGCCCGCTTCAGGCGGGCTGCAAAAGTAATGGATTTTCAACAATCGGTTGAAAAGGTTTTTCGTGCTGAAATGCGATGTCGTTTTAGTTAGAACAATCGACTCCACTCAGTGTGATATTCGTGCTTGGGGAGTATTGCTTCATTTAATAAACACATATTCAACCCTATACGATGTCCTCCTGAGCGGAGTCGAAGGATATTTCTTCATTATATATCCCAATCCGATACCTCTGCTAAACGACCTTGGCCTGAGCTGTTTATTCCAGTGAGCCTATCTCATTTTCTACCTCTTCAAGAATTTCGCAGGACTTAACCAGTGCTTTCATGGCATTGTGATCGTTGTATAGCGGGCGGTCGATGTCGAGAAACTCAACATGGCGGCGGATTACTTCTTT
>DHVX01000010.1 GCA_002412885.1 Bacteroidales bacterium UBA5197
AGCTCGAGTTCAGCTTGCTGTTCAGCCTGCAATTGCTCATTTGTCATTGCGGAGATCAGCTTAATATGGAAATAAATCTTCTTTCCGATAAAAGCAGAATCGGGAACCTGAGGTAGTCTGACCGTTTTCATAAAAAATGAATCCGCGCTTGAAATGAAAGTAGCGCTATCGCCGGGTTTCATCATAGCCAAAGCGCTGTAAATGTCACCTTTATAGGAAGGAATCTCAAGTGGAAGCATGAACTTTTCGTTCATTTCGTCCGAATTGAATAACACTGAATCGTTAATCTCATATTTAAGTTTCAGGGTGAGGATCATTCCGGTGCTGAGGGTAGTTGTGTCATCCCCCTTCACATGGAACTTGTAATAAAGTCCGTCATCGTTTTTCTTAAATCCGGGATAATCCGAACAAGCGTAAAAAAATGCTACCATCCCAATAGACAGAAGCATTACAAGGTGTTTTCTTTTGATCATTTTTGGTTATTGTTTGTTAATTTATTGGTTATCAATTGAGTGATACTAATTCAATATCATAAATCAAAGTTGATTTGGGAGGCACTTTATCCTGATCGCCCAGTAGGCCAAAACCAAGGTGCGAAGGTATGATAAATTTCGCCCTGTCGCCTACCCTGAGCAATAATATTCCTTCCTCTAATCCACTTTCAACACCTCCCCGACCAATCATAAACTCTTTTAACCCATCTATGTCCGAAGAGTAAACAATATCGCCGGTAATAAGTCTGGTTGAGTATTTTAATACAGCGATTTTCCCGGCCTGAGCTTTTTCTCCTGTTCCGGAGAAGTAGATATTATATCTGAGTCCACTTCCCGTTTCAACCATTTGCCAGTTGTAACGCTTTATGAAATTCTCAATTTGTTCATTTTCAGCTTTTACAGCTTGTTTATTGGCTTTAACCAGAGATTCCTCAAGCAATTTTGAATCGTTTATACTGCCATTCTCCCTTTTTTTGTTTCCTGCACAAGAAACAAAAACTAAAAGAATCAGCACATTTACAATAACTGAAAAGTGTGAGCGACTCATAAACTGAAGTTAAGGCTGTAAAAAACTGCTCTGATGGGCTGCACTTTGNNNNGCAGCATTTCGGTGACCACCTCCATTAAAATGATTTCTGGAAAAGTCATTTACCGAGAAGTTTCCTTTAGATCGGAATGAAATCCTGACTTTGTCCGGCTTCTCGGTGAATAAGGCTGCAAAGCTTATTCCTTTTATGGAAAGTGCATAGTTGACAATGCCTTCAGTATCACCGGGCTGGACTTTAAACTTTTTCATATCGTCTTTGCTCAGCCAGATGTAAGCTGTTGCACAATCTTTTACGACAGTAAGTTTTTCGCTAAGGCAATGCCCCAAAAGACGCATCCTTTGCTCTGAATAAGTATCATAAACCAAACGATGCACCTGCTCTGTATCAACTCCTCTTCGCACCAGTTCTGCAACTACTTCGTAGGTATGAGGCAGATTGCATGCAAAACTGAAAGAACCCGTATCTGTCATAATTCCCACATACAGACACATGGCAATATTTTTATCAATAATATCCTGATCACCCAATGCACAGATCAAGTCATAAACAAGTTCGGAGGTTGATGAGGTTTCTATCATTGAAAACATGTAATCGAACTGCGGCTCCGGCTGCAAGTGATGGTCAACTAAAACTTTAACGCCTTTGGCATTTATTAGCTTATCAGAAAAAAGGTTAACCCTTTGAATTGCATTATAATCAAGACAAAATATTACTTCAGCCCAATCAATAAGGGCGTCTCCCTCAGATTGGTTTTTGGAATAGACTGTCATATCTGAATTTCCAGGCATCCAACCCAAAAAATCAGGATACTCATTGGGAACAAGGATTTTTGCTGAATACCCCTTCAAATGCAGATAATGGTAGAGACCCAACGACGATCCCAATGCATCTCCATCGGGATTATAGTGAGTTGTAATAAGAATATTACTGGTGGTGGTCAATAGTTCTTTTAACTGATTGACTAAATCCTTATTGAAACTAGGCAAAGCTTTACAATTGTTTTGTTAATGTTAATCGAACACAAAGGTATAAAGTTTGTTAATAGGCCTGACACACAAATTTCTTTACCTTTACCTTATAATCAAAACATAACTTATGACAGGTAATTTCACTTTTACCATGATCAAACCGGCTGCTTATGAAGCAAGATATGCCGGAAAAATTCTTGATATGATCCTTCAGCAAGGATTTACTATTCAAGCAGTTAAAATTGTTAAGCTTTCAAAAGATCAGGCCAGTGCATTCTATAGTGTACATAAAGAAAGACCTTTCTACAACGATCTGGTTGAGTTTATGACTTCCGGCCCTGTTTTGGCAGCAGTTCTTGCAAAAGAAAATGCGGTGCAGGACTACCGCAAGCTTATCGGATCTACAAATCCAGCTGATGCTGCAGAAGGTACCATCAGAAAATTATTTGGTGTATCTGTGCAAAAGAATGCTGTGCATGGCTCTGACAGCGATGAAAATGCAGAAAATGAAATCAATTTCTTCTTTTCCTCCCTCGAGCGGATTTAACACTTATTCATCAGCACCAGGCTTGTATTCTACAAAAGTTTTGTCGCTGTAAAAAATTACAATTTTCAGAACACTCCGGTCTTGTTTAACTGACAAGTCCGGAGTTTTTGTTTTTTGTAAACTAACACTCTCTTCGTTT
>DHVX01000068.1 GCA_002412885.1 Bacteroidales bacterium UBA5197
TTCGGGAGAAGCTTCTCCCTGCAAAACCTTGATTATAAGGCTTTTGTATTTATTCGGCTTGAAGAGCATTTGATTTGTAGTTCTTTCTTGTTGCATTATGACAATCGAAAACGGTTTTACCCCTATTCCGATTTTGACTTTTTTTAATATTTTATTAATCCTTCAAAAAAAGGAAAAGTGTAAACCATAGCAAAGGGAGGTAATCTTTGAGTTTAAAACGTAGAAATTCAAGTGCTTTTGAAATCTGAATTTCCACTGTTTTTGAACTTATGTTAAGCTTTGTTGCAATCTCATTATATTTTAGTCCCTCAAAGCGGTTCATTTCAAATATCAAACGGCGTTTTTCGGGTAATTCCTTCACCAGCCCTTTAAACTGAAGTTCAAGATCACTGTGAACCAATGTATCATGAGCCGAAGGTGCTACGTTATCATCTACCCTGAAACCAACATATTCCTGGTATTGCCTGGCTTGCTTCTGATACTTGATGTAGTTGAGGGCATGATTGGTAACCGCTTTATAAAGGTAGGCTGGCAGCGAAGTATTGATGCTCAGGGCATCCCGTCGGTCCCACATTTTAAAAAACATATCCTGAACAACTTCTTCGGCCTGATCGGGATCTATTACGTAACGCCTTGCATGAATACACAAGGGTTCGTAAAACTGTTTGAACACAGATTCAAATACCCGCTCATCGCCCTGTTTCAGAGCAAGCAAAGTGAGTTTTTCGGATTCTGCATTCATAGATTAAGAGTTATACCAATGACAAAAGTATGGATTAAATGGAAAAAATACTAAAAAATGAATTAAAGATGTTAAAATCGCTCAATCAACATGGACAGCTATCTGAAAATTTCAAGATCAGACAGGACTGTTCACTTATATCCTGAAATCCGCAAGTATGTCGCTGATTCCTTGAAAGTGAGGGCTTGGCCTGATATATGTTTTTTTTGCAAAATGCTTGTTTCTATTAGTCAAACCCTGACTTACAGATTTTGGGAATATCTCTATTCCCGGGCTTTTACCAATATTCTTGGTTCAAGCATATCCAGCATTGCGTACTTTACACCTTCTCTGCCGAGACCTGAATCTTTTACTCCACCATAAGGCATATGATCAACGCGGAAGGTCGGCACATCGTTGATGATGACTCCTCCCACTTCAAGATGGGCAAAAGCATAATCCATTTCACGGATATCGTTGGTAAACACGCCGGCTTGCAAGCCGAACCGGGTATTGTTGATAAACTCAACAGCTGCTTCGAAATGATTAAAGGGTTCAAGGGTCACTACCGGACCGAAAACCTCTTCGCTGCATACCCGCATTGTTTCATTGGTGTTGGTAAGCAAAGTGGGAGCATACCAGGTTCCTTCGCGTTTGCCTCCGCAAATAAGACCGGCTCCGTCTGCAAGTGCTTCGTTTACCCATTTTTCAACCCTTATTGCATTGTCTTTATCAATCATGCTACTGAATTCAGTTTCGGGCATAGCCGGGTCGCCACTTTTCAACTGAGCGACCATTTCTGCAAATTGTTTGCTGAATGTTTCAAATAACTTATGATGCACAAAAATGCGCTGTGTATGTATGCACACCTGCCCCGAATATGAAAAACCTCCCACAATGCACTTTTTCAGTGCAAGGCTCAGATCTGCAGTTTCTGAAACAATCACACCTGCATTTCCACCCAACTCAAGCACTACCTTCTTTGTACCCGCATCTGCTTTCATTTTCCATCCCACCTCAGGTGAGCCTGTAAATGACAGCAATGAAATTCGGGAATTTGTTACAAGCAGATTTCCGGTTTTCCGATCCATCGGTAAAATTGAAACGGCTCCTTCAGGAAGTCCGGCTTCGGAAATTATCTGCGCAAGTAAAAGCGTTGTTAAAGGTGTTGAAGTTGCTGGTTTAAGAATAATCGGGCATCCTGCTGCAATTGCCGGTGCCAGCTTATGCACCGCCAGATTGAGCGGGAAGTTGAATGGTGCAATGCCGGCAACAATTCCAACAGGGAAATAACGAACAACACCTTCTTTACCCTCCCCTGCCGAAGTCCAGTCGAGGCTGAGGTATTCCCCCGGAAGTCGCTTTGATTCTTCGGCAGCAACAGTAAATGTCTGTATGGAACGATCAACTTCAACCAATGCATATCTTATGGGTTTCCCCGATTCAAGCATGATTGTTCTACCAAACTCTTCGCGGCGCTTTAGCAACTGATTGCGGATAAACATCAGGGCTTCGTATTTTTTGTAAGAAGGAAGTTTCCTCATTGCATTCCGCGCCGATTCAGCTTTAACAATTGCTTCTTCAAGTTCCTGTTCACCTGCCAGATAGGTTATATCGACCCGCTTGCCGGTATAAGGATTGATAACTTCTGTTTCTTTTGCAGTTTTGATGAATCTGCCGGCTAAAAATATTTCCATTGTCGGGGGTTTTATAATTTAGTGTCTCTTGGTTAAAAAAAGTCATCCTGAGTTTGCACCCCGGCTAAGCGGCATTTAGCTTCGCTGAGCTCCCTTCGGTCGGTTGCAATGCCGCTTTGAACATCATTGAATTTGTAATTCAAAAATATATGCCCGACTGATTCATTCCTTAAGTCGCTTATTTGGATAATTGCAAATTATCCAGTGTTCAGAGCGGCATTGCAACCGACCGAAGGGAGCTCAGCGAAGCTAAATGCCGCTCAGCCGTCATTGGTTTCTCCCTTTCGGGAGTCGAAGGACAAAACGATCAATCTGTCATTGGTAGGGTAGTCGAAGGACACTTAACTGAACGTAATTGATTTTAATTGTTAAAACTGATGTAATTCCAGAAGTAAATAAACGAAATGCCTCCTGCATTTATTTTCTTAGCAAAGTGAGTAATTCAGGCGTAGGGTAACGAATCAGCTTTGAAAAATTCATTTTCCAGAAATCCAGGTCAAGGAGATTGCTATTCTTGTCTTTTGTGAGGGTGATGACCACTTCTATGCCGTCAGAATCCATATATTCAGCCTGAATCAGATCGCTGTCATATAAATCAGGTTCGCTTCCTGCCAGATTAATACTGCCCATAACTCCACCTTCGTATTCAAAAACCTCTTCTGCAATCGGATAATCAATTGCAGAATATCCGCAATTTGAAAGAAGGAACAGAATCAGTGCCTTCTCCTCTTTTCTGATGTTTCTGTGATGCATGGTATTATTCATTTGAGCTTTTTTGTGAACTTTGTTTCAAAACCTGCTTTTTATACTCATTTCATTTCTCCGCCACCTCTGTTGAAATCTGCCCGCTTTGAACATCATTGAATTTGTAATTCAATAATACATGCCTGACTGATTCATTCCTTAAATCGCTTATTTGGATAATTGCAAATTATCCAGTGTTCGGAGCGGCATTGCAAATGCCGCTCAGCCGTAATTGATTTTAATTGTTAAAACTGATGTAATTCCAGAAGCAAATAAACGAAATGCCTCCTGCATTTATTTTCTTAGCAAAGTGAGTAGTTCAGGCGTTGGGTAGCGTATAAGCTTCGAAAAGTTCTCTTTCCAGAAATCCAGATCAAGGAGATTGTTATTCTTATCTTTTGTGAGGGTGATGACCACTTCTATGCCGTCAGAATCCATATATTCAGCCTGAATCAGATCGCTGTCATATAAATCAGGTTCGCTTCCTGCCAGATTAATACTGCCCATAACTCCACCTTCGTATTCAAAAACCTCTTCTGCAATCGGATAATCAATTGCAGAATATCCGCAATTTGAAAGAAGGAACAGAATCAGTGCCTTCTCCTCTTTTCTGATGTTTCTGTGATGCGCGGTGTTATTCATTTTAGCTTTTTTGTGAACTTTGTTTCAAAACCTGCTTTTAATACTCATTTCATTTCTCCGCCACCTCTGTTGAAATCTGCCCAGGCCACCATTGCATCCAGCACATTTCTTAATTCCATCCCTGCTTTGGTAAGGCTGTACTCAACAAAAGGAGGCACAACCGGCAAGGCTTTTCGTTCAATCAATTTATCAGTTTCGAGCTGCTTCAATTGCTGGATAAGCATTTTTTCGGTGATGGCCGGAATCAGTCTGCGAAGTTCGCTGTAACGCTTTTTCCCGCTCAGCAGATTGTAAATAATGATAGGTTTCCAGCGCCCGCCGATTTTACCAAGCGTGTAAGTTACAGGGCAAACATTAAGCGCTAACTTTTTGTTTAACTGATTGGTTGACGACTCTTTAACTTGTGTCATTGTTACATACTTCAGGGTAAGTACTTGTAAAATGGTAAGTGCAAATATAACTTTGTTTCATCAAACTAAAACCAAAAACCATGAAAATTATAGTAACCGGATCGCTCGGGAATATCAGCAAACCCCTGGCAGAAAAATTATTGGCTGAGAACCATGATGTAACCATAATCAGCAGCAAAGCAGAGAAAAAACCACTGATTGAAGCAATGGGTGCCAAAGCTGCAATAGGTTCTGTTGAAGATGTGGATTTTCTGACAAATGTATTTAAAGGTGCTGATGCAGTTTATACAATGGTTCCTCCATATTTCGGTGCAAGTGACTGGAAAAAACACATCGCCCGGATAGGGGAAAATCTGGCAACAGCGGTGAAAACAGCTGGAGTAAAATATGTTGTAAATCTGAGCAGCGTTGGTGCACATATGCCCGAGGGTTGCGGGCC
>DHVX01000028.1 GCA_002412885.1 Bacteroidales bacterium UBA5197
TTAATTCGTTTGTCGATCGGCGGAATTTTGCAAAACATCATCGCCACCGCCAGCTGGATTATTATGGTGCGCATTGTTTCCGTATTTGGCAGTGCAGCAGTTGCAGGTTACACCATTGGTATCCGGATCATAATCTTTGCATTGCTTCCTTCGTGGGGATTGAGCAATGCTGCAGCTACACTTGTAGGACAGAATCTGGGTGCCGGAAGACCTGACCGCGCTTCACGTGCCGCATGGATTACCGGGTTCTCCAATATGGGGCTGCTAGGACTGGTATCTGTTATTTTTATAGCCTTTCCGGGAATGTTCATCCGTTTTTTCATCACCGAACCAGAAGTTCTGGAATATGGAATTACCTGTCTCCGGATTGTGAGTGCTGGTTTTCTGTTTTATGCCATGGGTATGGTAATGACACAATCGCTGAATGGTGCAGGCGATACATACACTCCTACCCTATTGAATTTCATTTGTTTCTGGATGATCGAAATTCCGCTGGCATGGTTTCTGGCGCTGAAGATGGGCTATGAAGTTGAAGGTGTTTATTATGCAATAGTTGTTGCAGAAAGCACGCTTACGCTGATGGGAATTTATGTATTTAACAGAGGCCGGTGGAAACTTAAAAAAGTATAGTTTTCTTGTGGAATCGGTTGCTTTATTATCTGCTTATACTGAACATGATTAAAAGCCCACAAACCCCTGACAGGGTTTTGTTAACTATCAAGAGCTTAGCGCGCATCTGCCTGCCTCCCCCGTTTTGACAGGGCTCGTAACCCTGTCAGGGGTCTTCTCAAAAATAGCATCAATTTTGAAAATAAGATACCAATGAAAAAGGCTTCCATAACCGGAAGCCCTTTTCATTACTAACCAAAAATTTAAATGCTATTCAAAAAATAGAATAGATTTTTTAATTCTTTCAATGGCTTCGCGGAGTTCTGCTTCAGTTATAACCAAAGGAGGAGCAAAACGAATGATATCACCATGCGTTGGTTTGGCCAAAACACCGTTTTCTTTCATTTTCACGCAGACATCCCAGGCTTCTTTGCCATTCTTTGGCTTAATGATGATGGCATTCAAAAGGCCTTTACCACGAACCAATGAAATCATATCTGATTTAATAGCCTTTAACTCTTCGCGGAAAATATTTCCAAGGTATTCAGCACGTTCAGCCAGTTTCTCATCGGTAACAACCTGAAGTGCAGCCATAGCAACCTTAGCTGCAACCGGATTTCCTCCGAATGTTGACCCATGTTCACCGGGTTTAATACAAAGCATAATATGATCATCGGCCAGAACAGCAGAAACCGGATAAACTCCGCCCGACAGTGCTTTACCAAGAATCACAATATCAGGCCGTACTTTTTCATGATCGCAGGCCAGTAATTTACCCGTACGGGCAATGCCTGTTTGTACTTCATCAGCAATAAAAAGCACATTTTTCTCTTTACACATTGCATAAGCTTTGGCAAGGTATCCACAATCCGGAACAAAAACTCCGGCTTCACCCTGAATAGGCTCAACCAGGAAACCAGCAATATTGGGATCCTTTAGCGCTTCAGCCAAAGCATCAAGATCGTTATAAGGAATTTTTACAAATCCGGGGGTAAACGGACCAAATCCACTGTATGAATCGGGGTCGGTTGACATGGAAACGATGGTGATTGTTCTACCGTGGAAATTGCCTTCACAAACGATGATTTTTGCCTGATCTTCAGCAATACCTTTCTTCATGTAAGCCCACTTGCGGCAAAGTTTTAGTGCTGTTTCATCAGCTTCAGCGCCGGTGTTCATTGGCAAAACTTTATCGTAACCAAAATATTCTGTCACAAATTTTTCGTAAACACCAAGCGAATCGTTGAAAAATGCCCTTGAGGTAAGTGTCATTTTCGAAGCCTGATCAACCATAGCTTTGATAATCTTAGGATGGCAATGGCCTTGGTTAACAGCTGAATAAGCCGACAAAAAATCATAGTATTCATTTCCTTCCACATCCCACACGCGGGCACCTTCGCCTTTAGCCAGCACTACCGGCAGTGGATGATAGTTGTGCGCACCGTACTTGTCTTCCAGTTGCATCAATTGTTCAGATGACAAAAATTCACTCATGTTGTAGATTATTATAGTGTTAAAAATTGGATTGCACGATTTTACGGCAAAGATATGACTTTAAGATTCACCCAACCTAAAAGCCCTGAATTTTTGTTATTTAGAACAATTTCATTTAAGTCTGAAATTAGCGTAACTGCATATTAAAAGTTAGATAGTGTAAAAAATACATTATCCATAATTGATTCAGACACAAAAAAAATTAACAAAATATTATTTTTATTTAGTCTTGATAATAATTACTTTTGAGAAACCAAAACAAATAAATCCATGGAAAAGAAAAAAATTCGCATACTCTCCATTGATGGTGGAGGAATCAGAGGGATACTCCCCGGGGTTATTCTGAGCTATATTGAAGACCGGCTGATTGAAAAGGAAGGAGAAAACGCCAGACTTTGCGATTATTTCGATCTGATGGTTGGGACAAGTACGGGCGGAATACTGGCCTGCACTTATCTCATTCCGGAAAAAGATGGCAATGGCAAACCAACAAACAGACCAAAATTTACGGCCAGCCAGGCGGTTGACATTTATCTGAAAAGAGGCGGAAAAATCTTTGAAGTCAGCTTTATGCAAAAAGTAAAAAGCAAAGGAGGGCTTGCCGACGAAAAGTTCAGTGCCAAAGAACTGGAAATTGCACTCAACGATTATTATGGAGAAACAAAACTTAGCGAACTGCTAAAGCCCTGCCTCATAACTTCCTATGATATCAAAGCCCGAAGAGCGCATTTTTTCAGCCAAACCGATGCAAAAGCCAGAGAAACACACAACTATCTGGTTAAAGAAGTAGCCAGAGCCACCTCTGCAGCGCCAACATATTTTGAGGCAGCACTTGCCAAATCTGATTTTGGCATATCCTACCCGCTGATTGACGGGGGTGTTTTTGTGAATAATCCAGCCATGTGTGCATATGCTGAAGCAAGAAATCTGGAATTTTCAACAATACTATCCGATCCTGATAAAGCCGACAAACCTCATGCGCACAATATGATTATAATTTCAATTGGCACCGGATCGGTAAAAAAACCATATCCTTACGAAAAAGCGAAAGACTGGGGAATGATCGAATGGATCAAGCCGGTTATTGACATTATGATGTCAGGAAACGCAGAAACAGTGAGTTATCAGCTCAGGAAAATCTGGGAAACCACTGGTACTCCGGATAATTACATACGTCTTGAGCCAGGGCTTGATGATGCCAATAGCGATATGGATGATGCCTCAGACAAAAACCTGAGGGCACTGAATATTGCAGGCAAAAAATTTGTAGAAGAAAATTATTCTTTGTTAAATAAGCTTGTTGATAAGCTTATAGCAGAAAAATAAATATATGAACTGGTTTGAGTTTGCTAAAACTCAGAATAACTGTGAGTTTCGCTGCCTGTGTGCGCAAGCAATCAGGTATAGTGAAACTCACAAATGGTCTTGCTAAATTGAACCAAAATCTTATTCAACCCCTTCAGGGCTGCAGCTGCATATATCCTGCCTTACCGTGGGTTCCGCAAAGAGCTCCACCCATGGTTATTGTTGTTGAGCACCTTCGGCGCTCTGGGTTTGTCCCCCAAGGGAGCGAATTTCAAATAACCGTGGGTGCAGTGAAGCGAAACCCACGGTTGTCAGATGAAAAGATACAACTCCGTCCCCGAAAGGGGCCACTTTCAAATAACCGTGGGTGAAGTGAAGCGAAACTCACAGTTCGTCTGGCTAAATTGAAACTAAATCTTATTCAACCCTTTCAGGGCTGCAGCTGCATATATCTTGTCTAACCGTGGGTTCCGCAAAGGGCTCCACCCACGGTTATTGTTGTTGTGCACCTTCGGCGCTCTGGCTCCGTCCCCGAAGGGGGCGAATTTCAAATAACCGTGGGTGTAGCGAAGCGAAACCCACGGTTACGGATGAAAAGACGCAACTCCGTCCCCGAAGGGGGCGAATAAATAATACTACATCAGTTTATAAACACTTGTTCATTTAAATGTTTGTATTTTTGGGACATAAAAATCAATCCCAAATTGAAAACTGCCCAAAACATGAAAATGGTTCTTTATATTATTGCCGGATTAATCTTCGCAGGCGGATGTATTTCGCCATTATCTGAAACAAAGGAAGATGCCGCAAAGGTTATCATTTCAACCAATCTTGAGAATCCTGATTCATTGCTGAGTGCAGAGCCTATTGCCTGGAAAAATGCAAATGCATTGCATGAAGGTCTGGCTTTTTCAGGAAAAACAGCATCGAAACTCGACTATGAAAATGAGTACAGTATAGTTTTTGAGCAGAAGATCGGATACATTGATCACCGGAGCCCAAGGAGATTTACATTTGAGGCAATGATGTATTCACCTGAACCCCTGCCTGTAGGATTTATGGTGGCTTCTGTTTCAGGCACAGAATATTACAGGAGTTATCCTGTTGCGGAATTTTTACCTGTAGGGGAAAAATGGGAAAAAGTCAGAACTACATTTACATTTCCCGATTCGCTTAAGCCTTCGGATGTGCTGAAAGTTTACATCTGGAACAAAAAACAAAGCGAATTGCTGATCGATGATCTGACCTTAGAATTTGACTTTAGAAAATAGTTAGATATTTTTGATTTATTCCTCTGAAGAACCCATAAAACTGGTATTCTGATACTCAGCCGGCATTTCATCGTTATTATACTTTGAAGGACATTTCAGGTTCATTTTATGCGCTTCAAAATGATCGCCCTTCATTTTACCTATAACAACAACCTGATCCAGTTTTTCAAAATCCTGAGGTTTGGTATCGCTGTACTTAACTTTCACTTCAACACCATCATTATCAAGCATATAAAAAGTAAAGCTGTTGGCATCTTTCATGGCATCATATTCAATGGGGCGGTCTGGACTCAAGGTTCCAATCACATGATATTCACGTCCCGGATGCTCGGAAGCCTCAGCAAAACCAGCATAGGTCGAAGATTCCATTGAGAGGCTCAGAACAACTCCAATAGCTGCAACCACAACTACAAGAGCAAGTATATGTATTCTTTTCATGTCAGAAGGATTAAATGTCGTAACAAAGATACAGAAAAATAATCAGGTATGTCGATACCTGAATTATTCTTCGATATTTTTCTGTTGACTCAATTCCCGCTGCTTTTTTTCGATCTTCGAAAGTTTTCGATCTATCGTGAAAAGATAGAAACCAAAACCAAGGAAAATTATGGACATTACAATTATGACCACAAAAAATTTACCTTCAACGAACATATTTTTATTTTTTTAAGTTAACACCTTGAATCAGTGCGCGTTTACGTACATGAATCTGAAGAAGCCAAAAGCCAATCAATATCCAGCCGATTGCTGCCGGATAGAAAACCATACGCATGGTAAGATCAAGACCTTCCATGGTTGAAGAATTTCCGCCTTTACCGGGATGAAGACTGCTATCGGCCAATCGGGGCAATACACCGAGGAAGATTACCAGCAGCATAAAGGCAAAAATGTTATAAACGGCTGAAATTCTGGCCCGCATCGCTGTTTCATCAATCGAACCTCTGAGAATTGCATAAGCCAGATAAGCCATCATACTCACAGCAGCTCCATTCAATTGAGGATCATTGGTCCAGAAATCGCCCCAGGTAAATTTTGCCCAGACCATACCTGTCAGTAAACCCAACGTACCGAAAAAAATGCCGGTATAAACTGCACCTGATGCAATAAGGTCATCTTTAATCTTAAATCCCGAAAGATATCTTATGCTGTAAACCAGCGATGTTCCAAGCATAACGAACATCGCAAACCACATGCTCACATGATAAAACAGATTTCTTATGGTTTGATGTATTACCGGTAATGCCGGCACATCTATCAACAATCCGGCAATGATAGAATATAGGACAAGCAAAAGTCCCAGCATTTTCCACCACATTCCTTTTATCATAATTCTCAGATTTAAAGTTGGTTAATCCCTCCAAAGATAAGGGAACAAAATCACAGCCAAAACAACAATAACTACATCGATCAATACCACTGACAATAGCATACTGATGATACGGGCACTTTCAACCTGCCCGGTAAGCGCAAGTTGTGAAGCATTAACCAGAATCAGCAGTAAAGGCAAAACCACAGGAAATCCTAGAATTGCCATCAAAGCAGCATTATTTCCTGATCGGGATGCGATTGCAGAAACCATGGTTAAAGCAGATGCAATGCCCACACTCCCAAGTGCAAATGCAGGCAGAAATAATTTAAGGTCGAAGTCTGGAAATCCCATAAAAACACTGTAAAGCCCAAGGCTCAATACTCCCAGAATCAGCATTAACAAAGAGTTATAGATGATTTTTGAAACCACAACCGAAACCGGAGATGTCAGCATAAAGTAATAAAGTCTGCGGGAGGAGCTTTCCTGAACAAAACTTTTAGAAACAGCATTAAATGCAGCGAAAAGCAAAATAATCCAGAAAAGAGCAACCCATGTAGTGTCGTCGATTACCCTTCCGAAGCACAACTGTACAACAAAAATTGTTGAAAAAACGTACAGCAATATGCCGTTAATGGCATATCGCTGCCTGAGCTCAAGCAGAAAATCTTTTCGGATCAGTTCAGTTATTTCTTTCAATCTTTGTTTTTATTGAAGAATTAAAGAGATTTTCTGATGATGGTCTGATCTCTGTTTGGGCCAAGCGACACAACGGAGACAGGAGTTTCGAGTGCAGTTTCAATATAAGCAATATAGTCTCTGAATTGTTCGGGCAATTCATCCCATTTCCTGAAATTGCTGATCCCGGTTTTCCA
>DHVX01000007.1 GCA_002412885.1 Bacteroidales bacterium UBA5197
AGATACGGGGGGGTATAACATTCAAGCGGCCTTGTCAACAGCGTTCCTGGCTGCGGTGGATATTTCAAAGGCAACAGAAACAAAAATTTGAACCACATAGAAACATAGAACTCATAGTTTAAAATTTCTCAGTGCACTATGTGACCTATGTGCCTCTGTGGTAAAAAAGTAAAAGACCAACGATTTTCCGCTGGTCTTTCTTAAAAGTAGTCCCCAAGAAATGTTATTCTATCCCGGCAAAATGTTTCATAAACTGTACCCTTTCGTAGGCTCCGGGATTTTCGGCTTTTTTAAAGCTCATTTTACCTACAAAGTCTTCAATTTTTTCATAGCCATGTTGTTCCATCCAGGCTTTTAACCCTGAATTCATTTCGTCAATTCTGTCGAATCCGTTTTTGTAAAGTGTAGATGCAATCTGAACGGCTTTTGCACCTGCGAGCAACTGTTTGATCAGCCCTTCGCTGTCGTGAACACCTGTGGAAGCACAAACATCGCAATACACCCTGTCACTGAGCATGGCAACCCAACGCAGTGATGTGGAAATTTCTTCAGGTGTACTGAACACATTTGTGGCCACAACCTTCATAGTATTGATGTTAATATCGGGGGAATAAAACCGATTAAATAAAACCAGCCCTTTTGCTCCAGCCCATGAAAGTTTCAATGCCATTTTGGCAAGTCCTGAAAAATAATAGCTGATTTTTAAAGCGATGGGAATGCTGATGAGCTTTTTAACTTCATCGAGTATGGCAAAATAGACTTTTTCGTTATGCTCTGCGCCAAAAGATGGATCACTCGGCATAATAAATACATTCAATTCCAGCGCATCGGCGCCAGCTTCCTCAATTTTTTTGGCAAAAGAAACCCACTCTTCCGAAGAAATGCAGTTTATACTGGCAATTATGGGGATTGACACTTCCCTTTTAGCTGTTCGGATCAGGTCAAGATACTCTGAAACCCTGTGGTTCCGGCTGTAATTGGCAATATAATCCTGAGCCTCAGGATATAGGTTTGCAGTAAGATCATGCGCCGAAGTATGGGCAATCTCATATTTGATCTGCTCTTCAAACAATGATTTCAGCACAACTGCGCCAGCGCCCCGTGTAGCAAATTCCTTAATGTTATCAATTGAACTGGTGAGCCCTGAACTGCCGATAATAACCGGACTGCTGAGGCTGAGACCCATATAGGTTGTTGCAATGTTTACCATAATCAGGATTATTGAAGATTTATGATTAAAAAGCGGGATTTAACCTCTCTTTTTTCGCTAACAAATTTAGTGATTGAATTGAAAAGTCCTAACATGACTTCAATTTTCTGATCAAAAATATACCAAATCACCAAAGCACAATCTCAATGTAATCTGAGTAACCACAAACAACAGTCTGAAAACTACATCGATAGACTTAATTTCCTGAATGTAGTTTCATCATTCATTACTTCAATGGCTTTCATCAGTTCGTTGTCAACAGGGCTTATAATCTCGAAATAAGCACTAACATCAAACAGATTGCGTGCGATTAATCCCATCACAATGTATTTGATTTCCATACCTGAACGCTCAAGCCCTTCGGCATTCTCAGCAACACCCTTGGATGAGGCATAGTCAACAAACTCTTGCATCAGTCTTTCATCAACATTAAAACCATTGCGGAAGGTCAGCAGATCGGGATAATCAGATTTAAGGGTTTTCCTGTTTTTTTCAAGATAATCCATTGTAAAATCATTGAATACGCCTTTACGCCACAAATCATTATAATACTTTGAGGATGAAGTGGTATCCATAGGGATGAAAATGTCGGGCATAATTCCGCCGCCGCCATATACTACCCTTTTTGATGGGGTGAAATATCTGATTGAATCAGGAAATCTAATACTATCGGCAGTCACAAATTCGCCATGTTTGAAGCGTTTGGTCAGATCAGCATAATAATCTTCAACACCATCTTCGTATGGTTTCTGAATGCTACGTCCCGAAGGCGTATAATAACGTGCTGTAGTAAGCCTTACCACTGAACTATCGGGCAATACAAACGGCCGTTGAACCAGACCTTTACCGAATGAACGGCGACCAAGCACAAGCCCGCGATCCCAATCCTGAACAGCTCCTGAAACAATTTCGCTTGCCGAAGCACTGCCTTCATTAATCATTACGATCAATTTTCCTTTCTCAAAGTTTCCGCGACTGGTGGCTTTGTAATCCATACGGGGATTTCGAAGTCCTTCGGTGTAAACGATCAGGCGACCGGCGGGAAGAAACTCATCTGACAAATCAATGGCTATATCCAGAAAACCACCTGAATTATTTCTAAGATCAAGGATAAGATTTTTCATCCCCTTTGCTTCCAGTTCAGCAATGGATTGTTTTACTTCGGAAAGCGAGGTGCGGGCAAAGCGGGTAAGTTTTATGTAGCCGATGTTGTCATTGATCATGAACGTGGCATCCACGCTGTTAATGGGGATTTTATCTCTGACAATGGTATAATCAATCAGGCCAGGCGTACCTTTACGAAAAACCTCAATGGTTACTTTGCTGCCTTTGGTTCCCCGAAGGCGTTCCATTACAAAAGTATTGGTAATTTTAGACCCATGCGCAACCTCACCGTTTATGGTGATGATTTTATCTCCTGCCCTTATTCCAAGTTTGTCAGAAGGCCCGCCCGGCACAGCCGCAACCACAAGAATGGTATCGCTGAATATCTGAAACTGAATACCTACGCCTTCAAAATTACCCTGTAAGGGTTCATTTGCTTTGGCAACTTCCTCTTTTGAAAGGTAAACCGAATGGGGATCAAGCTCTTTGAGCATTGAAATTATTGCCTTTTCGGTAAGATCAGATTGATTGGTAGAATCAACATAATAGTAATTAATGATTTGCAGCAAAGAAGAAAACTTTTGTGCGGTTGATCTGGTATCGTTTCGCAACTGACCATATGAAGAACCCGGCGAAATTAAAAGGAATGCCAGAAAAGCAAAAACTGCAATTTTTATTCGGTTGGTTGAGTTTATCATTGTGTAATTGGAGTAAATTAAAGAAGAAACAGAAACTATTTACAAAAGTAATGACAATAATCGGTAATAGTTTAAACAATCCTGCCTTAAATAGGTTTTAACACTTTTTAAGAGTTACATTTGTGTTGAAAAACAAATAATCTGAGCTTTCTCCGGAAAGTCGAAAAAGACGATTTGCCACCAAAACTCCAAAACACCAAATTGCGCAAACTATTGTATATCATTGTATTAAATTTGGCGAGTTTTAGTGTTTTCATGGTTTGGTGGCAATAATTCAGTTTTCGGAGCGGACTCAATTTGATTTACGAATTTCTCTTTTGCAGATTAATTATCAGAAGGCTGTTGTCGATAAAAAGTATTTAAAACTCAATCAAAACAACTTGTCAACCAATGTTAAAACCACTTTCGAAATACTTTTTACCACTATTTTCTGGTATAATTTTGTTTTCAACCATTTCCTGCAAACATGAACCGGAAACTCTTCCTGATCCTGAAATCCCAATAGACACAATAACAACCGGCATCCCCTGCAATCCGGATACATCATATTTTCAAAATGATGTTTTGCCGATTCTGATAAGCAGTTGTGCAATGTCAGGATGTCATGATGCAGCTTCTGCGCAGGATGGGGTGGTACTTATTTCTTACCAAACGGTAATGACAACAGGCGATGTCAGACCCGGCAATCCCGGTAACAGCGAAATATACGAAAAAATCACCGACAACGATCCTGAAGACCGTATGCCCCCGCCTCCAATGCAGGCTCTGTCGCCGGATCAGATAGAAGTTATCAGAAAATGGATTGCACAGGGTGCAAAAAACAACCGATGCGACAGCAGATGCGACACAACCTTATTTACCTATAGTGGTGTGATATTGCCCATCATCGACAACTATTGCAAAGGTTGTCACAGTGGTGCAACACCTTCGGGCAATGTAAACCTCGATAGTTACGCCGCCGTAAGAACTGCTGCAGAAAGCGGGCGCTTGTATGGCTCAGTTGCTCACCTTACGGGATATTCACCCATGCCTCAGGGAGGTAAATTATCAGATTGCAACATTACTCAAATCAGAAAATGGATTGAAAATGGCACTCCAAATGACTAAAATACTTCAAAAAATTTCAATTGTCATTCTTATGGCAATTTCGCTGCAATCATGTTACTATGACAATGAGGAATACCTTTACCCTGATTTGCCCGGAGGCGAATGCGATACCGTAAATGTCAGCTATTCAGGGGTTGTAGCACCAATAATGGCGGCCAATTGCAATTCATGTCACAGTCCGGCAGCTCCATCAGGAAATGTTACCATTAGCACGTATGACGGGCTTAAGGCTTCCATAAACAGCGGCCAATTCTGGAAGGCAATCAACCATGAGTCCGGAGCCTCACCTATGCCGCAAGGGGGAAATAAACTTCCGGCTTGCGAACTCAAAAAAATTAAGGCCTGGATAGATGCCGGTGCTCCTCAGAATTAATTCGGATAAACTTTCACTTATGAAATCAAAAATAACGGCAATATTTTTTGCATTTTTTGTTCTTACGGGCTATAGTTCGCAGGTGTTTGCACAAGACCTGCTTGATTTATTGGGCGAAGAGGAGCCGGTAACCAATTACACTTATGCAACCTTTAAAACAACGCGGATCATCAACGGACATTCGATAGAAAATCCGGCCGATGGGGTACTGCTTTTTATGATATCACATCGATTCGGGAAACTGAACTCAGGTGCATACGATTTTTTCGGACTTGATCAGGCAACCATCAGGCTCGGACTTGAATACGGAATAGGAGACCGGTTGAGCATTGGCATAGGTAGAAGTTCCTATCAAAAAGCCTTCGACGGATTTCTGAAGTTCAAACTGCTCAGGCAAAGCAGCGGAGAAAAAAATATGCCGGTTACGGCTACCTGGTTCTCATCAATGGATCTCTTTTCCTTAAAGTGGCAGAATACCGAAAGGAAAAACTACTTTACGTCAAGATTATCGTATGTACATCAATTGATGATCGCCCGGAAATTCAACGACTACCTTTCCATTCAGATTACTCCGACATTTATCCATAAAAATCTGGTTTCATCCACTACTGATGACAACGACACTTATGCAATGGGGATGGGTGGTCGTTTTAAACTTACGCAAAGGGTGAGTTTTAATGCGGAGTATTTTTATCTTTTGCCTGGCAGTGTGTCTGAATCATTTATCAATCCTTTGTCACTCGGGTTCGACATTGAAACCGGCGGGCATGTTTTTCAACTTCACTTCACAAACGCCCAACCTATGTTCGAAAGGGGTTTTATTACCGAAACCCGTGGAAAATGGAAAAACGGAGACATCTATTTTGGTTTTAACATAAGCCGTGTATTCACCCTGAAAAAGCCGGCTGAATTCAGGGAATAGTTTTTGCAGAGGATTGAAATTTTCCATCTGTTACTTAATTCATTCACATGACCTATCCTGAAGAAAAGCGAAAGCTGTTGACCGGAATTTACTCGGCATTGATTGTTGTTGCTGTAATGTGGCTTATTAAGGCCATCGAATTAATTGCCGGGATCTCATTTGCTTCACTCGGAGTTTTGCCTTTGCAGGCGAAAGGACTGGCAGGTATTTTGTTTTCTCCGTTGATTCATGCCGATTTGGCCCATTTGTCTGCCAATTCGGCACCTATGTTTTTGTTGGGGGCTGCACTGGTTTATTACTACCGCAAAGAATCCATCACAATTTTTACAATTTTGTGGTTAGTTACCGGCTTATGGGTTTGGCTTTTTGCCAGAGGAAACAGTTACCATATTGGCGCAAGCGGAGTAGTTTATGCGCTCGCTACATTTCATTTTACGGGTGGCGTAATCCGCAGAGAACCAGGATTAATGGCTTTCAGTATGTTGATCATCTTTTTATATGGAAGTATGATCTGGGGGTTCTTTCCCGACTTTTTCCCGCAAAAGAATATTTCATGGGAGTCGCATCTGATGGGTGCTGTGGCTGGCGTTATTCTGGCATTCTTTTACCGGAAGTCAGGCCCTCAGGCTAAAGTTTATGAATGGGCTGATGAAGATGAAGAATTTGAGGAATTTGAAAATTCTGAGAATCAGCCAACGGAAAATTCTGAGAATCCGGAAGAGCCCGGAAATCCAATTTCATATCATTACAAAGAAAAGGAATAAAAAACGTCAGCTTTCCTTGATTACCGGATTTTGCCTGAAATGTCTTTTTGCCATAGTCCATACCATCGCGGCAACAAATATCAGCAACATACCGTAAATCAGGTAAAACCAGTAACTCATGCTAATATCTTCCTCATTCTCTTCGGTTACTGCAGCATACTCACCTACATCTTTTGCCTTTAAATACCAGGTAGAATCAGAAGTTGAGTTATAGTATGCAAAATAAACCTGTACACTGTCGAACTCATGAATAGCGGCATATGACATAACCATATTGGCATACATTACCCGCGAATCCTGTCTTAGGCCCAGTTCGGTTGCAATGGCAATTCCTTTATAAAAATAGCCTATTGCTGCCTGAAAATCTTTCTTTTTTATCAGCAACTCGCCAATTGAATTCAATGCAATGGCTGTGCTTCGTTTGTCTCCCGTTTGCTGGTTATACTGAAGTGCCTGAAAAAAACAATCCAGTGCCTGATCAAATCGGTTAAGTCTGATATAAATCTTTCCCAGATTATCAAGCGTAGTTGCCAGGCCGGCAATATCACCCAGATCATCGCGCAGTGCCAGAGCCAGATTAAAATAAGTGATTGCCTTATCATTCTGAAATGTATTCTGGTAAACCCCGCCGATATTGTTGTAGCAATAAGCCAGGCTATAATCATCGCCGGTAATTCTTGACAACTCTCTGGCTTCATGCAAAAGAACAAGGGCTTTCTGAGGTTTTCTTTCGTTGATCCAAACTGTGCTGAGGTTAATATTTGCATCAATCAGCCGGCTGGTATCTTTGTTCATGGATGCAATTCTGACAACCTCATCAAAGGTTTTTATGGCGTTGATATTATCGCCGGTGTAACTATAAATGGTACCTGTATTAATCATTCCGCTGGTAGCGCCAACCGTATCACCAAGTTTAAGTTTAAGTTTTACCGATTGATCGAAACATTCAATGGCTTTTGAATAGTTGCTTTTTTCCTGATGAATAACACCAATATTATTGAGACTTGCCGCAATTCCCTTTTCATCGCCCAGCTTTTTGTACAAAAGGTAGGCAGAGTCGAACTGCATTTGCGAAAGCTCAAGGTTGCCCATCATAAAATTAAGCACACCTATGAATCTGTAAACACGGGCCATTGAGGGCTCATGTTTTTGCCGGATTGCTTCAGTCAAAGCAGAAGAAGCCAGTGTGAATGCTTTTTGTGGCTCAGAGTTTCTGTAAACTTCGGCTTCCTTGATCATAGCTTCAATGCCAGGCAAAACCTGAGCAGATGCCCCGGCACCTGACACAAAAAAGACAAACAGAAAAGCGACTGTTCTCAAGCCTCCAACAATCCGTCGTTGCACAAATTTATTCAAACAGGAATAATTCTTTTTCATTTGGCGTCGTTAACGGTTAAATAAGGGCGAAGTTTCAGGAAAAGGGATTCATATATCAGAGAGATTTCTTTAAGCTCGGTCAAATCAGTATAGGCGCCTTTTTGAATACGTTTATCGACTATAGCTTTTGCAATGTAATAGTCAATATAGGGATGGGCGCGCAACTCATCAAGCGATGCTTTATTGATGTTGATCTTTTTAATGAGTCCCTCATCAGCAAAAAGATTTTCCTGAATCTGAATAAAACGTGCGCTATCCATTCCATAAACTTCCTGAAGCTGTCCGATATCGCTGAAACCACCAAGCTTATCGCGATACCTCATAATTCGCTTTGCAAATGCCGGCCCTATGCCTCTCACTTTTACCAGTGAAGCGGAATCCGCACTGTTCAGCTCTGCCCGGTGTGGAATGAATTCCTTGTATGGAGTTTTCGGATATTCCTTTTTGTCGGATGAATAAGTTGTTTCAACCTTATCAGGAAGTTGAATATAAGATTCCAGCAATCCGTAAATTTCATCATCAACAACAAAAAGCTTTTTTACATCAGTTTTCACCCTGAATTTCCCGCCTTTCTCTTTGAATTTAACAATTCCGGCAGCCTGCCTTTCGGTAAATCCAAGTTTTTCCCATCCTTTCTGATCCAGTTGATTGGGATCGAAAGGGAAAGGTTTGATGCGGTCTTTGGCAACAGATTTGTCGGGTCGTGTAAAATCAAACTCCCGCTGATCGGCAGCTACTGTTTTTTCTGATCTTTTCAGAAACTCATCAATCTCCCTGCTGAATTCTGCATTATCAATAATGGTTGGTTGCTGTATGCTAAAAATGTAGCGAGGGAGCAAAAATACCCCAAGTATTGCCACAATTAAAATGGCAATGGCATTTCTTTCCGATTTGCCAAAATGAAGAAACTCTTTGACTTTATTCTTCAAGTGTCATAAAAAGATCAACGTTCAACATCGTCATTTTCGCTGTAAGAATCGGGTTCTGCTTTAGGCTTTGTCACCAATACCTTATAAAAGAACCACCCGGTAAGTATAGTTACAACCAACTGAACCGAAATCATTAAAATCAGTGCTGAGCTATTCATATTTCATTTCTCCCTTCTTTGGTGCGTTTATTCCATGCATAATAAACCAGGCCTGATATCATTAAAAATACCGAGAGAAGCAGCAATCTGGCCATATCAATAAAGAAAACCCGATTGATTACTTTTCCTGTGAAAAGTGTATTGCCTGTATTTACTTCATCACCGGGTTTAACCAACAGATAATGTTTTGTAGGACTATACCTGTATTGGCGTGATTGGACAGCCCCGTTTTCACCGGTTTTGGAGACGCTGATAAAGTGTTTCTTTCTCAACTGATAGGTTGAATCTACAATCCCGGACGATTCAGCATAAAACACATCAGCAAACCACTCCTTATTGGGGCCAATTCCTTTATGCTGAAGCTGACCAATTATACTTTCGTTATGAAATTCCCATTTGCGGGGATTGAAGTTACTCCAGTCATCGTTTGCCGGCCTGATAAGTGCTCCGGTAAAAACAAGGATAAGCACTACCGGAGTAATGTATTTGATGATAAACCGATATATGAGTGGAATTTTAATATCGGCTCCTTCAGTTATTTCGCGCCAGCCTTTTTTAAGGCCGAAAACCCAGGAGAACAGTACCGCTTCAAGCAGCGCAAAAACCACCAGAGAAACCGTGCCGGCCCAATAGTCATATTCATCAAAAACCCCTTCGGCAAAAAAGAAAATGGTGGGTAAGCCCAAAAGCATAATTATAGTTCCAAACCCGATTGCAGCTTTTGGCCGCGACCAGTTAAACTCATCCATCATAAAGCCCATGCCCGGAGTTCCCATGGCAAGGGAGGAAGTTATTCCCGCAAAGAAAAGCAAACCAAAGAAACTGACTCCGGCCAGCGCAGAAAGTATAGGGCCCCACTGCTCAAAAAGAAACGGCATGGTGCGGAAACCCAGTCCCAGTCCACCTATTCCGGTAAGTTCAACTACTTTATCAATTCCCAGATAGCCAATAGCGATTGGAATAATTACTGCACTTCCAAGTACGATCTCAACAAATTCGTTCATCCAACCTGCCGACATTGCATTCAAAGCAATATCGTCGTTCTTTTTCAGATAAGAAGCATAACACTGAATGGATCCCATCCCTACAGACAAGGTAAAGAAAATCTGACCAGCAGCCGCAAGCCACACTTTTGGATTGGCCAGAGAAGAGTAATCAGGAGTCCATAAAAAGTTAAGGCCGACCACTCCGTCGTTGATGGCGCCATTTTCGCCGGCTTTCAGGGTTATGCCTTTTATGGCCAGAAAGATACCGAAGACAATCAGCATGGGTACGCCGATCTTGGCAACTTTTTCAACGCCGCCACTCAATCCCTTGCTTAATATCCAGGTATTCAGCGCAAGACAAAGCAGAAAAAATATAAGTGCTTCGTAAGGTATTCCTGTGGTGGAAGTAGTAACATCAAGATAATTGGTAAAAAAGCCTGCAACTTCCAATTGACTCAGTCCATCGAAAGTGCCAAAAAGGGAGTGAAAAATATAAGAGATGGTCCAGCTTTCGAGATAACAATAATAGGAAGCAATGGCGATGTTTGAGAAAATACCGAACACCCCGACATACTTCCATATCCATCGCTTATCCATTGAACCCATGATAAATGGGGTGGAATGATGCCCGAATCGCCCTCCGAATCTTCCTGATGACCATTCTATCATCAGTAAGGGAATTCCAAGAATTAAAAATGAGATGAGATAAGGAATAATGAATGCTCCTCCTCCATTTTGAACAGCCTGTACAGGAAATCTCAGAAAATTACCAAAACCAACAGCATTTCCGGCCATTGCCAATACCAAACCTACCCTTGAACCCCAGGCTTCTGTGTTTTTTACCATATTCTTTGTTTTCAGTTTTGTGGTTTATGTTCTTCTTCCTGAATTAAAATACAATAATAGAGACACTTATATGCGTAATGACAAAAAATGCAAAGAAACTTCAGCCAAAGTGAACGGTTAAATTTCAGTCGCTCATTTTATGATTGGCAGCTGCATCAAACACTTCCCATATGCAATATTATGAAAAATGCTTGAATTGACGAAGGTGTCAGAATGAAAATGTTAGTTATTGTAAAGAAAACATAATTGAATGCGTACAACTTTTTATTTTACCAAAGACAGATTGTCCATTTTATCCTTCGACTCCGCCTGCCTGACTGCGCGGCAGGCAGGCTCAGGATGACATTGTAATTAATTGATTGCGAATGCATTAATAAGGATCAACGCTGACCTAACACGAATGTCAGACTGAGTCCCGCACGTGCGGGAATGTGTCTAAACGCTTGTTTACCTGCCATCTACGCATTATGCTCATTTTTTTTTGAGTGCAAACTCAGTATGTCAGTGCTATGAAATTTAAAATTTATACCCCTTTTCTCAGCAGATAATTTCCAATCCTGCAATCGAGGCACTTTTTTTTATCGCAATAAGCTGATTTGAGTCCAATCAGTGCCTGTGTATTGAAAGCGGTACTCACATCCATGCCTGACTTCGACCAGTTTTGGGTGATGACATTTTTTTCGCCGGGGAACTGATTGAAAAAATCAAGCGCCCGGTTGCACAAAACATCATCGTCAATTGCCCGTCCATAAACAAACATAAACGGCAGCACAGCATTTATCATAAGCAGATTAACGGAATCTTTTCCGAGTGTTTTCTGACGTGGTGCGACCTCCCTATCAAACATATAATGGGTTTCCCAATAAGGAGAAGTTACAACGCCCAGGAATAATTTCATCAGATCATCGGCAACTGCGCATTCAAGGATTCGTGACAATAAACGCTGACTGTGACAAAGCAAATTTGAAAACTGACTCAACCTGATGGTAGGAAAATTAACGGGCCGAAGTCTGAGAAATTTCCACAAATGCCCTGAAATCGGGATCAGATGGTATTTTTTCCGGAGGAAAGTATATTCATTGAAGAGGTCCTGAGCCCATCGGTCGGTAGCTTCTTCGGTGAGGAGACCCGATTGACCAAATACCAGCGCTTCCACCTGAAATGGATTATCGGCATGACGGGCAATGATAGTGTATGGCAGCGATCTGGCAAGCATTTCGAAAGGCAGGGCATTCACATTAAAGCCAAAACTACGGGCAAGGGTGAAGTAAAGAGCTTCTTCCCAATTGTTTTTACCCAGTTCGAGGAAACCGGAAATAAAATCAGCTTTTCGCTCCAATCGTTCAATGAGCATTCGTTCCAGCCAGAGAGTGACATCCGGAGCGGGAACTGCAGTAATCTGATTTGCACATGGCACCCACAAACGGGCATCAATGAAGCTGCGGTATTTAATAAAGAGGTTTTCTTCGAAGAAGCCTTTCATCTCCAGCAAAGGAATCCTGGAATCATGCACCGAAACATCGTTGTTATAAACTGCATGTAAAACCACATTGTCATAAGCCGGATCATTCTGATGGCCATGTTTCAGCCAGTCGGAGGTGTTGATATGAATTTCAACATTTCCGGCCCACATGGCCGAACCTATGCGCAGCCGGGCATCTGAAAAGTCAGGACCTGAATTATGATTATGAATGCCAGGAGATAAAATTTCAATTTCCTCTCCCTCAGAAGTCTGTAATATTCCTTTGAATAACCTGTACTTCCATATGTAATGCAGAAACTCTTCGTTCATACCGGAATTTTCAATAAAAATATAAAAAATGGTGCAATCGATTGAAAAAATAAGTATATTTGAACAAAAAAGTACCTGAAATCAGGAACAGATATCGGGCGATATAAACTTTAACTTATATTTGCCTCCGCAAACAAGGAATTCATGACAAGTGCAGAAACGCTTACCACCGGAATTGAGTACAAGGTAAGAAAGCTTTTGGAAAAGAATAGTGCACTGAAAGCTGAGAACGAAAAACTGAGTCAGGAAGCAAAAGCGTTGAATGCCAGAATTGAAAACCTGAAGGCGAATCTGAGTGAACTTGAGAATAAATTAATTGTTGTCAAACTGGCGAAAACACTGAACAAGGAAGAGAGCCGGACAAACGTCAAACTGAAAATTAACGAACTTGTGCGAGACATAGATCGTTGCATTGGACTTTTAAATAAATAACAAACTGTAAATAACCCTGATGGATGAATTGTCAATAACCGTTGTAATCGCAGACCGGCCATATAAACTCACGATAAGCCGTAGTGAGGAAGAGGCCATCAGAAAAGCAGCAGCAGCTATTGATGATCAAATTGAAAAATATGCAAGCTACTTTCAGTACAAAGACAAACAGGATCTTCTGGCTATGGTAGCACTGCAGTTTTCGACGAGTTCCATTGAATTTGAGAACCAGTTAAAGTTTCGCGATCAGGAACTTATGGGCAGGCTCTCCGAAATTGACAAGGTGCTCACAGAATCGTTATAAAAAAATAGAAGTCATTAAAAGTTCTTTGAAAACATTAAGACATCCCGCATTGCTCCTCAGTTTGTAAACTCAACATTTTCAACTTTGGGGCACACGCTCAGTATGCGGCCTAGAACAGGCCTTACCCCGGTTTCGGCCGGGTCTCTCTCAGGAGGGCATTGGACGTTCGAAGTCACTGGCAGCCTCATTCATGCAGTTTTGGGGTTTACCAAAACTCATAGGACAATGCGGGTTTTTTTTGTCCACCCTTCCTCCATTTCAATATACACTAACTAACTTTTATCAAAAAATGGAGACATTAATAATTGTTCTGGCTATCGTGGCGGGACTGGTTGCAGGAGTAGTAATCTCTTCAACCATGCTGCGAAAAGCCATTGAGAAGAAAAGTCAACACATCCTGAAGGATGCTGAAGACAAAGCAGAAATGATCCTTAAGGATAAAAATCTGCAGGCTAAGGAGAAGTTCTTCCAGCTAAAATCAGATTACGAGAACACATATCAGGAAAAAAACAAGGAAATATTAAAAAACGAAAACAGACTCAAACAAAAAGAAGCTACACTTTCTCAAAAATTTGAAGAGCTTCAAAGAAAACAGAAAGAAACAACAATCATTAAAGACAACCTGACTGCCCAGCTTGAATTGCTGAACAAAAAGCAGACAGACCTCGACAAAGCCATCAAGCAACAGGTAGAGCAACTCGAAACCATTTCGGGCTTGTCGCCGGAAGCAGCTAAATCGCAACTTATTGAAGCCCTGAAAGATGAAGCCAAGTCAGAAGCTATGGTTCACATCAAGGATATAATTGAAGAAGCAAAACTTACCGCAAATACTGAAGCCAAAAAAATCG
Organism: Bacteroidales bacterium UBA5197; assembly: GCA_002412885.1. GTDB lineage: Bacteria > Bacteroidota > Bacteroidia > Bacteroidales > Lentimicrobiaceae > Lentimicrobium. The sequence goes on from DHVX01000007.1 coordinate 13,851, forward strand.
TTATTGAAACCATTCAGCGCACTGCTGCCGAGCATGCCATTGAAAACAGTGTTTCAGTATTCAACATCGAAAGCGAAGAAATCAAAGGACGCATCATTGGCCGCGAAGGTCGCAATATACGTACACTTGAAGCCCTTACCGGAATTGAAATTGTAATTGATGATTCGCCAGATGCAATTATCCTCTCAGGCTTTGACCCGGTTCGCCGCGAAATTGCACGCCTGTCACTGCATAAACTGGTTACCGATGGCCGTATCCACCCTGCCCGTATCGAAGAAGTAGTCGCCAAAACCCGCAAACAGATTGAGCAGGAAATCATTGAAACCGGCAAGCGCACCGCGATTGACCTTGGAATTCATGGGCTGCATCCTGAGCTGATCCGTATGATCGGTAAAATGAAATACCGCTCATCATATGGTCAAAATCTGCTGCAGCACTCCAAAGAAGTTGCGAACCTTTGCGCCACAATGGCCGCTGAACTTGGTCTCAGTCCTAAAAAAGCCAAACGCGCCGGACTGCTTCATGATATAGGGAAAGTGCCCGACAATGAACCGGAATTGCCACATGCAATACTTGGTATGAAACTGGCGGAACGCTACAAAGAACCTGCTGATATTTGCAACGCCATTGGAGCTCACCACGATGAAGTAGAAATGGAAAGCCTTATTGCACCGATTGTTCAGGTTTGTGATGCCATTTCAGGCGCCCGCCCCGGTGCTCGTCGCGAAGTGGTTGAAGCCTACATTCAGCGTCTTAACCATCTGGAAGAGCTGGCACTCTCTTACCCCGGTGTAGTGAAAACCTATGCCATTCAGGCAGGCCGAGAACTCAGGGTAATTGTCGGTGCTGATAAGGTATCAGATGAAGAAGCCAATAAGATTTCATACGACCTGTCGAAAAAAATACAGGACGAAATGACTTACCCGGGACAAATAAAAATTACCGTAATCCGCGAAACAAGAGCAATCAGTTTTGCGAAGTAAATCACTTAAGTCAATAAAAAAAGCGTCCTTTTGGGACGCTTTTTTTATTAGGGACATTTAATAAGGTGTTATAAGTTCATCACCCTACAAAGCAACAATTCCCTCAATTTCAGCTGCCAGTCTGTAGCGTTGAATTACTTCGGCGGCATCCATCATCATTTCCTTTATCGTAACAGAGATGAATTTCTCCTTAGATGAATTTCGGCTGGTAAAAATGGAGTCTTCATTAAAGATACTCCGCAGAATTGCATAATCGCGGTTGTTGTTCAGGATAATAAACTTGAACATATAAACCTTCGGCCATTTTCCTTCATGAGAAAGCTGCGCCTCGAGCCGGTTTAAGAAATCGTCGTGAATTGCCATAAAGGATTTCGGATTTCGGATTTTGGATTTTGGATTTCGGATTTTGGGTTTCGGATTATGGATTTACCTTTGGTGAGCTCCGCTTCGCTTCGGTTCGGATTTCGGATTTCATCTGACCTCAGACCTCTGACTTCCGACTCCATTTCGGATTTTGGATTTACCTTCGGTGAGCTCCGCTTCCCTTCGGTTCGGATTTCGGATTTCAGCGTCAGCGTCAACCTCAACCTCAACCTCAACCTCAGCTTCAATGCATTCTCACCCTTTTAAGCAGATAAGGCAAAAGCACCTGACGATAACCCAAAGCTATATCAGCTTCGATAAGGTCGATGTGGTACTGTGCGCACTTCATGATAAGTTCAGATTTAAACAACTGCATTTCAGCACGATAACCTTCTCTGACTTCATGCGGACGTACTTTAACCTCTTCACCGGTTTCCATATCAATAAAGCGATAAGGTTTATTATCGAAGGCAAAATCGATTTCGTGTTTCTTATCTGTGACATGAAACAGGATTACCTCGTGCTTGTTGTGTTTCAGATGCTGAAGTGCCGGAAAAAGCTGACTGCGCGAACCTTCACCATCGAGCATATCGCTGAAAATAATTACCAGCGAACGCTTATGAATGTTGTCGGCAATTTCGTGCAAGGATTGGGCTGCTGATGTTGTTTTACCCGTTTTTCCCGATTTGTCGTTGAGTAACTTCTCAAGCTCGGTATAAAGACGCTTGCTGTGAACCAGATTGGAATGAGCACCGGTGTGAAGGTCAATTTTATCGGTAAAAATGCTCAAGCCTGCGGCATCGCGCTGACGACGCAGCAGATACATCAGCGCAGCAGCAGAATAGATAGAAAAATTCATTTTATCGGGATCCTCCGGCGTTGGATTATCGTGAAGCGGATAATACATAGAAGAAGATCCGTCAATCACAATCTGACAGCGAAGGTTGGTTTCTTCCTCATACCTTTTTACGTACAAACGGTCGGTTCGTCCGAAAAGCTTCCAGTCGATATTTTTAACCGACTCGCCCTGATTGTAAAGGCGATGTTCGGCAAACTCAACAGAAAAGCCATGAAACGGGCTTTTGTGAAGTCCGGTAATAAACCCTTCAACCACCTGACGGGCAAGTAGTTCAAGCGGGCTGAATTGATCAAACCTGGATTGGTCTATGGTAATGGGCACAGGTTTCAGATTTAATAAATAAAATAGGCTGTCTCAAGAGCTAAGCATTGTTTACTTTTCGTTATACTGCTTTCACACAGTCGTTCTAATTAAGCTGACTATCTGAAATTAAACAACAGTCAGAAAACAGAAACGAAGAATAAACGGCTTTTGAGACAGCCTGTTCATAAAAAAGTTTTATCAGAGCAATTTCTCGAGCTTGGCAACAAGAACAGATTTAGGTACTGCACCTACCTGTTTGTCAGCAATTTCACCGTTTTTAAAAAACAGTATGGTTGGGATATTGCGGATTCCGTATTTGGCAGTTATACCTGGATTGCTGTCAACATCCAGTTTTCCGATAACTGCGCGGCCTTCGAATTCGTGGCTCATTTCCTCAACAAGAGGTCCTACCATACGACAGGGTCCACACCACTCAGCCCAAAGGTCAACTATTGCCGGTTTATCTGATTTTAAAACGACTTCTTCGAAATTCGCATCGGTCAATTCAATAGCCATAATCTTTTTATGATTTAAGGTTCAACAATTTGGTTGGGGTTCAAAGATAACGCATTTTTTATCGTTGGGTTTACCACCGAAGGAATTTTATTGAAAATTTACTTCTTCGCTGAATACTATCCCAGCGTAATACCAATGTATTCAAAGGGTTTAAGAGCAGCAACCAAGTTTCGGGGATTAACCCTTAAACGGGAAGGCAGCTTTACTGCAACTCTGTTCAGTTCGTCGAGAATGTTGATGTATAAAGGTGTGTTACCTTTGGCTGATTCCATGATGCTTCGCAATTGCACAACCAGAGGTTCAGTGACATCTCTCACACCGATAGCAAGCGTAATGTTTTTGGTGAGTTTATCAATTGACTCAGCCAGCAGACTGATGTTGGAGACTTTGAGTTCAATCTGATCAGAATCGCGAAATCTTTTCTGCACCGAACCACTTACAATCAGCGACAAACCAGGAACCATCAAATGCCTGAACTTCAGATAATCATCAGAAAACATGGTAAGCTGAACCGAGTCGTTATGATCTTCAATGGTAAATATCCCGAAAAGGGTATTGTTCTTACTGGTTCGTTCAATGGCTGTGGTAACAATTCCGGCAATGGTAACCGGATGTCCCAACAATCGTCTGATGTTTTCCTCTCTGATGTCACTAACTTCATTTTTACAGAAGGCATTGATTTCAAGGCGATAATCATCTAATGGATGCCCTGACATGAAGAAACCGGTTACTTCCTTTTCGTTTCGGAGCTGTTCAAAATTGCTCCACGGTTCGCAATCGGGAATGGTTACTTCGGGCATTTCAACTTCAGAAGCGCCTCCAAACAGACTCACCTGCATTCCAAGCTTTTGCGCCTGGTAATCAGAGGCATGACGAAGAACTTTATCCAGAAAAGTTGGTCCATCGGGCACATCCTGATAAAAATACTGCGCCCTGTGTGTACCTTCGAAAGTATCAAATGCGCCGGCATTGGCAAGTGCATCAAGACTGCGGCGGTTAATGGTACGCAGGTTTACTCGACGGGTTAGATCAACGATATCTTTAAACGGGCCATTGGCTGCACGCTCTTCCATCATTGCAACTACTGCATTTTCACCAACGCCTTTCACAGCGCCCATTCCAAAGCGAATCTGTCCGCTTTTATTCACAGCAAAGTTGTAACCCGACTCATTTACATCCGGCCCCAGAACCGGAATTCCCATACGACGGGTTTCATCAATAAAGAAGGTAATCTTTTTGATATCGCTGAGGTTGTGGGTAAGCACAGCGGCCATATATTCGGCAGGGTAATGCGCTTTAAGATAAGCTGTCTGAAAAGCTACATAAGCATAACAGGTTGAGTGTGACTTATTGAAGGCATAAGCTGCAAAAGCTTCCCAATCAGTCCAGACTTTTTCACAGGCTTTCAGATCGAGGTTATTGGTTTTGCAACCTGCCATGAATTTGCCCTTTTTCTCATCCAGGGTTTTACGGTCTTTTTTACCCATTGCTTTGCGCAAAGTATCGGCATCGCCTTTGGTAAAACCGCCGAGCTTCTGCGAAAGAAGCATCACCTGCTCCTGATAAACAGTAATTCCGTAGGTTTCTTCAAGATATTCCTCAAGTTCAGGAAGGTCGTAAACCACTTTTTCGCGGCCGAACTTACGGTTGATAAAGTTGGGAATATAATCCATAGGGCCCGGCCTGTAAAGGGCATTCATGGCAATCAGATCCTCAAATTTATCGGGTTTCAGTTCGCGGAGGTGTTTCTGCATTCCTGCCGACTCAAACTGGAAGGTTCCGTTGGTTTCACCCCGCTGATAAAGTTCGAATGTTTTAGGGTCTTCCAGAGGAACATTTTCAATATCAACTTTAACACCGTGATTTTCTTCAATAAGGCGGAGACAATCTCTGATGATTGTCAGGGTTTTGAGTCCCAGAAAGTCCATCTTGATAACACCGGCATTTTCAATTTCTTTGCCTTCGAACTGTGTGATAAGTAGCTCAGATTCTTTTGAAGTCAGTACCGGAATGATATCCGTAAGGTCAGATGGCGCAATGATGATTCCTGCGGCATGTATTCCAGTGCTTCTTACGGAACCTTCAAGGCGTATGGCTTCGCGAAGAACTTCGGCCTGAAGGTCTTTGCCTTTGGCAATTTCGCGCAGCTTTTTAACATCTTCAAGGTCTTCGTTCTGAAGACCTTCTTTTTCTTTCAGACCACCGGGACCTTCAATGGGTGCAAGCATAACACGGCGGAGTTCAATACCCGGTTTTTCCGGAACAAGTTTAGCCAGATAATTCGCATCATTCAGATGAAGATCGAGCACCCGCGCCACATCTTTGATCGAACTTTTAGCAGCCATTGATCCAAAGGTAACGATTTGAGCCACCTGGTTCCGGCCATATTTTTCCACCACATAGTCAATGACTTTCTGGCGGCCTTCATCGTCAAAATCGGTATCGATATCGGGCATACTCTTTCGATCGGGATTCAGAAACCTTTCGAACAGCAAATTGTACTTTATCGGATCAATACTTGTAATTCCGATACAATATGCAACAACTGAACCTGCCGCTGAACCACGGCCGGGCCCGATAAAAACACCTAGATCGCGGCCAGCTTTAATAAAGTCAGATACAATAAGAAAATACCCGGTAAATCCCATCTGCCGGATTACATTAAGCTCAAAATCAATTCGATCGGTGATTTCCGATGACATTACTTCGTAGCGTTGTCTGGCTCCCTGAAAGGTTAAATGATGCAGATATTCAAACTGGTCAGTATAACCGGGAGGCAAAGCAAAATGCGGAAGCATAATGTCCTTATGCAGGTCGAGAAATTCAACTTTATCAGCTATTTCATTTGTATTGTCGATAGCTTCAGGAAGATCGAAAAAAAGCTCCGACATTTCAGCCGTTGTTTTGAAATAGAACTGATCGTTATAGAATGCAAATCGCTTGCCTTTGGTCGAACTTTCCTCGTCGTTGTAGTCTTTTAAAGTGGGGGTGCTCTTTTTTTCACCAGTATTGACACAAAGTAAAATGTCGTGGGCTTCATAAAAGTCCTTTTCAACATAATGTGTGTCGTTTGTAGCAATAATTTTTACGTTGTATTTGCGTGCAAATTTTATCAGCACTTCATTTGCTTTGTCCTGATCAGGAATTCCATGACGCTGTAGTTCAACATAATAATCTTCACCAAAAACATCGAGCCACCATTTAAAAACCCGTTCACCTTCTTCTTCACTTTTGTGTAAAATTGCCCTGGGAACTTCCGCAGCAAGGCAACAGGTGGTTGCAATCAATCCTTTATGATATCTGAGAATCAATTCCTTATCAATACGGGGATATTTGCTGTAAAAGCCCTCCATAAAGCCGAGGGAGCAGAGTTTGATCAGGTTGTTATAACCTTCCTGATTTTTTGCAAGCAACAGCTGATGCGAGCGCATATCCTTCAGCTCGCGGGTAAATTGTTTGCGATGACGATCTTCTACAAGGTAAAACTCACATCCGACAATGGGTTTTATGATTGGTGGTTCACCCTTCTTATTATATTTATTGGCTTCCGCGACAAACTTAAACACACCAAACATATTCCCGTGATCGGTCAGTGCAATGGCGGGCATTTTATCCTTTACGGCCTTTTCATACATCTGATTGATCTCAGATGCACCATCAAGAATTGAATATTTCGAGTGAACGTGAAGATGTGTGAATTTATTCATAAAAATAATCAGTCAACAGGATTCGTTGGTTTCCTGAAATATAAAAAAGATTAGCAATCAAAGTGATACGGTAATGCAAATGATGAAAATAATTGCAGAAACCTGGTTTGTGGTTGGTAAAATTACTGAAAAGTCAGGTAGCAATTCTGAGATGTTGATAAAAAAAGGTTGAGGTTGAGGCTGAGGTTAAGGTTAAGGTTAAGGTTGAGGTTGAGAATTTTGGATTTCGGATTTCGGATTTCGGATTTACATTCGGTGAGTTCCGCTTCGCTTCGGTTTGGATTTTGGATTTTGGTTGAGAGTAAGGTTGAGGTTGTGGTGAGGTTCTCCTTGTCTCCCAGTCTCCTGGTCCCCTTGTCTTGAATTCCTTGTCTCCCTGTCCCCTTGTCCCCATGTCTTATCTCAATGGCTTATCTTTGCAGAATCTAACACCTCAAAATGCGCGCTCAGATGCACATCAGCAAACGCTACAAAATTGGCTTACTTATTCTTGCTTCTGTTGTATTGATTATTCTCTTTGCAGGATTTCTCAGCAGAAACAGGATGTTGAACCATATGCTGAATGCGAGAATCGCTGTAGTTGAAAAAAGTACCGGTGTATCTGTTGCTTTTGGGAAAGCCCGGTTTTCGGGAATAAACAGCATAATAATCCAAAACCTGAGCATAAATCCGCCGGTTGGCGATACTTTGATGAGGGTGAATAACATCAAAGTAAGCATCAGTCCCATGGCGCTGCTTAGAATGAAATTAAAGTTGGGATATGCTGAGATCAACCGTCCGGTGATAACACTCAGGCGCGACGGTGATGAAAGCAATTACATGTTTCTGCTTGAAAACCAATCAGATTCTACGAAAAAAGTTACAACCGATTCCACAGAAACCAATTATAAACTAAAGATTGACCGACTGTTCAGCCTGGTATTCAATTACATTCCGGGAAGTATAAGAATAAAAAATGCTGAAGCTGAAGCCAACATCAATCAGCATCATTTGTCTTTCAGGATGAATGATGTATTGATTGATGATCATGAGTTTACGACAAGAATTGAAGTTACTGAGGATAGTCTGAAAAGTCAGTGGAAAGTGGGTGGACTGATCAATGCGGACGAAAGAACTGTCGGATTAAAAGTTTCCGGAATACAACCCGAAGCGGTTCGTTTTCCATTCATTCAGAGCAAATGGGGGTTGCTCCTTGCTTTTGACTCCCTGAGCATTAACCTGAGTTACAAGCAACTTTCCGATACGGTATCTCAGTTAAAAGGCAGTGTAAAAACATGGAATCAGGTGGTAAATCATGTCAGGATATCACCTGAGGATGTAAATCTTACCGTTGGAGCTTCTGCTTTTAGTGTGAATATCGGAAAAACATGGGCCGAAATCGACAGTGCAACCTCAATCACTTACAACCGGCAATCATTCAGGCTTTTTGCACGAATTGACAATTCGCCGCAGAAGCGTTTCCGCATTCGTATTCATGAGCCTGATTTTGATGCCTCCGATTTTTTCGGATCATTGCCTGCCGGTTTGTTCACAAATCTTGCCGGAATTAAAGTAAAAGGCAGGCTCGGATTCATCCTGAATTTCGACTACGAAACTCAAAATCCGGATTCACTGCTTTTTCACGCTGCACTTACATCCAAAGGATTTTCGGTGCTTCATTACGGGGCAACTGATTTTCGGCATATTAACAGTGAATTTGCATACACCGCTTATGAAAAAGGTCACGCTGTGCGGACTTTTCTGGTTAGCCCTGCAAATCCGAATTTCAGGAGACTTGATCAGATTCCGCTTAATCTTCAGCGTGCAATTATGACTTCGGAAGATGGAGCATTTTTCCACCACAGAGGTTTTCTGCCCGATGCCATCCGCGAAAGCATCATCACCAACATCAAAGAAAAACGATTTGCACGTGGCGGAAGTACCATCAGTATGCAACTGGTGAAGAATGTATTTCTGACCCGAAACAAAACCATCACCCGAAAAGTGGAGGAAATGCTGATAACCTGGCTGATTGAATCGCAACGTTTGGTTAGCAAAGACCGAATGTTTGAAGTTTACCTGAATGTGATTGAAACGGGTCCAATGGTTTACGGAGTGAATGAAGCTGCAAAATTCTACTTTAATAAGGATGTAGCTAAGCTTACGCTGGCAGAAAGTATCTACATCGCCAGCATTGTGCCAAAACCAAAATGGTTCAGGTATTCGTTCGACCAAAACGGTGAATTGCGTGAACACCTGATTGGATATTACGAACTGGTTTCATCTAAAATGCTGCGGAAAGAGTGGATCAGTCAGGAAGAATTTGATCATTTGCAAGCCCGGGTTGAACTGAAAGGACCGGCCAGAAATCAGGTTGTGCCGGATGAGCCATTGCCTGAGATTGATGAGGAGGAGGGGATTTAAGTGAAAAATGAAAAATGAAAAATGAAAAGATAAAAGTGAAAAGATAAAAGATAAAAGTGAAAAGTGCCATTCGACATGGTTCGACAAAAAGCTCACCAACCAGCTCAGGGACCCAAAAGTGAAAAGTGAAAAGTGAAAAATGAAAAATGAAAAATGAAAAGATAAAAGTAAAAAGATAAAAGATAAAAGTGAAATGATGAAAGTAAAAGTAAAAAGTGAAAAGTTTTTCACTACTCATCTCTCACTTTTCACTCTTTATTCTTCACTTCTCCATCTGCTTCCTTATTCCCCATTTAACCCTACCCACCTGAATTGCTTTTGCTATTCCAAAGATCATCACAAAAGCAAAAATTATGGTTGCACCGGAAGGGATATTCATAAAATAGGAAATGTAAATTCCTGATAAAGAGCCAAAAATACCTATTAATGTGGAATACACCATCATTTGCCGGAGGTTGTTGGTGAAAAGATTGGCTGTTGACTGCGGGATGGTAAGAAATGAGATGACCAGAATTATGCCCACCACCCTGATGTTCAGCACAATGGTAAGTGCAACCAGACTGATAATTATGTATTTAAAAAGATTTACTGCTATGCGATGCGACCGTGCATATTCTTCATCAAATGCGATAAAAAGTATGATGTGATAAAAACGGATGAAGAAAATGAGGATCACAGCACTCAGCGCGACCATCAGCCAGAGATCAGTGCGACCAACGGTAAGGATACTTCCGAAAAGGTACGACATCAGGTTTGGAGCATAACCGGGCGTCATAAAAACAAATATAATCCCGAGCGCCATCCCGAACGACCACAAAATACCAATGGCAGAATCTTCGCGCACATTCGTTTTACCTGAAACGTACTCAATACCCAGTGCTGAGAGTATGCTGAAAACCGCAGCGCCAAGCACAGGATTAAGTCCCAGATAATAAGCAATTCCAATTCCGCCGAACGATGCATGTGTGATTCCGCCACTTATAAAAACCATGCGTTTTGCCACAATGTAGCTCCCCACAACTCCACAGGTAAGGCTGGCCAGAAGCGCGGCAAAAACCGCATTCCGGAAGAATTCATACTCAAAAAGATGAAAAATATTTTCAGTCATGTTTATGATCGTGGTGGTGATGTTCACCCAGCACGGTGTGAGGCACATCGCCGTGGGTAATAAGTTGAATCGGACAATTATAAGCTGTTAACTGGCTCTGCGTGATGATGTTGGATGGATGATAATGCAGGTTGCGGTTTACACAAGCTATGGTTTTTACATAACTTGTAATGGTTCCCACATCGTGCGATACCATCATTATCGCCATTTTATGGTTCAGTTTCCGGAGCAGTTCGTACAGATCGTGCTCAAATTTATTGTCAACAAAAGTATTGGGTTCATCGAGTATAAGCAGTCGCGGCTCCGAAATAATGGCCCGGCCCAGAAAAGCACGCTGCATCTGTCCACCGGAAAGCTCTCCTATACTTTTGTTTTTCAGGTGAATAATGCCCATCATTTCGAGAATTTCAACCGCCCGGGCTTTATCGCTTCGTGTAAATTTCCCATAGCCGCCTTTTGCTGACATGAGTCCTGAAAGTACCACTTCACTTACGGTGATGGGAAAACTGCGGTCAGTCTGGCTTACCTGTGGCAGATAGCCGATCAGGTTTTCTTTATTGTTGCTATGATAAATTACTTCTCCCTGCATGGGCTGCAGAAGGCCGAGAATAAGCTTTACCAGTGTGGTTTTGCCACCGCCGTTCGGCCCGATTACACCGATATAGTCCTGATCAACAATGCTCAGATTGATGTTTCGTAAAACAACATCGTCGCTGTAACCGACACTCGCATTGCGTATTTCAACTATTTCTGACATCGGCGGATGCTTGATTTAACGGGATGAGCCGGCGATTTGCCTGGCAATTGAAAGCATATTGTTATGCCAGTCGGGGCTGATGGGATTGAATTCTTCAACCTTTGCATTTATCTGGCCGGCAATGGTCAATGCACTTTGTTTGTTGAACTGGCTTGAAACGAAAATTGTACCTATGTTTTTCTCAGCGGCAATATCAATCAATTGTTTCATATATGCCGGGCTTGGCTCTTTGCCTTCCTGTTCAATGGCAATTTGTTCGAGATTGTAATCCCGGGCAAAATATCCCAGCGATGGATGATAAATCATAAAGCTGCGGGTTCCGGAAGTGGCGAGTATTTCTCTGATCTGCTGATCAAGTGAATCGAGACTCGCTGAAAAACGCGTTAAGTTGGCTTCAAAGAACTCCGCGTTTTCAGGATCAAGTTCCATTAATCCTTTGGTCATATTTTCGGCCTGCAATTTAACGGCAGAAACCGATAGCCAGATATGCGGATCAACTCCGCCTGCATGAACATGATCGCCATGAACAATCTCTTCACCAACAATTAGTTCGAGACGTTTTGAAGTGTTTACAACTTTCATTTCCGGATAATTCTTCACAAGCTTATCCAGCCAGTTGAGCTCAAAATCGAGGTGCCCGAGTTTAAAATATGCAACAGATTTTCCGGTTTCTGCCATCTGGCGGGCGGTTGGCTCGTAGGTTTCATGATTGCCTTCTTCCGGAATCAATACGTTAACCTGAAACTTATCACCGGCAATTTCCTCAAGAATGGTTTTTTGTGGCAGAATGCTGACTGTAATTATTTTTGCTTCATTTTCAGGGATTTGGGCATTGTTGCACGATGAAAGAATTACAAAAGCAAAGAGTGACAGCAGAATGAGAGGCTTATTCATTTAAAGAGGTTTTTCGGCCATCAGACCGTTTATAATTTGCAAATTTACTACAATTGAGTCTTGGATAACAATGGGTGGATACAATTGTTTGTGAACGATGGTTTAGGCGGGTTGAAAGGCAGGATGTATAAATGATGATTTGAGTTAATGGCTCAACTGAATGTTGATGGATTGAAAAGGTTGTTATATTTGCTTTGCAAACCTTAGCAGTCGCTTAGGTGGAATGTATTCGCAATGGTGCGGGGATATATTCAATATGCGCAATGCTTATAAACTGACACATGACTGATTTTAAGACTTTAATTCAAGAGGAAGACGATTCTCATCTCTTAAGCCAACTCAGAACCATTAAAGATGAGATAGGAATGATTGAATTCAAAGAAAAAGAAGATGTTTTATCATTGAGTGGGAAATATGAGAAGATTGGGAATTTTGAATTAGATATTCTCGCCATAAGAAAATCTAATAATGAAATCGTTATGCTCGACCATGATTCACCAGACTTTGAAATGGGTAATTGCGCCAAAGATATTAGGAGTTTTCTTAAAGCATTAGAAGGATTTGTCAATTTCATGAAAGCATGTGAGAACAATGAAGAATTGTATGACGATTTTTATAAAATGGAATTAGTGGCTAAAGATTCTTCTGAGACAGCTGGAGGTGAAAACTATTTGTGGTTCTATAAAATGATGTTTGGAATTTGAAAAAAGCAAAGCGCATAACAAAAACTATATGTTAATTGGGGTTTCGGTGCAAAATTGGAAGTTCACAGCCCGCAACAACCGCGGTGGTATTCGACAGGAAAGCGTCCCGCAATCCACAATTGCATATAGTTATGTCTGTTGGCACACATTTAAAAAAAAAATCCATGACAAAGAAAAGCCTAAACAAAAAGGAAGCTTTAAAGACAATTAAAGACAGAATTCAAGTCAATACACCAAGACAAGAAATTCTAAATGAATTATCAGACCAGTACTTTAACAAAACCACAATTTCTGCTTTAATTGCTTCTACAATAGATCCACAGACAAAAGAAAAGTATAAGATGTTAAACAATTTGTTACTCGGACTGCTTGCACTCACCATTGTTGCTAAAATACTGGTAGGCATAGTTATATTTTCTTCACTTTCTCCTTTCCTTATTCCAATTGCATTTGTGCTACCGATTTTGACAATTTGGTTTGCTCTTGAAGTGTCGAAATTTAAAGGATACATTTATAATATTTTAGGAATGCTTGCAATTGCCAGCATATTCAATTCAATAGGCAATATTGGAGAAGCTGGCATTTATGGAATTATTGATGTTGTTCTGGTTGCATCAATCTGTGGACTTTCATTCTATTTAGGAAAAAAAATGTTTCCAAACTATGGGTTTTTCGGACCAAAGAAAGATACAGAAGGAAACATATTACTTGGATAATAAAAACGTGCGCTAAAGCTAAACGCTAACGGGCACAAGCTTAAAAAAAGAATGATTGTACATTTATTGAAAATTGTGCTGGCCGGAAAGAGATGTTTCTAAGAGAGCATGCCATTGGTTAGCCGTTGTACCGCATTTTATGAAACGCAAAAAGAAAACTGAAAAAGTTGAAATTAATTGGGATAGAACATCAACAATTCGGTTGATTCTGATAGTTATGTTACTATCTTCTATAATTCTTGGAGTCTATTTCATACCGAGCCTCTTTAGAGATAAAAAAGCAAATGAATTAAATGGAATATCATCTGGAATTGTTGTAAAAATAGAGCCAAAGTCAATTTCGACACAAGGATTTTACGGACAAAAAGAATCTATCTATTCATACGAATTAACCTTTGTTTACACTGTTGATTCAAAAACTTTTACAAACACAAACAATTTTCCAACTAAAGGAAAATATTTAAGGTTAATAAGAAGTATAAGAAAATCAAATTTTACTCAAAGAGTTGACATTAACTACAATGAAAGGAATCCTCAGGAAAGCTTAATTATCATTGAATGAGAATAAATTCCGAAATTAGTACAAATGAATTGAAGCAATGGCAAAGTATAAAAATGTCCGAGAGGAAGTCTTGGATAATTTATATGGTTGTTATATTTGTGGTGAAAACCTGATTTGTATTTCGATCCTAAAGAATTTGTTATTATAGAAAATATGACTAAAGGAAGGATATTACAAGTTAATGAATCAACCATAACGGTGATTCATCAAAATGAAATCGATTATGTCAGCTTAATAGATATGACTGCATCATTTAAGGAAGGTACTGGATTAATCGGCAAATGGATCAGCAATAAAAATACTTTGGAGTATTTGGGCGTTTGGGAGAAAATTAACAGCCCCGATTTTAATTACCCCGAATTCGGGGTAATTGGACAAGATGCAGGCATAAATAGGTTTATAATGTCTGTGGGACAATGGGTTGATAGAACAAAGGCTTTTGGAATGCTTGTAAAGGCAGGTCGTTATGGAGGAACTTATGCTCATAAAGATATCGCATTCCACTTTGCAATGTGGTTAAGTCCTGAATTTCAGATATATCTTATCAACGAGTTTCAACGTCTGAAAGATGAAGAAAACAACCGCCTGAAATTGGGTTGGAGTTTACAACGAATGTTAGCCAAAGTAAACTACCAGATTCATACTGATGCAATTAAGGCAAATCTTATTCCGAAAGAGATAACAAAACAACAAGCTAATTTTGTTTATGCCAACGAAGCCGACTTACTAAATGTCGCTCTCTTTGGAATTGCGGCAAAAGAATGGCGGGACAGCAATCCTGACAAAAGCGGAAATATCAGGGATTATGCGACATTGGAACAGTTAGTTGTATTGAGCAATTTGGAAAGTATTAACGCTTTACTCATTGGCCAAAACTTACCACAAAACGAACGACTTATCCAACTCAATAAAGTTGCAATTGCTCAAATGAAATCCCTTACAGAGAGTAGAGCAATGAAGAAGCTGAAATAAAACATGCGATACAACAACGAACCGCCAATAAGGGCTTTGTTAAATGGCGGCTTGATGGATTCAAATGAACGAAATTCAAGGGTTGTAGCAGACGCCCATCAGACCATCAGCAAAACTGAATGATTGCAAATATCCTGAAATTTAAAATTGATGGATGGCCTATACTAAAAAGACTTGCAAATGATTCATATTTGGTGTAAATTTGCATCACAAAAATACAAAATTATGCCAAGACAAAGCATATCTTTCTCGAAACCAAACGATGAATGGTTAAAATCTCAAATTGACAATGAGGAATATTCCAGCAAAAGCGAACTTGTCAACGATTTGATCAGACAAGCCCGAAAGCAGCATGCACATATTGATTGGATTAGGGCGAAACTTGAGAATTCAGAAAAAAGCGGGTTTACTACCGACACCAAAGAGCAAATTTTAAAACAGTCAAAGTCTTTGCTATAAATGGCTGATTATAGACTAAGTAATTCAGCCAAAGATGATTTGATTCGCATTCATCATTTTGGAATCGAAAAGTTTGGAATTTTACAAGCTGACAAATATTTTGATTCATTTTTTTGATTATTTTGAAAATATTGCTCAAAGGCCATTCTCTTTTGAATCAGTGGATTATATAAGAAAAGGCTATAGGCGATGTCCTTGTGGCTCTGATACTATTTATTTCAGAATTGACAATAATATGGTTGAGATAATGGCAATTGTTGGAATGCAGGATTTGAAGAGCCTGCCTTAATGAAAATAAACAACCCTGATTTTAATTACCCCGAATTCGGGGTAATTGAACAAGAAGCAGGCATAAATAGGTTTATAGTGTCTGTGGGACAATGGATTCTTAGACTATATCGAAGCCAAATTATATAACGCCGGCACCCAACAAAAAATCACGAAATAAACTGCGAACGGTATCACAATTTTTTAAGTATTGCATTACCTTTGAATAATCACATATCAAATCCTGCAAAGCCATGAAAACATTATCATTACCCGGAAAAAAGCTGATGACGCTGCTCACAGCATTGGTAATTCCTGTATTTCTTTTTGCACAGTCTGATCCGGTAAAAATGATTGAAACCGGTCAACCGGCCAATCCTGAAACTGAAAATGTAAAGACTAACGCTTACAAAAGCATTCTTGGCAGCGATCTTCGTCAACGAATGGTGTATTGTATGATTGATGCTGCTTTTGAATATGATTTTACCATTACCGGAACCGTATCCTTCAATAATACTGATTATTATACGTTTGAAGCAGAATCTTTTTTTACCAACGAAACATTCTATTTAAGAGAAGATACTTTGCAAGGGAAACTCTGGGCTTATGATGCAGCAACGGGCAGGGAGTGGTTAACGGTAGATATGGGAATGGAAATAGGAGATACGATGATTCTGGCTCCACGATACATCCATTATTATGATACAATCGCTGTGGCTGATAGTATTTTTTACGACGATCAGGGATTGAAGCACATCCTGTTTAACATCAGTTGTTATAACTCTGCTGTTTCACCCACTGACCACCGCCTTGAGTTTATTGAAGGCGTAGGTTCCAATTTTGGACTTGGCTATCAGGTGGAAACAAATTTTCCGATAGTATATCAGTATCAGGAAATACTGATTTGCGCTTTTCACAATCAGGAGAATGTATATTCGCTCACTTCGCCATCGGTGATAGACTGCCATCTTTGGGTTGACAATATTGAAAAACTCAGCAAAGAGAATGTGAAGCTGTGGCCCAACCCATGTAAAAATGGTGCTTATGTGAACATTGACTCCGAAGTTAAGCGTGAATTTTCGGTGCTCATTCGTGATGTAACCGGAAAAGTGGTGATGAATCATTCCGGTGTCGTTTCAGGAAATGCAACATTTATTCCCTTACATGGCATTTCTTCAGGCGTGTACTTTGTTGAGCTTATGAATGAAAATGCAGCAACGGTTTATTATGTGAAGGTGGTGGTGGAGTAAAATCATTTGCTTTGCAAACCTGAGCAGTCACTTAAGTGGATTGAAAATGCAATGGTGCGGGTATTTACTCATAATGCCAATTTCAAGACGACAGACGCAGAATGACAAATAGACCAAATATATTAGTAGTTTGTGGACGAAATAAAAAGCGAAGTAGGACAGCGGAACACATTTTTAAAAATGACAGTCGTTTTAGTATTCGTTCAGTTGGACTAAGCCCGAAAAGCGACAGAAAAATTTCAGAAAATGATTTGAATTGGGCTGACTTAGTTTTTGTAATGGAAAGTGGACAACGAGTAAAAATATGGGGACTATACAGACACTTAGAATTACCCGATATTGAAGTTCTGAACATTTCCGATGAGTATGAATTTATGAATGATGAGTTAGTTGAGTTGCTTTCGGACAGGATTAACGACACTTTGAAAATTGTTTACAAAATTTGATTGAGATAAAATGACAAGTCACAAACCTTTAAAAAGTGTTTCCCACAATTTTGGACATTCTTAGATGAACTCAAGTTTAGTTTATTCAATTGAATCGCATCAAATTCCCGCAAAAGCTTACTTCGACTGGTGGGAGAATAACAAACATAAAACTTTAACGAGTTTAAAAATATTGACCCGTTAAAATCAACCGACTACAGATGGCATTAGTAATCTTGCAAAAACATTAAAGTCCGATGAATGGCATGGATATTTAAAAGCTTATTATATTTGCTTTGCAAGGACACGTTCATTAAAACTTGAATAAATACCAAATGAAATTAGAATTTAAAACAGACAGACTTCCTTTTAACTTCATCGCTCTTGGCTATATGTTGTCAGTTATCGGTATTTGGAGAATAATTGCTGCTGACTGGATAGGAGTACTCTTTTTATTGATATCCTTTTTTCTGATTTTCTTCAAATCAGGTATTACAATAGATACTGACAAAAAATTACTGAGGAAATACAATGGGATTTTTTTTATAAAAAAGGGAGAATGGGAGAACATAAATCAATTAACTGGTTTGCAGATAGTAAAATCAAAAGAAACACAGACAATGAGTGTGCTTTCGATTAGCAGGACAGAAACTAATGATACTTTCAAACTCTATTTGAATATGCCGGATAGAAATATTTCAATCATGAAAGGCAGCAAAAATGATATGCTTAATAAAGCTAATAAAATAGCTTCTTCGCTTCATGCTAAATACAGCTTAACTACTGAATAATAAAATTCTAGACCATAAAATGACTAAGATACGCTCAAAAAAACCAGAAGGAGAGAATTTTTGAATTAGGACATAAATTTTTCCGCTCCCCTCATATGAAGCTTCCCACCTATGTTAACCCCCCTTTAACATTTTTTGTGAATTGATTAACAATGAAATGTGTGCTTAATTTATAGGTATTCAATCATTTAAAAATTAACACCCGGGTAGGAGGGGTGTCCGATATTGCCGAATTTGTTTTTGAAATCAAAAAATACCTCTAATTTTGCGCAAAATCTGAAAAATCCCCGATATGGAAAATAAACTTCAGGAGCTCACACGGAAGATCTACAGCGAAGGTGTGGAAAAAGCCAGCCAGGAAGCCGCAATCATTCTCGAGAATGCACGCAAGGAAGCAGAAGAATTAAGCAAAAATGCCCGCAAAGAAGCTGATGAAATTGTAAAAAAAGCACAGCAGAATGCCGAAGAAATTCAGCGAAATGCACAGTCAGAAATCCGCATGTCGTCGAAACAGGCTGTCAGTGCCCTGAGGCAGCAGATTGCGTCGCTGATTACCGCCAATGTGGTGGATACTCCGGTTAAAGAAGTTATTTCAGATAAAGCATTTGTTGGTGACCTTATCCGAAAAGCACTTGAAAATTTCGACAACAATGCCGCGCTGGTATTACCGAAAGCCGATGAAAAAGCATTGGAGCAATACTTTGGCAGCCGCCTGAGCCAGGTGATGAACGCCGGAGTTGCCGTTAGTTTCGACGAAAAAATAAAAGGTGGTTTCAAAATTGGTCCAAAGGATAAAAGTTACCTTATCAGTTTTACCGATGAGGACTTTACCGGCTTTTTCCGGTCCTTTATGCGCCCCAGAACCATTAACCTTTTATTCGGCGAATAATAATGTTCAAACAAAATTATTACTACCTCGTAGCCGGACTGCCCGATATTTCTATTGAGCAGGGAAAGCTTCAATTCGGAACTGCCGCATTGAGAGAGGAGCTGAAAGAGGGTCTCAGCGAAAGCGATTACCAGCGTATGGAGTTGCTTTTTCTTGCTGAGGACAACCGCAATCTGCTCGCTTTGCTGCTCAAAATTCAGCGTCCATTGTCTAATCTGGGTGTCTATACGCCCGATGTTCTGGCCAATGAAATTCTGGAGCCAGTCAGGATAAAGGCTTATATGAAGCGCTTTATCGACAGCATGAAGGACGAAAACCGGCTCTATCCACACCTCTCGCCCGAGAATGAGCTGGCTACCCTGTGGTATGAAGAGATGCTTGCCAACGATCATGGTTTTTTGCGCGACTGGTTTACTTTTGAGCTGAACCTGAAAAATGTGCTGCTGGTACTTTCGGCCCGCAAACATGGAATTCCTTTTGAACATCAGGTAATTGGCAACAATCCGGTTGCTGAAATTATCCGCAGAAGCACAGCCCGCGATCTGGGATTATCTTCTGACTGGCACTGGATTGAAAAAGTGCTGCTGATCAATGAAACCGAAGATATTCTGATGCGAGAAAAAGCAATTGATCTGCTGCGCTGGAGTTATCTGGATGAACTGAATACTTTCAACTACTTTTCGATTGAAGTACTGATGGCCTATTATCTGAAGCTTGGAATAATTGAACGCTGGCTGCAACTTGATCAGTCAACCGGCGAAGAGATGTTCCGCAAGTTGCTGGGTGAACTAAAAAACAGTTATGAATTTTCTAATGAGTTTGCTATAAAAGATGGAAGAAAATAAATTGACAACCGGAAAGGTTTCCGGCATTATTGCCAACCTTGTGATCGTTGAAGTTAACGGCCCCGTATCGCAAAACGAAATCTGTTTTATAAACCTTGCAGGTGTAAGGCTTATGGCAGAAGTTATCAAAGTGCTGGGCAACAAGGCTTACACTCAGGTTTTTGAAAGCACCCGCGGACTAAAAGTCGGTGAACCTGTTGAGTTTATGGGTCATATGCTTGAAGTAACGCTGGGCCCGGGCATATTGTCAAAGAACTTTGATGGTTTGCAGAATGACCTCGATACCATGGTCGGTACATTTCTCAAACGTGGCGAATACACTGCAGCCATTGATGTGGATAAAGCCTGGGATTTTACGCCCGTTGCTAAAGCAGGCGATGTAGTTGTTGCCGGGGATTGGCTCGGAGAAGTTAAAGAGAACTGGATCGGACATAAAATTATGGTTCCTTTCAAGTTCGAAGGCAAATATACCGTTAAGAGTGTAAAACCTGCCGGAACTTACAAAGCTTCTGAAACCATTGCTGTAGTGACCAATGCCGATGGCAGCGAAATAAATATCAGCATGATACAGAAATGGCCGGTAAAAGTTCCTATCCGGGCCTACACCGACAAACCAAGGCCTTATCGCCTGATGGAAACCGGTGTTCGGATCATCGATACCATGAATCCGATTGTTGAAGGTGGAACCGGTTTTATTCCCGGACCTTTCGGATCAGGAAAAACAGTATTGCAACATGCCCTTTCAAAACAAGCGGAAGCCGATCTGATTATTGTGGCTGCCTGCGGTGAGCGTGCCAACGAGGTTGTGGAAATATTCACTGAGTTTCCTGAGCTCGACGACCCGCGTACCGGTCGCAAGCTGATGGAACGCACCACCATCATTGCAAATACATCCAATATGCCGGTAGCTGCCCGCGAAGCATCCGTTTATACCGCAATGACCATTGGTGAGTATTATCGCTCCATGGGACTTAAAGTTTTGTTGCTGGCCGATTCCACTTCACGCTGGGCTCAGGCTTTGCGCGAAATGTCGAACCGTATGGAAGAGCTTCCGGGTCCGGATGCATTCCCGATGGATCTTCCCGCTATTATTTCTAGCTTTTATGCCCGTGCCGGATATGTTTTCCTGAACAACGGAAGCACAGGCTCCATTACCTTTATCGGAACCGTTTCACCTGCAGGTGGAAACCTGAAAGAACCGGTGACTGAGTCAACCAAAAAGGCTGCCCGCTGCTTCTTTGCTTTGTCGCAACAGCGCGCCGACAGCAAACGCTATCCCGCGGTTGACCCCATCGACAGCTATTCAAAATACCTCGAATATCCT
Source organism: Bacteroidales bacterium UBA5197 (assembly GCA_002412885.1). Classification (GTDB taxonomy): domain Bacteria; phylum Bacteroidota; class Bacteroidia; order Bacteroidales; family Lentimicrobiaceae; genus Lentimicrobium. The sequence continues at coordinate 34,948 of DHVX01000007.1, forward strand.
GAACTTCAGGAATATCTTGCAGCAAACATTGCGCCCGACTGGCTCGCAAATGTGCTGGAAGCAAAAAACATTCTGCTTCGTGGCAAGGAAGCCTATGAGCAGATCAATATTCTTGGCGACGATGGAGTGCCCATAGATTATCACCTTCGCTACTGGAAATCAGAAGTAATTGATTTTGTGATTCTTCAGCAGGATGCATTCGATAAAATTGACTGTTCTGCACCCATCGTAAGGCAAAAGGAAATGCTTGAAAAAGTTTTGGGTGTGTGCCGTGCCGATTTCGATTTCGATAATTTTGAGGATGTAAATCCATGGTTCAAGCGGGTAATCAATGTTTTCAAGCAAATGAATTATTCGCTTTATCAGAGTGAGGATTATAAAAAGTACGAAACAGAACTTGTGGAAGTCATTAATGAAAGGAAAGTGGCCTAATGGAAACTCAGGGATTCAAAAAAATATATACCAAAATTACGCAGATCACCAAAGCAACCTGTTCGTTGCAGGCGAGTGGAATCGGTTACGAAGAAATGGCTACTGTTAACGGTCGTCTGGCTCAGGTAGTTAAATTGCAGGGCGATAATGTAACCTTGCAGATTTTCTCAGGAACAGAAGGTATTCCAACCAATGCTGAAGTGGTTTTTTTGGGACGTCCTCCGGTGCTTAAAGTCAGTGACGAACTGGCCGGCAGATTCTTCAACGCTTACGGAGAGCCGATTGACGGTGGCCCGGAAGTGGAAGGTGAAGTTCGTGAAATTGGTGGACCATCGGTGAATCCGGTTCGCCGCAAACAACCTTCGGAGCTGATTGCCACAGGTATCGCCGGTATCGACCTTAACAATACGCTGGTAACCGGACAGAAAATCCCCTTCTTTGCCGATCCCGATCAACCTTACAATCAGGTAATGGCGATGGTTGCCCTCAGGGCGAAAGCCGATAAAATTATCCTTGGCGGAATGGGTCTTACCAACGATGATTATCTGTATTACAAAAATGTTTTCGACAATGCCGGTGCCCTCGACCGCATCATAAGCTTTGTGAATACCACCGAGAATCCGCCGGTTGAACGATTGCTGGTGCCCGATATGGCATTGACCGCAGCAGAGTATTTTGCTTTCGACAAAAAGGAAACGGTTCTGGTCCTGCTCACTGATATGACACTCTATGCCGATGCGCTGAGTATCGTTTCCAACCGTATGGATCAGATTCCTTCGAAGGACAGTATGCCGGGTTCACTTTACAGCGATCTTGCAAAAATCTACGAAAAAGCAGTGCAGTTCCCTGAAGGAGGCTCCATTACGATTATTGCGGTGACTACACTTTCGAGCGGCGATATCACTCATGCCATTCCTGACAATACAGGTTACATTACTGAAGGGCAGTTGTTCCTGCGCCGTGATTCTGATATCGGGAAGGTAATTGTTGATCCGTTCCGTTCACTGTCGAGGCTGAAACAGCTGGTAATCGGCAAACAAACCCGCAAAGATCACCCGCAGGTGATGAATGCAGCAGTTCGTTTGTATGCCGATGCCGCCAATGCAAAAACGAAACTTGAAAACGGATTTGACCTGACTGACTACGATGTTCGCACCATGAGTTTTGCGCGTGAATATTCAAATGATCTTTTGGCGATTGACGTAAATATCGACACAACGGCGATGCTGGATACAGCCTGGGATTTGTTTGGTAAACATTTTACCAAAGCAGAAGTAGGAATAAAACAGGAATTTGTTGACAGCTACTGGCCTGAATAGTGCCAGTCTCCTTGTCTCCCAATCCCCTTGTCTCCTTGTCCCCTTGTCCCCTTGTCTGCTTGTCTAAAGAAAAGCGCCCAAATACTAAAAAACCGAGATGGCAATAAAATTTCAATATAACAAAACCTCACTTCAGGATCTCAACAAGCAGTTGAAGGTCAGGGTAAAGGCATTGCCGACCATCAAGAATAAGGAATCGGCATTGCGCATGGAAGTGAAAAAGGCCAAAGATACTGCCCTTGCGCTCAGCCAGAAACTGGATGACGCCATTGCCGGATATCAGGGAATGGTAAGGTTATGGGGTGAGTTTGATACCAATCTGGTAAAGGTGGAAGATGTTGAATTGACCATCAGGAAAATTGCCGGTGTCAGAATACCGGTACTTGAAGAAGTGAAGTTTGCGATCGGTGATTTCAGTTTGTTTAACAATCCTTCCTGGTTTGCCGATGGCATTGGAATTGTCAGGGAACTGGCCACTATTGGCATTGAAAGTGAATTTTTTAACCGTAAAATGGCATTGCTCGATCATGCCCGACGCAAAACTACCCAAAAGGTGAACCTTTACGAAAAAGTACAGATACCGGGTTACGAAGAAGCAATCTTAAAGATAAAACGATTTATGGAAGATGAAGAGAACCTCTCTAAATCGGCGCAGAAAATTGTAAAAGACCGCCAGCAGCGGATGGAGGAGGAAGCATGATAGCTCCGATGAAAAGGTATTCCTTCCTGGTGTATCACAGGGAGTACGATGAATTTCTGCTGAAACTGCGGGAACTCGGAGTAATTCACATCATCGAAAAGCCTAGCATTGTGACCGAAGAAATTCGTTTGCAGTTTCAGAAAGCCGATCAGATTGATAAAATGATCCGCTCACTGGAATCCAGGGAGATTACTTCGGAAACCACACAGGAAACGACCACAGCTGAATCATTATTTGACGAAGTAAATGATATTCAGGCTGATCAGGTTCACCTTCAGCAGCAATTGGCAGCATTACGCAAAGAAACTGCGGAGGTTAGCCCGTGGGGAGATTTCTCACCTGAAAAGATACATGACCTTGCTCAGAAAGGCATAAAAATCAGTCTATTCAGTTGTTTGTTGCGTTCCTGGGATCCGAAATGGGCAGAGAACAGTTTTGTGTTTGAGATAAGTCAGGCCGCAGGCATTGTTTATTTTGCTGTGGTTGATATTGATGGTTCAAAACCAGCTTTTGATGCCGATGAAGTGAAAATTCCAGCACACTCCATTGCCTGGTTGCATGCGCGTAAAGCCGAACTTGATGCCAAAGCCACTGCATTGAATGCCCGTCTCGATGAGATCGCGGGAAAACAACTGCCGGTTCTGAAAAACTTCAGGCAGCAGATTCTGCAGGATGCCGAACTCGATAAAGCATTTCAAACCACCGTTAAGGAAGCTGATGAGCATCTCAGAATTCTTGAAGGATGGATTCCTGCCGAAACCATGCCTGTGCTCAATCAATTTCTGGATGAGGAAGGTGTTCTATACTTTATGGAATCACCGGTGCCTGGCGACAGAGTTCCTATCTTATTGAAGAACAAAGGATTCTCAAAGAAATTTGAGATGCTGGGTGAACTTTACTCACTTCCGGGATATCGCGAACTTGATCTTACCCCGTTTTTTGCACCATTCTATACCATTTTCTTCGGATTCTGTCTTGGTGATGCCGGATATGGAATTCTTGTAACACTGGCTGCCCTTATTGCAAAACGAAAAGTTGGAAAAGAACTTAAACCGATTGCCTCACTGGTCAGCTACCTTGGTATCTCAACCATCGTTTTCGGATTGATCAGCGGAACTGCCTTCGGAATACCGCTTTACGAAACCGGTTTGCCGGGCTACAGTCAGCTTCAACTGATGTTTAAGGCCAACAACACCGACATCAACAGCTTGCTTTTTGCACTTGCGCTGCTGCTGGGAGGTATTCAGATTTTGTTTGGAATGGGCGTGAAAGCTGCCAATGAAACAATTCAGTTCGGGTTTAAATACGCAGTGGCTACCATTGGCTGGATGATTCTGCTGATTGGCATGGCTGTAATTATGGGTTTGAATAAATATGCCGGAATCCCTATGGAAACGCTGAATCCCATAATGTATGTAATACTTGGAATCAGTGGGGTGATGATACTGTTTCTCAATTCACCGGGTAAGAGTATTTTCATGAACTTCGGACTTGGCCTGTGGAATAGCTACAACATGGTAACCGGTGTGCTTGGCGATCTGTTGTCTTACATACGTTTGTTTGCCCTGGGTATTTCAAGTGCAATTCTTGGATTTGTGTTCAACAGCCTTGCTCTTTCGGTAGGAACCAGCATTATCGGCATATTCTTTATGGTGATCATTCTGGTGGTCGGACACAGCATCAACCTGTTTATGTCGGGACTTGGTTCATTTGTGCACCCGATGCGTCTTACTTTTGTCGAATTTTACAAAAATGCCGGCTTCGCAGGAGGTGGCAAAAAATATCAACCTTTCAGAAAATTAACCTAAAATCAATTAATACTAACAACTTCACTATGGAACCGATTATTTTAGCTTACATTGGCGTTGGACTGATGATTGGATTGGCCGGAATCGGCAGTGCTTTTGGTGTATCCATTGGCGGCAATGCTTCGCTGGGCGCGCTTAAAAAGAATCCTGATGCTTTTGGTAATTTCCTTGTTCTGAGCGCTTTGCCGGGAACTCAGGGACTTTACGGATTTATGGGATACTTTATTCTTCAGGGGTTTCTTACTCCTGAAATTTCAATGGCTCAGGCTGCTGCTATTTTTGGCGCCGGTCTGGCTCTTGGGTTTGTCGCCCTTCTCTCAGCCATCAAGCAGGGACAGGTTTGTGCCAACGGTATAGCAGCCATTGGTTCCGGACACGATGTGTTTGGTAACACGCTTATTCTTGCTGTATTTCCTGAGCTTTACGCGATTATTGCTTTTGCAGCAACATTCCTTATCAGCGCAAGCCTCTGATAAACAGCCCTGCGGCTGAAAACTTCTGATTTGGCATTGCCGGTGTGTAACCGGCAGTGCTTTTTTGCGTTTAATAAATGCACAATCATTGAGACACGCAGGTTCGCTAGATTGCAAGAATCAGAAAATTATTTAGTGCTTTTTTGTGTCTTGGTGCCTTGGTGGCTAATTAACACATTATCATGGAAAATCACAACGAATTTAAAGTCAAAGGTGAGGAGCTTCTTGCCAAAATCAAGGAATTAATCCATCAGGGAAACATCACCCGAATCATAATCAAAGACGAAGATGGGAAAGTTTATCTCGAAATACCTGTTACTGTTGGCGTAATCGGCGCTTTGCTTCTGCCGGTGCTTGCTGCCGTTGGCGCATTGGCTGCTTTGGCTGCCAATTTTACCATCGAAGTAATCAGGAAAGCGGATTAGAGAGTCAGCGCTATTAGATTTGAAAGTCAGTGCTTGACTTCGTCTCGGATTTATCTTTAGAGACGAAGCGAAAGATCGGGTCAAGCCCTGACTCAAAAGGAAGCCCTGACTAAAACAATGGTTCGGAGTCAGCGCTTGACTTATCTGGCGCTTCATTTGGGTTAAGCATTGATTTTGAGTCAAACCCTGACTATCAGCTTGGTTTGGAAGTCAGTGCTTGACTTCGTTTCGAATTTATCTTTTGAACCGAAGGGAAAGTTCGGGTCAAGCCCTGACTCAAAATGGTGGAACAAAGGAAGGTTCGGGTCAAGCCCTGACTAATAACGCGGGTTCTGAGTCAGCGCTTGACTTATCAAGCGCTGATTCTGGGTTAAACATTAATTTTGAGTCAAACCCTGACTATCTTGATTTATGTGCTGCATTTGCCGTTTTTTACTAATTTTGCACCTTCTTAAAAATAACCCGGCATAGCTTCTACACATGGAAATTCCCGCAAAATACGACCCTTCAGGAATTGAAGATAAATGGTATCAACACTGGCTCATCAATAATTACTTCCGATCGACCCCCGATGAACGGGAACCTTTCACCATAGTGATTCCTCCCCCTAATGTAACAGGAGTCTTGCATATGGGCCATATGCTCAACAATACCATTCAGGATGTTTTGGTGCGTCGTGCGCGTATGCAGGGGAAAAATGCCTGCTGGCTGCCGGGTACCGACCACGCTTCCATTGCAACGGAAGCCAAGGTGGTTGCCAAACTCAGAGCCGATGGCATTGAAAAAGCTTCGCTTACCCGCGATGAGTTTCTAGCCCATGCCTGGGAATGGAAAGAAAAACATGGCGGAATTATCCTGGAGCAGCTTAAAAAACTAGGTGCTTCCTGCGATTGGGAACGCACAAAGTTTACCATGGATGAATCCATGTATGAATCGGTTATTAATGTTTTTGTTGATCTTTACAACAAAGGCCTGATTTACCGTGGCGTTCGCATGGTCAACTGGGACCCGAAAGCCCTGACCGCGCTGAGCGATGAGGAAGTAATCTATAAAGAAGTAAAATCAAAGCTTTATTACATCCGCTATAAGGTTGAAGGTTCGGATGATGAATGGGTAACCATTGCTACAACCCGTCCTGAAACCATTCTGGGTGATACTGCCGTTTGTTATCATCCCGAAGATGAGCGGTTTAAACATCTGAAAGGGAAACGTGTGCTTGTTCCGCTGCTCAAGCGGTCAATTCCTATGATAGCAGATGAGTATGTTGACAGGGAATTTGGTACAGGCTGCCTGAAGATCACTCCGGCACACGACATCAATGACAACACCATCGGAATCAAACATAACCTTGAATCTATTGATATTTTCAACGATAACGGCACACTCAGCGAAAAAGCTCAGCTTTATGTTGGGTTAGACAGGTTTGTGGTTCGTGAAAAGATTGTTGAGGATCTGACCAATCACGGACATATGCTCAAGATTGAAGATTATGTCAATAATGTTGGATTTTCAGAACGCACCGATGAAGTAATTGAACCCAAGCTTTCCGTTCAGTGGTTCCTGAAAATGGAAGAAATGGCTAAGCCGGCGCTTGAGGTGGTGATGAACGATACCGTGAAGTTCCATCCTGAAAAGTTTAAAAATACCTATCGCCATTGGATGGAAAATGTGCGCGATTGGTGCATAAGCCGTCAGTTATGGTGGGGGCAGAGAATCCCTGCTTATTATCTGCCGACAGGCGAAGTTGTGGTTGCTGCGACTAAGGAAGAAGCGCTGGAAAAGGCCCGAAACATCAGCGGAAATGCAAATCTCAATGCGGCAGATTTGCGTCAGGACGAAGATGTGCTTGATACCTGGTTTTCATCATGGCTTTGGCCGATTTCGGTTTTCGACGGCATCCGTAATCCCGGAAACCCCGACATTAAATACTATTATCCGACAAACGATCTGGTTACAGCTCCTGAAATTCTTTTCTTCTGGGTGGCTCGTATGATCATGGCCGGACTTGAGTACCAGAAGGAAGTTCCATTTAAAAATGTGTACCTTACCGGGATTGTTCGCGATAAGCTTGGCAGGAAGATGTCGAAATCGCTGGGAAACTCTCCCGATCCGCTTGCCCTGATTGAAAAGTTTGGTGCAGATGGTGTCAGGGTTGGAATGTTGCTCACATCTCCGGCTGGTAATGATTTGCCTTTCGACGAAAGTTTGTGTGAGCAGGGACGAAATTTCAGCAATAAAATCTGGAATGCACTTCGTCTGGTAAAAGGCTGGACCGTTGACGAAACCCTTCCTCAACCTGTTTATGCCTCAACAGCCGCACAATGGTTTGATTCCAGATTTAACAACGCACTGGCCCAGATTGAAGAAAACTTCGATAAATACAGGCTTTCGGAAGCGCTGATGGCTGCTTACAAACTTGTGTGGGATGATTTCTGTTCATGGTATCTCGAAATGGTGAAACCCGCCTATCAGCAACCCATCGACAGGCTTACACTGGATACAACCATAGGTTTCTTTGGCAAACTTATGCAGGTGCTTCATCCGTTTATGCCATTTATCACCGAAGAAATATGGCATATGATTGCCGATCGTAAATCGGACGATACCATTATGCTAAGTGCTATGCCTGTTCCTGCTGAGTCTGATGCTGATGTAATTGCAGCTTTCGAGCATGCCAGCGCGGCCGTAATTGGAATCAGGAATGTCCGCAAGGATAAAAATCTGCCGTTTAAAGATCAGGTTGAACTTATGGTCAGAGGTGAAAACCCCGGCCGGCAGTTTGATGATGTTGTGGCCAAGCTGGGCAATATTTCCGCAATTTCTTATATTGAAGAGAAGCCTGCAGCAGCTGCCGGGTTTATGGTGAAGTCAACCGAGTATTATATTCCGCTTGGAGATACCATCGATCTGGAAGCTGAACGCGAAAAACTACAAATCGAACTGAAGTATATGCAGGGATTTCTCGATTCAGTTGAGAAGAAACTAAGCAATGAGCGGTTTGTCAGCAATGCAAAACCCGAGGTTGTTGAAAATGAGCGTCAGAAACAGGCCGATGCAATCTCGAAAATTGAACTTTTAAAAGCAAGTATCGAGGGGATTTCTTAGGTTTTATTTGTCTCTGCCGTGTTTTTTTCTGAACTTTTTGGTGGTTAATTCAATGTTTTTTGGCTAAAAAGCAAAAAATTGTACCGATTTGCAGATTTTTTTTAATGTTGCTTGCATATGGAAGCATAATTAATTTATATTTGCGATTATTTTTAATTTTACCAATATTATGAAAACAGGAAAAGTAAAATTCTTCAATGAATCAAAAGGTTACGGATTTATTCTTGACGACGAATCCGGAAAAGAGTACTTTGTTCACGCTACAGGTCTTATCGACCGTGTAAATGAGGGCGATTCGGTTACTTTTGAGCTCCAGGAAGGAAAAAAAGGCTTAAACGCCGTGAAGGTTAAACTGGCCTAACTATATAAAGTTTGTGCTTTAATCTTATGGGGCTGTCTCGGAAACGTGACAGCCCCTTTTGATTTTGTTAATGACCTGAAATACATCAACTGGCTGATATTTCCCGGCAAAATTTATCCAAATCGCAATTTAGAATCATTTTAAAGAAAACTTAATTGTTTAATATTACTTTTGCATATACTACAAATTGGACTCACTCAGGTATCCCTGCTAAAAGAATGAAAAATCAGAGGTTCATACGAAGAATCGCGAAAATTGCCATCCTGGCAACTGCTTTCCTTGTTTTCTGGATTTACCTTGGGTCTCTTATCAATTTCCACCAACATCATATTTTTGGAAGAACACTTATCCCCAATGGCATTCTAAGCAAAAGGGAAGAAACCCTTGTTGTTTCAAATGATTTGCCATCGCTTGATTTCTTTCATGCACCGGATGTTTGCATTGATGAAATTGAAAATGCACTTAAATTGCAGTTTTCTGAAATATCATTGCCTGATTACTGCCCATTGACAGTTATCGTGATCGGCATCCCTGCTGACCATGGCCTCCGTGCGCCACCTTTAGTTTCCTGATTTCCCGCCCTCTTTTAAATTTCTGACCAGATATTGATTATATCTGTGTCATATTGCTTTATTCAAAAAAAACTGTCCGATGAAAACTTTCAACGCACTTACCATATCTCTTATTTTTTTGATTTCATTCTTTTCTGCTGGCACAAAAGCTCAGACTGTTCACACAGCATCAATGGGCAATCAATACGTAAATGAGGTATTCTTTTCACTTACCAATGGTGAAGTAAAGGTATCTCCACGCAATATCTGGGATATCGCTTTTTATACCAATGCTTTCAGTGCCGGAATTGTAACAAATGACGGCGCTGGTGTTGTTTTATACACCTACCCGAATGCAGGCATCAGCGGTTGGGATTCATTTGATACCACCGGAATGGCAACATGGACCAAAATGCACAACGATGTTTCTGATTTCGAAAACGGAGCTTTTAACCGCAATGCCCTGGGCCATCCTGATTACGGCTGGGGAATCTACAGCATGACAACCCACAATGTGGTCGGGGATTCGCTTTACCTGATAAAACCGCTTGATGGTGTTTACCGCAAGCTTCAGATTGTCAGAAAAATCTCAACAGAGAACAAGTATATCATTCGTTATGCCAATCTCGATGGATCTAACGACCAGACTGATACACTTGAGGTAAATCCATACAACGACCGCCAGATGATGGCTTTTTCATTCGCCACAGGCATCGTTGACCGTGAACCTCTGGCAGCAGAATGGGATTTACTGTTTACCCGCTACAACACTTTGGTTCAGAGTACTTATTATCCGGTAAACGGAGTTCTGACAAAAAAAGGTAATCTGGTAGCTCAGGCACATCCTGTTGCTCCTGATTTTACCGATTGGTCTGGTCTTGTGTTTGCGCCTGAAGCGGATATTATCGGCCATGACTGGAAAACCATTAACATGACGACCTTTCAGTGGGAAATAACCGATTCATTGGCTTATTTCGTTCAGAACGCAGCTGGCTCGGTTTATAAAGTTGTTTTTGAAGCTTTTTCGGGCTCAGGCACCGGAACTTCCACTTTTACTGTGCAGACCCTTGCTACAGCTTCGGCGAAGTTCAACCAGATTCCGGTGGCGAAAATCTATCCGAATCCTGCAACCGAAGTATTTAAACTTGAGCTCACTGATGCTTTGAATGGCGCAGTTGCCGGACTTTATGATCTGAGCGGAAGATTGGTCAGGCAACAATTGCTCAACAATTCGCTGCTGCACGAATTTCAGATTTCCGGCCTCGAGCCCGGAACCTATGTTCTGAAAATCAATGAAAAAGCCAGAACATCGGCGTACAAAATCGTGGTGAGATAATGAAGATACTTTTCGGATTGGTTTTCATTTGCTTTTGGCTGCCGAAACTTTTATCCGGTCAGGAAATGCCTGTGCGTGTTGTTGATTCCCGCACAGGCAAACCTGTTGCTTTTGCTCATGTAAAAGCGACGGAAACCGGGTCAAAAACAGCACGCTACTTTGTGAGTGATTTTGATGGATTTGTGAAGTTTACGATCGTCAGGCCTACCGTTTTCCAGGTTACTTATGTCGGATTTCAGGCATTTAACGACACACTTTTTCCCGAAAAAGCATCAGTGATTAATCTGCTGCCCGAAGTTTTCTCGCTTGATGAAATTGTAGTTACCGCACAGTATAACCCGGGAAGCGCCGATCGTTCACTTTATCGGGTGAATGTGATCAACCAGCTTCAGTTAAGGCGCAGTGCAGCACCCGATCTTACCGGTTTGCTCCGCAATCAGATGAACATCCGCTTTTCGCAGGATGCTTCTTTGGGCACAGGAATGAGTCTTCAGGGACTTTCCGGCGAGCATGTAAAAATACTTGTTGATGGTGTTCCGGTTATAGGCAGGCTTAATGGAAGTATCGACCTGAGTCAGATAAATCTCTCGAATGCCAGACAGGTAGAGGTAATCGAAGGGCCTATGTCGGTAATTTACGGCAGCAATGCACTGGCAGGGGTGGTGAATATAATCTCAAATGAGATTCCCGGAAATTCACTCACCGCCAATGCAGGCACTTATCTGGAATCAGTGGGAATCATCAATTTTGATGGTGGATTCAGTGTAAGGAAAGGAAAAAATGCTTTTGGTCTTCAGGCCGGGCGAAACTTTTTCAGTGGTTATTCTCCCGAAGATGATGGTCGCGCCAAACTCTGGAAACCGCGCCGGCAAGTGAATGCCGATGCCAATCACAGCCTTTCACTATCAAAAATTCAGGTAAAAACCAGCTTTAGTTATTTTGATGAATTGTTGCTTATCAGAGGTAACTTATTGCCGCCTTATTTCGAGCGTGCTTTTGATAATCATTTCGGCACCAGCAGAATGACCGCAAAATCGGATATTTCAACCAAAGGTGCAAATCCATTTACAGCCAGTAATTCACTTTCGTTTTACCGCCGCGTTCGTACACTCTATTACAACGATCTCACGATCCCGGAAAAGACGCCAACTGAATACGATACCACTGGATTCGGGTCATTTCTATCCCGGGGAATGTATTCCTTCCGCAATGAATCGGGAAAGTTTGGTTCACAATTCGGCTATGATGTTAATTCAGAATGGGCAACCGGTGACCGCATAGGAAATCAGAGCCGGGACATTACTGATATCGCTGGTTTTGCTACTTTTCAATATCAGCCAATGGAATGGCTTTCACTGCAACCCGGTTTCAGGTATGCTTACAACAGCCGTTTTAATTCTCCGTTGATCTATGCCATGCATGCCAAAGCAGGTCCACACAAAGGCGTGATGTTCAGGGCATCGTATTCCAGCGGATTCAGGGCGCCATCGCTAAAAGAGCTTTACCTTTATTTTGTTGATGTGAATCACGATATTACAGGAAATCCTGACCTGAAACCTGAAAATTCGAACAATGTGCAGCTTCAGGTTGCGCATCGCATTGAAAAGATAACCTATGCCACCGAAACTGAAGTCCGTTTCTTCATGAACAATATAGAAAATCAGATTACACTGGCCGAAACCGGCGATGGATCATATACTTATTTTAATCTTGACCAATCGCGAACCATGGGTTATTCAATGGGAATCCGTTCATCACTCTATCCGCTCTTCGACCTCAGGCTTGGTTGGGGAAGTACAGGAATTGCAAACCGCATTGAAGGGAACGATGGCATGAAGCTTTTCTGGTCACCTGAAGTTACTTCAGAAGTTACCTGTCGTATGGATGAGATCGATCTTCATATCACTGCCATCTATAAATACACCGGAAAAACAACCAGAATTAGGTTGCTTTCTGATGGTAATCTGGCCGAAGGTTATATGGATTCTTATCACAATCTGGATCTTACGGTACTTAAAACTTTTATGAATAAGAGACTGGCGGCAAATGTTGGCGTCCGCAATTTATTTGATGTTACCAATATTACATCAACTGCAGGTTCCGGCGGCGTGCATTCAGGCGAAGGTGGTAATGCACCGGTTGCCTGGGGGAGAACATTCTTTGTGAAGTTGTCATTTAACATTTCAAAAAATGAAACTGAGAATAAGGTTAAGTAGTTTCCTGATGGCGACTCTGGTTGTCTTTTCATCCTGCTTTAAGGAGGATGAGATTGTGGTGCCTCAGAAACCGGGTGATGTTGAAACTGTGGTGGTTGAAATGTTGCCTGATTATTCTTTACAATCCTACTTTAGCCTCACCGATGGTGAAATTGTATCAACCAACGATCGCACTGACTGGGATATTGCATTAAGTTGTCTGCCAGGTGATTACACCTTGTGGCTCAATACGTCCACTTTCATGTATGCTGCCCGCACCGGTGTTTTTGATTTCAGCCAGCCAATCAGTCCCGCTGGGATGGAATTGAAATTCGATGAGTCGAATGGTGATATTCATGGGAATGCGATTGGCAAATGGTGGATTTCTGATCTGCAGGGGTTGAGAGAATCCGGCGAGGTTTTGTTGATTGACAGAGGAATAGATTCTGAAGGTTTTTCGAAAGGATACCTGAAAATTCAACCCATCATCGATCCTGTCAGCTTTGAAGTCAGCATTCGTATTGCAAACCCCGATGGAACTCAGGAGCGCACCTTTGCTATGCCCCGCGATCCTTCGCGCCGGAATGTTACCCTTTCCTTTGAAGGTGGGTTCAATGATCCGCAAATTGAACCACCGGCCAATAACTGGGATTTACATTTTACTACCTACACAACACTGCTGTTTACCAATACCGGCGAACCTTATCCCTATTTGGTAAATGGTGTATTGCTGAATGATACCCTTGTGATGGCAGTGCTTGATTCTATTACTCCTTTTGCAGAAATTGACAGGCTTAAAGCTGACAGTTATACTTTCTCATATCAGCGCGATCTGATCGGATACGATTGGAAGAAAATCAATGGTGATGTAACCTCAGGAAACATTACCTACACAGCCCGTTCAGAATGGACTTACGTTATTCGTGATCGCAATGGCCTGTATTATAAACTCAGGTTTATCGATTTCTATAATAATCTTGGTAAAAAAGGTTACCCGACCATTGAATTTCAACGGTTATAAATAATGCGATTTGTTTGTATGTGTGTGAAAAACCCGGCAGTGATTGGCCGGGTTTTTTAATGCCTATATCGTCAAAAACACTTCGACTCAGCTCAGTGTGACATTCGTATTGGAGTAACGTTGTTAAATTTTAATAAATTCATTATCAATTAAATACGAAGTCATCCTGAGCGGAGTCGAAGGATAAAAAGACTCATACTTTTCTCAGGACAACTAAAATTTCCGATATTTAAAATAATTTTCTTTCAGATCAGAAAACCCAATATCAAAGCCTCTTTTTTCTTTCCCTCTGCAAGCTTTTGTCTCACCAGATTATGCAGCTTTTCCATTTTAGCCTCTCTGGTCATAATTTCATTATCCAGAATTGATCGGATGTCATCATTCAGCCTTGCTTCATTCAACTCTGTTTCTGAAGGAATTTGTTCAACCGAACCCAGTCTTCCGAGTTCGTTTCCGGTTAGCAAAGGGCTGTTTTTAAGATTAAAGGGAAGTGAATCAATTCCAATAGCTGGTTTGCTGAGCGGCTTTTCTACTTCGAACAAGGCATTGCCGTGCGCCCTTACATAATAATCACCGCCCATACGTCCAACCAGATCCATTTTTCGTGTATCTATCATTCCTTCCGAAGTGAGCATATTCTCATTCACATGAACCATCAGCACTTCACAAATAACCAGATTGGCAGCTCCTCCGCCAGTTCCGGTTTCAATTACCTGCCTTACTTTACACTCCCACTGCACAGGCGATTCCATTACCCTGAAAGGCTTTACTTTTTCAGAAGCAAGTGGTGTAAATCCCGATTTCTCAAATTCATTCACCCCTTTCGGGAATTCTGTGCTGGCCAGACTAACCTGCTCAACCATGCTGTAGGTTACTGCATTGATCACAACTTCAGGAACCTGTTTGATGTTGTCGAATGTGTCTTTGGTTGTGTTATCGCGTCCCCGTCGTGATGGACTGAATATTATTGTGCTTGGGTTTACCCCGAAAGCATTGAAAAAGCTGAAAGGGGAGAGGTTTGGTCTTCCTTCTGCATCAATGGTGCTGGCAAATGCGATTGGCCGTGGAGCAATGGCTCCGAGCATCAGTTTATGAAGTTCAGAGTGAGGAATATTGGCTGGATTCAGGGTTTTGTACATAGGAAGTAGTATGATAATGTTCAAGGTTAGCAGAATAGCCGCTCTTTTTCCGATTATTATGCTTTAGCGGGCAATATTCTGGTTACACATTCGCCAAAGCCAATGCGCAATCCATCTTTTTCAGCAAAACCGCGAATGATAAGGGTGTCGTTGTCGTTGATAAATTTTCGTTCTGATCCGTCGTTCAGTGTGATGGGTTTTGTGCCTCTCCAGGTAAGTTCAAGCATAGATCCGTAAGAACCGGCATCCGGGCCGCTGATTGTTCCTGAAGCGTAAAGGTCGCCCGTTGTGATGTTGCAGCCGTTCACCGTGTGATGCGCAAGTTGCTGACATATATTCCAGTACATATATCTGAAATTGGAGCGGCAAACAACATTCTCTTTGCCGTTTTCCGGTTTGATCAAAACCTCAAGGTTGATATCGAAATTACGAAGTCCATCGGTTTTAAGATAGGGAAGAACTTCAGGTTCCTGATCGGGACCTATAACCCGGAATGGTTGCAGTGCATCAAGGGTAACTATCCATGGCGAAACTACCGATCCGAAATTTTTGGAAAGAAAGGGACCGAGAGGAACATACTCCCACGATTGTATGTCTCTGGCAGACAAATCATTGAAAAGGAGAAATCCAAAAATGTAATCCTCCGCTTTATCGGCCGGAACACTGTCGCCCAATTCGGTTGACTTGCCAACAACAAAGGCCATTTCAAGTTCAAAATCAAACATTTTACTTGGTCCGAAAACTGGTTTCTCAGCACCCTGTGGCATGGTTTGTCCTTTTGGGCGATGTATATCGGTACCGGAAACCACAATTGACGAAGCACGGCCATGATATCCGACAGGCAAATGCCGCCAGTTGGGCAACAAAGCATTTGATGGATCACGAAACATTGTGCCGACATTGGTGGCGTGTTCAATGCTGGAATAAAAATCGGTGTAATCAGTCACTTTAACCGGCATCAGCATTTTAACAGATTCCGGACTGATCAAAACAGTTGACTTTATTGAACCGATCTTTTCAGGAAAACTCAGATTGGCTTCAGAAAATATTTCCTGTAATTTTTTTCGGATGGCTTGATGGGCTTTTTTATCCATGCCGATAAAGTCGTTGAGCACGGACTGACTGAATTTTCCTTCAAAGTCAAAACCAAGGTCATTAAATACGCCTGATTGCTGAAGTTTTTCAAGGTCAATGATTTGATCACCAATGCGGGTAACAGCAATGGTTTTGCCATTTGCAATTTCAGCAATGCCAAAGGGCAGGTTTTCAAGGGGGAAGTCGCTGTTGAGCGGAATTTTAAGCCAGGATTTCATTTTTTGAAGGGGTAAAGTCGGATTTCAGAGGTCAGAGGTCAGAGGTCGGATTTCAGAGGTCAGATGTCAGATGTCAGAGGTCAGATGTCAGAGGTCAGAAATTATAAATTAGAAATTCTTTACAAAGTGCCTCTTTTCTCCTGTTCCAACTCTATGGCTTCGAATAAAGCTTTAAAGTTTCCTTTGCCGAATGATTTTGCTCCTTTGCGCTGAATGATTTCGTAGAAAACCGTCGGCCGGTCTTCAACCGGTTTGGTAAATATCTGCAAAAGGTAGCCTTCATCGTCCCGGTCAACCAGAATTCCCAACTCTTTCAAAGCCAGAATTTCTTCGTCAATTTTTCCGACGCGGTTAAGCACTGTATCGTAATAAGTACCCGGAACAGTCAGGAATTCAATCCCTCTGTCGCGCAACTCTTTTACTGTGTGAAGGATGTTGTCGGTTGCCATGGCTACATGCTGAACACCGCTGGTGCCATAATAGTCGAGGTATTCTTCAACCTGCGAGCGTTTTTTGCCTTCGGCAGGTTCGTTGATCGGGAACTTAATTCTTCCGTTGCCATTGGTCATTACTTTGCTCATCAGTGCAGTATATTCTGTCGAAATATCTTTGTCGTCGAAAGAGGCCAACTGACTGAATCCCATGACATCGGCATAAAAATTCACCCATTTGTTCATTTCATTCCAGCCAACATTACCAACCATATGATCAACATACTTCAGACCGGTTTCTTTGGATCTGTATTCAGGATTCCAGGCTACATATCCCGGAAGAAACGGGCCATTGTAGTTTTTGCGTTCCACAAAAACATGCACAGTATCGCCATAAGTATGGATTCCTGACAAAACGACTTCGCCGTTTTCATCTTTCTGGGTTTTGGGCTCAAAATATGAATCAGCCCCGCGTGAAGTAGTTTCTTTCCAAGATTTGGTCGCGTCATCAACCCATAATGCCACAACTTTTACACCATCACCGCGCTTCATCACATGAGCACCGATTTCGCTTTCAGGAATGAGCGACGAGGTGAAAACAAACCGGATTTTATCCTGAACAAGCACATAGGAAGTGCGGTCTTTTAATCCGGTTTCAAGTCCGGCATAAGCCAAAGGCTGGAAACCAAAAGCTGTCTGATAAAAATAAGCAGCCTGTTTGGCATTGCCTACATAAAACTCAACATAGTCGGTGCCGTTGATGGGCAAAAAATCTTGTTGTATTGTCATTGTTAAAAATTTGATGCTTTATTTAATAATTGATGGTCACACTTGAATTCTGAATAACTCATGACTTTAATCAAGCCATGATTTGTGATAATCCGGTTCCTCAATTTCCATGGCCTGTTTTGTAAGCCACAAAGGTCGGAAAGTGTCCACCATTACTGCAAGTTCTTTGGTTTCTTTTGCGCCAAGACTTTTTTCAACCGTTCCCGGATGTGGCCCATGCGGAATGCCGATCGGATGCAAAGTAATCTGTCCGCGGTCAACATGTTTGCGGCTCATAAAATCGCCATCCACATAATAAAGCACCTCATCTGAGTCTACATTGCTGTGATTGTATGGCACCGGAACAGAAAGCGGATGGTAATCGTACAAACGCGGAACAAAGGCACACATTACGTAATTGTGCGCTTCAAATGTCTGATGAACTGGTGGTGGCTGATGAATGCGGCCGGTAATCGGCTCAAAATCATGAATCGAAAGTGCATATGGATAATGAAATCCATCCCAGCCGATTACATCAAAAGGATGGCTGGCAAAATGGTAGGGGAAGAGCTGATCCTCTTTTTTTACCATCACCACAAAATCTCCTTTTAAATCGTTGGTAACAAGTTTTTCAGGTTTGCGGATGTCCCTTTCACAGAATGGCGCATGTTCCTCAAGCTGCCCGAGTTTGTTAACGTATTTCTTAGGGAAACGGATTGGACTGTAAGATTCAACAATAAAAAGACGGTTGTCGGGGGTATCGAAGTGCATCTGATAGATAATTCCGCGTGGGATTATCAGATGATCTCCATATTTGAAAGCAAGTTCGCCATACATCGATTTGAGCACCCCGGAGCCCACATGCACAAAAATCATTTCTGTAGCTTGCGAATTCTTGAAGAAATAGTCCTCCATTGATTTTCGCGGAGCCGCCAGCACAATGCTCAGGTCGTTGTTTACCAGAACCGGTATCCTGCTTTTCAGATAATCATCGGCAGGCTTGACTCCAAAGCCCTGAAAGCTGCGGTGCTGCATATTGTTCTGAACCGCAATTTCGGGCTTTACATCAATGGGCGGATCAATTGATCTCACCATTGTTGGCGGGTAAACATGATAGGTCAGTGAATATGCATCTGAAAACCCTTCGGTCGAAACCAATTGTTCTGCATAGAGTGCACCATCGGGTTTCCGGAATTGGGTGTGGCGTTTGGGCGGTATTTGCCCGAGTGAATGATAATGGGGCATTTTATTAAATTATTGAACAGGTGAATAACGCATTTCAATCGTTTGCACCTTTAACAATTTTCGCCCTGAAATGTTCAACAATGCAGCAAAATCAAGCATTCTGCAAAAAATTTTGTGTCGTTGATGAAAAATGACTTTGACTCTCCTTCGAATCCTTTAGTGCAGGCAATTCGGACTGACTGTTATACTGAGTTGGCACTCAAAAAAATGAGCATAATGCGGAGATGACAGGAGTTAACGGCATCCTTATTCATGGACAAAAAAGATGAAAGTATTTCACCACTTTAATGTGAGCAGGACAAACCTTAATTTATCTTCCAAACCTTAGTAACAGGCAACCCACCAAACACCTTCAACCTTAATATTTCTTCCTAACCTTATTATTGTTCAATTTGAAAAGGTTGCCAGCTTATTGAGGTTTTCAAGAATGAATAAGGTTCAAAAATCGTTGGGGTCAGGTTTGTTAAAACTCAAAAAATAACTCCGTTTTACCTTTTAAGTATCAGTTTTCTCAAGACCTCCTTGCCGTTTTCTGTTCTGATTTTTACAAAATAAACCGATTCAGGCAGGTTGCCAATGTTCAGTTCCAGCTTTTCTGATGGAATCTCATAAGACAAATCAAGCACTTTATTTCCTGTTATCCCTGAAATACTCACATGCGTAATTCGTCCGGTGAGCAAATCAGATTCAATGGTAAACGTGCCGTTTGATGGATTCGGATAAAGCCGTATTCCTGTTTTTTGTAAGCTTTCGGTGGCAACCGGAAGCTGAAATCTGGCTGAAAGCTCTCTGTTTCCATCAACGATAAAAGAGATTTCAGGTTGATCTGAATAAAAATTTCCGTTTTCAGTCCAGTCAAGGAATGTAAATCCCTGATTTGCAACAGCCAGAAGAACAGCAGTTTCGCCTTCGGTGTAAATTCCTGATCCGCTGGTATAACCTCCGTTTGCGGGAAGTGCATTTGCCAGAATATTAAATTGCTGCGAAAAATTCGCTGTTAGTGTACGGTTGGCATTTACGGCAAACGAAAATGAGGGATCTGTTGAAACTATTGAGCCATTTTCTGTCCAGTTGGTAAAAACCCACATGGAATTTGGTGTTGCCAGAAGTGTTGCTGTTTCACCGGCGTTATATATCCCTGCGCCTGATGCTGAACCTGCTGAAGCAGGATTAACCAATGTGGATATCGTAAATTGTTGCACAGACTGAGTGAAGTTTGCAACCAGATTTTTGTTTTCTGTCACAGTAAAGCTGTAAACAGGATTATTGGAAACTACGGTGCCGTTCTCTGCCCAGTTTTCAAAAACCCAGCCGTTTGCGCTGTTTGCCGTAAGGTTGGCTGTGGAACCATAATCATAAGTTCCGGCTCCGCTTGTAGTTCCGCCTTCAACAGGATTTGAAGCTGTTGTTATATTAAAGGTCTGCAAAACAAATTCTGCTGTCAGATTTTTGTTGTCAGTTATGGCAAAACTGAATACAGCTTGTGTGGAGATTATATTTCCAGCTTCAGTCCAGGCTGAGAAATTGTATCCGGGTTCTGCAACTGCAGATACAGTGACATTGCTTCCGTAATTATACCAGCCAGCTCCCGTTACATTTCCGGCATTGGCAGGATTCACACTTAAGGAAACTTCAAATTGTTGAATTGCAAAATTGGCGACTAGATTTCTGTTTCCCTGAATATTGAATGAGAAAATGGCATCGGTTGAAACAATGTTTGCGTCTTCGGTCCAGTTAATGAAATCATAGCCGATGGCAGCAGAAGCCGTTACAGTAACCAATGCGTTGAAGTCATAATTGCCGCTGCCGGCTGTAGTCCCTCCGGCTGCAGGGGCTGATGTAGTGGTAACTGAGAATGACTGCAGTTGGTTGATTGTGGTTTCTACATCATCAATATACCAGTAATCATAGTTATAAAGATTCCCTGAGATGGCAAATGCAATGTATGTTGCTGGCTGATTCAGGTTTGAAGTAATTGTTGTTGTGACCAAAGCAGGGCCGATATTGCTGCTGCCGGTCGGAATGCTCCAGGCTTCGTCTGTCCAGTTGATGCCATCGCTGCTTGATTGAATTTTAAGCGTTGCACCTGTGCTGTATGCGTCAAGGAAATGTCTGAAGCTGAGTCCGAGTTCAACAACGCCGGTTGTATTGAAAGGTGGCATTATCAGGCGCGTAATTCCCGGATTGGCCTGTTGCCACTCTGATTGCATTTCACCGGCACTTCCACCGGCATTTGAAGTGGCAACATGTTCCCATTTGCTCACCACATTGTTTCCCTCAACTTGTTCTGTCCAGCAGGGCGGAATGTCGTTTTCCTGAAAATTCTGAGTGTATGGAAGCAACAATGTGCCGCAGGATGTTGTTTGCTGGGTGGTCAAACCTGTTGAGTAAACCTGCGTTTCATTAACAGACCAAAGTTTATAGTAATAAGTGGTTGCCTGCGATAAATCGAGGTGTTGGAATGATGCTGCATTCCCGGCAAACAGAACTGTTCCGCCTCCGGGAATTGTTTGGCCTGCAGTGTAGTTAGTGCCTTCGGCAGGTATCCCGAAATTGTTGGTTGTGTTGAATGCAAGAAGTACATTGTTCTGAGATGTATTCAGTTGCCACTGAAGATCTATCTGCGAGCCAGAAATGGCTGTTGCCACAAAAGATGCAGGATTGGAAACGGTGCTTATTCCCACCGAAAAAGTGATTGTACTTCCTGCCGAGGTAACACTATGTATGTTTAATCCGCCTGCACTGCCGTTTTGAAGAAATGATGACGGATTGGTGGCATCATTAATGGCTGTTCGTCCTGATTGCTGAGAAAAGTGTGCACTTGACGGACTGCCGTTTATGGTTGTGGTTCCGTTTGGACGGTAAAGATAAACTTCGTCGGGAGGGCCACTTGCATTGCCATTGTATGCAGGATCAATTCTGTAAACCAATAAACCCGATCCGGGCAGGGTGGATTCATAAGTGCCGATATTTTGTCGGTATTCCACCACAAAAAACTCTGAAGAAGAAAATGGAGATGCAATTTTGTAGCAATTGTTGGTTGAAGAAGTTATCGGATTCAGGGTATAAGTTCCCGATGTGGTAATTTCAGGGATACTGCTGATCCATGTTGAATTGCTGTACTTCCATTTCATATAAGTGCCCATATGGCTGCTTCCCGAACCCATCAGATCCCAGACAGAAACCGGGCTTATGTTCAGTCCGCCGTCGTTGTAGTGATATAAGTCAGGAGCTCCGAGTGCATGGAATAATTCATGACATAAAATACCAACGCTTACCTGTGATTCAGGCTGAAATGTGTAATCCCAAACCTGTTTGCCATTGATAAAGACGTCGTATGTGTATAAAACCCATCTGTGCGCCCACAAGAGACTTGCCCATGCTCCGTTTCCTCCCCTGATGATAAACGAAATATTGTCAACCAGGCCGTCATTATCGCCATCAATATTTAATGATGCAGGAACCGGAGAGTTGGCGTTGATCCAGTTTACGGCATCACGAAGCAGGGCATGTTCGCGCAGCCTGCGCTGGGTTTCTCCGTTGTATCCGTTTGGATTCGTTGTGGCATTATATGGTTCAAAATAACTTCTTGGATGGGAATCGGTGTAGGAAAGGTTGGTTGTCATTGCACACTCTGGGTAGTGTGTTGAGCTCAGATCCAACATGTTATATGAAACTTCGTTATAAAAATTTTTGACTGAACTGCCTGTCGCCTGATTAAATGTGTTGTCGAATGTTTGACGGATTGTGGTAAATTCCGTATCATCTGAAAACTTTATATAAATCACCAGATTGTTCATTGTGCCCTGATGTGGTGCACGGTTTGAGCGGTTGTCAGCAACCTCAAATTCCATCTTCCTTCTCAGGTATTCTTCCTTTGGGATTTTTACCCATTTCGTCAAACCTGCACTTTCCGGATTTACGGTTTCTACCCTGTATTCCGATGGTACTATTCTTCCTTTATCGGAAACGGCATAATAAAAATACCCATCTTCTGACTGAATGATTGTGTATCCGTCAGCATCGTGCAACCAGTTGAAAAATTCATCGCCGGATACGAAACAGTCTATTACTGTTCCGTCGGGCTGGGTTATCTGGTAAGGCTGGTTTTCGACGTAAGCTGCATTTGCTTCTATGCCCGCAATCATTGCAAGAGCAAGAATTATGGTATAAAGTACTTTCATGCTGAGGTGATGTTATTGGTACTGAAAATAAAAAGAGATATTTCTCTGATTAATGCATTTTAAGCTGAAAAGTAATGGCAATAATGGCTACTGTTACTTTTTCAATACCAGTTTTTTTGTTGTAGTGTTGCCATTTTTCAGAATGATTTTCAGCAGATAAACCGATTCAGGCAGGTTTCCCACATCTACTGTCATTTTTTCTGAGGGGTTGAGGTTATGAATATGGGAAACTGTTTTGCCGGTTACTCCCATAATCAGCACTTCCGAAATTGTCCCACTTTTGTGACCTGATTCTATAACAAATAAACCGTTTGTAGGGTTCGGATATAGTTTTAGATTTTCGGTAAAAGATTCACTGACTCCGACAGTTGATCTGAAACGAGCCGTTAATTCGCGGTTGGCAGCGGCATTGAAAGATATCTGCTGTGAGCCGGATACAAAATTCCCGTTTTCGAGCCATTCAACAAAAGTGTAGCCTTCATTGCTTTCAGCCATCAGGGTTACATTCTGCCCTGAGGCATAAGTTCCTGATCCTGTTGTAAATCCTCCAATAGCAGGGTTTGGAAGTGCTGAAATGGTGAATTGCTGGAGTTCATTTGTGAAATTTGCAACCAGGGTTTTCTCTCCCTCGAGCATAAAACTATAGACCGGATTTGATGATACAACTCTTTGCTCATCAGTCCAGTATAGAAAATACCATCCGTGAGAAGGTGTTGCTGTTAGCGTTGTTGTTGATCCACAGGTATAAACACCTGCGCCTGATGTAACTCCGCCTTGAGCAGGAAATGAAATGGTGTATAAGTAGCACGGATCAGAAATAAATTCCGCAGTAAGAATTCTGTTGGATGCAACGGTAAAAGTGTATTCGGCATTATGTGAAACAATTGTGCCCGATTCTTTCCATGATGAAAAATAAAACCCTACGGCCGGGACTGCCTGAACTGTTGCCAGACTGCCGCAGTTGTACCAGCCTGCACCATAAACCATTCCTGAGCTTATCGGATTATAGGTGAGGTTGATCAAAAATGAAATGGCTTCAAAATTGGCAACGAGTATTCTTTCATTTCCAAATGAAAAGGAATAGTCTGCACTTTCTGATACGATTGTTCCGTTTTCAGTCCAGTTGGTAAATGTAAATCCTTGATTGGCTGTTGCGGAAACAGTAACTGTTTCTCCGGCGGCATAGATTCCATCACCGCTGGTAAGTCCACCAAATGAAGGAAATGCTGAAGTTGTGATGTTGTTGTATTGTGACTGACTTACGAAGAGCATTACATCGTCGATATACCAGAAGTCATACTTGAAAAGATTGCCCGAGACGGTAAAGGCGATGTAAGTAGCAGGCTGATTCAGGTTTGATTCAATGCTTGTGGCTACCTGCTCGGGGCCTATGTCGGTCGGACAAGTAAGAATCTGCCACGATTCATCTGTCCAGGAAATTCCATCGGTGCTTGATTGTATTTTAAGTATTGCACCTGCTCCGTAAGTATCCAGGAAATGTTTGAATGACAGTCCCAGTTTTACAGCGCCAATTGTGTTGACGGGGGGCATCACAAGCCGCGAAACGGCCGGGTTGCATTGTTGCCAGTGAGAGCGCATTTCACCATCGATGCCACCAGCTATTGATGAATTCATCTGCTCCCAATTGCTGATAACGTTTACGCCTTCAAGTTGTTCTGTCCAGCCCGAAGGCATTCCGTAATCCGAAAAAGTCTGTGAATAAGGCAGATTAACGGCATCTAAGCTCCGAAACGACCAGTCTCCCGAAGGATCTGGCGGAGAATAAATTGCTGATTCCTGGCTTTGAGTTTCCAGGTATCTCCACGAGTTTTTTTCAGCCCCGGCGTTGAGAGCGGAAAGCAGAGAAATTAATACTATAGTCGCGTAAATATTACTCATTTCCTCTGTATGGAATTTTTAAAATATTTGAGAGCATTGCGGTACTTTAATATATAGCCAATGCCTTATAAAGTAATGCCTTAAAAGAAAATTATTTTATAAATATTTATGAGGTATAAATAGCTCGCTTGTGGCAGACACAGCTCAAAGAAAAACCAGAGTTAATCCGATTGAAAAGCTTATACTTTGATTGCAGGTAAAGATGACGGATTGACTATTTTGAGTTCAGAAACTATATATTACTGCAGCTATGGTTAGTAATGCCTGGGCGGGAAGCAGATAGATTACCATTTTTTAAATATAAAGAAAACTGCAAGTACGATGAATCCAAACCCCACCAGATAATTCCATTTCAACGGTTCTTTAAGGAACAGAATTGAAAATGCTCCGAAAACAATAAGTGTTATCACTTCCTGTATGGTTTTGAGCTGAGCAACTGAATATGTTCCATGCCCGATGCGGTTTGCCGGAACCATTAGCATGTATTCGAAAAAGGCGATGCCCCAGCTGATCAGAATTACTTTCCACAGGGCTGCCTCTTTAAATTTCAGGTGACCGTACCAGGCAAAGGTCATAAAAACATTAGAGGCTATAAGCAGCAATATGGTTCTCATTCTGTGAATTTTTGAAGCGCGAAATTAGCTAAAATCAGGTTTGAGAAATGGGGAGATTTGTAACTTTGGAAAACTAAATACCAAGGATTGGCTATGATAAGCAGAAATATTATGTTGAGTGTGCTGTTTTGGATTGCCTGGATTAGCCAGGGCTTTGCTCAAAAGGATGCCGCTGACCCTGAAAATACAAGAATAAGCTATTATGGCGGACGCATTCATTATGGTTCTATGATTATTCATTCCCGTGCCATTAAGGATATTGGCGATGCATGGCCACTTGGGCTGGAGTTGACTTTGGGCAAACACAACACTTCTCAACGGGCCTGGAATGCCTGTAATTGTTATCCAAAATCAGGCGTTATTTTAGGCTTTTGGGATTTCGACAAGCCCGATATTCTTGGGCAGGGCATTGAAGCAAAAGCATTTATCGAACCGGTGTTTGGTGCCGGAAACAATGTTTCATTTTCGATCAGGGCAGGAACCGGAATTACATGGCTTACCAAACCTTACGATCCATTAACAAATCCTTATAATTTTTCTTACAGCACGCATATTGCATTCCCTTTGCTTCTTGGCGTTTCAGCAGATGTAAGGCTTTCGCCGAAACTGAAAATGAATTTCGGACTGATTTATAACCATATTTCGAATGGAGGTTTGAAAGAGCCAAATAAAGGGATTAACTGGCCGACAGCAAGCCTTGGTATTGATTTCCTTCCCGAAGGAATATATTTTCCGGAGCGGGAGATTTCTGATTGGAGAAAGGATGATGCAAGCCGGATGATGACTTCAGCATTTTTGTTTGGCACGGCAAAGCAGCTCAACCATGAAGAACTGGAGAAATATCCGATTTTTGGTGCAGAAATCAGACAATCATATCGTGTCAGCCGCTTAAGCTCTCTCGGTCTGGGAATTGAAATGCTCTACGATGGTTCTGACCGCGAAGAGATAAGTCGTCAGCCAGACTTTGATTCCGATTACAAAAAAATAGGACTTATGGCCGGGCATAGTTTCTTATTGGGGAGGTTTACCTTTACCCAGATGATGGCTGTATATCTTTACGACCCCTATAAAGCCAATGATCCTGTTTATCAGCGCTACAGTCTGACTTATGGTTTTGGAAAGCGCTTCGAGGCAGGAGTAGGTCTGAAAGCCCATCGCCATGTAGCTGATTTTCTCGATTTCAGGGTAGGAGTGAGGTTGTTCGCTAAATCCCCTACGTAAGGAATTGCTGATTCAAATTCATCAATATGCTTTCCGGATAATTTCACTGTCATTTTTCTACATACAAGTGAGAAAGTTTTTCTACAATCTGCAGAATATTTTTACATTATTCAGTTGCAGCACCATTGCCATTGCAGATATTTATATTACATATTAAAATCATTTGTGAGTTTTTGAATGAAGGGATATATGGGAATAAATGTGTTGAAAAACCGAAAAAATTATTTCAGTTATTGGTAATCAATGCTTTATAGGCTTTTGTGGAATGAGATTTGTAGCTTATTTACCAACCAATAAATATAAACCCTAAAACCCTGCAATTATGAAAAAGTCAAACTTTATGGCAATGGCCACATTGGCACTTTTGCCTGTGTTCGCTTTCATGTCGTGCAAAAAGGATGACATTGCTCAGAACGAGGTTTTGCATGGAATGTCTGAAAAAGCTTCAGTGGAAGTTATGCTCTCCGCTTCGCCTTCTCTCTATGATGCGGTGAATATTGATATTCAGGATGTTCGTATTCACAGCGCTGTGGATGGCTGGGTCAGCCTGAATCTGTTAAAACCCGGAGTTTATAACCTCCATGATTTCACCAATGGAAAGGATTTATCACTGGGTAAAGTTGAAGTTTCACAAGGAAATATTTCACAAATTATGATAGTTCTTGGTGAGAATAATACAATTGTGGCCGATGGCGTTCCCTATGCACTTGAAATTCCGGTTATTGCTGACAGAGGTTTCATCATCAATGTAAATGCAATGATGCAGCCCGGGAACAATCAGCCGGTTCTGATTGATAT
Source organism: Bacteroidales bacterium UBA5197 (assembly GCA_002412885.1). GTDB lineage: Bacteria > Bacteroidota > Bacteroidia > Bacteroidales > Lentimicrobiaceae > Lentimicrobium. Next base: position 62,286 of record DHVX01000007.1, read on the forward strand.
AGATCTCAGTCATGCTGAACAATCTCCGGCAGATGGCAACTT
>DHVX01000083.1 GCA_002412885.1 Bacteroidales bacterium UBA5197
CGCAGAAGCTACTTTCCTGAATAAATCCAAAAGCTCTTCGGAATCACTGTCGGTAAGGAATCTGTAAGGCCAGTATGCAAGTGCTTTTGATCCGATTCTTATGGTATGAATGTGCTCAAATCCAGGCTCCAGCAACTTTTCAATATACCGGGCGAGCACACTGGTTTTCATTACCAAAGGATCACCACCAGTGAACAGAACATTGGTTACTTCTTTCTGCTGTTTGAGATAATTAACGAATTCATCTGATTGATTGGCTGAAATTTTCATTCCTTCCAGACCAGAAAACTGAGGCCAGCGAAAACAAAAAGTGCAATATGCATGGCAGGTTTGCCCTTGTGATGGAAAAAACAGTACGGTTTCTTTATATTTATGTTGGACACCTTCGAGCTTTTTGCCATTCAAAACCGGCATATTCATTTCGAGTTGGCCGGCAGGGTGAGGGTTCATTTCCATCTTTATGCTGTTGCAAAGTTGGTGAAGTTCTGCTTCAGGCATTAAAGCATTTAATGCATTTTCGATTTGCGAAAAATGACTGGCTGACAACATCTCTCTGACAGGAAAAGTCAGCTTAAATATCGGGTCGTTAAGATAATTATCCCAATTAATGAGTTTTTCAACAACATATGAGTTTGATTTGAAAGGTAACACCCGTGCAACAATTTCCATCTCACTTTTTATGGCTTCGGGTAGCGCCATAATCTGAGGGATTGAACGAAAATTGCGGGCAGTATAAGCCTTGTATTCCATGTTTATCGGAGTAGATGAGTAATTTAAACCGACGCTGAGAGATCGTAAGCCATTCTGTCGGTTATGTGGATAAAATCTGTTTACAAATATAAAGAAAAAATGTGATTTAGTGTAGTGGCAAGGGTAAAGTTGTAAAAATTATTATATGATTAACATTACGAACTACTTAAACATCATCCTATAGATGTTAGAAGTATTTGTAAAATTCAATAAATAACTTGATATAACATATATAAGGGGTAAATTCTATTTTTTACACTTGATTTTCAGTTATTATTAATACTCTTAATAACCTCAAGAAATTCAGAGAATATCATGGCCGTAGCTCCCCATATAAAATAGTTTCCAAAAGTAAACCCTGGTATAGGGATTTCAATACCAGAATTAGTTTTGTATGAACGGACTACCCTTGATTCTGGTGAAAGAAAATGTGACAGAGGAACCGAAAAGGCTTCTGCTACCTCAATGAAATCTGGATTAAGCAGAGGAATTTTATCAAGAACAGCAACATAAGGGCTGATTATGTAATTGCTGGGCGGAACATATAAGTTTGTTAACTTTCCTGCCACCAAATTTTCAGGAATTTCGAGGCCAATCTCCTCTTTGGTTTCCCTTAATGCCGTTTGAAGCAGGCTGGTATCTTCCGTTTCAAATTTTCCACCGGGAAAAGCAATCTGTCCGCTGTGAACACCTGGATATTCAACCCGTTTTATAAAAACAGTTGAAATATCTCCCATACTGTCGGGATATAGTATAATAAGAATGCTGCTTGGTCGGGCTTTGTCGGCATCGGTGCTTAACTTTACCAGTTCCCTTCTGTTTGATGGCGCCATAATGTCCTGAGCTTCAGAACCGGGAAGCCCATTCTTAAGCCTTTTGCTTAGTAAATCAGCAAATAGGTTTATGTTGTTAGTTATTGACAAGTTTGTTAATCTTTTACTTTGTTTAATAATCAAGGCTTTAACGGCTATTAACCATTGGCCGGTGCATAAGGTTTTGAAGGATCAAATAATTCATGTTCCAACAAGCACATCAGGCTAATTTACTCAGGCTTGATAACTTCCTTATTTCGTTTCCATTCCTTACCACATTCATCGATCCGTTTTGCAATTATATATTGAGGAGTGCTTTCTAGCATCTCAAGATCAATACCACAGAATTGAAGCAGGTCATCCACATCTTCATCAGTTTCACATTGATATCTGATAATCAGAGTTTCAAGCAGAATAATTTTAAGAAATTCTTTCCTCAGATTAATTTTGCTATAAATGGCTGCCATTTTTTTCTTCTGTTTGGCTTCTTTCGAAAAGTTGTCGTAAATCAGGCTGAAAGGGCCGGGAAGAAGCAAGCCACCTTCAGGATTTTCATATCTTCGTCTGAAAGGCTCAGTGGGCAGATTCATGGCTTTGATTATTTTTTCTTCAGGAGTTTGCATGGTTATAAATTCCTGTCTGAACTCCGCATAGGTTGCCGGGTAAGGTCTGATTTCCGGACCTGAGATTATCAGTGTATCGGTCAGTAGTGTAATATTCAGACTGTAATTCAGGGCATTAAGGTTTTCAGGGATTTTAAAAATGAAGGGTTTATATCCTATCATGCTCACCTTTAACGAATCATTTTTGGCAAGAATAAGTGAAAAGTGCCCGGAGAAATCTGTAAAAGTGCCATATTTTCTTGTGAGGTTTATGGCATGTGCGCCAACCAGCGATTCTCCACGAAGGTTAAAAACTGATCCTTTAACCATCAGATAGTTTTGCGATTTAACTGTGCCCGAAAAGGTTACAATTATTATAAGAATCAGAATGAATCTCCGGAACAGCATAGCATTTATTTTCGGTGCAAATTTAATCTCTGGTTCACAGGATTTCAGTTAATATTTGTTAAAGAAACAATTAAATCGTTAAGTTTACCTGACTTTCAGCAATATTCACTTATGCCTGTTTAATTTGTTTGAACAAATGTTAAACGAAAATGTTATTATTGCACAAACCCAAAGAATCTTTCAAAAATTATTCATTTTTAAACAAAAATTTCAGAACAATGACAAAAATTGGTAAACTCTTCAGTCTTTTCGCAATTGCTTTCGCTATTGCATCATGTGGAGGCCCGCAGGGCGATAAAACTCAGGCTGGCGAAGCTCAGGAAGTCTCAGTAAAAAGTGGTGATGTAACCCTGATGGTTGATCTTGGTGCTTCAAACATTGAATGGGTTGGTGCTAAGCCAACAGGACAACACAATGGAACAGTTAATTTATCGTCAGGCGAATTGATGCTTACCGAAGGAATGATTGTTGGTGGCAAGTTCATTATTGATATGAATTCAATTGTTGATCTTGATCTAACTGATGCCAATGATAATGCTAAGCTAGTGAATCACCTTAAGTCAGCTGACTTCTTTGAAGTAGAAACTTATCCGACAGCTGTTTTTGAGATTACTTCTGTTGAAGCCGTTTCAGGTAATCCTCAGGCCAGTCACAACATTACAGGCAATTTAACCATGAAAGATGTTACCAAAAGCATCACTTTCCCTGCTTTAGTTACGATAGCTGACGATGGTGTAACTGCATCATCTCCTGCTTTCCTTATCGATCGTACCCAGTGGAATGTTCAGTATGGTTCGAAAACGCTGTTCTCCGGATTGAAGGACAAATTCATCAACGATGAAATTTCTCTCAAGATCAATCTTAAAGCAGGTGTTTAACCAAAGTTTATAAGTATAAGAGCCTCCGGATGGAGGCTTTTTTTTTGTTTTTATTTTGCTTTTAATAATGATCTGCTGATTCTTAAAAATTGATAGAATGCTTTTAAAATAAAGGGAATGATCTGTCTTCTTCAGATTTACCTTTTATACTATTCAAAACTTTAACGAAAACACTTGCTTCAATAATTCTCTGCCAGAATTTCGAAATATGCCTGAGGATGTTCGCAGCCCGGGCAATTTTTAAGCGCGCGGTCACTTTCATAAATCAATCCGCATTT
>DHVX01000026.1 GCA_002412885.1 Bacteroidales bacterium UBA5197
TTGTCAGAACAGTAGCTTATGGCGGAGGGCTGATTATTAATGTTGGTCCTGCTGCCGATGGAAAAATTCCGCTGCTTCAGCAGGAGAGGATCGAATCTCTTGGCAAATGGCTTGAAATAAATGGTGAAGCCATTTACGGCGCGACGCAGTGGAAAAAAAGCGGGGAAAATAAGCCTGTCAGACTTGAACGGACTGATGCTCAGGTTAATTTTAACTGGGTTCGAAATTCACCGGGTTATCCGGTTATTGAAGATCATTTTACAGCCGAATGGACCGGATTCATCAAACCTGATTTTTCAGAGCAATTTTCTTTTTCAGCTGCAGCTGACGATGGAATGCGTCTTTACATTGACGGAAAAATTGTTCTCGATCAATGGGAAACTGTTGCTGAAGGCACCGATTCAGAAGCCATGCGCGAAGCAAAAGCATCATCTGCAACCGGCAAAGTCAGAATGGAAAAGGGGAAATTCTATCCCATTAAGGTTGAATATCGCGAAGATGTTCAGAATGCATCCATTTCGCTGTCATGGGAAAGCAAATCTCTTGGCAAAGAAGTAATTCCTCAGCAAAATCTGTTTACAAAATCCGGGTTAACTCAAGGCGATGGGCTGAATGGTTTGTATAAGTCAAAGCGGCAATATATTGCATATACCCACAACCACAACAACTTATATGCTGTTTGTTTTGAATGGCCGGGCAATAAACTGTTGTTGCCTGTTCCTCAACCACCAGCAGGATCAAAAATAAGTCTGCTTGGCCGCGAAGAGCCTCTCCCGTGGAAGCATCAGAATGGTCTGCTTCAGATAGATCTGAGTGCAGTTTCGTACAACGAAATGCCTGGTCATTATGCCTGGACTTTCAGGATTGAAGGAATAGATTAAGGAGGCAAACAGATGCTAAATTCAGTACCACAAACATTTTAACCAAAATTCCACGAAATACCAGTTGAAAATGAGAAAAATCAGATTTCCTTTCTTTGTATTGATGGCAGTTTTAATGCTTTCAGGCTGTCAGCCGGCACCTGAAACCGGAGAGCCGGTTTCGTATGTTGATCCGTTTATCGGCACTGGCGGCCATGGCCACACCTACCCTGGAGCTACTGTTCCGTTTGGAATGGTGCAGCTAAGTCCTCAAACCCGCCTCGATGGCTGGGACGGTTGCTCAGGGTATCATTTTACCGATAGCATAATGTATGGTTTTGCACATACTGCCCTTAATGGAACCGGGGTCAGCGATTACGGCGATATTCTTATTATGCCTGTAGTGGGTGAGCCTGTCTTTAAAAATACAGATTACAGTTCGCCTTTCAGCAAAAGAAACGAAATAGCTGAAGCCGGATATTACCGCGTATTGCTTGATAAACCGGATGTTTTGGCCGAACTGACTGCCACAACCCGTGTAGGTTACCACCGTTATACATTTCAGGCAAGCGATGCAGCAAATATCATCATCGACCTTCAGCACCGCGATCATGTACTGGAATCGTGGATTGAATTTGTGAGCGATACCGAAATCCGCGGAATGCGCCGTTCAACAAATTGGGCAAAGGATATGGTCTGGTATTTCCATATGGAGTTCTCAAAGCCATTTTCCCGCAAAGGAATTGCAATCAACGACACTTTACAGGAGGCAATTCAGCGCGCCGAAGGAACCAATATCAAGGCTTTTGCCGGCTTCTCAACCGAAGCAGGGGAGCAGATCGAAGTTAAAGTTTCGCTCTCAGCAGTTGATTCTGACGGAGCTTACGAAAACCTGAGCGCAGAAATTCCCGGATGGAATTTTGATGAAATCAGGAAACAAAGTCAGGATACATGGAATAAGGAGCTGAGCAAAATAAAGGTTAAAGGCGGAAGCAAAGATCAGAACAAGGTTTTTTATTCAGCAATGTACCACGCTTTTCTGCAGCCCAATACCTTTATGGATGTTGACAAACGTTACCGCGGAATGGACAGGAATATCCACACAGCTGCTGACTTTACAAACTATACCGTTTTTTCGTTGTGGGATACTTACCGCACCTGGCATCCGTTGATGACCATCATTGAACAGGAGCGCACCAATGATTTTGTGAAAACCATGCTCAATATGTACGATAAGGGCGGATTACTTCCTGTATGGGAACTGGCCGGAAACGAAACCTGGTGTATGATCGGCAATCATGGCATTTCAGTTATTGCCGATGCATGGATGAAAGGCATCCGTGGTTATGACGGAAACAAAGCCCTTCAAGCCATGGTGCACAGCGCAAGTCAGGATCATTTCGGACTCGATGTTTACAAGAAGTATGGTTATATTCCGGGCGATAAAGAGCATGAGTCCATTTCAAAAACACTCGAATATGCCTACGACGACTGGTGTGTTGCCGTGATGGCCAAAGACATGGGCAGAGATGATGTTTACCGCGAATACATCCGCAGGGCACAATCGTATAAAAATATATTTGATCCATCCACAGGTTTTATGCGTCCGCGACTGAACGGCAGCTGGCTCACCCCTTTCGATCCAACCACAGTTGACTGGCATTTTACCGAAGCCAATTCGTTTCATTATAGTTACTATGTGCCTCAGGATGTTACCGGTTTTTATGAACTTCATGGGGGCAAGGACAAACTAGCCGCAAAGATTGACGAACTTTTCAACACAGAGGTTGAAGTTGGCGGCCGCGATATGAAAGACATAACCGGGCTTATCGGCCAGTATGCGCAGGGCAATGAACCCAGCCATCACATGGCGTACCTCTATAATTTTGTCGGGCAACCCTGGAAAACACAGCAGCGTGTGCGACAGATTATGGATGAATTTTACACCCCTCAGCCCGATGGACTTATTGGAAACGAAGACTGCGGACAAATGTCAGCATGGCTGATTATGAGTGCAATGGGATTCTATCCGGTAACACCGGGACAACCCGAATATGTCATCGGCACTCCATGGTTTCCCGAAATGGAAATCAACCTTGAGAACGGGAAAGTATTTAAAATTACAGCCAATAAGGTCTCAAAACAGAATTGTTACGTTCAATCGGTTACCCTTAACGGGGAAGCTTATCCAAAGTCGTATATCCTTCACAGCGACATAATGAATGGCGGGCATCTTGTTTTCGAAATGGGCAGCAAGCCCAACGAAAGCTGGGGTGTAGGTGAAGGAAATGAGCCGGTGACACACATCGGTGAAGAACTGATTCTACCGGTTCCTTACCTTGAAGCAAAAGATTCAAGAATAAAGGAGCCAATGCCGGTGAGTATTGCAACCATTATACCCGATTGTGAAATATATTACACATTGGATGGTTCAGTTCCCGATCGCAGTTCAGCACGTTATACAGCGCCGGTTATGCTCGACAAAACCACAACGCTGAAAGCCATTGCATGGAAAGATGGCGTGGGTTACAGCAATGCAATTGAAGGGAATTTCACCAAAATTGATATAAGCCGTTCCGTAGAATTAAAATCAACATACCAGCAAAACTACAGTGCCGGCGGGCCTGAAGCCCTGATTGACGGATTGCGCGGTGCCGGTAACTGGCGGCTTGGTGGCTGGCAGGGATATCAGGGAACTGATTTTGAAGCCATAGTTGACCTGGGAAGTAAAAAACCGGTTCGCAGGGTGGCTGCAGGCTTTATTCAGGATGTGCGCTCCTGGATATGGATGCCAAAAGAAGTTTCCTTCTTTATTTCTGATGATGGGATAAATTTCAAACAGATTGCCAACATAAAAAATCAGGTAGCTGCCAACGATTACGAAATGCACGTTACTGATCTGGGTTCAAAAGTAAATGCATCTGGCAGATACATCAAAGTAAAAGCTGTGAATTTTGGCACCATTCCTGCCTGGCATCTGGGTGCCGGCGGACAAGCCTATATTTTTGTGGATGAGTTGATTGTGGAATAATTCCCAATTTCTAATTTCTAATTTAATTTCTAAAGTTGTAGCAACGGTAAGTTGGTTTTTCAAATAGGGCACCTCTTCTGCCTGATAAATGACCTAACAAGTTTTCTTCCAACTTGTTAGGTCTTCTTTTTATTTATTCAACTGTTGAAATGATGATTGTGACCTACCAAGTCTTCTTTCAACTTGTTAGGTCTTCTTTATATTTATTCAACTGTTGAAATGATGATTGTGACCTACCAAGTTTTCTTCCAACTTGTGAGGTCTTCTTTATATTTTGTTCTTCAAAAAAAATCCAATTTTCAACGCTCATTCCTGCTTTCAGGCTTCTTTTTCCTGTCGATGAATCGTTTTACAAAACTCCAGTCCTCTTTCCCAAACCTGAAAATCTCTTTCACCGGCATTCCGCTGATTCGCGAAAAAATAAAAAGATAAACCACAGATGCCAGGGAATAACTCAGGTTGGTTGCCATCACAGCACCGTTGGCGCCATATTCAGGAATCCAGAGGTAGTTTAAAACAACATTCAGAACCATTGCCGGAGCAAACGCTTTTATCGCGGCTTCGGGATGCCCGGTTCCGGCCAGTTGCCCGCTGAGGATGCGAAAAGTAATAATCATCAGTATCCCGGGCATAATGGTTTGCATAACAAGAACGCTGGGAGTAAACTTTTCGCCAAATACAAGAGGAACCAGCCAAGGCGACAGAATAACAATTCCGGCAGAAATAAATACGCCCAAAATCAGAGAAATCCGCAGCAGTCGCGCTGTACTTTCATTGAGTGCTTTTTTGTCAGATGCATTGGCGCTGCGGCTCATCACCACAATACTTATGGCAAGGGGAATCTGCCAGAGCAACTCAGCCATTGAAACGCCCAGAGCGTAAATTCCCACTTCACGGGGTTCTGAAAGTACTTTCAGCAAGATCACATCAAGCCGATAGTTCAGTTGAATCGTGAGAAATGAGAGGGCGTAAACCACACCGGTTTTCAGCATTCGGCCGATTAGCGGGTTGCCTAACGAAATCCTTGTTTTAAACCGCCGGACAAGCATAGAAATGGCAACCACTGCAACTATAGTGTTAGCCAGCATCATGGATGCCACCGCACCAAAAAGCCCCATATTCAGGAAATAAACCATAATAATTGCCAGCACCA
>DHVX01000052.1 GCA_002412885.1 Bacteroidales bacterium UBA5197
TTTGGTTGATGTCATTTTTGCAGTACAAAACTTCATCAACTACATGGGTTTTTATCAGATTTGGAAGACTATTGGATTGTTCTATAACCTTTACCCTGCTTGCAAATACTTCGGTGATCAGTTCTGAGTCAGAAATAATTGTGATAATTCTGTAGCCCCATTCTTTATGCAAAAACAACCTTTCAATAAAATCAACGCAATTCTGGTCAGCAATTACTATCACATTTCGTGTGTTCATTCCTTTATTCATAAGACTTTTGTGGTAGCTATACGAAAGGATAATCAATAGATTAAGAAGCACGAAATCAATGACAGAAAAAACAAGTAAAATTGTAAGATTGATTTTTTCAAGCTGGAGAATGATGATCAAGGCAGCAAGAATTCCGGTAGCCGCAATTACGAATAATCCGCTTTCAAGCATTATGATGATGAAATCTTTGGCCCGGTAGAATTTGGTCAGGTTGGTTTTGTTAATGCCGTAATACCAGATGGGTATCAATAGCAAAAGGACAGTTATGTACTGACTGTTGTATTCAACTTCTGCCCCTGAATACCAGCGCACAGAGAGGAATGCTCCAATAAAGGCCAACAGTGAAATCACTGTTATAATTATGCCAAAAATCTGGCTGCCAAAATCTTCGCGTTCGCGTATCATTTAATAGTTAAGTTTATTATTTTCAACCCTTCCTTATCAATAAAAAGGTGAGAAGTAATTCCTTAGTTCTAACAATGAATGTTGATATTTGTTCGCGAAATCAATTGAATAGACCCTTTATCAGTCAAGGTTTTGAGGAATTCGAATTAGTTGATGAATGAAAAGTTTTTTACTTCTTATATGGTTTCATCCTGAGGCGGTTTTCTTACCAGTCTTTTGGTTGTAATTTCTTGAATACAGGCTTGTTATCGATATTTGCTATGTCAAAATTAATGAATCTTTTTTGTATATAGATGAATTTATTATTAATTATTTTTTAGTTTTCAGCTTTTGTCAATAAAGTTCTTAATTGTATTTATAAGACCTGTAGATGCTCCCGGGCCGATTTTGGCTGCCGGTTCAATCCTTTCTGCTGAATCGAGGGCTTTAAAGAGCTCTTCCTCTGAATAAACAGCCTGAACATAACCCAGTTTTTCGAAACTCTTTGCCGTCGCAAGTTGATGATCGTTGCGGTGTTCATGCATCGAAGCCAAACGCGGCATTACAATAATGGGTTTGGAATGCCTCAGGGCAGAAATGATTGTTCCCATCCCGGCATGGCTTACAATTAAATCAGCTTCATTAAAATGCTGATCAAACAGCTCAGGAGATATAAAATCGGTAAACCCGATTGATTCAGGTTTGTATTCTGTTCTGGATATCTGTGCAAATATAGAATGTGTACTGTTGTTTCTTGCCCATAGGTCAATGGTTTTTACCATTCTGTCGAAGGGTTCCTGAGTGCCGACTACTACAAATATTTTCATGATTCCAGGACTTGATTTAGCTGATTAATGATTATTTCTTTTGGCATCATCTTGTAAAATTCAATGCTGAGTTACTCAGAATTTCAGGAAATTACATTTCCTTTAAACAAAGTTGAATTGCTGGCAAGATGCTCCCATTGCGTCAGATGCAGATGCGCAAATGGTTTGACAATGCGACCGCTCATGCTGAGTTTTTCCACATTGGCGATGCTGTCGAGCCAAATGGTTCTGCTACCGCTAAATCTTCCCCACAAAATAGCAAAAAGCCCTGGTGCTGCACCCGTTGAAATTATTACATCGGGCTTCTCTCTCATTACTACTTTTCTCACTTCAAAAGCCATCTTCAGAAGCTTTAACTTATTCCACCGGTTTGCATCTGTAACTTTATAGAATCGTGAATCCTGAACCAGCTTTTTGTACCCGTCATGGGTAGATAGATAAGCCAGATCACAACCTTCAAATGCTGGTTTTAGTCGCATAAGTTGTATCCAGTGGCCTCCCCCTGATGCTACAGCCAGTATCTTTTTTGGTTTTCCGGTCATAGGCTATTTCTTAAACATTCTTAATGTGAAAGTCTGTATAATGGGCCAGTTTAATTCGTAAAACTTAAGCAGAAGTTCAAGTTTCATTTTAATCCGCATCATCATCGGCATTGTGCGGTGATAAGCTGATTTGCAGAATTTTTCAAGCTGTTCCGGCGAAACTGGTTTAAGCCCGGTTACCCTGAACTTACGCTGCTGACTGATAAACAACTCAGTTTTACCATCAGGTATTGAAATAGTGCTTACCAGTCCTTTTTGTGTCAGACCCGAGAAATTCTGGTCAAAAATAAAATTCCCATGACTATAAATGACCGATGATTTGCCGATTTTTGAGTAAGGTTGTATTACGTGAGGATGATGTCCGATGATGTAATCAAATCCGTCAGCCGACAACTTCCCGGCCAGTTTTCTCTGCTTTTCATTTTCGAGCGTAAAGTACTCTTCACCCCAATGAATACTAATGATTCTGATTTCGTATTCGCTTTTTTTACTCAGTTGTAAATCTTCGATCAGATCGCTATAATTACTCTTGAAGTAAGAACCTGAAAAGTGATTGTCCTTTACAAGGCTGACCCCATAAATGCTTGATTTATAGCCGTTCTTTTCAATTTCAACCGGAAGATTATTTTTGCCGGCTACCAGTATTCCATTGGCCTCCAGAATTTTTATTGACTCCTTTGCAGATGCAGCACCATGTTGCCCGAAGTGATTGTTGGCCACACTTACAACTACCTGTGTTTTGATGCTTTTTAGCAATTCAAGCGATTGAACCGGTGCTACATAAACTGCCCTGTCAATCTTCATTTTCTGAAGCAGGTTATCCTTTGCAAGACTTGCTTCGAAATTCATGAGAAGTATATCGGCTGCTGAAAGCTGTTCTCTTACATTTTCAGAAATAAGCAAAGGATATTTCCCGTTAAAACCCGAAACGATTCCACGTTTATAATGGTGGACATTTTCACCCAGCATCACATCTCCCGTGCAAATGAGTTTAAACGACATGGCTTTCGATGAGTTTGAATTTCAGGTTGGTTGGATTAAGTTCGGGAAGTTTACTGGTTTTGATTTTTAACTCAGGCCATTCCTTATTGATGAAAGTATCTATTTCAGATGAAATCCGGCTGAATTGTGTCTCATCCAATAGGTGGATCATAATTTCAAGCGAAAAATCTTCGTGCTGAATGATCCGGTAACCGTCAATTTGTTCATAACGGTAAAAAATGTTATTAAAATAGGAGCCATGTATCACATTGCCCGATGGAAGTTTAATAAGATCACGCGTTCTGCCTTTAAGTTCGGTAACTTTTGGCCATGTCAGGCCGCATTTGCATGGTTCCTTTTTTATTAAACCCAGATCACCAACTTTATACTTAATAAATGGGAATGTATAACTGCTCAGGTTGGTTAACAGTATTTCGCACATTCCATGCTCGTTCCAGTGGTTCTCAGCATGACAGTTAAGCATGTTTATGTGATATCCGTCGTGTTCGGTGCATTCGCAGGTTTGTATTCCACCATCATTGGCTCCATACATATCAAAAACCGGTTTTCCGAAAGCAGTTTCTATGCTTTTTCTTACCTGAGGGGTTAGCTGCTCTGAGGTTGTAAAAATTGCATTCAGATTCTTGAAGGCTTTAAGCAGATCAGGTCTTACTTTGATGATATTCTGTATCGAACTCGGATAACCGTACAAAAGTCTGGCTTTTCTTATCCGAGAGGTTGATATCTTCATGTCCTGACTTATCACATCGCCTTTAATAAAATAATTATTCTGGAGCAGGTGATAAACAGATTCACTAGCCTGACGGTTGGCTGTTCTCAGCGAATTTCCGGCTATAGTCACAAATGGATCGCCGGGTTGATAACCTCCGAAACGATTCCAAAAGAAATATATATGCGCCCAAAACCACGAAAGATGCTCTTTGTCAACGTAATAGTAAAACGGAGCACCTGTACTGCCTCCGGTTTTTTTCTTCTGATCAGGCCGGTTTTTGTCGGATTTGTAAAATATGTCGTAGTTTTTGTTGATGATTTGTTTGTCAATTACCGGCAGGTTGTTCAGCACAACAAAGGGGTATTTGTTGATCTCCTCATCAGTAAACCGCTCAAGCAAAGTCTGGTAATATTTACTGTTGGCTTTGAGATACGTAAGAAGACCAATGAGATTGCCGTTTCTCATTAAAATTGCTTCATCCGGATGGTTCGCCAGATGTTTAAGGTTTTTGTAGCATCCCAGAATGTCAGTTCCCCTTATCAGGTCGATTAGTTTAATTCCTGCTTTCATAAGTACCCCGATCTTTTGTCGAAATTATGATTAATTCCCGATAATTCCTGAAATGTACTCAAATTTACTGTTCCATGTGTGCTCTGCTGCTGCATTTTCGCGCTGTTCTTTCAGCGAAGAATTGTCTTCGGAAAGTGCGAGTCTGCTTTGCGTCAGAAACTCTTCAGGTGTTTCGGCAAAATAAACCAGGTTCCCGAACATTTGTTCCACCACCGGAATACGGCAACTGATTATTGGCTTGCCCATTGCCAGATATTCCATTGTTTTTACCGGAAATGAATTTCTGATCCAGTCTGCCATAATCCAGTTGAGCAGACAAATATCAAATCCATTGGCATATGATGGCAGGTCTTTAAAGGAAACAGGTCCCAGAAAAAAAACATTGTCAATGCCTTCGAGCATTGAATAATCGCCAAGTACTTTGCCGATGATTACAACCGAAAAACCATTCTTTGCAAGAATGCTGAAGACTTCTTTGTCGTTGGCGTCGGACAAGGTTCCAAAATATCCGGCAACGGGTAGCCCTTTACTTTTGATCTCCATTATCCGGGGATTTAGTTTAGTATATTTGGTAAAATGCACATAATCAACACCATGGGTGAGGAGGTTTACTTTTCGCCCTGAGAGGATTTCCAGTTTATTCTGGATATTTGGCGAACTGGCAAAAAGATGATCAACATTGTTGCTTAAGTGGATTTCCTTCTTTTTCAGGTCAGCAAGTAATGCTTTGTTTGGAGTTCTGAAATCAGAAATCAGATCAGCAGCCTGATATACCCTGGTCTTGAATTTTTTATTCAATACAGGAGATAATGTAAAACTGCCTGATATCCACAGTATTGACTCTTTGAAGTTTATGCTAAGCAACGAAGCAACCAATGCCAGTTGAAATCTCATCAGCGAAGCATTTACCTTATCCCAGAAAGGTGAAAAAGCAGGAATATAAAACGGGACCAGCACATAAAACCCTTTTTCTACCTTTTTAAATATTTTGAGATGAGTTTTAAGCTTGTTCACAATCTTCTTGTGCATCGACTTTTTATTGTCGGAGTTTACCGATGGCGATTTAAACGCAACCGGATTCACCCACAAAACATTATTGCCGTGCTTCTGAAATTGAAAAATAATTTGCCGGGTGCTGGTTACTGAAGGTCTGAACCAGTCGGGACCACTGCAAATAATCCATTTATTCATGCTTTTGTCTGTTTTCCGGTTTATTATACTGATGGTAGTTCACTGGAGATAATCACCGGTTTTTTGCAAAGCGGGAGAATATCTTCTTGAAAAACCAGATGCAGATAATCATCTGCATTGTACATTCTGGTAAGCAAACGGATGTGTCCGACTTTAACCGGAATGTTGTTTTCAAAAACCTTTTTGAAATAATCTGAGCGCGGTGTGAACTTATCCTCCGCAACATAGGGATTATACTTTTTACTCTGCCATTTCAGAAAACGATTATTCAACAGGTTGTTGAGCCGGATTACAGCCATCAGTGCCGGTCTGATTTTGCTTTCAAGACTCAGCGAAATGGGGAATGCAGTAGTTTGTATTGAACTGCTTTTTTTCTCAAGTGCTGTGATTACTGTGTGTGCTTTCTGCGATTTGAGCAAAGATTCAGGCAATGAATGATATGCCATTGCAACCTCTTTGTCGGTGTAAGGCGTTACAGGTGTAACATAATGTGAAGCCCTCATCAGAATTGGAAGTGCATTTCTGAACGAACGATGATCAACATCATGATATACCTCATTGTCGAAAAGTATCTGAGCTTCAGGGTAATCCTTAAAAAGATCGAAGTAAGATTTCTTAATGTCATACTTGCTGTAATAAGGCAATGATTCCTTGAATATTTCTTCGGTAACGCCTTTACACACCATTTTGAAAAATCCTTCAGCAAGATCCATTTTTGTTTTAATACCTGTCACACGAAATGATGGCATTTTGCCCGAGCTGATGTCGCCAAAAATGCCCATCAGGGCGGTGTTTGTGTATTTCTGAGCTACACTGCCAAGGGCGAACCACGATAGAGTAGGGGTGGTGCTCATGGCGGATAGAAACGCCAGATTTTTATCAACGCTGTAATTTTCAAGCACATGAAGGTCTTTGTCGAGCAATGCAGCAATCTCTTTTACGTAGGGATAATCAAATACTCCCGTACCATCTTTAAAAACAAAAGGCAGGTAAGGAATTTTATTATTTTCCAGAAACGGGAGAAAAAGCCGGCAATCTTTGCCTTTGGAAAGATATATCCCGACTGTTTCGTTGTAATATTCATCAAAGTCTTTGAAGTATTTATTGATCGTTTCCGTCAGATCTTTAATGTATTGTTTGTCGCTTTTGGTTCTTTTGCGATTTACTTTCTGATAGAATTTCTGATAAGATGTTGATTTGTTTGATCTTATGTAGATATCAGAAGGTAAAATAAGAGAGATTTCAGCAAATTCAGTGCCCCGGTAAACCGGATATTCTATCTGCAGAATCTGCGAAATTGATTCTTCATCCACGCTAACTTTCAAATGTGGATTTGTTGCCAAAGCAAAAACATTGTTTGAAACAGCAAAATTATCGCTGCTATTATATACAAAAACTCTGTTTGCCCCGTATTGATCTATGATTAGGATGAGTTTATCCTCGCTGGCAAGGTATACGAATCCGGAATATCTGCCATTCAGTTCTTTTAATGCATCGAGGTTGTTTTTGCGGGCATTTTCCAATACTTCAGATGCAAGAAACTCGGTAATGATTTTGCCTTCTGCTTTGCACTTTCTCAGTAAATCGAAATCGGAGAAAGTACCTTCAATGAATGCAACATCCTCCCCATTACGTTTAAAGCTAATGCAATCCAGTTTGTTCGATTGGTCGGGGGTAAGAAGTGCAAACCGGTATTTTCCAAATTCAAAAAGGTGGGCATTTTGTCCGAAACCTCCGAAAAATCTGCGGATTCCTTCATGCAGGATATTGATGCTTTTGCCCGGATTGCCGGCATCGGCTTCCACAAGTAAGTATCCCGGAATTCGGGACTCCATTTCCGGACTAAGATCTATTTCGTGTTTGTATTCAGTCATTGTGTGTAGTTTTAAGCGGTTATGTCTTTGAATGTTGAAAAGCGGTATCCTTTTTCTTTTAATTGAAGAATAAGCTTTTCTGTAAGTTCAAGATGATCGCCATGGAAGCGATGGTGAAAAAGGACGCCGATAACATCCGTGTATTTTGCAGCTAGCAACACCTGCTCCATAATTTCGTCGAGGCTGAAATGGTCAGCAGATGATTCGCCTGTATATTTTTTTATGAGATTTGCCGAAACTGAAATTTCCCTGAATTTGTATCCTTTGCGGAAATCAGGATGAAAGTTGATTTTTTTACCAAGTATCAGATCTTTACCCAACAGCTTACCTGTATTGTTTTTTAGTCTGGCTTTGAAATCAAACTTTATTTTTGATGAAATGATTTTATAATCAAGTGCATCAACGGCTTTCAGTGTTTCCTCATTAAAAGTCCCGTAAGGAAATGTGAACACCGGATTCCAGAGTTCTCCGAAAACCTGGCTCATCAATTCTTTCCCTTTTTTTATATCGTTAAACTGATCTTCATAACCCCGGTTTCCGCCAAATTCAAATTTCTGATGCGGGTTGCTCCGGTTGTGGTTAAATCCATGCTGAATAATTTCAATAATATCAGGGTGCTGCTTCTTTTTGGCAATCAGCCATTCAGCAACTTCAGGGCTCAGGTTAGCCGGTTCAACTGCGTGTGAAATGGGCACCTGATGTTTGATGCACAATTCAGTCAGACTTATCAGCGAGGCATCAAGTACATCCCTGACATCATCGTTTCGGAAGAAAATTAAGATTTGATTATTATGCATCAATAAAAATGTTTAATAATTATAATTTTACAATTTTAATGCAAACTCTTCACGCAATTTCTTCCCTGGTTTAAAGCCTGGAATAAACCTGCGGTATAATTGTCTGAATCTCCCAATGCGCTGTCCTAATACAAAATTCATATTTTCGCCAGTGTTTAGTACATATATTGCTGCTCTGAAAGGAATAGCATCCAATTGAGGTTGTTTTCGATCATTAAGAATGGATATCCATTCATTGTGACCAAAGTCGAAAAGATATTCGTCCTTCCTGACATAATTTGTAAATTCTTTATTAACAAGTCCATCAAGATTGCTAATATTCAAAATGGCACTTGTGCCGCAAATATTTATGAAATTGGGGGCTACCCTGATGGAATCTTCAATAGCATTGTATTCATAGCCAGTTTTAAAAAACCAGCCTGTAGGATGGTTTCTGCCATTAACCCATCCAGCTAATCGATTACTTATGTAATCGTCGGCATCAACAAACATGACATACGATGCCCCATGTTGCTGTGCCCTATGAATTAGCATGCGTTTTTTGTAATACTTGTCTGTAATATGCTGACTAGTTTGAGTTGGGGAAGGAAAATCTGCTGTAAGAAATTCCAACCTCTCGTCATATGCCTGATCAAGTTTTGGCTTTTCATGACATGCAACAATAACTCTGAAATTATCGTCTATTTGATTAAAAACAGATCGGAGCGTGTTATTAAACAGATTTTCAACAACCTCCCAGTTGTTGGAAGTTTTTTTTGATCGTAATGGAATTAGAAAGTAAATCATAAAATTAAAATAAGGATTTATACAAATTTCGGGTTTCCTTTCCAATGCTTGCCCAAGAATATCGATCGGATGCCCATTTCTTAATGTAATCACGGGAATCGGTCAGATTTTGGTAGACAGGTGAATTGAAATATTCGGTCAAAGTTTTAGCAATTTCAATTGGCTCATTCCCTGAGACTAAAAAACCGGTTTTACCCTGCTCGATATCGTTCTTAAAATTAGCAATATCTGGCACAATTACAGGCAATCCAAATGCATAAGCCATAAAAATAACGCCAGACTGGTATATGTCCCTATAGGGTAATACAATACAGTCGGCAGCCATGAAATATGTTTCAACATCCTCATCTGCAATATAATGGTTGTGCTTAATTACTTTTTCCTGTATCCCTTGATTGATAATTTTTTCTTCAATTTGATTGTAAAAGTCTCTTGATTTTGCATTCCCTGCCAGCACAACGCGAATTTCTTCAATAAGAGAGTCTTCCAGAAACCCTATGCTTTCAAGCAGTAAATCGGTTCCTTTGTAATAGTCAATGTTTCCAAAAAAAAGAATTATCTTGTCAGAATCATTAATTCCTAATTTGGCTCGTGATTGTTTCGAAGTTTGGCCTTTAACAGATACCTTATTATTCATTCCGTGTCTGATAATGGCAATTTTAGCTTCATGCACTGAAAAATCGAACATTAGATCAGCTTTACTCTGGTTGGTGTGAACAATCAGGCGGTGAGAAATTTTGTAAACAGCTTTTAGAGTAGCTCTGTTAATCCATGTATCAGTATTGTCACGTTTTTTAGAGTTGACATTATGCACCGTAAGAATAACCTTATGCCCCATGAGTCTTGCCCATGCTGTAAGAAATATTCTATCAGGAATATAAAAACGATCTAGCCATTGAAAATGAGCAATACCTCTTTTTGAAAATGTTAAATGATAGAATTGTTTTAGATAGAAAAGTAAAATATTTGCTATTTTTTTAATTTTGGGACTTCCCTTAGGGAGTACGTTGATTACACTAATAAACTCAATATTTTTTTTTTGGGAGAAAATAGCAGAGTTCAGGTTACAGTCGAGTACATAAATAGAGTCATTTTCATATTGGGCAAGACCAGTTATAAGGCCAAACATGTAGTCTGTTTGTCCACCTCCATTAAATACTGAAATTTTCATCTATCCAATTGTTTTTTTTTAATCCCGAAAAGGTTTAGTATTTTCCATTTGAAGAAACCACCGATATATAAACAATACTTTGCTATTAGTGTTTGATATGCCATAGGTGAAGAAGAATATTTTTGATAAAATAGGATATCCTTCCACAAATAATAACCTGATTTTGTATTATTTAAAGATCTGATCAATTTGCTGAAACTGTTTTGATGCATAAGCCCGGAATTTGTTTTGTCATTCCATATTTTTAGCTGTGGGAAGACTTTTATCTGGTAACCTGCCAGTTTAGCTCTGTAAGTATAATCACTGTCACCATGATATTGAGGAAAGTTCTTTTCATCCAGATATCCGATAACCTTAAAAACATCGGAATGAATGAGAGTTCCCATTCCTGGCAACCAATCGGCATCAAAAACTGAATTGTATTTCTCAGAGTCAGGCTCTCCCATAGCTGTCATGAACTTTTCTCCGTTTCTTGGATTAAAAATTCCTCCCATTGACCATATTGTTGATGAATCATTGTCGATGTATATTTTTGATCCTGCAATGACATTCTTTTCAATCTCATTTATGATCTGCAGAAGATTAAGGAAATAATTGTTCTCAGCAATGATGTCATTATTCCACCAAAGCACATAATCGATGTCCAGTTTTTCAAGCGCATATCGAGTTCCAACGTTGATGCCTCCACTCCACCACAAATTTCCATTGCCTTTTAAAACTATGACATCAGGATAATTCGTATTTATCCAGCTTGCTGAGCCATCTGTAGATCCATCATCGATGATAATGATTTGAAAAGTTATTTTTGACACTGGAATATTGTCGAAAATATCTTTTAAATTTTTCAGACATTTAGATGTAAATTCTAATCCATTGAAAACGGGAATTATTAATGCGATTTTGTGAGTAGCCATTTTTTTAATCAATTAGTAATTATTTCAGGATTTTCAGAAAAATCTTCTGAATCGTCATCATGATTTTTTTTGTCAATGTCATGTCTGTAAACATCTATCAAGTATAGTGTTGTACAAATGGCAACAATTGATCCTCCTTGCCCAAAGGCGCCTGCTCCAGTAAAAAAAGTCAGTAATATACTGATGTAATAATATTTAATGTATTGAAGCTTTTCAGGTAATTTGTACCTTAGAACCTTGATGATGATGATGAAAACTGCGATCAGAAAAATTGCCCCAAAGCGGCTGAAATCTCCAATTATTCCAATATCTGTTTGAAAATACCCAAAAACATCCTTATACATTTGAACCATTAATCCAAAACCGGAATTTGAACTGTCAACGCCATTCCCGGTAAGGTAGGCTAGTTTATTTGGAAAAAACTCTGTTAGAAAATACAAAGCTGATCTTATTCTGATATCTTCTTCAAATCCGCTGCTCTGGGTTTCGGATATATCTAATAAACTGATAAAGATACCCTCAAACATTAAAAATACCGGAATTGAGCCGATAATTGCCAGTGTAAGAATTATCATTTTAGATTTTATTCTCTTGCTCATAAGTATATTAAGAATTGATAAAGCAAACATTGTAAAGATAACTTGCCTTGTTCCCATCAGGATGAAAATACTGAAGAAAAATATAAGTAATAAAATTCCAGATAGTCTGAATCTTTCGAAAAGTTTGTTCAGAATGAAAAAATATGCCAGAACCAAATAACTCATTCCCTGAAGGAAGATTCGTATGGTGCCTCTTTCAGATGAAATTCTGATATCAAATAGTCTTTCAGGATAAGCGAAATATTGAATTATATAGAAGACTGCGTGAATAATAGCTAAGAAAATCATTATTTTTTCCAGGTCAAAATCTGAAATCTTGACTTTGTGAAGTGCAAAATAAAATAAATAGAAATACATGAACCGTTGTGCAATGATAGTGATGCTATAATCTTGTCCATGAGCGGAATAAGCCATCAGCAAACTTGTAATAAGTGAAATAAAAATAGCATAAATTTCGTACTTAAAATGCATTTTAAAATTTTCACCTGTATTATAAATACTTTCAATAAGTATAATTAATATTAAAAGCCCAATGCCAGCCATCTGAGCCATTTTCACGAGAGCTTCACCTAAAAAAGCGATATTGAATAACTCAAGTGAAGTTAGAATTGCTATTATGATTACATTTCTTTTCCCCATATTCAGTTAGGCTAATTAAGTTTCGGATGGGTGATATTATTGCTAATCACACTTTTGTAGGTGCTAATAAACTGATCACAATAATTGTTGTTAATAAACTGATTCATAAGTCTTTTAGAATTTATCTTATTTTCGTTTACAAAATCTGCATCTGTAAGCATTTTCTTTATTAATTCGGCAATCTGCTTATGGTCGTGCGGATCGAAAATATACGCACTATTGTCAATTGTTTCTGGAAGTGAGGTGACATTGGAACAAATTACAGGCGTTCCATAACGAATTGATTCAAATAATGGGCCTGAACCGGCTTCGTATAAAGTGGGAATAACTACAAGGCTGGCAATTTTAAATAATTCTTTAAGCTCAATATCAGATACAATCCCTGTAAATTTGATCTGGTCAGAGAGATTCAACTCTTTAATCCGATTTTCTATTTTATCATAAAAATTAGTTTTATTTCCTGTTGCGACCCAAAATACTTTGAAGCCTTCACTTCGCAGGATGGAAATAGCTTCTATGACTGCAAGATGATTCTTGTGTTCCCAGGTTGCTGCAGGCGTTAATATAAACTGATCTGGAATATTGTATTTGACTTTAACCTGCATTGGCTTGGTCTCTTCATCTTCTGAAACCCAGTCCTGATCCATAGGCACAGGACAAACAGATACCTGTTTATCAGTAAGTGGAAAATACTTAACAATATCTTCTTTAATATGCTTATATGAAACTATAACATGCTCACATTCACATAGTGAAGTGTAATAGCTTAGTGATTTGTATATTCTTTCAATTGGCGAGAAAAATTCCGGGAAATGAAAATGCTGTACATCATGCATAGTAATAACAACAGGAAACTTGAGTAAATATGCGGGAGAATGCTGCCTGGGTACATGTAGTAAATCAAGGGCGAATTTATTGAGAAACCACCTGTCGGGATTAAAAATTTTATATAGAGACAGAAGGTGACTATTCCTTTTGTTTGTTAGATAATATCGGGTCATGTAAAACTCAGCTGTTTTTTTAAAAAACCTGTAAATCAGGTTATTGCTCTGATTGTAAACAGACTTGATTTTCGGATGGGAAAGTAATTGTTGAAACGTTTCTTTTTGTTCTTTGGAAAGAAAAACAACAATTTCATTTACTTCACTGCATTTAATCAACATTTTTAAAACATAGATCGAGTATTGATAAATACCCCCGTCACTATGTTTAATATTAGCAATATAGAATCCTATTCTCATTTTAAAATTTATTAATTCAGGTTGATTAAAGCAGAAATTAAATGGTTTTTGTTCCACCACTAAGTCTCCATCATAAACAACACTTCTTATGATTAGTTTTATTGACCAGGGTACTTAGTATTGTAAAATTAATCTTTTTCAACAAAGTGAATGTCAAAAATATACGATAGGCCCTAAAATTTTCAAAATTTTCTAAAAAGCTTTACTTTAATTGGTTTGATTGAGTCAAGGATTATACTAACCTTATATTTCAGAATTAAGGCTACCAGTTCTCGGCTAAAGACTTTTATGACCCGATCTATGTCAATCAAGTGCCGTGTCATCAATGCTAAATATGTCTGGTCTTAGAGTCTAGTATTCTGTCTCTTTCTTTCATTGTTCTTTCTAATAAAGCTTGAGCCACATCTGGCTTTTTAATGAAACTATAATCAGTAACCACGTAGCTCCTTGGGTCTTCTCGATTTTGAAGCGGATGAAAAAGTATTGGCAAAAACTTTTTTATCTGGAAACTTATGCTGTTTAATATTTCAACAGTGAAATAACTACGACACATTTTAAAAACTGTCCATTTTGCGGGATGGTTACCCGAAAATTTTCGCTGATCCGGATGTGATTTTGTATGCGATTAATGTATAGAAATCCCAACCATTGATAACCAAAATACTTTCTGTCTGCGAGCAGGTAATCTGCTTTCGATTCTGAACAAGTCAATAATTACTTATATTGGCTCAATAGGCTCCGCGGTTGGCGGAATAACGAATTTATCTATCATTGTAATTATCAGGGAATGAAACTCCTTGTTCAAATTATTGAAACAAGCGTGGAAAGCAGAATTATTCATAGACTACTAAGTGATTAGATTTGCCGGTACTTCAGGAAGAAATTTCTGTACCTGTCTTTCAGGTGAGGATACTTTTCTTCCCATTGCCTGACCAGTGAATCATAAACCAGTTGGTTAATGACCTTTTTACCGATGTAAACATCCTTTATATTGTTGCTGAAATTCTTCTTAAACCGATAAAGACTGTCTTGCTCATCGGCTGTTAAACCACCGCCAATGTTTACTGTTTCCAGGCCAAGTTCTGCTGAGTACAAAACGGATTCGAAGAATGATACTGCGCTCAGGTTGAATTTATAAAGCGAGTGGTCAGCACCTGCAAGATGAAGCGATGCTTTGTTTCCGTAAAACAAATAGATCAGGCTGTGAATCAGATGATTTTCATAATAAATATTGATTAGCCTGGCATGATCCTTCAAAAGGTTTTTGATCAGGCTGAAATACTCTTCAGAGAAGAAGTAATATTTTGACATCCCGATTCGGTTGGCATTCAGATGATAGAGTCTCACAAACTCATCCATCCCCTCAAGCCGGTCATCAATCACTACCTTTAATTTTTCATCACGTCGGAACTTAGATACATTTTGGTGATTCTTAAGTTCAAGAATTCTGTAGTTATGTGAAGCCTCGACGTAAATATTTTTTCTAGCCAAAACATAATCCGCATCACGGCGGCAGTGATCAAGCAGCGGATGTTCTCTTACGAACTCAGCAATTACATTATTATCCGTAAGCCATTCGGTTACTTTATCATTAAACTTATCAATCACGGGTTTCGGAACGCTAACATTATTGGTAATAACACCGCCATATCCATATGCACTTTGTATATCAAAGCATTCGGTTGCAATGTCATATCCTTCGATTGACCTCATCAGAAACGGGTAGACAAAAAGATAGTCATCTTCCTCTGCAACAATACATTTTGCTACAGAATGCTCGTAATTTTCCCAGGTAGCGTACCATTCAGGCAGAAAATAAATATCGGCGAGTTTTGAATCAATCCTTTCAATAGCTGATTTCCATTCAGGTTGCCAGACTTCATAAACATTAAACTTCATGTTCAGGAATTTGGTTTATAAAATGATCGGATTACCGAACATATTTCTTCAACATTCTCTCTTGACAAATCGGGATAACTTGGGAGATTTATGCCTCTCCAGCCAAGGTCTTCAGCAACTTTAAACGGATGATAATTGCCGGTGTACATCGGCATGGTATGAACCGGATGGAATATCGGTCGTGTTTCAATTCCATTCTCCTTTAGTTTAGCTCTAAGTAACACCCTTTGGTCGGCATTTTGAGCAAGTATGGAATACATCCAGTAAGTGTGCACAACATCGCCAACCGGATTGTGCGATGTAACCGGAAGATCCTCAAGCAGTTCGTCGTACCATTTTGCCAGAAGTATTTTCTTTTCAATCAGTTCATCTGCACGTTCAAGCTGGGCAAGTCCTATGGCAGCAGCAACATTTGTCATACGATAATTGTAACCAACCACTTCATGCCAGTATTCCCGATACTTGGCAAGACCTTGACCTTTATAGAGTTTCACCCGGTCCATAATGGTTGTATTGTCAGTAACTATCATGCCTCCTTCGCCCGTAGTAATGGTTTTGTTGCCAAAAAAGCTGAAAATGCTGATATCGCCGAAAGTGCCTGTAAACTTGCCTTTGTATTTTGATCCGAAAGCTTCGGCAGCATCCTCAATCAGAAACAGGTTGTGCTTTTTTGCAATGGATTGAAGTTCATCCATTTCGCAGGGATGTCCGTAAACATGCACAGCCATAATGGCTTTGGTTTTCGGAGTTATTTTTCGCTCAACATCTTTGGTGTCCATCTGCCAAGTGTCCGGCAATGAATCAACAAATACAGGTTTTGCTCCACAATACACAATAGAATTTACCGAAGCAACATAAGTCAGCGTAGGTACAATTACTTCATCATCGGGGCCAATACCCAGTGCTACCATCGCCAGATGTAATGCAACAGTAGCATTGCATGTGGCTGATGCGTATCCTATACCGATGTAACTGGCGAACTCTGTTTCGAATTCTTTTACATACTTTCCCTGCCAGGTAAGCCAGTTGGTGTCGATACAATCATTTACATATTTTCTTTCGTTTCCCTTCAGGGATGGCTGATAAACGGGATATTTATACATTCTTCTCAATTTTTTAGTGATACTTAAACGTACAATTAATGAAGTGGTTCGATTGATGATCAGATTTTGTCAGATCAATTTTTATTTTCCCCAAATGCCTGTCGCTTTGCCATTAACCAGCTTAAAGTATTGTATTGGACCCAGTATTGCTCCAGGTAAATAGGTGATACAAGAACCAAGTATTACTCCTGCTGCACCCATTCCCATGTTTTTCGCCAGAAAAATAGAGAGCGGAATATTGAATATGGCAACTGTTACCGCAGTATATAACTGAAGCTTTATTTTGCCGGTGCCGTTAATGAAATAAATAAAGATGCTGTACCATAAATAAACAACAACAAATAGCGCTGTAAATGCTGAAAGCATAAATGGAACCTTCACTTTATCGCCAATCCAGATCGAAAAGAATGGTCCGGAAATAGCCAGCATAATGACAATAATCATAATAATGCCGATCCATAGCTTGATCATTCCGCGCATTACACGCTTAATCCACAAAAAGTCCTTTTTTACATAGGCTTCAGTAAATGCCGACCAATAGGTATTGGTGATTATAACAAAAAGCATTGTAATCAGGCCGAAGTATTTATAAGCTACATTGTATGCAGTTACTGCTTCAGGTCCAACTACCTGAGTGATGATCAGATTGTTGGTTGACATTATCACCACTACTGTAATCTGTATTATAAAGAACTGAATACCAAGTCCTGCAAGATCTTTGAAATATTTGAAATTAACCAGACTTAAAATTGGCTTGAACTCTCGATAATCATTTTTGAAAAAATATAATGAAGCAATAAACAAAACCAAAACCGGCGCTCCTCCCAGCACAATTCCAAGGTTGATAAGCGATGGATCAGTGGTTTTCATGAGAATTAAAATCGCTGAAAGCGCTACAATATTTGAAATCGGATCGAAAGTATTGCTAACTGCGGGTCTTTGGTCGGCTGTGATAATGATGGCAATCATCCTGAAAATAAATCTCAGCAAAAAGAATCCAACGGTTATCATAACGAGAATGCTCAGTTCTGAACGCATGGTTTCTGGCCCATTCAGAATGGCAGCCCAATTGAGAAAAGGATTTACAACCAGAAAAATCACAAAAAAAGCGCCAAATATCATACTCAGTGCGGCATAAGTGGTGCTTACATATATCCGGGCAAGCTTATTATCGCCTTTGGCAAGGGCTTCTGCAAATTTGTTTCTTAAACCATTTCCCAATCCAATGTCAAAATAATTAATCCATCCTACAATTGATCCGAGTGTTATCCATATTCCGTATTCAAAAGTTCCGAGGTAATTAATAAGCAGTGGCACAAAAATAAATCCGATAAATATACTTACTCCCTTTATCCCAAAGGAAGCAATAATATTTTTCTTGGCCTTGACGCTTCTGACACTCCCGGTGTTGAGCAGTTTCAGAAGACGGTCTTTTAAGTTCATGTCAGTAGTGCAGTAAATGTTTATTTATAACAAAGGTGACAAAAATCATTATTTATCCCAAATGCCGGTTGCAGTTTTGTTGAGAATCTTTTTGTATTGATAGGGTGCAAGTAATGTGCCCGGCAACAAGCAGATACAAGTGGCAAGTATTACTCCTGCAGCTCCCATTTCGAGGTTTCCGGCAAAATAAACCGATAACGGAATATTTGCCAGCGCAGCAATTATTGAAGTATAAAGCTGAAACCTGATCTTTCCAGCTCCGTTAATGAAATAAACATAAATGTTATTCCATGTGCTGATCAATATAAAAACTCCCATCAATATGGTTATTAACAACGGAATCTCTATTTTGTCACCAATCCAGAACATATAAAATGGCCCAGAAATCAAAATCATCAGAACAACAAGAGCCACAATCAGAAACCAAAGCCTCACCAATCTGGTAGTTATATGCCTGATCCAGGGTATATCGTTAATAGTATATGCTTGTGTGTATGCCGACCAAAGCGGATTCATGATGATTGCAAAAGCCATGGAAACTGAATGGAAATACTTGAATGCGATGTTGTAAGGAGTTACATGTTCAGGCCCCAGAACCTGTGTTATAATCATATTGTCGGTTGAAAAGATGACCAACACAGCAATCTGAATGATAAAGAACTGAAATCCCAGCCCTGTGAGATCCTTCAATTGATTCATTCTGAAGTATTTCAGGCTTGGCCGGTACTCCTTGTAATTGTTTCGGAAAAAGTAAATGGTTGCGATTAAAAGTACAAAAACCGGCGAAAATGTAACCGCCATAGCCAGATACATTAACGAACCCTTGGTTGTTAATGTGAGAACATAGATTATTATCAGTGAAATAACATTTGAAAGCGGATCGAAAGTGTTACTTATAGCCGGCTTTTGGTCAGCGGTAATGATGATCGAAATTAGTTTCAGAATAAACCTCAGCACAAATAATGAGAAAACATACACAACAAGTGTCTGCATGTTTCCTGTTTCTCCTGCCGGGATATTAAAAATTGAATTCCAGTTCAGGAAAAAGCTTGCTCCGAAGAACAATATCCAGAGTATGCCAAAAATACCGGTTAATCCGAAATAGGTGGTGCTAACGTATATTCTTGCCAGCAATTTATCCCCCTTTGCCAGTGCTTCAGCAAACCGGTTTCTTAACCCATTTCCAAGCCCTATGTCGAAAAATCCGAACCATGAAATTACAGAACTGAGCGTCAGCCATATTCCATAATCTCTTGCGCCAAGATAACCGAGTGTGAGGGGAACTATCAAAAATGTTATAACAATACTACCTCCCTTAATGAGAAACGAGAGAAGAATGTTTTTCTTGATGTTTCGGCTTCGTTCGTGCCCCTTACTTATGTAATCTTTAATGTAGTTTAAAGGGCTTTGCATAACGAAAATTTGGCTTTTTGATTTTGCCGCAAGTTTAACATTTTTTACAGCACAATGTTCACAAATAATCCGACGACAAAAATTTAAAGTGCAACCTTTGGGCTGCACTTTATAAAATAATCATCGTAAAATAATCCGATATTATTACCTAAAATTGAAATGAGATGCAAATCTAATCAGAATTCACTGGTTTCAATCCTCAAAAGCATCGAATTTAATTCCCTGAGCCAGGGGCAATTCGGTTGAAAAGTTAATGGTATTTGTCTGGCGGCGCATGTATGCTTTCCATGCATCCGATCCTGATTCACGACCACCTCCGGTATCTTTCTCACCTCCGAATGCTCCTCCGATTTCAGCACCGTTGGTAGCAATGTTTACATTGGCTATGCCGCAATCAGAACCTTCGTGTGAAAGAAAGCGCTCGGTTTCAAGTATATTTCTTGAAAATATAGCTGATGAAAGTCCTTGCGGAACAGCATTGTGCAGCTCGATGGCTTCATCCATACTCTTATACTTTATCAGATAAAGAATAGGCGCAAAGGTTTCCTCCTGAACTATCTCATAGTGATTTTCAACTTCGGCGATACATGGAACTACATAACAACCCGATTCATAGCCTTCTCCTTCGAGCACCTGCCCGCCGTAAACAATCTTTCCGCCTTCTTTCATGATCTGCTCCTGAGCATTCAGGAAGGCATTTACAGCATCTTTATCGACCAACGGCCCCACCACAGTATCCTCATTAAGCGGATGACCGATTTTTAATTGTTTGTATGCTTCAATCAGCTTATCGCGAAATTTGTCGAAGATACAGTCATGAATCAGCAATCGTCTTGTTGATGTGCATCGTTGTCCCGAAGTCGCTACAGCACCGAACAAACTGCCGCGCAGTGCCATATTCAGATTTCCGTATTGCGAAACAATAATGGCATTGTTGCCACCAAGTTCAAGTATGCTTCTGCCAAGCCGTTCACCAACAATCTTGCTTACATGTCGTCCAACCCTGGTTGAGCCGGTCACTGAAATCAGCGGTATTCGTTTATCAGCAAGAAAGTCATCGCCAATATACTTTGAACTTCCTGCAACCAGCGATAATACACCTTCCGCAACATCATTATCGCGCAGCACCTGTTCAATTACTTTGTGAACAGCAACTGCACTTAACATTACCTTTGATGAAGGTTTCCATACCACTACATCGCCGCAGACCATTGCCAGCATTGCATTCCATGCCCAAACAGCAACCGGGAAATTAAAGGCAGATATAACACCAACTACGCCCAATGGATGATATTGGTCGTACATCCGGTGGCGTTCGCGCTCCGAATGCATGGTTGATCCGTAAAGCTGCCTCGACAAGCCAACTGCAAAGTCAGCAATGTCAATCATTTCCTGAACTTCTCCCAGTCCTTCCTGATAAACCTTGCCCATTTCATATGAAACCAGCGAGCCGAGTGGTTCTTTGTATTCTCTCAATCGATTGCCGATCTGCCTGACAATTTCACCTCGTTTGGGTGCCGGAACCATGCGCCACGAACTGAAAGCTGCTGTTGCTTTCTCCATCACCAATTCATAATCGTCCCATGTAGCCTGATTTACTGAGGCAATCAATTGTCCATCGGCAGGTGAATAGGAGTGAATGGGTTGGCCTTTGGTGGGATACCATACAGTTCCGGTTGTTGCACCGGAATTAAAATCTTCGATACCAAGCTGGCTTAATATTTCCTGAATCTGCTTTGTTGTTTTTTTTGACATGCTTTTTATTTTTTCAAGTAACAAACCTATTAGTTGATTGTTTTCGATTGGTCATTATAATCTGTTTCTTTATTTAGATTAATCTTCCATCTCCATCCATAAATGGATACCGGTAATCATTAGCTGGAATGAACGTTTCTTTAATTGTTCGGGGACTGGTCCAGCGGATTAGATTCAGGTAACTACCTGATTTATCATTGGTCCCTGATGCCCTCGCACCTCCAAAGGGTTGTTGCCCGACTACTGCTCCTGAAGGTTTATCATTAAAGTATAGATTGCCGGCTGTATATCTCAGTTTCCGGCATGCAATGTTGAGCGCATAACGATCTGTTGAAAAAATACTTCCGGTGAGCGCATAGGGTGAGGTCTTGTCGCAAATCTCAAGTGTTTGCTCAAATTCATTGTCTTTATATACAAACACTGTAAGTACCGGACCAAATATTTCTTCTTCCATTGTTTTGAAATGCGGGTCAGTCGTTTCTATCAGGGTTGGCCTGATGAAAAATCCATGGGTTTTGTCACCTGTACCACCTGCAATGATTTTTGCATCTGTCGATTTTTTAGCATAGCCGATATAGTCCATGATACCATCAAATGAAGCTTCGTCAATAACAGCATTGGCAAAATTTGAGAAATCTCTCACATCTCCCATTTTTATTTCATTAATCTGCTCAACCAGCATGCGTTTGAGTTTTGGCCACATAGATTCAGGGATGTAGGTGCGCGAAGCTGCTGAGCACTTCTGACCCTGATACTCATATGCACCTCTGATCATTGCGGTTGCAACCTCTTCAATATTTGCTGATGCATGCACAAAGATGAAATCTTTCCCACCTGTTTCACCAATCAGTTTCGGGTATGAAATGTAGTTTGAAAGATTCTCTCCGGTAGATCTCCAGATATGATTGAATGTTCCTGTGGAACCAGTGAAATGAATTCCTGCCAGATGTTTGTTTTTCAGTACAACTGATGAAATGTCTTTACCTGATGATGGAATAAAATTTATAACACCTTCTGGTAACCCGGCTTCCATAAAGATCTTCATCAGGTAATAATTTGAAAGAACTGATGTTGAAGCGGGTTTCCACACCAAAGTATTTCCCATTAGAGCCGGAGCTGCATTAAGATTTGATGCAATGGCAGTAAAATTAAAGGGTGTTATCGCAAGTACAAAGCCTTCAAGAGCTCTGTATTCAATCCTGTTCAGATTTCCGAATTCTGAAGATGGCTGTTTGCTGTAAATTTCACTGGCATAATAAGCATTGAACCTTAAAAAATCAATTACTTCACAAGCGCTGTCAATTTCTGCCTGATAGGCACTTTTACTCTGGCCAAGCATGGTGGCAGCATTAAGCACATACCTGTACTTTTCCGAAATAAGTTCTGCTGCTTTTAGAAATACAGATGCCCTGTCGAGCCATGAAAGTGACATCCAGTCTTCTCTGGCAGAAACTGCTGCCTGAGCTGCCATTTCAATTTCTTCTGGCCCGGCTATGCAGTATGATGCCATCACTTGTCCATGATTATGCGGCATGATTACGGAATTCCTGTTTTTTGTGAAAACTTCTTTTCCACCAATAATTAGTGGAATTTCTATAATTTCTGATGATTGGCGGTCAATCTCATTCATTAATTCTTTCCTGGAAATACTACCCGGATTGTACTTGTTAATGTCTTCATTCTTCGGCGTTTCAAAGTTGTAAATTGCGTTGTTCATGTTGGTTTGTTTTTGCGATATGAATATAAATTCATATCGGTAGGTGAATTTTTAAGAGATTCGATTATTAGAAATGCTTAGTTCATGAATTCAGGAGTAGAAGTTGATTTTGGAGAGAATTCCGGTTCAATGTGCTTTTGACCCATTGCTTCAATTATCGGAAGACCTTTTTCAATTATGAACTTTACGAAAGCTTTGGCATTCTCAGTATTTTCTGAGTTGTTTGGGATAGTCATTCCATAAACCATTGCTTCTCCGAACTGAGTTATTTTGTCGCCGGGTTTATTGCCGGCAACATCAACCGATACTGTTTTGTAAAAATCCTGTAATCCTGGAGATGAAAGATTAATACTGTCAGGAAGTGACAAATAGGGGAGCTTGTGCTGAATTGCAACAGATTTGTAAAGAAAAATATAATCAAGTGTTCCTGTTTCAAGCAACGCCAAAAGATCAGTTTCTTTTGGGCGGATATATTTCTGATCCTTCTTCATCAGTTCATCGGTTAACCCGGGTATATTGTAAACCTTTTCAGTCAACTGCATGGTAAGAATAGCTCTGTAGCCGCAAGGATCAGAATTTGGGTCAGATCGCCCGAATCTTATTTCCGGATTTTGTAAAATTCTAAACCAATTATTTTCATTGATGGAATCAGACATTCTTGAGCCCGGGTGATAAAC
Source organism: Bacteroidales bacterium UBA5197 (assembly GCA_002412885.1). Lineage (GTDB taxonomy): Bacteria > Bacteroidota > Bacteroidia > Bacteroidales > Lentimicrobiaceae > Lentimicrobium. The sequence goes on from DHVX01000052.1 coordinate 23,507, forward strand.
AATAGCCATTTCATTGCCGGCAAACAATAGATTCCAGCTTGCAAAATCAGGAATCATCAGTTTGTCAATCAGAATATAATCGGCTGATGCCATAATGTCGCATGGTCTGTTAAGATCGGTAATCTTGCGGATTGAAGCCAGACTTCCTGCCGATTCAGGCAGGATTTTGACTTCCGGATGAATTTTCCGGAATGAATCGGCCAAAGCCCTGAAAGGAACAGACAAGCTGCCGGCATGGAAAATAATTAGGTCTCCCTTTAATTCGCTTTCTGAACCAGTGTTAGTCACCCTTCCACAGGAAGCCATTGCTATAAAAGCAATAAATACAAATATTATTTTTAACCCCGAATTAATCATTTGAAATCAATGTCTTTTTAAGTTCGGTAAAATGTTGCTGCATAATTACATCCATTTTTTCATGAAAATCATCAAAAGCCCTGATAAGCTTTTTTCCTTCCGGAGTAAGCGAGGTACTTCCACCTTCAGCTCCACCTCTTGATTTTTCAAGTAAAGCAAAGCCAAGTTGTTCCTCAATGGCTTTAAGATCATTCCAGGTTCTGCGGTAAGTGATCTCAAGTTTCTCACATGCAGAGGTCAGCGAGCCTGTTTCATCTATTGCTTTGAGTATCTTCCATTTGCCATCACCCAGAATTCCCTTTTCGTTCTGGTCGGTAAACCAGATTTTATAATGAAGTTTCAGTTCATCGTACTTTTTGGTTTTCATCGGATTGATTGGTTATGTTTGATAGTTCATATCGGATTACACTGAAAAGCCCCGGTTCAGGGGGCTTTCGACTATCGGTACAAACAGCGGTATGAAGTATCGCCATTCATTCTTACACCAAACTTTACATTGGCGGGTACTATAAAAGTTTCGAATGGCTGAAAGGTTTTCCACTCTGTTTCTTCAGGAAGTCTGACTTCCATTTCACCTGAGATCACCGTCATGTATTCAACACATGATGTACCGAATTCATATTCTCCGGCTGCCATAACTCCTACTGTTGCAGGGCCTTCGCTTGTTTCAAATGCGATTGATTTTACTTTTCCGTCAAAGTACTCGTTGGTCTTAAACATAATTTTTATCATTAGTAGATTTGTACGGCAAAACTAAAGAATTTTAAATCTCCGGGAAACTATTTCGACAATCTTCTAAAGATTTCTCAGGTCTGCCACATCGCCAGTCAAAGGAAAGTCAGAAAACAGTAAAGAAATAATTTTATCAGCTACATCGTCAGGTTTACTCAGCCTGTTTTCTGTGAAGAGTTTTTCAAATTTTTCTCTCATTGGGAATTGCTCTTCATTAGTGTTTCTGATGGTTTCCTGCATCTTTGTATCAACAATTCCAGGCGCTACAGAAAAAATCCTGACCGGATTTTCTTTGCTTTTCTGCTCTTCACCAATGGTTCGTGTAAGCATATCAAGAGCTGATTTTGCAGCGCAATAATTGCTCCATCCTGCATAGGGTGTACTTGCTGCTCCTGAGCTGATATTGACAATTGTTTTTTTTGCATTCAGTCTTTCCGACAGTCTGATAAATTCATTTATCAAGATGGCCGGTGCAATAACATTTGTTTTAAAATGATTTTCAATCAAGCCAGTGTTCAGGCTTCCTGACTTTCCCAGTGGTTCAAGCGTACCGGCATTGTTTATTAATACCACGTTGGCGACTTCATTTTCATCGATAAAAGAAAATATCTCTTTAAAAATGACTGGTAATTTAGCGGTTTGGGTGAGGTCGGTCTGATAATACCATAAACCGCTGTGATTTTTTGTTGCAAGTGCTTTGAGCGATTCATTGATCTGCCTTGAAATGCAAAACACCTTTTCTTTCCGGTGGATCAGTTTTTTTGCAATTGCCTCGCCAATTCCTGAAGAGGTTCCTGTAACAATATAGTAATTCATAGTTAGTTTTTTACTTGCAATCAGTCAGTTTCTGCTTGAACATTTGCAGGAAGGCTGTGTTAATACAACTGGTAAATTTACATATATTTCGTTGTAATGCAATTCTGATTTTTTATGAATAATGCGATCTTCGTTTTTGAATATCCCGAGAATGAGCCGGTAAAAACATACTCTCCCGGAACACCTGAAAGAAAATCCTTGCAGAGTGAGCTGGACAGATTGTCGTCAGAGGTAATTGATATCCCATTAATTATTGGCGGCAAAGAAGTAAGAACCGGTAATACCGAGGCGGTTCGAATGCCTCACGACCACGGGCACATCATTGGCAATTACCACAAAGCCGGTCCGCAGGAAGTTAAGTTAGCCATAGATGCTGCTATGAAAGCTCACCGCGAATGGGAATCTTTCTCTTACGTGGAAAGGGTTTCAGTATCGCTCAGAATTGCTGAACTGATTGCGAAAAAGCATCGAGCAACTTTAAATGCTGCTACCATGCTTGGCCAGAGCAAGAATGCCTATCAGGCAGAGATTGATGCCGCTTGCGAAACCGTTGATTTTCTCAGATTTAATGCGCATTACATTTCTGATATTTACAATGAGCAACCTCATTCTGATCCCGGGTTTATCAATCGTATAGAATATCGTCCTCTGGAAGGTTTTATCTTCTCATTGACACCATTCAACTTTACAGCCATTGCATCAAATTTGAATATGTCGCCGGTTTTAATGGGGAATACAGCCCTTTGGAAACCTGCAACCAACTCAATTATGTCGAATTACGTATTGATGCAGATTTTTAAAGAAGCCGGTATGCCTGATGGTGTAATAAATTTTATTCCCGGAACAGGCTCTGTGGTGGGTAATGCGATTTTCTCAGATCATAATTTTGCGGGACTTCACTTTACTGGTTCCAACATAACTTTTAACCGTTTGTGGCAGAGTGTGGCTCAGAATCTGCCTAACTATAAATCATATCCCAAAATAGTCGGAGAAACCGGTGGTAAAGATTTTATTGTTGTGCACAACTCGGCTCATGCCGATGAAGTTGCAACAGCAATCGTGCGTGGTTCGTTTGAGTATCAGGGTCAGAAGTGTTCGGCAGCTTCCAGGGCTTATATACCCAAGTCATTATGGCCTTCGGTGCGCGAAAAGGTTGGTGATATGCTTTCACAGATTACTGTAGGAGATGTGCGTGAGTTCAGTAATTTTATGAATGCTGTGATTGACGAAGCCTCGTTTGACAACATTATGGGCTACATTGAAAAAGCCAGACATTCTCCGGATACAAAAGTTATTTTTGGGGGTAAAGGCGACAAAACCAAAGGTTATTTTATTGAACCAACAATAATTCTTACCGAAGATCCTCATTTTGTAACCATGGAAGAGGAGATATTCGGACCTGTTCTGACCGTTTTTGTTTATGATGATAAGAACTGGGAAGAAACGCTTAAACTGGTTGACGAAACATCGCCATATGCACTTACCGGCGCCATTTTTGCACATGATCGTATGGTGCTGGATAAAGCAAGTAAAACCCTGAAATACGCAGCAGGAAACCTGTATTTTAATGACAAGCCTACCGGTGCAGTTGTTGGTCAGCAACCTTTTGGTGGTTCAAGACAGTCGGGTACCAATGATAAAGCTGGAAGTCATCTCAACCTTATTAGATGGACCAGCCCGAGAACCATAAAAGAAACTTTGCTTCCTCCAACCGATTTTAAATATCCATTTATGAAAGGTGACAGGTGTCATTGATTTAGAAGATTATTATTTTTATAAGTAAAAGAAAATTAGCGGATAAGTAATATGTTTCTTTAACACTCATTGGACCCTTTTTGGTGGAAGGAAATGAACTCCCAAGTCTGGTTTTTGAAGATATCGCACAAAACGGATTGCGCAAAAATCCAGTATTCATGGATATGTATCATGAAGCTTTGTTAAGCCGTTGATTGATTGCGTTTTGGTGTATTTCTGAATTGTAATAAACAAAGGACGGGTTCATGAGGCTTTAAATTTGTGTAAGTTATTGATATTTAGGATATCAGAGCTTTGTAGCATTGTGATATTATTTTTGTGTTAAATACTTATTTATTTTGGTTGTCTGGTTTTATTATTTTAATTTTAACATTGTTTTTAACCCAAATCAAGCTCATGAGCAAGAGAAAGCTTCCTGCCAAGGTCATGGATTTTTTTACAATTATACTTCATGACCCATATCGTAAAAGTATTCCAAGAATTATTTCAGAATATGGCAAGTTTATTCTAACCCGACCTGATATTGCAGAGCAGTATTTTTCAAAGTTTCTTTACCGTAAAGGGGTCACAAATTTTAATGATTACGTGATGACACATAAATTGCGCGATAAATGCTGGACACTTAATGATCCCCGTTACAACACAATTCTCGATGATAAATACTTGTTCGAGTTGTTTTTTAGAAAACATAATCTTCCGGTTACCAATACCTATGCTCACAATGTAAATTCCTTGTTTTTTGCAGGAGGAGATTTCATACAGATCAATACACCTGACGAATTTCTTGATTTTGTGAAGGATATTTCTTCCGGTTCAAAACACTCCGAAAATATTTTTATCAAAAAAGAAGCGGGTACAGGAGGTGGAAAGTACATATACAGAGTATCATATTCTTCTCTTCAGAATAACCGTGAAGAATTAAATAAAATCTTTAAAATTGTACTGGATTCTTCATTTATATTTCAGGAAGAAGTAATTCAGCATGAAGCCCTTAGCCGTATAAATCCTCATTGTGTAAATACCATGAGGATTGAAACTTTCACCAATAAAGAGAATGTAAGCCGCATAATGTCAGGAATGCTAAGGCTTGGTTTCTCTGATGCTTATCTCGATAATGTTTCAAAAGGCGGGGCATATGTTGGAATCGATTTCACTACCGGAAAGTTAAGGCGTGAAGCTGTTTCTGATTTTACCAATGGTCGTGCCCGAACATATCTTGAACATCCTGGTTCTAAAATTAAGTTTGAAGGTTATGAACTGCCTTATTTTAAGGAAACGACTGAACTGGTGATTGCTGCCAGTCAGTTAATCCCCCAGGTTAAAGTTATTGGCTGGGATGTTGCTATAACTCCTGAAGGACCGATTTTAATTGAAGGAAATGAGTTTCCTGGAATGATGTCGCCCGATATTGGTCAGAAAGGAATTGGAAAAAGCCCTGTTTTTCAGGAGATGAAAAAAGAAGTTGAGGAAGATAAATAAAGTACATTAAAGCAAATAGCTCCGTCATGAACGGAGCTTTTTGCTTATTGCGATTCAATGTTACTGAAGCGGAGTTACAACTTCGAGCAATTCAGGCAAATCCATGCCAAGTTTTTGTAAATGTTCAATGGTTGGAACGCCATTCTTTGTCCAACCCCTTCTGAAGTAAACTGCATCAAGCAGTTGCTCATAGCGGTCTTCTCTATATTTACGGGTTGCATCCATTTTTTCTTCAAGCGTCATCTTCTCAGGATCCATGCCTTGAAGTTCAACCAGTTGCTTGTCATAACGTTCCTGACGTGAAAGGTATTCTTCAGCAGTTACAGGGCCGGCAGCGCGATAAGGTTGTGCATCATGCAAACGTAGTCCATAACCACGGCGAATGTTAAAAATACGCTGGAAGTTATATACTCTTTCAGATTGACGGATAATGTCGTGCTTATCAATGTTGCTGCCAGTAACCGCGTTATAAATGGCTACATAGTTGTCAACATGCTCAGGAACTTTAGCTGGCTCATCGCTCAATGCGTTGCTTTCCGGCTCAACATCGTTCCACGGAAGTTTGCACAGTCCCTGAAGTCCGAACCAGGTGCGGAACATCGGGAAATAGTGAAGTGCTTCTGCTTTTTTCTCAAATGTTGGAATCTGGTTGTTGACCATGTCCATAAAGATCAGCCATGCTTCGTCGTGCTGAGGACCTTTGTTGGTCATCGCATATCCACCTTGCTGAGCAAGAGATTCCTTCGAAATGTATTGAGAATACTCAAGGCCTTTGTTTTCCATGCCTATATCCTGCAGGAATTGAGGATCACCCCAGCCCTTTTCAATAAACATTTCTTTCATTTTGCGAACACCCATTCCGGCGATTTTGCCAAACCCTTCACCTCTTGAAAGCTGGTGCAGAAGTTCCATAGCTTCATCAGCGTTTCCGAAATTGAGTTTCATTCCGCCAGTGCGTTCATCGTTCAGTATGCCGGCTTCGTAGCATTCCATAACAAACCCGAGAATGGTTCCCCATGAAATGGTGCAAACGCCATATGTATCGCAATAGAAGTTGGCTTCAATGGTAAAGTCAGGATTGAAAATTCCGGCGCAGGAACCTAATGATGCTGCTGTTTCATACTCAGGTCCGTCAACAATAACTTTTGATCCTTTGTAGGGCCCTGATCTTAGTTCATAATTGTCAACGCCTTTGGCGCATGACATATTACATCCTATCCAGCATCCATCGGGAACTCCCTGGGTGAATCTCTCTTTATAGATATTCGAATGGATTTTCGCTGCGTCGGGATGATTGCCAAATTTGAAGTTATTGGTTGGCAGCAGGTCGTAATCGTTCATTACGTTGGTAAGGTGAGCTGTACCTTTGGTGCGCATTTCAGCCTGGCTGTCATCAAGTTCGCGCATTTCGCGGTTGAACTTGCGTCCACGCTCCATAATCACTTCAAGATCAACTACATTGTTCAGATTGCCTTTAACACCTTTTGATTTTGCAACAAGTGCCCTGATTCCTTTATCACGAAAAACTGTTCCTATTCCCCCACGGCCAGCTTGTTTCAATCGGGTAACTTTACGTTTTGAGTCGAAGAAACTGAAGTTCAGCATACCGATCAATGAGTTATCTGCTGCAGTACCTGCCGAAACAACAGAAACATTTTTGCGGCCACTGTCTTCATCTGCAAACATCTCTGTGAGGGTTTCTGCCAGGAGGTGACTGTCTGAAGGGAGGTCAAGTGTTTCATATATTTCAACAACTTCACGGGCTTCATCAAAAACCACAACAACATCTTTCTCGCTTTTTCCCTGAAGCTCAAGTGCATCAAATCCACAGAACTTAAGGAAAGGACCAAAATAACCACCTACATTACTGTCGATAACAATATCGGTTTGAGGTGAAATGGTAACAACCAGCGATTTACCGGTTCCTGAGTATTGTGTGATACCACAAATCGGACCCATCCCGATAACGATTTCATTTTCAGGGTCGTTCCACTTAGTGGTTGGGGTTGTAGCATCCCATAGCAGCCTTAGTCCGAATCCTTTACCACCAATGAATTTTTCTTTCATCTGAGGAGGAACGGGTTTTTCAAGAATGGTGAGGTCGCCAACATTTACATAAACTGTCCTGTTGTTGTAACCTTGTTCAATGGCTGACCAGGAATACTTAAATTCCTTGAGTAAGCGAAGTGAGTTTTTCAAAACTGTAGGATTCATATTGATTATCGATTTGAGTGTTGTTGTTAATCAGTTCACAAATGTACAAAGATTTACCAATCTCAAACCGTTAATGATTGAAAAATAGCGATATGCAGAGGGTTTCATAACGTTTGACACTGCTGATAAGAATTATATTTTCAGGTTTTCTGCATATTAATAATGGCAGAGGATTAAGCTTTGTTCAATTTTTCTATATTTGCACAAGGTCTCCGATTAAAAATAATAATGACCCAATTTCGTTTATGACCCTTCCTGAACAGATAAGTAATTATTTAAAACAGTTCACTGTCGGTATTGCCGGCTGTGGTGGTCTTGGTTCTAATTGCGCTGTTGCTCTTGCCAGAGTTGGAGTTGGAAGGCTGATAATTGCAGATTTTGACATAGTAACTGAGCAGAATCTCAATCGTCAGTATTATTTTCACGACCAGATCGGACGGCTGAAGGTACATGCTTTGCGCGACAATATTCAGCGTATAAATCCCGATGTTGTTGTAAAAGCTTTTGATATGAAGCTTTGCGTTTCCGATGTAATAGAATTATTTTCAGGATGCGATGTTATTGTTGAAGCTTTCGATAAAGCAGAAATGAAACAGATGATCATCGAAACTGTTATTACAAAGATGCAGGCTAAGCCCTTGATTGTCGGAGTTGGAATGGCAGGTTGGGGCAGGTCGTCAATTATCGGAGCCCGGAATTCAGGTAATCTTTTCATCTGCGGTGATGAAGTTTCTGAAGTTTCAGATCAATTACCCGTACTTGCTCCAAGGGTGGGAATGGTTGCCAATATGCAGGCCAACGAAGTTTTGGAAATATTGCTGAAAGACTTCAGGCCAACGAATTAATCTAAGATACTATGGACATAATTTTAAATAACAGAAATGAATCATTTGATACAGATCAACTTACCATCAATGAGTTGCTTGCTGTCAAGAATTTTACCTTTAAAATGCTGGTAGTTAAAGTTAACGGAGAGTTGGTTCGTCGTCGCGATTTTGACAGTTCGATTGTTAAAAATGGCGATGATGTGATGGTTCTTCACCTGATTACCGGAGGTTGATCATTAAACAACTTCAGCAACCACAAAAGCACTTCCTCCTATAAAAATAAGGTCATTTTCCTGTGCTGCTTCTTCAGCCGCCTTTTTCGCCTTTTTTACAGATTCATATGCATTTCCGTGAAGCCCGGTTTCTTCTGCTGCATTTTGCAGTTTGATCGGGTCAAGTCCTCTTGGAATATCGGCTTTGCAGAAATAATATATCGCATCTCTGGGAAGAATATTCAATATCCCAAAAATATCTTTATCGTTCACAACTCCAATCACAAAATGAAGCTTATTATAGCTCATTTTGCCAAGTTGAGTTACAATTTGTGAAATGCCATCAGTGTTATGGGCAATATCGCAAATAGTAAGCGGACTCTCATTCAATATCTGCCACCTTCCTTTGAGCCCTGTGTTTTTAATCGTATTCAATATACCTTCTTTGATTGAAAAATCTGAAAAGCCGGTATAAATGGTTTTCAGACTGTGCATTGCAGCAACAACAGTGGCTATGTTTTTAACCTGATAATGGCCTGTCAGCGGACTTGTCAATTTTAAAACAGAACTTCTGACAAAAGCAGTAACTTCCATTTTAGATAGATCATTCTGATTACCATCGATCAATACTTTTACTTCCTGATCAGCAAACATAATCGGAGAGGCGCACATTTTCGATTTTTCAATAAAAACCGGGGCTGAGTCAGGATTAGTTTCACCAATGACTACAGGTATTTCCGGCTTAATGATCCCCGCTTTCTCAAATGCAATAGTTTCGATTGTATTGCCAAGGAACTGAGTGTGGTCGTAACTTATGTTTGTAATTATTGAAAGAAGGGGAGTTATAACATTGGTTGAATCGAGTCTGCCCCCCATGCCGGTTTCAATAATGGCAATGTCAACTTTTTTAAAATTGAACCATTTCATAGCAAGCGCAAATGTCATCTCAAAAAAAGAAGGTTTTATTGTCTCGAAATCTGATTTGTATTCTTCAACAAAATCAACAATGTATTGCTGATCAATCATTTCACCATTTATTTTTATCCTTTCACGAAAATCGCTTAGGTGCGGAGAAGTGAACAGTCCGGTTTTCAGGTTATTCTCCTGCATAATAGATGCAAGCATATGCGAAACGGAACCTTTGCCATTGGTGCCGGCAATATGTATTGTTTTCAGGTATTGATGCGGATTACCTGTCAGGTTTCCCAGCGCTATGGTATTGTCAAGATTCGCTTTGTAAGCTGCAGCTCCAATACGTTGAAACATAGGTAACTGGCTGAACATATAGTCCAATGTCTGCTGGTAGTTCATAAATTGAAGTATTTAGAACGACGAATAATTTATCTGGTTCGAGAAACTTACGAAAGCAGTGAAATGTGGGTTAATTCAGTTCAAAAATATAGGTAATCGTTCCTTTTTGTTCTTCCTGAGCATCTGGTTTAGGACTGAATTTGGCTTTCATAGCAGCTCTTTCTGCTAATTGACGCAACTCGGTGCTGGCAGTAGTTGTGCCTTTGGCGCCTGAGATTACCCTGGTTACATCGCCTGCCCGGTTAACAAAAATGGTAACCACAACGGTTCCTCTTTCGCGGAATGTATTTGGAGGCGAAGGAATCTGTCGTGAGCTTCTGCCTGATAAATCAAAAGATACACCTCCGCCTGATCCGCCAGTACCATCATACCCGCCGGCATTTGGGTCGCCGGTTGGTTTGCCCTGATCTCCGGGTTTGCCTGTTATTCCTTCATTTCCACCTTGGGTGGCTGAACCTTGTTTCCCTTTGTAAATGGCGTTGGGGTTGACAACTGGTTGCGGCTCTGGCTGAGGTTGTGGTTTTGGAGTAGGTTTAACCTCCGGTTTATCAACAGGTTTTGGCTTTTCCTTTACAACAGGTTTAATTGCAGGAGCTTCTTCGGTGTCTTCAGTTACAAACTCTTCGGCACTTTCTTTTGGAGTCACTGTAGGTGAAGCTGCAGCTTGCGGAGCAGGTTCGCGTGGTTGTATCTGGCCCATGCCTTCGTCAGAGTACCCGAGATTTACCTCTACTCCAGCTTCTTCGGGCAATGGGAGAGGTGTGCGTAATGCCATGAATATCAATCCTACCAGCAAAAGTGCATGGAAAAGAATTGTTCCGGCAATACCTCTGATTTTATCTTTTTCGAGTTGCATGACTTGTTATTTGATTTGAAGAATCAAAAATCCTGCCAACAGCCTTTTGATTTGGCTATTTGGCTGGTTTTGTGGCGAGAATTACCTTGTGTTTGGTGTTGGTCATTTCATTCACCTGATTGATTGCATCAATTAAGGTAACTACATACTGAACGGGAACCGACTGATCTGCACGAAGCACAACCGATGCATCTGTTTGACCCTGAAGATTTGCGCCAAGTGTTTCAACCAGAAATTCCGGACTCACCTGATTTTCTTCGACAAAGTAATTGTAGTTGGCATCAATATAGACAGTAAGCGATTGCTTGGCCATAGTTTTACTCGAACTTGATGGCAACAAAAGCTTTATGGCATTTGGGCTCACCAGTGTTGATGTCAACATAAAGAAGATCAGCAACAGAAACACCAGGTCCGACATGGAGGCAGTGCTGAACTGTGAGTTTATTTTATTTCGGGATTTTAAAGCCATACCGGAGTATTGTTTAATGAAAATTCATACATATGATCAGGATGCGGGCTCATGCAACAGATCAATAAACTCAGTAGTTCTGGCTTCAAGCAGGAAAATGACTTTTTCTACCCTGGCCACCAGTATGTTATAGCAAATGTATGCTATAATACCAACGATGAGACCAGCTACAGTTGTAATCATCGCCTGATAAATACCTCCTGATAAAAGCGCAATGTCAATATTATTACCTGCCATTGACATATCATAAAATGCCCTTACCATTCCGATTACTGTTCCAAGAAACCCGATCATTGGAGCTGCTCCTGCAATGGTAGCAAGTGCAGCAATATTTTTTTCAAGTTTTGAAACTTCCAGTTTGCCAACATTCTCAATGGCGGCATTAATATCGCTCAGAGGTTTGCCAATCCGGTTAACCCCTTTTTCAATCATTCTTGCAAGTGGTGAATGATTGTTTTTACAAAGTGATAATGCCGAATCAATCCTTCCATTGTGGATGAAGTCCTTAATGTTATTCATGAAATTGGGTTCATCTCTGGCAGCCCTGTTGATGACTATGTAGCGTTCAACAAAAATATAAACTGCAAACACCGACATAATTGCCAGTGGAATCATAATCCATCCGCCTTTTAACGCGAGTTCCCATATGGAAAGTTTTATCTCGCTGGCCTGTGCTGCTTCAATGGCAGCTCGGTTAAGTGTGTCGGCATAAGAGCCTAGAGGCTGGGTAATTTGTAAAAGAAATCCGAAATTCATTGGAGTAGTTTTTTTTCAATGTAAAAGTAGTGGTTTAATTCAGCCCTTTAAATCCCTAAGGCATAAACTATCAACATCCTATTGTTAATATTTAACTGATAAATGTACATTTTATTATCCGGCAAGCCAAAACTAAGCAGGGAAGTGCTTATTATTCTGCACTTCCCTGCTGTAATTATCATATTGTCATGATTTTACATGATCATGTTCATTACTATTTTGAGTAGAAATGAAACAACTACCAGGATGGCAAATATGATTATAAATGGTTTAAAACCAGCCATGCCGGCTTTTTCTGATTGATTTTCAGTTGACATTTTTTCGAAATTTACGAATTTGTGATTTTTTTGAATTCAACAGGAAGTGCAGAGAGGTTAATGCACTTCCATTAAAAAAAATGAATTCTAAATCCGCAAAATACAATTGCGATCCAGAATCGGGATCAGATAGCTCGAGAAATAGAATACCGGAATCTGCAAAAACAGATGTCTGGCTACAGTGTCGGCAAGATCTTCAAAAGATGGGGGAGGGAATATTTTATTTTTATCTATGCTGATTACTAGCCTTGTAGGGCTGAAATCACGGGTTTCCGTGGAGAAAGGAAGTAATGTGAAATCTCTGAATTCAAAGCTTGTATGTGATTCAGAAATGAAATTTCCTGGCAACAAAGGTTGGGTTGCCTTTGCTGACAAGGTTAATGTGGCAAGAAGAAGTAAGTAATGAAGGAACATTTTAAGCCTGTTCCGATCTGACTTCAAAAACATTCTTGAGTATTTTCTTTTTGCAAAATTACTTTTAATTTTCATCTTTTTGTGCTGTCAGTCGAAAAATGTCAGGAAAATATTTCTTATTTTCGATCTGAAGTTTTTGCAATACATGCTATTTATAGCAGCAGTGCAGAGGAGGTGTCCGAATGCCGGATTCACATGATAATTCCTTTAGTAAAAAAGATAGTTTCACTATGGCGCAAGTTTTTGATTTAAATATTGTCCATATATTAGATACTTTGAAGCAAAACAAAGCCGCCTGCCAAATTTATGACCGAAGCTGATCTGATAAAAGGTTTGATTGCAAGAGATTCTGATGCCTGGAAGGCATTGGTTGAACAGTATCAGATTCTGGTATATAACGTTTGTTACGGTTTTCTGCAGAATTCACATGATGCTCAGGATCTTACTCAGGATATCTTTATTGAGGTGTTTAACAGTGCCCATAAATTCAGGGGTGATTCAAAATTGAGCACATGGTTATATCGGATTTCAACCAATCGTTCACTCAACTTTATCAGAAATAATAAGAAGTGGCGCTTCTGGAAAGAGCTTTCCGCCTTTTTCAGTGATGATGAAATTGATGGAAACCAACAATCAGAAGAGCCTTTCGTGATTGATGAAAAAATAGAGCAGCAGGAAAGAAGTCGCTTCTTGTATCAGGCCATTTCTGATCTTCCGGATAATCAAAGGATAGCTTTTACGCTTCACAAAATTGAAGATCTGCCTTATGCTGAAATTGCTGAGGTTATGAATGTTACGCTGCCTGCTGTCGAGTCGCTGATGCACAGGGCAAAAGTAAATCTCAGGAAAAGGCTCACTCCTCTGTTGAAATGAATTTAAACAAAACACAAGTTTTTGATATTGAATGTGTCAAATTAAAAAGCAAACAACATGAACTGCAAAACCTTTGAAGAACAGATTCTTGATGGCATTGACATCAACAAGGATCCTTCCGGCGTAAAAGCGCTTGAAGAACATCTTGCTCAGTGCAGTTCCTGCAGCGCATTTCATCAGGTTGTTCAATCCGGTTCTGAAAGTATGGTTTCCGGGCGCAGGTCAATGAATGATCCTGAGCTCTTTGATAAAATCCAACACAAAATGATGGACCTTGAAAGAGAAGATTCATCAACCCGAAAACCAGCCGTAAAAATTGTCAGAATCGGGGCTCCTTTTTCAATGGCTGCTGCCTCGGTACTTTTGGGAATATGGCTGGGTGGACAAATACTTACTTTTACTGCTCAACCTGCTCAGGAAACTGCATCAGTCGGCACTACACCGGAGCTTTACGCACTGGATATTCACTTGAATGATGAATCATCAGAATTCATTGAGAGTTATCTTTCAGGCAACTAATACTTACAACAATGGCAATTACAAAAAGAAATAAGATTCTCATTATAATCTTCGCCTTGCTTACGCTGATAAATGTTGGTGCTGCCGTTTCGGTGGTCACGCGGCTGAACAATCAGAGTGAGAACAGAGAGATTGATGCGGGAGGCATGGAAACACTAGGTGATTCGAAGTTTATCGGTCCCCGAATGATGATGAATGAGCTGGGTTTCTCAGAAGAACAAGCCGAAGAACTCAAATTCTCAAAAGATTTGCTCAGGCAGAATATCCGACCTCACTTTAGTGAAATCAGGAGAATGAATCAGCTCTTAATAGACGAAGTACTTAAAGCTGAACCAGATACCATTGTTATCAAAACATTGTGTGAAGAAATCGGACAAAATCACGCACAAATGCGATTTTATTCGGCCATGCATTTAATTGATATGAGAACTATTGCCACTCCTGATCAGTATGCTAAACTCGAAGGCTTTTTCAGGGAAATGATAATGCGCGGCGATGGTTTAAAAGGAGATGGGCCCAGACACAGACACCGACGTGGACAAAATAATTAATCAAATAAACAATCACTCTTAAAACTTTACAACTATGAAGAACTTGAATTTCAAAACATTGGCAATTGCTTCAGGATTTGTATTCCTGATGATTATCCCGGCTTTCATTTCGGCCCAGCCCTATGGCAGGGGAGAAGGCAGAGGCGACAGAGCCGGAAACGGCCCAGCCTACGCCGAACGAGGTGTGGATTCCAGAATTCCTTCCTTAACTGATGACCAGAAAGCCGGAATTGAAAAGCTGAGGGCTGATCATTTGCGTAAAGCCAACCTTATGCGTGCAGAACTCGGCGAAAAACATGCCCGCCTAAATACACTGAGACTTGCTGAAAATCAGGATGCAAAAGAAATAGATCGCACAATTGATGATATTTCTAAGCTGAAAGGCGATCTTATGAAAGCCAGAGAAGCACACAAAAGAGATGTTCGGGCTTTACTGAATGATGAGCAAAAAGCAGTTTTTGATGCCCGTCAGGGTAGAGGTTATCGCGATGGCAAAGGCAACAAAGCAGGTCGTTCCGGAAGAGGTGATTATGGCCGTGGCCCTGGAAGAGGAGATTGTCTGAGATACTAATCCGGATAAAGGATCTTCAAAAAAACAAATCCGGCTTTTGAGCTAAACATCTGAAAAACTGAAGTGAAAGGCGTCCTTACGGCGCCTTTTTTTTATTCAATACTGAATGCATCTCTTCCATTAAGTGCTGCTATATGCATGGCTTCCTGCTTCTGCATAATGGCACCTCCAAATGTATTATGGTCATAGATTACCGGTGTTTCGAACCAGCTTTCGATGTGCATGATCAGATTGATTAAATTATCTTTATTTTCTTCAATACTGAATCTTTCGCCCGAAGGCCTCACTGTAAAATTATTATGAATGAACCCGGTAATATCTGAAACCTGACCGCTGTTGTTGGCATAAATCTGACCAATTCCAAGATGAAAATTGAAAGGCCTGCGCACCTCCTGAAGGTCTTTCCACCATCCGTTAAGCATCAGATAATGAAATCCTCCGCCAAGAACTTCCGGCCACGCCATGTTGACTTCGGGTGGATTAACGAACATAAACGACTGGTTTCGGGCTTGTGTAAATCCGAAAGTGAAAGTAAGACTGTCATACAATCCTGTGGGGATATCGTTTCCCACAATCCAATCAAAGGTGGTCGGAATATTGGTGTCAATGTAATGAATATCATTCCACTGAGCCGGTTGTATTGTTCTTCCATCGCTGTGGTGAAGCTTCAGATCAGAAATAAAGTACATCACCTCAGTGACTTCATAATTATTTCCGGCAGCATTGGTATAAATCATCTGGTTGAAAATCAAGCTGTTATTATCGACCCTATGATTGAACTTTATTTTCAGCTTATTCGTTGTTTCTGCCGGTTTCTTCTCGGTACAGGAAGTTAGTCCTGACATAAATACAGCAAGTACGAAGAAGACTATTCTTTTTAAAAGTGCAATATTTATTTGTTGTTTCATTAAAATTCAATTTTCAGGTTGATAAAGAGTGTTCTTCCCGGTTCGTAAAGTTTTTCAGTGCTTCCCAAAACCCTTCTGTTCAAATGATCGTAATAGGCATTATTGAAAATATTGTTTGCTCCGGCTGCAATGCTTATTTGTTTGATTGGCGTGTATGTCACGAAAAAGTCAGAAATCAGATAAGCCGGAGTTGACTCTTCATACGCAGCCAGCGACACATGATTCTGATCTGCAACTGCCCTTAATGACAGGACAGGTTTGATTTTAAGTCTTACAAACTGATGAGAAAGTGACAACATAGCCTCAAAAGCAGGAATTTCGGGTATGGGATCATTCTTTATCATTTCAGTTCCTGAAATCTGATTGTTTTCAAATGTTATTCGCTCAATTTCAGGGAAATAAGCATAAGTGTAACCGGCCGAAAACGATAAGCCAGACTGAGTGGAGAGTGTAAAATCTGCACTTGCTTCAAATCCCATCAAAACAGCTTTGTCGATATTATTGAATTGCTTTACGCCCGGGGCTCCCTGACTCACAGGCCTTGCAACCGCAGGAGGAACGAGCGTGCCCGTAATGTAATTGCTGATTTGCGACCTGAAAAGATTAACTGAAAAGTTAAGCCTTCCGGGATTGCTGGTTAGCATCAGATCAGTCTGAAAGTTAGTTTCTGGTTTTAGGTCGGGATTGCCCAGATAGTCGTAACGATCGTAGCCGGTAGCCAGGAATTTGATGTATCGTTCCTGCATGTCACCCGACCTTTGTCCACGGGCAATGCCTATACTTATGGTAGTTTTTTCACTTAACTTATAAGAAGAATTGACTGCCACGCTGATCAGGAACTGATCAACAGGTTTGCTTTCGAACCATGTATTTTCATTCCTCAGAATCAGCAATGTGTCGTTTGAACTTGCCTGATTCAAGTCGAGCCTTAAAACAGAAGATACCTCAAATTGTTTATGTCCCCATTCAACACCTGAAAATACACCAGAATTGTTTATGACTGATTCTTTCCAAAGGTTAAATGCCTTGCCGGATGTATATAATTGACCATCCATTTCCATGATCATCAGCATGTTGCGGGTTCCATCTTTTTTTGTTATTCTGTAATCCGCACCATGAGAATATTTGAATTTATCACAAGCATGAGTGAAAGCAATCCGTCCGCCTGAAGTACTGGTGTTAACCGAAGCAACGGCCTGCATGAGTCCGGTGTTTGGAGGAACAATCTGGTTGTATTGCGGCCTGAAACTATTATCCATTAAATGAAAAACACGGGTATGATATGCTGATAATGACAGTATCTGATCTGGTTTTTTGGGATTGGAATAATCGTAATATCCGGAGAAAATATGTGTATTGTCTTCAATTTCATCCATAGGCAATGCAGGAAAGAGAACATCCCTTCCGAAAGATCCTTTATACGAGAAACCAGTCAGCGCTGATTTCCCGGCCTTAAAGCCGATATCTGCCGAGATATCTTTTTTTTGATAAGAAGATTTCCATTCTCTTTCTTTGCCATCGGTATAATTTCCATAATTTTTAATCCCTCCGCTAACCCTGATAAACGATCTTTCATTGGATTGGGAAATGGAAAGATGTTGTTTAATGCCGTTTCTGTTGGCATCATAACCGGTTATGGATTTCACACCGAACCCTTTTTTAAAGGCCTTTTCCCCGGGACGGGTTTTAATTCTTATACTGGCAGAAGGGGAGGGGCCATACCGCAGGAGATACGGACCTTTAACTATCTCAATCTGTTGAATCAGCTCTGGCTCAACATGCGACATAACAGGATCCATGCGGTTTGGGCATCCGCCTTCTATGTGGATTCCGTCATCCAGGAATACATTGATTTGTGAATATCTGTAACCTCTTACAATGGGATCGATGGCGTACCCACCCTTGCGGATTCCGCTTACATTGCTTTCTCTTCTTAGTATTTCGCCGAGATCGTTGATAGGAATCAACTCAATTTGTGAAGCATTTATTCTGGAAAGTGGTAAGTTTTTCTGAAGCGGACTCTCAATTACTTCAAAAACCGGTAGCCGAAAGACTGAATCTGTGGTCTGGGCAATGGAAATTAAGGAAATAAGAATAAGTCCCAAAGGCAGTAACAACTCCTTCACCATGTATTTTTTGCTCATAATCAGGATATTTAACACTCTTGAACATGATATACTTTTATTTTCTGCACAAGAGTTATGCCATACCATAAAGAATAAAAATAACAAAAGTGAATTTCAGGAAACAGATTAAGGTTCCCGCTTAAAACTCAAATCTCATAGATGATTCCACCGCAATTATCTGTTTTTGCGCCGGTAACTTCTGAAAGGCAATTGGGTAATCCTTTAAACCTTAATACGCCGAGGAAAGCAAAAATAAGAGCCTCTTTGTAATCAATAATCTGAGTGTCAGGCACAATAATGCTGCAGTTGGATAAATCCCTGATATTTTTCATCAAAAAATCATTGTGTACTCCTCCTCCGGTGAAGAGAACTTTTGCTGATGAGGATGATGGAATTGCTTTGCTGATGGCATCCGCAATATGAATGGTGAGGGTGTTGAGCACTCCGCTGATGTCATAATGATACTTGTTGCAACGAGGTAAGATAAATTCTTCAACCCATTCCCTTCCAAGAGATTTTGGAGGCAACTTGCTGTAGAACTCAAGATTGTTAAGGCTTTCCAGTAAAGGAGCAATGATTTTTCCTGAAGCGGCAATCTGACCGGATTTGTCAAAATCCATTCCGAGTTTTTGCGCATAGTGATTTAACACAAAGTTTACTGCACAAATATCCCAGGCCTTTCTTTTCTGATCCATTTCAAGTGAGATGTTCGAAAATCCACCGATATTCACACAGGCATCAAACTCACCGAAAAGGAATCGGTCGCCGATTGGCACCAATGGTGCACCCTGACCGCCAAGGGCAACATCAAGTGAGCGGAAATCACAAACTGTTCTGATCTTTGTTTTTGCCGCAATATGAGCTCCACTTCCAATTTGTGTTGTGAATCCATCTGCAGGTCTGTGAAAAATAGTGTGACCGTGACTTGCAATCAACAATGGTTTTGCATCATTCCTGCTCATAAACTTTTGACATTCAACACCTATCCATTCTCCGTAAATGGCATGGATACTGAAGAATTTCATAGCATCTGCTGAGATTGCGTGCGTAAGTATTTCAGCAATTTCCGTTGGGTAAGGAATGGTCTCGGCACTATCGATTGAATAGGAAACCCGGTTGCTACTGAAATCAAAAGTGCAAAGGGCAATGTCGAGCCCGTCAAGAGAGGTTCCTGACATTATTCCTATTGCCTGAATACGGTCTTTAGTTTCAGAGAGCATCTGTCAGAATTTCAAGTTTCATTCCTCTGGAACCCTTGATTAAAATCATATTGCCGGTTAAAGGGTTGATATTTAAGTACTCTTTCAGGCCTGTAGCGTCTTCGAAAGATTTAATACCATTGTATCCGGTTGCTGCTTTCCTAAAATGAGGGCCAGCTGTCAGTATTTTATCAAATCCGGCTGAGGTTGCAATCTCCAGAACTTGAGTATGCTCCATTTCAGTGGAATCCCCCAGCTCAAACATATCGCCGATGATCAATACCTTTGGGCTTTTATCAAGTTCTCTAAAGTTCCTGATTGCACTTTCCATACTTGATGGATTTGCATTATATGCATCCAGAATCAGTGTATTGTTTTTTGTTTCAAGAATCTGGGATCGGTTCATTTTTGGCTGATAAGCTGCAAGTGCCTCTGCCACCTTTTTTATATCAGATCTGAAGTGTCCTGATATTGCTATTGCTGCCATCACATTCTCAAAATTGTAGCCACCTGTTAAATTGGTGGTAACCATCAATGAAACGGGCTTCTGTAACTCAACATTTAGTGTTGCACCTTTCACAACCGGGTTTCCTGTATAATCTGCAACTCCCGGCTGCCCGAAAAGAATCCGGTTTATGTTATTTGAAAGCCTCATGAGCAGTGGATTCTCAGCATTTACGAATACTGTACCACCATTGCCAGAGAGATGCTGATAAAGTTCATTCTTAGCAATAATCACACCTTCGGGGCCTCCGAATCCTTCAAGATGCGCTTTTCCTATATTGGTGATAAGGCCATGAGTAGGTCTGGCAATATTACAAAGGGTTGCAATTTCACCAATATGGTTAGCTCCCATTTCAATAATGGCAATTTCAGTTTCAGCAGTAATTGATAAAATAGTCAGGGGAACGCCTATGTGATTGTTGAGATTGCCGGGAGTAGCATGCGTATTGAATTTTACGGATAGTGCTGCAGCAATTAACTCTTTGGAAGTAGTTTTTCCGTTGGAACCTGTAATGGCAATAATAGGTATGCCCAAAGAAGCACGATAAAGCGATGCAAGATTCTGCAAACTTTCAAGTACATTTTTTACCAGCAATGTTCGTGTTCCTGCATAATACTCCGGATTGTCGATAACAGCATAAGCCGCACCTCTTTCTATTGCTCCCGTGGCGTAGATGTTACCATCGAAATTTTCACCTTTAAGTGCAAAGAATAAACTACCCGGTTGTGCAATTCTGGAGTCAGTACTTATGTAAGGATGTTGTTTAAAAAGGCTGAAAAGTTCTTCCTTAGTGGTGTAATTCATGATTGCCTGATTTATAAACCGAAATTAAAAATAAAAGTGGTTGCTGGTCAGACTGACCAAAAAAAAGTCCATTTACTTTTATGTAAACGGACTTTTCAGAAAATAAATATCTATTGTTATCTCTTACCGTAAGCGCCACCAACTCTTCCCATTGCACAACGGAAACCAATATAATTGGTAGAGAGGTTTTCATCCATGTACCTTCTGGTTGAAGGGCTTAGGTAGAATGCAGGATCTTTCCATGATCCACCTTTGTAAACTCTTGATTTATCTGAAATGAGTGAAGTTTTGCCATACTCATACATCATATTGGTTGTATTGACAGTGTCTGAAGGAGCGGCAGTCCAGTCTGGGTTAATGGTTGACTGATAATCTCCATCCAGATAATTGATCTGGTTAGCACTGCGGTAGTTGAATCTGTCTTTACTTTCTTCGGTGGTAACCTCACGATAACGGATTCTTCCAAGCGAATCTTTGGGCGCAAGGAAACCTTCTTCATCAGTAACTTTTGTAGTGAAGGTATTACCGCGGAAAGGGGCATAATCGGAGACATCTTCGAATGAAAGGGGACGATATACATCAAGAACCCATTCTGCAACGTTTCCGGCCATGTTGTAAAGTCCGTAATCGTTTGGCCAGTATGAAGCTACTTCAGCAGGTAAGTCAGCGCCATCATTAAGGCTACCGGCTACACCCATGTAGTCACCACGTCCACGTTTAAAGTTGGCCAGAAACTGACCATAATATTTTTTCTCATCAGAGCGCACAATTGTTCCGTTCCATGGATAAACTCTTCTTTCAACAACGCGCTCATAAAGTGTGTTGCCAACAAGTCCCATGGCAGCAAATTCCCATTCAGCTTCGGTTGGGAGTCTGTATTTCGGCACCATGATACCATCTTCGAGCTTTGCTCTGCGTTCTCCTGTTCCGCTGGGGTTCAGGTCCTTTAAAGGTTTGTTGACCAGACCTTCGTATTGTCCGGCAAGATAGGCTTCGGTGTTGTAATTGTTTTCATTGCGCTGATCGGGATCAAAATCAAGTATGCCCTCGCGGATAAGTAGCATTTCATTTACCCTGTCGGTTCTCCAGAGGCAATATTCATTGGCCTGAACCCAGCTTACACCAACCACCGGATAATTACGGTATGCAGGATGACGGAAGTAAGTTTCAACCAATGGCTCGTTGTATGCTAATTTTTCGCGCCATACAAGCGTGTCGGGCAATGCTTTACGATAAACCTCCGGAAAGTCAGTGCCAAAAACACGACTCAACCAATAAAGGTATTCTACATAGTCAACATTGGCGACTTCTGTTTCATCAATGTAATATGATGGCACGGTAACCCTTCGTGGAATATTATCCCAGTCGTACATAGGGTTATCTGTAACGCGTCCCATTGTGAATGTACCCCCTTCAATCATTACCAGGCCGGGTCCCAAAGGTTGTCCCTTATACTTGGTATTTACTTCGAAACCACCGTTTTTGGAGTTGTTATACTCCCAGCCAGTGGTTCGCGATGACTCTTTTGAGCATGACGTTGCAAGTAAGGCTACTGCAGCAAAGAAGGTGATCTTCAGATAGATGTTTCTGTAACTGATCATTTCTGGTATTTGTTGTTTTGATTATTGTTAACTAAAATCTTGGGCATTTTATTGCCTTGTGCTTGAAAGTTTTTTGTCCGCAATCAAATTGCCATGCAAATGAAATTTCATGAGCACCATGAGTTGCACTATTGGTTAATTGCGAAGTTGTGAAATCGTAACTGTATCCAACCTTAAATTTTGCATGTTGGAAACCAATTAGTCCGATTACTGCATCTGAATTTTCAAAGTTGTGACGGAACCATGCACCAATTACCATCGGATATATATTAAGGTACATCCCCAGATTTAGCTGATGGAATTTTCCTTGTTGCTGGTACATAATATTAGGTGACAGGCTCATATCTTCAATATCACCTCCGCCTAAACCATCTCTGATGCTGATGAGTGCACCGGCATGTGCGGTAATCTTCATGTCGAGCTTACTGTTGCTTGTGCTGTAATATGAATTGTCCGGCTGATTTAAGTGATGCGCTGCCACCCCAAAATACATGCTTTCTCTGTATCCGAAAAGCATTCCTGCCGAAAAGTCAACCATGCCTATATTCATGCGGTCAGGAGGGCTCTCCTGAGTAGGAGGGGGATTGTTGATGTCACCCCAAAGGAGCTGATCTTCAAAAATAAATTTATTCCAATTAAGCTTGTTCTGAATGTAGCTGGCCTGAACTCCTGTGTTCATGGTCAGGTTTTTTGAAAGGTTAAGCCGGTATGAATACATTGCATTGACAGAAGTATTGGTAATCATGCCATCACCTTGATTGTCAGAAACAACCATTAATGCTACTCCTCCTGAAACTACATCAATAAACTGATCGTATGATGCAGAATAGGTGACATAAGTAGATGGAATTGCAGGCCATTGATTCCTGTAATTCAAAGTTAACCTCGGACATATCTTAGATCCTGCCAAAGCAGGATTCAGATACATAGGATTTCCGTAATATTGGGAAAAAGAGGCGTCTTGTGCAAATACTGCATTTCCGGCTAGTATCAACAGTAAGAACAAACTCAGTTTTATTCTCATATCGTTTGTTTTTCAGCAGCCAATATTACGAATAATTTTTAAAATGGTGGCCACAAAGGTAAAAAAAGTAAAAACTGCCGAATCAATTACAATAACGATCTTTGAGTATCGTTATTATCCTTTAACTTTTGACATCGGATTATTGTTTACAAAGATACGTGAAATGAAACAATTATCAATTGGCTGTGTTATTTTTATGAGCATATTTGTTTGCTGGAATAGATCTGCCAACTGACTACAACCATCTGAAAATACACATGATATGCAGAGAGTTACGCCTGTACTTATTGCTTTGTTCTTTATCAAAGTATTGCTAATTCCTTTCGGGTTATCGGCTCAGAATGCTGTAATCTGGGAGTCTCCGTATATGGAGCCAGGTAATTCCGCAGTATGGCTTTCATGTCAGAATTGTTTCAATTCAGATGAAAATGGACTACCCGTTTTGGTGATTAATGCAAATTTTGATCAGTCGGATGCTACTGTAAAGCTTTCCGACATGGTCTTTATGCCTCTTGATACTGCTGAAAAGGCTGCTTTGTTATTGACAGATTACCAGAATCTTCCAGAAAGTATATTCCCTCGTCTTGTTTATTTAGGAATGAATGAAGGGTTTTCTCACCAAATAAACCTGATTCCGCTCAGAAAAAATCCTGATAATGGTTCGATCGAAAAGCTTGTTTCATTCAACTATGTTTTTGAAGAATCAGGATTTCAATCACGAGAACTAAAAAGTACTGTCGCATATTCTAATTTTTCGGTATTAGCCTCTGGCGACTGGTATAAAGTATCCGTGACAAAAAACGGAATTTATAAGCTTTCCTATAGTGATCTGGCCGCAATGGGCGCAAATGTAAGCGGATTGAATTCTTCGCTTATCAGAGTTCATGGTTATGGAGGTCGTATGCTTCCTGAACGTGCGGATATTCCACGCAATGATGATTTGCCCGAAGTTCCTGTTATGATGTTCGATGGTGGAGATGGTACATTCGATCAGGGCGATTACATATTATTTTACGCCCAGGGTCCGGAACAATGGACATTGAATTCACAAACCGGACTCTTTAACCACCGCAAACATTTATATTCGGATTACTCCTTTTATTTTATAAGTGTAAATTCAGGTGCTGGAAGCAGGATGATTGAATTTCCTCAGCCTTTGTCAGCCGCTACTGCAATTTTGAACGATTATGATTGGTTTTATGCCCACCATCCTGACGAATTCAGTCTTGTAAAATCCGGAAAGGAGTGGTTCGGCGACCTTTATGATATTGTAACAGCCCGTGATTATACTTTGCCTTCTTTTATCCCCTCTTCTGGTGGCGAAGCTTCAATAAGATTAAGTATAGCAGCGCGGTCAACCTCCTCTGCAAGTTTTACAATCAGTGCGGCTGCAAAGTCATTTACATCATTTATCCCACCTATAAGTAATGAGGCAAACACTGCTTATGCGCGGATGACAACTGAAACTTTCAAAACACCCTTATCGTCTTCACTCTCTTCAGTAAATCTTAAATTCAATAAAACAACAGGCAGTTCTTTGGGTTGGCTGAATTTTATTGAGATCAATGCTCCTGCAACCTTGAATTTTTCAGGTGGAATGATGAACTTCAGAAAGTCAGGAACTGAAGGTGTTGTTGAGTACAGGTTTACCGGCCCAGGTGTGGTGTCTCAGTTGTGGGATGTAACCAATCCGCTTCAGCCGGGATTTATTCAGATTGGTTCTTCAGGAAACGGTTTTCAATTTAAAGCACTTGCAGATACAGTGCGGGAATATGTGATTTCGGACAATGCTTCTTACATGAAGCCGCAATTTGTTGAGAAAACGGTCAATCAGAATCTGCATGGACTGGCTCCTCATACCATGGTTATTGTAGCCCATCCCGACTTTACCGATCAGGCTGTTCGTCTGGCTGAATTTCACACATCGCATAATGATTTCAGTGTTTTAGTTGTGCAGCCTCAAACAATTTACAATGAGTTTTCGTCGGGAGCACAGGACATTACTGCAATCAGAGATTTTATGCGAATGCTCTGGAATAAAGCTGAATCATGGAATAAGCCCCGGTTTCTATTGCTTTTTGGGGATGCTTCTTACGATTATAAAGATTATCTGACCGGGAATTCAAACTTTGTTCCGACATTTCAATCGGTAGAATCATTGCATCCTGTCAACTCTTTTGCAACGGACGACTTTTTTGCTTGCATTGACGATGCTGAAGGTGGATTATCAACAGATGTTGTTGACCTTGGCGTTGGGCGGTTGGTTGTGCAGACGGCAGATCAGGCAAAAAATGCAGTTGATAAAATAATACACTATGCTACTGCAACAACCAAAGTGCATGGCGACTGGCGTAACGTAATTGCATTTGTAGCTGATGATGGAGATGGTAATGAGCATATGCGTCAGGCCGATCAATTGGCTACTATGATTGACACAACATTCTATAATTATAATACAGAGAAGATTTTTCTTGATGCTTATCCGCAAATTTCCACTCCCGGTGGACAGAGAATTCCGGATGCCAATTTAGCCATAAATCAACGGCTGGGTAAGGGTGCATTGATAGTTAACTACACAGGACACGGAGGAGAAACCGGCTGGGCACATGAACGGGTGCTGGAAATCAATGATATACTCAGTTGGACCAATTTCGACAGAATGCCTGTTTTTATGACAGCAACCTGTGAGTTCAGTCGATACGATGATCCTTTGCGTGTGTCGGCAGGCGAAATGGTTTTTTTGAATCCCAGAGGAGGAGGTGTGGCATTATTTACCACAGCCAGGCCAACTTTTGGAACACCCAACTTTACCCTTGCCCGTAATTTTTACAACATTGCCTTAAAGCCAACCGACAATGGAATGCCATTTCTTGGCGATCTGATCAGGATATCAAAGCGATTATCGGGCCCCGATAATAATGGCAAAAAGTTTGTGCTGCTAGGCGATCCGGCACTAAAGATGGCATATCCTGAATATAAAATTTATACGACCTCCATCAATGGAAATGATGTCAGCTTCTTGTCGGATACCCTAAGAGCGATGGAAGAAGTAACCATCAGTGGTTTTGTAGGCGATGAGAATGGAATGCCGCTCACCGGTTTTTCCGGAATAATTACCCCAACAGTCTTTGATAAAGAAACCCTGGTTGAAACCCTTGGTTCCGACGGAGCTTCGCGTATGACTTTCAGCGTAAGAAAAAACATAATATATAAAGGTAAGGCTTTGGTAGAAAACGGATACTTCAGTATTTCCTTTATTGTGCCCCGCGATATTGCCTATCAGTTTGGAAAGGGTAAAATAAGCTATTATGCTACTGATGGAGTGAGAGATGCTGCCGGCAATTATGATCGTATTGTGGTTGGCGGAATCAGCAATACTGCCATTACAGATTATTCAGGGCCGGAAATAAAACTTTTTATCAACGATACACTTTTCCGCTCAGGAGGGTTTACCAATGAGAATCCTGTTCTGATCGCATTTGTTAATGATGAAAGCGGAATAAATACAGTTGGCAGCAGTATCGGACACGATATCGTTGCTGTACTGAACTCAAAAACTGATGCACCTTATGTGCTGAACGATTATTATGAAGCCGATCTGAACACCTATAAAAGTGGTCGTATTGTCTATCCGTTCAAACAGTTGGAGCCGGGTAAACATACAGTCAGACTTAAAGTTTGGGATGTAAACAACAATTCATCTGAAGCCTCAATCGACTTCTTTGTTGCATCCTCCAGCGAACTATCATTGGGCTCGCTTGAAGTTTATCCCAACCCTTTCAGCGAAATGGCTGCTTTTGTTTTTGAGCACAACAAAGCAAATGAAAACCTGACTCTCAATCTGAGCATATTTTCGCTGGCCGGAATTCAGGTTGCAAGTTTGAATCGCACTATCTTTGCTGATGGATACCGCTCGGTGGCATTTGAATGGGATGGCAGAGGTGCCAATGGTAATCCGATTTCTTCAGGCTTGTATATTGGCAGGCTCAGAGTGAAGGATTCAGCTGGCAATGAGTCTTTTACTTCAGTAAAAATTTCAATTATACGATAATTGTAAAACGGAAAGATGAAAAGCAGATGGATTAAAATACTGATGTTGGCTCTGGTGTTTCCAGTGACGATGAGCGCTCAGATTCAGGAAAAAGTTGTGCTTCAATGGAATGAACCTGTTACTTTGTTTCTTGGAGCAGATTCAACTCTTCCTTCCATTGCTTTTGAAGGAGCACAGTATAATGGTTTGCCTGATCAGATTTTACCTGCTTTGATTCAAAGTATTGCATTGCCTCCCGGCAAACAGGTTGCAGATATACGGATTAATGAAATCGCCTTTATTCCTTTAACCGATGAAGATAAACTGATAATAGGCCAGGTTGAATTACCTTCATCTCCTGTGCTGAATTATGATATTATGCTCGAAAGAGGTAATCCAAAGGCTATTGTTTCAGTATTGCCATTCGGCATTAATCCGGCAAATGGAAATTTCGAAAAAATTGAATCCTTTTCCATTGATATTACTACGGTTCAGGCCCCTGCTGCTTTAAAAAATGTTCAGGTATATGCCGATAATTCTGTACTGGCAATGGGTAACTGGTATAAAATTTATGTTGCTGAATCCGGAATTTATAAAGTCACCTACGATGACATCAAAAATCTTGGCATCAATATGACAGGAATAAATCCCGATAAAATCCGGATTTTTGGTAATGGCGGAGCAATGCTCAGCACTACAGCAGGTATAATTCCTGCCGACGATCTTAATGAAAGTGCTTTAAAAGTTGTAACAGCCAATCCGGGTGTGTTTGCGCAGGGAGATTATGTATTGTTTTATGGACAGGGAACGCAAAGCTGGTCGATGAATCCTTTTGCAGGAAGAATGGAGCATACCACGCATCTCTATGCCGATGACGCTTGCTACTTTCTTACCATAAGTTCTGAAAACGGAAGAAGAATTGCAGTTGCTGATGTCCCCTCAGGAACTCCTGATTATTTTACCAATGAATACACAGCCTATTCAGTTTATGAGAAAGAATTAATCAATATTCTGAAAAGCGGCAAAAAATGGTTTGGTGAGAAAATGGATTCCTACAATCGTACCATTAACTTTCCTCGTTTTACATTTAACAATCTGGTTCCTGATCAGCTTGCAAACATCCGATACGGTATAGGAGGGCGGTCAACATCCGGCCAGATTTCATTTAACTTTCTGGTTAATAATGAATCGGTGGCAAGCAGCTCTTTGTCAAAGATAACTTCACCTTACGATTACGCAAGAGATTTGATCACAACAGCTTCTTTTCTGCCTGCTTCCGGGCAGATAGACGTGCAGGTAAAGTTTAATCCATCATCAAATACCGACATAGGCTGGTTTGATTTTGTTGCCCTGAATGTGCGATGCTATTTAAAATATGCCGGGGGGCAGATGTCTTTCAGAGATCCTAAAACGGTTGCTTCTCAGCGCCTGAGCGAGTTTACATTATCTGATGCCCTGTCAGTAAATGAAATATGGGATGTTTCAGACCCATTGAACGTTTCGCTCGTTAATTTTTCGAGAACCGGTGGAAATATCGTATTTAAAAGCAATACAAATATTCTCCGTGAGTATGTTGCTTCCGATGGATCAGCATTCATGTCAGTGAAGTTGGGTGAGAAAGTTGCAAATCAGAATCTTCATTCAATGGGCAACTACGATCTTATTATTGTTTCGCATCCCGATTTTATGGCACCTGCTCAAACTTTGGCAGCAGCACATAACCAAATAGGTGAAATAGCTGCGGTGGTAGTGCCTCTTCCTGAAATTTACAATGAATTTTCATCAGGAATTCAGGATCTGACAGCCATCAGAAATTTTATGAAGATGCTTTACGATCGCGGAAGAGAAACCGGTTATCCGAAATATCTTCTTTTGTTTGGCAATGCATCGTACGATATGAAAGACAGGGTTCCCGGGAACTCGAGTTTTGTGCCCACTTTCCAGAGCGAAAATTCAGTCAGACCAGTTGAATCTTTCCTTTCCGATGATTATTTTGCATTGCTTGATGATGGTGAAGGTGGAAATTCTGCAGGTGGATTGCTTGATATATCTGTTGGTCGAATGCCGGTCAGAAATTTGGAGCAAGCCAATGTTGCAGTCCAGAAAACCATTGCTTACATGAAGAATGTCGCTAATGTTCATGGAGATTGGAGGAATGTACTTCTGGTTATTGCCGATGATCAGAATAAAAATACCCACCTTAATCAGGCTGAAGGATTAACAACGCGCATTTCAACCAACCATCCGGTTTATAATGTTGAGAAAATATATTTTGATGCTTACAAACAGATATCTACTCCCGGTGGAAGCCGTTATCCTGACGTTAATCGCGAACTTGTTAGCAGGGTAGAAAAAGGTGCACTGCTGGTAAATTACATAGGGCATGGAGGAGACGTAGGCTGGGCCGACGAAAGAGTGCTTGAAATTGCAGACATAAATGCCTGGACAAACTTTAACAGAATGGGGATGTTTTTTACCGCCACCTGCGAATTTTCAAGGTTCGATAATCCTGCCCATACTTCAGCCGGTGAACTTGTATTCCTGAATCCCAATGGCGGTGCTATGTCGATGATAACAACTACGCGTCTGGCGTTTTCTTCATCAAATGCTGCTTTAAATCTGAGTTTTGCCGATACAGTTTTCAAAACCGGATCAAGTAACATTCCCCGTATTGGCGATGTTCTCAAATACACGAAAAATCAAAATGGGTTTTCTCCGAATACAAGGCATTTGACGCTGTTTGGCGATCCTTCAGTCAGAATGTCAATTCCGCAACATAAGGTTG
Organism: Bacteroidales bacterium UBA5197; assembly: GCA_002412885.1. Lineage (GTDB taxonomy): Bacteria > Bacteroidota > Bacteroidia > Bacteroidales > Lentimicrobiaceae > Lentimicrobium. The sequence continues at coordinate 53,518 of DHVX01000052.1, forward strand.
TTACAACTTCAATTTCCGATGCCAATACCGGATTACCGGCCGATACTTTGTTTGCTACAAGCCTTTTAACTGTAACAGGTGAAGTCAGAAGTGCAGATAATCAGTTAATGAATGGCTTTAATGGTGAAGTTCAGGTTAAAGTTTTTGATAAACCATCAAAAGTCAAGACTTTGGGCCAGGATTCCGATAGTTTTTCGGTGGAGTTCAAGCTGCAGAAAAGCATTCTCTATCAGGGGAAGGCAACTGTTGAGAATGGTCATTTTAACTTTACTTTTTTGGTTCCCAAAGACATAGATTACAGTTTCGGGAAAGGCAAAATCAGTTATTATGTCACCAACGGGCTTGAAGACGGGCATGGTTTCTCCGACGATTTCATTATAGGCGGAGGTTCAAATCAGGTTCAGAAAGATTTTAGCGAACCTTTAGTGCGCATGTATTTAAACGACACCAACTTCAGAGATGGAGGTGTTGTGAATGAAAGTCCGAAACTGCTTGCTTTCCTTTTTGATGAGAGCGGAATCAATACTGTTGGTAATGGAATTGGACACGACATTGTTGCCACCATTGACGGCAACAATTACACTTCGGTGGTTCTGAACGATTATTATGTTTCTGATATGGACAGTTACCAAAGCGGATCGCTGGTTTATCAGTACTTTAACCTGCCCGACGGAGAGCATGTCCTTAAACTCAAAGTATGGGATGTTTTTAACAATTCAGCCGAAGCCAGCCTCAGGTTTGAAGTGAAGCGCAATATTATTCTGGCACTTGATGAAGTACTGGCATATCCCAATCCCTCTACCGGACCTGTCTCCATCCGTTTCGGACACAATCAGTTTGATGGTCGTTTTGATGTTGAGGTTGATATTTATTCAACAACCGGTATTTTAGTGAGGTCATTAGGACCTGTGAAGGTCATGTCTGAAGGCTATGTATCTGGCAGCATTCAATGGGACGGACGTTCGGACAGTGGAAGTAATGCCAGAGCTGGTTTGTATCTGGCCAGAATAAAAGTTCGGGATAGAAACGGTAATACCTCATCTAATACTGTCAAAGTATTGATTGCCCGATAAGTATAGTTAATTGCGCATGGAAACACCAATATCCTGCGTATTTTCTTTGCCGGGTTTTGCTGATCTGATTTTGCGAAATTATACATCAGTAAGGCTAAGAGTGGATGGACAAAGATTATTCAAAATTTAATAGTTGTAGGAATATCATTAATTATTCCGTTTAAAAGTAAATTCAATGAAAATGCAGTGGTTTAAAATATTGTTCGCATTTCTGGCGCTGCCGCTCATATTGACAGCTCAGAATCAGGAAAAGGTAATTCTTAAGTGGAGTGACCCTGTTACCTTATTTCTTGGAGCAGATTCAACGCTTCCTTCAATTGCGTTTGAAAATTCACGCTTTGTTGGATTGCCTGAACAGACACTGCCTTTTTCAGTTACAAGCATTATTGTGCCAGCCGGCAAAAAGCTCAATGATGTTCAGCTTACTGATATTTCTTACATCCCATTAACTGACCAGGATAGGTTAATTCTTGGCTCAACCGGAATACCTTCATCTCCTGAAGTTGATTTTAAAGTGTTGCTTGACAAAGGAAATCTCACCGCACTCGTGAATGTTTTGCCGTTTGGTACCAATCCGGAAAATGGAAGAATTGAAAAAATACAGTCTTTCACATTAAAACTTATTACAGAGCAATCGACTCCTGTTTTAAAAAATGCGCAGACATATGCCGATAATTCAGTATTGGCAATGGGGAATTGGTATAAAATTTACGTTGCCGAAACCGGCGTTCACATAGTTACATACGATGATTTCAAGAATCTGGGAATTAATATGACCGGGATCAACCCCGATAAAATTCGAATATTCGGAAACGGCGGAGCTATGCTGAATACCATAGCAGGAAATATCCCGGCGGATGATTTAAATGAAAATGCATTAAAAGTTGTAACTGCCAATCCGGGCGTTTTTGCTCAGGGCGATTATGTGCTCTTTTTCGGACAAGGAACTCAAACCTGGTCCATGAATAAATTTTCTTCACGCATGGAGCACACAACTCACCTTTATGCCGATGAAGCCTGCTATTTTGTCAACATAGGTTCTGAAAACGGACGAAGACTGGCTGTAGGTCAGGAACCTGCCGGAACTCCGGATTATTTCACCAACGAATATACAGCACTTTATGTTTACGAGCAGGAAATGCTGAATCTTATCAAAAGTGGTCAAAAGTGGTTTAGTCAGAAAATGGACTTTTATAACCGCACGATCAGCCTTCCGCGGGCAACGTTTGCAAATCTGGTGCCTGACCAGAGCAGTATTTTAAGGTATGGAATTGCCGGACGCTCTTTGGTCGGTCAGCTCTCGTTCAGTTTCTTAGTTAACAATCAAGTCGTTGGCAGTAGTTCACTGTCCAGGGTAGGTAGTTCGGCATCTTCCAATTATGCAAATGATTTGACAACATCTGCATCATTTATGCCTTCTTCCGGGCAGATGGATTTGCAGGTCAGATTTACTCCGGTTTCAAATACTGACCTGGGGTGGCTTGATTTTGTTTCGTTAAATGTACGAGGCTATCTTAAATTTACGGGCGGGCAGATGTCGTTCAGAGATCCGAAAACAGTTGCTTCGGAGCGATTGACGGAGTTTACCTTGTCTGATGCCAGTGCCGTTAATGAATTATGGGATGTCTCAGATCCACTGAATGTTTCGCTGGTTAGTTTCACACGAAACGGCAACAACATAATTTTTAAAAGCAATACCGACTTACTGCGGGAATTTGTTGCCCTTGATGGGTCTTCATACAAAAGGGTGAAATTGGGAACCAAAATTGCCAACCAGAATCTTCACTCAATTGGCAATTATGATCTTGTTATTGTTGCTCACCCTGATTTTATTGCACCCGCAAAAAAACTTGCTGCTGCTCATAACGAAATCGGGGAAATTGCAGCTATTGTGGTTTCGTTGCCCGATATTTACAATGAGTTTTCATCAGGCATTCAGGATATTACAGCCATCCGGAACTTTATGAAAATGCTTTACGATCGCGGACGTGAAAATGGATATCCAAAATACCTTCTTTTGTTTGGAAATGCATCTTACGATTTCAAAAACAGAATCACCGGGAACAGGAATTTTGTTCCAACTTTTCAGAGTGAGAATTCGGTATCTCCTGTAATTTCCTTCCTCTCCGATGATTATTTCGTTTTACTTGATGATGGCGAAGGTGGAATTTCTGCTCAGGGATTACTGGATGTTGCGGTTGGACGTATGCCTGTCAGAAATATTGATCAAGCCAATGTTGCTGTCGAGAAAACCATTGCTTACATGAGAAATGATAAGATTACGCATGGCGATTGGCGGAATGTAATGCTGGTAATAGCTGACGATGAGGACAGTAATACACATCTGAAGCAGGCCGAAAGACTTGGCGACAGCATTCTGCTCAATCACCCGGTAGTAAATCTTGAAAAGATTTATTTTGATGCCTATAAGCAGATATCAACACCAGGAGGTAGCCGTTATCCCGATGTTAACCGCGAAATAGTTACCAGAGTTGAAAAAGGCGCACTTCTGGTAAACTATATCGGGCATGGCGGTGAAGTAGGCTGGGCCGATGAAAGGGTTCTTGAAATTGCAGACATAAATGCTTGGACGAATTTTGGCAGAATGGGCTTATTCTTTACTGCTACCTGCGAATTCTCGAGGTTTGATAACCCTGTTCATGCTTCAGCAGGAGAACTTGTTTTCCTGAATCCTAGCGGTGGAGCAATGTCGATGATTACCACAACTCGTCTTGCTTTTTCTTCTTCAAACGCTTCATTGAACCTGAGCTTTGCCGATACCGTTTTTAGTTCCGGATCAGGAATTATTCCCCGTTTGGGAGATATTCTTAAATATACCAAAAACCAGAATGGAACTGATGCCAATACCCGGCATTTAACTCTATTTGGCGATCCTTCGATTAAAATGCCTGTTCCGCAGCATGCTGTTTTTACTACCTCAATAACCGATGCCAATACCGGAATGCCTGCCGACACATTATTTGCTACAAGCCTCATTAAGGTTACAGGTGAAGTCAGAAATATCAACAATCAGGTTTTGGATGGATTTAACGGCGAGGTACAGGTAAAGGTATTCGATAAACCTTCAACCATTAGAACGCTGGGACAGGATCCTAAAAGTCTTGTGGTGGATTTTTTGGTTCAGAAAAATATCCTTTACCAGGGAAAAGCAACTGTTAAGAACGGACTTTTCAATTTCACTTTTCTTGTTCCAAGAGATATTGATTACGCATACGGAAAAGGTAAACTCAGTTATTATGCTACAAATGGTCTTGAAGATGGTCATGGTTTTTCCGATGATTTTATTATTGGCGGCTCACAAAGTACCTCACAGCAAGACTTTGCCGGCCCTCAGATCAGGCTATTTATGAACGATACGAATTTTATTGATGGTGGTCTTGTGAGCGAAAATCCAAAATTCCTTGCATTCCTGTATGATGAAAGTGGAATAAATACAGTTGGAAATGGAATCGGGCATGATCTGGTTGCTACCATAGATGGCGACAATTACACTTCAGTGGTTATGAATGATTATTATAGCGCTGACATTGACAGTTACCAGAGTGGATCCGTACTTTATAAGTATTTCAATCTTCCGGAAGGGGAGCATGTACTTACATTTAAGGCCTGGGATGTTTTCAACAATTCGTCTGAAGCAAGTATCAGATTTGAAGTCAAACGCAATATTATTCTTGCCGTTGATGAAGTGCTTGCTTATCCCAATCCCACAACCGGTCCCGTTTCATTCCGGTTTGGACACAATCAGTTTGATGGCCGTTTTGATGTTGAGGTAGAAATATACTCAACCACAGGTGTATTGGTGCGCTCTCTCGGTTCACTGAAGGTTTTATCTGAAGGCTATGAATCGGGAAGTATTTATTGGGACGGATGTTTAGCTAACGGAGCTCCGGCCAGTGCAGGTTTGTATCTTGCCAGACTTAAAGTCAGAGACAGAAACGGTAACACTACCCATAACACAGTAAAGATCATTATTGCAAGGATTTAAGGAATATGGTGCACGCGATAGGCGAAAGCCTTTACGACCTCACTTTTCAGAATACGCATCAGGTTTGGGCCTGCCCGGGCGGTAGTATGCTGAATTCTGCTGTTTCGCTTTCGCGGAGATCGGTTCCTGTCAGGTTTTATACCGAAATCGGTAACGACAAAACAGGAGATTCTTTGCTGACTTTTCTGAAATCAAACAATATCATTTCAGACTCTGTCAGCATTTACAACGGCAAAACCTCGCTTGCACTTGCCTTTCTGGATGCAAAGGGCGAAGCTGACTATGAATTCTATACCTGCCGTCCTGACGTACCTCCTGATTTTTTGATTCCTCCGGTTGAGCAGGGCGACATTATGCTTTTCGGCTCAACTTATTCCCGCCAGCCCCGAAATCATGAGAATATTTCAAGAATGGCAGCGCTTGTCAAAAAAAATGATGGAATTCTTATTTATGATCCCAACTTCCGGAAAACTGCTGATAACCGTCCCGAAATTATCGATCTGGTTTCAGCAAATATAGGATTGGCTGATATAGTCAGGGGATCGGATCAGGATTTTCTTAATCTTTTTGGCGCAAAAAATGGTGCTGAAGCTTTCCGGAAAGTTGAAGCCGCCGGAGCAAAAATTCTTATTTATACACGAAATAGTGAAGGAGTGGAATTGTTTACTCCCTGGTTCCGTAAGTTTTATAAAGTCCCTGAAATACAGGTAGTAAACACAATCGGAGCAGGCGATAATTTTAATGCCGGGCTTATTTATGAGCTTCACAAAATCAAAAATATTCCTGAAATTGAAAACTTTTGGGATGAAGCTATTCATCAGGCGATTATCTTTGCCTCCGAAGTTTGTGCCTCCAACAATAATTTTGTTGACTGGCCTGATACTGAATAAGCAGTTATGGTAAAAAAAATCCTGGCAACTTTTCTTCTCCGCCTGCTTGGATGGAGAATCATCGGTGATATGCCTGCAGGAATCAAAAAGTGCGTGGTTTTAATGGCTCCGCATACCTCAAATCTCGATTTCTTTTTTGGTTGGCTTGGCTATACTTCAAAGGGCATCTTTTCTCATTTTCTGATTAAAAAGGAAGCTTTTAACCGTTTTTCTGGTCGTCCGTTGCGTGCAATGGGTGGCATTCCAATTGACCGAAGACAAAGCAGCAACCTCGTGATTCAATTGACAGAGGAGTTTAGGATCAGAGATGAATTTGTGTTGACCATCACTCCCGAAGGTACCCGAAAGCTTAATAAAAACTGGAAACGGGGTTACTATTTTATTGCTCAGAATTCAGGAGTTCCTATAGTTTTGGGCTATCTGAACTATAAAAATAAAACAGGAGGTTTTGGCCCGGTGATTTACCCATCAGGAAACTATGAAGCAGATCTTGCTTTGATTGAACAGTTTTATAAGGATAAAACTGCACGCTATCCTGAAATGTTTAACCTTTCCTGGAATGCACTCCAACCAAAATAAACTTTATAATCGTATGAAATTCAGCTTCATCGCTTTTGCATTTTTGCTTTGTTTCAACATTTCTGTCTCAGCTCAGGATGGACATCGAAAACATTTTACAATCCCCGATATTGAGGGATTTCACACTTTGAAGGGAGATTTTCATATTCATACAGTTTTCTCTGATGGCCTTGTTTGGCCAAATCTCCGGGTGCTTGAAGCCTGGAAAGAAGGACTGGATGTAATTTCCATTACTGATCACATCGAATATCAGCCGTTTAAGGAAGATGTGAAAGGCGATCATAACAGAGCTTTTGAAGTTGCAGATGCGAAAGCTGATGAATTGGGCATTTTATTGATCAGAGGGTCTGAAATTACCCGAAAAATGCCTCCGGGTCATTCCAATGCATTGTTTACAACCGACAATAATCTGCTTGATACACCCAAATGGGAAGATGCATTCACTGAAGCAAAAAAACAGGGAGCGTTCATATTCTGGAATCATCCGGGATGGAAAGCCCAGCAACCCGATAGTATGGTGTGGTTTCCCGAACATACTTTACTTCAAACCGAAGGCAAAATGCATGGAATTGAGATTGTGAATTACAAAGAGTATTATCCGGGCGCTTTTCAATGGGCATTGGATAAAAAACTTACCATAATGGGCAACTCAGATATACATGGCTCAATTTTTCAGGAATATGACATTTCTGCCGGAGAGCACCGGCCCATTACCCTTGTTTTTACACGCGAGAGAAGTATTAAAGGTGTGAAAGATGCATTGTTTGATGGCAGAACAGCTGTATTTTATAATGGAACCATTTATGGACGTGAAGAATGGGTAAGCAAATTGTATAAAGCATGTATCGGTGTTGAACCCGATGTTGCTGCAGCTTCCGAAAAATCGAGAAGCATCTTCATTACAAACTACAGCAGCATTGATTTAAACCTTACACCAGGCAAAGAAGCCGAAAAACATGGCATGATCTATCCTTTGGAACTGCCGGCGCATTCAACCATCAGGTTAACTGCCCGGGCCGCGAAGGCGCAGGAAATACTGAAACCTTCACAGCAGTTTGAGTTTTCGGTTGATAATATGCTGGTTGGCCCTGAAAAGCCACTTAAGGTAAATTTTAAGTTTTGAGGATTCCCGCGGCACCCACTTGCCCGACAATTTGGCTTATAAACCTTATGGCCGTGAATTATTTTCCTGAGAATAATTATGTTCAGAGTTAACTAATCTCTATATTTGCAGTTCATTACATGTGTTTTAACACTTGAAATAAGTTAAAATGGTCAGAAACCTTGGAGCCCAGAATTCGATTTTCAATCAGTACATCGCCGAAGTGCGGGATGCGGTTATTCAGCAGGATACCCTGAGATTCAGGTTTAACATGGAAAGGCTGGGAGCTATTTTTGCTTATGAGATAAGCCGCACCATGGAGTATGAAACCAAAGAGATTATTACATCACTTGGTATTGCAGAAGTTCCTGTTCTTAAACAATCCCCTGTTTTAGGAACAATTCTCAGGGCAGGACTACCTCTGCACCATGGAATGCTCAGTGCTTTCGATAAAGCCGATAATGCATTTGTTTCGGCATATAGAAAACATACCAAGGATGGCAGCTTTAATATTCAGGTTGAGTACGTTTCATCTCCCGATCTGAACGACAGGGTGCTTATTTTATCAGATCCTATGCTGGCTACAGGGGCTTCTCTTGTTCTCAGTTATAAAGCACTGCTTGCCAAAGGCAAACCTTCTCATACTCATGTTGTTACTCTAATCGCCAGCACCGAAGGGGTTGAGTACATAAAAAGATATCTTCCTGCGGATGATATAACTCTCTGGGTAGGTGCCATTGATGAAGAACTTACCGCACAGGCTTACATTGTTCCTGGACTTGGTGATGCTGGGGATCTTGCTTTCGGAAGCAAGATATAGCCGTTTGTTGCCATATCTTAATCCAAACGTCCCATTTTATTTTTTCTTTCTTTCAGATTTTGCCGATAAAACAGATTTTATGTTTATTGGAACTCAGTCCGTACACCCTATTGTTAAACTTTGTATTTCACATCTAAATAAATCCTGAATACTTCCGGTTTATCGGATGATTTTATGTTGTAAGTTTGTATTAAAATAATTCCCTATGACAAATCTTCTGAAGGAGAATGTGCGGATATCACTTGATTCCATACGCAGTCACCTGCTTCGGAGCACACTTACCGTTTTGATTATTTCCTTTGGAATAATGGCTTTGGTAGGGATCCTTACTTCAATCGATTCTATCAAATATTATCTCAATGAGAATTTTATGATGATGGGATCCAATACATTCACAATTCGTAATCGCTCAATGCGGATTCAGATGGGAAATAAGTCAACGCTTCCTAAAAATTTCAGAGCCATTACATGGAAAGAAGCTTTGGATTTTAAATCTGAATTTCAGTTTAAGTCTTTTACCTCAATATATACATTTGCCGCCAGCACAGCCACGGTTAAATTCGGTTCCGAAAAAACCAATCCCAACATATCAGTGATAGGTTCCGATGAGAATTATGTGGTTACATCCGGCAACGAAATCGAAAAAGGACGCAATATGTCGGCCAACGAGGTGTTATATGGAACTCATGTTGTCGTACTCGGATCAGGAATTGTAAGCAAGATATTTAAAAACAAGGAAGATCCTCTGGATAAAATTATCAGCATAGGTCCATCCAAATACAGGGTTATTGGTGTGATGAAATCGAAAGGATCAAGCATGGGTTTTAATCCTGACAATGTTTGCATATTGCCGGTTACAAATGTACGCCAGGTATTTTCGAGGCAGAATATGTCGTTTTCAATCAATGTCATGGTTGAAGATCCTATGCTCCTTGACGCCGGAATAGGAGAGGCTACAGGTCTTTTCAGGATAATCCGAAATGTACGGCTTGAGGATGAGGATAGTTTCGATGTCGCCAAAAGTGATAACCTTGCTGAAATGCTGTTTGATAATCTCAAATACCTCAGACTGGCTGCAACCGTTATTGGAATTATAACCCTGATCGGAGCTGCTATCGGACTAATGAATATTATGCTTGTGTCTGTTACTGAACGAACCCGCGAAATCGGTATCCGCATGGCAATGGGAGCGAATCGCATTACCATCAGAAATCAGTTTCTTGTGGAAGCCATTGTTATCGGACAGATTGGTGGATTGGTAGGTATTGTTTTGGGTATCGGAATCGGAAATATTCTGTCACTCTTAATCGGATCCAGTTTTATAATTCCATGGGCATGGATTGCACTTGGTGTGGTACTGTGTTTCGGAGTTGCTGTATTGTCAGGTTTTATTCCGGCTTCCAAAGCTTCCAAACTTGACCCTGTTGAATCACTACGTTACGAATAATCATGGAACATAAGGAATCAGAGCTATTGGTTTATTCTCCGGTTGTCAATGCCAGAATTAATTACATCTTTCAACTCATTCTGGGTGAGTTAATCGGAATTGATTATCATTTAGTTACCGATAATTTGTTGTTTAATTCTTTTCAGGGACCGAAACTTAATTATTCCGCATCTCAGATTGAAGACTCTATTCAGATTGTTCCTGCCGGGCTGCTGGATGAAAAAGGGATTAATAGCCATCAGCTCCGGTTCATTCATTATACCGACCATAAGGTGCCCTTCCCGGTCTATCATAAGAATGCAGATTTTCCTTTTGATCTGTTTTCTGCTGCCTTTTTTATGGTTACCAGATACGAGGAGTACCTTCCTTATATACAGGATAATTACGGGCGATTTTCTGCCTTATCCTCAATAGCCGTTCAAAATGATTTTTTGCATATTCCGGTGGTGAATCGCTGGGCTGATGATCTAGGCCGGTTGCTTAAAACGAAATTCCCTCAGGTTGAGTTCAGAGATAAGGAATATACCTTTCTGCCTACCATCGATATTGATGCAGCATGGGCTTATAAAAATAAAGGTCTGATTCGTACCATTGGCGGATGCCTCAAAAGTCTGTTAACTGGCGATTTTTCTGATTTCCGGCGCAGATTGAAAGTGTTGTCTGGTCTGGCCAACGATCCATTTGATACTTTTGAATTGTTAAAAGAGTTGCACCAGAATCTGGATGTTAAGCCTTTCTATTTTATCTTGTTTGCAGGTTATGGATTAAACGATAAAAACATCCCGACAAATAATGCTGCATTTCAGGTATTGGTAAAGTCACTTGCCGATTATGCAAGAATAGGAATTCATCCATCTTATGCCTCTAACAGCAATTCCGAACTGCTTGAAGAAGAAATCGGAAACCTTTCTGCGGTTCTGCATATGGACATAAGGGCAAGCCGACAACATTTCCTGAAAATTTCGATGCCCGCAACTTACAGAAATCTGATCGAAAACGATATTACCGATGATTATACGATGGGCTTTGCTGCCCGGCCTGGTTTCAGAGCGGGAATTTGCTCAACTTTTAAATGGTATGATCTGGAGTCGGAAGTAGTGACAAACCTCAAAATTCATCCTTTCGCCATTATGGATGGAACACTGCGCGACTACATGTTAGTAGATGCTTCAGAAGCAATGAATCATATACAACCGCTGATTGATGAAGTGAAAAATGCAAACGGCACTTTCATCAGTCTATGGCATAATGAGTCGCTATCAGATGAAAATCGGTGGAAAGGATGGGCGGATGTTTATAAAGAGTTAATATACAGCGCTTCAGGAGAATAAGTAATATGTGAATTTGCTTTTTTGACAATCATGTATCGATGAGATATTAATTTTAATTATAAAGTATGGTTTAGATTCTAACCAAATTACGCCAGATAAATATTATGATACACTTAATAAGTAAACTGCTTCAAATGGCCCATTTATGCTGATGGCTAGGGATGTCGGTTTGGTTTTACCTGCTCTTATGATTATATTTGTTGGCTTTTTCGAAACAAGCTGCTTTCTTTGATTGTTTAATTTTCAGTCATTTTGGTTTCTATACTCAATTTTTATTGTTAATTGTAAGTCACCACTTTAATAGAATTGCTTAATTTCTAAAGGATGATTGGCCTTCAAAATGAAGGTTGACCAATCTTGAATTTCTTAAATTATACAAGAATGAATTCAGTAAATCGTGTCAAAATTATAATTGCCGGAAACGCACAGCGGGTTGGATTCCGGCATAGGGCATTTCAGGTTGCCGTTTCATTGGGCATTACAGGCAATGCCATGTATGTTGATCAACTAATTATTATTGAAGCCGAAGGAAATGTATCTGACCTCGGGTCTTTTATCTCCTGGTGTCATACCGGTCCGGAAGGCTGCATAATTGATAGCATTGAAGTAATTGAAATTGAGAAGCTTTACAGCAAATCATTCGAAATTGTGCCGGGAGTATTAGCTTCTAAACCCCTTGAAGCAATATCCGTTTGAGCCAGGCAATTGCTGAGTCTCAGGAGCAAAAACAACCCCCAAACCTTGCTCTTAACGTATCTTTTTAAAATCATTTTCAAATTGATTTTCCTTGCCAATCCGGTTGCTGCGCAGCTTTTTGCATAGGACAGGATTGTTTATGTTGATCTATAAACTTTGCGCAGGGCTTGATAACACACATTTGTACTTTTGAACTCTCATTTTTAATAACTTTGTGCATCAATTGAAATACTGCAATTTTGACTAAAGATAATATCAGACCTGCGAAACTGGTTGATTCAATTCAACCTCAGTGGTATGCCTGTTACACCAGATCAAGGACTGAAAAAACGACAGTAATTCAACTGGAGCAGGCTGGCATTGAATGCTATCTGCCCTTGATCCGAACCCTGCGCAAATGGAGCGATAGAATGAAGTGGGTGGACATGCCTTTGCTGCGTTCATATATTTTTGTCCGGGTTTCTCAGGATAATTACGCCAAGGTTTTATCCACAGACAGCGTGGTAAGGTTCATTACTTTTGAGAATAAAGCAGTTCCGATTCCTGATAAACAGATTGATACCATAAGGCTGTTGCTTAATCAGGGTGCTGAACTCGAGGTAGTAAGCAAAAGATTTGAGCCGGGCGATAAAATTGTTGTCCAGGCAGGTCCGTTTCTTGGACTTCAGGGTGAATTGGTGCAATATCGCGGAAAGAAAAAGGTTCTTATCCGCCTGGGTTCAATGAGTGAAAGCCTGCTTGTAACTCTACCGCTTGAACTTCTGATACGGGATTATTAAACGAATTGCTGTCTCATTTTAAGGGAACTAATTCCTTGTCATCAATAGTTCAATGTAGCCTTGTAACTGCTTTTATTCCCTGCATTATCAGTTATTTCAAGCTTAAACTCATTTTTTCCAGCCAACAGCATTTCATCATATTGGTATTCGAGCAGGTTGTTTTTGGCATCATAATCCATAAGAATCCATTTGCCGTTCAGGTAAGCATTATAGGTTTTAATCCCTGAAAGATTATCGCTTATGGTCATGCGAATCGTCTCCTGATTCCTGATATTTTTACCATTGGAGATATTTACTGCCTTGATTACCGGCGATATTGAATCGGCCATCAGGGTGTAGCGGCCAAATTCACGAATCCGGGCTTTCAGAAAGTTTCCATCCGGCTCTCCGCCAATGTACACGGGTTTGTTGTTTTTATTGAGCCGCACCATCATTAGCTTCGAAACCGGAATTTTACACGAACTGTCAATGCGGATTGAAACTTCAAAATAGTCGTGAAGCGGGACTTCCGGATTGTGTATTTTGTGTATCATTGAGCAACTCCATGGCTGTGAAGCTTCTGCTGAATATTCAAAAGGAGTGTCTTCATACAGGCATTTTCCGGGTAACGATATGTTGATATGAGCAGTGCGGAACTGATTGATATTCCGGTAACTGAATGTTTGTGCTCCCACACTTGCCGGACTAACTGGTGCTGCTTTTTTCACACCTTTAATGTAAAAATTGAGCATGGATTCATTCTGTTTGCCATCAGCAACCCTGATTAAAATTTGCATTGTTTTACCTGGAAGTGTCGAAATAACCCCATCGTTGACAATTGAATGATACATACTTAGTTTATTTTGTGGTGCCTTGCGGGTAAGCATATATCTTTTGCCGTTTCTGTGATAGGTTGCATAATCAATAAAACTGTTGATGTACCGGGTTTCATTGAAGTTGAATTTATTGGCTTCCCAGTGAAACTGCAGAACCGAATCTGCGAAAACCTGAAATAGGTTGACTCCGTTTTTGTTACCGGAGTTATTCATCAGATCATGAGCATCCAATCCCAGATAAAAATCGCCTGCTACCTCTATTGTATCTGTTGATTTCAATTGATACAAAGCTCCCCACCCTTTCAATTCCGGTTCGAAAGGTTTGTTGCTGCCATTTACGCGGCTTTCATCGTTCGCGGGATAAATGCGCAGCCCGTTGATGGTAGGTCTGGTAAAATCTTTGATCGCAATACCAAAAAGTAAGGGATCTATGGGCTCTTCCGTTCGGGAATCTCTTATTTCAAAATGCAGGTGCGGGCCTTGCGATGAACCTGAATTTCCTGAAAAGCCAATTACCTGACCTTGTTTCACTTTTAACAATCCGGCCGATGGAAACAGGTCAACATCAAACTTTTGAAGTCTGTATTGTTCTGATTTTGCCCATTTGTCAATTTCCGGCGAAAAATTCCTCAGGTGAGCATACACCGTTGAGAATCCGTTTGGATGAACAACATATACTGCTTTTCCAAAGCCATATGGGGATATTCTGATTCGTGAAACATATCCATCAGCACAGGCAAATATATTTTTGCCTTCCGCGCCCTGGGTCTTGATGTCGATGCCTGAATGAAAATGGTTTGCCCTCAGTTCAGCAAATGAACCCGAAAGATATATAGGTATGTCAACAGGAGAAATAAATGCATTTTCCGGATAGCCCTTCTGTGCAGAAACTTCAGACACAGGCAACTGGAGAAAGGATATCAAAAAAGCAACAACTAAATTGCGAAATATGATCATCGTACAGCGTATAATTTTTTCATTTGCGAAGATACTTAAAACTACTCTTCGCAGTAAAAAATGAGAACATCAGGCAGCTATCCATAAGATTAATAATTGTTATGGATTAAAAGAATCCACATCCTTATTCCGCAATAAATTCATATTGATGATTTCTCTTAAAAAAGCCCGGTATTAAACCTAATTTCATTACGGCTGTTAATATAGCGTTGATAATATATTTCCCTTTCTGCACAATAATTCATTAGGATTGAAGTTTTCCTGATCTGAATAATACATTTGGTGCATTCGGGGCAATAATTGTATGTTGTCTTCGTTTGTTAAGCATTAAAATCACAAAATTTATCAATAACTTTGCGCACTTTAATTAAAACGAGTTTTATGCGAATTCCCACATCTTTGCGGTTTTCCCTTCTAATCGGGATTTTTATCGCATTATCTTCATTTGTACATGCTCAATCCACTACTTATATTGGACAGGATTTGAACACAATTACCACTGCTGTTCCTTTTTTACAGATTGCTCCTGATGCACGTTCAGGTGGAATGGGTGAAGCGGGGGTTTCAAGTGCTCCTGATGCCAATTCATTGCATTGGAATCCGGCAAAATATACCTACATTGAGAACTCCATGGGTTTTTCCATGTCTTACAGTCCATGGCTTAGGGCATTGGTCAGCGACATTAATCTGGCATATCTTACCGGTTATGCAAAGCTTGGAGATGATCAGGTAATTTCAGGATCACTGCTTTATTTTTCTCTCGGCGACATAACATTTACCGATATTCAGGGTGGAACTATCGGAAACTACCGCCCCAATGAATTTGCCTTGAGTGCAGCTTATTCGCGAAAGCTTACCAAAAATCTTTCAGGAGCCGTTTCCGCCAGGTTTATCAATTCAAATCTTACACAGGGACAAAGTGTCGGAGGTGCTTCAACAAAGCCAGGCCGTTCTGTAGCCGCTGATATTGCACTCTATTCACAGCACGATGTACAATTTCCAACCATGGACGGATATTTTGCCTGGGGTTTGAATATCAGCAATATAGGTTCAAAAATATCTTATTCTGACGACAATACCGAGCGTGATTTTATTCCTACCAATCTTCGTTTCGGCCCGTCGCTTACCCTTGATATTGACGATTATAACAGGTTGTCATTCATGGTTGATGTGAATAAACTTCTCATTCCGACTCCTCCGATTTATGCAACCGATTCCTTAGGTCTCCCTATTCTTGGTGAAGATGGTTCGCAACTGATCGCTTTCGGTAAAGATCCGAATGTTGGTGTACCTGTAGGTATGCTGCAGTCGTTTTATGATGCACCAGGCGGATTTAAGGAAGAGATGAGAGAATTTTCGTTTGCTGTGGGAGTAGAATACTGGTACGACAAACAGTTTGCAATCCGTGGCGGATATTTTTACGAAGATCGCCTCAAAGGAAACCGTAAGTTTTTCACCCTGGGTGCCGGACTGCGTTACAATGTTTTCGGACTCGACTTTGCTTATCTGATTCCAACCGGAGGACAAGCCAAAAATCCGCTTGAAAATACACTTCGTTTCACCCTTCACTTCGATTTTGAAGCTTTCCAGAAGCAGGAAAATAAATAGTTGCCGGACTTCAGTGGATCCGGAAATTCATAAAATAAAAACTCCCCATCTTATGATCGGGGAGTTTTTTTTGTTCTGTGGTTGTAAAGTGAAACAGACATTTTCATTTTTTTATTACAGATCTGATCAATTTCTTGAGTTTTTTCCTGATTTCCGGTAGCAGATTAAGCGGCCATGGTAGCCGATTGATCATCACCGAAGGATAAGAGAGCACAGTTGATCCGAAGCCACGATAAAATCTGGCCAGATTCTGGTCATTTGATCCTTCGAAGTCAAGTGTGATATGATTGCCTGATGAATCCTGAATAAATCTGTCAATCAAAAACGACATTGCTCCATTGCCCCTGGCTTCATCATTGGTAGCAGAGAATAGAAAAATGGCCTTACGATGACTGAAAAGCAATATTGCGCCGGCGCACAATGAGTTGCCTGACGAGTATGCACCGTAGCAAATAGCTTTACTCTGACTGATGCATTGATAAATCAGCCGTTGCAGCCTGCGATAATCAAATTCATTCAAGTGGTCAAAGTCCTTGCCGCGGTTGTCTCTGAAAAGAGAAATGATATCTTCAGGTTTCACATTGGTACTTACACTGATTCCTTTTTTAACGGCTTTGCTGATGTTCCGCTTAATGTTTTCTTTATACTTGTTTTTAATTTCCAGATAAGGTTCAATCAGATCAAGTTCATGGTTGAGGTTCTTACTGACTTTGAATTTTAGGGGGTCGGGTTTGTTGTATGCGTTGAGATTGATTTCTGCAAATTTGAATTTGCCAGGAATGGAATCCAAAAATATTCCAATAATTTCAGGCGTTAGCTGATTTACTGAATAAATGCCCAATTGTTGGGTGAAAAATGGCTGATATAAATAATGTATCCCTGCTTTTACGCGAAAAGTTAATGGAAAAACTGTTTCATAATCCCCTCCAACCAATGCATCCCAGTCAGAGCTCATCATATCCAGATACCATGACCATGCATAAACATTTCCGTTTACTGCTTTGCTTATGCAGTTGTCCCATGCAGCCATGTCAATTCTGTGATGTTCAAGATAACGGATATCCATTGGCTTTAAATTGGTAATTCATTTAAAATTTCCTGTTTTTTTAATCAGGATTTATCGTTCAGACCACTTTGATAAATTAAAGCAACCGCCCATGCTGCCACACCTTCCTCACGTCCGGTAAATCCGAGGCCTTCGGTGGTGGTGGCTTTTACTGAAATACTACCTTCTCCCGATTGGGTAATTTTCTCAATCTCAGATTGCATTTTCAGGATATATCCTGCAACTTTGGGTTTTTGAAGGGCTATGGTGCAATCAACATTCCCGATTTTCCAGCCTTTCGCGTTCAGAATTTCAACAGTACGGGTCAGTAACTTTCGACTATCAATGCCTTTGAGGTTCGGGTCGGTATCAGGAAAATGAAATCCGATGTCGCGCATTGCTGCCGCACCCAGAAGTGCATCACAAATGGCATGCAGCAAAACATCGGCATCGGAGTGGCCCAAAGCTCCTGAATGATGTTTTACCGCAACGCCTCCAAGCACAAACGGCAGGCCGCTTTCAAGCTTGTGAACATCATACCCCATGCCTATTCGGTAAGGAAACATATAGTTTAAATTATGGTGAAACGCGACTTTAAGATTTAGCTTGTAAAGCTAATAAAAAGCAGGGGAGTAGGGAGAGGTTGAATTAAATATGTTTTCACAGATTTCATTTTTTCGAAATCAGCTGATTATTAATTAATAATTTTGTCATTTGTTGAATCAGTCAATGCGCTGTAAATCATCTATATAATACAACTACAAGCCAATACGGGCTCAATTCGCATAATATTGTTCTTTTGATCAGGTTGATTTACAGATTAATGCTAAATAATTGAATATTAAACCATTGTAAGCTGCTTCGATAATTTAATCAATATTTTTTTTAATAGCTCTTGCATGAATCAAAATTGTGTGTAAATTTGCAACCTCATTCGGGTTTAGAATTATCGGATGAACATTGAAATAAGAATGGGAGCATAGCTCAGCTGGTTCAGAGCACCTGCCTTACAAGCAGGGGGTCACAGGTTCGAACCCTGTTGCTCCCACAGATTAAAGCCACCTTTGGTGGCTTTTTTCATTTTATCCTGTTTTCATTAATTGCGCTGTCTGCCAAATGCTTTAGTATTTCTATGTTTCTTTTATATTATGAACGGTTTTGCATTAAATTTGCATACTTTTCATCCCATGAGAAATTCTTCCCTATTGTCATTGGTACGTTTTATTATACCGGTTTTACTGGTTTCGGTATTCGTTTCCTGTAGTCCGGCAAAGCGGGTACAGAAGCGCGGAGGCTATCTTCATGTTTCCAATACAATTAAAACTGACCGTCCCGGGATCAATAGCGATGACCTGGTAAATTTTGCTCAGCCGAAGCCAAACAATAAGATTTTGGGCTTGTTCAGGTCAGGAGTTTGGATAAACGATTTGTTTTCCGGTGGGCGCGATACCAGAACCAAGCGATGGCTGGCCACCAAACTGGGAAAGGAGCCTGTTCTGCTCGATTCGGCTTACGTGGATAATTCAATGATTCCAATGACTATTTATCTCAATAATAAAGGATATTTTGGAGCTAAAGTTAGTCGTACCATACAATTAAAGCGCGGGCGATCAAAAGTCAGATATTTTACCCATACCAGTGAGCCCTTCAAATTCGGAACGATCAGTTACATAATTGCCGGCGACAGCCTGAGGTACTTTATGGATGGGATTCAAAAGTCCTCTCTTCTCAAGCCAGGGAAGCAATATGATGCCTATCTGATCAGAGATGAAAGAGAGCGTATAACCCGTGAGTTGAGAGATATTGGTTATTATGCATTTTCGAGGGAATATATCTTTTTTGAGATAGATACCTCTGAATATCAGAGAACTGCAGATGTTGCTGTTCGCATTGAAAATCTACGGCCCCGTTCCGGAATAAAAGATGATACCGTCAGATACCTGAACCATGAGCGCTATTTTATCAACAACATTTATGTCAATTCTAATTTTGCAGATGCAGCAAGCATGGGCGTTACACAAACTGACACACTTGCTTTTCGTGCCAAAAGCGATACTTTGTTGCGGAAGTCTCCCGATTTTTATCAGATTTACCGCACCCAACTGCGATTAAGGCCGATTGTTTTATCGCGATCACTATTCATTTTTCCGGGACAACCGTATAGCCAGAAATATATAAACCTAACCTACAATCGCCTGCAGAACCTTGGATTAAGCAGGATTGTTTCAGTTAATGTAAACCCTTTGGCCATAAGTAATGATACATTGCTGGGGTACAGATTGTTAGATTGCGATATACGTATGGTCAGGGCTCCGGTTAATATGTTTACAGTTGACGCCGAAGGTACCGTTGCCGGTGGTTATTTTGGAATCGGAAGCAGCCTTGGATACCGAAACCGAAATATATTCAGAGGTGCTGAAACGCTCCGGCTTAAGCTTAAAGGTGCTTTTGAGCTGGAACCAGACTTTAATATTGAAGGAATCGACAAATCGTCGATTTTCAACTCACTTGAATCAGGATTTGAGGCCGGACTTGATTTTCCAACATTGCTCACACCGTTTAAATTCAAAAGGCTTGGATTGAACTCTAAAGCAACAACATCTGTTGACATGGGATTCAACTACCAGCAAAGAACACTTTACACGCGGTATGTAAGTTATTTATCTTTTGGCTACGAATGGAATGCATCTCAGGTTGCCAGGCATTTGTTTACGCCGGTTGAGCTGAGTTCTGTCAGTATAGTTCGCGATAGTATCTTTTCGGTTTACCTGAAAGATCTTGGAGACCCACGCTTCCTTAATCAATATACCGATCATCTTGTGCTGGCCATGAAGTACTCCTTTGTCTTTAATAATCAGGTTCTTAATTCCGGTAAGAATTATTGGTTTCTCAGAGGAAATATTGAATCGGCGGGGAATGTTTTAAATTTGTACAGCAACCTGTTCGATGCCAAAACAGATATTAATGGCAATTACACATTATTCGGAATCAGGTATGCACAATATTTGCGTACCGATATTGACATCAGATTCTATCAGCCTGTCAGGCAAGGACAAAGTATAGCTTATCGTACCGCTTTTGGTATCGGAGTTCCCTATGGGAATTCATTGGCACTGCCTTTTGAAAAGGGATTCTTTGCTGGAGGCGCTAACGGGCTCAGAGGATGGCCAATCAGGTCTGTAGGGCCCGGAGAGTATTATTCAAAAGTAAAATCAAGCTTCGAAAGGGTTGGTGATATATGGATGGAAGCCAACATCGAGTATCGGTTTCCTATGTATAGTTTTTTAAACGGCGGTCTTTTCTTAGATGCCGGAAACATTTGGTTACTTAAGGAAAGTCAGGATTTTCCGCAAGGTCATTTCCAGGCTTCCCGGTTTCTGAAATCACTGGCTGTTGATTCTGGATTAGGTTTCAGGTTTGATTTTAGCTTTTTTATTTTCAGAATTGATGGAGGAATACCGGTTTATGATCCCGGAAAGTTGTCTGGTTCAAGGTGGTTCAGACCGCTGAAATTTCAAATGAGAGATATCAACTGGAATTTTGGCATTGGTTACCCGTTCTAATTTTTGTTTTGCTATATGCTTGAAATGGATGCCCGCCTTGTTGCCGGGAAAATAATAAGCGAATTGGGCCATGAGCCTACCAGTGGTCAGATTGAAGCCATAGATCTCATTTCTTCCTTCATCACACGCGCCGATCAGCCCAAACACCTTCATGCATTTATGCTGAAAGGTTATGCAGGTACAGGCAAAACTACTCTGGTTAGTGCGCTGGTAAGGGTACTTCCGCTTGCCGGAATGCAATCTGTGCTATTGGCTCCAACAGGAAGAGCTGCAAAAGTGTTGGGCGGATACTCCAAAAAGCAGGCTTTCACCATTCACCGGAAAATTTACCGGGCTTCACAAAACAGCGACGGGAGATTGTCGATGACCCTTGCTGCAAATCCTCATAAGTTTACCCTTTTTATTGTTGATGAAGCCTCGATGATTCCCGGCCCGACAGCTTCAGCTGATCAGGGTATCTATTCACACCGCGATATTCTCGAAGACCTCATAACATACATCTATAAGTCAGAAGGATGCAGGCTTTTGCTTATTGGCGATGGCGCGCAATTGCCTCCGGTTGGAGATGAACTGAGTCCTGCACTGAATGCAGAGTATCTGCGTAACCTTTATCATCTCGATATTGATTCGTATGAGCTCAGCGAAGTTGTCAGGCAATCGCTCGACAGCGGAGTGCTTGCAAATGCGACCAGGCTCAGGCAATTTGCCGATATTGATAAACCCAATCCACCTTTCTTTAATCTGACAGGATTTTCCGACATCAAAAGAATTGATGGTTCTGATTTTGAGGATTCCCTGAATTCGTGCTATTCCCGCTTCGGAATTGAAAACACCGCCATAATTACCCGTTCAAACAAACGCGCCAATCTTTTCAATAATGAAGTAAGGGCTCGCATGCTGTTTCGTGAAACCGAGCTCTCTGCAGGTGATATAATTATGATCACCAAAAACAATTATTTCTGGCTTCCCAAAGGATCGAAAGCTGGTTTTATTGCCAATGGCGATATGGCTGAGGTAAGAAGAATCAGAAATATCAGCGAAATGTATGGATTCAGATTTGCCGAAATCACCATACAATTGCTCGATTATCCCGATGAAGGTGTGATTGAAATCAAACTGCTTCTTGATTCAATGAATGTAGTTTCAGCATCAATGCCTCATGAGGAGATTAAAAAACTTTACGACGAGATACTTCTTGACTATACTGAAATTTCACCAGCTTCGGCAAGGGTTGAGAAAGTTAAAACCAGCCCCTTTTATAATGCCGTTCAAGCCAAGTTTGCCTACTCACTCACCTGTCATAAAACTCAGGGCGGACAATGGGATGCTGTATTTATCGATCATGGTTATCTTACCGATGAAATGATTGACAGCTCATTTATAAAGTGGCTTTATACCGCAGTAACCCGCACAGCAAAAGAGTTGTATCTGGTAAATTTTAATAAAGATTTCTTTGAGGAAGTCAATGGTTAGCGAATTTTGAACCTTCATTCAGGAATGCATATCTTTGCACCGCTTTACAAATCATTCACAGAACAACTCATCAATGAAAACCAGCCCTGAAAAGATCAACGAAGCATTTAAAGGATTCGAAGGCAAGCATGTACTGATTCTCGGCGATGTTATGATTGATTCATATCTGAGGGGTAAGGTTGATCGTATTTCACCCGAAGCGCCGGTACCGGTGGTTTTGCTCCGAAAACGCGAAAATATGCTGGGCGGCGCAGCCAATGTTGCCCTGAATATTAAATCGCTGGGTGCTGTTCCTTTGCTTTGCTCTGTAATCGGGCACGATCATCGCGCTCAGGATTTTATTGATCTGCTTAAGCATGATGGTATTTCCGATGAAGGTATTATCCGCAGTTCCGATAGAATTACGACCATTAAGTTCAGAATTATCGGCAACAATTATCAGATGCTCAGGGTGGATGAGGAAATTGACACTGATCTCACGAAAACTGACGAAACTCTATTAATTCAGAGGGCAAAAGATCATCTGGATAATATTAAAATCGATGTAATTATTTTTCAGGATTACAACAAAGGAGTACTTACCCCATTTGTTATTGAAAGTGTTCTCGCCCTTGCTTCTGCCCGTGGAATTCCTGTGGTGGTTGATCCCAAGAAAAAGAATTTTAATGCATACAAAGGAGTGGAGCTGTTCAAACCCAATTTGAAAGAGCTACGCGAAGGTCTGAAAATAGAGGTGAATGCTTCGGATATTGAAAGTCTGAGAAAAGCCTCGATGATGCTCAGGCAGCAACAATCCGTCCGGTCAGTTATGGTAACACTTTCGGAAAGAGGAGTTTATTTGAACAGGGATGTTGATGGCGAGCTTGTTGAAGTATTAATTCCTGCACACTTCCGCAATATTTCTGATGTCTCCGGAGCCGGTGATACCGTTATCAGCATTGCATCGCTTTGTCTGGCAGCAAACTTATCGCCTGAACTGACCGTTGCACTCTCAAATCTTGCAGGAGGGTTGGTTTGCGAACATGTTGGTGTTGTGCCAATAGACAAAAACCGGTTGTTCAGTGAGGCAATGTCGTTGCTTACAATTATTGAGTAACCCGGACAACCCTGAATAACAATTCAAAATAAAAAAGCAATCTTGTCGTTACATTAGAAAAAATAAAATCCGTGCACAGGTTTCCACTTCGAATAATTATATTGGTTTTGCTTTTTGCAGCAATTTCGTCTGATGCTTTTTCCCAGAGAATAAAGGTTCGCAATCTGCCTTCTTACGATCTCGCACCCTACCATTTCGGGTTTATTCTGGGAATGAATGAAATGTTGTTTTCAATAAACACCAAGCCTGGATTTCAGGATGTTACCTACAATTCGCTTCAAACTCCGGATCTATATTCCGATTCAGCCAACTTACTTGGAATGGAGCAGAAGCCTGCCCTGGGATTTACAATTGGCATTGTATCCAATTTAAGAATAAATGATTTCGCTGACCTTCGTTTTGTGCCCTCGTTGTCTTTTGGAGAGCGTGATATCCTCTATTCAATCCGAACCAATTTCGGTGGAACAGAAAGCAATATTCTTGTCAATAAAAAACTTCAGTCAACTTTTGTGGAATTTCCGCTGCATTTAAAGTATAAAGGCAGCCGGTTAAATAATATTCGTCCTTACTGGTTAGTCGGTGCTAAATATTCACTCGACCTTGCCAGTGATTCGAAGAAAAAAAGAGAAGATAACAACAGCATTTATGTTGCCATTAACCGCAACGACATTTATGGTGAACTCGGCGCTGGTCTTGATTTCTATACCACCTTCTTTAAATTCGGTATCGAACTGAAAATGGCCTATGGAATTAACGATATTCTGAAACGTGAAGGCAATATCTACACCGATGCAGTTGATAAAATGAGTTCAAAGCTCTTTCTGCTTTCATTCACGTTTGAATAACATTTCCCCTGATCTATTGTTAAAGAAATAGTTTTTCAATCTTTACCCGGATTGATCTCTGTAATTTTTGTCTGCTGATGAGGAAAATTCTCGAAATGAAGTTAAACCCACCTGATGCAGCAGATCCTGCCAGATGGAAGCATGTTGCTGCCTCCCTGCTTGGTGTGCCTCAGGGAAGGATATACCATATCAAACCCTTGAAACGTTCGATTGACGCCCGCAACAAAGTGGTTTTCAGGTTAAAGGCTGAGATTTTTATCGGAGAGCATATCCCTTTTTCTGAAAAGATTGCCAAATCCTCCTATCCTGATGTTTCACGACGCCCTCAGGTTATTATTATCGGAGCTGGTCCTGCCGGACTTTTTGCCGCACTCACCCTTATTGAAAACGGATTACGACCCGTTATCATCGAACGTGGCAAGGATGTTAAAGCCCGAAAATATGATATTTCCTTGCTCAATCGTGGCGAGAAACTGAATCCCGATTCCAATTATTGTTTTGGAGAGGGTGGGGCTGGTACCTATTCTGATGGGAAATTATATACCCGGGCCAGCAAGCGCGGAGATGTAAGCGGCGTTCTCAGGACTTTAGTTGAGCATGGCGCAAGTGAGGATATTCTGATTGATGCCCATCCGCATATAGGCACCGACAGACTCCCCGGAATTATTGCATCCATGCGCAGAACCATCACTGAAGCCGGTGGCGATTTCTTTTTTAACCGAAGAGTTTCCGCCCTCAGCATCTCAAAAGGCAAGATAAAAGGTGTAACCGACCATCTTGGCAATGAATATCAGGCCGATTCCGTGATTTTGGCTACCGGCCATTCAGCAAGGGATGTATATGAAATGCTGGTCAGCTATAACCTTACACTGGAATCCAAACCGTTTGCCCTGGGAATCAGGGTGGAACATCCGCAGCAGTTGATCGACAAGATTCAATACCGCATGGATGATCGTGGTGAGCATATTCCGGCAGCAACTTACAGTCTGGTAACCCAGGCCGAAGGACGCGGTGTATTTTCATTTTGCATGTGCCCGGGAGGTATTATTGTTCCGGCTGCAACTTCAGAAGGAGAAACCGTGGTAAACGGAATGTCAAATTCAAGAAGAAATTCACCTTTTGCCAATTCGGGAATTGCAGTAGCCATTGAGCCTGCCGACTGGCAACAATTCAACTCTGCCGGTGCATTTGCCGCACTTGAGCTGCAGCGCGATCTCGAAACCAGAGCCTGGGAAGCCGCAGGCAGAAGTTTTAAAGCTCCTGCTCAAAGAATGACAGACTTTTTAAAGAACAAAGTATCATCATCGCTTCCTGAATGCTCATATAATCCGGGGCTTCTGAGTCAGCCGCTGCATGAATTATTGCCGGCGTTTGTTGCTCACCGGCTTAAGATCGCTTTTCGTGATTTTGACCAGAAAATGAAGGGTTTTCTCACCGAAGAAGCAGTATTAACAGGCTTCGAATCCCGGACATCATCACCAGTTCGGATTCCAAGAGACGAAAATACATTGTGCCATCCCCAACTCGAAGGTTTGTTTCCATGTGGAGAAGGTGCTGGCTATGCCGGAGGTATTGTATCATCAGCAATGGATGGACAAAGGTGTGCATTGGTGATTGCTGGCAGGTACAAAAGTAAACAGGCTTTATAATAGCCACCCCGGTTTTTTTTGCCCGTATCATTATTTTTTACAGCAAATTTTAAAACTCATTTCTTGTAAGTGAACAATAAAAATTATAGGTTTGCTCTTTATATTTAAGGCAAACTCAAATCAACCTGTTTTATGGAAGAAAAAGCAACCAATTCGGAATTATTTGAGGTTTTGAGGAAAAAAGCCATTCTCAAACAAGAGGTTTATCAGAATGCGCTCACCACTTTTAAACTGCTGAAAAGTGTAATAATGGATATGGTAGCTGCTTACCACCAAAAGTATAATGGCAGTGAGCCGGTCATCCCGTTTGAGTTTTATGACAAAAGCGAGTTTGAACTGGAGCTGAAATTCGGTGGTGATGTGCTGATTTTCATGATGCATACCAACATCTTTGAGTTTTCAAGGATGCATGAAGTAATGAAGACACAGTACATCAATGATGACAAGTCGCGGTCGTACAGCGGAGTAATCAACATCTATAATTTCCTTGCTGATTCGTTTAAGTACAACAGGATGAATGATGTAGGATATATGATCGGAAGAATATTTATCAACCGGGATATGCATTATTTCATTGAAGGAAAAAGAGAGATAGGGATGCTTTATAACAATTTTGCAACTTCGGTTATTTCGTGTGAAACGGTAACTCAAATTGTAGAATCAGCAATTTTATACACCATAAACTTTGATTTGCTCACCCCTCCATATGATGCAGTAAAGCTTGTAACGGTATCTGAAATTCAGGCATCGCTCGATAATATGATGATAAAAACCGGAAAAAGGCTTGGATTTCGCTTTCAGGCTGATACAAATGGCATAAAACCCATCGACTGATGTGAATGTATTTTGCAGGTAAGGCAATGACAATCAATCATTAACATTCCGGTCAATAACAATATCCAAAAAAAGTGCAAAAAAAATAAATTGAAATTTGGAGGTATAAAAAATAGTTGTACATTTGCAGTCCCAAAACAACAAAACCCTAACGGTCCGTTCGTCTAACGGTTAGGACGCCAGGTTTTCATCCTGGTAATAGGGGTTCGATTCCCCTACGGACTACAAAAACAGATTAACAAAATGGCAAATCATAAATCATCAATCAAGAGAATCAAAACCAGCGAAACCCGTCGTCTTCGCAACAGGTATTATGGCAAAACCATGCGCAATGCCGTTCGCAAATTCAGGGCTCTGGAAGATAAAGCTGAAGCAACCGAAAAGCTTCCAAAGCTTTGTTCACTGATCGATAAACTTGCCCAGAAGACTATTATTCACAAGAATAAAGCAGGTAACCTTAAATCAAAGCTTACCCGCTTCGTAAATAAACTGGCTTAATCAATTAGAGATTAATTGTGACCCCCGTGCTTTAGTACGGGGGTTTTTTATTTGCATTCATTGTTGGTCGGGAAAAGTATCGAATATTATTCCAAATGACTGATATTGTCAATCTTTGACAAAAGTTGCAGAACGGTACCTTACCTTATTAAAGTTGCCACCAAAGCACTAAATCACCAAAAATCACCAATGTAATTTATTCATTTGGTGTAATTTGGAGTCTTGGAGATTTTGTGGCAAGATTTTTTTTTGATTTTTACCGGACAATAGTGATTTGCATTATGTGTATTTTAGCCAATCGAAATTCTTATAAATATGGAAGATACTTCTGCAAGAATGCCTATACACCAGTGGGCTCAAGATGACCAGCCCCGCGAAAAGTTAATGAATAAAGGCAAAGAGGCGCTCAGCGATGCCGAACTCATTGCAATTCTTTTAAGATCAGGATCAATATCGCAATCAGCAGTTGAGCTTGGCCGGAGTCTTTTACAAAAAGTTGATCATAATCTTATTGCGCTTTCCAAATTATCAATTGACGATCTGATGCGCCACAAAGGCATAGGGGAGGCTAAAGCTTTAAGCATCATTGCTGCACTTGAGCTGGGAATGCGTCGTCGCCTGGCTGAAGTTCCGGTACGCAAAACCGTATCATCAAGCCGCGATGCATTTGATTTGCTCTACACCAGTGTTGCCGATTGTCTGTATGAGGAATTCTGGGTACTTTTGCTGAATCATGCGAACCGCAGGATTTCAGTTGAGCAAATAAGCGAGGGAGGGCAGGCCGGCACAGTGGTTGATCCCAAAAAGATATTTAAGCTGGCGCTGGAACAAAATGCAGCAGGTATTATTTTATGCCACAACCATCCCTCAGGAAACCTTAACCCAAGTACAGCTGACCGAAACCTGACCGATAAGATAAAGAATGCTGGCAATTTCCTCGATATCAAGGTGCTTGATCATCTGATTATAGCCGATGAAAGCTATTACAGTTTTGCTGACAATGGACTGATGTAATTTAATTAATTCCGGATTGATGATTAAGATTGTTACAGTAATTGGGGCACGCCCTCAGATTATAAAAGCCGCTGCCCTGAGCAGAGCCATCGCCAAAGAATATTCGGGCAGGATACGCGAAGTAATTGTTCATACCGGACAACATTACGATGCCAATATGTCGCAGGTTTTCTTCGATGAACTGGGTATTCCCAAACCCGACTATAACCTGGGTGTCGGAAGCGGACCGCATGGCCGTCAGACTGCCCGAATGATTGAAGGGTTGGAAAATATTCTGCTCGAAGAAAAACCTGATTTTCTGGTTTTATACGGCGACACCAATTCAACGCTGGCAGGAGCAATTGCGGCATCCAAAATTCATATTCCAATCGCTCATATTGAAGCTGGCCTCAGGTCATTCAACAAAACCATGCCCGAGGAGATCAACCGCATTATGTGTGATCATGCTTCCACGCTGCTTTTCAGCCCAACGGCTACTGGTTTGGCCAATCTGGTTCATGAAGGCTTTAGAGCCGATTCCTTGCCACCCTTTTCAAGCGACAACCCCGGAATTTATCATTGCGGAGATGTGATGTATGACAATACACTCCATTTTGCGGGAATAGCACGAAAACCTTCCGGAATCGACATAACGGAAGGAAAATTTATTCTTGCCACCATTCACCGCGACAACAATACCGATATCCCTGAAAGACTTTCAGCCATTTTCAGCGCGTTGCAGCGATTCAGTCTTAAGCGTCAGCAGCAAATAATAGTTCCGCTGCATCCACGCACATCGGCATTGCTCGAAAAGAATCTGGAAAAGGAATTGTACAGCGGAATATTGAAAAATGATTTTATAAAGATCATTCCTCCTGTCTCGTTTCTTGAAATGACCTGGCTTGAAAATCATGCATCACAGATTCTTACCGATTCCGGTGGCGTGCAGAAGGAAGCATACTTTTTCAGGAAGCCCTGTGTGATTGCTCGTCCTGAGACCGAATGGGTTGAAATTGTAAATGCTGGCGCCGGTATTATAGCTGATGCCGATGAGACAAGAATTACACAAGCACTTGAATTCTTCGAAAACAATCCGGTTATTGATTTTCCAGCGGTTTTTGGCGATGGAAAAGCAGCTGAATTTATATGTGGTGAAATCATTAAAGCATCAGTGTGATAGAGGTTTCCATAACGATTTAAAAATCAATTTAAGATTAGGTTTTTTAAATAGAATTTTTTGTACTTTTGCAGTCCGTTTAAAAAACCGATTAATTAAAAATTAAACCAAACGCAGATGTTGAAAAACTATGAAACCGTTTTCATTATGACTCCCGTTTTGTCTGATGAACAGATGAAGGAAGCGGTCGCGAAATTTCAGAAATTGCTGAAAGACAAGGGGGCTGAGATAGTCCATGAAGATCACTGGGGCTTACGCAAACTTGCTTATGCCATTCAGAAAAAAACTTCAGGATTCTACCATTTAATTGAATTCAAAGCTGAAGGTCCTCTGATTAATGACCTTGAGATTGCATTCAAACGCGATGAGCGTATTCTTCGCTTTCTCACCGTTGCTCTTGACAAGCATGCAGTTGCTTACAACGAAAAGAAACGTGTAAACAAAGCCGCCGCAGCTGCCGAAGCAAAAGCTGAAGCATAAGGTTAAATTTTTAAATCATTGAAAAATGGCAAATCAAGCAAACAACGAAATAAAATATCTAACCCCGATTGCGGTAGATGTTAAGAAGAAAAAATACTGCCGGTTCAAAAAGAGCGGTATTAAATATATTGACTACAAAGACGCTGACTTTTTAATGAAATTCGTGAATGAGCAGGGTAAGATTCTTCCCCGCCGTATCACCGGAACTTCAACCAAGTATCAGCGTAAAGTTGCTCAGGCAGTTAAAAGGGCTCGTCATATAGCGCTGATGCCTTACGTAGCAGATTTGTTAAAATAAGGAGGAAAGAACGATGGATGTAATTCTAAAAAAAGATATCCCCAACCTGGGTTATGCAACTGAAATTGTGAAGGTTCGCGATGGTTATGGCCGAAATTATCTGATTCCTCAGGGTTTTGCAATTCTCGCCACCGAGGCAAACAGGAAAATGAATGCCGAAACGCTGAAACAAAAAGCGTTTAAAGAAGATAAAGTTCGCAACGAAGCCGAAGCACTTGCAAAGTTACTCGAATCTGTTACCGTTAAAATCGGAGCCAAAGTTGCTTCAACCGGTAAGATTTTCGGTTCAGTTAACTCACTGCAGATTGCTGAAGCGCTCAAGGAGCAGTTTAACTACGATGTTGATCGTAAAAAAATTCACCTTGATGGTGATTCAGTGAAAGAAGTTGGTGAATACAAAGCAAAAGTTATGCTTCACAAAGGTGTCAGCATAATGATAAACTTTGAAGTATTTGCTGAGTAGTAACTGAAAAAATCTTTGTATTTTTAATCCCGGTCAAAAGCCGGGATTTTTTCTACATTTATGCTTAGCAGAAACCAGTCAAAATTAATTACTTCCCTCCGTTTGAGTAAATTCAGGCAGGAGGAAGGTTTGTTTGTGGTTGAGGGAGTTAAAATGGTTGGTGAACTCCTTGCCAGCGACTTTGCAATTAAGACCATCTTTGCCACTCAGGAGTGGATTTCCGGTGCACATCTTCCCCCCAGCAGGTATCTCGTCGAAATTGAAGAGATAAACGATTCTGACCTGGAAAAAGTCAGCAACCTTACTACTCCGAATCAAGTGTTGGCTGTTGCTTTTATCAAACAGAGCAAAGCATTTAAGTGTTGCGATAATGAATGGATTCTGGCGCTTGATCAGATTCGTGACCCCGGAAATATGGGAACAATTATCCGCACAGCCGATTGGTTTGGTATTCAGCGAATTGTGGCCTCAACAGGCACAGTAGATATATGGAATCCAAAGGTTGTTCAGGCAAGTATGGGTTCTGTTTTCAGGATTCCCGTGCATTACACCGATCTGGATCAGTTTCTGCGGGAAGCTGTTGAACACTCACCGGTTTACGGTGCACTGTTGGATGGAGAATCATTGTCTGATGCTACTCTCGGCATGAATGGTGTACTTGTAATCGGGAATGAGTCGCATGGTATTTCAAAACAAATTCAGTCACTTGTTTCTCATCGCATTACCATACCTTCGGCAATACCCGGTGTGCAGGGGAGGGCTGAATCGTTGAATGCATCTATGGCAACAGGCATATTTTGTTATGAAATCAACAGGCAGCGGCAATTAAAAGAATAGTCATTGCGCCAAGCTACTAACTTTTGGATGGCTCTGATGTTAATTGATTGCAGAGGTTCTTTTTTCTAAAAAAATAAACACCAAAACTTAATATTACTTTCTCATGATACTCAAAGTTGTGCTACTTGCAGTCATAATCATAGGCCTCTCCATTGCGGGGATTGCCATAAAAATGTTCGTAAAAAAGGGTGGAGAATTTAAGAAGTCGTGCAGCAGTGTTGACCCTGCTACCGGCGAACGCTATGGCTGCTCTTGTGGTAAAGCGGAAGGAACTACCTGTGAGAATGATTAAGTAATCAATTCAATCTCAATCACTATTCATTTTTTTGAATTAGTTTTTTCAGGCCGGGACTTGTCCATGTTTCATATTTCCCCTCATCGTTGGTGTAAATAAAATGGGCTTCCAGATCAGTTCGGTTTTCCAGAAATTCTTTTGCTTTTTCGACTCCCATAACCATAAAAGCTGTTGCATAGGCATCGGCTGTCATACAATCATTGGCCATAACCGAAGCGCTTAACAAGGTATGGGTTACCGGGTATCCGGTTTTTGGGTCAATGGTATGGGCGTACCTTTTCCCATCTCTAACGAAGAACCTGCGATAATTGCCTGACGAAGCAAGTGCTTTGTCTTCAAGCTCCACAATTGCATCAAGTGCTCTTTCGTCATCAGCTTCTTTTGATGGTTTCTCAATCCCGACTTTCCAAAGTGTGCCATCCGGTTTTTTCCCTTTGGCAAGAACTTCACCTCCTACATCAATCAAAAAGTTTGTAATCCCTTTTTCAATCAGCATTTCCCCGATTAAATCGGCCGAATAACCTTGCGCAATGGCATTGTAATCAATTTTTATTTCGGGAATTTCTTTAATTAGTTTACCATCAACAAGCGAAATCCTCCTGTAATCAACAAACTTCAGCAGGCTATCTACCTGTGCATTATCTAGTTTCATAGGGTCAGTAAAACCAAAGCCCCAGGCATTGGTGAGTGGCATTGTTGTTATGTCGAATGCTCCATTTGTGGCTTCTGAAACTTCAATGGATTTATTGAATACCGTTGTAAAGGCATCATCAGCAATCGTTCCGGTGTCATTATTATTGAAACGTGAAATGATGGATTCGGGTAAATAAACCGAAGCAGATTTATCAAATGCTTTGAAAAAGCTGTCGATTTCAGGCTGCAGGTTACGGTTTTCGGCATCAAAGTATGTAATGGCATAATATGTTCCCTGCGCCATCCCATTTAACTTTACCTCATTTTCAGTGGTTAATCTTCCGCAGAATGTAAAACCTGCTGCGATAGCCAGACTTAGTGAAAACAGGATTAACTTAATTTTCATGTCATATCGTATTTTAGAAATGCGAAAGTACTGATAATTCCAGCACATAAAGAAAAAGCACCGCGATTAACGGTGCTTTCCTTACAAAAGTTATCAAATTGAGTTTATCCGCCGAAGTCGTCAAATGCAATACTTTCTTTTGGAACTCCCAGATTATCAAGCATTTTAAAAACAGCTGAATTCATCATCGGCGGTCCGCAAAGGTAAAATTCGATTTCCTCTGGTTCAGGGTGCTTGCTCAGATAATTATCGAGCACAACCTGATGGATAAATCCGGTGTATCCTGTCCAGTTGTCCTCAGGAAGTGGTTCCGACAATGCGATATTGAATTTGAAATTCGGGAAATCTTTTTCAATGGCAGCAAATTCATCGTCATAGAAAACTTCACGCATCGATCTGGCTCCGTACCAGTAACTTACCTTTCGGTTGGTTTTTTCGGTATGAAACATGTGAAATATCTGTGATCTGAGCGGAGCCATACCTGCACCACCTCCGATATAGAGCATTTCTTTGCCGGTATCTTTGATGTGGAATTCGCCGTAAGGTCCTGAAACCATTACTTTGTCGCCGGGTTTGCGCGAGAAGATGTAAGAAGAACAAATTCCCGGATTCACGTTCATAAACTGATTTTTTGCTCTATCCCAGGGTGGGGTAGCAATACGGATATTCAGCATAACAATATTT
Source organism: Bacteroidales bacterium UBA5197 (assembly GCA_002412885.1). Lineage (GTDB taxonomy): Bacteria > Bacteroidota > Bacteroidia > Bacteroidales > Lentimicrobiaceae > Lentimicrobium. The sequence continues at coordinate 86,890 of DHVX01000052.1, forward strand.
CCTTCAGCAGGATGATTGGCCATTGAATAGGCCCTGAAGATGGGTTCCGGATTTTTCATCTTCAGATCCCAGATTTTCAGTTTATCCCAGTCTTCGCGGAATTTGTCTTCAACTATAATGTCTTTGAAATCAACATCAACTTTGGGAACATCAATCTGAATGTATCCTCCTGATTGAAAATCAAGGGTTTCACCTTCAGGCAACTTTACAACAAATTCTTTGATAAAGGTTGCAACATTCCGGTTGCTTACCACTTCGCATTCCCATTTCTTAATTCCGAATATTTCTTTGGGAATTCCGATTTTCAGGTCGCCTCTTACCTTAACCTGACAACCAAGACGCCAGTTGTTCTGTTGTTCCTTGCGTGTAAAATATCCCTTTTCGGTTGGCAGAATATCGCCTGCACCTTCAAATACCTGGCATTTGCACATGGCGCAGGTTCCGCCTCCACCACAAGCAGATGGGAGAAATATTTTTTCAACGGCAAGCGTACTAAGCAAAGTTGAACCCGGATCGGCTTCAAGCACAGTATCATCATTAATAGTAATTTTGACTTTACCTGGAGGGGTAAGCTTTGCCCTGACATAAAGCAAGAGTCCAACCAGCATGAGTATTATGGTGAGAAATACCACAATACTGATTAATATAATTGTTCCGGTTCCCATATCTGTGTTTTTCAGTTGTAGTTGTTGGTTTCCTAAGAAGTTCAGAGTTTAATACCCATGAAGCTCATGAATGCAATACCCATAAGCCCTGTGATTATAAATGTAATTCCCAGCCCTCTGAGTGGTTTGGGCACATTCGAATACTTGATTTTTTCCCTGATGGCAGCAATGGCAACAATAGCCAGAAACCAGCCCAGTCCACTGCCTAATCCGAAGGATGTTGCTTCAGCAATTGAGCCATAGTCACGTTCCTGCATAAAGAGCGACCCACCAAGGATAGCGCAGTTTACAGCAATAAGTGGAAGGAAAATTCCAAGCGATGCATAAAGGGTCGGAGAAAACTTTTCAATAACCATTTCTACCAGCTGCACCATAGAAGCAATAACTGCAATGAACATGATAAAACTCAGGAAACTGAGGTCTAAAGTTGCAAAGTCAGCTCCGAGCCATGATAGTGCGCCTTTCCGCAGAAGATAGTTGTTGATCAGATAGTCAACCGGTACGGTAATCCCCAAAACGAAGATTACAGCAACACCGAGCCCAACTGAAGTTTTTACTGTTTTTGATACTGCCAGATAGGAACACATTCCCAGGAAGTAAGCAAAAATCATGTTGTCAATAAAGATTGACTTCACAAATATATTTAAAAGATTTTCCATAATCAGTCTGTGTATTGGGTGATTGACTAGTTTTCTTCCTGTAATTCAGGGTTTTTTGAGCGTTGCACCCAGATAATAATACCGACGACTATAAGTGCCATAGGAGGCAGAATCATTAGTCCGTTGTTCACATAGCCCAATTCATAGAATGCTTTTGGCATAACATGAAAACCCCAGATGGTTCCTGATCCCAGCAATTCGCGGAAGAAAGCAACAATAATCAGGATAATTCCATATCCAAGTCCATTGCCTATTCCATCAACAAAAGCTGGCCAGGGCTTATTTGCCATTGCAAAAGCTTCTAGGCGGCCCATGATGATACAGTTTGTGATTATAAGTCCCACAAAAACACTGAGTTGTTTACTTACGTCGTAAACATAGGCTTTAAGTATCTGGTCAACAAGAATCACAAGTGCAGCAATAACAACAAGTTGCACAATAATTCTTATTCGAGGAGGAATGGTATTTCTCAGCAGAGAAATAAGCAGATTTGCAATAGCTGTAACTGCAATTACAGAGATCGACATTACAACTGCCGGTTCAAGTTTGACAGTTACGGCCAGTGCTGAACAAATTCCCAATACCTGAACTGTAATCGGATTGTCCTTACTCAGCGGCCCTATAAGTAATTTCTTGGTTTTCGCAGAGAACATTGGTTCTCTTTCAGTTTTTACAGTACTCATATGGCTTTTTGATTTTTGATATACGTTACATAATTCTCCAGACAATCATTTATCATTGCAGAAACACCATTGCTGGTTATTGTTCCGCCTGATATTCCATCAACGCCATGCGCCGGATCTATGTTGGAGTTTGCTACACCACCTTTAACTACGACAATTGATGAAAAATTTCCATCAGCATCAAAGAGTTTCTTTGATGGGAATTGAGCAGTAAAAATATCGGTTGATATTTCTGCTCCAAGACCGGGTGTTTCCCCTTTGTGCCCAAAAGTTACTCCTACCACGGTATTCAGATCACCTTTCAGCGCAATGTTTCCCCAAACAGGTCCCCAAAGGCCCATTCCATAAAGAGGGATAATGAAGATGTCCTCATTGTCAATATGGCATACAAAAATTGGGAAAACAGGCTCCTGTGCCGGCTTTCCTAATTTGATTTGCTGCTTGGCTTTGAGTTCAGTTTTAAGATCTATTAGAAAGGCCCTGCGGTCACCTTTTTCAAAAGCTCCGTTTGTGTATACACCTATCTCCTCGCCTGCGCTGTTGATGACAATTTCCTTTACGATATATTTTTCGTAAAGTTCTTCGGCATTGGAAGTGGTTGATTCAATGTTGGCCGACCTGAGAATGTCCTGAATCTTTTCGATTTTGACATTTCGTTCCTGTGCAGGTTGCAGCAGGATGGCAGCGGCTGAAAGTATTGCTGCTACCAGGATGACCATGATAGAAGCGTATCTGAAAATATAGCCGTTACTGTACATAAATTCTTTGTTTTTTGAATTGCATTAATTGCGGTTTTTCATTTATCAGGCTTTAACTGCTTTCAGCCGTTTGAGTCTGCGTTTGATGTTTGCTTCAACCACATAGTGGTCGATAAGCGGAGCAAATACATTCATCAGAAGGATGGCAAGCATCATACCTTCAGGATATGCCGGATTTAGCACCCTGATAAGCACTGCCATCAACCCGATAAAGAAACCATAAATAAGTTTGCCTGTGTTGGTTTGTGATGCAGTCACCGGGTCGGTAGCCATATATACTGCTCCAAATGCAAATCCACCCATTACCAGATGATAATAGAAGGGCACATCCATATAAGCGTTTGAACCGGCAATATTGAGCAAGCCGCCCATAAATATACCTCCAATGACAACTGAAAGCATTATTCTGAGGCTTCCTACTCCTGTAAAGACAAGAATTGCAGCTCCGATCAGAATGGCCAGCGTGGAGGTTTCACCTATTGAACCCGGAATTACTCCTAGGAACATATCCATAAATGAATGAGTGAAATTTACAACGCCGGTATCAATTCCTGCTGCAGCTTCTGCAAGTGGAGTAGCGCCGGAGTATGCGTCGGCTTTTTCGGCAATCCATACCTTATCTCCTGAAAGTTGAGCTGGATATGCGAAAAACAGAAAAGCACGGGCAGTAAGGGCTGGATTCAGAATATTCATTCCGGTTCCGCCAAACACTTCTTTGCCAATTACCACTGCAAAAGCTGTGGCTACTGCTACCATCCATAGCGGGATATCCGGTGGAACTACCAACGGGATCAGCATTCCGGAAACCAGAAAGCCTTCATTTACTTCGTGGCCCCTGAATTGAGCAAAAGCAAATTCTATTCCAAGTCCTGTTACATATGAAACAACAATGATTGGAAGTGCTTTGCCTAATCCAAACAAGAACTTTTCGAGTAAAGCAGCTGTTTCTCCAATCGATAGAAAGTGTTGATGACCAATGTTCCACATTCCGAAAATTAAAGCCGGTATCATAGCGATAACAACAATGCTCATGGTCCGTTTCATATCTATGCTGTCGCGGATATGGCTTCCATGGGCAGTGGTTTTGTCGGGGACAAACAGGAAAGTTTCAAAGGCATCAAATGAGGAGTGCAGCTTCTCGAACTTTCCGCCCTTTTGAAACTGGGGCTTTATTTTGTCCAGTTGTTTTCTAAGCGCTTTCATTCAGTATTGTGTTGATTTTTAGTTTTTTGAATACTTTTTACGATTACAAATTCCGGAGAACCGTCATTCGTTAACTCATTTCTTTTCGCATTACTTCCAATCCCTTGCGGACAATGGTCTGAATCTCGGTTTTTGATGTATCGATAAATTCGCATAATGCAAGGTCTTCGGGCTCAACTTCGTAGATGCCCAGATTTTCCATCAGATCGATATCTTCGGTCATAATGGCTTTAACCAGTTGCATGGGATAGATGTCCATTGGAAGCACTTTTTCATATTGACCTGTCATTACAAAAGCGCGCTCACCTCCATGAAGATTGGTGTCGAGGGTGTATTCCTTATTTGGTGTGAGCCATGAGAAAAACGTTCTTGAAAAGCTGTATTTTCCGATTCCCGGCAATGCCCATCCCAAAAATTCGTGATAATCTCCTTCAGGAATGACGCTTACAATATTGTCGTAGAAACTGGTGAAGCTATCGTGGCGGATTTTGGTTCCGGTCAGCACATTCCCTGAAATATACCTTGGGTTGCCAGGTTTGATGTTGTTTTTAATCATCGGGGCGATTTCGGCGCACCTGAAGGTTTTGTAATATTGTGGTTGATTAACCTCAGATCCGGCAAGCGCAATAATTATCGAGGCATCGTAAACCCCTTTCAGGAAAAGATTTCCAATTGTGATTACATCCTGTACCCCTGCAAACCAAACAGTTTCACCTTTATTTATAGGGTCAATGTGATGGATTTGAATGCCAACATTACCAATAGGGTGGGGGCCTTTAAAGGTTGTAATTTCAGTATTTGTGCTGTTGAGAAATTCAGGTGCTTTTGTATTTTCGCCAATATTCAGGTGAATTTTTCCATCGGTGAGTTTCGCCAGCGCATTTATGCCTGTTTGAAAAGCCTCGCCTTGTCCTTTTACCATGAAATCAAAATCAGGGGCAAGGGGTGCAGTATCGAAAGCCGAAATATAAATTGCTTTTGGTGTTTGCAAAGGATTGGCAATCACTGCGTAGGGCCTCTGGCGAATCAGGGACCATAATCCACTGGCCATCAATTTTTCAATAATAATTTCTTTTGAGAGCGATTTTGGCTCTGCTGCGCCGAAGTCAACATAGGTGTTGTTCTCATCGGCCTCAATCCTTATCTCAAGTAAAAGTCGCTTATCGCCCCGCTTGATTTCAGCAATCGTACCGCTTACCGGAGAGGTAAAGGTGATGTTGTCGCGGTATTTGTCAATGAAAACCGGAGAGCCTGCCTTAACTAAGTCTCCTTCTTTGACAAGCAAACGGGGAAAAACTCCGATGAAGTCTGTAGGTTTTATTGCAAACATGCGCGGCGATAATACCTTGAGGTTCTTTTCAGCAGCGCCTTTTAACCTGATGTTCAGACCTTTGGTTAATTTGATGGTTTTGGGCATAGTAGTTGATGTTTCAAACAGTCGCATTTTTTAAAGCGGCAAAGATATTGATAAACTCAAATATTTAGTTTTGTGCATGAAAAATAATCGCACATTCTTTTTTTTTTCGCTAACAAAGCTACTGAAATTATCTTTCTTTGCAATATTGATGCAGGATTTCTGTTACTTTTATAATTGAAAACCGATCAGATTGCAGTTTTTGTTGTTATTTGATTAACAATCAACCTTACAAACATGAAGATGACAGGCATTGTTCAAACCCCGACCCGAATATTTTTAGCTTTGGCACTATGTTTTTCGTTTTCCGGGCTTCAGGCTCAGGAGACTGGTTCGAAACAAAAAAAGCGGGGCGCAGGAAATGATGTTTCTAAAAACGAAAAGTCGCAGACCGATACCTATTTTAAGGATGATTTTCTTCGTTATGAAGATTTTGTTTATCGCGAATCTATACGTACAGTGCTTATGCATAGAGAAGGTTGGGAACTGACACCTCCCATTATTTTATATAACTCTGATGAGCGGCTTTTTCTATCTTTCGATGATCTGGATGGAGATTACAAAGTGTGGCAATATACTGTGGTGCATTGCGATGCAGCCTGGAATCCTACCGATTTATGGCAAAACGAATATCTTGAAGGCTTTACCGATGATTATATCAGAGATTACCGGTTTTCATTCAACACCATACAGCCTTTTACACATTACCGGGTAACCATTCCAAATGAGTCACTCAAATTTACTTTACCAGGAAATTATCTGTTGAAAATATATCCCGAAGGCGAGCCTGATAAACCTGCAATAACGCGCCGTTTCATGGTGGTTGACCCTAAAGTTACAGTCAGAGCAAGGGTAAAACGATCAGGAAATCCTGAACAGTATTATTCACATCATGAAATTCCGTTTTCAATTTTTTATCCTGCTTATCCCATTTCTGAACCGAACCGCGACCTGAAAGTAGTGATCATGCAAAATACCCGATGGGATAATGCCATATGGGGTCTTAAACCTTTTATGCTTCGCAACGAGGAACTTGATTATCAATACACCGATGGTTCCAATACATTTGAGGCGGGTAATGAATTCCGATATTTCGATATCAAAAGCCTGAGGTATAACTCTGAGCGTGTGCGGTTTATTGAAAACCGCAACGATGGCTACCATGTCGGCTTATTGCCGGATGGAATACGAACTACTAAGGTTTACGTTACCTACTCTGATCTCAACGGACAAATGTTCATTAAAACAGAAGATGCGAGAGATTCTTCAACCGAAGGCGAGTATGTATGGGTTGATTTCTTTGTGCCCCTCGAAACTCCGTTTACTGATGGTTCAGTTTATATTATGGGGGCCCTCACCGGATGGCAGTTCAGGGCATCAGGCGGAAATAAAGGTGAAGAACCTCTGGGAAGAATGAAGTACAATTTTGCCCGTCAGGGATACGAAGCACGACTATACCTGAAACAAGGTTATTATAATTATCTGTATGCCTTTTTGCCGAATGGCGAAACCAAAGCAGAACTAAAACGTTTGGAAGGCAGTTTACATGAAGCCAGAAACAGCTACACCATTTTGGTTTACTATCGGGAGCCGGGCACACGCTTCGACAAACTGATAGCAGCTGAGGTAGTTGAGAATTAAACACCGTATTCTCAGCAGAATGTAAAAGACCAGCGTGTTATTGTCATTATTTATAAGTTGAAAAATTCAGGCCAAGGCCTGATTACATTGTTTTTTCCCGTAAGTTTGACCTTCCAAAACTCAATACCCATTTACTGATGGAGAATTTTATTGTATCGGCCCGAAAGTACCGCCCGGCTTCATTTGCAACGGTAGTGGGACAATCGTCTATAACCAATACCCTTAAAAATGCAATCCGCAATCAGCAGATAGCACAGGCTTTTTTATTTACCGGACCACGTGGCGTTGGTAAGACTACCTGTGCCAGAATTATGGCCAAAACCATCAATTGCCAGAATCTCAGCGCTGAAGGAGAAGCCTGTAATATTTGCGAATCATGTATTTCGTTTGGTCATTCTTCATCTTTTAATATTTATGAGCTTGATGCAGCCTCAAACAATTCGGTAGATGATATCCGCAATCTTGTTGATCAGGTGCGTATTCCGCCTCAAACGGGCAAATACAAGGTCTATATCATCGATGAGGTGCACATGCTTTCACAGGCAGCTTTTAATGCATTTCTGAAAACACTTGAGGAGCCACCACCTTACGCCAAGTTCATACTTGCAACCACTGAAAAGCATAAGATTCTTCCGACCATTCTGTCACGTTGCCAGATTTTTGATTTCCGTCGCATAAGTGTTGAAGATATTGCCCAACACCTTGCTTTCGTTGCTGAAAGTGAGCATGTAGAAGCTGAAATGGATGCCCTGCATGTTATTGCACAAAAAGCCGATGGTGGCTTGCGCGATGCCCTTTCAATGTTTGACCAGCTGGTGAGTTATGCCGGCAATAAACTTACTTACAAGCAGGTAATTGAAAACCTGAATGTTCTTGACCACGATTATTATTTCAGAATTACCGATTTTATTCTTCAGGGAAATATAAGCCAGACGCTGCTTACCGCGAATGAGATAATTGAAAATGGTTTTGATGGCCAGCATTTTATCACCGGCCTGGGTCAGCACTTCAGGAATCTGCTTGTTAGCCAGGATAAGGAAACCATACAGCTTATGGAGACCAGTGCCAATATCCGGAACCTTTATCTCAGGCAATCTTCGGCTTGCAACGGAGCGTTTCTGTTAAAAGCACTTGAAATCAGCAATCAATGCGATCTGAATTACAAAATAAGTAACAATAAGCGGCTTCATGTTGAAATTGCCCTGATGCAATTGTGCCGTCTGGCCAATCCCGATGGGCCTCAGCCAATGGTAATCGCTCCAAGACCAATTGCGCAGCAACCACCTGTAAAGCCCATTTCTCCTTCGCCCGTAACCCCAGCGCCGGAGCCTGCCACAGAAACCACAACGAAGCCTGCTCAGCCAACAGCTGGTATAGCAGCAGAACCGGTTTCCAATTATGCGGATGCTCAACAGCCTGCTCCTTCGATAATACCACCTCAGGCAATTATTCCGGAAGATTCGCAAAAATCAGCTCCTCAGCCGACTTCTTCTGTTGAGATGGATAAGCCTCAGCCTGCTATTCCCGCGCCAACTCAGTCTGCAAGGCCATCCTATTCCGGCATCAACATAGGTGGACTGATGAAACCCGGCAGTGTAGCTGAACCAAATGCCGGGAATGCAGACACATCTGATGAGGAAGAAGTTTTGCCATCAGATCGTGAGACCTTCACACAGGCCGATCTGGAAAGGATTTGGGAACCCATGGCTTCAAGTGTCTCAAAAGATCTGGCCAATCTCTATCATTCTCTTATCTGCCGCACGCCGGTTCTTGCTGATGATTTTAAAATAGTGGTAACCGTTGATAACAAAATTCAGGATGCAGATATTTTTACCAAAAGGCCGGAAATACTTGGTTATTTGAGAAAAGAGCTCAAAAACTGGGGAATAACGCTTGAAATAGTTATCTCGGATCGTCCGGTTGAATCGCGCAAGCCTTACACCGATCAGGATAAATTTGATGTGATGGCAGCGCAGAATCCAGCTGTAAAGACATTGAAAAGTCAGTTGAATCTGGATATTGAGATGTAACCCGGCTATAGGAATTCCGAAAGATATTGATCTGCGTTTTGCCGGAGTATTATTCCGGAGTGTAACTTTTATCCTGATATTATTTCAGGATTTTTTGTGGTAAATAATTTTTGATATTTTTGTTGTTTAAGCCATTGTCCTGAATTCAGAGGCTCCATCAATAAAATACATATGAAAATAATTATCAGTGGTTATTTCGATGCTGGTTACTCCATAGGCATTGATGATTACCCTTTTGAAAAAGAAGGTGCATTATCTGCACTTAATCAGGGAAATGATTTCCTTGCTTCTTTTAACAAACCCAGAGAAATGTATGCTTTCGCCGATGAAGAATCAGGCGGAGCATTTCATGTTGATGATGCAGAAGGACACATCGGGTTGAGTGTGCCGGTTGGAACCGGGCTGAAAATTGATTTATCGGGAAGCAGCATGTTGCAGTTTCTTCATACCGAAGCGATTGAAGCTGCCTCCGACAATCGTTTTATGGGATCCTATTATTCCGATCCTCCGAAAAATATCGTAAATATTATCACAGGTTTTCAGCAAAGGATAGGTTTCTCCAAAGCTTCAGCAAATTTGTACGGGCTGGGAATTGGCTATATTTATATTGAGTCTGCTGAACTTAATGAAGAACTTGCGCCTTACGCTTTATGGATTTACCGCTGTTATGAGTATGCAACCTATGGAACATACAGCAGCGGGAAATTCAGGGATGCTTTCAGAAAAATGGTTTCTGACACTTACACCATCTTCAGCAACAAAGACGGGTACGAAGCACTCACCCGCAGGAAGATTCCCTGTGATTACTTCCCGGGCTATCAGTTGATATTGATGTGTAACAATCAACAGGATGCTGCTCTTGCCTCACGCATACTCGCTGATTATGATGAATTGACTCCCTTGCAGATGGACGATGGAAAAATAAGTCTGGGTTGGGCAGCAGCAATAGTAGAGCCTTCCAATGTTGATTATGTTTCCAGAATCCTCTTTTTATTGAAGATGGCTCAGATTTATTACGGAATCTGCGATGGGTTTGAGCGGTTATTTTCTCATCACATTTCAAACTCGGTCAGAGAAAATCTTTCAGGAGAAAAATCAGTTTATGATGCAGTTTCACTGAACCGCCTTCGTACTATTGCGCATACGGTGGCTGAGTTTACACGTTTCAGTGCGCTGACTCAGAATATTTCAGATCAGAAATTACTGAACGCATTTGATCAGATGGGCGGACTTTCGCAGAAAATCGAACACATGGCTTCGGCATGTGAAATTTTTACCAACATTCAAAATGAAGTGCTTGAACAAAAACAAGCCCGACGCGACAAGCGGCTGAATGTTTATGCCATGGCGCTTACCGCGCTGACCATAGTAAGTGTACTTGCCGATATGCTGAGCATCAACGCAGCACTTGAAATGAGCGGCTGGATCATGCTTCTTAAGCTGGGCGCAATACTCGGACTTCTTATTCTGGTGATTTATCTGACTTTTGAAGGCCGCTTCCTGCGATGGAAAAAGAAAAGAAACTGAAATAAATTTTCAGTTTCTAAAACATCATTTTTTTGGTTCCGAAAATCAGGTTTATAAATGATTTCAGAAGACCGGCAATTTAAACAAGATATTCGAAAAAATTATCATCAGTACCAGCGCCAGCGGATAAACTGCGGCGTAAGAAACCTGTGCAATTCCACTATCTGATTGTGTGTTTATGGCTGCGAGTCCCGGGGTGCTGGTCATTCCACCTGTCATTACTCCCATAAGAGTCAGGAAGTTCATTTTGAGAAAATACCGGCCAACGATCAGGGCAATTATAAGCGGTATAATGGTGATGGCTGCACCGGCGGCAATAAGTCCGGCACCGTAGTTAATGAATGTTTCTTCGATGTGTCCGCCAGCTTCACAACCAACAGTTGCCAGAAACATCAGCAGTCCTAGCTCCCTGAAAAGCTGGTTGGCATTGCTCGACATTGACCAGATGATGGGACCTGTTTTGCCGATACCGCTGAGCACAAGCGCTGCTGCCAGAACTCCTCCGGTTATGCCCAGACTGAAATCGAATAAGCCAAAAACCGGAATTTTTACCATCCCGACAAGTATTCCTATCACAATACCAAGGGTAATGGGCAGGAAATCAGTTTCTGAAAGTCGTTTGTCATCGTTTCCTAAAAGTCTGACCACCTGTTTCATGCTTTCGCGACTGGTTGCCACCATAAGCCGGTCGCCAAATCGCAGCATGGTGTAATGCATTGGCCTGATTTCTATGCCACTCCGTCGGATTCGTACCACGGTAGCATCATAATTGGCGCCAAGGTTTAGTTTCTGCAAAGGCTTATTTATGACCTGTTTGCTGGTGACAAGCACCCACTGAACATCATGTCCTTTGTCAAGCTGAAGTTCCTCTTCGGTTTGGGGGCCGACAAACAATTTCACATTTTCAAGATCTTCGGCGGTGCCCAAAGCCCTGACTACATCGCCATGATGCAGAACGGTATCGCGGCTTGGGGTAATGGTAACGCCATCATGCTTGACCCTGGAAATAACACAATTGGTGGCAGTTCTGAATTTCAGGTCAACCAACGATTTGCCGTCGATATTCGGATTTTCGACCCTGAAATTGCCCGGGATAAATTCGGGATAACTCTGTTTTACACTCAGGTTAAATTCTTCTTCACTCTTTTTGAAGTTTATCCGCAAAATTTTTGGAATCAGGCTGACAAAAAGCACTACACCAATCACGCCGAAAGGGTAGGCGATTCCATAACCGATGGAGGCCATTGGCGAATTACTGACTTCAACCGCCGCAGCAAGACCGGGTGTGCTGGTCATTGCGCCATTGAAGAGACCCACTGCAAGAGCTTTATCAATATTCATTAAACTGCTGAGCAGCCACGTAATCAGCGCGCCACTGGCAATAATGATGCTGGCGATTATAAAAAGTTGTTTCCCGTATTGCCTGAAACTTCTGAAAAATCCCGGACCCGACTGAATGCCAATTGTAAAGATGAAAAGCAGCAACCCGATATATTGATATTCCGATGGCAATCTGAATCCAAAATGCCCAAGCAGCATGGCAATAAAAATTACCGCCGATATATCAAGTGAAAAGCCTCTGATTTTAGCTTTTCCTACAACAAGACCAAGACTGATAATTAAAAATAATGCCAGATAACTGACCGAGATAATACTGTCCATTGGGGAGGGAATTGATCGGCAAAGGTAGGTAAGTTAGGGCAGAATTTTTGTTTTATATTCAAAAGACACGGGGACTTGGGGACAGGGAGACGGGGAGACTTGGAATGACATAACAAGTCTTCTTCTGACTTGTTAGGTCTTCTTGTTCTTCTTATAAGATTCTATATCTTTTTTGTTTTTGGATGTAAGAAGTCAGAAATCAGAGGCTTGAAAGTAAGAAATTAGGCGATTGGAAAATGGAAAATTGAATTGTATTCATCAACGGAATCTATAATCCGCTAATCACAATCCGAAATCCGACATTCGCACTCCGCAATGCTTAATTCTCAAACACCAACTTATCACCCTCGGCATCAAGCATAATAGAGGCATCTCTGTTTATTTCGCCACTCAGAATCTTTTTCGAAAGTTCATTCAGCACCATTCTTTGTATTACTCTTTTTACCGGCCGGGCACCATATTGGGGATCGAAACCACGAATTGCAATAAATTTTATTGCCTTATCTGTGAATGTAAGGTTAATGCTGCTTTTTTCGAGCATCTTCACCAGATCATTCAGTTGCAGTCTGACAACTTCTGAAATTTCATCTTCCGACAAAGGTCTGAACATGATCAATTCATCAATGCGGTTGAGGAATTCCGGGCGTATTGTCTTGCGCAAAAGATTCATGACTTCGGTTCTTGTTTGTTCAAAAACCTCTTCACGGTTCTGATTAAGGTTGCCCTCCATTCTTTCACTGATGATTTGCGAACCCAGATTGGAAGTCATAATGATAATGGTATTCCTGAAATCGGCTGTACGGCCTTTGTTGTCGGTTAACCTGCCATCGTCGAGCACCTGAAGTAGAATGTTGAACACATCGGGATGGGCCTTCTCAATTTCGTCGAGCAGCACCACTGAATATGGTTTTCGCCTTATTTTTTCAGTGAGTTGTCCGCCTTCATCGTAGCCAACATATCCCGGAGGCGCACCGATCAGTCGCGAAACGGTGTGACGCTCCTGATATTCCGACATATCGATCCGAACCATGGCATTTTCGTCGTTGAAGAGCAGCTCAGCCAGCGCTTTGGCAAGTTCAGTTTTTCCTACCCCGGTAGTTCCCAGAAAGATAAACGATCCGATGGGTCTGCGAGTATCCTGCAATCCGGCCCGGCTGCGGCGGATGGCATCCGAAATGGCCTCAATGGCTTCGTTCTGACCCACCACACGTTTATGCAACTCATCTTCAAGATGCAGCAGTTTTTCTCTTTCGCTCTGCAGCATCCGGCTGACCGGAATTCCTGTCCACCGCGAAACGATTTCTGCAATTTCTTCCGAACCAACTTCTTCCTTGATCAGGACTGATCCGGTTTGCATTTCAGAAAGTTTAAGTTTCAGTGCTTCAAGGTTTTGCTCTGAGTTTTTAATCAGACCATATCGGATTTCAGCAACCCTGCCGTAATCACCATCGCGTTCAGCTTTATCAGCTTCAAAGCGATATTGTTCAATTTCTTTTTTGCTTTTCTGAATACCGTCAACCACTTCTTTTTCAGCTTTCCAGCGGGCAGCAATGGTGTTGCGTTCTTCGGTGAGGTTAGCCAGCTCAGCGCTGATGGTTTTCAGGCGTTGGTTATCGCCTTCGCGTTTGATGGCTTCTCTTTCTATTTCGAGTTGCTTGATGCGGCGTTCCACTTCATCAAGCTCTTCAGGAATCGAATTGATCTGCAATCGAAGCCGGGCAGCAGCTTCATCAATCAGATCAATAGCCTTGTCGGGAAGGAAACGATCGCTGATGTATCGCTGCGAAAGTTCAACAGCGCTGATAATGGCTTCGTCCTTGATCCGCACCTGATGATGGGTTTCATACCTTTCCTTCAATCCACGAAGAATGGAAATGGCACTCATTGTGTCAGGCTCGTCAATCGTAACAATCTGAAACCTGCGCTCCAGGGCTTTGTCTTTTTCGAAGTATTTCTGATATTCTTTCAGGGTGGTTGCACCAATGGCTCTAAGCTCGCCACGGGCAAGGGCAGGTTTCAGGATATTGGCAGCATCCATAGCACCTTCGCCACCACCGGCGCCCACAAGCGTGTGAATTTCATCAATAAAAAGCACCACTTCTCCGTCTGCTTCAATGACTTCGCGAACCACACTTTTTAATCGTTCCTCAAATTCGCCTTTGTATTTTGCGCCCGCGATAAGCGAACCCATATCGAGCGAAAAAATCTGTTTTGATTTCAGGTTTTCAGGGACATCGCCATTGATAATCCGGTGAGCAAGACCTTCGGCAATTGCAGTTTTTCCAACTCCGGGTTCACCGATAAGAATGGGATTGTTTTTGGTTCGGCGTGTAAGAATCTGAAGAACCCGCCTGATTTCTTCGTCGCGGCCAATCACCGGATCAAGTTTTCCGCTGCGGGCCAGGTCGTTCAGATTGCGCGCGTATCGGTTGAGTGCATTAAAAGAATCTTCCGCAGAAGCTGAATTTACTTTTGACCCTTTGCGAAGATCAAGAATCGCGGCTTTAAGATCTTTCTGGTTTAATCCCGCATGTTTCAGCATATCCGACACCTGGTCACCCACCGACAATAAGCCCAGAAACAGATGTTCCACAGATACATACTCATCGCCCATTTCGCGGGCAAAATCCGAAGCTTTCTGTAAGACTTTACCGGCATTATTGCTAAAATATTGTTCGCCGCCACTCACTTTCGGGAAGCTCTTTAAAATTGCATCCAGGGTTTTTGAGATTGCCGGAATATTAATTCCTGACTTTCCCATAAGAAATGGCAAAACATTGTCGTCGGAAACAATGAGTCCTTTCAAAAGGTGAGCCGGTTCAACAGCCTGATGACCAAGTTCGGTTGCAAGTTCCTGAGCAGTCTGCACTGCCTGTTGCGATTTTATGGTGAAGTTGCTTAAATTCATGATTTCAGGTTCTACTTTCAGTTTATTTTGTGTTCAATCACAGTCATCAAAACACCTGCCAATTGCTTTATTAACGCAATGTATGTCAAAAAGGCAGATATATTTATTTTGTAGCGACAAAATGACTTTATACTTTTTGTCTCATTAATAAACAAATAACCACAAAGCCTGTTACCTTTGTACTTTCCGAAAAGTCAAACAGTAAACACAATAAATTATGGCAAACAGATTAATGGATCCCATCGGAAGATTGATGGGATTGAGGTATAAATCGCATCCATGGCATGGTGTGGATATAGGAATTGACGCACCTGATGTTCTCACCTGTTTTGTGGAGATGGTGACAACCGATACCGTTAAGTATGAGGTAGATAAGGTTTCAGGCTACCTGAAGATTGACCGTCCGCAAAAGTACTCCAATGTTTTGCCGGCATTGTATGGGTTTATTCCCCAGACTTTGTGTTCGAAGAAAATCGGAGAGTTTGCTTCCAAAAAAACCGGTCGTGAGGACATTGTTGGTGATGGCGATCCATTGGATATTTGCATACTGGCCGAAAAGAGCATCACACATGGTGATATTCTTGTTCGTGCTATTCCCATTGGTGGATTCAGGATGCTGGATGGCAATCAGGCTGATGATAAAATCATTGCTGTTTTGAAAAATGATGCTGTATATGGTGAATATACCGACATAGATCAATTGCCTAAATTGATTGTAAACAGATTAAAGCACTATTTCTTAACATATAAAGATCTGCCTGGCGAACCCCGCGATTGCGAGATCACGCATTCATACGATGCCCTGGAAGCGCGCGAAATTATCGAGGCCGCCATTGAAGATTATCGCCAGAAGTTTGAGAATCTTGACACCATGCTTTCGGAAGTTTAATCAGGCTTACATCTGATTTAACCCAATTGATAATATTTTAAAGAAATTAAGCCCGGTTATTGCCGGGCTTTTTACCTTTGCAGCGTAAAACTGAAATCATGACACCCAAAATCCAGAAGCATACCCTTGTGCTGGGCGCAAGCCTTAATCCATCGCGTTTTTCAAATATCTGTATCAATGAACTTGTTGATAATGATTTTCCGGTTACAGCGGTTGGTCTGCGCGAAGGAGAGGTAGCTGGTGTTCAGATTCTGAAAGGAATGCCTCAGATTGAAGGAATTCACACCGTTACCCTTTACCTTGGACCACAAAATCAGCCTCAGTTTTATGAATATATACTCAGCCTTAAACCTGTAAGGTTGATTTTTAATCCCGGTACAGGAAATGAAGAATTGGCTTCATTGGCTGAGAAACAAGGAATTAAGGTTGAAAACAAGTGCACACTTCTGATGATTTCCGGTGGTTATTATTGATGAATGATTTTATTCTTTTCTTCACACCAAAACATGGTTTTTTGCGTTATCAGGCTGGCGAAATGATTATTTAAGTAATTTAGCCCTTTATTTTGAGGTAATCACCACATTGCCTGATCTGCGGACACTGAACATTATGATGAAACAAAATTCTCCATCCTGCATTAAAGTCCTGATTCTGTTTTCTTTGCTGTTTTCATTTACCCTCCCGGGTTATGCTCAGGATAATGAAACCCGCGTTGATGGCGCTACACTGTGCCCTGGTTCTCAGTTTGTTGTGCCGGTTCTGGTGAGTGATCTGCAAAACATAGATTCTCTGTCACTTACGTTAAAAGTTCCGCAGCAAACCTTAACTTATCTGAGTTTCAGACAGGTAAATCCAGCTTTCGCAACCAATTCATTTGTGGTGACCGATCAAGGCAATCAAGTCAGGTTATCCTGGAAATCAACGGAAGCAGTTACCATTTTCGAAGATAAACTCCTTGATCTGGTTTTCAGTGTAAACGATTCTCCTTTACCGGGAATTCTTGAATGGGATGAAACTGTAAGTCATTATCTTTCAGGTGGGTTTGAGGTTCCTTCAACTTACGTGAACGCTCAGGTAAATTTATTTCCCTCCTTATTTGTTGAGATTGAAGAAATTGATGCCACCTGTCCGGGTGAATGTAATGCCAATATTGCTGCATTTGTTACCGGAGGACTGAAACCTTACCAATATTTATGGAATGCCGAACAAAGCCCATTCGACAGCATTATGACCGGAGCTTGCGGCGTTATCAACAATCTTTTGATTACCGATGCAAATGGCTGCCAGCTGGATACCAATTTTATGGTTTCAGTATTGCAGTCGGCCAAAGTTGAACTTGAATTTGAGCCTGATACCGTTTATATACAAAACCCGGTTGTTCGGTTTTCGTTTACCGAAGATCAGAATGTTGTGGAATGGCTGTGGGATTTTGGCGATGGAACCGCCAAATCGATAGAACGGAATCCCATTCATGTTTATTCCACGGCTGCAACTCCCGATCTGGAATCGTACGAGATAAAATTAACCGTCAGAAGTTTTGAAGGATGTGATACAACCATCCTTTATTCATTGCCCATCAGTGAAGCTAAGTTGTTTATTCCCAATGTTTTTACGCCCAATGGAGATAATGTTAACGATGTTTTTGTTATCGCAAAACAAAACGATGGAGGCAGCAGCAGCGGCAGCAATTACATTCCCATTAATCTGGAATATATCCGACTTGAATTGATTGTTCTTGATCGCTGGGGCCGCAAGATATACGACAATGATAATTATAAAAACAACTGGGATGGCGGCAACGTTCCCGATGGAACCTATTATTACCGCCTGAATACTTTTGGCTACTTTAAGGATGAAAGTTATAAAGGAGCGGTTACCATTTTGAGGGGCAACAGAAATTAGCTATACGGATCATCTTCAATTGTCAAATTGTCAAATCTTCAAATTGGCGCATTTTCAAATTGAATCATCTTCAAATCTTCAAATTGAACCATCAAATAATCAAATTGATTCATCTTCAAATTAACTCATCTTCAAATCTTCAAATTGCCAAATTGAACCATCTTCAAATCTTCAGATATTTCTTTCAAAATCCATAAACTTCACTTGTATCTCATCAATTTCTGATAAATATTTCATCATCTGTTCCCATTCCTTTTCATCGCCGGTAAGTTCAAGGATGATAAGTCCACCCGAGCCATAATGAATTTCATCAGCTTCATTTAAGCCTAGTCTTGTGCGGATGGAGCATCCATAGTTGGTCAGCACTTTCTGAACCTTTTCGGCAACTTCGCTTCTGTTGCTGACATTAATTCCGATTATTCTTACGTTGCTCATGGCTTTGATTTAATAGATGAACGACATGTGCTGAATTTCTACCCCGCCTATTTGCGAAATCTCTTCCTCAAGAGCAGTCCACTCCTGCGGATTTCCGGTGAGATGCAAAATCACCACTCCGGCACGGCTGCAGGTATTCTGATTGAGTTCGTGAAAACCAAGTCTGGTTTTTATAAGATGGGCATTGCGGGTGAGCAGCAATTGTAATTTTCCTGCTTCCTTGATACGATCTCTGATCAGCAGGCCAATAATTCTTGTTTCTTTCATGATGCTTATTTAATGAAAGTTATGTTTTTAGAAGTAAAGGTCTCTTTCGCCGGATTGCACCCTGAGCAAACGTATCCTGAGCTCATTCATATTTTTCGGATCTACGCTTTTCTCCAGGTCTTCCAGGTTTTTTTCAATGACCTCCCAGCCCCGCTTTTTGGTGTCGGCCGGTGCATAATCTTCAAGATATTCGGCCAGGGTCAGCATGGCATTGGGTGAGCAAAAACGTTTGATAAATCCAGGAACAGAAAATTCCATAAAGTGTTCTCCGGTTCTTCCTCTGCGGTAACAAGCTGTACAGAAGGAGGGAAGATAGTCGTTTTCGAAAAGCTCCTCAATAATTTCGTTGAGCGAACGGTTGTCGTTGATCTGAAACTGTTCTTTGTTAAGATCTTGTTCTTCATTTACCGAACCAGAGTAGGAGCCGAGCTCAAGCTTGGTGCCACCGTCGATTTGTGAGACTCCGAATTGAATTACTTCATGTCTGAGTGCGGGATTTTCACGGGCCGTGAGAATCATTCCTGTGTAGGGAACTGCCAGACGGAGGATGGCCACCAATCTTGCAAATTCCTGATCGGAAACTGTATAATCTTCACCAAGATCAAGCTTTGAGGCATTCTGAATGCGGGGGAATGAAATGGTGTGCGGCCCTACATGATAGCAGGCTTCCAGATGATTGGTATGTCTGACAAGGCCAAGCACTTCATACCTCCAGTCGTAAAGACCAAACAAAGCGCCAATGCCGACATCATCAATTCCGGCTTCCTGGGCGCGGTCGAGTGCGGTCAGGCGATAGTCAAAATTGCGTTTCTGACCGCCAAGATGGTAGTTTTTGTAGGCTTCCGGATGATATGTCTCCTGAAAAACCTGATAAGTTCCGATTCCGGATTCTTTAACAATTCGGAACCCTTCAATTTCGAGGGGAGCAGCATTGATATTTACGCGTCTGATTTCTCCAGGACCTTTTTTTACGCCATAAACGGTTTTTACCGTGTGTGCAATAAATTCGGCAGAATATTCAGGGTGCTCTCCGTAAACCAGAATCAGCCTTTTTTGTCCGTTATCTTCAAGTGCTTCAACTTCATGTATCAATTCAGAGTCGGAAAGGGTTTTGCGGATGGCTTCCTTGTTTGATGATCTGAATCCGCAGTATTTGCAGTTATTGGTGCATTTGTTGCCAACATAAAGCGGCGCAAAAAGTACAATACGGTTTCCGTAAACACGTTTCTTTAACTCTCTGGCTCCTTCTTTAATCTCTTCAATTAATTCAGGATCAGTAGCATTGATCAGAATTGCTGTTTCGCGAAGTGTGAGTCTTTGCTTTTCGAGCGATTTTGCAATTACAGCCCTTACCGATTCTTTGTCGGATTTGGTTTCATTGATGATTTCCCATAATTCCTCCGGATCAATAAACGGTTTCATTCGTTGGTCAGGAATCCGGCATTTTTCAGGTGTAAAAATCATTATATATTGAAATTCAGGTTATTGAATAAGTGAGTAATCAAATACAAAGGTACTCAATTTAAGGTAAAAAGTGGTTAAACAGTTCATCAATTTCGAGCCCGCTCAGACCGACAGTCATCCTGAGTTTTAACTCAAAAAAAATTGAGCATAATGTGGAGATGACAGCAGATCAAACGTTTAAACACTTCGACTCCGCTCAGTGTGACATTCGTTTAGAGCGTACACTCCATCATCTTAATGCCCTAATTATCAATTCTATATGATGTCCTCCTGAGCGGAGTCGAAGGATCGGACAAACAATCTGTCATTGGTAGCGGAGTCGAAGGATATTTGATTCACTTTTCTACAAATCCGAGACCTTATCCAAACGACATTGATTTCTATACCTCAATAATCAGGTTATCGTGAGCCAATCTTACGTGATCGGGAAGCTTTTTTTCAACCTCTTCATGCAAACCCAAAAAATGGCTTATGTGGGTAAGATATGCCCGTTCGGGTCTCAGCTCTTCAATCAGCAACAATGCTTCGGCCAACGAAAAATGCGAAATGTGTTTTGAGTTTCTTAATGCATTTAAAACAAGAACCTTAGATCCGAATATTTTGTGTTTTTCCTCTTCAGGAATAAAACTTGCATCGGTAATATAAGTAAGGTCTCTGAACCGATAACCAAAAACAGGAAGCTTATTGTGCATCACTGTAATTGGAAGAATATCGGTTTCCCCGATTTTAAACTTCACGTTTTCAATTTCATGAATGGTCACCTGAGGCGCTCCGAAAAAACGTGTTTCTGTAAAAATATACGGAAACTCAGTTTTTATGGCTTCCATTACATTTTGTGTCCCGTAAATCGGGATATTTTTATTCAGGATGTAATTAAAAGCCCGCACATCGTCAAGCCCTGCAATATGATCACGATGTTCATGGGTGAAAATTACTGCATCAATATCTTCAACCTGCTGTTTAAGCATTTGAAACCTGAAATCAGGGCCGCAGTCGATTACAATATTCTGATTGTCAATGTTTACCATTGCTGATGTCCGGAATCTTTTGTCGCGGGCATCGGGCGATTTGCAAACCGGGCAATTGCAGGCAATTACCGGAACACCTATTGAAGTGCCGGTTCCAAGGAATGTAAGTTTTATTTTGCCTGTTTTGTCCATTTTCCAAAAACTAATAAATCAGTTCATTCACTTCCGCCAGGTCAGATTTAAGTTGTTTTTCCATTTCTTCAGGATTGACAAAATCAAGTTCATCCCTGATTCGTTTGGCAAAAAAAACAGTGGCTGACTTGCCAATGAGTTTATTTTCAAAATCGAAAAGGTGAATGTCGATGAGGATATCTTCAATTCTCCTGATTTCCAGCGGAAGTGAGTTTTTGATGTTCAAAATGCCTTTGTAATATTCACCGTCTATCAGCACATTTACAGCATACACTCCGTCGCAGGGCACAAGTTTGTTTTCTTCATCTATTTTTACCCTCAGCGTTGGGAAATTGATTTTCCGGCAGGTTTCGCTGCCATGAAAAAGTTCGCTGATAATAATGTAATGGTGATCGAGGTAAGCATTCGCCCGCTGAATTTTTCCTTCAAGCAATGCTTTACGGATAAGTGTGGAACTTACAGTTTCATTATGAATATCCTGCTCCGGAATTTCCTCAACTCCAAAATTGTAATATTGACCCAGTTCGTAGAGGTATTCGAAATCGCCTTCGCGGTTATGCCCGAAATGGTGATTGAACCCGATTACCACCTTTTTTGCTTTAAGTTTGGCCACCAGAATATTGCGAATGAAGTCAATGGACGATATTTCGGAGAATTCTCTGGTAAAGTTCAGGATGACCAGATTATCGATTCCTGTTTTTCTCAGAAGCTCTATTTTTTCCTTTTGCGAATTTATAAGTAAGAGCGTTTTGCCTGCAGAATCAGGGAACAGCACCTTGCGCGGATGTGGGTGAAAGGTGATGAGCACCGATTCGCCATTGATGTTTGATGCAATTTCGTTTAACCTGTTTAAAATGGTTTTATGACCGATATGCACTCCATCGAATGATCCGGTGGTTACTACCGGATTTTTTATGCTGCTCAGATTATCGAGATCGTAAAAGATTTTCATGCCTGGAATTTCAAATCACTATAGATCAGGATTTTTTGACGAAATATGCTACTTTCTCAAGCATGGTAAGCATGTCAAATTCCTGCAGATAAACATGAGCTGGCACATTTAAGGGTTTTGGGGAAAAGTTCAGTATTCCCTTAATTCCTGCCATGGTAAGATCTTCAGCAACTTTTTCGGCAAACTCACCGGGAACAGAGATTACCGCGATTGAAATGCCTTCATTTTTAATGATTTCCATCATTTTGTCGGAATGGTAGCATGGCACGCCGGCATATATTTTGTCTGTTTTGTCAGGGTTTGAATCAAAGGCAGCCACGATATTCAATCGGGTGCGTTTCCCGCTGAAATAACCCATAATTGCGCGTCCCAGGTTTCCGATTCCAATAACCGCTACCTTTTGTCCTTCGCGTGTGTCGATGATTTTTCCGATAATGTCGATGAGTTCGTTGACATCGTAACCCTGTCTCAGGGTTCCTGTGTATCCGATCAGCATGATATCGCGTCTTACCTGCACAGCTGTAATGTGCAGCAGGTTGGCGATTTCATGCGAAAATATATGATGCTTTCCTCCTGAAAGCGTATTGAGCAAAGCGCGTCTGTATTGACTCAGTCTTTCAACAGTTTTGTCCGGTAGTTTTCTTGTCATTTGAAATTTGAGATTTATTGTTTGTCCTGAGGGAGCGTAATGGTGAAAGTTGTTCCCTGATCGGGGACGCTTTGCACTTCAATTTCTCCGTGATACATTTCCACAATCTTTTTGAGGATGGACAATCCGAGTCCTGATCCTGTAATGTTGCGGGTTTTCTGATTCTTGATCCTTACAAAGTCCTGGAACAACCGGCTCTTTTCTTCATCGGTCATGCCAATTCCGGAGTCTATTACAGTAATTTTGATATTGCCTTTCTCCTGCTTAATGAAAATATCAACCCTTCCTCCTTGTTTATTGTATTTTACGGCGTTGGAAATCAAGTTGTTGAGAATAATCTCAATTTCTTTGGAATCGGCTTCCATAATCACTGATTCCTTGGTGTTCAGATAGATATCAACATCTTTCTGAATGGCATAAGGGCGCATGGTGTCGAGCGAAAGCCTTGCAATTGCAGTAATATCTGTGGGCTGAAAATTCTGAACAGGACTACCGGACTCAATTTTAGTGAGGTCAAGCAAATCCATGATCAGGCTTCGCATTCCGGTTATCCTGTCGAGTGATCGGTTAATCATTTCCTGATAAGCATGGATATTGTCGCCAAACTGCCGTTCGTCCATTATTTTTAAATAGCCTTCAATTGCATTAAGAGGGGCTTTTAATTCATGCGATAGCACCGAAAGAAACTGAAAACGAATCTGCTTTCCTTCTTTGTTCATCTTTTGGGTCATTCGCTTGAGAAACAGCTGCTTGGTTATGTTTTCGAGAGAACTCCTGAGTTCCTGCGGTGTAAATGGCTTTGGGATAAAATCGTAGGCGCCGTCACGTGTTGCCTTTACAGCAAGTTCGAGCGATGCGTAGGACGTAATCATTACAACTACAATGTCATAAAGCTTCTTTTTGACATATTCAAGCACTTCAATCCCTTGTATTCCAGGCAATTTATTGTCTAAAAGGATGATGTCGGGCATGTCGCGGTCGATAATTTCAATGGCATCTTCACCGGTTCCGGCTTCAAGTATCACAAACTCAATATGCTCATCCATAAAGGGATAGTCAACCTTGAAATTCTGCAAAATCCTTCGGGTACCCATTCTGATACCCGCTTCATCATCCACGACAAGTACTTTGTATTCAGCCATTTTTTAAATTTTCAAAAGTTTGTTTATTTCTCGTTGCAACTGATCTGCTCTGATGCCTTTATCGAGAAAAAGATCCGCCTTGATCCATTGCTGACTTTCATCAGAAGTTGTATCGAATGACATTCCTGTTTCGGCGGTTACTGCGGTGGCAATAATGATGGGTACATCAGGGTATTTACGTTTGATGCGGTAAGCAAGTATAAATCCACTATCGTCGCTTTCCATCATCAAATCAAGGATTGCCAGATCGGGTTTTACACTCTCAATAATCATTTCAGCTTCTTTTTGTCCATCGGCTGTGATGGTGTCGAATCCGAATTGTTCTACTTTCAGTTTCATCTGAAACAGATAATCCATGTCATCGTCAACAATCAGAATGGTCTTTTTCATTTTATAAAATTCATTAAGTTCTTGATGCAGTTGATTTTAAGTCATTGCTTTTCGGGGCAATGTTATTGAGAAAGTTGTGCCTGTTGATCCTTTTTTGGGATCTGCATTTGATTTTACAGCGATATTTCCTTTATGCATTTTCACGATTCCGTAAATAATCGGAAGTCCCAGTCCTGTGCCTTTGCCAATGGGTTTGGTTGTAAAGAATGGGGTGAAAAGCTTGCCCATGTTTTCGGTTTCAATACCGGTTCCTGAATCAGTGATGTGCACAGTAACATCATCATTGGCTTCAGTAAGCATTACACGGATCAGTCCTCCCTGCTCAGGCATGGCTTCTACGGCATTTTTCAACAGGTTGGTAAAAACCTGTGTCATCTGGTCAAAGTCAAGCTTGACAATGGGGTCGATTATTCTTGATTCAAGTGAAATTTTTACTTCAGGTGGTGAAATTACCGTACTGATGGAGTGTTCCAGCAAATTGTTGATGTTGGTATCCGTAAAGTTAACCTGATTTTTTCGCGCAAAATTCAGCAGCCCGCCAACAATTTTTTTGCAGCGTTCGGCTTGCTCGGCGATTAGTTCGAGGTCATTTTTTATGGGATCGTCCGGGTTGGCTTCGTCCTTAAGGATGTTGCTGTACATGGTGATGATGCCCAGAGGATTGTTCAGTTCGTGTGCAATTCCGGCTGATAATTGCCCCATTCCCGCCAGTTTTTCGGAGTGGCGGAGGGCTTCCTGTGTGTTGGCAAGCTTCTCGTTGGAAACATTTAGCTCTCTGATGTAGTTGTGAAGCTTTTCGATGGTAAAGGGCAGGCACATTTCATGCTCAGCCAATCCTCTGATAATCGCAATGGCGTGGTCTTCGCAGGAGTCATATCCGCATGCTCCGCAGTCCAGAAAATCCTGTGGTCCGGATTTGCCCATTTTTACCAGAATCTTGTCAATCTCTTCTCTTTCTGGCTTTTCATAACGTATGTCGCGGTTGGTAAACTCCCGGAACATGTCAATGGACGTAAACTCTTCTATGTCTTTTTCCCATTGCCCGGTATCCATGGTTTCCAGTTTATGAAGCACATAATCGCTTACACTGGCGCGTTTTCTGTATCTGCGGCTTTGCGACGAAAAGAAAGGATACGGTGACATTCCGGGTCCCATAATGCATCCATCGCAACAGAGAAGTTCCAGATGTTCCTGGGCAATCTGTCCGCTTTCAAATTCTTTTATTGCTTCCTGAAATGCACTCCGGCCTTCAGCAACGATTACATTTCTTTCAAAAATATCTTCTTTAATGCCCACAGTATTCAGCAGTCCGCGGCTAACCGGAAAAATACCGCCTTTGCCGCCGACAGGAGGATCAAATTCGGTGGGCGTAACATCAGCAGGCTTAAGTCCACGGTGGGCAATCATTTCGCGCAACTCTCTGAATGTAATCGCTGCATCTATTTCATCAGATTCATCCTTTTTTGCAATGCAAGGGCCAATGAAAACAATTTTCAGATCTTTTCCGTAGCGTTTTCTCATCACCCGGCTCATGGCAACCATCGGAGAAACAATATGAGCCAGAGATCCGATAAGGTCGGGATGGTAATGTTCAATATAACTCACAATTGCCGGGCAATCTGACGAAATTACCGGTGGATAGGTCTGTGCTTTAAGAATCTTTTTGTATTCTCCGGCCACCAGATCGGCTCCGAACGACACTTCACCAACGTATTTAAAACCCTGCGCCCTGATGAGCGAGACCAGCAATCTATGGTTTCTGATTTCCGAAAATTCAGCCGGAAAGCTTGGCGCAACGATGGCAGCAACAGGTTCGCCGGATTGAATGAGCTGACTTACTGTGTCGGTTTCATTCCTGAAAACCTTGGCATTCTGACTACACACTTTGATGCAATTTCCGCAACCAATGCATCGCTCAGGCATTACCTCAGCTTGCCCGTTTATGATACGGATGGCTTTTGCCGGACATTCACGAACACATGTATAGCAAACCCTGCAACGCTCCTTGATGGTGGTTACCAGATCTTTTCTTACTCGGGTTTCGTCCTGCTTTGCCATGGTTATGCTACTTTACAAAGGAACATCTCTTTTTTTGTAGGATGTGTGCAATAGTTTTGTGGACATTTCGCCATTAGGCTCTCCCAGGAAGTCCCGGTACAACTCAACGATAGCCGGATTTTTATAAGAAACCTTTATCGGGTCTTTGTCGTCAATTTCGTAAATGGCTTTGGTTCGTGCTTTTATAGCGCCACTATCCTTCACGATGGGTTGTCCCCCTCCGCCCACACAGCCTCCGGGGCAGGCCATCACTTCAATAAAATGCAGATCATTGCGTCCGGCTTTAATCTCTTCAATCAACTGATTGGCATGTTTTACCGATGATACAGCCGCAAATCCGAGTTTAAAATCGCCGATTTTAATTTTTACCTCTTTGTAATCTTTGCTGCTGCGCAATTCATTGATTTTGAAATTATTAATATCTTTTCCGGTTAACCTGAAATGTAAATTACGGATGAGCGCTTCTGTAAGTCCTCCGGGAACTGCCATCAGTTTGCCGGCTGAACTTCGGATATGAAACGGGAAATCAGCGTGTTCAGTTTCGTTTTGCTGAAGGTCAATTCCATTCAGTCTGATAAACTGAGCAAGTTCGCGTGTAGTAAGCACCGCATCCACATCGCTGATTCCTTTGTGGGTCATTTGCTCGCGCTGAGCTTCAAACTTTTTGGCCGTGCAAGGCATGGCACTCACGGTGTAAAGGTGATCAGGGTTGATGTGATAAGTTTTGGTGTAATGGTTGGTAATCACAGCACCAAGCATTTGCTGCGGCGATTTGCACACCGAAACATGGGGGATTATTTCAGAATGCCATTGCTCCATAAATTTTATCCACGCAGGGCAATCGCTGCTGAACATTGGCAATACTCCATTGTTTTTTAAGCGGAATTCCATTTCAGCAGCCAGTTCCATAATATACAGATCGGCGCTGAAGGAAGTGTCAAAAACTTTGTCAAATCCCGTTTTCCGAAGGACTGCATTTATAAGTCCATTGATGTCTTTTCCTGCTTTAAGTCCGAATTCTTCGGCAAGGCTGACTCCCACTGAAGGTGAAAGTTGAATAACTACATGCGTTTCTTTATGGTGCAATGCGTTTTGTAAATCGGCGGAGTGCCTTTTTTCGTGCAAGGCTCCGGTGGGACATGCCATTATACATTGTCCGCAAGTGATACAGCTCGAAAGGTTCAGTTGTTTGTTAAACGAAGGTCCGATAATTGTTTTGTTGCCCCTGCCGATAAATCCCAGAGTGCTTGCACCGATAATTTCATCGCAGGTTCTTACACATCTGCCGCATAAAATGCATTTGGCCGGGTCGCGTATAATGCTTGAACCCGATGGATCGGATTTATATTTGTTCTTTTTACCTGTAAATCTACGTTCTCTGATGTTGAGTTGCTCGGCAAAACTCTGAAGTTCACAATTTCCGTTTCGTTCACAATAAAGGCAGTCGTCAGGATGGTTGCTCAGCAACAATTCAACATTGGTTTTTCGTGCATTTACAACCCTGGGTGAGTGGGTTTTTATTTTCATCCATTCCTCAACAGGGTAGGAGCAGGAAGTAATCAGATTTGGTTTGCCTTCAACTTCAACCACGCACATTCTGCATGAACCGGTAGGGTACAAACCGGGCATGTGACACAAAGTAGGAACTTTTATCCCGTTTCGGTCAAGGGCATCAAGTATGGTTTCCCCTTTTCGGGCGATGATCGTTTTGTTGTTTACCTCTATCGGAAAGTTCATAAGGCTAAAAAGTTAAGGCCAATGAATCATTTTACAAAAACAGCTACGAACTTGCACACATCAAAGCATATTCCGCAACCGATACATTTATCTTCAATAATAAAATGAGGGGTACGCGGTGAACCGATGATTGCATTTGTAGGGCATTTCTTAGCACAGGCTGTACAACCTGTGCATTTTTCAACGTCGATGTAATAGACTTTCAGGTCTTTACATACTCCGGCCCGGCATTTTCTGTCAAAAATATGTTCTTCAAACTCTTCTCTGAAATGCTTGAGTGCACTGAGCAAAGGATTTGGCGCCGTTTGCCCCAATCCGCAAAGCGAAGTGTCCTTGATTACATCTGCAAGATTTTCAAGTTGCATCACACCTTTAAATCTCTCCAGGGTTTCATAGCCGCTTTCATTGACTGGTCTTCGGGTGATATTTTCGAGTATCTCATGCATTCTGCGCGATCCTTCGCGGCATGGAATGCATTTTCCGCAACTTTCTCTTTGTAAAAAATCGGTAAAGAATTTTGCAATATCCACCATGCAGGTGTCTTCATCCATTACTACCAGTCCTCCCGATCCCATTATGGTTCCGGCTTCGAGCAATGCTTCATAATCTATCAGTACATCCAGGCTTTTTTCGGGCAGGCAACTTCCTGAAGGGCCTCCCAATTGAATGGCTTTGAGTCGTTTTCCGTTTTTTACACCTCCGCAAACATAATAAACCAGGTCTTTTAACGAGGTACCCATGCTGACTTCAGCAAGCCCGGTAATTGATATTTTCCCGGCCAGGGCAAAAACTTTGGTGCCTTTACTTTTGTCAGTTCCAATGGATGCAAACCATGCAGGACCGTTTTCGATAATGGCCGGTATATTTGCCAGAGTTTCTACATTATTGACAACAGTGGGCTTTCCAAAGAGTCCTTTATTTGCGGGAAACGGTGGCTTAGGCCTCGGAGTTCCCCTTTTTCCTTCGATACTCGAAATAAGCGCGGTTTCCTCTCCGCAAACAAATGCTCCTGCACCTTCACGCACCTGAATCGCCAGACTATAGCCACTTCCAAGGATATTTTGTCCTAAAAGCCCGGCTTCGGTGGCTTGATCAATGGCACGCCGCAAACGATCAAGTGCAAGTGCGTATTCTGCTCTGACGTAAATGTAAGCCTTGCTGGCATTAATAGCATAGGCTGAAATAATAACTCCCTCAAGAAGTTTATGCGGGTCACCTTCAAAAATTGCCCTGTCCATAAATGCGCCGGGATCACTTTCGTCGCCATTGCAAATCAAAAATCGTTGATCATCCTGAGCGTTTAAAGCGGTTTTCCATTTTCTGCCTGTCGGAAAACCTCCGCCACCGCGTCCCCTCAGCCCTGAGTCTTCAACAATTTCGCAAACTTTGTCGGGGGAATAGTTGCGCAATGCTCTGGTAAGCGATTTGTAGCCACCGCGGGCAATATACTCTTCAATGGAGAAGGGATTTATAATGCCGCAGTTTTTTAAAACAATTCTGTTCTGCATCCTGAAATATGCCATTTCGCTCAGCAGTTTTACACCTTCCCATGGCTCGTGATGATTGTGCGAATACTGCCCGATAATCGGGCTTTCAGGCAGAGAATTGTTTAAAATGTCATCGAGCAGCGACTCAACTTTGTCTTCAGTAACTCTTGAAAATGAAATGCGGCGTTTCCCGGGCATCTGCACATCAACCATGGGTTCGTGGATACATAATCCTATGCAACCAACTTCAACCACTTCGGCATCAATTTCCTTTTCTTTCAGATAATTGAGCGTGGCCTGTAAGGTTCTGGCAGCCCCGGCAATGTGTCCGCAAGTGCCTGTTCCAATGTAAATTACGGGTTTATCAACCCTGTCGCGTCTGAGTTTGCTTATGAGGTCTTCCATCAGCGATGTTTGCTCCTGATGTTTGCCTGTCAGACAATAAGCGGCAAGCCGTGGCAGATCTATATTTAACGTGCTATTCATACGGCTGTGGAATTGTCTTTACACTTTTCAAAGATTTCCTTTAAATCTCCCGGTTCAATGCCATGATAATATTTATCATTTATGGCAATTACCGGTGAAAGTCCGCAGGCACCCATACAATTGACAATTTCAATGCTGAACATTCCATCGCGGGTAGTTTGACCTTCTTTGATCTTCAGCAATCGCTCGGCTTCCTGAATTATACGGCCTCCGTTATTAATATGACAAGCAGTGCCATGGCAAATCTGAATGTGGAACCGACCCTGAGGCTCGAACCTGAACTGATCATAAAAGGTTGCAACACCGTATATTTTGCTGGTTGGAAGATTAAGCGAAACAGATATTCTGTTAATGGCTTCCTCAGATAGATAGCCGAGTTCAGTCTGAATGTCCTGTAATAATGGAAGCAATGTGTCGCGCTGGACATTCAGGTGCTTTTTTATTATTATGTCAATCTTATCAGCCATATATCGTTTTGATTTACAGTTTTTTGCATTTGTTGTGCCATTGTTCCTGGCCGTAAATCGAGGAATAAATTCCTTGTTTTCTGCTGATAAAATTACTGTTATTTTAATAACAATGTTATTTTTTTAACAGTTATTTTTAAAAATACGTTATTTTTGTTCTTTCTGGATAAGATTGACTGTAGAATCGTATTTTTGTAAAGGTTCTGAAATGAGAAAACCTGCTAACTATCTGTCTGAAGCTAAGGTTTTTTTCAATAATGAGTTGATTGCATGATGTTTATATTTTTTTTTGGAACATAACTGTAGCTTTTGGAAAATGTTTTGTCTGGTATAATCTGGAATTTTAATTTGGTCAATGGAAACGGATAACAGAATTGATATTCAGATATGTCTCGGGAGTTCCTGCTTTTCGCGGGGAAACAAGCATCTTGTGAAGGTTGTTGAGAATTATCTGAATGAGAACAGTCTCAGGCATCTGGTGTATTTTCACGGTGCTCATTGTTTCAGCAGTTGCGACCGGGGTCCGTTGATTCATATTGATGGCAAAGAATATACCGGCCTGAACGAAGACAAAGTGTTGGCGATTCTTGATGGAATTTTTGGCAAAAGCACTTCCAATGTATGAAAGAAATACTTTTCACCTTTAAACTTTTCACTTTGCATTTTTCACTTTTCACTCTTCATTTAAGAAAATTTTCACTTAACCCATGCCTACCCCTCTGATAACCATAGATGCTGATAAATGCAAGGTCTGTTACGCCTGTGTAAGATCATGTCCTGTCAATGCCATTCAGGTGAAAGGCAATCAGGAGGTGCCTGTTATAATCGATGACAGATGCATTGGTTGCGGAAGCTGCCTTCAGGTATGTGCGCCGCTTGCCATCGCATACCGTGATTCACGCGAAACTGTAAAGCAGTTGATTGCATCCGGAGAAAAAGTGGTTGCCATTGTTGCGCCAAGTATTTCGGGCGAGTTCGATGACATAACTGATTACCGGAAGTTCGTGAGGATGATCCGTGAGCTTGGATTTGCATATGTAAATGAGGTCTCCTTTGGTGTTGATCTTGTGGCGGCAGAATATCGCGAGTTGTTTACAAATTTCCTTGGAAGGTATTACATCACATCGAACTGCCCGCCAATTGTAGCTTTGGTTGAAAAATTCCGTCCCGGACTCATCGGCAATCTCGCACCAATTGTCTCTCCAATGATTGCCTCGGCACAATTGGTCAGGCAATTATATGGTGAACAGGTGAAGGTGGTTTACATTGGTCCATGCATCGGAGCTAAAAATGAAGCACTCCGTTTTGAAGGTAACGCAAAGGTGGATGCTGTGCTTACTTTTGTTGAACTCAGGTTATTATTTGAAGAGCATAATATCAAAGAAAGTACTGTCGAATATTCTGATTTTGATCCACCGCTTGGATATAAGGGTTCGCTGTATGCCGTTAGCAACGGGATACTTCAGGCAGCCGGACTCAGTGAAGATCTGATGGAAGGCAGTATCATAACCTCTGAAGGAAAAGATAATATTCTGGAAGCCATAAGGGAGTTTGAATCATCGGTCGATTTTGTCAGAAAGCACTTTAATATGTTTTACTGCGAGGGTTGCCTGATGGGACCCGGAACATCTAAAGGAGGGAAAAAGTACCTCCGCAAAACATTGGTAACCGATTACGCCAATAAAAAACTTAAGGATTTTGATGTAAAGCAATGGGGCGTTGACTGCAAAAAACATGCAGCATCAATCGACTTCAAAGCTTTGTTTGTCAATGATGATCAACGACTTCCGCCTCCTCCGGAGGAAAAAGTGCAGGAAATTCTGAAGATCATCGGTAAACTTGAAAATGAAGATAAACTGGGTTGCGGAGCATGTGGTTTTGAATCGTGTCATGAATTTGCTGTTGCTGTGGCTAAAGGGATTACCAAAACAGATATGTGCATTTCCTATTCGCTGAAAAGCAAGCACGATTTCATAAAGACATTGAAGCTGACCAACGAAAAGCTGGCCAAAACCAAGGAAGCTCTGGTGGAATCGGAGCGAAAGGCTCGACAAGAACAGCAAATGGCGCAGGAAGCATTGGAACGCACGTCTTCAATGTTGCAAAAACTCCCCAGCTCTATCATTATTGTTGATGAAAATCTGAAGGTTATAGAATCAAACCAGAGTTTTGTCAATTCTCTGGGCGAGGATGCCGCTGAAATAGATCAGATTATTCCGGGATTGGTAGGTGCTGATCTGAAAACCTTACTGCCTTTCCAGGTTTACAAATTATTTACTGCCGTTTTAACCAGCAATGAGACTGTTGTTAATCGCGATGTTCATATTGGTGATAAGCTGCTGAATATTTCGGTTTTCCCGATAAAGAAAGGGAAAATAGCCGGCGCTGTGCTGCGCGATATGTATCTTCCTGAAGTTCGAAAAGAAGAAGTTATCAGCAGGGTAACCGAAGTAATTGATGAAAACCTTGATCTGGTTCAGAAAATTGCTTTTTTACTTGGCGAAGGTGCTGCCAAAACCGAGAAAATGCTCAACTCAATCATAGAATCGCACAAAGCCTCCAAAAAGTAACAGATGGACAACAGATTTTATATTGAAGTGAATGCAGAATTAAAAAATCACCATGAATCCAGAATTTGTGGTGATGTTTTTCTTTCGAGGCGTATGGTTGAGGAAAACCGCATAGTGGTTGTGCTTTCTGATGGCATGGGGCATGGCGTAAAGGCCAATATGCTTGCTACCCTCACTTCAACCATGGCACTCAACTTTACAGCAGAGCATAAAGAAGTGCACCGCATCGCTGAAATAATCATGAACACGCTTCCTGAATGCAGCGAACGAAAAATGAGCTATTCTACTTTTACCATCCTTGATATTGAATACGATGGAAAAGTGAGCATTCTGGAATACGACAATCCGCAAGCAATCATTATGCGGGGTACAAAAATATTTGAACCAGAATGGACTTGCGTGATGCTTAGTGGTGGCAAAAGCGCAGGCAAGGAATTGAAAAGTTGTGAATTTTTACCTGAAAAAGAGGACAGAATTATCTTTTTCAGTGATGGAGTTGCACAATCAGGGCTTGGTTCCGGGAAATTTTTATTTGGTTGGGGGCGCGACAGTGTTCAGCAGTATGTTTTGGAACTGGTAAACCATGAACCCGATATTTCAGCATTGCAACTTGCCCACAAAGTTGTGAATATGGCGCATGTAAACGATGGTTACCTGAGCAAGGACGATACCAGTTGCGGAGTTGTGTATTTTCGGGAACCTCGAAAAATGATGGTTTGCACCGGTCCTCCTTTTGAAGATCATAAAGATGCAGAGCTGGCGAAAATGGTGGATGTTTTCAGTGGAAAGAAAATTTTATGTGGAGCCACTACTGCTGATATTATTGCCCGTGAATTGAACAGAGAAATTGAAGATAGTTTCGATTTTGATGATCCCGATCTCCCGCCAATTTCAATGATGGAAGGCGTTGATCTGATTACTGAAGGCATTCTTACACTAGGTAAAGTTACTGAAATACTGAAAAATTACAGCAACAGTACTCGTTTGGGAAAGGGACCTGCCGATCGCATCGTTAAAATGCTGATTGAAAGCGACGAAATTCATTTTATTATTGGAACCCGCATCAATATAGCCCATCAGGATCCCAGTCTGCCTGTTGAACTTGAAATCAGGCGCACAGTTGTGAAAAGGATAGCCAGGTTACTAGAAGATAAGTTTTTAAAAGAGGTTACCCTTACTTTTATTTAAACGCCAACTTAAAAAACATCATAATGAAAATCACTTTTGAAGGAAAAAAGAAAATCATTGCCGATTACAATGGGCATCGTATAATCACAGATCAGCCTGTCAGAGCTGGTGGAGACGGATCTGCTCCGGCTCCTTTTGATCTTTTTCTTGCATCTATAGGAACCTGTGCCGGCATTTACGTAAAATCATTCTGCGATCAGCGCGGCATTTCAACCGAAGGAATCAGTCTGGAGCAGGAGATGAAGTTCAATTCGGAAACCCATCTTATTTCCGATCTCGAAATCAGAATTATTCTGCCAGAATCATTTCCGGATAAATACAAGGAAGCTGTAGTTAATTCCGCCAATCTTTGTGCTGTGAAAAGACATCTTCATAATCCACCGGAAATGAGCGTAGTAGCTGTAACAAGATAGGCTTGTGCAAAAATATTTCAACGAAAATGCCGGTTGTGAGACCGGCATTTTCTTTAGATAAATCAGAACTCCATATTAAAGGCGTTCGTCAACTATTGATTTATCAAGCAATCCTTTAATGTCGTAAATTACCGGGTTACTGCTGCCCAGGCTTCGGATATCAAGCTCTTTAAATTCATTGTGGGCAACGGCCAGCACAATTGCATCATAATCATTTCCGGGTTTATCAACCAGGTCAATCCCGTACTCATGTTTTACCTCTGCATGATCAGCCCATGGATCATACACATCCACTTTACAGGAATATTCGTTGAACTCAGTCACTACATCAATGGCACGTGAATTACGGATGTCGGGGCAATTTTCTTTAAAGGTAATGCCCAGCATCAATACCCGGCTTCCGGCAACGGTTTGCCCTTTTCTGATCATGTGTTTGATTACGCGATTTGCTACATAAAAGCCCATATTGTCATTCAAGCGGCGACCAGCAAGAATTATTTCGGGGTTATAACCCAACTCCTGTGCTTTGTGCGTAAGATAATACGGGTCAACTCCAATACAGTGCCCTCCTACAAGTCCGGGAGTAAATTTCAGGAAATTCCATTTTGTTCCTGCCGCAGCAAGTACTTCGTGGGTATCAATTCCTATCTTATTGAAAATCAGTGCAAGTTCATTCACGAATGCGATATTTATGTCGCGCTGTGAGTTTTCGATAACTTTTGCTGCTTCGGCAACCTTGATGCTTGAAGCCAGATATGTTCCTGCAACAATAATGCTTTTATAAAGGTCGTCAACTTTCTTTGCAACCTCAGGAGTTGATCCTGAAGTTACTTTCAGGATTTTTGTTACTGTATGAACCTTGTCGCCCGGGTTGATACGTTCAGGAGAGTATCCGCAAAAGAAGTCGGCATTATACTTCAGACCACTGAATTTTTCAAGAATGGGTACACACTCTTCTTCAGTAGCTCCAGGATATACAGTTGATTCGTAAATAACTATATCGCCTTTTTTGAGCACTTTTCCAACCGATTCCGAAGCTTTTATAAGCGGAGTCAGATCGGGGCGTTTGTGTGTATCAATGGGTGTCGGTACAGTAACAATAAAGTAGTTGCATGTCCTGATATCATCGAGAAGAGTAGTGTATTTCAGGTTGGTGGCTTCAGCCAGTTCTTCATCAGAAGTTTCCAGTGTCCGGTCGTGACCGGCAACCAGTTCGTCTATTCTTTGCTGGTGAATATCGAATCCTGTAACCGGATATTTTTTACCAAATTCAACCGCCAGAGGGAGGCCAACATAACCAAGTCCGATTACGCCAATGTGAATTGATTCGCTCATAAAGTGCAGATTTTCAATTTGTTGTTCAGATTATAAAATATTTTTTAGGGAAGGGTGATAATCACCGGTAAGTCCAACAGGTGTTTGATTTCTGATGTTGAAAACAGTATTAATGCTCTGTCTGGCATCCTGCAATCCAAATCCATCTCCCGAAAGGATGTGTTCATAAGACCGGGTATGCAGGTCGGTAAAGCCTTCACTGAACTCAAATTCATCGCCTTCGATGGTTAAGGAACGATAAGTTCTTTTGCCCGATTCATGCACCTTAGCCGGAATATTTTGCTCGTTGATGCTCAGAAACCATCTCACCCTGGCATTTTTCAGCTGTAAAAATCCTGCAGCCATATCATGTGTGAGTACATTCACGGTATTCGATTCCACATCGCCAAAAATCCAGGAAAGCATATCAAAAAAGTGAACACCGATATTGGTTGCAATTCCACCTGATTTTGCCTGATCGCCTTTCCAGGAAATGAAATACCACTTCCCGCGGCTGGTAATGTAGGTAAGGTCGATGTCGTAAACCTTATCAGCTGGGCCGTTTTCAATGCGTTTTTTCAACTCAATAATTGCCGGATGCAGCCTCAACTGCAGAATGGTAAAGATTTTTTTGCCGGTTTCTTTTTCAATCTCCTGCAATGCATCAACATTCCATGGGTTAAGTACGAGGGGCTTTTCGCAAATGGCATCGGCCTGATTGCGCAATGCCAACCGGATATGCGCATCGTGCAGATAATTCGGAGAGCAAATACTTACAAAATCAATTTTATTTTCGATGCCTCTTCTGAGTTTATCCAAATGACGGTCAAAGCGCTCTGGTTCGGTAAAAAAATCAGAATCCGGAAAGTAACTGTCAATAATTCCGACGCCATCGTATTTGTCCAGAGCTGTAACCAGGCGGTTGCCCGTTTCTTTAATTGCTTTCATATGCCGGGGGGCAATGTATCCGGCAGCTCCGATCAAAGCAAATTTATTAACTGTTGTGTTTTTAAATTCAGGCATTTAACTAATATATCAGATTTAACCTTGAGCACCGGTGTAAAATTTCATAATTCAACCTTGTGCTGTTTAATCCAACAAAGGTAGTAAACATTGATCAGGCATT
This sequence comes from Bacteroidales bacterium UBA5197, assembly GCA_002412885.1. Taxonomy (GTDB): domain Bacteria; phylum Bacteroidota; class Bacteroidia; order Bacteroidales; family Lentimicrobiaceae; genus Lentimicrobium. The sequence continues at coordinate 124,136 of DHVX01000052.1, forward strand.
AATGTTAGAGATAGAGTAAAATATGATTTATTTACCAGGTGTTTTATCCCATGTTTCACAACTTATTCATAATTACATAAAAAACAGAAGATGTGAGCCTTCTTTTTATTTATTACATAGCATGTTTTAATGCTCTAAAAATATAGTTAAAAATTCATTCATGTGCTTATTCTTCAAGACTTAATGAATCTGTAGCCTTTCGTATTCTGTTTAATTTATAAAAATATAGCTTATCATATGTTTAGTCTTCTTATTTTTGCTCGCAGAAAGAACGACTTTAGTGTAAATGCTCAGATCAATGAGGGTACGTATTAAAATCAGTCATTTATGTTAACCTCGACTTTATTTGGTTATTTTTTAATTCCGCTTATTATCGCATTGTTTCTGGCCATTACCATGGGAGGTAGTGGAACCGGTCCCTCATTTTCAGCTGCTTACGGGGCGAATGTAGTTCGCAAAAGTGTAATACCCGGACTTTTTGGGATTATGGTTTTTCTGGGAGCGCTTGTTGCCGGAAAGGAAACGGCCATAACTGTTGGTAAAGGTTTGTTGAATCCGGATATGATGACCCTTACCTTGGTTTCGATTATTCTGTTTTCTGTTTCCATTTCGCTGCTGATAGCCAATATTTCGGGTATTCCGCAATCAACAAGCCAATCTACGGTTCTGGCAGTAATGGCTGCGGTTACATACTTCGGACAGGGAAATCCTCAAAAGCTTTTTACCGAAATTATTCCTGCATGGTTTATCCTGCCGGTTCTTTCTTATTTCATCAGTTATCTGATGGGAAAATATATTTACCGCCCAATGCGACGACGTGGTTTGACTATTTCAAGATCAAGCAATGTTAATCGAAAACCGGTTCTTAATGCTGTCATTCTTTTTATGTCGCTTTATGTGGCTTTCTCTATTGGGGCGAACAATGTTGCAAATGCTGCAGGTCCGATAGCCACAATGACCGCCAATGAGTTGGGAGTGAATGATGAAAAAGGATTTAAAATTCTTCTTCTTGTTTCGGTTTTTATGATGGCCCCTGCTTTTGGAATTGGCAGTTCAATTTTCGGCAATAAGATCCTGAAGAATACAGGAAAAGAAATTGTGCTTTTCGGAAAGTTTGAGGCAATAATTATAGCTTTCGTTTCAGCCAGTCTCCTTCTTCTGGCATCTGTAATTAAAGGGATACCATCATCGCTTGTTCAGCTGAATGTAGCAGCTATTTTAGGCATAGGAGTGGCAAAACTTGGCCCCCGGAATATCTTTCTGAAAACCGAAGTAAGGAAATTCTTCCTGATGTGGCTGATTGCTCCTATTATCTCATATTTGTTGTGTCTGGCCCTGATTGCGATTGCTGACTATTATAATTTCTTCTGAAGACTTTTAAAGCGCATTTGTATTGTCAGATTTCATAAAAAAAGACCTTCTGTATATATTTTGCAGAAGGTCTTTTTGTGTATTGAAAGTCTGATTAAGGATCAGGTTAGCTTTGAAAGAACCTCTTTTATTCTTCTGGCCGATTCTATCAAATCCTTTTCTGAAGTGGCATAAGAAAGTCTGATGCAATTATCACTTCCGAAAGCTTCGCCCGAAACCAGCGCAACATGTGCAGTGTCGAGTATGTAATTGCAAAGATCAGTGCCATTGTTGATGACGGTTTCGCCGTTTTTCTTTCCAAAGTAATAACTTACTTCTGGAAAGAAATAGAAAGCGCCATCGGGCAGGTTGGTTTTAAACCCCGGGATATCATTTATGAGATTATAAAATAATTCACGCCTTGTTTTAAAGATTTCAACCATGTGTTTAAGCTCCTCAGAGCTGGAAGGATCGGTTAAAATCGCAGCAATTGCCGCCCTTTGCGAAATGCTGCTGGCACCGCTCGTTACCTGCCCCTGAATTTTATCGCAGGCTTTGGCAATTTCGATGTGCGAAACGCTGTAACCCAACCTCCAGCCAGTCATTGCAAATCCTTTCGAAACACCATTTATAATAATGACCCTGTCTTTGATTTCCGTAAACTGAGCAATAGATTCATGACTTCCTTTGAAATTGATGAGTTCATATATTTCATCAGAAATAATGAAAATACCAGGATGCTTTTCAAAAACTGTAGCGAGAGCTGCCAATTCCTCTTTTGAGTAAACCGAGCCTGTCGGATTACATGGGCTGCTGAAAATAAAGACTTTGGTTTTGGGAGTGATTGCTTTTTCGAGCTGATCGGGTGTGATTTTGAAATCATTTTCAACGCCAGCCTTAATAACAACCGAAGTGCCTTCCGCCATTTTTACAATTTCACGGTACGAAACCCAGTAAGGCGCCGGAACAATAACTTCATCGCCCGGATTCACCAGACTGAGCATTGTATTGGCGAGCGCTTGTTTGGCACCGGTTGAAACCACCACCTGCTCAGGAGTATAATCGAGGTTATTGTCGCGTTTGAGTTTGAAGCAAATTGCTTTTCTTAATTCAGGGTAACCGTTTACAGGTGGGTAGAATGTGAAATTCTGATCGAGCGCCTCTTTAGCAGCATCTTTGATATGTTCTGGTGTAAAAAAATCAGGTTGGCCGATGCTGAGATTGATTACATCAAAGCCTTGTTCCTTCAGTTCACGGCTTCTTCTGGTCATGGCCAGTGTCTCCGATTCGGAAAGTCTGTTGATTCTGTCAGAAAGTATGTACATATGAATAAGTATGAGTGTCAGATTGATTGTGGGAAAGGTGACAAATTTAAAGAAATTAAAATTCAGGAAACAAGCATTTTGCAGAAGAAAGGAGTGAATTTTTACGACCTTTGCAGGATAACTGATTAAACTGAGCCGTTTATGGAAATTTTGCGTGATTTAATTCTTATTCTTATCCCGTCGTTGCTGGTGGGTGCAGTGGTTTATTTACTTCTGAAGGATTTCAGAAAAACTGAGACAGAGCGGCAAAAGCATTCCAATGATGCAGAAAAGTTCAGATTGGTTGCTCCGCTGAGGTTGCAGGCTTATGAAAGAATGATTCTTTTGTTGGAAAGAATTGCCCCTTCGCAGCTGATTATGCGAAATATTCAGCCCGAACAAAGCGCAGCCAGCCTGCAAAATGTACTTGTAAGTAATATCCGGCAAGAGTTTGAGCACAATCTTTCGCAGCAGGTTTATATTTCATCCAATGCATGGGAACTTATAAAAAATGCCCGCGAAGCTGTGGTTTCCGATATCAATTCAGCTGCAGAAAGGCTAAATGAAACTGCAACAGCAACCGATCTGGCTCAGCTCATTTTTGAAGAGGAGATTACAGGTGATTCATCTACCCTTTACAGAGCACTGGAATTTCTGAAGCAGGAAGTACGGGCTAACTTTTTCTAGACCTGGATTTTTTTTACCGAAACAGGTAATTATTTAATGCCCGTGCAATCGCTTGGTAGTCTTTGCTAAGCGAATTGTTCATAAATCTGCAAGTCAAATTTATAACTTCGGAGCGTAAAGAGCAGCCCTAATTTTTGCTGAATTTTCTGACAATATTTCCTTTTGCAGTTTTTATGTGCATCAGATAGAAGCCACTGCTTATCTGACTTGTATTAAGAATGTAATCATTGCTTTCTACATGGAATTCATTCACCAGATTTCCTGCAAGCGTTGTTATTTGTATTTGTAACATCCTTTCCCTTGAAACTACTTTAAGTTCATTGGTGGCTGGCAATGGATAAATTTTGATTTGATTTGTGATTTCCTTTAAATCAATGGATTGTGTTCCAACCTGTATATAAGCAGGTTTTACTTCTGTATGCTGCGTTATTCCATTATTCACAGTTAGACTTATGGTGTAATTTCCTGCTTCAGTGAAAGTATGAAGCGGGTTTTGTGCAGTAGATGTCTTGCCATCCCCAAAATCCCAGTACCAGGAGTTTATGTATCTGTTTAAGTTTGAAGGTTTTGTTATTTCTTTTGTCGATGTATTTTTTAGGGCTGATCCCGGAGGTGCAGCCATTATCAGGTTTTTAACAATCAGTTCGCCATTCAATCCATTTATATCGCAAACATGCCAGTAATTTCCTGAACCAAAGACCGGTATCTGAACCGTTTGAATCAAACCTCCTGCATCATATATCTGCACCACTGCCCGGGATAAATTAATTGCCGGGCTTCCGGAATAATTATGCACATAATATTTGTAAATGCCCGGTTTTCTTTGATATATGGTCATGGTTTCCGGTCCGAAACCAGTTGTAATATCGTAATCAAGTAATGCATAGGGTGCCGAAGTGGCATTTCCATCTGTTTCATAATAAACATGGTAAGAATTTCCATCAATCTCTGGTGTTAACAGATGCGAGTCAAGATCAAGAGGAACGGAGCCCCAATTAAGGACAAACCTGAGGTTGCCGGCTTCAAGTTCAGGAGACAACGAAATATTGAGGTTTAGCGTTCCTCCCTGAGGAATTTCTACCTGGTTGTTTGAGTAAGTGAGATATCCTGATTTTGAGCAGGTCACGGTGTGCGTATTTTCTGTAGATTGATCATTAAATTGAACAGAAAGGGGCAGGTTTCCATAAGTTGGATTTGCAGTGAAATTTGCAATCAGATTGCCTGTTGGGATATTGGTAATGGTGTAATTTCCTTGTTCGTCAGTAGTGGTACTGAGGCCTGCAATATTTATCTGGGCACCTGAAATAGGCTGTCCGTTGGTGGCATCGGCAACCATTCCTGTTAATGTGGACAAATCCGGCAATGTTGTTGTAAAACGAAAATCATCCACCATGAAAATAAATGCATCGTTTGATATGCACTGAATTGCCACATAAATGGTCTGGCCGTTATATTCATTCAGGTTAAATGTTTTTTGTTCCCAGGCTGCAGCCGGAGCAGTAAGGTAGTTGGGGCCTGTGAGTATGGTAAAACTTTCCGGACTGTTGTCGGTTGTTGATACGCCAACCCTGTATCGTTCTAATCCATACTGTGAGGTATATGATTTTACAAAAAAAGAAACCGATGTATTTGTTCCTGCAACAAGGGGAGGGGATATGAGCCAGTCGTTATTTACGGCTCCGTTGGCAGAAAAGCATGCAGCAAATTTAAAGCCCTGGTTCGGAAGTATGGCTGAATTCGTTATTGGCGGCGTAGTTGCCGAAGGGTTAAACACCATAAACGCCATAGGTGCAAACTGGTTGGGAAAAGTCACGTTGTCAATTCCCCAGGTAGGCTTGCCATCAACGTCAAGAGTGGTCCATGGCGGGAAGTTAATTGAGAAATTATCGTAAGCCTCGAAGCCATCTGTAAATATGCCTGATAATTTTTGCAAAGATACTTTGACTGATTGCTGCTTCGAAATTACTTGAGTTTCAGCATTACCTGCTTTCCGCGAAAATGTCTGTGCACTGGATTTTATTCCGGCTAAAAACATACATAAAAGCAAAAATCTGAAGCATATCATATTGCAGGGCTTGAATATTCAAATTTATGAATTTTTATTGATCATGGCCTGTGAAAAGAAAAAAGGGCTGCCTTTGAAAGCAGCCCTGAGGACAAGTTGGCCAATCTTAACTAAACCATTAATTGACAACCTGTATTTTAGAAGTAACAATTGAATTACCGGCAACAAGCTTTACAAGGTAGAATCCAGACATCAGATTTGAGACATCAAGGGTTTCTTTGTATGAGCCTGATGGCAGAGTTCCCAAAGCAGTTTCTTTAACCAGACGGCCTGTGGCATTGTAGATGCTGTAACTTACCAGGCTGTTTTTGCTGAGGTTAAAGGAAATGTTCATGACTCCATTTGACGGATTTGGATAGGCTAAAAAGCCTGAGGTTAAAGCATTTTCATTAATTCCGGTAGTATTGCCCAGTGGAATAAAGTTGCCGCCGGAAGGAAGAACTGCAAATAGTCCGAAACCAGCGCCATTGCTGTTATCTCCAGGTGAAAGGAACCCTGAGGCAAGTACTGCAAGAGCCTGTCCCTGGAGGCCAAAATCAGCCAGAGGTGCATTAAAGGTGGCAACGGTCACATCACCAGCTTCGTTACGGATATCGAGTTGATAGTTTGCGGTTGGTAGCTCGAGGTAACCAGCAAAGGCTCCATAGGATAGATTATCAACGATAGTGCCTGCTCCGGCAAAAACTTCAACTATGTCAACAACCGGAGCATCGGTTGCACCGTGAAACACAAGCACATCAGTATTTGATGAAGCTGTTGCTTCTTCTCTGGCCATATCATAAACATAAATGTCGAATGGCTGAACTGGTGAGTACCCTGATGCACTAACGGTTCCATTTGCGATGAGGATGTACTTTTTGTCTGATTCCAGATTATAAGTAAATCTTGCAAGCGCATTTGTAGTATCGGTTGAGTTAGCGGGCTGAATCACCACATCAAAATCAACGCCGGCAGGAGCATCAATAAAAGGAGAAGCTGTGCGGAAAGCAAAGTTGTCGATCAAAAGAACATTGTTCAACCACACATCAACTTCTGAGGCAGCAGCATCGGCAGCATTGTGCATTACCTGCACGCGTGCAGTGGGAGCTACATAAGCTGGCAGAGGGATGAGTGCGCCACCAGAAGGCAAGGCAACAAATAATCCGAAAGCAGCTCCATTATTGTTATTGGCAGGATTGAGGAATCCGCTGGCAACTACTGCCAGTGCCTGTCCGTTCAGCCCAAGTGTTGCAAGAGGTGCACTGTAAGAGGCTACGGTAACTGTTCCGGTTTCATCGCGAACCTCAAGCACATAGTCTGCTGTTGGCAATTCCAGATATCCGGCAAAATTACCATATGACAGATTGTCAATGATTGTTCCTGCACCAACACCGATTTCAACTACATCAACGGTGGGAGCATCGGTTGAACCATGGAACGCAACAATATCTGTATTGGCAGAGTTTGATGCTGCTTCCCTGGCTCCGGCAAGCGGATAGAGATCAAATGGAGTCGCAGGGTTGTAGCCATCAGGAATCACTATGCCATTGGCAACCAGCATGTACTTTTCGCCGCCAGCCAGATTGTATGTGAAACGAGCCAGTGCATTTGTAGTATCGGTTGAGTTTGCAGGCTGAATAACTACATCGAAGTCAACACCGGCAGGAGCATCAATAAATGAAGTGGCAGTGCGGAAAGCAAAGTTGTCGATCAAAAGTGCATCGTTAAGCCATACATCAACTTCCGCTGCAGCAGCATCGGCTGAATTATGGATTACCTGTAAACGTGCTGTGGAGATTTCAACAGCAGGCAGAGCTACCAATGGTCCGCCTGAAGGAAGTGCAACAAAAATTCCGAAAGCTTCGCCGTTGTTGTTTGCTGAAGGATCCAGGAATCCTGAGGCTACAGCTACTGCAGCCGCTCCATTTAGTCCCAGCGTAGCCAGTGGTGCAAGATATTCGGCTACTACATTGGTTCCGCTTGCATCACGAACCTGTATTCTGTAGTCTGCCGCCGGAAGTTCAAGATATCCGGCAAATTCCCCGTATGAAATGTTATCAACTATGGTTCCTGCACCAACGCCAACCTCAACTATATCAACAGTTGGAGCATCGGTTGAACCGTGAAATACAAGTACATTAGTGTTTTCGGGTGAATTGGCAGCTTCCTGTCCCATTCCATAAACATAGATATCGAATGGTGTTGCAGGATTGTAACCGGCAGGAACAACTATTCCATTGGCAACAAGAACGTAAGTTTCTCCATCCATCAGATTGTATGTAAAACGGGCAAGTGCATTTGTAGTGTCGGTTGAATTTGCTGGCTGAATGACCACATCAAAATCAACACCGGCAGGTGCATCAATAAAAGGAGAAGCTGTGCGGAAAGCGAAGTTGTCGATCAATAGAGCGTCGTTCAACCAAACATCAACTTCAGCGGCAGCAGCATCGGCAGAATTGTGAATTACCTGCAAACGTGCAGTTGGCGTGTAAACCGGGAGTTCAACCAGCGCACCACCAGAAGGAAGTGCAACGAACAAGCCAAAAGCCACGCCATCATTGTTTACCGCCGGATTCAGGAATCCTGAAGCAACCACTGTCATGGCAGCACCTTGCAGACCCAGTGTAGCAAGCGGAGCCTGATACATAGCTACAGTAACGGTTCCGGTTTCGTCGCGGATTGCGAGCACGTAATCATCGGTAGGCAGCTCAAGGTAACCGGCAAATTCACCGTATGAAAGGTTGTCAACAATGGTTCCTGCGCCAACGCCTGTTTCAACAACATCAACAGTTGGAGCATCGGTTGAACCGTGAAATACGAGTACGTCTGAGTTTTCGGGTGAATTGGCAGCTTCCTGTCCCATTCCATAAACATAGATATCGAATGGAGTTGCAGGGTTGTAACCGGCAGGAACAACTATTCCGTTAGCTACAAGAACGTAGGTTTCTCCATCCATCAGATTGTAGGTGAAACGGGCAAGTGCATTTGTAGTGTCGGTTGAATTTGCTGGCTGAATGACCACATCAAAATCAACACCGGCAGGAGCGTCAATAAAAGGAGAAGCTGTGCGGAAAGCGAAGTTGTCGATCAATAGAGCGTCGTTCAACCAAACATCAACTTCGGCGGCAGCAGCATCGGCAGAATTGTGAATTACCTGCAAACGGGCAGTTGGCGTATAAACCGGGAGTTCGACCAGCGCACCACCAGAAGGAAGAGCAACATACAAGCCGAATGCTGCGCCGTCATTGTTTACAGATGGATCCAGAAAACCTGATGCAACAACAGTCATCGCTGCACCCTCCAGACCAAGGGTAGCAAGTGGTGCCTGATACATGGCTACGGTAACGGTTCCGGTTTCGTCGCGGATTGCGAGCACATAATCATCGGTCGGCAACTCAAGGTAACCGGCAAATTCACCATATGAAAGGTTGTCAACAATGGTTCCTGCACCAACGCCTGTTTCAACAACATCAACAGTTGGAGCATCGGTTGAACCGTGAAATACGAGTACATCTGAGTTTTCGGGTGAATTGGCAGCTTCCTGTCCCATTCCATAAACATAGATATCGAAAGGTGTTGCAGGATTGTAACCGTCAGGAACAACTATTCCATTGGCTACAAGAACGTAAGTTTCTCCATCCATCAGATTGTAGGTGAAACGAGCAAGTGCATTTGTAGTGTCGGTTGAGTTGGCTGGCTGAATGACCACATCAAAATCAACACCGGCAGGTGCATCAATAAAAGGAGAAGCTGTGCGGAAAGCGAAGTTGTCGATCAAAAGAGCATCGTTCAACCAAACATCAACTTCAGCGGCAGCAGCATCGGCAGAATTGTGAATTACCTGCAAACGTGCAGTTGGCGTATAAACCGGGAGTTCGACCAACTCACCACCAGAAGGAAGAGCAACGAATAAGCCGAAAGCAGCACCGTCGTTGTTTATCGAAGGATCGAGGAATCCGGAGGCAAAAATGGTCATAGCAGCCCCATTCAAACCGAGTGTTGCCAAAGGTGCAGCGTAGGAAGCAACAGTCACAGTTCCTGTTTCATCGCGTACTTCAAGAACATAATCATCTGTAGCCAGCTGCAGATATCCGGCAAAATTACCGTACGAAATATTATCAACTATGGTTCCTGCGCCAACGCCAACCTCAACTATGTCAACAATTGGAGCATCGGTTGAACCGTGAAATACAAGTACATCAGAGTTTTCGGGTGAATTGGCAGCTTCTTGTCCCATTCCATAAACATAGATATCGAATGGTGTTGCAGGATTGTAACCGGTAGGAACAACTATACCATTGGCTACAAGAACGTAAGTTTCTCCATCCATCAGATTGTAGGTGAAGCGGGCAAGTGCATTTGTAGTGTCGGTTGAATTTGCTGGCTGAATGACCACATCAAAATCAACACCGGCAGGAGCGTCAATAAAAGGAGAAGCTGTGCGGAAAGCGAAGTTGTCGATCAATAGAGCGTCGTTCAACCAAACATCAACTTCGGCGGCAGCAGCATCGGCAGAATTGTGAATTACCTGCAAACGGGCAGTTGGCGTATAAACCGGGAGTTCAACCAGCGCACCACCAGAAGGAAGAGCAACGAACAAGCCGAAAGCTGCGCCGTCATTGTTTACAGCTGGATTCAGGAATCCTGAGGCAACCACTGTCATGGCAGCACCTTGCAGACCAAGGGTAGCAAGCGGAGCCTGATACATAGCTACAGTAACGGTTCCGGTTTCGTCGCGGATTGCGAGCACATAATCATCGGTAGGCAGCTCAAGATAACCGGCAAATTCACCGTATGAAAGATTGTCAACAATGGTTCCTGCGCCAACACCTGTTTCAACAACATCAACAGTTGGAGCATCGGTTGAACCATGAAATACAAGTACATCAGAGTTTTCGGGTGAATTGGCAGCTTCCTGTCCCATTCCATAAACATAGATGTCGAATGGAGTTGCAGGATTGTAACCGGCAGGAACAACTATTCCATTGGCTACAAGAACGTATTTGCTTCCACCAGTGAGATTATATGTAAAACGGGCCAAAGCATTTGTAGTGTCGGTTGAATTTGCGGGCTGAATCACCACATCAAAATCGACACCGGCAGGAGCATCAATAAAAGGAGAAGCTGTGCGGAAAGCAAAGTTGTCAATCAAAAGAGCGTCATTCAACCAAACATCAACTTCAGCGGCAGCTGCATCAGCAGAATTGTGGATTACCTGTAAGCGGGCAGTTGAAATAGGAACAGATGGAAGAGCGACAAGGTCTCCGCCGGAAGGAAGTGCAACAAACAGACCAAAAGCGGGGCCATTGTTGTTGATGGATGGATCAAGAAATCCTGAAGCAACTACAACCGCAGCAGCTCCATTAAGGTTCAATGTTGCAAGAGGTGCATCAAACTGAGCGATAGTAGTAGTGCCAGTCTGATCACGAATCTGAAGACTAAAGTCCAGGGTAGGAAGTTCAAGGTAACCGGCAAATGCGGAGTATGCAAGATCATCGACAATTGTGCCTGCGCCAACACCAACTTCTACTACATCAACAACAGGCGCATCGGTAGAGCCGTGGAAAACAAGTAAATCAGTGTTTGCTGGATTCGTTGCAGCTTCGCGTCCCATTGGATAGACATAAATATCAAATGGTGTTGCAGGATTGTAACCATCGGGAACAACAATCCCATTAGCAACCAGAACATAAGTTTCACCATCAGTCAGATTGTAGGTGAAACGAGCCAGTGCGTTGGTCGTGTCGGTTGAATTAGCAGGCTGTATGACTACATCGAAATCAACACCGGCCGGAGCATCAATAAACGGGGATGCAGTTCGGAAGGCAAAGTTGTCGATTAAGAGGCCATCATTCAGCCATACATCAACTTCCGAAGCAGCAGCATCGGCTGAGTTGTGGATTACCTGAATCCTGGCTTGGCCGAAAATGGCCAATGCCGGGATTAATAAAAGTAAGGTAAAAAAGGAACGAAGGGTAAAAATGTGATTTTTCATCGTCAAGTGTTTTTGGTGAATATGATTTAGTTAGTTGACAAACATTAAACTAACTTAAAAGGAAAATGTTTAATAAAAACTAATAAAAAGTAAACAAAAAAATGTTAAAAAATAGTTAAATGTGAAATAAAATTCATTTAAAGTATTTAAAAACAGGGTTATAAGTAATTATTTCAGTTCTAATATTGTTTATCAAAAATACAAATAAATTAAACATAGCAATTTGATCAATGAACAAACCCGTTTGATTTAATGTTATTGTTAAAAAATAAACAATGGAACTAAAAAATGCACTTTTAGCTAAAACTGATATAAAACTAACACAATGGATGGCCCGCAACGGTATTCTTTTCCTGCGCCTGAGTGTCGGAATTATTTTTTTGTGGTACGGCTTTCTGAAATTTTTCCCTGATGTGAGTTCGGCCGAATCGCTTGCCACCCGAACCATTGAAATGCTTTCTTTTGGGATTGTCTCTGGAAAATCAGCAATGATTATTTTGGCATCCTGGGAAGTACTGATAGGGTTGGGATTGATCTCCGGTTTGTTTCTCAGGGAAACTCTCTTGCTTTTATTCATGCAGATGGCAGGAACGATGACGCCTTTGTTCCTTTTCCCTGCAGAAACATTTACAATTTTTCCCTGGGTACCAACCCTTGAAGGTCAGTACATCTTTAAAAACCTTGTTATAATTTCTGCCGGTATTGTCATCGGAGCGACCGTCAGAGGCGGCCGTTTATTGTCGGTACCTGTAAAAGATTTATCCTGAATTTAATTCTCAAATTTATTATGCCTGTTTTCACTTCCACACAATTTGTAAAAACGGATATTGAAAAATGCTGGTCATTTTTTTCTGATCCTTCCAATCTTTCAGTAATTACACCGTCTGAAATGAATTTCAGGATTCTTTTTCCAAAGCCAATGCCCGAAATGTATCCGGGTATGATTATTCAATATAAGGTGAGTCCGCTTCTGAATATACCTATGGAATGGATTACTGAAATCTCACATGTTTCAAAACCTCATTATTTTGTTGATCTGCAATTGAAAGGGCCTTACAATTTATGGCACCATCAGCATTTGTTCGAAGAAGTTGAGGGAGGGGTAAAAATGACAGATATTGTTACCTATCAGCTTCCTCTTGGAGGGCTGGGGGAGTTTTTGGCCGGCTGGTTTGTTCATAAAAAGGTGGCTGCAATTTTTGAATATCGAAGTAAGGTGATTGATTCAGCATTCGGATAACAGATTCCTGAATGGTAGCCTTAATTTTCAAAAGAATTATCCGCGATATTTCATAGTTTTGCGCCACAAACCAACTCTTTGGTAATTCTGCAATGACAAAATCCGGGAAATCTCTTGTAGTCGGCTCATTAGCGATCTGTATTTCTGCAAGCCTTTGGGGGCTTGATGGTATTGTGCTGACCCCTCAACTTTATAACCTCAACATAAACTTTGTTGTATTTATACTGCATGCATTGCCATTTTTGCTCATGAATATTTTCTTTTTCAGAGAATACAGGCATTTGGCAACTTTTTCCGGACGGGATTTCCTGTTTTTGTTCTTGGTTTCATTAACCGGCGGTGCTTTGGGAACCATGGCTATTGTAAAGGCTTTGTTTTTGGTTGAATTTAAAGATCTGTCGGTTGTTGTTCTGCTTCAAAAATTACAGCCGGTTTTTGCAATAATACTTGCTGCAATCTTGTTGCGTGAACGATTAAATAAAAGTTTTGCACTTTGGGCCGCGATTGCTATTGTTGCCGGCTATTTTCTAACTTTTGGCTTTTCGTTACCCGATTTTAATACAGGAGATAAAACAAGCCTTGCTGCAGGTTATTCGCTTCTTGCTGCTTTTTGTTTTGGCTCAGCCACTGTTTTGGGCAAAAGACTATTAAGAAACCTGTCTTTTACGTCTGCAACTTTTTACCGTTATGGATTTACTTCGGTAATTATGCTGTTTTTTGTGATTTTCGCGGGCAGTATCGGCGAATTTAAAAACGTTACTGTCCATAATTGGAAGATTATACTGTTGATTTCAATTACCGTTGGTTCAGGAGCAATATTTCTTTATTACTTCGGCCTAAAAAAAGTGCCGGCAATGCTCGCCTCAATATGTGAGCTCTGCTTTCCCCTTTCGGCTATAGTTTTTGATTATTTCTTCCACAATAAAATACTCAGTTTGGTGCAATGGATAAGTGTTGCTGTAATGCTTATTGCAATTGTCAGAATTAATATGACCAGTCGAAAACAGAATCCCGAATCGGTAGAGGTAAGTTAGCCAGAAATGATTACGTCAGGATTAATCAATTGCTTGGCATAGTTAAAGCATTAAGAATGGTTTTAGAAACATTATAAATAGAAAAACCGGGAGAAATCCCGGTTTTTCTCAAATATCTATAGCTGAAACCTACTATTCTTTTTCAGTGTCAGCAACTTTTCTTAATACAAGAAATGCATAACCGCTGAATATTGCGGTTGTTAACAATTGAATCCAGATGGGAGTGGAGATAAGCCCGGGACCTATCAGAACAGCAGAAATAAATATTGCTTTCAGCAGGTAATAAGCAACTTTACTCACTATAATGGCACTAACCATAGCTGCAAAATTGTTTTTAAACCTTTCGCGAAGCATAAAGAACAGCCAGACATTCAGGGTAAGTTCCGCGGAAATCAGCAGCATTTTGTAAAAAACAGGATGTGCAGAAATGGCAAAGGAAAACAATGGCAGAGTAGCTGCGAGTAAATAAGCATTCCGGTGGTCACCATGAACCATAGCCAGTATCAACATCAACCGCATGGGCTCTATCAGATAGAGTGGAAAATTAAGCAAATGCGATAAGGTTGGAATAAAATAGATCAGCAAAAGTGCGGCTGAATTTATTAAAATACTACTTATTACTGGCTTGCGCGCGATGACGAGGGTGCTCATGGTTCGATTTTTAATGATCTGTTAATATTTTAGAATCTGATGATTCATGCGTTTACAAAAATATAATATTGTTTCTTTCGGGAATATAAATATTTAAAAATTTTCACCATCTTTCGCTGAAATACTTATTTTTACATCCTTATTTTGTGAAATTCAGTCTGTATGCGCTGTGCAACAGATGTAAACCAATTGAATTATGAAACGTCGCGATTTTCTTGTGAATAGTGTCAGTGCAGGTCTTGTAACCGGTGCTGCTGTTGGTTTTGGAGATGTAGCCAGTCTGGCTGCTGCTACTCTGCAGGTGCAGAATGACTGGGATCTGGTAGCGGTGCGCGATGGCGAGCCTGAAGTGATGTTCGATTGGGCCATTGCTTCCCTTGGCGGGATGAGCAAATACGTAAAGAAAGGTCAGAAAGTAGTTGTAAAGCCAAACATTGGCTGGGATGTTTCTCCTGAAAGAGCCGGAAATACCAATCCGAAACTGGTGGGTCGTATTGTTAAGCACTGTTTGGATGCCGGAGCTTCTGAGGTGTATGTTTTCGACAATACCTGTGATGCATGGAATCTTTGCTACAAAAACAGCGGCATCGAAAAAGCCGTTAAAGATAATGGTGGCAAGATTGTACCAGGCAATACTGAAAGTTACTACAAAACCATTCAGATACCCAAAGGTAAAAGCCTGAAAGAAGCAAAGGTACATGAGTTGATCCTCAATTCCGATGTATTTATTAATGTGCCTGTCCTTAAACATCACAGTTCAGCCAGTGTAACGCTGGCTATGAAAAACCTGATGGGCATTGTGTGGGATCGCCGATACTGGCACCGCAACGACCTGCACCAGTGCATTGCTGATATGGTTACCTGGCGCAAACCCACCTTGAATATTATTGACGGCTACCGCGTAATGATGCGCAATGGCCCACGCGGTGTTTCCGAAGCTGATGTTGTTACCATGAAACAACTTATTGTTTCTGCTGATATTGTTGCTGCTGATGCTGCTGCTGCACTGATTTTTGGCAGTAAACCTGAAGATATTCCTCACATTCGCATTGCACATGAAATGAAACTTGGCAATATGCAGCTCGATAAGTTAAAGATTAACCGGATAAAAATCTGATATGCATAAATTGTATTGGCTTAGACTTTTGCGGATTGGTGTTTCGGTTTTTTTTCTCATTCTTACCAGCCTTATTTTCCTTGATCCGGCTCAGTGGATTCCTCATTGGTTCACATCGGCTGTTGTGTGGCCACAATTTGCGCCTTCCGTTTTAAAGTTTACAGTTTCTGTTGGTCTGGCAGCTGCAGGATTTATCTTGTTTACTTTGCTGGCTTTTCTTTTCGGAAGGGTTTACTGTTCATCGGTTTGCCCTGTTGGAACTTTACAGGATATAATCTCGTGGCTACGAAAGCGTTTTTTCAAACAAAAACCGTTAAAATATGCCCGCCCTCAGAATGTTTTAAGATATGTTTTGCTGGCATTGGTGGTGATTTCATTTATTTTCGGAACTTCACTATTGGTCAACCTGCTCGACCCATACAGTAATTTCGGGCGGATTATGACGAATCTTGTTCGCCCAGTTTTTCTTGCCGGAGGTAACGGGCTTGCAACCATTCTTGAGAAGAATGACATCTTCTGGATGCCTAAAACAACCTTCAAGGCTTATCATCTGACTTCCTTAGGATTTGCTACAGGTTTTCTTTTGCTCATTGGCTGGATGTCGTTTGTCCGCGGAAGGCTTTTTTGTAATACGATCTGTCCGGTGGGCAGTTTGCTCGGATTGTTTTCGCGATTTTCTGTTTTCAAAATCTCTCTTGATAAAGTTGCCTGCAACAGTTGCGGACACTGCAGCAAAGTTTGCAAAGCTCAATGTATTGATGTAAAAAGCAAGGAAGTTGACTTTTCGCGCTGCATTGCATGTTATAACTGTCTGGATGCCTGTCCTTCCTATGGAGTGTTGCTTTCACTGAAAAGAGATCCGCATTTGCTGGTTTCCGGAGTCATAAATCCTGATCAGAATAAAAATCGCAGAACCATTTTAAAAGCTGTGATGTTGATTACTGCATTTGCCACTACCCGCAGTTTTGCAGCACGTGTAACCGGTGGCGAAAAACCAACCGAAATTCCTGAGGATAAAAATAACTATGCGTCTCCACCCGGTTCTTATGGACATGATCATTTCAACAAAAACTGCACTGCCTGTCATTTATGTATAAGTGTTTGTCCTACTCATGTTTTGCAGCCATCCTTCCTTCAATACGGATTACATGGACTGATGCAGCCATATATGGATTATCATTCAGGGTTCTGTAATTTCGATTGCACGCTTTGCAGCGATATTTGCCCGACCGGAGCTATTCTGCCCATTTTGCCTGAGAAGAAAAAACTTGAGCAAATCGGTATAGCCAAATTCATTGAGAAAAACTGTGTTGTTTACACCGATAATACCGATTGTGGTGCATGCTCAGAACACTGTCCTACCAAGGCAGTTGATATGGTTCCCTATAAGGATGGACTTACCATTCCATTGGTTGATGAAAAAATATGTATTGGATGCGGAGCCTGCGAATATGCTTGTCCCACTAAGCCATACCGCGCAATATTTGTGGAAGGCAATCTTCTTCATATTCAGGCCGAGGTGCCTGTGCACGACGAAATAGTGATAGAGGAAACGGAAGAAGATTTCCCGTTTTAACGAATCAATACCACGCTGATCAGGCTGGTGCGGAAAAAAGCCAATTAAGATATCATAAAAAAGGCCGTCCATTTAATGACGGCCTTTTGATAACTTTTAAAATTTAAACAACCGGATACTTCTTGAATATCTGATCAGAATGGAGCAACAGATCAATGTATTGTGCTCGTTTATAAATATAAGGATCCTTAACATTGGCTTTAGAAAGCTTGCCTCTGAAATCAGAGAGATTGCTGAAGTTGTGCTTTTCCATAAATTTCTCCAGATCATTTAATATATCCGAAATCAGTTCGGGTTTATGTTTGTAAAGCGCGCTGACGATCTGAACGGATTCGGCACCTGCTAACAACATTTTGGCAACGTCGTTACCTGTGTAAATTCCGTTTGCTCCGCATATGGATGCATTGGTGTTGCCATGCAAAACGCCGGCATAGCGCAGTGCAAGGCGGTAATCGCCGTCGTTGCTCAGGTTGAATGGCGTACTGTGCTGCAGCGAATCCAGATTAATATCCGGCTCAAACATTCTGTTAAAAAGAACAAAGGCTTTTGCCCCGGCTTTTTCCATTCGTTTAATAACCTGAAGAGGGTTGGTGTAGAAAGAGCTAAGCTTGACGCTAACCGGGATGCTAACTTTCTTGCAAACCTGCTCAACAACAGAAACCTGCTCATCTTCAATGGATTTTGCATCGGTTGTAAAATCACGGGGAACCGAAAAGAAGTTCAGCTCCAGTCCGTCAACTCCGGTTTTTTCAATAAGTTCGGCATACTCAACCCAGGTTTCTGTAAAAACACAATTAAGACTTCCAATCAGGGGAATGTCGAGCAATGCCTTGGCTTCCTTTAGTTTCAGCAGGTGCTCTTCAGGTCCGGCGTGCTGCATATCGGGATAGAGACTGATCATTTCGGCATTGCGCTCGTTGTAAAGTTCCATCTCATCCTGAAACTGAATACTTTCCAATTGTATCTGCTCTTCAAACAATGATTTGTAAACAATAGCCGATGCACCGGCATCCTGCAGTCGCCTAAGCATATCGGGGTTGTTTACCATGTTGCTCGAACCCACAATTATTGGATTCTTTAAAGGAATTCCCATGTAATTAACAGCCAGTTTTGTCATAGTGCTTTCTCTTGATTGGTTTATGTATTTACGTTTGAAACTATTAACAATATCTTTACATTTTTTGTTTTTGATTGGTTTAAGAATATTTGAATGTTTTAGCAGAAATGTTCAACAAGAATGATTCCTATCGATGATTTCAAGGGAAATCCTTTTGCTTTAACCCCTAATACCACTTTAAGAAGGAGAGATGATGCTGGTTTTTTCATAAGAGCCAAACCTTTGCAATCGATTGCTGCGTTGCCACCGGTAATAACTTAACTATATTTTTGTGAAGTAGGCTAAAGAATGATTTTTTCTATTTTAGGCCCGGATATTGGGTTCTGACGGATTTTCTTAATTAAACTCATTATAAATTAGGTCTTAAGGGGCTATATGGAGTCTTTAAATGGAGAAATCATCCTTTAAAATCAGTAATTTTGCACTGCTTTTCAATAAAAAATACGAGTAATTGTTAATGAGCGTTTTAAATCAAAACTGATATGACAAAAAAGAAAAATTTTGTTACCTGCGACGGAAACTATGCTGCCGCGCACGTTGCATACATGTTCAGCGAAGTAGCAGCCATCTATCCCATTACGCCTTCGTCAACCATGGCCGAATATGTTGATGAATGGGCTGCCTATGGACGGAAAAATATTTTTGGCGAAACCGTTAAGGTAGCTGAAATGCAATCGGAAGCCGGTGCTGCAGGTGCAGTGCATGGATCGCTTCAGGCCGGAGCTCTCACAACCACTTATACTGCATCGCAGGGTTTGTTGCTGATGATTCCGAATATGTACAAGATTTCCGGTGAGTTGCTCCCGGCTGTATTCCATGTTTCAGCCCGCAGCCTTGCTGCTCAGGCTCTTTCGATTTTCGGTGATCACTCCGATGTTTACTCCACACGTCAGACCGGATTTGCTATGCTTGCAACCGGCAGCGTTCAGGAAATATTAGATCTTGCTGGTGTTGCCCATCTTGCTGCCATCAAATCCAGGGTTCCTTTCCTTCATTTCTTTGATGGTTTCCGAACATCTCACGAAATTCAAAAAGCAGAGGCTCCATCAACCGAAGATCTGGCTGCATTGCTCGACTGGGATGCTTTGAAAGCTTTCCGCGAACGCGCACTCAATCCTGAACATCCTGTAACCCGCGGCACTGCACAAAATCCTGATATTTACTTTCAGTCGCGTGAAGCTGCAAACAGTTTTTATGATGTGCTTCCCGATGTTGTGGAAAATTACATGCAGCAGATTACAAAGCTTACCGGCCGCGAATATCATCCGTTTACCTATTATGGTGCTCCTGATGCTGAAAATGTGCTGATTGCAATGGGTTCAATTACCGATACCATTAAGGAAGTAGTTGATTATCTCAACGCGCAAGGCGAAAAAACCGGACTGGTTTCTGTTCATCTTTACAGACCTTTCTCAACCAAATATTTCTTCAATGTAATGCCAAAATCGGCAAAACGTGTTTGTGTACTAGATCGCACCAAAGAAATCGGCGCCAATGGAGAACCTTTATACCTCGATGTAAAGGAAATGTTCTACGACAGAGCTGAAAAACCAATTATTGTTGGTGGACGCTATGGTCTCAGTTCAAAAGATACTACGCCTGCAATGATAGTTTCGGTTTTCAACAACCTGAAGAGTGCTGAGCCTAAAAACCGCTTCACTGTTGGTATTGTTGATGATGTAACCTTCCTTTCGCTTCCTTTGATTCCTGAAATCAACCTTGCTCCGAAAAGTACTTTCCAGGGAAAATTCTATGGAATCGGTGCCGATGGAACTGTTGGAGCAAACAAGAATTCAATCAAGATTATCGGTGAAACTACCGATAAATACTGCCAGGCATATTTTGCTTACGATTCCAAGAAATCA
Source organism: Bacteroidales bacterium UBA5197 (assembly GCA_002412885.1). Taxonomy (GTDB): domain Bacteria; phylum Bacteroidota; class Bacteroidia; order Bacteroidales; family Lentimicrobiaceae; genus Lentimicrobium. The sequence continues at coordinate 144,116 of DHVX01000052.1, forward strand.
GGAGGTGTTACTACTTCTCACCTTCGTTTCGGCGATACGCCCATCCGTTCACCTTACCTTGTAAATACTCCTGACTTTGTTGCCTGCCATGTTCCTGCTTATCTCGATAAGTATGACATGCTGAAAGGCCTCAAAAAAGGCGGAACTTTCCTGTTGAACAGCATATGGGATGTGGAAGAAACCAAAAAGCACCTTCCCGATCATATGAAGCGCTTTATGGCTGAAAATGAGATTAATTTCTACATCATCAACGCCACCATGATTGCCGAAGAAATCGGACTAGGTGGACGCACCAACACCATTATGCAGGCTTCGTTCTTCCGTATTTCAGAGGTTATTCCTTACGAAAAGGCAGTTGATTACATGAAGAAAGCCATTATAAAGGATTTTGGCCGCAAGGGTGAGGAGATTGTAAAAATGAACCATGCTGCGATTGATCGCGGTGGTGAAGTTATTAAAATTGAGATTCCTGCTGATTGGAAAAAATTAGTACCTCAGAAAGAAGGCATTGAAATTGATGTGCCCGATTTCATTAAAAATGTGGTAATGCCAATCAATGCCATGAAAGGCGATGACCTTCCGGTTAGTGCTTTCCTTGGTCGCGAAGACGGAACTTTCCCCGCAGGAACTACTGCATACGAAAAACGCGGAATTGCTGTTCACGTTCCAAGATGGATATCTGAGAACTGTATTCAGTGTAATCAATGTGCTTATGTTTGCCCTCACGCCTGTATTCGTCCTTTCCTTATCGATGAAAACGAAATGATGGCATTGCCCGATGGCACTTCAACATTAAAAGCAATTCCCAAAACATTTGAAGGACTTCAGTTCCGTATTCAGCTGAGCCCGCTCGATTGTACAGGTTGCGGAAACTGTGTGGATGTTTGTCCCGCAAAAACCAAAGCACTTGAACTTGAGCCGCTCGAAAGCCAGATGGATCAGGATAATCTATGGAATATCGTTTCAAAGACCGTTACTTATAAAGATACCATCGTAAATAAAGAACAGAATGTAAAGAACAGTCAGTTCGCACAGCCTCTGTTTGAGTTTTCAGGAGCTTGCACCGGTTGCGGAGAAACCCCTTATATCAAGCTGATCACCCAACTTTACGGCGATCGCATGATGGTTGCAAATGCAACAGGTTGTTCATCGATTTACGGAGGTTCTGCTCCCTCAACTCCATATACTGTTAATGCAAAAGGCGAAGGTCCTGCATGGGCAAATTCACTTTTTGAAGATAATGCAGAGTATGGCTTTGGAATGGCTACCGGAGTTTCCAAACTTCGCGAGCGCATTGCCCTTCGCATGGGCATAATCATCAATGGTGATTACAATGCTGATCTCAAAACTGCTTGTCAGGAGTGGATTGCCGGCATGAACAATGCTGCACTATCGCGTGAAGCCTCTGTAAATGTGCTTGCACTGCTCGAAAAAGAGACCTCAGATGTTGCAAAAGAACTGCTTGCTCTCAAACAGTATTTCGTTAAGAAATCAGTTTGGATGTTTGGTGGTGATGGCTGGGCATATGATATCGGATACGGTGGATTGGATCATGTAATTGCTTCGGGTGAGGATGTAAATATTCTGGTAATGGATACAGAAGTTTATTCCAATACCGGTGGACAGGCTTCCAAATCTACTCCAGTTGGTGCTGTTGCCAAGTTTGCTGCCAGTGGCAAGAAAGTTCGCAAAAAAGACCTCGGAATGATGGCCATGAGTTATGGTTACGTTTATGTAGCTCAGGTTGCAATGGGTGCCAATCAGACTCAATATCTCAAAGCATTGCGTGAAGCAGAAGCATATCCCGGACCATCACTTATTATTGCCTATTCGCCATGTATCAATCACGGCATCAAGGCAGGTATGGGTAAAGCTCAGGATCAGCAGATTCATGCAGTAGAAGCAGGTTACTGGTCAATGTACCGTTACAACCCAATGCTCGAAGAAGAAGGAAAGAATCCGTTCCAACTTGATTCCAAAGAACCTGATTTCAATAAATTTCAGTCTTTCCTTGATTCAGAAGTTCGTTATACCACGCTTAAGAAATCATTCCCCAAAGAAGCTGGCGAATTATTTGCAGCTGCCGAAGAGAATGCAAAATGGCGTTATTACAGCTATCGCAGGATGGCAGATATGGACTTTACAAAGAAATAATTTGCAGAGTCTTTCAATAGAGTTAATTTTGAGCCGGGAATTTTCCCGGCTCTTATTTTTTATACCATGAAAAAGTATTTTTTGCCTTTAATGCTGGTTTTTGCTTTTGTAATTTCATCATGCTGTCGCGATAAAGAAACAAAAACCGTTGAACCGGTCGGTCAAGCGCTGAAGGATTCAGCTGTTTTATCTTACGACTCTGCTTTCAGAGAATTCGTGAAAAATGAGCATATGGTAATGGCAACACTGTATCAGCAGACTGCTGCCGAGTACAGGGCATTATGCTATCAGGCATTCAACATCGGAAAATTTATGCTTGATGCCGATCTTAACGACAAATCGGTAGATAAACACCGCATCATTGTGCTCGATGTGGATGAAACCGTGCTCGACAACAGCCCTTTTCAGGCAAAGTCTGTGCTCGAAAGTACTTCCTATCCTGTAAACTGGGACAAATGGTGTAATCTGGCGAATGCAGAGCCACTTCCCGGTGCACTTGAATTCCTCAACTATGCCCGGGCAAATGGCGTGAGCATTTTCTATATAACCAACCGAAAAGATTACCTGAAAGATGTAACCATTAAAAATCTGGCTGATATGGGCTTCCCTCATGCTGATGCTGTGCATGTTATAACCCGATCGGCAGAAGCCAGCAAAGAAGGTCGCCGGCAGGAACTGCTAAAAAAATATCATATTTCACTGCTTTTTGGCGATAATCTGAATGATTTTGCTGAAGATTTTGAAGGCAGGAATATTAAGTCACGCCTGAATGCAGTGGATCAGGTGAGTAAACAATTTGGCCGTAAATTCATCGTATTGCCAAATGCTATGTATGGCGACTGGGAGAATGCACTTTACGATTACAGCTCCAAAGTAAATGATTCAGTTAAATTTGAAATGCGCAGAAAAGCACTGAAATCATTTTAATCTGAGATTACTATATCCATACTGATGTCGTTTTCATCGGAGGGTACTTCGTCAACCAGCTGAAAATCAAAACAGATTCCGGATTTGTAAGCAGTCAGATGCTTCAGGAATTTGTCATAGTAAGCTTTTCCTCGCCCCATTCGATTGTTATTCCGGTCAAATGCCACACCAGGAACAATCACAAAGTCAATGAGGTTATAATCAGTAAATTCCGGGCCGTCAGGTTCGGGAATACCAAACAAATCGCCGGAAATTAATTGGTTTTCGCTTTTGTATTCCTTGATCAGCATTGCATCTCCATCCACCGATGGAAGCAGAATGCGTTTAATCTGCGACCACTTTCTTACAAAATCATGGGTATAAACTTCGCCCTGAATTGACCAGTAGGCAAGTATTACATTTGCATTCTGAAACACGGACAACTGCTCAATTCCTGACATGATCATCGCAGAAGAAGAGTAATACTCTTCCTTGCTCTGTAAGGCTTTTCTTTTCCTTATTTCCTGCCTCAGCAGCTTTTTGCGATAGAAAATATCATCCATAATAAACAGCTGATTTGCTTTTGATTTATTAATTTAATGATAAATCCCGCCAGAACTGAATATGTCTGGCGGGATTTATTCAGCTGGTTTTAGCAGCTTAATAGATACTCATTATGAATGGTAGTCTTGCCTGAACGCCTTCCATTTCAGTAAGAGCCTTAATTTCAACAAAATAAGAGTACAATGCACCAAGTTCTTTTTTTAGTCTGCTTTCTGATGGGTTACCCTGCAGTTCATCCATAATTTTGGTGAATGGATCTTTTTGCTCCGGCAATGAAGTTATTTTGTAATCTTCAAGATTTGCCAATGTTGCTGCCACCTGAATGGCTTCTTTCAAACCACCCAGATTGTCAACCAATCCGTTGGCTTTGCCTTCGGTGCCGCTCCATACCCTGCCTTGTCCCAGGTTGTCAACTTCCGAAATTGTCATATTCCTGCCTTCCGACACATGGCCGATAAACACATCATAAATACGTTCAACGCTGTTGGTCAACACTCTTTCTTCAAAAGGAGTCATTGGTCTGGTAACCGAAATATAATCAGCATGATCGTTGGTCATAACCCTGTCGATGGTTATGCCCATTTTATTTTTAAGCAGTTTGCTGAAGTCAGGAATTACGCCGAATACACCGATTGATCCGGTAAGGGTGGTTGGGTTGGAAATTATGGTATCGGCAGCACAGGCAATGTAATAACCACCCGAAGCAGCATAGTCTCCCATTGAGGCAACCACGGGTTTTGTTTCGCGGGCCAGTTTTATTTCGCGTAAAATCACATCCGAAGCAAGCGCACTTCCGCCGGGTGAGTTTACTCTGAAAACAATTGCTTTAACAGAGCTGTCGTTTCTGGCTTTTCGGATAGCTTTCGAAATCCTTTCAGATCCGATGGAATTCTCATTTCCTTCGCCACCACCAATGGTTCCTGAGGCATAGATAATAGCAATTTTATTCTTAGAATGCTTTTGTTTGCTATTCGATGGAGAATCCTTGTACTTCGATAGACCTATAAATTCAATTTTATGATCTTTCTCTTTTTCGAGTTTTTCTCTGATCAGGTCAAGTAGCTGATCTTTGTAAATAATCTGATCAGCGAAATTGTATTTAGCTGCATCTTCAGGCGTTTGAATCAGAAGTGAGTCAGCAATCCGGTTCAGATCCCCGATAGAGATGTTTCGCTGAGTGCTGATTCCTGTAAGTATGTGATTCCAGATGGAACTGATGTAAGATAAGGTCTGCTCTTTATTCGCTTCGCTCATTTTATCGCTGATCAGCGGTTCAATGGCGCTTTTGTATTTTCCGTGTCTGATGATCTGGGCGTTGATATCCAATTTGCCTAGTAATCCTTTGAAGAAGGTAATTTCTGCGGCCATCCCCCTGAAATCAAGCATTCCTTCAGGATTCAGACATATTTCATCTGAAACAGTAGCAAGGTAATAGGCTTTCTGCGAATACATTTCGCTGTACGAAATAATGAACTTTCCGGATTCCTTGAATTTCAGAAGTGCATTCCTTACTTCTTCTACCGTAGCCATACCTGAGCCTACCTGGCTTAGATTCAGAAAAATGCCTTTGATATTGTCATCTGCAGCTGCATTTTCAATCAGCTCGATGGTTTCGAGAAGTCCGGGAGCCTTATTTACTGAAAAGAGAGTTGTTTCGCTGAAGCTGAAAGGGCTGTCGGTGCTACGCTCAGGAATGGGCTCTTCGAGGGTAAGCAACAAAACACTGCCCGGTTTAACTACCACTTCTTTCTTTCCGGCAAGTGCAATTATTCCGGCTAGTACTATGAATGCAAAAAATCCCATAATCAGCATGGTCAGGAAAAAACCTACCATTGATGCGAGCATAAATTTAAAGAATTGTCTCATTTTTGTTGTTTTATTTTTGTAAAAGCAAAGGTAGATGTTTTTATTTCAGTTTTTTGATTCATTCTCATTTTGAAAAAATAAGGTCTTAAATCTGTTGTTCGACGCACTATTGCCGGTTTAGTTACAGAATTTCAAAGCTCATATATCTCTTTTTCAGAAATGTAATCCTGAAAAACCACATGAATGTTTTTTAAAAGCAACTTTCAGTTTTTTTCTTTCCATAAGCTGACTACTTTTGTGCTCTCACATGAATCAGAAGATGGAACGTGTTTGTTTAATGTTGGGAAGTAACCTCGGTGATCGTAATTATCTGATTAGCAAGGCTATTGTGCTTATTGAAGAGCAGGTAGGCGTGAATTTGAAAACTTCGTCTATCTTCCTGACTGCGCCCTGGGGTACCAATAATCCATTGCCTTATCTTAACCTTGCTCTGAGCCTCTCAACTGATAAAAATGCGGAGGAAGTATTGAATCAGATATTATCAATTGAGAAAGAGCTAGGCAGGAGCAGGGATGGAAGTCTGAATGCTCCTCGTACAATTGATATTGACATCATTTTTTATGGCAAGCAGATTTTAAATACTGCGAAACTAACTCTTCCTCATCCACGGATGCATCTCAGGCGATTTGTTTTGCAGCCGCTTTCTGAAATTGAGCCTGATTTTATGCACCCGGTTTTGAATCTGTCAGTTGCTGAATTACTAAATAACTGTAATGATAATCTCGCTGTCAGTCTTTTGGAGATTTCTTCTTAAAGTTTATAAATAAATGAAATACAATTATATAGCCATTGAGGGGACCATAGGAGCAGGAAAGACTTCACTTGCAGGAATGCTTGCAGAGGAGTATAATGCCCGTTTGATTCCTGAACAGTTTGAGGACAACGATTTTCTGCCAAAGTTTTACAAAGATCCCTCAAAATATGCTTTTCCGCTTGAATTGTCATTTCTGGCCAGTCGATTCCAGCAGCTTAAGAATGAGCTATCGGTAAACGATTTATTTAAGCCATTTACCATTTCCGATTATTTTATTAATAAGTCATTGATTTTTGCCAGACAAACACTGGCAGATGATGAATATGCTTTGTATTCAAAGTTATTCAGTATTATTAATCTTTCTCTTCCACGTCCTGATCTGTTGGTTTACCTTTATTTATCTGTTGATCGTTTGAAATCAAATATTCAAAAACGTGGACGACCTTATGAACTCGATATTGAGAATGAATATCTGACTAAAATACAGGGTGGTTATTTTGAGTACATCCGGCAACAGTCTGATACACGGATATTAATCATTGATACCAATCAATTGGATTTTGTTAATAATACCGACCATTATCAAATGATTAAAGGTATAATCATGAAGGACTATCCCTTAGGGATTCATACTATTGCTCCATTTTGAGGATACAATTATCAGATGTAATTTATAAGTTTTAGTCGGGGAATTGAATACACTTCGGATTCATTTATGCCATTCAGACTGCAAATGCATATTTAGATTCATTCTCGCAAACAAATGCATTATATTTGTACGTGGAAGTGCGACGGTTAAATGGCTAATGCTTTCTGTGATGGCCTTCAAAAACATAAATAATTTCTTTTCATCTTATATTTAACTTCGAAAATGCAGTTAACGGTTTCCATTGGTTCTATTTTATTTCTCCTGGGTGCTTTTCTACTTGTTGTAACTGCATTGTTATTAAGGTATTTTAAGCTTTCTAACCAGAAAAACCAGATGATTGCTTTATTGAAAGAGCAAAACAGTTCTACTTTGCTCGTTCAGGATGAGTTAAAGGAGGCAAAAGAAAAAGCCATTCAATCTGACCGGTTGAAAACCTATTTCCTTGCCAATATGTCTCATGAAATCAGAACTCCCTTAAATGCGATAATGGGTTTTTCATCTCTTCTTCAGGATTCCAATCTCTCAGATTACGATCGGTTGCAGTTTGTAAATCTTATTCATGATAATAGCAACAAGTTGCTGGATGTTATGGGCGAAATTTTTGATATTGCACAGATTGAATCAGGCATTATTACCATGCAGGTAGAACCTTGCCAGATTAATGAACTCCTGATGAATCTTGTTTCCCAGTTTAATATTGAAAAATCATTAAACGGGAAGGAGCATATTTCAATAAGGACAAAGCGATCCAGCAAGGATGCATCTTTCTCTATATTAACCGACGAACACAAACTTCGGCAAACTCTTGTTAATCTGATTGAGAATGCACTTAAATACACCAACGAAGGGTCCATTGATATTGGCTATACTTTCAGGGATGATGATAAGGTGGAGTTTTATGTGAAAGACAGCGGAATAGGATTCAATCAGGAAAAACTTGATGTTTTGTTTCAGCGTTTCAGGCAGTTTGATGAAGGTCACAGCAGAACCTTTGGTGGTATAGGTCTGGGTCTTACACTTTCCAAAAAATTCGTTGAACTTTTAGGCGGGGAGATGTGGGCGGAGTCAACGCTGGGGAAGGGGTCGGTTTTTTACTTTACATTGCCATATAAACCTGTAAATAGTTGAATATTCCGGAAAAAGGATGTATCTTCATTTTTATATAATATTTCACCCTGCAACGCGTAAACTGCGGATTCTTAACTCTGAGAATAACCTTCAGAAATTAAAAAAAGCCCCGCTTTAAGGCGGGGCTTTTTTTAATTATTAAACTCAATGTATTTAGCTCTGGAATTCTTTAAGAGAATCCATTAATTTTTTTCGCGTAAAGAAAATACGGCTTTTCACAGTTCCGATGGAAAGGTTCAGGTTTTCAGCAATCTCTTTGTATTTGTAACCAGATGTATGCATCTCAAATGGTTTGCGTTGATCTTCTTCCAGACGGGCAATTCCGGCTTTAATTTCTTTCGTGTTTAACTCACTTTCCGGTGAAACAAAATCTGACTTCCGGGGAATGTTAAGGTAGTAAAGATCTTCGGTTGTATCAACAATGGTATTGGCTTTTTGGTTCCTTCTGTAATTGTTGATAAAGGTGTTTTTCATGATTGTATAAGTCCAGGCCTTCAGATTGGTGTCGTCTGCAAATTTATCGCGGTGGGTAAGGGCCTTCAGGTATGTGTCCTGAATCAGATCCTTTGCTTCCTCACGATTGTTGGTCAAAGTGTTTGCAAAATAGGAAAGGTTGTCATGTAGACTTATGAGCTTCCGGTTAAATTCAATAGCTGTCATGGGTATATGGTTTTTTGGTTTGTCTGTAACCTGTCTAACAAACATAGTGCAAAATTAAACAAATGTGACAATTTTGACATAAAATTAACAATTGAATACTAATAAAAATATTTAAAAAAGTTTAAGATGTTGATAATGAGCAATGAGCATTAATTTTGTTTATTGTCAGTTTTGTGTAACAAAATGGCAGTAATGGTTAAACAAAAATATTTACTATAAATTGTCCTGATATGGGCCAAGTATTGTCCCTATACGGGAAAAACCATTTATGCGCCATGTAAGAAATTGGAAAGTAATCTGATAATCAAAGATGTAAATGATATGTCGTGGGGTGGTTCTTCAATTGTTTTTGTACTGTTATGGGACTATTATTTGTTAATAAGAGATCTTAACTAATTAACAAATATTTAAAAGTAATTTAAGGCGCTGTAGATCAGGTATTCAAGCGTATAAATACTTCACGTATTTTTGACATGACAGTTTTGCCCTGACAGGTTGATTAACAAAAAAAGTACTGATTTGTTTAATTATTCACCTTGATTGCATTCAATAATTCTTCAGGGCTTCCAATTTTTACAACATTGTCGGGAAGTATAATTTTAAATTCATTTGCCTGATAACCTGTAATAAATACGGTATTCGCGGCAAATGCAATGGACAATTGCTGAATGTACTCTGTATATTTCTTTTGCGTAACCGGTGTGGTGATGGAGGTGAACAGGTAATCGATCCGGTGCTTGTTTTTGACTTCGAGCAAATCTTCAAATGGCACAGATTGGCCGAGATAAAGAACCCTGAAGCCTGATTTTTTGACCAGATAACTGTAAAACAGGAGCCCAAGTTCATGCCATTCGTTTGAAGGCAGAAACATCAGGAATGTCTTGGCATCGGGCTTATGCGAGCCTGATTGTCCGTCAATAGCAATAATTAATTTTTGCCTAACCAGATTAGAAACAAAATGCTCCTGAGCAGGATAAACACTTCCAATTTGCCAGAGCAATCCGATTTTTTCAAAAAAAGGATATAAAACCTTCACGACGGTATCATCGAATCCCAACTTAATAACAGAGGATGACAAAACCCTGTCAAATCTTGATTCGTCGAGGTCAATCATTGAAATAATCAGCTGTTCAATCTGATTATCAGAATCATAATTGGTTTCTGAAATGTCAATTATTCGTTCATTGATTTCATCATTGTTCATGGTGACAATGTTTGAAATCTTGATTCCATGCCTGTTAAGGATTGAAACATTCAACAATCTTTTCAGATCATTATCGGTGTAGTACCTGATATTGGTTGAAGTCCGCTCAGGAGATATTAACTGGTATCTTTTTTCCCAGATACGTATTGTATGGGCTTTAATACCTGTTAACTGTTCCAGATCCTTAATTGAGTATTTGATTGTGGGTTGTTCGCTGAAAAACATTTTTTCTAAGCCTTTACATTTCCTTTTTAAACAACTGTTGTTTAAAAAAGTTTCAGGAATGTTTAAGATAAGTGAAAAATTATTCAACAATTCTCTGCCTTATTTACATTTCCTGCTGATTTTGAATAACAAAAGAGGCTTAACTTGTAATTAAAAGCGCTTTTGCAGGTATTCCTACCAGACCTGAAATATCTTTACCACCGGCAGTTGCAAAATGTGGTTGTCCTCCTCCGCCTCCTTTTATTTCTCTGGCAAGTTCCTTAACCATATTTACAGCATTAAACTTTCCTGATTTCGAGAGTTCATCAGAAACTCCGACTGTTATGCCTGGTTTATTCTCATAATTGGTTCCAAGTACGATAATTAAATCGTTTGCCGATTCCATTAGTCTGAATGTCAAATCTTTGGCAATTGCAGGGTCGATTTCAAGATTCCGGGCAATAAGTCGTATTCCGTTGTTAGGCTTTGCCATATCCAGAAGTTCACCGTACAATGATTTGACTTTTTCAGCATTTAAATGCTCAATGGCTGATCTTAGTCTGTTATTTTCCTCAATCAGATTTTTCACTCCTCTGATCGGATCAACCGGATTTTTAACCAGTTCCTTTACTTCCGTGAGAATTAAATTTTGATTCTCAAAATGTTCTTCTGCTTTTTCAGATGTAATGGCTTCAATCCTTCGCACGCCAGCCGCGATAGCAGATTCTGAAATGATTTTAAAAATTCCGATCTGTCCTGTTGCATGGGCATGTGTTCCTCCGCAAAGTTCCACAGAATCTCCAAATCTGATAACCCTGACCTGATCGCCGTATTTTTCTCCAAACAATGCAAGAGCTCCTGACTCTCTGGCTTTCTCCATTGGGACTGAGCGCATTTCATCCAATGGCATATTCTGCCTTATCTGGGCATTTACACTTTTTTCAATTTGTCTGATTTCTTCACTGCTCAGTTTCTGGAAGTGCGAGAAATCAAACCTGAGGTATTCCGGACTTACATATGAACCTTTTTGCTCAACATGTGTACCCAGCACATCGCGCAAAGCATGATGCATAAGGTGCGTGGCTGAGTGATTGCTGGCTGTATTCCGGCGTGCAGTTTCCGAAACAACAGCTTTTATTGTTGCTGAAGGATCAGAAGGCAATGAGGCAGTGCTATGAATTATCAGATTATTTTCCTTTTTTGTGTCGGTTACCAATATACGCTCTCCGTTGGCTTCGAGATATCCTGTATCGCCAACCTGTCCTCCTGATTCAGCATAAAATGGAGTACTTGCCAGCGCAATCTGGAACGAATCTTTTCCTTTGCTGGTTACTTTCCGGTAACGGGTAATTTTTGTAGTGGTTTCAAGGGTGTCGTAACCTACAAAAGTTTCGCTTGCGGAGTCATCAAAAATAACCCAATCGCCGGTTTCCTGACTTGCATCTTTTCTCGAGCGCTCTTTCTGCAGCTCCAGACCTTTTTGAAAACCATCCATATCAACATCCATTTCAGACTCGCGGGCCATGAGGCTGGTAAGATCGATGGGGAAACCATAGGTATCATAAAGTTCAAAAGCAAAATCGCCCTGAATCATTTTTTCTCCCGGGTGTGCAATAATATACTGATTGAATTTTTGAATCCCATGCGAAAGCGTTCTTAGAAAAGATGCTTCCTCCTCTGCAATTACCTTTTCAACAAGGCTTTGCTGTGCATTTAATTCAGTAAAGTATTCTCCAAGCTGAAGATTCAAAACCGGAATCAGCTTATGGATAAAAGGTTCGTTCAGGTTCAGGAAAGTATATCCATATCTGACCGCACGGCGTAAAATTCTCCGGATTACATAACCTGCTTTATTGTTGGATGGCAGCTGACCATCAGCAATGGCAAAGGCAATGGCTCTGAGGTGATCAGCCACAACACGCATGGCAATATCAGATTTTGGTGATTCACCATACTTTATACCACTGATTTCTGAAATTTTCCGGATAATGGGTTGAAAAACATCAGTATCGTAATTGGATTGTTTCTTTTGAAGTACCATACAAAGGCGCTCAAACCCCATTCCGGTATCCACATGCTTCGCCGGAAGCGATTGTAAACTTCCGTTTGCAAGGCGGTTATATTGCATGAAAACCAGATTCCAGATTTCAATAACCAAAGGATGGCTTTCATTCACAAGAGTAGCACCATCAATCAGTTTTCGGTCTTCATCATTTCTTATGTCCACATGAATTTCAGAACATGGTCCGCAAGGGCCGGTGTCGCCCATTTCCCAGAAGTTGTCTTTTTTGTTTCCCCGCAGAATTCTGTCAGGAGAGATCCACTTTTCCCAGAACCTGAGTGCTTCAGTATCTTCAGGAAGATTGTCGCCTGCATCTCCGCCAAAAATAGTGACATAGAGTCTGTCCTTATCAATGTTATACTCAGTGGTAAGTAATTCCCATGCCCATTCAATTGCTTCTTCTTTAAAATAATCTCCAAACGACCAGTTGCCGAGCATCTCAAACATGGTGTGATGGTAGGTATCGTGGCCTACTTCTTCCAGATCGTTGTGTTTGCCCGAAACCCGAAGACACTTCTGAGAATTTGCAATACGCGGGTATTTAACCGGAGAGTTTCCCAGGAAAATATCTTTAAACTGATTCATGCCAGCGTTGGTAAACATTAAGGTAGGGTCATCCTTAATAACCATTGGCGATGAAGATACTGTATGGTGCTGTTTGGAAGCAAAAAAATCAAGGAATTTCTGTCTGGTCTGCTGAGCGTTCATTTTAGATGCTTTATTTGAAAACGAAACTGGTTTGCATTTTTTAACATTCTTAAGGCTTGCAAATTTAGTTGAAAATGTTAATTTTGCGGATCACCGGGAAAAACTAAAATTCCTTTTTTTAATTCTCATTAAATCAGTTTATTACCTTTCAGATGGCTAAGGTTAGATATCACTTCAACACCAGTTCTCTCAAAATTGAAAAGGTAAAGATTACATTCAGACAGAGATTTTTGAGCTTTCTGTCGGTATTCTTTACAGGTTTGGTTTTTGCAGCTCTAGTTTTGGTGCTGGCATATAATTTTCTTGATTCCCCCAAAGAGCGCATGATGCGTCGCGAGATTGATCATTACAAACTTCAATATGCGATGCTCAACGACAGGCTTGATCAGGTTCAGGCAGTTGTTGCTGATCTTCAGCAAAGAGACGATAATATTTACAGGGTTATTTTTGAGAGTGAGCCTATTCCATCGTCAGTGAGAAAGGCGGGTTATGGAGGTGCCGATCGGTATGCCAGAATGGAAGGCTATAAAAACAGCGAAATTATTATCAATACAACCCGTAAACTTGATCAGATTACCAGTCAGTTGTATGTTCAGTCGAAGTCGTTTGATGAAGTTTTTAATCTCGCAAAACGCAAAGAAGAACTTTTGGCTGCAATACCGGCTATTCAACCGGTCGCAAATAAAGACCTGAGACGAATAGGTTCTTATTTCGGTTATCGCACAGATCCTTTCTACAAAGTGACTAAATTTCATGAAGGAATTGATTTTACAGCTACTGTTGGCACAGATATTTATGCAACAGGAGACGGAACTGTAGCTTCAATCGAGTATTCGCGTCGTGGATATGGAAATATGGTCATTATCAGCCATGGTTTTGGGTATGAGACAGTTTATGCCCATATGAGCAAAATGAATGTTAAACCTGGTCAGAATGTGAAACGCGGACAGGTTATCGGGCATGTTGGGAATACCGGAAAATCAACATCTCCGCATCTGCATTATGAAGTACGTAAAAATGGTCTTCCTGTTGACCCGATAAACTTCTTCTTCAACGATATTACACCTGAGGAGTATGCGCTGATGATTGAGCAGTCAGAACGGCCTTCCCAAGCATTGGATTAATAAGTCGTATGCCTTACAAGAAAAAAGAAATAGAGAAAGTTTATTATCGCATTGGTGAAGTAGCCGGGATGTTTAATGTTAACGTCTCACTCATTCGCTTCTGGGAAACAGAATTTGATATCATAAAGCCTTATAGGAATAAGAAAGGGAATCGCTTTTTTACTCCTCAGGATGTTGATAATTTTCGCCTGATTTATCATCTGGTTAAAGAACGCGGCTATACACTGCAAGGGGCGCGGGAGAAACTGAAAGGAAATCCGGTTGATTTACAGAAAGATCACGAAGTTGTAAAATCACTGCAGCAGATCAGATCATTTCTCATCAACCTTAAAGAAGAGCTTTAAACTGAGATATTATAAGCAGGTTTTGCTGCTCAGATAATTTACAACATAATCGAGTACCCCTTCTTCAAGCGAATAGAATTCCTGATTGTATCCTGAACTGATCAGTTTCTCCATATTGGCTTCGGTAAAATACTGGTACTTGTCGCGGATATCTTCGGGTGTATCTACAAAATTGATCTGAGGAGAAATGCCTGCTGCTGAAAAAGTTGCCTTAGCCAGATCAACAAAAGATCGTGCTTTTCCTGTGCCCAGATTGTAAAGGCCTGATTCCGGCTGTTTTTCCATCATATACATCAGTACATTTACCACATCTTTCACATAAATAAAATCACGAAGCTGCTCACCATCCTTAAAATCAGGGCGATGAGACCTGAATAATTTCACTTGTCCTGTTTCTTTGATCTGGTGATATGCATGAAAAATAACGGATGCCATTCTTCCTTTATGATATTCATTGGGTCCATAGACATTGAAAAATTTCATTCCGGCCCAAAATGGAGGCGTTTGAGTTTGTCTGATCGCCCATTTATCAAATTCATTTTTTGATATCCCGTAAGGATTAAGGGGTTTAAGATCTTCCACAATTTCGTGGCTGTCATTATAGCCAAATTCACCAAGCCCATAAGTAGCGGCAGAAGAGGCGTAAACCAAAGGAATTTTTAACCGTGTGCAGGCTTCCCATATTTTCATTGAGTAACCTGTATTTAACTCATCAAACACTGCCATATTAAACTCTGTGGTGTCGGTACGGGCACCTATATGAAAAATAAAGTCAACTTCCGTTCCTTTTGATTCGAGCCACGTAAAGAATTCCGAGCGTTCAACAAAGGCTGAAATGTTTTTACTCAGCAGATTTGCGGCTTTACTTGATTTCGAGAAATCGTCAACGGCAATAATATTGGTATGGCCGGTTTCCAGAAGTCTTCCTAAAAGACAACTTCCGATAAACCCGGCGGCTCCGGTTACAATAATCATAAGAAATTAATTAGGGTTAATCTGCTGCAAAGGTAATTCAGCAGCGCAGGTTTTCAAAGCTAATTCAATGCGTTTTCAAATCCGAAAAGCTTTTTCATCAGTTTAAAAATATCAGTGTTGTCAAGAAAGCCTTCAAAGTGACTGGCACCTGGCCCATAGGTAAACACAGGCACCGGGGTTCCTGAATGGTCACCGGTAGAAAATTTTCCATCAGCTTCACCAGTTAAAAAATTACCGCCAAGATTGGTAAATCCACC
Source organism: Bacteroidales bacterium UBA5197 (assembly GCA_002412885.1). Lineage (GTDB taxonomy): Bacteria > Bacteroidota > Bacteroidia > Bacteroidales > Lentimicrobiaceae > Lentimicrobium. Next base: position 159,675 of record DHVX01000052.1, read on the forward strand.
GGTTTCGTGGTCAGCGGTAACAATAACAAGGGTTTCTCCGTTTTTTTCTGCAAAATCAAGGGCTATGCCCACAGCCATGTCAAAATCAATGGTTTCGTCCAACATATATTGTATGTTGTTGTCGTGCCCGCCCCAATCTATCTGTGAACCTTCAACCATTAGAAAGAAGCCTTTCGGATTTTGAACAAGAAGTTCAATGGCTTTTGAAGTGGCAATGCTTAACATATCGCCTCTGCCTTCAGAATATTTAGGGGGATGTGCCGGGTAAAGAATACCTGCCAACTTGCCGCTGATGACTTCCATCATAGCCGGGATGGTACTTACAACCTGGTAATTGCGAAATATAAGGCTGTCCAGCAGATTCAGGCTGTCGGCACGTTTATTGAAATTTTCGCGACCACCGCCAATAAACACATCCACACCAGAGTCAAGGTATTGCATTGCAATTTCCTGAGCCATTTTCCGGCTTTCAACATTGGCTATAAATGCAGCCGGTGTAGCGTGAGTTACATCACACGAAACTGCAAGGCCGGTTGCCAGACCTTGATCTTCAGCTATGTGCAGTATGCTTCTTACCGGACTTTTATCAGGCAGCATGCCCAACATGCCGTTGTTTGTTTTTACTCCACAAGCCAGAGCAGTACCTGCTGCAGCAGAATCAGTAATATAGTTGTCAGCCGAAATGGTTTTTACAAAGGCAGTATGTGGCAATCTGGAAATGTTCAGATTATCCCGGCTTGCCGACATTGCAGCATAAACCTGAGGCAATCCCATGCCATCCCCAATAAGAAGAATAATATTCTTTGGCCTTTCATCTTTTGAAATGTTCCGGCTTTTCTTTTGTGCGAAAACGTCGGCAGATGAAAAGGTTAAAACTATCGAGAATGCTATTGATAGTGAGATTCTGAAAAATATTTTCATTTGTGAAAGGTGGTATTATTAATCAATTAGGTCAGGCAAAGTTAGTCTTACAAGTTTAAGAATGGGTTAACTTATCGTTAAATTGTTGTTGATTTTTTAAAAATATTTATCGGGAACAGATTTTTAAAAAAATCTGTACATTTACCCGCCCGAAATCTGCAGGGTATTAGTCTTTGTCAATTTTCGTATTATCTGAATAAATCACTTAACATCAATCTTTTATGAGAGAAAAAACCGTGACTTTGCTGAATGATTCAAAGACCGCCAGATGGGTTGCACTGGCTTTGATTTCATTGACCATGTTCTTTGCCTACTTCTTCGTTGACGTTGTGGCTCCTTTGCAAACCATGCTTGAAACCGATTATAAATGGACACCGAAAGTGTTTGGTATGCTCGGCGGATCAGAATTTTTTCTGAATGTTTTTGCTTTCTTCCTGATTTTCTCGGGAGTGATTCTTGACAAAATGGGCATCAGGTTTACACTTATCACGGCTGGTCTGGCCATGGTTTTAGGCGCAGCAATAAAGTTCTATGCCCTGACTGCCGGATTTGAAGCAACCGCTTTGGCTACCTGGCTTGGTTCGTTTATTGTTTGGATTCCTGCGTCAGCTAAACTTGCATTTTTTGGATTTGCAATTTTTGGTGTTGGAGTTGAAATGGCTGGTATAACAGTATCTAAAACCATTGTAAAATGGTTTAAAGGCAGGGAAATGGCTTTGGCTATGGGTCTTGAAATGGCTGTTGCCCGTTTGGGCGTTTTTGCTGTTTTTCGTCTTACTCCCATTTTTGCTGAAAACGGTGGACCTGCCAATTCGGTATTCTGGGGATTGGCATTCCTTTGCATTGGTTTTATTACCTTCTTTGCCTACACCTTTATGGATAGGAAACTTGACAAACAAATGGGTGTATCGAAACTTACTGCTGATCCTGAGGAAGAGTTTAAACTCAGCGACCTTAAGAAAATTTTCACGAATCCTGGCTTCCTCGCCATTGCAGGTCTTTGTGTTTTATTTTATTCAGCCATTTTCCCGTTTCAGAAGTTCGCAACCGATATGCTTGCCTCGAAACTAAGTGTGGATGTAAAAACCGCAGCAGCTTATTTCTCTTATTTTCCGATTGGCGCTATGATTCTTACTCCATTTATCGGATACTTCCTCGATATAAGGGGAAAAGGTGCTACCATGATGATTTTCGGAGCCGTTCTGTTAACTGCATCTCACCTTATTTTCGCACTGGTTCCGGCTGAATCATTTGGTGTTGCAACAGCTATTGGAACTATAGTTATTCTGGGTACTGCTTTTTCATTGGTTCCTGCTTCAATGTGGCCTTCTTTGCCCAAGATTGTTGAAGACAGATATCTGGGTTCAGCATTTGGTGCTATTTTCTGGATTCAGAATATTGGATTACTTGCTGTTCCTATTCTTATCGGATGGGCACTCACTGCTTCTAATCCTGGTGTTTCCGAACAAATAGCTGCCGGAGTTGAAGGTGTAAAATATAACTACATGGTTCCTGAACTTATTTTTGCAGGCTTTGGTGTTCTTGCATTTGGCCTGGCCTTTGTTTTAAAAGCCGTTGACAAAAAGCATGGATACGGACTTGAGTTGCCAAACAAGAAGAAAAAGTAAAAGGATTTTTGTTCTTTAAAAAAACGGTGTCACCAGACGCCGTTTTTTTTGCATAAAAAAAACCTGCCGGGATGTGCAGGTTTTTTTTTAACGACATGATGGGGAGGGAGGGATGCTAAATTGCAGAAGTTTTGATGACCTCTGCTGTTAAATATGATCATTATCATAATTACGCTGCAAAGATGCACCAAATGCAAAGTGCGAAGTGAGTAAATGAATAAACGTACGGTTTTTTTTATTAAGTGTATGCTTCTATCGATTAGTCGTAACTATTGATTTTTCGTTTTTTGCGATTTCTGTACAAAAGTATATGTAGAAAGTCCTGAAAATGTATCAAAAAAAAACCTGCCGGGATGTGCAGGTCTCTTTTTAAACGACATGATGGGGAGGGAGGGATTCTAAATTGCAAAAGTTTTGATGACTTCTGCTGTTTAATATGATCATTATCATAATTACGCTGCAAAGATGCGCCAAATGCAAAGTGCGAAGTGTGTAAATGAATAAACGTAAAGGTTTTTTTATTAAGTGTATGCTTCTATCGATTAGTCGTAACAATTGATTTTTTGTTTTTTGCAATTTATGTAAAAAAGTAGATGTAAAAAGACCTGAAAATGCATCCAATCTGACCTTTAATTCTGGCTGCATGGATACAGCGGGAAACTCCAAATAATCTCACCAGAATTCCTTTTATAAAAAAAAACTGCCGGTATCAGAACCGGCAGTTTATAATCTTACAAAAGACCTTGTCAATGCTGATTGATAAGGTGTATTCAGTTAGTTTTCAGGTTTAAGTATCACGGCTGTCATCGGAGCAAGTATAAAAGATTTGCCTTTACCGGTATTACCTGTCAGCAAATCAGTGAAATTTCCCTCAAAAGGCAGGTTAATGGTTGTTTCTGAAGTGCCGGTATTGAAGGCAGCAAGCATAATGTGGCCGGCCTTATTTTCTCTTGTGTACGACAGAATATTCCCATCGGATGAGGTAAAAGTCAGATTTCCATCACTCAACACAGGATTTTGCTTGCGAATGCTGATCAGCTTTTTGTAATAATTGAATAAGTCATGGTTAAAGCCAACCTTGTCGAACTGTTTTTTGCCGGGTTTTATGTTTGTGCGTGTTTCGTCGTCAAATTTCAGATTATCCCACCAAAGGGGTTTTCTCTCATCAGGATCATCTCCACCCCACATTCCGAATTCATCGCCATTCCATATATGAGGAGATCCGATTGAGGTAAACTGGTGAGCCAGATACATTTTTACCCTCTGATAGGTTTCTTCATCAGGTCTGCCACTGATATAGGCTGTATCTTCATGCGGCGAAGCTCTGAATTTGTATTTTCCCTTGTTGGCAAAGCATGAAAGCAGTCTTGGGCTGTCATGGGTTGCACTCACATTCATCATTCCATAACGATAGGGCTCAGCAACATTATTCCATTCTTTTGTGATTTCTGCTGCAAATCCGGCAGCATCAAACTTAGGGTATCCTTCAGCAAAAAATCCACGTGCCGGACGATATGCCTGATAAAACATTACAGCATCAAATACTGAATCGTTTGTGTAAGGCGCAGGGTTCATAAAATCATCGGGCCATTTTTCCCACCATATTTCGCCAACAAGATATGCTTCAGGATTTATGCTTTTGACATAAGCATTGTAATCGCGCCAGAAACCCATAGGTATCTGTTCGGCAACATCCAGTCTGAATCCGTCAATCCCTTTGCCGACATCGCCGTCAGGAGCCAGCCATCGCTTTGTAACTTCAAAAATGTGCTTTTTTGCACCATCATCAATATTTCCCTCAAAAGGGAATCCGTGTTTACGCTCACCAACTACATTTGTTTTCCTGAGTTCCGGTAAACTCATTATGTTGAGCCACCCTTTGTATTGAAATTCATTTTCAGGTGTCTTCAGGTCATCCCATGTAATTACTTCGTACCAATCCTTGTATTGTGAATTTTGCTGATTTTCGATAAGGTCTTTCCATGCAGGAAACAATACCCCAGTATGATTCCATGAAAAATCCACAATAACTCTTATGCCACGTGAGTGCAGTTCTTCAACAAGCCGAAGGAACATTTTATCGGCCGATGTCCATTTCCAGGTCTCCGGATCAGAAAGATCTTCTGAAGCGATGATTTGCATATCTCCTTCAGGATCGGGCCCGAAATTTACATCAATGTGATGATAATGACGCGCATCATACTTATGTAACGAAGGCGCATCATTTAAAGGATTGAAATAGATTGCTGTAATTCCAAGGTCCGTGAGGTAATCAAGCTTGTCAAAGATTCCCTGCAAATCGCCTCCGTATCTTCGGTGCTGCATGGTTTCTCTTAAACCATGACCTGTTTTGGCAGCCCACGGTTCCTGTGTATACCAATCGGATGTCCAAGGAGTTACTGACCAATCCTGAGGTACAGGGAATGATGCAGTTGGTGTTGAAATGGTCTGGATTGTCGGATCATTCGAAAGGTCACCATTGTTAAACCTTTCTACAAATATCTGATACCATATCACATTTTTAGACCATTCGGGGGGTGAATCTGTCATGGCATCCGGACTTTTGGTTTTACATGAAATCATGAGTGCCAGCATCAAAAAGCCGGTAAAAACTGCATAAAGAATTCGTTTCATTGATTTGGAAAATTGGTTTTTAGATTATTTTATATCAAAATGCTTAAGAATCAGGATGATGCTCTCTTTTCAAGAGAAACCGGAATCACGCGGGTCTGGAAATCGATAAATGTTGAAGGGTCTTCAATTCTTCGAATCAGAATCTCAACAGCCTGCCGCCCCATTTCAAAACCTCTTTGCTCAACTGTAGTGAGTGTCGGTGAAGCTATACTGGCAATTGGATCGTTACCAAAACCGGTAACCGCAATATCCTCCGGAATTTTGAAGCCGTTTTCCTGTAATATTTGCATTGCAGCAATTGCAGTAAAATCGTTAACAGCAAATATTCCGTCAATCCCGGGAGCAAGATCTATGATTCTGTCTTTCAACAGATAAACTTCTTTGCGGGTATCGCATTGAAGTATAAGTCCCGGATCTATCTCCACACCATGGTTAGAAAGAGCTTTCATATAGCCTTCGCGACGAAGCCGGCCTATATGCAGGTGCTCAGGTGATGCCAGATGGAGAATTTTACGGCATCCTCTTTCAAGCAAGTGGCTGGTAGCAAGAAGCGCACCATCAAAATCAGCAGTTACAACTCTGTCAGTTTCCACACCCTCACTCACCCTATCCAGAAAAACAAGGGGAATACCACTGTCAATCAAATCTTTAAAATGCCCGTGATCGTGTGTTGTTTTGCTGATAGAAACCAAAATACCATCAACCCTGTTGTCGAGAAGCACCTGTGTATTAATCACTTCCCTGTGATAATCTTCGTTTGACTGGCATATGATAAGTCTGTATCCTTTTCCATAAGCGAGCTCTTCAATACCACTAATGACAGAAGAGAAAAAATGATGTGTGATTTCAGGAATAACAAGCCCAAGGGTATTCGACCTTTGTCGTTTTAAGCTCAGAGCCAATGCATTGGGACGATAATTTACCTTTTCGGCATATTCTTTAACTACCCTTTTGGTTTCTGTGCTGATGTCAGGATGGTCTTTTAATGCCCTTGAAACTGTGGAAGGTGAAATTCCTAATGCCCGGGCTATGTCGTTGATGGAAATAAGGTTTGATTTCATTTGATGGAAGTAAGAGATGTGATACAATTCAATGCTTAAAGGTATGGTTTTAACAAATGCAATCTGATTTTTGCGCTTTTTTATTTCCTTTTTTGATCAGAAAGTGTGCTTTTTATATTTTGCAGGATGTATTATTTATGCAAAAAAAAGTTTCGCAAACGATTGCGGAAACGATTGCAAAATTTTATTATGAAAATTAGTGTAATAATGTTAATAAACCTTAAAAATTAATTAATTATTTCTTAACATTGTACCTTGAAATCTGCGCAGTAACAAAGGGAAAACAGGTTTCGGAAATTATTGCTTTTTAAACAGGGTTTTTATTGTTTAAAAGTTTAGCGGTTTTATGATCGTTATTCTCAACATTAAAAATCTTTTCTTTGAAATTATATCATTTTACCCACTTTGGTTATGTAAATTATTATATTTGGATACCCACAGTGAACAACTAAACAAAAAGTCAGAATTTTATTTCAGTTTCAGTTAACATAATTAAACCACCAACCAAAATCAGAATTATGAAGAAGCATTATTCATTGCTGAAAGTTCTGTTTCTTTTACTCGGTCTGGCAATTGGTTTTCAGGGATATTCCCAGGGAATCAGTATTTCGGGTAGAGTAACAGATGCAAACGATGGTCAAACCATACCTGGGGTTACCATCTTAGTTCAAAACACATCAACAGGTACAATCACTGACATCAACGGCAGGTATTCAATGAATGTTGACCCGGGTGCAACTCTGGTTTTCTCGTTTGTTGGATACAACACTCAGGAGATTGCTGTAGGAAATCAGACTGTTATTAATGTTGTCCTGATTCCTTCAGTTACCACACTTGAGGAGGCGGTCATTATCGGTTATGGAGCCGTTAAGAAAAGCGATGCTACCGGTTCGGTTGCAGTTGTTTCCTCAAAAGACTTCAACCGTGGTGCAATTACCAGTCCGCAGGAACTGCTTATTGGAAAAACCACAGGGGTTGTAATTACAACAAACAGCGGCGCACCCGGTGCCGGTGCTACAATCAGGGTCAGAGGAGGTTCATCTCTTTATTCCAGTAACGATCCTTTGATTGTTATTGATGGTGTGGCTATTGATAATACCGGGATTTCCGGATCTTCCAATATCCTTTCAACCATCAATCCCAATGACATTGAGTCTTTTACCGTGCTGAAAGATGCTTCTGCAACTGCTATTTACGGTTCGAGAGCTTCCAACGGGGTTATCCTTATTACCACCAAGAGAGGCACAGCCGCTGGAAGTAAGAAGCTGAAAATCAGTTACAATGGAAATGTTTCTATGAACACCATTCCCAGTACACTGGAAGTGCTATCAGGTGATGAATTCCGTGAATTGGCAACTGATCTTAAAAACAAAGGATTCTCTGGCTTAAACGATAAGGCTCTGCGCAGGTTAGGTTCTGAAAATACCGACTGGCAAAATGAGATTTATGAGTCGTCTATAACACAAGACCACAATCTTAGTATTTACGGAAACCTAAAATCACTGCCATATCGCGTGTCTCTGGGTTATACCGATCAGGATGGTCTTGTCAGACTGACCAATATGAAGAGAACTACAGCAGCCGTTTCTCTTAACCCGACTCTGCTCAACAATCACCTGAAAATTGATTTTAATTTAAAAGGAAGTCAGGAAAAACACCAGTTTGCTGATGGAGGTGCTGTTGGTTCTGCAGTAGCATTTGATCCTACTCAGCCAGTAAGAAACGGCAATACCCGTTTCGGAGGGTATTATACATGGGCAAACCTAAGTGATACACTGGCCAATGGTCAAATGGATCCAAACGGAAATCCAAACCCGATTGGAGTCAGCAATCCGGTTGCATTACTCGAGCAAACTGAAAACAACTCAACGGTAAACCGTTCAATTGGTAATCTGCAGTTTGATTATAAATTGCATTTCCTCCCCGAGCTGAGGGCTATTCTTAACCTTGGTTATGACTATTCCAGCAGCGAAGGTATCAATAACGCTCCCGAAACAGCAGCATTTACATTCCGCGATGGAATTGGACGCTACGTTGATTACACTCAGGATAAAAAGATGGAACTCCTCGATTTCTATTTTAACTATGTAAAGGAACTTTCATCAATATCGAGTAAGGTAGATCTGACTGCCGGTTACTCATGGCAGCATTTTCAGCGCGAAGGCACCAGCTGGACCCGCACTCATCAGGGCAACATTGACAAGGATAGTCTTCGTTACACCGATTATATCAATGAAAACTTCCTTGTATCATTCTTTGGAAGGTTAAATTATTCTTTGCTGGATAAGTATCTGCTTACTGTTACTATGCGTAATGACGGATCATCCAGATTCTCAGAAGAAAATCGTTGGGGTTTATTTCCTGCAGCAGCATTTGCATGGAAAATGAACAATGAAGGCTTCCTGAGAGATTATGATAAACTGAGCGACCTTAAACTCAGGTTAGGATGGGGAGTAACTGGTCAGCAGGATATCGGGGATAATTATTATCCATATCAGGCCATTTATCAGATTGCTGACCCTACAGCTTATTATCAGTTTGGAGATCAGTGGATTCCTACCCTTCGCCCAAATAAGTATGACAAGAACATCAAGTGGGAAACCACCACAACTTATAATGTTGGTTTAGATTATGGATTCTTCAACAACAGGGTAACCGGTTCCATTGATGCATACGTAAGGCAAACCGAAGACCTGATTGCAAATATTCCTATTCCTTCCGGAACCAATTTCTCCAACTACCTTACAACCAACGTTGGAACACTTGAAAACCGCGGTATTGAGTTTTTAATCGATGTTAAACCAATTGTTACCAAAGATGTAAGTTGGAATATCGGCTATAACATTTCATTCAACAAAAATGAAATCACCAAGTTGCTTCTTACCGATGATCCAGATTATACCGGAATTGCAACCGGTGGTATCAGCGGAGGAGTTGGAAACTTTATCCAGCGTCACAGTGTAGGTTCTTCTGCCAGTTCTTTCTATGTTTTTCAACAGGTATATGATGTCAACGGAATGCCTATTGAAGGCCTCTATATCGATAGAAGCGGCGAAGGTGGAAGTATTGCAGGAAATGATGACAATAAATACCTCTATGAGAAACCAGCTCCCGATGTTGTAATGGGATTGTCTTCATCTTTCCGTTACAAAAACTTCGATGCTATGGTTTCAGCGCGGGTTAACCTTGGAAACTATGTTTATAACAACGTAGCTTCTGACAGAGCTGTTTACAGCAGTCTTTACAATCAGTCGGGTTTCTTCAACAATGTCCCGACTCAGGTAAACAACACCAAATTCAATAATCCACAGTACTGGTCTGATTTCTATGTTGAGAATGCTTCATTCTTCAGATTGGATAACGTAAGTGTGGGTTATAACGTAAATAAACTCTTCACAGAAAAATTAGACGCAAGGTTTAGCTTTACTGTGCAGAATGCGTTTATCATCACTAAATACAACGGACTTGATCCTGAGGTTGACGGAGGTATTGACAACAATATTTATCCACGTGCCAGGACATTCGTTTTGGGTGTAAATGTTAACTTTTAATCGACGAACGTTATGAAAAAATATCTCAAAATAACAATGGCTGCCATAGCTTTGGTAGTCATTACAACATCCTGTCTTAAGGACCTTGATGTTTCACCAATTGATAAGAATCTTCCAACTGCTAATGTTGTGTTTGATTCTCCTGCAGCTTATACTCAGGCTCTGGCAAAACTCTATTCATCATATGCCGTCAGCGGACAGGAAGGCCCTGCAGGGAAACCTGATATTGATGGTATTGATGAAGGATTCTCAAACTACCTGCGTCAGTATTGGAATGCACAGCAGTTGTCAACCGATGAGGCTGTCATTGCGTGGAATGATGCCACCATCAAGGATTTTCACTGGCAAACATGGTCACCGAACGATGTTTTCATCGGAGCCCTTTATTCCAGGATTTTCTTCACCATTTCAATTTCAAATGAGTATATCCGCAATACAGTAGGTAAAGAAGAATACAAGCAATATCTTGCTGAAGCCCGCTTTATCAGAGCTTTGTCATACTGGCATGCACTTGATTTGTTCGGAAATCCTTCATTTGTGACTGAAGACGATCAACCGGGAGCTTTCTTCCCAAGGCAGATCGCCCGTGCTGAACTTTTCAATTACATTGAATCAGAATTGAAAGCCATCGAAAATGATCTGGGTAACCCAAGGTTCATGTATGGCCGTGCCGATAAAGCAGCTGCCTGGATGCTGATTTCAAAACTCTATCTGAATGCCGAAGTTTATATCGGACAGAATAAATATGCCGATGCCATCACTTATCTGGAAAAAGTTCTGGATGCCGGTTATACACTTGCTCCCAATTATTCCGATAACTTTATGGCCGACAATCACACCAGCCCTGAAATGATTTTTGCAATCAATTATGATGGCGAATATACCCGCTCTTTTGGTGGAATGGTTTATCTGATTCATGCCGCTATCGGAGGAACAATGCCTGCAGCTGATTTTGGTGTTGGCGGAGGCTGGGGTGGTTT
>DHVX01000041.1 GCA_002412885.1 Bacteroidales bacterium UBA5197
GAAAATCTGAGCTCTTCTTTGCGGTTGTTCTGACACCAACCGATTAGCTTGCACTTGTTACGTTTCGGAATAACCTTCAAGCACCCGGCTAAGCGGGTTGCGCCACGCGTCAGGGGACGCACGGGAACTGCATGGAAAAACTATCAGGACTGAAAAAAGCCCGGCGGCGCAAGTATTGTCAGGTCAATCTGTTATTCGATTCATGCGTTCTTTTTCCATATAAAAACAAGAAGACCTAACAAGTCGGAAGAAGACTTGGTAGGTCATTTTGTTATTCGATTCATGCGTTCTTTTTCCATAGTAAAACAAGAAGACCTAACAAGTTAAAAGAAAACTTGTTAGGTCAATTTGTTATTCGATGCAGGCACTAAGTTCACTTCGTTCACCAACCTCCCCTTGTCTCCCCGTCTCCCTGTCTCCATGTCCTGAACCTCCCCTTGTCTCCCCGTCTCCCCTTCCCCTTGTCAGCCAGATCGCGAAACGACTCCCGAATCAAAACTAAAAGTCGTTCTCTTCGCCATATAAAAACAAGAAGACCTAACAAGTCGGAAGAAGACTTGGTAGGCCACTTGTTGATTCGCTTCATTCGCTCCTTAAATCAGAACTCAGAGCTACTTTTCACTTTCATATGTGGTCACTGAGTACGCCGCGACGAATCGAAAGCAACTTTTCACTTTTCACTCTTCGTTTTTCACTTGATAAACCTTCTTACCCGCATAAGCAGCGCCCATCGCCAGCAAAATAGCCAATCCGCTGCCTATCGGGGCATTGCCGCCTACAGGCTGATTACCCGTTGCGCCGTGTCCTGATGGTGGTGGAGGCGGCGGGCCCTGTGCCAGTAATGGTGTTGCGGATAGCAGCATTGCAGCAAACAGCAGAAGTATGGATGCTTGTTTTATTATCTTTTTCATCTTTTTAAGTTTTCAGTTTTTTAATCAATTTGTTATAACACCACTTTGCGGCTGATGGCTTGTCCGTTGCTGATGACACTTACCACATATACGCCTTTGGGCAGTGATGCTGCATTCAGGCTGTGCAATCCGCTGCCATTGGTGCGGCTGCTCATTACTACCTGACCGGTAAGGTTGATCACCGATATCTCAGCTTTGGCTTCCAGACCGCCAATATACAATGTCTCACCATGGGTGTAAACAGAAATGGAGGAAGAAGTGGCGGGATTGTCGATGCCAAGGGTACCGAAGTGAAGGGTAAAGCGATTTAAATCGTCGCCGGTTGTTGCATTGAAGCTATAAACCGGATTGGTATTTAAATTCTGCGTCATACTGGTTTTTGCATCTATCAGTGTAACCAAAGAGAATGAAGCAGTATTGAAATCTGCGGTAAGCGAATAATTGCCATCGATTCCAGCTTTAAATGCTACCGGAATCATTGGATTTTCACTGACAGAACTCAAGTAGCTGATGGATAAGTTTGCATCCTCTTTGGTTGTGAACAGGCCGGGAGCAGTTGAAACTAAACTGTTCCATTTCTGAGCACCACCAACCGATGAATTATGACCGAACTCAAGCAGCAGTTCATCGGAGCCATAAGAAGCAGGAGCATTCACCCTGAGACGAAACGCATTATCATTGCCCGATTTCAACCAGGCTTGTGTGCTGTGTACACGTGCATCATTGTCAATGCCAAAATCACCGGCATTTGCCGCGATCACAAAGAAACCCTGCATCGGAGCAATGTAACGTGAAGCGCCGTTTGTTCCGGCATCACCGGCATTGGCATCGCTGTAAACACCGTAATTGGAGGCTGTTTCGCTCCAGATATAATGAGAAACGCCTGTTCCATAACCTGCGAGATCGCTTTTATCATAACCAGGAACATTTTTCCAGTCAATGGATGAAGGATAAGGATTACCAACCAGATTGGTGTACTTGTAATCACCGGTTCCGGAAATCGTTAACGGAGCTAGATAAATACCTTCATTTAATGCACCTGTAAAGGTTTTTGTAGGATTGGCTGCCTGATATGCCACTAAATAACCCTTGCCAGGAACAAAAGAAGTAATATTGTTTGCTCCAACCTTCTGGTTCAACCATGTTTCGGTAGGTTCGCTCCATGCGTAGAAGTCATAACCGCTGCCATCGCCATAAGTGCCGGCAGGTGTAAAACCTCCCGAAATGGCTTGTGCAGCAACCGGTGAGCTAAGCAGATGCCAGGCTTCGGCAGCACCCGCAATGTAGCGCTGAACGGTATAAGTATTTGCTGCCAGTGTCCCGTTCTCAATAAAAGAACCGGTGCCATTTACATCTGATTGAATAAGGAAGTCCCCATTTACAAGCAAATCTTTACCAGTGTTTATTGTCAATGCACCAAGGGGTGCAATGGTTAAATTGTTACATTCATAATCATTTGAATTAACAATTACAGTTTTATTGGCAGGGATGGCTACATTGGTAACTTCGCCTGGTAGACCATTATCCCAGTTAGTTGCAACTTCCCATTCATTTGAAGTAGTACCTGTAAAAGTAGAAGCCGCAGCCGCATTCGTGTTTACTGTAATTGTATTTGAACTAGCGCTAAAGTTTGTTCCATCAGTTGCACGAACTCTGTAATAATAATTTGAATTAGGCGAAAGACTCCCAATAGCCTGCGAAGTACCTACAACTGAATAATTACTAAAAACACCAACCGCGGTAAATGAGTCACGTGTTATGGCAAGGTTATCAATACACGGTCTAGCATTGGTGTTGCCATTTTCTATCTGAACTTTAAATGGACCACTAATATCGGTAACATTAGCATTAATTACACCTGCGGTGGTCGTGTAACCATAGGTTCCAATTGTCGTTACAGTTGAAAAACCAGCTCCTGACAAAATTTTGATTAAAACATTTCCATCCGATCCTGCGAATTTCTGTTGAATATCAAATGTTATATTTGAAGGGGATCCTGTAATTTCGCCCGAAACAAGGTATGCCCCGGCTTCATCTCGAAGACAAATGGCCTCATTTCCTGAAAATATAATCTGATCAGTCCTTGTTTTGTAGGATGTCCATGCGATTCCGTCAACCCCTGTCCAGCTTCTGGTTAAATAACTTGAAGTAGTTCCTCCGCCTATTGCCGTGAATGTTTCAGTAGTGGAGGCAAAATCAAAATTAGTTGAACTTACATCTAACCTATAACCACCTGTAGCACTTGCTGATGCATTCCAGTTTGCAGTGAAGCTATTACTACTAATTGGGTTTGCGGCAGTTGCAACAGGTGCAACAAGCGGACAGGTTGCACTTATATTTACGGAGCCAGGTGTACTACCTGCATCATACATACCCAACAAAATATAATAAGTAGTATTGGCTGTTGCCAGAAAAGTGTATTTAGAGGGACCGGCTGTTGTAGCACAACCGTCATCATCAAAACCTTCGCATGTTGTAAATGAGCCACAGGTTCCACTGTAAATTCTTAAATATGTATCAAGAGTTTCCGATGAACCACAAGCCGATACAGTAACACTTCCCGATGCTGCAGGGGTAACAGTGTACCATGTACCTTTGAAATAGCCAACAGAGTTTACACCGCAGCTTACTGCCGGTAAAACATCATTGGTTGCCGATGTGTTATCAACTGTAACTGAACTACCGCACGTGATTGCAATTGCCCCGGCGCAGTTATCATTGGCTGGCGCAGGAGGTGGAGGTGCCGGTATATTAAACGCATTTGATGTTATTCCTGTCAATCCTGCAGAAGAAAATGCAATAGTTGCCCCAGTTACGGCAGCCGCACTGGTAGCGGTTAAACCGCTATAGGTAACTGTACCTGCACTACCTGCAACGGAAGTTGTTCCTCCCAATGTCCATGTGCCAGCACCAACTGCAGCAACAACAGTTGCAGTGCTTGTGGTTGTATTGCTGTATTGATCCTGAATGCGAACTACTGGTTGGGTAGCCAAAGCCCCTCCATTTACAGAAGGTGCTGTGGGTTGAGTAGTAATGCCAAGTTTAGTGGCAACACCTGCAATATTGGTTTGTGTAACACTTGCATTATTATATCCAGTAGCTAAAACAACAATAGTATGGCTTCCGGCTGTTTTCAACTGGTTTATGGATGCTGTTGTTAACACCAGTGAACCTGAAGTAAGGGAATAAACACCACTTGCTGCTAGGTAGGGAGTTCCATCAACCGTAATACCTGTTACCGCAGCACGCCATGATTCATCGTCAGTAAAAGTAATGTTGAAATTATTGTCAACTGATTGGTTTGCTGCTGCAGAAAGGGTTGGGGGTGTTGATCCAGAACTTCCAATAGTTGCAGGAACAGTATTATAAATAACAACGTCATCTAGAAATAAATTAGCTACATTAGATGTACTACTTATTCCTGTAAAAGTAGTAGCATTTACATTTGTATTTGCATTTGCACCTCCTTTGGATAAATCATTTCCAATAAGAGTTCCGTTAATATATAAATCAAATTTTTGGACAGCAACTGTTTGATCAGCACCATTATAGGTATAATTAATCGTTCCACTTGATTTATTATTACCAACAATTTCGATGGTGTAGACAGTAGCCTGATTTAAAGCCGAAGTCGTTAATCCGGTTGAGTTATAAGTTCCTGCATTATTAAATGTTAATGTTAATGCACCAGAGGCTCCAAAAGTAAATCGCAATCCTGTAAACGTATTTGCTGATGACACATCATTATTATCATTATAATTACTGCCTTGAAGGCCTTGATAAAAAGTCCAAATACCTGAAGCTGCTGTACTGCCAGCAGCTGCATCTCCAAATAAAACTTTGAAAGAAGTATAAAACTCTAAGCCGGAAGTATAGCTCACTATTGGTGAAACTTTAGTAATAGAGGCAGATGAAGATGAAACAGCTCTCACGTATGAACCAGCTGTTCCCAAAGGATTTGAAGTATTTGATAAAACAATAGGTGCATTTGGTGAAGTTGCCCCTGCTCTTGCATATGTTGTACCTGAAGTTGGATTGGGAATAAATGCAGTCGAACCAGTTTGGCTAGTATGTGATCCTGTTCCAGTTCCAAAATTTTGTGTTGTAGTCTGCCCCCACCCCATTCCAGGCACTCCCAGAAGGGCAAGAAGTAAAATGGCTGAGAAAAGGTGTTTTAAGGAGTGTAAATTGTGTTTCATAAATATTGGGTTTTGTTTTGTTGCGGTGTGTTTTGGTTTTAATGCTCTTGGTGTATCAGGGGTTCAGGCTGGCACAAAAAACCTTTTGCCGGAAGAATTATCCGGTTAAGGAATTCATCAATAAAATGGGTGATTGATAATGTGGCAAAATGCTCATGTCAAAACATTCTGCACGGTGACAAAAATACCCAAAATCCCTACACCTTAGGCATTTCAGTATTAAATAATTGTAAAATCCTATAAAAAAAGTCATTTCAATAATACCAAAAACCCGGCATACGGCTGTAATAAAAATTGCCAGAAAGGAAGAATATTTTACTTTCACAGAAACAGCAATTTATGTCATTGTATAAATCCTTTGAAATTGAGGCATCGGAATTCATCAAAATTTAAAACCGGGCAGAGAGTGTTTCGCGCAAGTAAAAATAATGATGCGGGAGAGCGCCTGTTTTCAGGTATTTTTTATTAAAAAGCAAGGCAGAAACAAGCAAAAAAAAATCATTTGCGGGTGGTTCGGGCAAAATTTCAGGTGTTAACTGCTAAAAAACAGGTGTTTGCCGGCCTGGAAAGCTGCAAAAAAAACTGTTTCCGGGAAAAAAGATTTCAGAAATGCGAAAACTGCGACGAGCTTAATTCGACACTGCGACACTGCGACACTTCGACACTTCGACACTTCGGCAGGCTCAGTGCATCGCAAGCTCAGTGCATCGCAGGCTCAGTGCATCGCAGCAGAGGTTCCGCGAATTGGGTTGGTGATTCAGTGGCTACCGCCTGGCGGCGGCGAATGGGTCGTGGCCAGGCGACCCCTGACAGGGTTACGAGCCCTTTCAAAGTGGGCAGCCCGGGAGATATATGCTGAACTCTTGATAGGTAGCAAAACCCTGTCAGGGGTGTTGGGTTTGAATGCCGTTTGAACATCATTGAATTTGTAATTCAATATATTTCAACTTTCTCCTCGCCATAATGAAACAAGAAGACCTAACAAGTCGGAAGAAGACTTGGTAGGTCACTTATTTATTCGCTTCGTACGCTTCAGTTGCCCTTTCTCCCCTTCTCCTTGTCTCCAAGTCTCCCTGTCAACCTTATCGGCCCTTTCAAAGTGGGCAGCCCGGGAGATGTATGCTGAACTCTTGATAGGTAGCAAAACCCTGTAAGGGGTTTTAAATTCCTTCCGCTGATTAAAAAGATTTATCCACGGATTTCCACGGATTTCCACGGATTAGATGCGTGTTTCAGTAACTACCGCCTACCGGCGGTGATTGGGGCGTGGCCAGGCGACCCCTGACAGGGTTACGAGCCCTTTCAAAGTGGGCAGCCCGGGAGATGTAAAGCTGAACTCTTGATAGTTAGCAAAACCCTGTCAGGGGTGTTGGGTTTGAATGCCGTTTGAACATCATTGAATTTGTAATTCAATATATTTCGCAAGCTGATCCATGACTTTAACAGCTTATTTGGATAATTGCAAATTATCCAGTGTTCAGAGCGGCATTACAACCGACCGAAGGGAGCCTGCCTGACTGCTTCAGGCGGGCAGGCTCAGCGAAGCTAAATGCCGCTCAGCTACAGGGAGGATTAAGTGTATGTTTTCCAGAGGCTTGAATATTGTATAATGGACTGATGGCTGGCGGGATCTATCCGGCGAATCGGAATTTGCCACAGGAAACGTATTATATCCACCCAAACTTTATAATTTGTCTTTATTACATGATTGGCAGCGAAAAATATAATGCCTGAATTTTTGTAAAAAAAATTAACCTGAATTTAATCTTTGCATTTGCGTATTAAAGTTTATTCTATTAGTTTTGTAGAACTAAGTAGATTAAATCCCACTTACTCTTTCACTGGTTCTCTGATTCGCTGATTTCATATACTCCTACTCTCCTGAATCTCATTGTTTACGTGCTTTTATCGATTTAATTGCTGCATTACGCCTGTTTCTTTGTAAAAATCAAACCAATATATTCACCAAATACCAAACATTATGAACCGAAATTTACACTTGCCGGTAAAACTGGCTTCTTTACTGATTCTGATTGCACTTTTGGTTATGCCGGGAGTGGGATGGGGGCAGACTCCAATTTTTACTGAATCCATCGGAACTGTTTCTGCGACCACAACTATTGCTGCACATGAAGCTGCAAATGGCTTTGACAATGATGATTTCACGATGAGTGGAACAGCTGACGTAAGAAGCACAGGCGCTTCAACAGGTTATACTGGAGCATCTGGCAATGCTAATATCTTTTTTACTAATACTGCAGGGCGGTATTTTTTAATAGAAGGAATTAACACAGAAAATTATTCATCAATTGCTCTGACTTTAGGTCACTTTAAGAGTACAACTACCGGAAACAATGAACTAACAATTGAAGTTAGTTCAAATGGAATTGACTGGACTCCATTAACCTACTCAAGGCCCACAGGGACAGGTACAGCTAACTGGGTGCTAATTTCCCCTACAGGAGCGATTCCCTCTACTTCAAATCTGAGGTTAAGGTTTACTAATTCAAGTGCAACTATTCAGTTTCGGTTAGATGACATCATATTAACCGGGACTACTTCCGGCAATCCCACCGCCGCAACCCCAACCTTCTCTCCCGTTGCCGGCACCTTTTACTCAGCGCAGAATGTTACATTGGCCAGCACTACTGAGAATTCTACCATTTATTACACCACAGATGGCAGCGATCCGGATGATACGGATACAGAATACACCGCAGCTATTCCAGTGAGCAGCACAACAACGATTAAGGCCATTGCTTATGCCACTGGCTTCGATCCAAGTGCAATTGCTACTGCAGTCTATACTTTTCCAACCATTACCGAGGTGGCAAACATTGCTGCATTGAGGGCTGTAACTTTACCTTCAACCGAAGTATATAAACTAACCGGAGAAGCAATAGTTACTTTCGCTCAAACATTCAGAAATCAGAAATGGATACAGGATGAAACCGCTGCAATTCTGATTGACGACGTTTCAGGTTTAATAACAGGAACTTATACCATAGATGATGGAATTACCAATGTGCTTGGAACACTGTCAGAATTTGGAGGTATGCTGCAATTTATCCCTGTAGCCAATGCATCTGCTCTTGCAGTGCCAACAATTACAGTTGTTCCAACAGTATTAACAATGACTCAATTCCTCAATGATTTTGAGGATTATGAATCACAACTGGTCACCATTGAAGCAGTAGACTTTACTTCTGCAGATGGAATCGTAACTTTTGCCAATGGAAGTGTTTACGAGATTTCTGATGGAACAGATGCCGGAAGTTTCAGAGCAACATTTTTTGATGTGAACTATATAGGACAAGTTATTCCTGAATTAACGCAAAACGTAACCGGAATCTTAAATGAAAGAACATCAGCTCCAATAGGTAAGTTTATCAGTGCAAGAAATCTGGCAGATTTTGAGAATACCTCTCAAATTACCTTTTTCTTCCGAGGCCCATCATGGATGAACAATAATCCTCATAATCCTCAGATTTGGGGCCCATTCAACGGATGGTCAACACCTCCTGCAATGGTCTTGGATGTTGTAACAGGTTGGTGGTCAGTAACCGTTGAAGTTGCTGATCCTACAGCCTCTATAGAATATCAGTCAAGGTTTTCTCAGGACGGAACTACAAAGTTTCAGAAAGCATTTGAAAACTTCGGAGCAAATGCAGCATTCACTACCACTACCGGTGAAATATGGATAGATGCCAGCAATAACTCTTCTTTTACCTGGCAGGGTGATGATTTTTACCTTGCTGAAGAAAAGATTACCGAATCAGAGCCAGTTCCTTTTGTTCCACAAATTGACTGGTGTAATTTGCAATCACCTGCTACCGGAATAATAACTGCAGGTGGAGACTATGATGTTTATGCCAGAGTATATATGTCTTTTGTTACTGAACCAGCAGGTCAGGGCGCAAATATATCGGCATGGATTGGATACAGCACAACAAATACCAATCCCAACACATGGTCCAACTGGGTTGCTGCAACATTTAACGGAGATGTAGGAAATAACGACGAGTATATGGCCAATATCGGAGCTACTCTCTCTCCCGGAACTTATTACTATGCCAGCCGCTTCCAGCATAGCACCCTGGATTTTGTATATGGAGGCTATAGCGATGCAGGAGGTAGTTTCTGGAATGGAGTTGATTTTGTTTCAGGCGTGCTTACCGTTAATGCGCCTCCAGTTGTGGTACCCGATGTAATCATCAGCGAGGTTTATGGCGGTGGCGGTAACTCAGGTGCTACCTATACACATGACTTTATCGAACTATACAATACCACAGCTTCACCTGTTGATATAAGCGGATGGAGTGTTCAGTATTATGGTGCTACAACAACTGGATTATCCACAAATGTATTTGTAATTCCTTCAGGTAAATCCATACCTGCTTATGCACATTTCCTGATACAGGCTGCGCAAGGATCAGGAGGTTCAGTTGCTCTGCCAACCCCTGATGCCATTTCCACTATTGCAATGGGAGCAGCAGCTGGTAAGGTTATTTTATATACCACGAGCGAAGCACAAACAATTTCTGACCTTACAAGCATCACAGGAAATCCAAACTTTAAGGATTATGTACCTTATGGAACAACCGCTATTCCGGTGTGGGGTAGCGCGACAGTTGCAGTTACTAACACAACATCTGCTTCACGTATTGCTGGCTCTGAGGCATATGCCTATACACAAAACATAGGAAACGACTTTGAAGTAATTGCTCCAAATCCACGGAACTCACAACAGAGTTATCGCAGTATTGCCGATGGTTTATGGGCTGATCTCGCTACCTGGGAAACCTTTTTCCGTGGTACTGATTGGATTGATGCTGTAGCATTGCCATTAGCAACCGATGATGTTCTTGTAAATCACACCATAAACATTTCTTCGTTTGCCAATTGTAAAAATTTGGTTATTGGAACAGGATCTCTTTCTGTCGCAAATGGTGGCTCCTTTATCCCAACAGGTACCGTTACCGGTGATGTTACAGTTATCCGGAATATTGCCGGACTTAATCAATATCACTTCATCTCTTCACCAATCAGCAATGCAGCCCTGGGCAATGTTTTCCCTGCGGGTGATGAGTTAAATATTTACCTCCGCGAATATGATGAAGCTGCCGGTAACTGGGCAAATCTTACTATTCCCGCTACTCTGGAGAATGGTAAGGGCTACAGTTTCTTTATGGATATAGCTTCAACAACAGCCACCTTCACGGGAACGCTCAATAACGCTGATTTGATGCCTATGATGACAAACTCAGGAACTTCGGGCAACACCAACTACGACGGCTGGAATTTATTGGGCAATCCATTTGCTTCTGCCATTCAATGGGGTCTTGGAAGCTGGGCGCTGAACAACGTAAACAATGAAGTTCATGTATGGAGCAACGGCGTTTACCTTTCGTATGCCGGCGGTGCAGGAAGCCTTACCGATGGTATTATTCCTGCTCAACAAGGGTTCTTTGTAAAAGCAAACAATACTGAACCTTCGCTGACTATACCTACAGCTTCAAGGTTGCACAGCAGTCAGGGATTTTACAAGAATAGTATTGCTGATCTGCTCAGACTGGATGTTTCGGATAATTCAACATATACAGATGCAACTTTCGTAAGGTTTAGCTTTGATGCAACAGAGGAATTCGACGCGGCATATGATGCCCACAAACTCGATAACGATGAAGCCGCACCAATGCTTTACACCATGCACAACGAAACACGTTTCAGCATCAATACCCTGAGATCGATTTCTGAAACTCCTGAAGTGCCTGTTTATTTCAAAGCCGGTGCCGATGGCGAATACACCATCAATGCTTCGGGTATGGAATCGTTTGAAAACCGCATCATTTACCTCACCGATCTGCTCACCGGCCTGCGTCAGGATCTGCGTCAGAACCCGGTGTATGCTTTTAATGCTTCTGTTGGCGACGATGCAAACCGCTTTAAACTTTCGTTTGCTACTTTGGGAATCGGCGAAAAGCCAGGCCTCAACATTGGTGTTTATGCTGTGGATGGTCAGATTCGTCTGCTGCTGCCCGAAGCCATGAAAGGCACAGTAAACATCACCAACCTTTCAGGACAGGCATTATACAGCCGCAACTTCAGCGCAAGCGGAGAGCTGGGCATTAATGCTTCATTCCCGGCAGGTGTGTATCTGGTGAGTGTGGTTACTGCACAAGGCACTGCAACACGTAAGGTATTTGTAAACTAAAAAAATCGTAAATTGGCTCCGGATTTGACTCCGGGGCCATTTACCCAAAAACACAAAAGCATATGAAAAAGAGAATTATAACCCTTTCAGCAGTTATTTTACTGGCATTGGCTCCGGCAGCAACCATCTTTGCACAGCCCAATCCCGGACAAAACTCAGACGGCGGCGGTGTTGGCGGCGGCCCCATCGGCGGAAATGCGCCCATTGGCAGCGGTATGGTGGTATTGCTTGCACTGGGCGCTGCTTATGCCGGCAAAAAAGCTTACGACGTGCAGTTGAAGAAGTAGCTTTTTTGATAGAAGCCTCGGGGAGAGTATAGGACAAGGAGAGTTTCTGGGAACAAGGAGACTTGGAGACAGGGAGACTTGGGGACAAGAGGACAAGGAGACAAGGGGACTTGGAGATTTGGAGCTTATTGCTCGATTCGTTGGTTTCTTGCATCGCTTTAAAAACAAGATGACCTGACAAGTTGAAAGAAAACTTGTCAGGTCATTTTATTACACGATTCGTTGGTTTCTTGCATCGTTTTAGGAACAAGAAGACCTCGGCTAAGCGGCATTTTAGCTGCGCTACTGCGTCTTTCTCCTTTCGGAAAAACCTACCAGCGCTCGGCTAAGCGGAATTTGCAATTCCGCTTTGAACATCATTGAATTTGCAATTCAATATATTTCGCAAGCTGATCCGTGCCTTTAACAGCTTATTTGGATAATTGCAAATTATCCAGTGTTCAGAGCGGCATTACAACCGAGGCCGCCTTAGCGGACGAGCTCAGCGGAGCTAAATGCCGCTCAGCTTCAGCGCTGGTCTTTTCAGTTCACTTATTACTTGCTTCAGGCGTTTTCTGCGCCATTTATAAACAAGAAGACCTAACAAGTTGGTAGAAAACTTGTTAGGTCACTATATTACTCACTTCAGTCGCTTCGTTCGCTTCTGAACTCATAACTCAGAGCCACTTTTCACTGTTCACAATATGATCACTGAGAACGCCGCGACGAATCGAAAGCCACTTTTCATTTTTCACTTTTCGTTTTTCACTTCGTAAGCCTCGGCTAAGCGGAATTTGCAATTCCGCTTTGAACATCATTGAATTTGCAATTCATATATATCGCAAGCTGATCCGTGCCTTTAACAGCTTATTTGGATAATTGCAAATTATCCAGTGTTCAGAGCGGCATTACAACCGAGGCCGCCTTAGCGGACGAGCTCAGCGGAGCTAAATGCCGCTCAGCTTCAACGCTGGTCTTTTCAGTTCACTTATTACTTGCTTCAGGCGTTTTCTGCGCCATTTATAAACAAGAAGACCTCACAAGTTGGTAGAAAACTTGTTAGGTCACTATATTACTCACTTCAGTCGCTTCGTTCGCTTCTGAACTCATAACTCAGAGCCACTTTTCACTGTTCACAATATGATCACTGAGAACGCCGCGACGAATCGAAAGCCACTTTTCATTTTTCACTTTTCGTTTTTCACTTCGTAAGCCTCGGCTAAGCGGAATTTGCAATTCCGCTTTGAACATCATTGAATTTGCAATTCAATATATTTCGCAAGCTGATCCGTGCCTTTAACAGCTTATTTGGATAATTGCAAATTATCCAGTGTTTAGAGCGGCATTACAACCGAGGCCGCCTTAGCGGACGAGCTCAGCGGAGCTAAATGCCGCTCAGCTTCAACGCTGGTCTTTTCAGTTCACTTATTACTTGCTTCAGGCGTTTTCTGCGCCATTTATAAAATCGAGTAGGAGGAAAATAAAA
>DHVX01000051.1 GCA_002412885.1 Bacteroidales bacterium UBA5197
TTGCAACGCAGAATCCCATTGAGCAGGAAGGCACCTATCCGCTTCCCGAAGCACAGGTTGACCGCTTTATGCTGAAGGTAGTGATCGGCTACCCTACCCGCGAGGAAGAGAAACTGATTATGCGCCAGAATATGGCCGAAGCTCAGGCCAGAACCAAACCCATAATTTCGCCGGAGCAGATCATGAACGCCAGAAAACTCACCCGTGAAGTTTATCTGGATGAAAAAATTGAGAATTACATTACTGATATTGTATTCTCGACACGATTCCCTGCTGAAAATAAGCTGAAAAAGTTTGAAGGACTGATTTCGTATGGTGCTTCACCCAGGGCAAGTATCAATCTTGCACTTGCATCCAAAGCATATGCCTTTATCAAACGCAGGGGATATGTAATTCCTGAGGATGTAAGAGCAGTAGCCCATGATGTATTGCGTCACCGTATTGGCCTGACTTATGAAGCCGAAGCCGAAAACGTATCTACCAGCGACATCATCAACGAAATTTTGAATACAGTTGAAGTTCCTTAACCACAGCGTTTAACTTCTTACAAATGGATTCCATCGAAATACTGAAAAAAGTCCGTAAAATTGAGATCAAAACCCGGGGTTTGAGCAATCAGATCTTTTCCGGGCAGTATCACAGTGCTTTCAAAGGGCGCGGAATGGCATTCAGTGAGGTGAGAGAGTATCAGTACGGAGACGACATACGGAACATCGACTGGAATGTTACTGCACGATTCAACCACCCTTATATTAAGGTATTTGATGAGGAACGCGAACTAACCGTTACGCTGGTGATTGATGTGAGTGGTTCGAATGAGTTTGGTACCCGGCAATGGCTGAAAGAGGAAATGATGACCGAAATAGCTGCAATACTTGCATTTTCGGCCATTCAAAACAACGATAAAGTCGGAGTTATCTTCTTTAGCGATCGCATCGAAAAGTTTATTCCTCCGAAAAAAGGATTGACCCATATTCTCAGGATTATCAGGGAACTGATTGATTTTAAGCCTGAAAGTCAGAAAACCAATATTGCAGAAGCGCTCAGGTTTTTGACCAATGCCATGAAAAAGCGGTGTACAGCATTTCTGATTTCCGACTTTATGGATACCGGTTTTGAAGATGCACTGAGAATAGCCGGAAGGAAGCATGATCTGGCAGCGCTGCATATTATTGATGAGCGCGATCTGTTCATTCCCGATATGGGTCTTGCCCGGCTCTATAGCAAAGAAACCGGAAAAACCATCTGGGCCGATACAGGCAGTGCTTCTCTAAGAAAGGCTTATGCAAGCAATGCTCAGAAACATCTTGCAGAAATAGGGCAGTCTTTCATGAGAAGCGGCGTTGATGTAGCCAGATTTTACACCGGCCAGGATTATGTTAAACCCTTGCTTGGCCTTTTCAAAGCCAGAGAATTCAGACATTAAATGAAATCTAAGGGCATTGTTTACAAGATTATGATAAAGCACATTGGTATGAAATGGAGGTTGTTCACGGTTTGTATTCTTCTGATTCTGTCTGCTTCATCCGAAGTGAAGGCACAGAAGCTGATTGCCGATACAACCGGTTTAACCATTGGTCAGCAGATTAACCTTACCCTTGAAATAACAGTTGAAAAAGGCGAAAAGGTGCAATGGCCTGCTTTGCTTGATACACTAACGAAATCTGTTGAAATTGTCCGAAGAAGCGCTGTTGATAGCATGGTTGATGCAGCTTCGGGTGCAAAGACATATCGGCAGAACCTTGCAATTACATCGTTTGATACAGGCTTTCATGTTGTTCCCCCAGTTGCATTCAGGGTTTTGAGTCCTGGAACATCAGACTTCACAACCAAAGAAACGGCACCATTTTTACTCAGCGTGTCAGGAGTTGCTGTTGATATGGAGGCTGAAATCAAGGATCTGAAGCCTGTTCTGGAGGCGCCATACACGCTGAGAGATTTTCTTCCATGGATTCTTCTGCTACTTGCCGTAGCGCTTCTCGCTGTTTTGGGATGGTTCTACTACCAAAGCCGGAAAAAGAACAAACCATTGATTAAGCTAACATTGCGTCAACCAAAGCCAGCACATTTAATTGCGCTCGAACAACTTGAGTTGTTAAAATCGGAGCAATTGTGGCAAAAAGGGCAGATCAAGGATTATTATTCCAGACTGACAGACATATTAAGGAGTTATTTTGAGCTCAGATTCAAAGTGAGTGCAGTGGAAATGACTTCGGATGAAATAATATCCTCTATGAAGGATGTATTGTCGGATGCGCAGCGATTAAACGATCTTAAAAAGATACTGAGTCTGGCTGATATGGCCAAATTTGCAAAAGCCCGGCCTTTGGGAGCTGACAACGAACTCAGCCATACACTTGCAGTCGCTATTGTCAACAGCACCAAACCTGCGCCGGAACTCAATCCGGAAAACAAAATCAGCGCAAGCGAATCGGCGTCTGAAATAACCAAAACTGAGAATTAAGCCATGTTTGACCACATAAAATTTGCCAATCCCGAAGTACTTTACCTGTTGCTGCTTATTCCGGTAGCAATAGTCTGGTATTGGTTTAAGGATTCGGATTCAAGGCCAAAGTTTCAGATCAGCAGTTACCAGGCTTTCGCTGCAGCCGGAAAATCGTTCAGGCATTATTTCATTCATCTGCAGTTTGTGTTAAAGGTGCTGGCATTTGCAATGCTTATAGTCGCACTTGCCAGACCTCAATCGTCAAGCTCACGGCAAAATGTGAACGTTGAAGGAATCGACATCGTGCTTGCCATGGACATTTCAGGAAGTATGCTTGCCGAAGATTTTAAACCCAACAGACTCGAAGTTTCGAAGGAAGTTGCAAAAGACTTTATTCTGGGTCGTCCAGGCGATAGGATCGGGCTGGTGGTTTTCAGTGGTGAGAGTTTTACACAATGCCCTTTGACAAGCGATCATCCGATATTGATTAACCTGCTGAAAGAGATAAAAAGTGGCATGATTGAAGACGGTACAGCCATTGGTGACGGACTGGCAACCTCAGTAAGCCGCCTCAAAGAAAGCGATGCAGTAAGTAAGGTAATTATTTTGTTGACTGACGGCGAAAACAACCGTGGATTTATTGATCCGGTTTCAGCGGCCGAAATTGCAAAAGTATTCGGGCTCCGGGTTTACACCATCGGCGTTGGAAGTATCGGCACTGCCCCCTACCCCATTCAAACTCCGTTCGGACTGCAATATCAACAGATGGAAGTAAGAATTGATGAAGCACTTTTGCAGGATATCGCTAAGATGACAAATGGAAAGTACTTCAGGGCAACCAACAATGCAAAACTGAAAGACATTTACAATGAAATTGATCAACTGGAGAAATCGAAAATTGATGTTACCGAATACAGGAAGAAATCGGAAGAATTTTTTCCTTTCGCAATATTGGCTTTGATTTTTCTGCTGACTGACTTTGTGCTGGGAATTTCATTATTCAGGAGATTCCCATAAAATGCGATCTTAAACCTGGCAAAAACATACTTTAAACATGTTTAGATTTGAACATCCCATATACCTTAATCTCATGCTGGCACTGCCATTGCTGGTGATATTGTATTGGGTTTACCTGAGGTGGAAGAAAAATGTTGCCAAAAAACTCGGTGATTCATCAGTTGTCAACAGGCTTTTGCTGGATGTATCGCCATTCAGGATGCACCTGAAATTTATTTTGCTGATGCTTTCACTGGCTTCATTGCTGATCGCACTGGCAAATCCACAGATAGGATCCAGGCTCGAAAAAGTTCAGCGCAAGGGAATTGATCTGATGATAGCCATTGATGTATCGAACAGTATGCTTGCTCAGGATATAAAGCCCAGCAGGATTGAGCGGGCAAGACAATCAGTTTCTAGGCTGATTGATGATATGGAAAACGACCGCATCGGATTGATCGTCTTTGCAGGAAAAGCATACACTCAATTGCCCATAACTACCGATTACAATGCTGCAAAAATGATGCTTGCAACGATTAAGCCTGACATGGTGCCGGTTCAGGGAACAGCAATCGGGCAGGCAATAGAAATGGCAATGGCTTCGTTTAGAGAAGAAGAAGGCGGTAAAGCGGTAATTATAATTACTGATGGCGAAAACCATGAAGATGATGCAGTGGCAAAAGCTGCCGATGCTGCATCAAAAGGCATTCGCATATATACAATAGGTATGGGTCTTGCTGAGGGAGCCCCTATACCAGATTACAAAAACAACCAGATTACCGGTTTCAAAAAAGACAGATCAGGCTCAACGGTAATCACCAGACTGGATGAGTCAATGCTTCAGCAGATTGCGCAGGCAGGAAACGGAATATACGTCAGAGCAAGTAACACGCAGGCAGGACTGAAAAAAGTATATGATGAAATCGGCAAACTCGATCAGAAAACAATCGACTCGTTGAGTTATGCTGATTATGATGACCGCTTTCAATACTTTATTGCACTCTCATTGATATTTCTGATTTTGAGCTTTACCATCAATGAAAGAAAAAACAGATGGGCTTCAAAGATTAAAATTTTCAAAACCGAACAACAGTAAAGTCATGACGAAAATATTGCTGACAATCACTTTATTATTGCATATTGCAGTTGACGGCTTTGCCCAGAAGGAGAACCCGCTGATAAGGCAAGGAAATAAGCAATATGAGGAAGGTAAGTTTAAAGAAGCAGAAATAGACTACCGTAAAGCGCTGGAACGGACACCCGGCTCGGTTAAGGGATCCTTTAATCTGGGTAACTCGCTTTACAGACAGGAAAACTATGAGGAAGCTACACGAAATTTCGCCGATGCTGCAAGGTTAATTGATGATAAGAATGAAGCCGGAAAAGCAGCCGTATTGCACAATCTGGGCAATACATTACTAAAAAACGGAAAACTTAAGGAAAGCATTGAAGCTTATAAGCAGGCTTTGAGATACAATCCGGCTGACGAGGACACCCGCTATAACCTTGCTTATGCAATGAATCAGCTTCAGCAGCAGCAACAGCAACAACAGCAAAACAAAGACGACAAAAGCGACAAGGACGATAAAAGCGACGAGAAAGATCAAAAAGATAGCCAACCTCAGGATCAGGATCAGCAGCAAAAGGAGCAGCCCCGCGACAAACCACAGATTTCGAAACAGGATGCTGAAAGAATGCTTGAAGCCCTGAAAAATGACGAACAAAAAACACTTGAGAAGGTAAATCAACGAAAAGTTAAATCAAGTGCAGTGCAAATTGAAAAGGATTGGTAATTTTATGGTTTTAAAATTATCATCCTGAAAAATGTAAAATACCCAAGGCCGATGAAGATCAGGAAGATTTTTATGTTATTAAGCTTACTTCTCGCTTACACAACCATCTTCGGGCAAGATATTGAATTTACTGCTTCGGCAAAAGAGGTTGTAGAAGCCGGAGATCAGTTTCGCCTGATTTATAGCGTAAATGGTCAGGCTTCCGGGTTCAGAACGCCGAGCATCAAAGGGTTTTCGGTAGTGAGCGGTCCCAATCAGTCGCAAAGTAGCAGAATGCAAATTGTCAATGGACAAGTAAGTCAGTCTGTTGAATATACGTTTACTTATATTCTTCAAGCTTCCAGCGAAGGAACTTATACCATTCCTCCGGCAAGTGTTAATGTTGCCGGAAAAACCTATCAGTCAAATTCGGTTACGATTAAAGTTGTGAAAGGCAATACTCAGCCTCAGCAGCAAGGCACACAGCAAGGATCGGCACCCAGCGGAGAAATAACAGCTAAAGACCTTTTTGTGCGGGCAGTTGCCAGCAAAACAAATCCTTATCAGGGTGAACAGATTATTGTTACCTATAAAATATATACCCGGGTTCCGGTTTCAGAATACAGCGTTACCCGAACTCCTTCAACAGCCGGTTTTTGGTTGCAGGATTTATTGAAAGACAGTAAAAAACTGAATCAATTCCGCGAAACCATTGATGGTCAGGAATATGTTGTTGCAGAAATTAAAAAAGATGCATTGTTCGCCCAGAAATCAGGAACCCTGACCATAGATCCGCTTGAAATGGATGTACTTGCTCAGATTCAGCGAAAAGTTGCAAAAAGAAATTTCAATGATCCTTTTTTCGACAGCTTCTTTAACGATAGTTTTTTAGGAAACACCTACCAGAATGTTAAGAAGACCATCCGTTCGAACGAGTTGAAAATCAATGTAAAGCCTTTGCCTGAGAATAACCGTCCGAAAGAATTTACCGGTGGTGTCGGCGATTTTAATGTAACTGCAAGCATCGATCGCGAGCAACTCAAAGCCAACGAAGCACTTACGCTAAGGTTCTCAATTTCAGGGAAGGGCAACATCAAACTCGTTGAAAAGCCTGCCATTGTTTTTCCTCCTGATTTTGAGGTATATGATCCCAGGACAAATGACAATATTGTTGCTTCTGCAAATGGTGTTTCAGGAACCCGCAATTATGAATATCTCCTGATTCCGCGAAATCCCGGAAAATACAAAATCAAACCCATTACTTTCTCTTACTTCGATTTGTCATCTCAGAGTTACAAGAACATCACAACTCAGGGATTTGAAATTGATGTGGCAAAAGGCGATGGCAGGCAGGGAGAAATTGTCGCATCAACAGACAAAGAAGACTTCAAATATATCGGATCAGACATCAGATACATCAAAACCGGGCAGATTAAAATTTCACCGGTCAACGATTATTTGTTTGGAAGTATGCTATTCCTGATTTGGGTGATCGCGATTCCTGTGCTTTTTATTCTTTTCGTTATTATCTGGCGCAAAGAGCTTAAGAAAAGGAGCAACATTGCCTTCATGAGAAATAAAAAAGCAACCGGCATCGCACGCAAGCGCCTGAAATCTGCCGAGCGCTTTATGAAACAGAATAAGCCGGATGAGTTCTGGTCGGAAGCATCGAATGCTTTGTGGGGTTATATGAGCGATAAGTTTAACATTCCCCGTTCAGCGCTTTCTATGGATTCGGTAAACGGAGCACTCAGATCGAAAGGAGTGAAAGATGAACTGATCAGTAACTTTATTGAAGTACTGAACAGGTGCGAATTTGCCAGATTTGCCCCCGGTAACAAAACCCAGGCAATGGATGAGATTTACAAACAATCCATAGAAGTAATTACCCGTACCGAAGATGAGCTTAAATAACCAAACACCCAAAAGTTATATCGCCATGAGCATAAGAACAGTTCTGATGTTTTGTCTGCTACTCGGTAACCTGATGTTAAGGGCTGATCCTCAGGCAGATTTTGCAAAAGCAAATGATGCTTACATGGCTGGATTTTACGGAAATGCCATCACTATTTATGAGGAAATTCTGTCCTCAGGATTTGAATCGCCTGATTTATACTACAATCTGGGCAATGCATATTTTAAAAACGAGGAACTTCCAAAAGCAATTCTTAACTACGAAAGAGCGTTGAAGCTGAATCCCGGCAACGAAGATTATCGTTTCAACCTTCGCTTTGCCAACGACAAACTGATTGATAAAATTGATGCGCTTCCCGAGCTATTCTATATTATCTGGTGGAATTCGTTAAAGAACAAATTATCCGCCAATAACTGGGCAATGCTGGCGCTGGTGTCATTTACACTGGTATTCATTCTTCTGGTCGCATTTCTGCTTTCAAGAACCCTATTGATGAAGCGGACACTTTTCTATACTGGTGTTTTGCTGATTTTGCTGCACATTCTCTCGGGAGTTCTGGCATGGCAAACCAAAACTGAAGCAAAGCAAAAGCAAACTGCCATTGTTTTTGCACCCAATCTGCCTGTAAAAAGTTCGCCGGACGAAAGCAGTATTGATCTTTTTGTGATTCACGAAGGTCTTAAAGTTCAGATCATTGATAAAATCGGTGAATGGAACGAAATCAAAATCGGGAATGGCAGCAAAGGCTGGGTAAAATCTGAAACCCTGGAAAGGATCTGAAAAGATGCTGCAAGCCGCCCTGTTTCTTTCATGGGTTCATCTGAAAAGATATTGGAGAATACTTGGTGAACTTGGAATTTTTAGGGCAACTTTTGTCATCGCGATTTCAATTGCAGGAATTGTTGCCACTTCAAAACCCGGATTTCTCACTTTACAATCTGTTTTGCTTGTTTTTACGCTGGCTGGCATTCACAACCAGCGCAACGACCGGGTGATGCTCAGCAATCTGGGTCTCAATAAACCACTCTTTTTCCTATCAATGTATGGCCTGTTTCTGGCTCCGTTTGCTGTATTTTACATTGTATCGGCTGAGTTTATTCCGCTGTTGATTTTGCTTTCCGGAATATTCCTCATTTCATTCCAAAACAAACAGATACGGTTAAAATTTTCCCGTAAATCCATCATTAGATTTTCATTTCTCCCCGCATTTGCCTGGGAGTGGAAATCAGGTTTAAGACGAACCTGGTGGATGATTGCTGGAATTATCATATTGTCGCTGATTTTCAGAAATCAGATGATAGTACTTATCGTTTCAATGGTTTTGATTTCATTGATGGTTGCCGAATTTCAGATGTATCATGAGCAAAGACTGATGATTCAGGCGTTGCAGAGAAGTGCATCCGCTTTCCTTTTTCGAAAAATCTGGTTACAATTTATTCTTTATACCCTGACTTGTTTTCCGCTGATTCTTGCGGCAATCCTTCTGTTTCCAGATAGTTACAGGGTAATTGTCCTTGTTCTGGTGAGCAGTCTGCTGGTTCAGATTTGTGCTGTCCTCTTCAAATACTCAGCTTATGTTCAGGGCGAAAAAACACCGTTTTTTATGAGTTTGCTGGTGATGTTGAACCTTAGTTTTATCTTTCCGCCCATCAGCCCTTTGCCTTTGATTATTATTGCCATATTTTACAACAAAGCCATAATCCGTTTAAAAACAGTCAACTATGCTGACAATACATGACCTTTCATTTGGATATGGCCAATCATTGGTCATCGACAATTTAAGCTGGGAACTTGAACCCGGAGCGGTGCATGGCCTTGTTGGCATGAACGGCGCAGGCAAAACCACACTTTTTAAACTGATCTCAGGTTCTTTAAAATTCAGCGCCGGAAGTATTTCGGCCCAACCGGAACCTTTCAGATTCAGTGATTGTGGTTTTATGGAAACCCAGGCCCTATTTTACCCCATGTTGACAGGAATGGAGTATCTGAAAATATTTCAGTTAAAGAACAGCAAATTCAATATTGAAGAATGGAATCAGGTATTCAGGCTTCCGCTGAACGATGTGATTGATAACTATTCGACCGGAATGCAAAAGAAACTCAGTCTGATGGGAATCATTGCGCTGAACAGGCAGTTTTTAATTCTTGACGAACCTTTTAATGGCCTTGATTTTGAGTCGGTCAGACTTACCCGTAAAATCCTGCGCAAACTTGCCGAAAACGGCCAAACCATCATAGTAAGTTCACACATACCCGAAACGCTTACAACGCTGTGCGACACGCTGAGTATGATCAGCAAAGGGAAGATAGAGTTCAAGATTCGCGAAGAAGAGTTTTCACGATTCGAAAATCTTGCCGACAATATGCTGGAGAATGAGGTGCTTCCTGAGATTTGAATAACATTATTATGAGAAGTGATTGCGCCCTTTCAGGGCTTTTTTTTGGTTATTAGACTTCGATAACACAGGGCTACGCCGCTGTGTTAACAGATTTCGCCCTTTCAGGGCTAAACAAAAATAAGCCCTTGAAAGGGCGAAATACATTAACGATGGGTGAAGCCCATCGATGAAAGAATGAGTCATAACGGAAGCCCTGAAAGGGCGAGATACATTAACGATGGGTGAAGCTCATCGAACGGAAGCCCTGAAATGGCGAAATACAAAACTTTATGGAGTATCAGAGTAGTAATAGTTGCAACAATCTGTCATTGGTAGCGGTTTCTATGGCTATATGAACGAAGATAAATTTTTAAAAATCTTACTCCGTAAATAAAATCGAATACATATATCACTATATTTACATCACATATCCAAAAATTTAAGAGATGCACAAATTCACTTTTTTGCTGCTATCACTCATTTTACCTGCTTATCTTTCTATTGCACAGGATTTTATCCCCGCTTCAGCAGCCGGAGGTAAAAGTCAGTTGCGCTATTTTATTGAACAGGAGCTTATTTATCCTCAGGGTGCATTGGCTACTCAAACAGAGGGAGAAGTCATCCTGAAATATAATATTAATGAAAAAGGACAAGTTGAATCTGTCATTTTTACGGACAGAGTTTCACCGGAATGTGATGATGAAACCCTTCGGATTTTCAATATGCTGGAATGGAACCCGGCAACGCGGATGGGAATTGCAGTGGCAGATTCCGGAACCTTCAACATGGAGTTCAACATAAAGAAATACAACAGATTATGTAAAAAAAGGGGATATTCCTATCACTTATATCCTTTTGAACCCACCGATACTTCAGGCACTATCTATTACTACAGAAACCTTGATGTTGCCCCCTACCCTATTTTCACAAACAGCAAAATAAATCTGGCGGGTTTTATTGCCGCAAATCTCAAATACCCTGATGCTGCTATTAAACAAAACCTGAGCGGCGTTGTTAAAATCGGGTTTATTGTAGAACCGCATGGAAAAATTTCAAATCTCACAATACTCAACTCTTTGGGAGCAGGGTGTAACGAAGAAGCAATACGAATTGTGAGGTTGATGAAATGGATGCCTGGCGTAAAAGACAATAAGGCTGTAAGAACAAGGATGAGTATATCGATAAATTTCAACCTTGAAAGTGGCCCGGATGGAAATTTTAACCCAACAATAAAATCCAGCTATGGAGGCTGAGAATCACTAAACCAATAATATATATGAGAAAAACTACACTTATGATTTTTGCTGCAGCTATGATATCCGCTGTATCATTTGCACAAACGCCCGACACCACAAAAATGTGGACCAAAGGTTTCAAATCATCACTAACTTTTAATCAGGTTTCGCTTACCAACTGGGCTGCCGGTGGCGAAAACAGTCTGGGAGCCAATTCGTTTCTGAATCTGTTTGCCAACCTCAAACAAGGCAAAACAACCTGGGACAATTCGCTGGATATGGCCTATGGAATGGTAAAAATCGGCGATGCCAATGTGAGAAAAAGTGACGACAAAATTGATCTGGTGTCAAAATTGGGCCATAATGTGATTCATAAAAATCTCTTTCTCAGTGCAAACCTGAATTTTAAAACTCAATTTGCTGAAGGTTACAATTATCCGAATGACTCAGTCATTATTTCAAACTTTATGGCTCCGGCATATCTGATGCTCGGTTTTGGTATGGAATACAAACCTTACCCATTTATGTCAATATCGTTTTTGCCTTTAACAGGAAGGTTGACTATTGTAAACGACACCTCACTATCAACGGTTTACGGTCTTGATCCCGGAGATAAAATCAAACCGGAGTTCGGAGCTGCTTTTAAGGTAA
This sequence comes from Bacteroidales bacterium UBA5197, assembly GCA_002412885.1. Taxonomy (GTDB): domain Bacteria; phylum Bacteroidota; class Bacteroidia; order Bacteroidales; family Lentimicrobiaceae; genus Lentimicrobium. Next base: position 11,394 of record DHVX01000051.1, read on the forward strand.
CTTTTGAAAAAGACATTTTTACCAACGTCAACTTTAAAAGTAAACTTGACATGTTTTCCAACTACATGGACAGGCCACAAAATATCGACATCAACTGGGAAGCGATGCTGATACTTAAAGTAAACAAATTCCTCTCGACTTACATTGGTGTACAAACCATTTACGACCACGACATTCAGATAATGGACAAAGAAGGGAAAACCGGTCCACGAACTCAATTCAAACAAACATTTGGAGTAGGCCTCACCTACTCGGTAAAAAACGTACAGGCAACTGTTAAACAATAATCACTTCAATCATTTATTCACACTTAAACCAAACATTATGAAAATGTTAGACGAATTCAAAGCTTTTGCAATGCGCGGCAATGTGGTTGATATGGCTGTCGGTATCATTATCGGTGGTGCATTTGGAAAAATCATATCGTCATTTGTCAGCGATGTTTTAATGCCGCCACTGGGATTGCTTCTCGGAGGCATCGATTTCAAGGACATGCTCTACACCCTGAAAGAGGCAGTTATGCAAGGAGAAGAAGTAATTACACCTGCAGTAACGCTGAATTATGGTATGTTTATTCAGAATGTTGTTGACTTCCTGATTATCGCTTTTGCGATTTTCATGGCCATTAAGGCAATGAATTCAATGAAGAGAAAAGAAGAGGTAGCCCCTGCTGCACCTGAAGCTCCTCCAGCACCAACAAAAGAGCAGGAATTGCTCGCTGAAATCCGCGATTTGCTGAAGAAATAAATAGCACTTCTGAATTTTTAGAAAAGCCCGTATTTCGTGATGCGGGCTTTTTTGATGTGCGTCTTTCAGAATTAAGATCGCTATTTTACTTTTACCCACCTTAACCTTCATTTTAACTTCGACCAGGTTCAAGCACTGGAATCCGATTTGATTTGATCGTTTTAGTATCCCCCTCTTATCCCCCTTTCGGAAAAGGGGGACGATTAATTTCGTTTTTTTGAGACACATTCTTTTTTCGGAAAGGTCTTGGTGGGTGGGAAGGGATAATAATCCAGCTTTTCCTTTGCTATTCTTTTACCCACCCCAGCCCTCCCTAAAATCAGGGAGGGGGTGCATCCTACTAGATTGATAATTTGTTTTTTATGTTGATTATCAGATTTCCCGATCAGAGGGAATATAATTCATGTCAGTAAAAAGCTAATATCTCAGAATAATTTCTAATGCTGGTAGAAAAGGTTCTCCCCCTTTTCGAAGGGGGAGTCAGAGGGGGTAAAAGCTTAGACGGAATTAAAAAGCACCATACTACCTTTCTCTACCCAACCCCTCTTCGCTTCCTCCGATTTCCTATCTTTGTAAATAAAACAAAAAATATGCAGCTACTCACTTTTGATTTATCCTCATTTATCAAAAACAACAACCTGATTCTTCAATACCTGATTGTTTCGGTAGTTATTGTTGTGTTGGCTATTATACTTTCACGCATTCTGCAAAAGCTGATGAAGGTTTATTTTGAGCGATCAAGCCGTGTACTGAAAGTTGATCCCACCCGTTACAAATTCCTGAGAAATGCAGTAAGCTTCGTGGTTTTTATGTTGGCCATGACGCTGATTTTCTACACCATTCCGGCATTGAGAACCATTGGAATCACACTTTTTGCCGGAGCCGGAATTTTTGCTGCAATCATCGGTTTCGCATCTCAGGAAGCATTTTCAAATATTATCAGCGGGATTTTCATTGTCATTTTCAAGCCTTTCCGCGTAGGCGACAACATCAGGATCGGTGAATTGCATCAGGGCACTGTCGAGGACATTACTTTAAGGCACACCATTATCAATAACTTTGAAAATCGCCGTATCGTTATCCCGAATACGGTGATCAGCGCGCAAACCATCATAAATTCCACCATTGAAGACGAAAGGGTATGCACTTTTATTGAGTTGGGCATCAGTTATGATTCTGATCTTGACAAAGCAATCCAGATTCTACGAAACGAAGCAGAAAGCCATCCAAATTGTATCGACAAGCGAAGCGCTGAAGAAATTGAACAAGGCATCCCAAAAGTAATTGTACGGGTGCTGGGTTTCGGCGATTCATCGGTAAACCTCAGGGCTTATGCATGGGCCAATACTTCTGGTGAAGGTTTTGTGATGAAATGCGACCTTTTTGAATCGCTGAAAAAGCGCTTCAACAAGGAAGGAATTGAAATTCCGTATCCACACCGTTCGCTGGTTTTTAAAAACAGCATTCCTACTGATAAAACCGAAACCGATGAGCACAACTAAAGTCAGGAACTACCGCAAAAAATCCGGACTTCCGCCGGGCACACTTATTTACACCGGAAATATTGAACAGGAGACTACCCTTGATCTGTTCAGTTTTGACGTAAGCAACATCGAAAGAACCGATTCGGATGATGCAAAAGTGATCATCTCCAAAATGGTTGCTAACCGAAACAACTGGATAAATGTTACCGGATTTTCAAATACCGACCTGATCAGTCAACTTGGAAATCACCATGCACTTCATCCGCTTTTGCTTGAAGATGTGATGAATACTGAATCGGTACCAAAAATTGAGAATTATGGCGATGTACTATTTCTTTGTCTGAAAATGCTTCAGTGGAATGACAAAAGAGCATCCATAGAAACCGAACAGATCAGTTTTGTGATTGGTGAAAACTATCTTCTTTCATTCCAGGAACGTGAAGGCGATGTATTTAATCCGGTTCGCGAAAGGTTGCTCAGCGGCGTTAGCAAAGCACGTGAAAAAAGCATAGACTTTCTTGCTTATGTGCTAATAGATAAGATTGTGGATAATTATTTTGTGGTGCTCGAAAAGATTGAAGATCACATTGAGAACATTGAAATGGAATTGCTGCGCGATACCGACCGGGTAACGCCAACACAGATGATGCATCTGAAAAAACAACTGATCCTGCTGCGGAAATATGTTTATCCGCTCAGAGATGAACTGAGAAAACTGCAGCGCGACGAAACAAAGCTGATTGACCGCAAAACCATTAAATATATCAACGATCTGAACGATCACCTGCAAAATATCATTCAAAACCTCGAAAGTTTCCGTGATACCATTTCCGGATTGATGGAACTTTATTCATCCACCATCTCAAACAAGCTGAACAATGTAATGAAAACCTTAACGGTAATAGGTGCCATTTTCATTCCGCTTACCTTTATCGCGGGCATTTACGGCATGAATTTCGACAATATGCCGGAGCTTCATTACCGCTATGGTTATCATACCATAATGGCGGCAATGCTGGCTATTGCTGTGGGGATGTTTTTGTATATGAAGTCAAGGAAATGGTTTTAAGGGAATTTCTAATTTCTAATTTCTAAAGACTGGTTAAATTGAAACAAAGCTTGCCACTAAGTCACGAAGACTCTATCCCGATAGCCATCGTGATCACTAAATGATTCAAACAAAAGAACTATCTTTTTTATGACTGGTTTGTAATTCCAAATGAAAACAATGAGCCGGAATACCGGCACACAATCTTAGAATATCAACAATTTAAAATTCAGATTCATGAAAACTTCATTTCTGTTTATTACATTATATTTCTCGTTCATTTTCGTTGCCGTTTCTCAAACATGGCCCAAAATTTATCAAGGAACAAGCAATTCATCATCTGTATGTGCTGTTGAAACTTATGATAACGGATTCGTAATCCTGAGTAATATAATAGGATACACATACCCTGTGAAAGCTGGCTGGCTGATTAAAACAGATATAAATGGCAATGTGTTGTGGGAACGTAATTTAGGAAACTCAAACAATTACTTTTCCAATAGTAAATCTATAAATGCAACCTCAGACTCAGGACTAATAATAAGTATGAGTACCGGCTATTTAGAAACAAATCCATTTGGCGTAACCAGGAATGCAGTATTCATAAAGTTAAATCCCTGCGGACAGATAGACTGGTGCAAATTATTTGATACACCTGACGTTCACAATGATGCAGGGTTTTTTATTAAAAGTTCTGATGGTTATATTGGCTTAATGAAAGTTGGGAATCATTCTAATACAGTGATAAAATTCAATTTTAACGGACAAATTCAATGGATGTTTGAATATAATCATCCCATACTGGAAACTGAAGTTTTTAATGATATAATTGAACTTGCAGATTCATCTCTTTTGATTTCCGGGTATGGTATTTATGGACTATCTCAACAACAAACTCATACTAAACCATTAAAATTAAATATTAATCCAAATGGTGATATTATCAATTTTCAAATCTTGTACTATGACAATGATACAATAGGAGATGCAACGGATAATCAGACCATTGAATCACCATCAGGTATGCTTTTCTCAGCAGGGTCTGCATGTCTGAGTAATCAAAGCTTAAGAAAGCATTCACTAGATGAAATAAATCCAATAAACTATTGCTTTGGAGCTATGGCAGAAACACATTCTCTTTGCTGGTTACAAAACAATACCATAGCCATTACCGGGTCACGTCAAACTTTCGGTACAGGCACGGGAGTATTCGATATTTCGGTTCTTGATACAAATGGAAACATGTTAATAAACAGAGAATTAACAAATTACACCAATAATTCCTGTCAATTATTATTATCAAAAACATTTGAAAATAAAATATTAGCAACCGGGGCTACTCATTCTTCAATATTTAATTCTAGTTCAAACACATTCCTTTATAAACTTACCTCAACCCTTGAAGACGATGTATATGACTCCACCCTGCGGGTGTACGACTTTGCCTGCCCGGGTGGAGTAGAACCAAATGGAACAATTGGTATGGAAGAATGTGATATTGTTGTAAGTGCAGCCCACCTTGCCACCCTGCCTGATGTGGCGGTAATGGAGGTTTATCCCAACCCGGTAAGCGATGTATTTCAGGTAAGGCTGCCGGAGTTTATTGCCATTCGTAACAACAACAAAGGCTTAAATACCGCCCTTTACCAAAGCAACTACCAACAGCAAAGTGTTTTGCAGGTTTTTGATTTAAGTGGCAGGTATATTGCCGAACAAAAACTCACGCAGGGGCAGCTTATTGCACAATTCGATGCTTCACGCTGGGTGCCGGGGATGTATTTGCTGAGATTGGTGTATAAAGATAAGACGGTGGGGAGTGCGAAGGTGGTGAAGTGAGGTCGGAGGTCGGAAGCCGGAAGCCGGAAGCTGTAAGCCGGAGGTCAGATGACAGAGGTCAGAGGTCGGAGGTCGGAGGTCAGAGGTCGGAGGTCGGAAGCCAGAGGTCAGGTGTCGGAGGTCGGAAGCCAGAGGTCAGATGTCAGAAATCCGAAATCCGAAATCCGAAATTGGAAATTTTCCCCTGAATTCCTTTTCGATGATAATAGAATCCGAAATCAGAAATCAGAAATCCGAAATCCTAAATCCGAAATTTTTCTCCCATTACTCCTTATTTTTGCTTACTTTTATCCATTCCAAAACATCATCACCATGAAACTCCGGAACATACTCGCAATACTATTTCTGATGGCTGGATTATCAACCCAGGCTCAGATGTATAATTATGGATTTAGTCCATACACAAGCTTTGGAAATCCATATGGACTGCAGAACAGCATGACGCCCGCGAAGTTCAATCTGCAGACCGGCGCTGGTTTCAGCAGTGGTTTTGGTGGTGGAAGTTTATTCAACACCTATGTTGCTCCATCGTTCAATCAGCAATTGGGCAAAAAGTTTACCTTATCAGCAGGAGCAGTCATCAACAATACAACATTCAGCAACACAATGATGCTGAACAATGAAGGAAGTTTTTCGCCTGTTTCAGGAAATCTAACCACCTTCACCATTTTCACCAGCGGTGCATATCAGGTAAACGACAGGCTCACCTTTACGGGATCGGCTTACAAGACCATAAATCCGGCATTTAATGCAAGGCTCAACTCTGATAACATCAGAATGGAAGCGCAGGGAATGAGTGTGGGCGTGGGTTACCGCATCGGTGACAACATGCACATAGGCGCTGAAATCAGAATGGAACAAGGCAACAGCAACTTTTACAATCCTTACACCAATCCTGTTTCTCCATTCGGAAACAATCGCTTTGGCTTTTAATTGATTTTAAAGTAATTATCCATCTTATTACTGAGAATGCTTATTATTATTTCGCCCAGCAAAACCCTCGATTTCGGGAGTTTGCCAACCATCAAACCGGGCAACGATCCTGAACTGATTACTCAATCGAAAAAGCTGGCAGCACTGCTCCGTAAAATGAGTCCACGCGATCTGGCAGAGCTTATGGACATCAGTCCGAAACTCGCCGAATTGAATGCACTCCGCTACAGCGAATGGCATTACCCCTACCCTGCCGAAAAAGCCCGCCCCGCACTCTCCGCTTTTAAAGGCGATGTGTATGAAGGACTCAAAGCCTGGGAATTGAGCGATGAACAAATAGATTTTGCCGGCAAACATCTGCGTATTCTTTCCGGACTTTATGGTTTGTTGAAACCTGACGACCTTATGCTGGCCTATCGCCTCGAAATGGGAACAACACTCGAAGGAAAAAATTTCAAAAATCTCTATCAGTTCTGGGGCGATAAAATCACCAAAGCAGTGAAGCAAGCCATCAAAGAATCAGGCAATAATATATTGGTGAATCTGGCATCAGACGAATATTCTAAGGCCGTTGATTTCAAAGCCACAAAAGCAAGAATTGTTACGCCTGTTTTCAATGAGTTTAAGAACGGAACCTATAAATTCATCAGTTACAACGGCAAACGTGCCCGTGGATTGATGACACGGTTTGTGATTGACCACCGGATTGAAGACCCCGAACAACTCAAACACTTTAACTCCGAAGGCTACGGATATATGGACCAGCTTTCAAAAGGAGATAAATGGGTGTTTGTGAGGTAGGGCGAAAGGATGAAATAAATGGAAAGATAAAAATGTTGATGATGGAAAAATGAGAAAGCATTATGTTTGTATTGTTATTGACGGCTTGAGTAATAACTTATAGACTACACAAAGATTATGAAAATATTAGACAGACTATATTTAAACTTCTATTGGTGCTGGAATTCAGAAAAAGGAGGCGAATTAAAGGATGCTTCTTTAGAAAAGGTGATAATGATTATTCTATGGTCAATCACAATTATAATTCTGTCCGTTATTTTATCTTTTCTAAAAATTGATCTGATCCCGAAGTGGCATTTCATAATAAGTGCATTTATTCCATTTTTCTTAGCCAGAAGGGTTATGAAAAAATATTATACAGCGGACAGAAAACAAAATATCATTAACAGATACGACGAACCTGGAAATGTGAAGTATTTGGTATTTGTCATGGCTATATTAGGTGCGGCAGGACTTCTAATTCTTTCTTACTTATTAATAAGCAAAATATAAACTTAATGGGATTACCCTAAAGGTGCCAAACTCTGTCAGGGGTTTCCACATTTTAGAAACCAACCCATGCGGTAAAACAATTCATTATTCACCGCATATTTGCGGTAAATAATTCGTTTATATATGGATCCTCATCTTGCACGAAGTGCGAGGAATAAAGTCCCGGCTGAACCGGGGAGTGAAAGTTAAACACTCCCATTCGGACATAAAAATCCATGCGCACAGTTTTATCCTGATTAATTCACAAATAGGACTAAAATCCTTATAAATAGCTGTTTGAATTACCCCGCCTCAAGGGCAGGGTAATTCAAAACCGCCGGTATTAAGGTGCTTTAGCCCAAAATTATAAGTTGATGAATTAATCAGGCCATATCAATATCTCAACAAACCTCTTCCTTCCTTTTATTAAACATAGCCCTGCCCGACATCAAATCCAATAAAGCGGAACAATCGTTGAGTGGTATTTTTTCAGTTAAGTGCATATAGCTTCGGCAATACTACAAAATCCATTTATCAGGTTTTAATGTGTGAATCATGTCATTTATTACAGAAGTTATATAACACGGACTGTACCTTGTCAATCTACCTTTACCCCGTGGCATAGAATGAGCAAATGTCAGACAAATACCTGACATTCAGGCATGTTCATATCTCAGGGTTTCAACCGTTTCAAAATATATTGGCCTTCAGGAATATTTCTTAATCAACCACTTACTGATTATTGAAATCCGGCAAAAGATCATCATGCGTTGCAATTTAAATAGAATGAAACGTAAACGAAGGAAATCAGCTTCACAGGATTCAGACAATGAAAAGCGGAATCTGAATCCTGAATCTGAAAGTAAATCCGCGGAACCGGAAATAAAAAAATACACAAATAATGATGAGCGAAAAGGAAAAGGATTCCGGATTCACAAAATTTGGGGAATTATATGATTTTGCCAATTCAGGCAGCGTTACCTTGAACAATAATGGAAAAATTATTGAGGTAAACTCTGATGCAGCAAAAATAATCGGGTCAGAAACTAAAAATTTATTGGACCGTGATTTTGCAGATTTCATCACCAGGGAAAATAAGCCAGTATTCACTCAGTTTCTTGAGAAGATTTTCAGTAGTAAAACCAATAATTTAAGTGAGATAACGCTGATATCTCCCGGCAACATACCTGTATTCCTGCTCCTTAGAGGAATCATTACAGAAAATCCAAATGAATGTGTGGTAAGTATGACAGACATCTCCTTGCTTAAGCAGTCGCAAGAGCAATTTCGCAATAACAATTCCAGGCTTGAACTTGCCATGCAGGCTTCAAATATGGCCTGGTGGGAAATGGATATGACAAATGGCAATGTTGTTTTTGAAAAGCGGAAAGCCGAAATGCTGGGTTATTCGCCTGAGAATTTCAAACATTATAACGATTTTACTGCATTGGTGCATCCTGATGATTTTGAAGATACGATGAATGCAATGCGGGCACATATTGAAGGTCGAAAAGAAAAATACGAAACAGAATACCGGATATTAACCAAATCAGAAGGGTATAAATGGTTTTATGATACCGGCTCAATAGTAAAGAGAGATGAAAACGGGACACCATTGTATATTACCGGTTTAGTGATTGATATCAGCGACAGGAAAGAATCAGAGGAGCGTCTGCGGTCTTCTGAGATCCGCTATCGCCGGCTCTTTGAGTCAGCAAAAGATGGCATTCTTATCCTCGATGCTGAAACCGGTATGATAATCGATGTGAATCCATTCCTATTGCAGCTATTGGGATTTTCAGAAGAACAACTCCTTCAGAAAGCAGTCTGGGAAATTGGATTTTTCAAAGACATCGCTGCGAATCATGAAAAATTCCTGGAATTACAGCAAAAAAAATATGTCAGGTATGAAAATTTGCCGCTTGAAACGATTGACGGGCGGAAGATTCATATTGAGTTCGTTAGCAATGTTTACGTAGAAGATCAAATTAAAGTAATTCAATGTAACATTAGAGATATCAGTGAGCGGGTGTTAGCTGAAGCTCAGAAAAAATTAGTTTTCAATGAATTGGAGGATTCACGTCAGCAATTATTAAGTCTGGTTGAAGATTATAAACTTGCCGAAACAGAGGTTCGTAATAGTGAAAAGCTCCTTCACACCCTTTTTCAAACCATCCCCGACCTGATATGGCTAAAGGATACAGAGGGAGTGTATATGTCATGCAATGAGATGTTCGGGCGTTTTTTCGGTGCAAAGGAAGCCGAAATCAAAGGAAAAACCGATTACGATTTTGTTGACAAAGAACTTGCAGATTTTTTCAGGGAAAATGATCGTATAGCCATGTCAGCGGGAATGCCCACCAGCAACGAAGAATGGGTCACTTTTGCTGATAGAGGTAACCAGGTATATCTTGACACCATCAAAACACCTATGATAGATGCCAACGGAAATCTAATTGGCGTGCTGGGCATCGGACATGACATTACAAAACGAAAAAAAACCGAAGAAGCATTAATTGAAAGTGAAACCAAATACCGATCATTTTTCGAAAACAGCATGGATGCTATACTTTTGACAATTCCCGAAGGAATAACAGTCTCCGCAAATCCTGCTGCATGTCGTATGTTTGGATATACCGAAGAAGAATTAATCAAACTGGGCAGAAACGGAGTCGTTGATATAGCGGATCCGAATTTAGAATTTATGATTGCAGAACGGGCATTAAAAGGCACGGTTCAATGTGAATTGACATTTCTCCGGAAAGGTGGAATTCGTTTTCCGGCAGAAATTTCATCATCCATTTTTAAAAATTATAAAGGACAGTTAAGAAACAGTATGATTATCCGTGACATCACGGAACGCAAAAATATCGAAGAAAAATTACGGGCAAGTGAAGAGCGTATGAGGATTACACTCGAAGAAACCCAAATTGGCAACTTTGACTGGGATTTAAAGAACGATATTTTTCATGTATCTCCAACTTATTACACGATGCTTGGGTATGCACCAAAAGAGGGTCCGGCTAACCGCGAAGAATGGCTATACAGGATCCATCCGGATGATAAAGATATACCTTCATCAAGAATAAATTCGATTATCGAAGGCATTGAACATGATTATCAATATGATGCAAGGATCAAACATGCAGATGGATCCTACCGTTGGATCAGTGCCAGCGGACATGTTATTAACAGGGATGAAAATAATAAACCTACCCGGATGATTGGTGTACGCATTGATACTACCGAAAGAAAACAGGCAGAAAAAGAACTGATAGAAGCCAAAGAAAGAGCAGAAGAAAGCGATCGTTTAAAATCAGCATTTCTGGCCAATATGAGTCATGAAATCCGTACACCAATGAATGGCATCATGGGCTTCACTGAATTGCTTAAACAACCGATGTTAACCGGAGAGCAGCAACAAGATTATATAAGCATTATCGAGACAAGTGGCATCAGAATGCTCAATATCATCAATGACATTATCAGCATCTCAAAAATCGAATCCGGGCAAATGAAGGTTTGCATCTCAGAATCAAACATCAACGAGCAGATGGAATACATCCATACATTTTTCAAGCCTGAAGTTGAAGGGAAAGGAATGCAGCTATTCCTTAAAAATACACTGTCGCAAGATAAATCCATTATTAATACAGATAAAGAAAAAGTATATGCGATTCTGACCAATCTTGTTAAAAATGCAATAAAATTTACCCATAAGGGTTCAATAGAATTTGGCTATTGGAAGAAAGGTGGATTCCTTGAATTTTACGTAAAAGATACGGGTTCAGGCATTAGCCCTGAAAAGATGGAACTGATTTTTGAACGGTTCAGACAGGGAAGCGAGGCAATAACCAGAAATTTCGAAGGAGCAGGACTGGGCTTATCTATTTCAAAAGCATACGTGGAAATGCTGGGTGGTAAAATTTGGGTAGATAGTGAGTTTGAAAAAGGTTCAACGTTTTATTTTACGATTCCGTATGATGTTCCATCGGATTCAGGCACCGTCAATACTAGGGCATTATTGAATCTCCCTGAAATAGATATTCCTGAAAACCTGAAAATACTGATCGCGGAGGACGACAAAATATCAGAGCAGCTTATTACGAAAATAGCCAAACAAATTGGCTGCGAAGTTCTTATAGCCCGAAATGGTATTGAAGCTATAGAGATTTGCAGGAACAATACTGACATTGATGTGGTACTGATGGATATAAAAATGCCGCAAATGGATGGCCATGAAGCCACAAGACAGATTCGGCTATTCAATCAAAAAGTAGTCATCATTGCACAAACAGCTTATGGCCTGCATAGCGACAGAGAAAAAGCAATAAAAGCCGGATGTAACGACTACATTTCAAAACCCATCAGTAAGTCAGCTCTTTACATGGTATTACAGAATCATTTTGGAAGGAATGGAGGGTGAATTTAACAGGGATCTGCATTTCTGGAGTGCTTTTCATGTAACAGGGCTTAACCCTGTTTTTCAGATTACGCCCTTTCAGGGCTCTGATGTTTCAATGGTCTAGTCAAGGCAACATTCCTGCGGAATGTTGTTTTTATTTTCTCAGTCTGGCAAGCTCAAATGAGTTTGGCTTGCCTGCCTGAGAAAATAAAAATGCCCCGCTGCGCGGGGCACCTTGATCTGGTTGCGGAGAGAAAGGGATTCGAACCCTTGGTACCCGTAAGAGTACAACGGTTTTCGAGACCGCCCCATTCGACCGCTCTGGCATCTCTCCGAATTATTGGGGAGTGCAAAAGTAAGTAATTAATAGAAATATTTATCCACAAAACATAATTTAAAAATACCTTGCTATTCTGGCATACTTATTGAAACTTTGCTGCACTATATTTCTCTCAAAAGTCGGTTTTTAAAAGCTCTCTCAAAAGCAAAAATCTCTAAATTAAATTTTATGAAACCAACCATTTTCTCAACGTTGCTGATGTTTTTAATCTTTGGAAGTATCGCTTCAGCCCAGGATTTGATAATGAAAAAAAACAATGAACTGATTAAATGTAAAATCAGGGAAATCGGACTTGACGAGGTAAAGTATAATCTGCCGGAATATTCTGCAGATGTGCTTTTTGCCATTGATAAAGACAAAATCATAAAAATCATTTTTGAAAACGGACAGGAAATGGAATTTCAGAAAGAAATGACCAATCCGGCCAACTACCTTGAAAACAAAAAAAATATCATCAAAATAGACTTCCTTTCTCCACTCACCGGCAATACCACTTTTGCCTATGAGCGCAGCCTGCATCCGGGAAGAAGTGTTGAAGCAACGATTGGCCTTATCGGACTTGGAGTAGATGCCGGCAACAGAAATGCTGGTGGTGCATTTGCTAAATTTGGATACAAATACATTAAAGATCCTGATTTTTATCTTCGCGGAATGCGATATGCCCACCTGCTGAAAGGTAGTTACATAAAGCCTGAACTTGCCATCGGGTTTTATAACCACGATGTATGGATTTACAGAGACTGGAGCAGTTCACAATATTCAGATAAGAAGGAGCGTGAAAGCGTTTTCTCAGGTACAGTTCAACTGGTATTTGGCAAACAATGGATTATGGACAATGCCTTTGCAGTTGATTTCTTCCTGGGCGTTGGTTATGGTTTTTCGAGCAGTAACAATGAGTATTCAACATACCATTTTGGCTATTCAGTAATGGACGAAAGTTTCCCGCTTGCATTCTCGTCAGGATTAAAAATAGGATATCTGTTTAAATAAACAGAGTGGTTTCTTTTCTGCATCAGACATTCGGAGTTGAGGCTCAAAAAAAATGAGCATAATGCGGAGATGACAGAGTTTATCGATATAGTCAGAAAAGTTGCAATTATTTCTTCAGTTTATTTTGAGCAGGATCAGCCCTGTCTGCTTGTGGCACACAGGCAGGCTGATTGTGAGAAGTGATTTCGCCCTTTCAGGGCTTTTTCTTGGTTATTACACCCCGGTAACACAGGGCTTCGCCGCTGTGTTAACAGATTTCGCCCTTTCAGGGCTAAGCATAAAATAAGCCCTGAAAGGGCGAAATACATTAACGATGGGTGAAGCCCATCGCGGTAAGAAAGCATAATGACGAAAGCCCTGAAAGGGCGAAATACATTAACGATGGGTGAAGCCCATCGTAATGAAACAATTACATATTCAAGCGGTTCCGATAGCTATCGGAACGAAGCACGAGAGGGGGATAAAAAAAGTAACATTTTTGTGAAAGTCATTCCCATCTTTCTACTCATCCAGCCTGCATAAAAATGCATTTTCGCATCATTTAAAGTGTATTTATTTCCAAAAAAAAGCTTTGATGTTAAAATTATTTTATTTTTACCGTGCAAACATTTACACTGTTTTTTGATGATGATCTGGTATTTTATCATTTATTAAAATGAAAACCAAATCATTAGGTTTAATTAGGTAAACCAACACTTGTTTAGAATAAATATAAACTATCTTTGAGCGGATTTTTGTACCAAACTTTTTTTGTTAGTTAATGTTTTTGAGTAAATTCGCCAAAGGGTATTGTGACCGTTAAATGCCGGCTGGCAAATTCTGATTCTATGATGCACGTTTACGCTGAGTTAAAAAACACAAAAAAGCATTTTCCCGATACCGTCTCCGAAAGGCAGGCACTTTATTTTCAATTACCAAAGCTGAATCGTGAAGCGATTCTGCTTTTTTTATGTACAGGTTTCAAAGAAAAATAATCTCTTACTGCAAGCTGATATGAGCCACACGTCGATTAAATCTGGTTTCAGGCAAGCCAAAATGCTTTTGGTTTCGCTCTTAGCCTTTCTTTTATTTTCTCTATCGTCATTCAACTCAAATGCCCAGGATCAGGGCAAACAGTTGTTCGAAAAAAACTGCCAGGTTTGTCATAAAATTGGCGGAGGCAAATTGGTTGGCCCTGAACTTTTGGGCATTTCCCAGTTAAGAGAAAGGGAATGGCTGGTAAAATTTATCAGAAATTCAAAAGAACTGATTGATTCTGGCGATAAACTTGCCATTCAGGTGTATGAGGAAAACAATAAAATTCCCATGCAGTCATTCACAAACCTTTCTAATGCCGAAATCAACAGCATTATAGATTATATTGATAACTGGCAACCCGTTCAGAAGAAAGAATTTACAGTTGATATTAATAAAAAAGACGGCTTCACAGAAACGGAAATCCGCAGAGGTGAACGCATGTTTTATGGCCTTATTCCTTTTGAGAACGGAGGCACAGCATCGTGTATTTCATGCCACTACACCAAAAACACCGACAGCCTGAACTGGAATCCTTCAGCGCATGATCTGGCTATTGCTTTTGTGGAGAAAAACGGGATGAACATCTACGAATCCATGAGCGAGCCATCATCGCAGGTAATGGAAAAAGCGCATCAAGAATACAATCTTACCGGCGAAGAAATATATAATATATCGGCTTTCCTTTCTGAGTTCAGTCAAAAGGAAACAAAGCAGTTCAAAATATTTCCTAAGCGCCTGATGCTCTTTATTTTATTTGCCATTTTGATGACATTGGCCATCATCGATCTGATTTTTACCAAAAAACTGAAATACCGTATAGTACACCTTATTATTATTGCAGTAGGTCTGGCAGTACATTTAAACATTGCCATGACAGAAGCAAAAGCCCTGAGCCGCACCCAGGATTATGCGCCGGATCAGCCCATTAAATTCTCGCATCAGATCCACGTTGGCGAAAATCAAATCGATTGTCAATATTGTCATCATATTGCTGACTTCAGTAAATCGGCCGGAATACCTTCAAATGATGTTTGCATGAACTGTCATAATGTTGTGCTTGCAGGCACAAATTCCGGGAAATTTGAAATAAACAAGATCAAACGTTCAATTGAAAACGGTGAACCGATTGAGTGGATTAGAATCCATAATATGCCGGAACATGTCTTTTTCAGTCATTCGCAGCATGTTAATGCAGGAAATATTGCCTGCGAAACCTGTCATGGACCAGTTGCTGAAATGCACATTATGAAACAGTTTTCTGACTTATCGATGGGCTGGTGCATTGATTGTCACCGCGATTCGAAAGTTAATTTCAAGGACAATGAATACTATTCGTCTTATATGAAGCTGCATGAGCAGATGAAAGCAGGAAAATTTGACTCAGTTACCGTTGAGCAAATCGGAGGACTGGATTGCATGAAATGTCATTATTAACAGCAATTTTCAATTCCGGCAACAAAACCAAGTAATACTTAACGAAACTTCACAATGGAAAATAAATACTGGAAAAGCCTCGAAGAATTCAACAATGAGCCTGACAACAGCCCTGATACAGATAAATTTCCTTCAGGAAAAAACCTGCTGGAGATTATTGATGAAGAAATTGAAGGAAAGCCCTCATCCAGACGTAACTTCCTGAAATTTGTCGGCTTTAGCGTGGCCACAGCAGCCATTGCCAGCAGTTGCGAAAATCCGGTTAAAAAAGCAGTTCCATATCTTAACAAACCCGAAGAAGTTACCCCGGGAATGGCCAATCATTATGCTTCATCGTATTTTGATGGGAGTGAATACAGCAGTGTTGTTGTGAAAGTAAGGGATGGCCGGCCTATCAAAATTGAAGGAAATACACTTTCTCCAATCACCAGAGGCGGAAGCAGCGCAAGGGTGCAGGCTTCAGTTTTGAGTCTTTACGACAATGAATCCAGATTAAAAGGCCCTTCAAAAGCCGTGAAAGATTTCGCATGGCAGATACTGGATAATGAGATTACGGCAAAGCTGAAAGAAATCAGTGGAGCAGGTGAAAAAACCGTAATACTTAGCAGCCCGATTATCAGCCCATCAACCCGAAAACTGATCGGCGAATTTATTTCCACATACCCCGGAACAGAACATGTGGTTTATGAACCCGTTTCATTTTCAGGAATGCTGCAGGCCAACAAACTAAGTTATGGCGAACCTATAATACCATTTTATCATTTCGACAAGGCTGAAGTTGTGGTTTCGTTTGGGGCCGACTTCCTGGGAACCTGGCTTGCGCCGATTGAATTTGCACACGATTATTCAGTAATGCGCAGCCTTACCGATGGAGAGAAACGCCTCTCCTATCATGTGCAGTTCGAAACAGGACTCAGCATTTCAGGCAGTAAAGCCGATACACGTTTTCCGGTTAAACCATCAGAAATGTCTGGCCTTTTAATTGGTTTGTACAATCAGCTGGCTACCCTTGCCGGGAAAACTGCCATCAACGGCGGCT
Source organism: Bacteroidales bacterium UBA5197 (assembly GCA_002412885.1). GTDB lineage: Bacteria > Bacteroidota > Bacteroidia > Bacteroidales > Lentimicrobiaceae > Lentimicrobium. The sequence goes on from DHVX01000051.1 coordinate 27,939, forward strand.
CAACACATGAGGCACTTCCGGGCATAGCTGATAAGTTATGGAAGAATCAGGAAAAATCAATTGTTGTTTCCGGATCAAATGATATAAATGAGCAAATTGTGGTGAATGCCATCAATGAGCTGCTCATGAACCAGGGAAAAACCATTGACTATTCATCGCCTTACCTTACCAAGCAAGCCGATGACAGTAAAATGGAAGAGCTGGTTAAGCAAATGAACAGCAATCAGGTGGGCGGACTTATTCTCTGGAATGTCAATCCGGTTTATGATCATCGCGACAGCGAAGCCTTTGTTGAAGGACTTAAAAAACTAAAACTCAGCGTTTCGTTAAACAGTGTGAAGGATGAAACCTTAGCGCATGTAACTTATTCAGCACCAGCCCATCATTACCTTGAATCCTGGGACGATGCAGAACCCATCAAAGGATTCTTCAGCCTGGCGCAACCCGCCATCAGGCCAATTTTCAGTACACGGCAAAAGCAGGAAAGTCTGTTGAAATGGATGGGCAAAGAACCTGATTATTACGCTTATATCAAAAATTACTGGCTTACAGATATTCTTAAATCAGGGGAAGCTGCCTGGACCAAAGCGCTTCAGGATGGAGTTCACCAGATTGAAAATGCAACAAGATCAATCGGTTTCAATGCTGAAAGTTTGTCTGTTGCAGTTTCTGCTTTAAATGCATATCCCGCAGCAAGTGGATTTGAAGTATCACTTTATCAGAACCTGTCAATGGGCAATGGTCAGCATACCAACAATCCGTGGTTGATGGAAATGCCTGATCCCATTTCAAAAATCTGTTGGGATAACTTTGCTTCAATATCACCTGCATCGGCCGAAAAGCTGGGCATTGCAAAAGACGCCATCATTAAAATCAATGACTTTGAGATTCCGGCATTTGTTCAACCGGGACAGGCAGAAGGTACAATTTCCATTGCTTTGGGATACGGACATACTGCTTTTGGAAAAGTAGCAGACGGAGTAGGAAAAAATGCGTTCAAACTCACCGGATTTTCCAATGGTAACAGAACATACAGTTTTTCGGGTACCGAACCTGCATTGGTTGCCGGGGAATACAAACTTGCCACCACCCAGATGCATCACAGCATGGAAGGCAGGCCTATTGTAAGGGAAACCACACTGAGTAAATATCAGCAGAGCCCTGATTCAGGCAATGAACTCCATGCCGAATATGAAGAAAAGCACACAACACTTTATAAAGAAACTGAATTTACAGGTCATCATTGGGCCGTTGCTATTGATCTGAATAAGTGCATCGGTTGCAGTGCATGTGTAATTGCCTGTCAGGCTGAAAATAATGTGCCTGTGGTTGGCAAGCAGGAAGTTATGAAAAGCCGCATCATGCACTGGATCAGAATCGACCGTTATTATAATGGTGATCCTGCCAACCCGGGTGTTGTTTTTCAGCCGTTGATGTGTCAGCACTGCGACAATGCTCCCTGCGAGAATGTTTGTCCGGTTTCGGCAACCAATCACAGCAGCGAAGGCCTTAACCAGATGGCTTACAACCGTTGCGTGGGAACCAAGTATTGTATCAATAACTGTCCTTATAAAGTCAGAAGATTCAACTGGTTCAAATACGCCAACAACGAGAAGTTCGATTACAACATGAACTCTGACCTGAGCCGTTTGGTTCTCAATCCTGATGTAACGGTACGTGAGCGTGGAGTTGTTGAAAAATGTACTTTCTGTGTACAACGTATTCAGGAGAAAAAACTCCTTGCCAAAAATGAAGGCAGAAGACTTGAAGATCATGAGATTCTTCCGGCTTGCGGCCAGGCATGTCCGTCAAAAGCGATTGTATTTGGCGACACCAACGATCCTGAAAGTGAAGTTTCAAAACTCATCAAAGATCCGAGAAATTACCACTTGCTTGAGGAATTGCACACCCTGCCATCGGTAAGCTACCTTACGCTGGTAAGAAACAAGGCCGAAGAAGAAGCATAACATTCAACACATTGAGTTGTAAAACGCATAAACGATAGATTTTATGTATAAAACCGAAGTGAGAGGACCGCTGATCCTGGGAGACAAAAATTATCGCCAGATAAGCAGCGACATCATTGCCCCTATTGATCAGCCCATCCCAACCTGGTGGAAAGCCGTGTTTGGCGTAAGTATGCTGGCCACACTTTTCGGGGTGTATGCCATATACACTACCCTTGTTGTTGGTATCGGAAGCTGGGGAGTTAACAACTCTGTGGGCTGGGGATGGGAAATCATCAACTTTGTATGGTGGATCGGTATCGGACATGCAGGAACTGCATTTTCAATATTCCTGCTTATACTCAGGCAAAAATGGAGAACATCAATAAATCGCGCTGCTGAAGCAATGACCGTTGTTGCGGTTGGATGTGCGGCACTTTTCCCTGCATTGCACATGGGTAGGGTATGGCTGATGTTTTACATTTTCCCTTATCCCAACACTCGTGGGCCGTTATGGGTGAACTTCAACTCACCGCTTTTCTGGGATTTTATCGCCATTACAGCTTACCTGCTGATATCAGCATCATTCTGGTATTTTGGAATGGTTCCCGATTTTGCCACCATCCGCGACAAAACCACCTCCAAAGTTAAGAGAGCGGTTTATGGATTTTTCGCTTTCGGATGGACCGGCTCATCCAGAGAATGGTTGCGTTATGAAGCACTCAGCTATGTGCTCGGTGGAATTGCAGCTGTTCTGGTAGTTTCGGTTCACTCAATTGTATCAACTGACTTCGCCGTTTCTGTGATTCCAGGCTGGCATACCGCAGTTTTCCCGCCGTACTTTGTTGTGGGCGCAATTTTCTCAGGATTTGCAATGGTAATGACGCTTATGATCATCATCAGAAAAATCTATAAGTTTCAGGATTATGTTACAGATTCGCACTTAAACGCCATAGCAAAAATCCTGATTTTTGTTTCTCTGATTATGGGTACAGCATATGCAACAGAGATTTTTATGGCATGGTACTCAGGAAGTACTTATGAAATGTTCACCTTTTTCAAAAACCGCATAACCGGAGATTATACCTTCCAGTTCTGGGCGATGGTGGTATGCAATGCATTTATTCCACAGCTCTTCTGGTTCAAAAAAGTGCGTCAGAACCTTACCATAGCCTTCATTATCTCATTACTGATTAACGTGGGAATGTGGTATGAAAGGTTTAACATTCTTATCACTTCGCTTTCAAAAGATTACCTGCCATCAAGCTGGACCGTTTATTCACCTACCTGGGTTGAAATCGGAATTTTCGTCGGCACACTCGGAATGTTTGTTGCCGGAGTGCTTCTCTTCTTCAAGTATATCCCAATGATAGCCATAAGCGAAGTGAAGAGCATTCTGAAAGTTACAAGTATTAACAAAAATGAAAAAACCAACGCAAGCCATGAATAAGAACCATATCATAGGCGTATTCGATGACGAAGATTCATTGATGTCGGCAGTTCATGAGGTTAAAGAAAAAGGCTTCGAAATATGGGAAATATTTACCCCCTACCCTATCCATGAAGTTATTGAAGCCATGGGAAAGAAAACACGCTTCACTTTTGCAGCATTTATTTATGGTTTTCTGGGCGCCGCGGGTGTACTTTCCTTTATGTATTACACTGCTGTAATTGACTGGCCAATAAACTACGGAGGAAAGCCAACCAATGCCTTCCCTTCATTTATCGTAGTTACCATTGTAATTACCATTCTCACGGTTACCCTTGCCAGTTTGTTCACCTTTTCGTTACGGGCAAAGATTTATCCGGGCAAAGCATATATTTTACCTGATGCCAGATCGACAGACGATAAGTTTGTGATGGTTTTCGATAAATCGAAACAAAGCAGTGGATCCGGTGATCTTGAAAGTATTCTCCTGAACAAAGGAGCAGTTGAAGTTTATGAAAAAGAGTTACAACCTCAAATCTAGGCCGCAAATGAAGAAAAATAAAACATTCCTTTCAATAATTGCGGCTGCGGGTTTGCTGCTGATGACTGGTTCATGCGATCGTTCGCGAAATGACAAGGGTTACGAGTATTTCCCTGATATGGCGCACTCAATTGCAGCAGAAACATACACCCCGAATCCGAACTTTGCTGACGGTCAAACCATGCGTCTTCCGGCTGAAAATACCATTCCACGCGAAATGGTGCCTTATCCTTACGATAACTCTCTTGAAAGCAGGGCACTCGCAGCTGCAGAGCTGATCAACCCGCTTGAAGCAACTGAAAAAAATCTCCTTATCGGGAAAGAGCAGTATCGCATCTTCTGCGAAAACTGTCATGGTACACTCGGCGATGGAAAAGGGTACTTATTTACCAGTAAAAAATACGCCATACAACCGGCATCCCTGTTATCAGAGAAAATGCTCGGGGCCCCTGAGGCCGATATCTATCATGTAATTACTGCAGGCTACCAGGTTATGGGAGCTCATGGCCAGATGATCAGACCCGACGACAGGTGGCGCATCGCCATGTTTGTAAAAAATGAATTGCAAGCCAACACCTTAAAATAAGAGGAGCAGAAATGGATACAAAAATTACGTTAACAAAAGGCTTTCAGTACGTTACCTTTGCAATGATGGCAATTGGCATAGCTGTTATCGCCTATAGTTTTTTTACTGATCCCACACGTGCCTGGGCTAATTTTCTGCTCAACAATTACATGTTCCTCTCCATTGCCATAGGTGCCAGTTTTTTTATTGCATTACAATATATCTCGCAATCGGGTTGGTCAGCCATGTTCAAAAGGGTACCCGAAGCGATGATGTCATACATTCCTTACGCGGGAATTCTGATGCTTTTGCTGTTTTTCGGCATGCATTCAATATACCACTGGACCCATGAAGACGCGCTGGCAACTGACACACTTATTCAGCACAAAGCCCCGTATCTCAATATTCCGTTTTTCTTTATCAGGATGATCGTTTTCTTCCTGGCATGGGTTTTAATGACCCGGTTAATCAGAAATGCATCACTAAACGAGGATAAAGTCGGAGGCAGATCATTTTTTGAGAAAAGCGAGCTCCTTTCGAAAATCTATATTTTTATTCTGGCCATCACCTTCTCATTTGCAACATTTGACTGGATCATGTCAATTGATGTTCACTGGTTCAGTACTTTATTCTCGCTAAAGAACTTTGTCGCTGCCTTTTTGCATGGCACCGCAACTGTGGTTCTGGTGGTGATTATTCTTCACCAAAGGGGATTCTATAAGGAGATGAACAAGAGCCATCTGCTTGATTTTTCGAGGTACGTGTTTATGCTGAGTATTGTTTGGGGGTATTTTGCCTTTTCGCAATTCATGATTATATGGTACGGCAATATCCCTGAAGAAACAGAATACTTTGCTCATCGCTGGAATAGTGGTTTTAAAGTAATTTTTTACGTGAATTTCTTCATCAACTGGTTCCTTCCATTTGTATTGCTTTTACCACAGGTTCTGAATAAAAACATTAAGGTTGTTAAAGCTGTGGTGATAATACTTATTTTTGGCCAGTACCTCGATCTTTATGAGCAGATTTTCCCTGGCGTGATGCATCACCCGGTATTCGGAATTACTGAAGTCGGGTTTTTTATCGGCTTTGCTGGTTTATTCCTTTTTATATTTGCGAAAGCGCTTACAGCTGTTCCATTGATTCCGAAAAATCATCCCTACCTCGACGAAAGTCTTCATCATCATTTGCATTAGGATCAAAAGCATTTTTACCATTGGCAAAACCTTGAAAAGATGAAAAAAATATTGGGATTTCTGATTATTCTTATGGCTTACGGATGGACTTCAACAGCCCAGACCATAAAGGCAACTCAGGATATTAAATCGCCGGAGCTTGAGATTGGAATTGTTGAGCACCTTGATGAATTCATTCCTGAAAGCCTGACCGTTATCGACACGAATGGCAAAACTCAAAATCTCAGAACCCTGATCAACAAACCAACTGTTCTTATGTGGGTTTATTACAGATGCCCGGGAATTTGCAGCCCATTAATGACAAGTATGGCTGATGTGATCAGTAAAACAGATCTGGTTCTGGGAAAAGATTTTCAGGTAATCACCATCAGCTTCGACCCGCGCGAAGGCAGCGACCTTGCCATAAAAAAGCGAGTGAATTATCTGAACCTGATCGACAAACCTGTGGATGAATCAGGTTGGCAGTTTTACACTGCCGACAGCGCAAATATTGCATTGGGAACTGAAGCAACCGGCTTCAGGTACAAAAGAACCGGAAATGATTTCATGCATTCGGCAGTAATCATCATGATTAGTCCTGATGGAAAAATTACCCGCTATCTTCAGGGAACATACTTTCTACCCTTTGAATTTAAACTTGCACTTGTTGAAGCTTCGCAAGGCAAAAGCGGACCAACCATCTATAAAATCTTACAATTTTGCTATACTTACGACCCTGCAGGTCAGCAGTATGTGCTTAATGTAACAAAAGTTGCCGGAACAATAATCATAGCCATTGCTTTGGTTGTATTTCTGATTCTGGTAATCAAACCCCGCAAAAAAGTAATAATAAATAAAGAAAACCAATAATGGCAGAACACACTGAAACCAAATACCTGCCCAATTACCTTGAATATCAGGGTAAGCATAAGGGGCTGCTTGGCTGGCTGACCACAACCGATCACAAACGGATCGGCCTGTTATATTTTTATTCCATGATGACCTTTTTCCTTGCCGGTGTGGTGATGGGACTGCTCATGAAATTTGAGTTGATTTCTCCTGGCGAGCAAATAATGGGGGCACAAACATACAATGGTTTGTTTACCCTTCATGGATTGACAATGATCTTTTTATTTGTAATTCCCGGGGTTGCGGCTGTTTACGGAAACTTTTTCCTGCCCATTCTTATCGGGGCTAAAGATGTTTCATTTCCACGGCTGAACCTGATGAGCTGGTACCTTTATATATTGGGTGCTATCGTTGTACTGAGTTCCCAGTTTATGGGCGATGGACCACCGGATACCGGATGGACATTCTATGCTCCTTATAGCTTAAAAACTCAAACCAATGTTGTTGCTGCCGTTACCGGAGCATTTATACTCGGATTCTCATCTATTTTAACCGGATTAAACTTTGTAGTAACCATGCACCGTCTGCGTGCGCCGGGTATGGGCTGGCTGAGAATGCCTCTCTTTGCATGGTCGCTTTACGGAACCGGGTGGATTCAGTTACTTGCCACTCCTATTGTTGGAATTACATTCCTTATGGTTATCGCCGAACGACTTCTGGGCATTGGATTCTTTGATCCGGCAATCGGTGGAGATCCGATTCTGTATCAGCATCTGTTCTGGATATACTCTCATCCGGCGGTTTATATCATGATACTTCCGGCAATGGGTGCCATCACCGAAATTATTCCAACATTTGCGCGTAAAACCATTTTCGGTTATACTGCCATCGTAATTTCAAGTATGGCCATCGCTTTTGTAGGCTATTTTGTTTGGGGACACCATATGTTCACATCCGGAATGAGTTCAACCTCCCGTTGGGTATTTTCGCTGCTCACATTTCTGGTTGCTATCCCTTCAGCAATTAAAGTCTTTAACTGGACAGCCACACTTTACAAAGGTTCTATCAATATTCAGCCTCCTTTTCTTTGGGCCATTTCCTTTATATTCGTCTTTATGATCGGCGGTTTCTCCGGACTTGTGCTCGGATCTCTTGCAACCGATATTCATACCCATGATACTGCATTTGTTGTTGCTCACTTCCATTACATTGTTTTCGGAGGAACAGGCTTTGCATTTTTCGGCGCACTGCATTATTGGTTCCCGAAAATGTTTGCCAGGGTTTACAACACCAAAGTTGCCAATATTGGCCTTCTCATCTTTTTTATCGGCTTCAATATGCTTTACTTCCCTATGTTCTATCTGGGGCTCATAGGAATGCCGCGCCGTTATTATGATTACCTGCCAATGTTTCACAATGCCAATATACTTTCAACTGTTGGATCATGGATTCTGGCGATAGGGCTCATAATTATCATTGTTAATCTTTTCAGAGCACGCAAAGCAACAGGAAAAATTGTTGACGATCCATGGGATGGAAAAACACTGGAGTGGACTACTTCCTCTCCTCCTATTGTTGAAAATTTCGAAGAGATACCAGTAGTTGACCACGGGCCTTATGAATACTAATTTCAGGAAGACATGGAAACGATAACCACCCCTCATCACGCCGATGCCCACCGCGACGACACCGCCGCCAAACTGGGCATGTGGCTGTTTATTTTTACCGAAATTCTCCTTTTTGGCGGGCTCTTCATTGTGTATTCGGTTTACCGCTTTAAAAACCCGGTTGCATTTGAACTCGCTCATCACGAGCTCAGTATCACCATGGGATTAATCAACACCATAATTCTTCTGGTGAGCAGTGCTACAGTTGCCATTTCCATTTCAGCAATGCAGAAAAATGACAAAAAGATGACAATGCTTATGCTTGGCATTACCTTGCTGCTTGCTTTGGTCTTTCTGGTAAACAAGTACTTTGAATGGGGCGGAAAGTTCGAACATGGAATGTATCCGGGCTCAGAACTGATGAAAAATCTCAGCAACGGAGATATGCTCTTTTTCAGCCTCTATTTCTTTATGACCGGGCTTCATGCAGTTCACATCATCGTAGGAATGATCCTTTTGGCAATTACACTGGTAAAAGTTAAGACCGGTGCTGTTAATACAGGCAAATACGCACTTCTTGAAAACAGCGGTCTTTACTGGCATCTTGTTGACCTTATCTGGATTTTCCTGTTCCCTTTGTTCTACCTGATTCATTAAACATTTTACAGTTATGAGCGACGAAAAACATCATATCAGTTCCTATCTATCACACATTATGGTTCTAATGGGGCTTATTGTCCTTACGGTGATTACCGTGCTTATTACCAGTGTTGAGATGGGACCTTACAACACTGCTGCAGCAATGCTGATTGCCTCAATTAAAGGAGCTATTGTACTTCTTTATTTCATGCACCTGCGATTTGACAATAAAATCTATGGAGTTATGGTTGCCATTGTGATAGCCATATTTGCAGCGGTTATAGTAGTTACCTTTTTCGATTACCTTTACAGATAGGAGCAATTATGTACTCAGGAGCTTCAAATTTCGTTACAGCAACCGACACTGCATTTGTTGTAATTATAGGCATTTCAGTAATTTTTCTGGTTGGAATTACAGCAATCATGCTTTGGTTTATTTACCGCTACAGCAAAAAACGCAATCCGGTTGCCACCCAGATTCATGGCAGCAATACGCTGGAAGTGGTATGGACAATTATTCCTACCATTCTCGTTCTGGTGATGTTCTTTTATGGATGGGCTGGTTATTCACCAATGCGGAATGCACCCAAAGATGCCATGAAAATCAGAGCCACTGCCAGAATGTGGTCATGGATGTTTGAATACGAGAATGGAATCAAAACCGATACCCTTTACGTTCCACTGGATAAAGCAGTTGCACTTGATCTTATTTCGGTTGATGTAATTCACAGTCTCTATATCCCGGCTTTCAGGGTAAAGGAAGATATGGTTCCCGGAAAAACGAACAAAATGTGGTTTATCGCACAAAAGGAGGGCAAATATGAGCTTTTCTGCACCGAATATTGCGGGCTTTCTCACTCATACATGTTCACCGAAGTGAAAGTACTGCCACAAAAGGAATTTGATGCCTGGTACGCCAGAATGTCTGACACTACTTTACAGGCCGAAGCAGCAAAAACTCCGGGCGTAAAAGGCAAACAACTGGTTCAGATGAACGGGTGCATTGCCTGCCATTCGGTGGATGGCTCAAAACTGATCGGACCTTCATTCAAAGGAATTTATGGTCAGACACATTCTGTTATCACCAACGATAAGGAAAGAGAAGTTGTTGTGGATGATGAATACATCAAACGGGCAATATACGAACCAAACGACGATGTTGTAAAAGGATACACCAAAGGAATGATGATTTCGTATAAAGAACAGCTATCGGAAGCTGAAATAGCCGAAATCATTGAATACCTGAAGACACTTAAATGAGAGAAAAAATAAAAGCCTATATCGCCATCCTTGCCCGACTATGTAAGTTCAGGATATCGCAGGCGGTAGCGCTTACCACTTTTACTGGTTACTTGATGAGCCACGGGGAATTCTCCCGTGGCATTATTTTTCCGGTTTTCGGCGTGTTTCTGCTTGCCAGTGCGGCATCTGCATTAAATCAGGTTCAGGAGGTTAAAACTGACCTGCTGATGCCACGCACCAAAAACAGGCCAATACCAACCGGTCAGATCACTATCAGAGAAGCACTGTTTTGGGTATTGCTCTTTTCGTTGTCAGGCATTTTTATTTTATGGTTTTTCGATGGCTGGATTGCAGCCTTTCTGGGTGCACTGACTTTTGTGTGGTACAATGGCATCTACACACCTCTAAAACGAATTTCAGCCTTTGCTGCCGTTCCCGGAGGAGTTGTGGGCGCATTGCCACCGATTATAGGCTGGGTTGCCGGTGGTGGTTCGCTTTTCGATCCGGCAGCTATTGCTCTGGCTATGTTCTTTTTTATCGGACAGGTTCCGCATTTCTGGATACTTCTGCTCCGATTCGGAGAACAATACGAATTGGCTGGTCTTAAATCACTGACTGCCGAACTTTCGCATCAGCAAATCAGACGACTGACATTTATCTGGATTGCAGCTACATCGGTTTCAGCTTTTTTGCTTCCCGGTTTTTATGCCTTCAATCACAAAATAACCGCTTATTTTATCTGGGCGCTATCAACAATACTTATTCTGGTATTTATCCGGTTGCTGAAACCTTCGCTGCAAAGTGTGAAGTTCAGCTCTTCTTTTCTGTTGATTAACCTGTACTATTTTTTGATTATGCTGGTTTTTTCTCTGGATGTGCTGATTTAATGAATTGATTATCAGATGTCAGGCTGAGCGGTTCCGATGGCTATCGGAACGAAGCCTATCATTACATGAAACAGCCTCATAGAATATTTACCCCGAATAATCCGGGTATATTCATTAAAAGGAAACAAAAAATAAGAAATAAGAGACAAAGACAGGATTACATCCCCATTTGTTTCATTGCCTCATAAACCAAAAAAGCCGGCCATACCAAAGCTTTCAGAAACCCAACAACACCCATCCAGAAGCCTGCGGCATTAGAAATAAAGTAAACGGCTGCACCGATAAATCCCATTCCGTAAATTGCACCTGCCGGTGCGCTTTGCTGCACTTGATTGTTCGACATGATTTTTTAAGTTTTATATTGTCAGGTAAAAATACGGATGTTTCGGTTTAGATTATACCAAAATCTTGCAATAAAAAAGCCGGTCATAAAAGAATTTTCATTCCTTAAATGACCGGCTATCAGAAAATATTGAATTTAATTTACAGGTTTTGAATCAGATGCAAGATAATATCTTACCAATCTGCGTTCGGTTGTGGTAGGTTGCGATGAGAAGAATGGAAAGGTTTCAACAACCATTCCTATATCTTTCGCATATCTATTATGAATGAATCTGAGATGATACAAAGAGTACTGTGGGTTCATTTGGTATGTAGCTTTGTAATTCAATGTCGCAAAGTCTCCGGCTGGTGTTGTAACTACCTCATTGATATCCTCCATCTTCACATTTACAGTGTAAATTGTATCGCCATTGTATCTGATGCTGGTATAATTATATAAAGACGAAGTAAAATCTTCAGAGGAAAAAACAATTCTGCCACCATTATTGACTATATAATGCAAGGAGTCTTTTAGTAATTGAAAATTTCCCAGGGTGGGAATAATTGGGGGTCGAACCATTTTCACATAAGTTACACCATCAAGAATCGTATCTTTTTCAACATAGCAACTATCAAAAACATCGAGAGGAGTAGCTACTCCATTGCTGTCAACCTGAAAATGCTGATAAATCCAGTAATTCCCTACTTTAAGCTTTCCGTAATCGGGATAGGTAACAATGGGTTCACCGGGATTTTCCTTGTCGCATGAACTGTTAAAAATGGCAGCAAACGCGAGCATCATGATCATTATTCTCTTCATATCTATTTATTTTTATGATTTTCATTAGAAACGAGCCCGATTCTGTTTTATTACATCTTGCCGGATATATAAGATACAAAAAAGCTTTCGCTGTAGGGAAACGATAAAATATTTGTAAAATAAAAAAAAAAAAAAGGGGCAAAAGCCCCTTTAATAAACATTAAAAACATGACTATCTGGGATCAATTTCTATGTCTTTAACCTCGTCAACAGTAATATAACCACCATTGTTTTCGAAGTTATTGAGTACATAGTTGATAACGGCAACGGCATCTTCATAATTATCAATCTGAGGAGGCATTGGTGCAGGATATTTGATGGCTGTCTGGCCGACAACTTTCTCAGAACCATTAAGAACCTGTGCAACTGCCATTTTGGTTTGATTAAGCAAAAAGTCAGATCCTGTAAGTGTTGGAAAAACGTTGGGAATGCCCTGACCATTGGCCATGTGGCATGCAAAACATTTCTCGTTGTACAATTGCTCTCCGCGAGCCAGTTGTTCAGCACTCGGGCCTGCGGTTTCTCCGATTTCGGTAGTGGTTTCAGTAGCAGGTTGCTGACCGCCACCACATGATGTCATCAGTGCAATGCCCATAAAACCGGCAAAGGCTGCAATAAGTAGATTTTTTGTTTTCATAAATATGTGTGTTTTGTTAGTTGATGTAAAATTAATAAAAATCGGGCAAGAGTCAACCTTTTTTATTTCGGATGGCAGCATTGCTGCGCTTTTTCTTTTACAGGAGTAAGGACTTCTGATTTTGGACTGACATATGGAATACCCAGAGATAGTCCCCGCATGAGAATCAGAACACCAATCAGAACAATGACATAAGGAGATAACTTATTGATAAAAACCCTGAGTTTAAGACTCATCATGTTGCCAGCCAGTGAAATACCAAGCATTACCGGGATTGTTCCGGCGCCGAATAATGCCATATATAGCATACCTGCAGTTACACTTCCTGTATTCAATGCCCCGGCTATGGCAACGTAAACCAGGCCGCAAGGTAAAATTCCATTCAATAAGCCTATTCCGAATAGCGAACCATAAGAACCGTTTCTGAACATTGCCCTGAATCCACCCATCAAACGATGAGAGTACCCGGAAAATACGTTGTTCATTGAGGGCATATTGTTGAAAATCAGAGGCACAACAACAAATGAGATCATAAGTACCCCGATGACTATGGATGACCAGCGTTGAAAACCAGCCATATGCAAACTCTTTCCGAGTAACCCGAAAATGGCACCGAGTATCACATAAGTAAGTACGCGGCCAGAATTGTAAATCAAGCCACTGAAAGTCCGGGTAAACCAGTTTTCACTTTTAAGAGGTAAGGCAAGCGCAATGGGGCCGCACATTCCGGCGCAGTGCGCACTGCCAACAATTCCTACCAAAAAAGCTGTCCAAAGCAACATAATCAGTCTTCTAAAAATTTACAGTGAATTTTGACTCAAAAAGGCTAAAGCTTGTTTAAAACTCTAAAAAAAATCAAGCTTTATTTCCGGATCATAACCGGCTGTTCATCATAATACTGTTCACCTTTCATTGACCAGGATAACTTGATGACGTACTTACCGGGGCTGAAACGGGAAATTGAGAATTTCTGTTTTAATGAAGTATCGGGTTGCATTGCGACAAGTATATCAGCTTTTTCTGCAGAAGGTCTGTAAAAATAGATATCTCCTTTATCAAAGCCAATGGTTCTGAACTCTTCGGGAAATGTGAGTACCAGCTCACCGGAAACCTGCTCAGTTGCAATGGATGCTGAGAGTAGTTTTGTTTTCGCCATGCGGTCAATTTGTTTCTGATATTCAATGCCCTGCGGATAATACTCGGCTTCAACCAACTCATTATTCTGTCTGAAACTCAGAAAAACCACACTTATCATAGTAACCAGAAAAATGATAATGAAGATGAATATTCCGGTTCCCCAATTGAATTTTATTGACATGCTTTTTTGTTTAAAAGTTAAAAAATATTCAGGATTTATTAAATCCAAAGTTAGCTAATCCATAAAAACGAAAAACCAACAAAGCCATTTACTTGGTATCAAGACGATTGGGGCCTACAAAACTGGTTTTAATCTGATCAACTTCCTTGCCGTTTGCCAAAATTCTGAAAGTGACATTGGTCTGGGAAGTTTTAACATCGTCCTTATCGAGAACCAGCAGAAAATTGGCTATACCCACTTCTCCCTTACCCAAAACCAAAGGATCTCCCATCATTTTCACTTCACCATTGGGTTTAATAACTTCAACTTCAACAGGCAGTGATTCTCTGGTTTTATTTATTACCTGAAGGACGTATATATTGCTGAAGTGGGTTTCATCATAATCCTGATACATTGAACCCGACATACGCAAAACCGTGGTTTCAATAGCTGTGCGCTGGCTGAAAAGATATCCGATCAGCAAAAGCAGTCCAGTGAGAACTGTGGAATAGAAAAGTATCCTCACATTAAACTTCAGGGGTGTATTATCGGCAATTGTACGTTCTGAAGCATACCTGATAAGTCCTTCAGGCTGATGAGTCCGTTTCATTATGCTGTTGCATGCATCAATACAAGCTGTACAGTTGATGCATTCCAATTGGGTTCCATTCCTTATGTCGATTCCGGTGGGACAAACCTGCACGCAGTTCCCACAATCAATACAATTACCTTTGCCAACATCATTTCGGTTTTCCAGTGGATTGAATTTGCCTCGGGGTTCACCACGTTTGTAATCATAGCTCACAACTATTGAATTACGGTCAAGTAACACGCCTTGTAACCTGCCGTAGGGACAAATGATTATACAAACCTGCTCGCGGAGTTTGGCAAAAACCAGGTAGTGAATGGCGGCAATCACAAAAATGCCAAAGTAGCCAAGCAGATGTTCAACCGGACTATCTTTTGAAATTTCAATCACCCTGTCCATTCCAATAACATAGGCAAGAAACCAGATAACAGTTATCAGCGAGATAAGGTAAAACACAAAGTGTTTCAGACTTTTACGCCAGATATTATTAAAATCGTATGGGCTGCTGTCCAGTTTGCGTTGTTTACTGTTGTTGCCTTCGATTGCATATTCTATCTGTCGGTAGATAAACTCCATAAAAATAGTTTGCGGACACAACCATCCGCAAAATATCCTTCCGAAAATTACGGTAAAGAGCACTATAAACACGATAAAGGCAATCATTGAAAGGACGAACAGGTAGAAATCCTGCGGAAAGAAAGGCATCCCGAAAATAATAAACTCACGTTCAAGGATATTTAACAGAATCAGCGGATCTCCCTGAACTTTAATAAATGGAATCAGGAAGAAAATAGCCAGCAATACCAGCGAAACTATCTTTCTGTAATTGTAAAGTCTGCCTTTGGGCTTTTTCGGGTAAACCCATAAGCGCTGCCCATCGCTGGCAATGGTAGAAATCCTGTCGCGAAAATCATCAAATTCTTCTGTTTCGTCCATGGCAAACTTAATTAAAGCAAAACAAGCGGCTGTCTCAAAGGTCTTTTTGGGCTTCGATTCCTCTTCGACAGGCTCAGGGCAGACAGCCCGGCCAGGCAAAAGATAAAGCCGGATTATTGACAATCCGGGACTTTTAAGACAGCCACTGAAAGAAAAGAAAACTAACCTATAATGTCGTATTTATGACCTTCGGGTTGTTTTGCTTTTGGTGGATTGGTGCCTTGAAGGCTGAAAATAAACCCGATAACCTGCTGCATCTGAACGGGAGTCAGTTGATCCTTATACGAGATCATACCCTTCTCAATAACGCCGGTGATCATAACATTGTACAGGTCTTTAACCGTAATTGTGTTGGATGTGGTATCGCCATGAATCCAATATGGATCGGTCATATTCGGACCCACCAGACCTTCGGCAAATTTACCATGACAGGTAACACATATCTTAATATAGATTTCTTCACCTGCCGCCAGATCAGCTTGTTCGGTCATTGGCACGAGACTGGCCAGATCAATTGAAGCGTGAGGGTCGGCAGGAATAATAAGGGCTGCTGCAGCGATTTCTTTCTCATACTCCACTTCCTGGCTTGCCCAGCGACTTCCTTCGGGCAACACGTGATAACCAATCATGTAAACTGCAGCGAAAACAATGGTGGCGTAGAAAAGGTAAAGCCACCAACGGGGCATCCTGTTATCAAGTTCGCGAATACCATCATATTCGTGTCCACCAAGATACCGATCCTGAGTCAACTCATCTATTTCAGGTTCGCTATGATGCAGATTTTTATCTTCTGTACTCATATTTTTTGTTTTTCAAAAGTTAACATCATTTTTTAACTCGTCATCTTCCTCTAATGGAAGTCTGGCCAATTCATCCGATCTGTCTTTCTTAATGGCATAAGTATGAATAGCTATGGCCACAAAAAAGGAGATAAAGATGATCAGGGCAATTAATGGAAACCAATAAATTCCATCCACACCACTTAAAATCCGGCTGACAATTCTCATACTTCAGAGGTTTATATTATTTAGCAGCAGGTTCACCGTTAACAATATCGGTACCGATCCGCTGCAAATATGCAATAATTGCGATCATCTGCTTGTTGTCGCTGATTTCAATGCCCTGAGCGCGAAGGCCTTCAGCAATCTTTGCAGCCTGTGCTTTCAGATCGTCATTGGCAATCAGGTCATAACCCTCAGGATATGGAACTCCCAATGTTTGCATCACCCTGATTTTAGCAGCTGTCTGATCCAGTCTGATTTCGTAGCGGGCTAACCATGGATAGGCAGGCATAATTGAGGTTGCATTCATCTTCTGCGGATCCATAAAGTGGTTATAATGCCATGCATCGGGCTTGTAGTTCTTTCCGGTTTTCACACCAATACGCCACAGATCGGGTCCGGTTCTTTTTGAACCCCATTGGAATGGATGGTCATACACATATTCACCGGCTTTGGAATATTCGCCATAGCGCTCTGTTTCTGATCTGAAAGGTCTGATCATCTGTGAGTGACAGTTATAACATCCTTCTGCAACGTAAATGTCGCGGCCGTGAAGCTCAAGAGGAGTGTATGGTTTTACACTGGAAATGGTCGGAATATTCGACTTGATAAGGTATGTAGGAACAATTTCAACAATTCCGCCGATCAATATGGCTACAATTGCAAGAATCATGAAGGTAATGGGTTTGCGTTCCAGAAAACGGTGATAACCTTCGCCTGATTTGCGTTTGCCTTCTTTTTCAAGAGCAGGAGCTTCTGCTTCTTCGTAAGCTACAAACGAACCACCCTTTACAGTTTTGTAAATGTTATATACCAAAAGGAAAGCACCCAGGAAATATAAGGTACCACCAAATGCACGCATATAATACATTGGCATAATCTGATCAACTACCTGCAGGAAGTTTGGATACATGAGTGTACCAGCTTCGGTGAATTGTTTTAGCATGGAAGCTTCTGTCCAACCAGCCCAGTACATAGGAATTGAATAGAAAAGGATGGCAAGTGTACCGATCCAGAAATGAAGATTAGCCAGCTTGATTGAATAAAGTTTGGTTTTAAACATTTTCGGGAACAACCAATAAACCATTCCAAATGTTAAAAATCCATTCCAACCCATTGCTCCGATATGAACGTGTGCAACAGTCCAGTTGGTAAAGTGGCTGATGGCATTGATGCTTTTCAGTGAAAGCATTGGTCCTTCAAAAGTTGACATACCATAAGCAGTAACAGCAACTACAAAGAACTTAAGAACGGGATCTTCACGTACCCTATCCCAGGCACCCCTGAGTGTGAGCAATCCGTTGATCATTCCGCCCCACGACGGAGCAATCAGCATGATTGAAAATACAGTCCCCAGCGATTGTGCCCAGTTTGGGATTGATTGATAAAGAAGGTGATGAGGTCCTGCCCAGATGTAAAGGAAAATGAGCGCCCAAAAGTGTAAAATACTGAGTTTATAGGAGTAAATCGGCCGGTTCGCTGCTTTTGGCAGAAAGTAATACATAAGCCCAAGGTAAGGAGTGGTCAGGAAAAATGCAACTGCATTGTGCCCGTACCACCATTGCACCAGCGCATCCTGCACGCCGGCATAAACAGGGTAACTCTTTAATAATGACCATGGAATCTCAATTGAATTGACAATGTGCAATACCGCAACAGTAACAAAGGTTGCAATATAAAACCAAATAGCTACATAAATGTGTTTGGTTCTGCGCTTGAGAATGGTCCACATCATATTCCATCCAAAAATAACCCAGATCAGGGCGATAAGAATATCGATTGGCCATTCGAGCTCGGCATACTCCTTGCCAGAAGTAAAGCCTGCCAATAATGTAACTGCGGCAAGGACAATAATAAATTGCCAGCCCCAGAAGTGCACATAGCTCATCCACTTGCTGGCCATGCCGGTTTTCAGCAGCCGCTGCAATGAATAATAATAACCGGTAAAAATACCGTTACCTACAAATGCAAAAATAATTGCATTGGTGTGAACAGGACGAACGCGCCCAAAGGTTGTGTATGCAAAGTTGAAATTAAGTTCAGGAAAGATGAACTGAAAAGCAACAAGCACTCCAACCAACATGCCTACAATGCCCCAGAAAAGAGTGGCGTAGGCAAACATTTTCACAATCCTGTTGTCGTAGTAGAATTTTTGTAATTCCATAAGCTTTTGGTTTAACTAAACTTTAGGTTGATTTTGAACTGATTTATCGGCATTCTCTTCTTCATCATTATCAAAAAGAATTCGTACTGAAGGCGACACATCATCATCGTACTGACCTGACCTTACTGCCCACAAAAAAGCAATCAGAAATCCGACAGCGACCAAAATACTGAATCCTATCAATACGACAATTACACTCATTTAGGTATTAGGTTACTTAATTAGCCAAAGATAATGAAACGTAAAATAGGTTGTTACGGCAATTCTTAATATAGATTAATTCTAAATAACTTCATATAATATTGTATTTCAAAACAATAAAATTTAACAGTAAGAACCGAATTTATCGGTACTTAATTACTACATTAGAAAAAATGATTCTTAATGATAAGAAAATGATTCTTAATCTGGATAATAAACTATTTCGTATGCGATCAGGTATTAATATATCATCAGGCTCTCAGCTTTTTCAAACCAGCCAGAATCCTGACTGAGAAAGTAGAAAAACTAACGATGGTGATGGAACTCAAAGGCATGATAATGGCAGCAACTACCGGTGATAGAAGTCCCTGAACCGCGAATGTGAGCCCGACAATATTATACAGGAATGATATGGTATAACCCGAATAAACGATTTTCATGGCAGAACGCGAAAACTTAATAAACTCATGCAGCCGGCCAAACTGAGATGATTGCAGAATGGCATCACAAGCCGGCGAAAAATGATATACATCATCGGCAATTGTAATTCCTACATCGGCGCTTAGCAAAGCTCCGGCATCGTTTAATCCATCGCCAATCATAATCACCCGTTTGCCCTGGCTTTTAAGATTTCTGATGTAGCTTAATTTATCGGCTGGTCCCTGATTAAAGTGCAGCGATTCATCTGAACCGATTATATCCCTGAGATTGCTGCGCTCAGCATCGTTATCGCCTGAAATAAGATGAATGTTATAATGTTCGAATCCTTTCACTACTTCGGTCAAGCCTTCGCGGTAACGATTTTCAAGTGTAAAAAAACCTTTGATTGTGTGATTGATTGAAAGATAAACTGTGGATAAGCTGCTGGCAACTTCTTCATCATTTCCGGTAATAAATCTGCGCGAACCTATCATTATAGTGTTGCCATCCACCACTCCGGTAATACCAAGTCCGGCAATCTCACGAAAATCATCAGCAATAATAACCTTACTTTCGGGCAACCACTCCCCTATCATTACCGATAACGGGTGGGTTGAATTTCGGGCCAGACTCCGGGTCCATTGCTTTTCGGTTTCACTGAGCGGATTTCCTTCCCACGAAATGTTCATGCTTCGGGCGTGGGTAATGGTTCCGGTTTTATCGAAAACAACTGTATCAGTATGCGTGAGGGCTTCAATTACTTCAGTATTTCTGATATAAAAGCCGTTACGGCCAAACACACGCATTACATTTCCGAAAGTAAAAGGTATAGTAAGAGCAAGTGCGCATGGGCAGGCAACAATCAGAATGGAAGCAAATACGTAAACTGCTTTCCCAAAATCGAAAAACGACCAGTAAATCAATGCTCCGGTTGCCAGGGTGAGTATAATAATGGTGAAGTAATGACTGACTTTGTTAACGACCGATTGCATACCGGCTTTTTCTGATTCTCCGACCTTTTCTTCGTTCCACAAACGGGTGAGGTAACTCTGCTCAACAGCCTTCTCAACTTTAAGCAGAAGTGCTGCGCCGGTCTGTCTTCCTCCGGCAAACACAAAATCACCGGTCTTTTTACTGACAGGGAACGATTCACCGGTGACAAAACTATAATCTATGCTGCCTTCACCTTCAAGCAATATAGCATCTGAAGGGATGAGTTCACCATTCCTCACCAATATAACATCACCTTTTTCAATGTCTTTTAACTGAACAAAGTCTTCGATGCCCTCTTTAATACGGGTAACAGCAATCGGGAAGTACGAACGGTAGTCGCGGTCAAAGGATAGTGATTCATATGTTTTACCCTGATACCAACGACCAATCAGCATAAAAAAGAGCAATCCGGCCAAAGAGTCCATATAACCCGGACCATAACCATTAAAAATCTCCCAGCTGCTTTCAAGGAACAAAGCCAGGATACCCAACGAGATGGGCAAATCAATGTTGATTATCTTTTTTCGAAGACTTTTATAGGCTGATAAAAAGAAATCGCTGCTGCAGTAGGTTACAACCGGCAAAGCAAGTATAAATGATACGATGCCGAAAGTGCCGGCCATCAGTTGATCAACATGTTCGCCTCCAGGCAGATAATCAGGAAAACTGAGCAACATAATATTCCCGAAAGCAAAACCGGCAATTCCGATTTTCATCAGCATTTTCCGGTTGGTGTGCTGATGCTCATCCTTTTTTTTGGTGCTGTGACTCAGTTCAGGAATATAATGTATGGTGTGAAGCAGTTCCACCAGTTGCCTGAGGCTGATTTCAGAATCCCGGAATGTAATGGTGACTTCTTTTCTGACAAAGTTTACATGCGAATGAATAACGCCGGTATGCAGGGTATTGAGATTTTCAAGCAACCAGATGCAGGAACTGCAATGGATTCCGGGAATAAAAAGATTCACACGCGAAATTCCACCATCAGAAAACTCCAGCAATTGGCTTCTGACTTCAGTCTGATCAAGAAATGCATAACGGGTACCGGCGGTATTGTCCTGATCAAGCCGAATGCCCGGAGTAGGCATCATTGTATAATAACGGTTCATTTTTTTTTCGTGAAGAATCTGATAAACCATGCTGCAACCTTCGCAGCAAAATGGTTTATCGTCGAACATCACAGGATTTTTACCACAATCCAGTCCACAATGAATGCATTCCGTCATTATCTGAAAATTTTATCGAAGGCAAAAATAGAATTAAATTGCGAAAATGAAGAAGTGACTTTGTGATGCCGTAAACATTCGAAATAACCTACCAGCCTTCGGCTAAGCGGAATTTGCAATTCCGCTTTGAACTTCATTGAATTTGAAATTCAATTTATTTCACCGTTCTCTTCGTCATATTTAAACAAGAAGACCTCACAAGTTGGAAGAAAACTTGTTAGGTCAATTTTTTACTCGCTTCATTCTCCTTGCCTCCCAGTCACCGTGTCTCCTTCTTATAGAACAATCCCTTGTCTCCCCTTCCCCTTATCTCCTTGTCTTACCGTCCCTCGTCCCCATTCTACCTATCTCCTTGTCCCCCAGTCTCCTTGTCTCCTTGTCTCCTCGTCCCTCGTCCCTTACTTACCGTCCCTCGTCCCTTACTTGCCGTCCCTCGTCCCTTTCCAAAGTATTAACAAAACCTTCCGGAAGAGAAGCTCAGTAATCAGCAAAAAATCCTTGTTTTAGGGGATATAAATAAATATTTCAATTTTTTAAATTTGCCAGATCATAATTAAAATCATTTTGTAAATTTATACATCCTAAACAAACAAACAAACAAAAATGAAAACATTAGCAGGAATCCTGATCGCTTTGCTTGGCCTCCATCTTTTCGGCCATGCACAGCAAAACATGCAGACTTATTCTAAATATGACTTTGTCCCCGGGGAAAAGGTGATATTTTACGATGACTTTACTAATACAGAAATTGGCGATTTTCCTGGCAGCTGGAATACAACAGCCTCGGGTGAAGTGGTAACTACAAATCTGCATCCGGGCAATTGGTTTAAGATGAATGGCGAAGGAGGTATTGTTCTGGATGAAGGTCTGAATCTTCCTGATAATTTCACCGTTGAATATGATGTAATTGGCTATCCGGTTGAAGATGATAATACCTACTTTGAATTCGGGTTTTACATGTACAGCTCTCAAAATCCAAAAGACATTGACGAAGGAGGCGCTGTACCCGGACTAAACGGCGGCATCAAGTTGACTTTAGGTTATCGCGCAACCTACAGTGCATATAATACTGAAGGATACACCCTTAATGGTGAAAAAGAGGATGCTACAATGGAAGCCGGCAAAAAATACCGCATTTCAGTTTGGGTACAAAAAACAAGGTTAAGGGTATATTTAGATCAGGTGAAGGTTTTTGATTTGCCAAAAGTATTTGAGGCTGGTCTGAAAATCAATATGATGCGATTTGAATTATGGGAATCCGGAAATCCGATGATTACTAATTTCAGGGTAGCTGCAGGATTGCCTGATATGCGCAACAAACTTCTTACCGAAGGCAAACTGGTTAGTTATGGAATTTATTTTGATGTAAACAAAGATGTGGTGAAACCTGAATCTTATGGCACTTTAAAGGGTATTGCCGATGTGTTGAAAGAAAATCCTGACCTCAGGGTAAAAATTGTGGGTCATACCGACAGCGATGGCACAGATGCGGCAAATCTCGATTTATCGAAGCGGCGCGGTGCATCCGTAAAAAATGAATTGGTCAAAACCTTTGGTATTGATGCTTCACGCCTTGAATCAGACGGATCAGGTGAAAGCCAACCGGTTGCAGCCAATGATTCTCCTGTTAATAAAGCGCTTAACCGCCGGGTAGAGTTTCTTAAACTATAAATCAGAAATCAGAGAATGAACACCCTTGTTTAGCATAACAGTTATTTTTTCGATACAGTGATCCCGTTTGAATTAAACTCAATCAGAATCTTAAAGTGAACAAAATGAAAAAGTTAGTCACACTTATGCTGATCATCAGCATGCATTTGTTAAGCCATGCTCAATCCTCCCCTGATATTGAAGCACTGCTTCCGATGAATCATGTAAATCAGTACCTGCGGAATGTTCAAAAAGTAGCTGGAGGCATCGGCTCAATGACCAATATCAATATAGTAGCCGATCTGAACAGCTACAATGCGTGTTACAATGGGCCGGAGCCGGGAGGAGTCTTGCATGCAGAGTTTATCTGGTATAATTCCAACGATGAAACCGGCAAATTTATGTTGCAGCTTCTGAAGGATATGGATGGAATAAATCAGCAAATGAATGAGTTCAAAAACTCTTCGGGCATGGATGTAAGCGAAGCAAAAGAATCAGATTTTATGGGTGGAAAACTCTGGACCATTTCCACGCAAAAAGAATGTGTGAATGAAATATCGGGCCCCACAGGTGTAACAGCTTATCAAAGCAGCGCCAGGTATTTTTTGTTTAATGGAACCACTATTCTAAAACTGGACATTTCATGTGCCTGCAAGCCAGATAAGGTGAAAGAGATGGTTAGTTTTATGGTTGCAAAAACAGGGCAGTTCGACTTCGCGTCGCTGAAGAATACAACTGGTCAGGATTAAAATTCTGACAGGCAGGCAAAAAAGCTAAAAATCAAAAAAACCATCATGCATGGTTTTAATGCCTTACAGCTTTAAGCTGATAATTAATGTATGGCCAGGATTCCGACCCCGTTTGTTTTGTTTAAAGGCATACGGGGTCTTTTCTATATTTCCTTTTGCCTGAATCAAATTTTGTAAGCCAAAAAACCATACCTTTGCACCCCTCAAAGGAGGCAATCACTTCGACTTATAATTAACACATAATTAAATGATTACAGTTTCAAACCTGAGCATTCAGTTCGGCAAACGCATTTTATTTCAGGATGTAAATATGAATTTCACTTCCGGAAACTGCTATGGCATTATTGGAGCCAATGGCGCAGGGAAGTCAACATTCATTAAAATGCTTTCGGGTGAAATTGACAATACAAAAGGCAGTGTAACAATGGCGCCGGGTGAGCGTATGTCGGTGCTAAGGCAGAATCACTCTGAGTTTAACGACTATACCGTAATTGCAACTGTGCTTATGGGCCATGTTGAATTATGGAATGTGATGAATGAAAAAGATGCCATTTATTCAAAAACAGATTTTACTGAAAACGATGGGATCCGGGCTTCAGAACTTGAAGAGCAATTTGCGGAAATGGATGGCTGGAATGCTGAAAGTGATGCAGCCAATCTGCTGAGTGGACTGGGAATAAAAGAAGCGTTTCACCAGAAACTTATGAGTGAACTTGAAGCCAAGGATAAGGTAAAAGTATTACTCGCTCAGGCTTTGTTTGGCAAACCCGATAACCTTCTGCTTGATGAGCCCACCAATGACCTTGACCTTGAAACCGTAAACTGGCTGGAAAGCTATCTTGCAAACTTTGAAAATACTGTTCTGGTTGTTTCTCACGACAGGCACTTTCTTGACTCCATCTGTACCCATATCGTTGACATTGACTTCAGTCGTGTTCAGATGTTTCCGGGTAATTACACCTTCTGGTACGAATCAAGTCAATTAGCTTTAAGACAACAGCTTACGCAAAACAAAAAAGCAGAGGATCGCAAAAAAGAACTTTTGGAGTTTATTGCCCGATTCAGCGCAAACGCCTCAAAATCAAAGCAGACCACCAGTCGCAAAAAGATGATTGAGAAGCTGAATATCGAAGAAATAAAACCATCAACACGAAAATACCCGGGCATTGTTTTTACGCCTGAACGTGAGCCCGGAAATAACATACTTGAAGTGAAAGGCTTGAGCAAAGCCATCAATGGCACTTCACTGTTTAAGGATGTCAGCTTCACCATGATGAAGGATGACAAAATTGTATTTCTATCAAGAGATACACGCGCAATGACTGCACTTTTCGAAATACTCAAAGGCCACATGGAACCTGACAAAGGGTCTTTTGTATGGGGTCAAACCATCCTGAAAGCATACCTTCCTCTTGAATACGAAGAGTTGTTCGATACAGATCTTAACCTCATAGATTGGCTGGGACAATTCTCAAACGATACTTCTGAATTTTACCTCAGGGGATTTCTGGGCAAGATGCTTTTCTCCGGAGAGGAAATCTACAAAAAAGCAAATGTGTTGTCAGGAGGCGAAAAAGTACGTTGCATGATTGCCCGTATGATGATACGCAATGCCAACGTTATGTTGCTTGATACACCAACCAACCACCTTGATCTTGAGTCGATTCAGGCTTTTAACAATACACTGATTAAGTTTAAGGGAAACATTCTGATGTCGTCGCATGACCATGAATTTATTCAAACAGTTTGCAACCGGATTATTGAAATCGGCCCCAAGGGTATGATTGACAAACTGATGGATTACGATGATTATATCAGCGATTCAAAATTGAAAGAGCAAAGGAATAACCTTTACAATTAAAAGGTGGGTTGAGACCCAGAAAATCTGATTTGAAAAAATGCTTCTGCCGGAAAAGCAGCAAGCATTTTTTCGTTTTACTGAAGGAAGGAATTGGAAAATATAATAATGTTAGCGAAATCAGGACATAGAAAATCTCTTCACGGATCAGACTCTTTTAAAAAAGCCACAATGTGAATGAACAATCAATAAGTTATTTCGGAGTCACAAGATTTTCACCACACAATTCATCAAACAGGATGAACTGAGATATCCTGAAAAGGAAGTTGAAAATCTTAAAAAATCATGTCGATTTTACTTGAGAAGCCAGAAGAGAAAACTCTATTTTGGTCTTCTTTGCTGGTAACGCTCAATAATTTCTGCTTCGCGACTTTTATCTGAAATGTAGATGGTGGTTTTACCACCGTCAAGAACAACAGCATATTTACCTTTCAAAGAGCCACAGGTTGCAGCAATCTGGGGGGTTAATGTCTGAATTGTTCTCTGGTTTTGGGTTGATAGAGGCCTGTTTTTTTTCATCTTTTTACAATATTTTGAAAAGATACGCATTTTAATCCGATTAAGCAGAGGTATATGTAGATAAATATCAATTATTTATATAAATTTAACAATATTGTGCGAAAGACATGCGATTTCAACTTTTGAAAATGAATTTTAATTCTGACAACAATCAAGAAGTATATTCGTATTTTTGACTGCCGGATTTAAATTAGTCCGGACGCAACACTTAACATGAATATATTTCATCGTCTGTTTTCTGCTTTTGTATTCGGACTCACCAGATTGGCAGGAATGCTGCCAGCCGGTTTATTGTTTTTTAAAGCACGTATTCTGCAATTTTTCGCCGAAAAGGTACTTCGTTATCGTTTTGGAGTGATCACTCAGAATCTCGCCAGGGCATTTCCTGAAAAGGACTACAAAGCAATAAAAACGCTTACACATCAGTTTTACAGCCACTTTTTCGGCGTTTTCACCGAAGTGATCAAGAGTCAGGGTCTCGGCAAAGAAGAAGCCCGCAAACGGTTTAACGTTGAAAATCCGGAATTGATCAGCGATTTTCACAAACGGGGAATAAATGTTATTGCCATGGGAGGTCATTGGGGCAACTGGGAATGGCTGATTATGACGCCATTGTTTTTCGACTTCAGCATTTACACGCTTTACAAACCACTTTCCAGTAAGGTAACGGAAAACCTGATGGGCAGGATCAGAAAACGCTTCGGACTTAAACTATTGCCCATGCAACAGGCCGGCAGGTTTATCCTCAGTAAAAAGGATTACCCTGCACTTTACTTTTTCATCGGAGATCAGTCTCCTTCGCATAAAGATCCTGAGTACTGTTTTGAATTTCTGAACCAACCCAGTTTTTTCTTTGCCGGAGGTGCAAAGCTTGCCCGATTGACCAACTCTGCAGTTGTATATCAATCCATCAGAAAAATCAAGCCGGGGTATTATACAGTGTCCTATTTGCCTGTATCGCAGCCTGGCGATGGCATGAGCGACAAAGATATCCTCAGGGAATATGTCAGGTTACTTGAAGCAGACATAAGACTGCAACCCGCGCATTGGCTTTGGTCGCACAAGCGTTGGAAAAACAAGCCGGAACAGATTCAATAAGGGTATTCTGCTCATGGCAGCCCGTCTAAAAGCCATGAAATCTCATTACACAAACAAATATACTGTCGGGCAGGATGTAATTCCGATAGAATTTGAATTGCAGACCGCTGAGAGTAATAGGGGAAAGATAAATAAAATTCCTAAAACTATTCAAAAATGAAAACTTTTAGGAATTTAAAGGCGATTTATAGTGTTTTTAAGCAACAGTTTATATTTATGTCTATGATTCCAAGATTAATTTTTACTGTATTTAGGTAGCAATTTGCCAATTTCAAAGATTTCTGCAATGTTACCGTTTAGTCCGAAAACCAAAACACTTTTATTGTTGATGTATGCTCTGATTTTAAAATATCTTTCTTTCTCATTCTCATAACCAACACCGGATTCCCAATCATTAAAATCCTTCATATAAAAGCCAACTAAATAAGCGTCAAAAAGCGGTTTATTATTTCTTTTGCGTTCTTGGATGTATTCTCTGTCCATTTTGGGTGAAAAAGACATCTCATACTGTGGTATTAGCGTGTCAATTATTTCGCCAACAACAAGATTGACAATGCTACCTGCTCCGTACCATCCACCAGTCACAAATCCTTCCATTATAATCGTTTTATTTGACGTATCCAGCAGAATATTTGTAGTCTCTATATTTAATACCTTCGATTTCCTTGATTCAAATGAGTTATAAATAACCCTTGAAGTGTCTTCTGATGACAATGTATAATTTGGATTCCATAAATAGGGCGGTTCTCTCTTTAAGTAATCCCAACTAAATACATACATGTTTTCAAAAATTTGTAATTTCTTTATGCTGTCAAAACTTATGCTAATAGGAACAATTGGAGGTTTAAAGTCCAAATATGTTTGTCCATAAGTCAGACAAGTGTTCAAAAATATTATAAAAATCAACGTGTATTTCGTCATTTTGAAATTGGGCTAACGGACGAAGCTTTACGCTGCCAGGCTTTTAAAATCAACAAACATCGCAGCTTCCGGAATGCCCGTTAAAATTACAAATTTTCCGTGTACCACAATGTGCTTGCTTGCGTAACGCTTTTTTTTAACGTGTATAAGCACAAAAAATAAGATTACAACAAAAAACAAAGTCTGTTTTTTCACTTCAATCCAATAAAAAACGTCTTTAAGTACATAGTCACCCCAAGGGATGTAGTTCATTATGGACTCATCGCTGGGTCTTGCAGACCGCTCAGAGTCCTATTTATTATCGGCTTTTATTTTATTATTCATTTCTATTTCAGTTAGTTTATTGGTTACATTCTTTTTTAAGGTTAATATTAAAATAGCAGCAATTAATAGAGTAATAGCAAATCCTATAAATGTCATTGAAGCATTTTTTTTATATAGCAATACTCCCAAAAACAATAATTGATTTGAGATTGCAACTACAATAAATGATATACCTTGAAAAAGTCCTTTGTATTTTACAGGTGAACTTCTATATATTGAATACAAAAGTACTGGTGAAATTAGAGTCTCTGCGATTAAAATGAAAATGTAGGACTGTATGAATAAACCATTTCCACTTACCAATTGCGATAATGAAGAATAACTTGCAATTAATACAAATGCAATAATTAAAAAAATGAGTCCGACTAAAATTATATTAAAAATCCTACCCCAGTTCAAGCGCTTTATTCTTGTAATTGAGAATACAAATATAACCAAGAGAATTATTGAAATATATTTCTCAATATTATTGAAAGTCTGATTTAAGTTAATTCCATTTTCTAAAAAGTCTCTTGCCGCGAATGAAAAAGTCAATCCTTTTTGATGTAATGCTAATCTTATTAAAATCCCGATTGCAAGGATAGAGATAAGTATAAATGTATTTAATTTCTTTGTGTCAACATTTTCAAAATAGTCTTTCCGTTCAGCTACTAAGTCAAGTTTATTATATTGATTTTTGAATTTCAGAAACAGAATCAATGAGAGCAATCCGAATAAAAATGCAAACAAAAAAACGGAATAATAGCCCAAATTATTTTTTAAATAAATTGAAAACAGAGGAGCAATCAAGGCTCCAATATTAATCGTGATTGAAAACAATATAAATCCTGGCAATCCAATTGTTTCATTTTCTTTTTCATTATAAATATTGCCAAGAAAGACAATAATATTAGGTGATATAAGCCCGATTCCAAGTCCTAATAGGATTAATGCAATTACAATTAAAGAACTTATGCTTGGTAGAAATGATATTGCTAAATACATTATAGTTAAAAGGATAAAGCCTATTTTAACAATTCTCATTCTGTCTCGCAAGTCACCTAATAATCCTGAAAACAAAGTTGTTATTCCAATAACTCCATAAAAAACACTATAATAAATTCCTGCTTTCGTTGTATCTATTTTTAACGAATCAGTCAAAAATTGAACGAGTATTGCCATTATTAAATAGAATGCCAATCTTTCAAATGTTTTTGAAGTCAGCAATAATAAAATACTCGATTTCTGTTCATTATTTAGTGTATCTCTCATTTTGTCTGTTTAATTGCCGATAACGGACGGAACTATATGCAGTTGGGGATTGTGGGCTTCGTTCCTGTCGAACCCCACTGTGGTTGTTGCGGGTTGCGGACTTTGTTGTCCGCACCGAAACCCCAATTGCTATATAGTTTTTGTTATGCGTTCGATTTTTATTTTTTTATCCATTTTGCTTCAATATTTTCTCTTTCCGCACAAACTCCTTCTGGCATGTTTGCTAATTCGTTTATTGAATTGTCAATGATTGTTGCCTCGTCCAGACTAATTATTTTAATCTCTTCATCTGAGTGACCGTTTGCACCACATGTAAATTCCCAACTCGAATCATCATCGTGGGAGACAAACAATATTGGTTTGCTCTTTGTCATTACGTGAACACAAGTGAAACATGCTGTATTCCTTTTCTCTTTGAATTTATATTCTGATTTATTCATTTTCGTCAGTCAAAAAGTTAAACTCCGATTTGTCCGCTCTTTTTGTATACTGTCTCTGTTTCCCTGATTTGTCCGCAAAACCTACAACTACAAAATCATTAAAAATTAGAAGTCTAAAATCATTGCTTGCCAGAAAAATGTCAGGTGTTGCCCAAGACGCAATTGAACTCTCCCAACCGTCCGGATTATTTTTAAACCAGATTTTCAGTTTGTCAATTATTTTTGAGTCTGCATTTATTTTTGTTACCGTTGAACTGTCTAAATTAAGATTCCCATTGAGATTGATTTTCAACTCAAACTGTTTCTCGATTTTAAGAATTTCATCAAAATCCAGATTTTGTCCGCATGAGATTGTAAAAATCATGAGTAAGATTCCAATATTTCTAATCATTTTATTCATGCCGATTCGGTTCTTTTAAATTGACGCATAACGAGCAGATATATGCAATATTGCATATATATCTGACTTGTTCACAACCATTGAGCTTGATATTACAACTCAGTTTTTCACCCCAAATATAAGAACTTTCCGAATATCCAAGCCTTCTCCCAATCACTGTCTATTTCTTAAGCCTGAAAAGTACATATGATTGATCTGACCGATGCACCAAAAAAACGGAGGACAAACTGCCCTCCGTTTTTCGTAAACGATCCCCAAACCATTTACTGGTTCAATGCCATATATTCAATCGCGATAAGTTCGCCTGATTTGCCTGGTTTTACAGGACAGTAATCAACAAAATCTGAGAGGGTTTCTCCGTTCAGATTTCCTGTTACAGTAACTTTAAGGTTTCCGCAGTTACAACCCGAATAGTTTGTAATTGCTTTACTTGAAACCCACACACCCTGATTATTCTCATTAACACCCTGAAATTCATATACATATTTATTACGCAATGCAATAGTGTTCAGGTAATCGCAGGCATATTTAAACTTTTCCTGAGTAGCAATGGTCGTATATTTAACATTTACACCGTTTTCATCAAAATCATAAACATGTGCAACATTGCTCTTATTCACATTGCCTGATGTTTTACAATAGAAAACGATGCGATTGGGTGATGAAAATCTCTCCCAGTATTCATTAGGATTCGCATTGTTCCAATGGGCGTATTCCATTTTAATCAAGGTGCTGTCCAGGCCTATCATAACACCAGGTGCTTTGGTGGTTTTTGCAGATTTCACCTGAGCAAAACCAGCATTAGCAGAAAAAAGGAAAATAAGAATTACCAGTAGATTTTTCATGATTTTATGTTTTAATCGTTTTGAAAATCAAAGAATTATTTCAAATATTACCATTCTTTTAGAAAGAAGCCTGATTGATGATTACATCATCCAACCCGGGTGTAATATTATTTTACAAAATTAGGTTGAGAAACGGCAGAGCACAAGTCGTTTAAATACCACTTTTTACCGGAAACTCATGCTGCGTAGTATGGGTATTTATACTTACAAAAACTAATCAGCAAGACCAATTCCTCCAATTCAAACCTGATTAAAATAAAAAAACCGGAGCAACCCATTTGATTGTCCGGTTAAAACAGTAACAAAGGCTTTCTACAAATCAGAGGATTGCATCATTCTGATTTCGTTCAGGCACCTGATGGATCTGTCAGAAAAGTAATCGGCAGCAGGATACAGCAAAAAAGCCCCCTGAGTAGCCTGTCCATACATAGGAACAATCAGCACCTCAGCCTGATCATTGCGATTGAATATCTCGCTGTAAGTAAACACTGCCCTATAGCCATCCGGCGCTGAGACCACAAATAACCCGGTTTTCAGATTCTCCTTTGTCATCGGATAATAAGCATTTGTGTAATCTTTAAGCATCACACCCTTAAATGGAGTAGTTCCGTGAATACCGGTTCCCCGTCCATAAAATACAGAACCGTATGATATCATATTCCCTTTCAACTCACCTTCGGCCAGCGATTCCAACAAGTTATCGCCGGTATGAAATTTAAGGTCTTTGGCATACATATCAGGAATGTTCCTGTCAATTACAAAATTGAGTTTTGACGAACGTACAGTAATCTTTACCGGATTGCTGATGTTACGTTCGGTGTAAAGATCGGAAGCAACTACAAGTTTTGACTCTGTCGGCAAAGGCCACAATTCTTTGGTCTTGGATGGTACTATGCGACGAACGCCGTTTGCTATGAGAATCTCGTGCCGATGAATGGGATAATAGATTTCGCCCCAGCTTAAAACTACTTTTTCGCCATCAGCATTTTCAATCTCAACAAAAAGGTCGATAATGGGTGGAAATTCAGCTTCATTTTTCTTTTTAAGCACGGTAAGATTCAGAATATCATACAGCGAATAACCCTGATACAGGTAAGCACCTTTAAAACTTCCGTTATCTCCGGAAAGACCGGTTTCTTTAACAATAACATCCCTTAGCGGAAGTTTTGTCAGATCAATAATTCCGGGATTTGCAACCTCTCCTGCAATCATGATTTCACTCATTTTCAACTCATTGAGCGGGGCATCATCATAAAAATCATTGGTTTGAGTCATTCCTGTAAAACCGAGCATCAGGCATGCAGTGATCACAATTGTTTTTTTCATTTTGGTTGGTGTGTAGTTAAACAATTAAGAAACGTTGTTTTTTTTCAATTGACAGATACTTCTTCGTTTTGTCCTTCGACTCCCCTTCGACAAGCTCAGGGCAGGCTACTCAGGAGGACATCGTATAGATATGATAACACGTGCATTAAAAAGAAACACTGCTAACCTAACACGAATGTCACACTGAGAGTCGAAGTGCCTTCAACATTTATAATCAATGTCATAGCCTCTTTAAATTCCGAAACTGACACCTGCCGTAATAAAACGGCCGGGTCCGACATTGTATTTACTGTCATAAATTTTTACATCAAAAATATTCTGAAAATTGAGCGAAATCCGGAAATTCCGGTTCAATGGTTTCCAGAACTTCAGGTCAACGGTTGTATGAGCCGGGTATTGGTCAGCGTTTAGCAGTTCATCCACAGTGTTCTGATCGTTGATATACATGGCTCCGGTGTAGCGGAAAGCAAGTCCGGTATTAACATAGCGATTGAGCCACGTAACGCCGGCTGTTATAATGTTGCGGGGAACATCGGTCATTGTTTTTCCTGAAAGATCAATGGTATCATTCAAAGCAATTTTGGTGTAATCAAGAATCGATGCATCTGCAAAAGCATAACCACCATAAAATGAGAGTGAAGAATTAATCTGATAGTTAAATGAAAGCTCAGCACCATAAATCTCCACTTCACTGATGTTTGCCCTGATCAGGATCGGACGATCGCCAAATCCCATATCAATGGTTTGTCCATTGGTGACATAGTATTGAAAATCGCTGCCGCGGGAATAAAAAGCAGAGGCTTCAAGTGAAAAGTTCTGAAGGATTCCGGCATTGAAAGGATTCAGATCGAAGCCAGCCTCAAAATTATTAAGATACTCCGGTCTTAAATCAGGACTGGCAACTTTAAAACCACCCTTAATCCTGCCCGACCGGCACATATCATCGAGAACCGCTGGCCTGAATCCCCTGGAGTATCCGGCATAAATGCGGTTATTTTTGCTCCACCGGTAATGCGCTGAAAGACGCGGACTGATTGCACTCCTGACATGATCAGGCATTGCCTTGTTCTGATAGATGTGCATAAAAGCAGTTTCCTGTGTAGGCGCCTCAGTATAGAACGATCCATCGTAAAACCTTGCAATATCGCAGCGCAAACCAGCAAGTATTCTGATTTTATCCTGCAAAAGGCCGATTTCATCCTGAAGAAACAATGACCAGGTATTCATCTTTCCGGCGTTATAAACAATATCGGTGGACGTATAGTACTTATCCCATGCATCCACGCTGCCATTTTTTAAATCGAAGCCGGCAGTGAGTTTATGGGAAGCACCAATCGGCCTGGTAATTGAAGTCAGCCATCCAAAATCGCGCCTTGTACTTAAGACTTCATACCACGTATAATCATCTTTAAGGTACTCATTGACTTTTTTGTAATCCTCATTTAAAAAATAGGCAGAAGAAAGCAAGCTGAACTGACCAAGACGACCTTTATAATTCAGGGTTGCGCCGTAAGAATCATGTTCGGTGGTATTGCCTTCCGGCTGAAAAACTTTTTCTCCGGTGCCCCGGTTATCATTATAAAAATTGATTGAGACACCGATGCTGTGCTTCCCGTTGAATGAATACGTGCTGCGAAAACCAGCACCTGCTTCAAGCAGATTGGACTTGACGATGTAAGGATTTGCATTTACATCCGCATCAGACTGGGTGATATAGCCATCGCTCTGCCTATAGAAAGTATTGGCCATCCATGTCCAGCTGTCTCCTGGTTTTTTAACATTAATACTTCCGCCAAAACTCAGTTTGCCACCAGCTGTATTAAATGATCCGTACTCCATTCCGGCTTTGACAAAGAATTTTTCTGTTGGTTTTTGAGAGATGATATTGATAATACCACCCATTGCATTTCCACCATAAATGGCTGATCCGGCGCCCTTTGTGACTTCAATCTTCTGAACCATGCCCATATCAACCAAATTCCAGTCGAAGCCACCGCCATCGCTTTTATTCATTGGAATGCCATCCACAAGAATGAGCACCCGGCCTTGTTCTTTGCCGCTCATTCCACGCATGGTTACTGTAGCTTTGGTGCTCAATACACCGAACGACCGGCTGAAATTGATTCCGGGAGCCATTTTTAACACTTCATCAACGCTTTGCGCCGGCAGACTTTCGATCAGTTTTGGTCCCAGCTGATTGATTCTTACAGGTGTGTTAATAATGCGTGAATCGGTTCGGGTAGCGGTAACAACAAAAGCTTCAATTTCGGAAACTTCAGCATGAAGGTTTATCATTATTTTAGTTGCGGTGGTTGAAAACGTTTTGTGAACCGTCTGATAACCAACATAGCTCACAGCAATATTTACCGAATCACCCTGAAGTCCGCAAAGACTGAATTTTCCATCATTATCTGCTATGGTTCCTGATTTAGAACCTGCTGTAATGCTGGCTCCCGACAGCGGTTTGCCGTTTGAAGCATCCAAAACCATTCCTTCAATGCAGGTTTGTGCACTCAGGCTGAATACATACAAAACCATCAATGAAATGGTCAGGAGCAAATACTTGAAATTGATTATTGTCATTTTACAAAATATTATTCAATGTCGTTTGGTTAATGTTTCGGATTGGCATATTAAATGAAAAAAATCCTTCGACTCCGCTCAGGATGACTGTCAGTCTGAGTGGAGACGAAGACAATTTTTCATAACTAAACGACATTTAAACATTATTGCTGAATTTTTATTTCCAGTGAAATCGTGCCTTCTTCAGATTCATCAGCTGCGACAATTTTGATCATTCCATATTTGCCTGACTGAGTTTTAAAAGGAATAACCCTTCCTTCGTAGGCGTATTTACAGTTTCCACTGACTTTAGTCGGATTATAAGCAGTGACCAGAAGGCTATCGTTCATGGCAGCATCAAACTGAGCCGGCGTAACCAACATATTGTCGGAAGTGTTGTAATCAAACAAAGTTGTATTTTTCACCGGCCAGTTGCTGATCAGCGGATAATAACCCACTGCAGAAGTATATCCCGGGCAGGTAAGTGTAGGAGATGGTAGCCCTGAAGTGAAATAAAAATACGGGAGCAGATCAATTTTTTCTTCATTTCCTGATACCGTAGCAGAATTATAAACTACCCCGGCCTCCAGATCGAGGTATGAATTGGCGGGTGGAAAATTCTGTAAACCAACAGTCAAAGGGCCGAAATGATTGATATCTCCGTAATCAACACCTTCACCTTTTCGCACAACCAACACAGCCGAAGCGGTATCACGGTCAGCATTCATAACCAGCACGCGCCAGACTTCTTTATCAGCCAATCCTTTCGGGAATGAAAAATCGGCATCATAGCCTTCTTTTCCAGCATAAATTCCCCGGTCGAGCTGAACAACTGTATCCTGTCCTGCAATCCGTTCAATACGGATGTATGTCAGAGCAACACCGGCTCCGGAAGCCAGGACTCCAATATTGATTTTTCCACCGGGAGAAACCTCAGTACCTGATGCTGTGTATGCAACTCCGGTTTTCAGAATCACTGACGCCCGGCTTATTTCCTCTTCCTGGCTGCAGGCCAGTAACATAAGAGGTGCAGCCATTAAGATACAAAACTGCAAGGCGTTGAACAAGCCCTGCAGTTTTGTCAATTCCAAAGAAGTGAATCTTCTCATTTATTGTTTCTGGATTTTAACAGCTATTTCAAGCGTACCGGCTTCTTCGCCGCTTACAGCAATAACTTTAATGAGACCGGTTAAACCAGATTGAGTATTGATTGCATAAACCTCACCAGCAGTAAGCACACTGGCTTTTTTGCGTGCTTCGTCAGCATTATAAGCATCAAGCAGTACTGCATCATTCTGAATGGCATCAAACTGAGCGGCTGTAATAGTGGTTTTATAAAAACGGGTCAGGTTTTTGGTGGTATAATTATCGGGAGAAGAAGCTCCGGTAAAAACGCCGTTAATGTTTGATCCGGGAGAACCCAACGACATCATATTCTGATGTGTAGCTGTGTTTTCGAAGAAACAGAAAATATCAATTTTATCCTGATTCTGGAAAGCCTGTGCCTGAAAATATTTGGTTGCTTCGTTATTGCTGAACGAAAGGAAACTTTCTGTTGCAACGTTATCCTGAGCACCTACAAGAATAGTGGTGTATGAATTAATCTGACCAAAAGCACCGGTAATGGTAATGGTTTCTTCTTTTTTATTTCCGGCAATATCGGTAGCTGTAAAAGCCCATATTTCCTGATCGGAAATGCCCTTTATTGTGAAAAAGTTATAGGTAAAACTTTGTGTGTTGATGGTTGAATCAAGCAGAGATTGCCCGTTTGCTTTAATTTCAAACTTAACAAGGTTGTCAGTTCCGTTTGACTGAAGGATGATTCCGAAATTCAAGGTATCGCCGAAAGCAGCTGTAACATCACCGGTAATAAACCCGCTTTGTTGATTGAAAGCTACAGTTGGAGGAACAGGTTCGTCTTCATCTTTCGAACAACTGCTTAATAAAAAGCCCGACATCAGGGCAAATCCGCAAAGAATCAGTAATCTTTTCATGGTTTGGGTTGGTTTACTTAATCGTTTAGAATTGAAATTCATATCGCCGGCAAAACTATGACTTATTTTACGTTTCGCAAGGAGGTATTGAAATTTAGAAAGATTCTAAGGAAGACTGCTTTGGCAGGAAATCATGCGTTCTCTTTGCAATATATAATCAAGAAGTCGCTTTCTTCGCCATTTATAAACAAGAAGACCTAACAAGTTGGAAGAAGAAAACTTGTTAGGTCATTTTTGTTACTCGTTTTAAAGTCTCCCTGTCTCCCCGTCTCAAATCGGTCCCTCTTCCTCTTCATTTTTCATTTTTCACTTTTCACTTTTCACTTTTTATTCCCCTTGTCTCCCCGTCTCCAGGTCTCCCCGTCTTTAAATTCTCCCCGTCTGTCTCTCTATATTCGATTAATTCCCAGGCAGGAATTAATGCTTGCCAGATCTTTCGGGCTATCGGTCATAACCAGAAGGTTATCACCTGGCTCAAGAACGGTCGCACCATTGGGAGTTATATATTTTTTATCCCGTTCAATCATCACGATCAGTGTATTTTTCGGGAAGTTGAGTTCAACCAATGACTTACCGACAGCAGAACATTCGGAAGGCACAGAGACCTCAACCAACTCATTATGAAAACCATCGGTAAGCTCAAGTTCAAGCGGATATTTTCTTTTCGGACTAACTTCGCGATAAAGTGCAAGCCATTTGGCAACCACAGAAAGTGTCGTTCCCTGCAGGGCAACAGAAGTCAGCACAACAAAAAATACAATATTGAAGATAATATCGGCTTTCACCAGACCAGCCATTAAAGGATAAGTTGCAAAGATAATTGGTACAGCTCCGCGTAAACCAACCCATGAGATCAGAACTTTTTCACGTGTCTGCATTTTGAAAAAGTGCAAACTGATAAAAACACCTAAAGGTCTGGCTACAAATATAAGCACAACAGAAACCAGCAATCCGATGCCAATTACCGGTATAATCCGCGACGGATAAACCAAAAGACCCAATGCAAGAAACATCACAATCTGCATCAGCCAGGCCTGACCATCAAAAAATTTAAGAATGCTGCGTTTATGAATGAAATTCTTATTACCTAATATTACAGCAGCAATATAAACGGCAAGGAAACCATTTCCTTTCAGAAAAGATGTCAAAGCATAGGTAAACAAGACCAACCCCAAAAGCAGCACCGGGTAAAGTCCGTCATAATCAAGTTTAATGTGGTTGAGAATCCAGTTCATTGCCTTGCCCATCAGATAGCCTGCCAATGCACCGACACTCATCTGCAAAAGGAAAGACAGAACTCCATTCCAAAAGCTGGTATCGGGAATTAATGCGATCTGAACCAGCGTAATGGTAAGGAAAAATGCCATGGGGTCATTGCTTCCCGATTCAAGTTCAAGCAATGGGCGAAGCCTGCCCTTGAGCCCTATATTTTTAGAGCGGAGAATAGAAAACACCGCTGCCGCATCGGTTGAAGAAATAATGGCTCCAAGCAAAAGGCCTTCTACAAGCGAAAAGCCGGTGAATTGCCAGACAAACAATCCAACAACGCCTGCTGTAATCATTACGCCAAGCGTGGAAAGCAGCACCCCTTTCCACAAAACAGGCTTTACACTTTCCCAACGCGTATCAAGACCTCCGGAAAAAAGAATCATTATAAGGGCAAATACACCCATAAACTGAACCATTCCGGTATTTGAAAAGTCAATACCACCGATACCATCGGCACCAGCCAGCATGCCAATTGCCATAAATAAAAGCAATGACGGCACACCCAGCTTTCCACTTGTTTTACTGGCAAGAATACTGAGCAACAACAGAATAGCACCTGTGAGAATCAGATAATCAATGCTTAATGTTGTCCACATATGGTTAATCCAAAATAAGAAAAATTTAAACAAAAACTGAGTTGTAAATATAAGAATAATCAGTAATAACTGATGAATTAAGAATAGAAACATAATCAGGCCTTACTTTCAGGATTCAGATAAGGATGAAACAAACAGGGAAAAGCATGGTAAAAATCGGGAATCTTAAGTAGGTTTATTTCATTCTCCGGCAGGTATTATTTAATTGTGTCAGGTTTCAAAAACAGTTTATCTGCTGATATTAAGAGCTTAACCACTCAATGCAGAAAAATCTTTTCCTCCGCAATCGTTTGCAGTAAAACTTTGTGAATCAGCAATTTAATTATTGAGTAATTTTGCAATGAGCTAAAAAAAACCTAAAACTACTAAAAAATGGTACAACCTAATTCCATATCCACCTTTAATGGAGCCACATCACTTCAGACCACCCGCGACCTGATACGGTACATAAATCTGAAACTGGCAACGATGGGGCAACCGGTATTCGACGATTGCGGCATTTCAAATGGTGATACCCAACTTGCCGATCCGGAATTTCTTGAACTTACCTCAAACCTTGTAACCATTTACCGTAGCCGTACGCGATTGATCTCCAATGTTTATGCACCGGTTGACCGTCGCATACAGGGTTTTATCAACAGCTATCTTGAAGATTTACAGCTGCCACAAACACCACAGTTGCCCAACAATACTTTGGTGAGCGACAAACCCGGTGTTTCAAGGGTACTTAGTCTTCCGCCGCATCAAAATCATTACACCAATGATCTGCTGGATTCCTACCGCATAAGTCAGGGCGTTCTGCACAATCCCAAAAACGACCGCCGCACCACCGAAGGCTCATTTCATATTGTGGGAGGAGGACTTCCGGTACCCGTTGATAAAATTGAAGTACCGAAAGTTGCGTGGGCAAAATTTCTGGCATCAGCATTTAATCCTCCTGCTGAACTTAACCGGCTTCCGTTTACATCGGGTCAGGAAAAACAGGCAGAAGTTTTCGTTTCGTTATTGTTACGTCCGGTAGTTTGCCCTGAAGTTAAAGGCGTTATAAAACGCAAAACCATGGAAGTCAGGTTTTTTGCACCTGGCAGTCTGGTTGCAAATGTCGATTTTGTAGAATCAATTTTCGGAAATGCCGGAAACCCTTCAAACCCGGCGGGAGATGCAGCGCTTGATCCTGAACATTGGACCGGCCATACCGGATGTATTGTTCTTGCGCCGCAGCTGACCAAAATGACAAAAAAAGAGCTGGGACTTCCGCATTTTGATCAGGCAACCGAACGTCAACGTCGCGACGGCGTTTGCTGGAAAGATGAAAATGAACTATACAACGGAGGCAATGCATTCAAACTTACCTGCCGTGATGAACGTGGTGTAGTCATCACGCTGATTGCTGACAACTATTTCGGATATTCAAAGAAAGAGATAAAAACCCAGATAAGTTACAGTGCCAACCTTTTTGGGCTGGTTGAAGAAGAACACTCAGGAGGAGCAGTAGCTTACCGCAGAAAAAATATCGGTGCAAACTTCAATGGTTCGTTGTTTATGAAAAACCGCCTGAAGAAAGCCTACCATTTCAGCGAAGTAGTTGAAAAATTCGGCGCACTGATGAATCTTCAGCCTGAAGGTTATGGCATCGACAAAAAGTTTGACAACATCATTTATATTCCCGAAGACACTGAAATTGACCTTTATAAAGGCACCGTTCAATGGG
Organism: Bacteroidales bacterium UBA5197; assembly: GCA_002412885.1. GTDB lineage: Bacteria > Bacteroidota > Bacteroidia > Bacteroidales > Lentimicrobiaceae > Lentimicrobium. The sequence goes on from DHVX01000051.1 coordinate 68,937, forward strand.
GCAGCAATGGCAGCCGGCAAAACATCCCGCTAAGGCCGGAGCATTATTACATATATCCATCGGGGCATAAACTGCACATGGAGAAACACCCTTCGGCACCCTCGTGGCGACTGGTGAGCACCCATGCCCGCGGTACTTTCTGCCATAAGCCCAGCACAGTTTCGGGCGGCGGAAAATCAGAAATCTCCAAGTCGCTGCTTAATGCCATTATTTATGGGTCTTTCTTTGTTGATGACTATGACAAGGACATGAAAGCTGCCGATGAAATAATAAGTCATAATTTCTCAGGCCGCTGGAAAAACCCCGAAGAGCACAGCGGAGTTTCACGTTCACTACTGTCACCTGACCGCACACTTGGCTCGGCCATTAAACTGCTGAACCCATCATCGCAATACACCGATGAGTACAATGAATATGTGATGTCAATACCGGCGCATGTGAAGGCTTTGGTTTTCTATGTGAAGCGGTTTTATCGCCCGGAGCGCACCAGCGATGACTGGAAAGACTACTTCTCAGCCGACATGATTAACGGCCGCAAGGGACACGAACTTTTGTTCAACAACCGCAAACTCAGCGCCAGTTATCTGAGGGTTGGATATGCTGCTGACAACTCCTGGTATCTGAACAAACTGCGCTCTGATTTTATAGCTGCAGCCAAAATTCAGATGGAAGATGACATTACGGCTTCCATCACTTTGCCGGTGAAGCATCTGAAATATTTAAACCCGGATTACAGCAACCGAAGTGTAAAAATTACAGAGAACTGCGAAGAGAAATTCTTTCAGCGTCCTGATGAAGCAATTCATCGCGGATATGACAAAGAAACGGAAGCTGACCTTTCGCAGCGCAATAATTTCTGTTCGAATTATGAGCCACTTTCGGCTGAAGACGGCAAGCGATTGACCGAAAATGCAATCAGTTTTGATCTATACACAAAACCCATTCGTAAGCTAATCACAGAAGGAAGCAAAGACAGTTCCGGGCATTACTTTATCAGCCCTGCACACCCAAGAATTGTAAATGGAGCGCCTTCAAAGAACCCGCGTTATCTGCAAATCAGACCCGATCTGGTGAATCCGATTGACGACCATCTGGCTGAAATCGGCAACAGGCTTTCAGGACGAATTCCGCTTACTGAGGCAGTTTATCATCCCATAAACGCTGTATTGCCGGGTCGGCGCAACAATCCGCCTGAACCGGAAAACGGAATCAGGGGTTTAAGCGTTTACGGACCAATCCATTATCAGGAGCTTCCTGAGTTATTTATGGACTTTGTGTGCAGCCTTACCGGAAAATCGCCATCTACAACCGGAGCAGGATCGGAAGGTGCACTTACCAAAGGCCCTTTCAATATGCTGAATCCGGTAACTGACCTCAACAATGCATTACTTAGTTACATATTGGCTGATTACCATGCATTTACATCAGCAGCCGGACATATTGGTACAGAATCGCGTTTCGATCACGATATTTCATTGTTGATTCCTGAATTATGGAGTCGCATAAATGTGAGTGACCGCGATCCGAAAAAACTGATTGCTGAAGGTTCGCTCGAAAAGCTTGAAGATTTTGAATTTAATGGCAAAACCGTGCTGGCGTCGCGTCTGGGTTACCGCATCACCGAAAATTTCACTTTCAGTTACCTGAAAAGCATTTTTGATGAACCACAGGCTGTTTTTACCGATAAAATGCTACGCCCTGAAAAACAGGATCTGGCAGCATTTGCCGATGGTATAAACAACATTGTAGAAGCCCAGCAAAGGGTTGCGCTTCAGTATTTTGTTGACAACAGCGCAGAAGCAGCAATTCCGCCGCTGAAAGCACTGCTTTACATTATGGCTTATGGCACATTCGAAGGAAAAACCGTCGATCATCCCGAAATCAGGCAACAATTTTCGCGGGAATATGTGCTGGCTTCGGATTGGTACAATGAAAGGCTGCTGCGCAAACAAAGCATTGATATTGCTTATTATGAAAACGGCCTGAGTTATTTGAAGCAATTTATAGCACAGGATCTGAATGCCGAATATATTGAAAACCTGAACCTAAAGGAGCGGATGAATAATGTGGAGAAAGAACTGGAATTTGTCAGTTCTGAAGCATATATTGATTTCCTTACGGGAACAATCGGAGCTGATCCGCTATTCAGGAAGGGGTAAGGGATAAGTTAGAAAAGAGGGTTAAGGCACTTCGACTACGCTCAGTGTGACATGGGGTTGTGGTGTAATAATGATTCTTTTTAATACCTCATTATCAACCTTGTACGGTGTCATCCTGAGCGGAGTCGAAGGACTAAACGATTAATCTTCAACAATGCTTTTTGATTGTGAAGAGGACTATGAAAAAAGAAGAATAAGCGGTCAAACACTTCGACTACGCCTGCCTGACTGCGCGGCAGGCAGGCTCAGTGTGACATTCGTTTTAGGGAGACATCAATTCATTTGTAATTGTGCCCATCAAAATATATTACTCGAACCTAAATCAGGTTTCTTTGTTTAAGTAGCGATGTCAAAAGGAAACACCATCACACAAACCGGATTCAACATGCTGAAAGAAGCTGCAGTATTTATGCTGCTTGTTTCAGTTATGTGGCTGTTTACCAACAGTCTGGTGAACCGGCACAGCCATCGTTTGCCTTCGGGAATTATTATTGAACACGCCCACCCTTTCAGCAGCAATCAGACTCCTTTACAGCAGCATTCGCACACCGATAAAGAATATTTCTATTTTGATCAGATTACAGCCCTTCAAACACTGATTGTGGTTGCCATAATGATATTTATGGCCGCCGTTTATATCAGACCATTAAAAGTTAAAAAGGAAGTCAATCATATTATACTGATTGACAATCCCATTCACCGATTGCGCCCTCCTCCTATTTTTTAAAAGCCGGAATCCATAGTAAAAATTCGCCGCATTTCTGGCTGAAAGCCAATTCGGAACACTTACGCTTTTTTCATACTACAAACTTCAGGGTTTGATGTTTAGAAACGTATATCCGAAAGGATTTTATACATGGCAAGCCATAATACCAGGTCATTATATTCACAGTATCATAAAAATTTTCCTTCCCCAATGAAACTCAAAACACTCATTATTGTGCTGCTGCTATTGCAGTGGACAGCCATTTTTGCGCAATCTGATGCCAACCTATTCGGACATGTAGTTGATGAAACCGGAGAGCACATTCCTTTTGTAAATCTCGTTATTAAGGATACACGCATCGGCACTGCTACCGACATCACCGGGCATTATATGATCACCAATATACCTCCGGGAAATCATATTCTGGTAATCCAACATGTCGGGCACAAAACCAAAGAAATGCCATTCTCCATTGCTCAGCGCGAAAGCAAAGAGTTTGACATTACCCTTGAAACCATTTCCGTTGCGCTGGAGCAGGTGGTGATCAGCGGAAGTTTAAAGGAACAGACGCTGCGCAATTCTCCGGTAAGGATTGAGGTGCTGAATGCCACGTTTCTGCAGAAAATGCCTTCCAACAACCTGATGCAATCCATTGGCATGATAAACGGAGTGCAACAAGTGACTGCCTGCGGCGTATGCGGCACCAACGAAATCCGCATCAACGGACTTGAAGGCTCCAACACAGCAGTGCTGATTGACGGAATGCCGATTATGGGAGCACTGGCTTCGGTTTACGGACTGAATGGCATTCCCAATGCACTGATTGAAAGGGTAGAAGTGATAAAAGGTGCGTCTTCTACACTTTACGGATCAGAAGCCATAGGCGGCATCATCAATATCATTACCAAAACTGCGGAATCAGCGCCGCGCTTCCTTTTCAATACCAATTGGAGCAACCTTGGTGAGCGAAGTGCCGACATCGGTTTTTCGCCTTTCCGCGGACGAAAATTCGACGCCCTGTTCAGTGGAACCATCAACACCATGGAGCGCTTCACAGATTTAAACGATGATACCTTTGCGGATATGGTCAATATAAAACCATCTGTATCGCTATTCAACAAATGGAGTTTTCAGCGGCCGGCAGGGAAAACAGCCACATTTGCAGCCAAATTCTATCACGAAAACCGGGCCGGAGGAACACAGGAATTTCTGGGTGCTTACAACTATAAGCCAGACAGTAAAGTAAGGGGAAGCGATAGTCTTTATGGCGAAACCATCTTTACAAACCGTTATGAAATTATGGGTTCTTACAGCCTACCCGGAAATGCAGACCTGCGGCTCGATATTTCGCAAAGCGGACACTGGCAGGACAGCTGGTATGGAACCACATTCTACAAAGGCGAACAGCACATCAGCTTTGCAAATCTTATCTGGCAGACCACCGCCGGAGAAAGGCACAACCTTACTTCAGGATTTACCGCGCGCTATCAGGTATATGATGACAACACACCGGTAACCGCCAACGGAACCGACAGGCAGTTTATTCCGGGTATTTTTGTGCAGGATGAATACAGGATCAACGGGAGAACAAATCTGCTTGCCGGTGCCCGTCTTGATCACCACGATAGGCATGGACTGGTATTTTCGCCGCGTTTAAGCGCTAAGTATGATGTTGCCAAAAATACAATTCTACGGATTAACAGCGGAACCGGTTTCCGCACAGTGAATATCTTCACTGAAGATCACGCTGCCTTGTCGGGGTTTCGTGAAGTTGAGATAACCGAAGACCTGAAACCTGAACAATCGTGGAATATTTCGCTCAGTCTGAATCAAACCATCAATCGTCAGGTGGGGCGATGGATTGTGATGGATGCTGATTTGTTTTATACCCGTTTCAGCAATAAAATTCTGGCTGATTACGACACTGATCCTCAGAAAATCATTTACCGCAACCTGCCTGATGGCGATTATGCAGTAAGCCGTGGAGTCGCCATTTCAGCCAATGGCAGAATCAACGGGTTTTTCACATGGTCAGCCGGATTTACCTGGCAGGATGTGTTTGCGGTAAGCCAAAACGAAGCAGAAGAATCAACAAAAGAAATGCAACCGCTTAGTCCTGCATTTACAGGCAACTGGCTGCTTAGCTGGGATGCAAGGAAACTCAAAACTACAGTTGATCTGACGGGAACATTCACCGGTGAAATGATGCTGCCGACTGTTGATCCTGAAGTAGTGAACGATGATCAGTTATCAAAGCCTTACAGTCTTATAAATTTGCTTGTAAATTACAACCTTAATCAGAGTGTAAGGGTTTATGCTGGCGTAAATAATATTCTTGACTGGCGTCAAAGCCGGAATCCTATCATTAACTGGCAATCACCGTTTTCTGATGACTTTGATGCAGCCAATGTTTACGGTCCGCTTTACGGGAGAAGTCTGATGATGGGAATACGGTTGCTGATGTAGGGTTTGTTTTTGCTTATCGAAAAGATCAAAATAACCTCCTCAAATAAGCCACTTTTTGTATCCCCCTCTTTTCCCCCTTTCGAAAAAGGGGGACGATTACTTTCGTGTTTTTTAGACACATCTGTTTGCTGAAAGTCATGTTAGCAGCCACTCTCCCATTGCCCGAGCCTGCCTGCAGTACTGTCAGACAGGCACATTCGAAGACTGAAGGGATGATAGAAGGTGTACGAGAAATGGGGAATCTATTCCGAAAAAATCACTTATCTGCAATCACAACCCATCATGCAACAATACACTTAACACAATTGTTAAGTACAAAAATCAGCACTTATGGAAAAACCCAACAACACCCTTAAAAAGATTTATCACCCATCGAAGGAGGTAAAAAAAAGAGCGATTGTAAAGGATTATGAAACCCTTTATCAGGAATCCATCACAAACCGTGAGGATTTCTGGGCAAAAGAGGCCAAACGCCTGGAATGGTATAAAAAGTGGGACAAAGTACTTGACGCTTCAAACCACCCGTTTTATGAGTGGTTTCAGGGTGGTCGGATCAATATTGTGCACAATGCACTTGATCGTCATCAGAAAAACGCTACCCGCAACAAACTGGCCATTATCTGGGAAGGTGAGCCGGGAGATTTGCGCACTTTTTCATATCACGCGCTGCACCGGGAAGTTTCGCGTTTTGCCAATGTTCTGAAATCCATGGGTGCCAAACCGGGGGAAGTTGTTACCATATATATGCCGCAAATTCCGGAAACGATAATAGCTATGCTCGCCTGCGCCAAAATCGGCGCCATTCACAGTGTGGTTTACGGCGGATTTAGTGTAGAAGCCCTTGCTGAACGTATCGAAGATGCCAACAGCCGCATTTTGGTTACTGCTGACGGTGGTTTCAGACGCGGGAAAGCGGTTGGACTCAAAAGCATTGCCAACGAAGCGATGAAACGATCGCCAACCATTGAAGTCTGCATTACTGTAAAGCGCACTGGTGAAGAGTGCTACATGGAAAATGACCGCGATTTCTGGTATCACGACCTGATGTCGATGCCGCTGGCATGCTCCGATTGTGCTACGGTGGAAACCGATGCAGAAGATCCTTTATTTATACTTTACACTTCCGGCACAACCGGTAAACCAAAAGGCCTGGTTCACACCCACGGTGGATATGCAGTTTATACCGCATCAACGTTCAGGTATGTATTTGACATTAAACCCGAAGACCGTTTCTGGTGTGCTGCCGATCCGGGCTGGGTTACAGGGCACAGCTATATGGTTTACGGGCCATTGATTAACGGCGCCACCATTATGATGTATGAAGGAGCTCCAAACCATCCATATCCCAACCGGTGGTGGCAGATGATTGAAAAATACGGCATCAATATTCTTTACACCTCTCCTACTGCCATCCGCGGGTTGATGCGTTTCGGCTCATCGTGGGCTGACAGGCATAACCTCAGTTCGCTGCGTCTGCTGGGCTCTGTTGGAGAACCCATTAACCCTGAAGCATGGAAATGGTATCATGAGGTAATCGGCAAAGGCCGCTGTCCCATCATGGACACATGGTGGCAGACTGAAACCGGAGGACATATGATAACTCCGCTACCTATAACTCCGCTCAAACCCGGCTCGGCAACCAAACCATTTTTCGGCAACGAAATGGCCATTGTGGATGATTCGGGAAAGGAAGTAAAATCAGGAGAAGAAGGCAACCTGATTATTAAAAATCCATGGCCTGGTATGGCGCGCACCATTTTGGGCGATCCGGATCGTTATGTGGAGAAATACTGGGAAAAGTACAGCAAACAGAAATGGTATCTGGCCGGCGATTCAGCGCGTAAGGATGAAGACGGTTATTACTGGATCATCGGTCGGATTGATGACGTGATAAAAGTAAGCGGTTACCGCCTTGGCTCCGCCGAAATTGAGAGTGCACTGGTGAGCCATCCGGCTGTAACCGAAGCCGCAGCCATTGCGCTGCCTGATGAATTGCGCGGAAATATCATTCACGCTACCGTGGTGCTCCGTCAGGGAATGGAAGCCAATGACAAACTGGCTGAAGAGCTGAAAACTCATGTTGAAAAAGAAATAGGTCCGATTGCCCGGCCTGCTTTTGTTGTTTTCAGTGATGCCTTGCCAAAAACCCGCAGTGGAAAAATCATGCGCCGCGTGCTGAAAGCCAGAGTTCTTGGACTGGATATTGGCGATTTGAGTACTTTGGAGGAGTAGAAATGGGCCTTGCAATCGTGCCTGGCGCCCCCTGACAGGGTTACGAACCCTATCAAAACAGGGAGGCAGGTAGATGGACGCTAACCCCTTGATAAGCAGGAAAACCCTGTCAGGGGTTAGTTGTCGGGCCTGGCGACCTCTGACTGAGTTATGAACCCTATAAAATCGGGGAGTCAGGCAGATGCACGCTAACCCATTTAAAAGTAGGAAAACCTTGTCAGGGGTGAGTGTTCGGAGCTGGCGACCCCTGACAGGGTTACGAACCCTATCAAAGTGCGTTGTTCGGCCGATATACACAGTAACCCTTTGAAACGTAGCAAAACCCTGTCAGGGGATAGTTGGAAGCCTGTCTACCTCGGGCGGAAAGACTTGTCAGATCCTTATATTTTTGATTTCGTTGATTAACAGATGGAGATTATTAAACAAAAAATCCGTAATTTCGTTATCCATTAGCATTTAAGCATCACCAACTGATTTAAGCTACAAATGACCGGTATCCTGATCTATCTGATTATTCTGCTGATTACTGCCTTTCTTTCCCCTATCCTTATCAGTAAAGGAGGTAAAACTGCGCCCTGGTTGCTAGGCATGGTTTCTGCCGCGGGATTTGCGTGGCTGCTTGGTTTTACTGGCTATATTTCCGAAGGCAACTCCCTGAATTACACCATTGAATGGTTACCGGAACTTTATCTTAACTTCTCGCTCTACCTCGATGGGCTTTCATTGTTTTTTGCTTTGCTGGTTACAGGCATGGGAGCGCTGGTGCTGGTGTTTTCGGGCAATTACATGAAGCCATATGCCATGAAGCACCGCTTCTTTTTCCTGATATTGCTGTTTGAATTTGCCATGCTTGGTATGGTACTTTCAGGAAATCTGTTTACTATGTTCATCTTCTGGGAGTTGACCAGTGTCAGCTCCTTCCTGCTGGTTGGATTTAATCATGAAAAGCCGGAAGCCCGTAATGCTGCACTTCAGGCATTGCTGATTACTGTAGCTGGCGGATTGGCCATGATGGCCGGTTTCATTATGCTGGGGCAGATGGCCGGAACACTGGAAATTAACCAATTGCTGAAATCAGGCGACATCATCCGCAATCATCCGCATTATCTGCCTGCTTTGCTTTTGGTGCTGGCCGGAGCTTTTACCAAATCGGCTCAGTTTCCGTTTCATTTCTGGCTGCCCGGGGCCATGCAGGCTCCATCACCTGTTAGTGCTTATCTGCATTCGGCCACTATGGTAAAAGCAGGTATTTATCTGCTTATGCGACTGAGTCCGGTAATGGGTGGCACGCCGGAGTGGAAATACATTCTCACCATTACCGGTGCTATTACCATGATTCTGGGAGGTTATTTTGCATACTCTCAAACCGATTTCAAGAAAGTACTTGCCTACACAACCATCAGTGCACTTGGAACACTGGTGCTGATGCTGGGCATTGATACAGACATTTCGATCAAGGCTGCCATCATTTTTCTTTTGGTGCATGCACTTTACAAAGGCGCTTTGTTTATGATTGCCGGTTTGATAGATAAATCGGTGGGTTCTCGTGATTTACGAAAAATCGGAGGGCTCAACAAAGTAATGCCGGTGGCATCTCTGGCAGCAATAATTTCGCTGCTCAGCATGGCCGGACTTCCGCCGATGATTGGTTTTATCGGTAAGGAACTCATTTACGAAGCCAAATTTGCGTTGCCCGACATCGGCAATCTGCTCCTGGTTGCCGGTGTTATGACCAATATTATCATGGTTGCTATTTCGCTGGCGCTGATCTTTAACCTGTTTCTCGGTCCCTTAAAATATCCCGGAGAAAGACCCACACGCCCGGCTTTTGCCCTTAGAGTAGGTCCTTCATTACTGGCTGGAATCAGTTTGATTTTTGGTTTGTTTCCCGCCACGGTAGCGGATTTTCTGCTCAGTCCGGCAATTAAATCCATCAGGCCTTCTATTGACAGCTTTAAACTATCATTATGGCACGGATTTAACGAAGTGCTGCTTGTAAGTTTCATTACGGTGGCAGCTGGTGTTGTTTTGTTTTTGCTTTATCGCAAAATTAATCCAATGCTCACACACCTGAATACCGAAGTGATAACTTTCAGGTTCGCCGATGCATTTAACAAAGGGCTCAATGTGTTTTTGTATCTCACCAAAAGAAAAACATCGTTTATTCAAAGTGGTTACCAGCGATTTTACCTGATGGCTATTTTCATCATGACCTCAGTGCTGGCATGGTATCAATTGATCTATACCTGGCCTGAAATTGAAAGTATCAGCTTCTCCAGACCAGGGATGTTTGAGATGATAATTCTGCTCCTGATTGTTTCCTCTACCATAATCGCCGTTCTGATAAGATCGCGGCTAGCTGCCATACTATCGCTTGGCGCAGTGGGCTATGGAATTGGCCTTTTATTTATAGTTTATGGTGCAATTGACGTTGCCATAACCCTTATGCTTGCTGAAACGCTTGTGCTTGTTCTCTTTATGGTCGTCATTTATCATCTGCCAAAGTTTACAAATTTTTCGTCCAAAGCTTCCCGCCTGCGCGATGCAGCAGTAGCACTGCTTGTCGGTGGATTTATGACAGGTCTTGTGCTGAAAGCCGGGCAATTGAACCTGAATCCGAAGATTTCAGATTTCTATGTTGAAAATGCCATACCGCTTGCCCATGGAAGCAACATTGTGAATGTTATTCTTGTGGATTTCAGGGCACTGGATACGCTGGGTGAAATTACGGTACTGGTAATCGCAGCAATTGGTGTGGTTGCGCTACTGAAACTCAAAACTAAGAAAGGAAGCGCAACATGAAATCATACATCGTACAACTTGCTGCTGCACGCTTGCTGCCAGTCACGCTTATTTTGTCGCTGCTGGTTTTTTACCGGGGTCATAATGAGCCGGGCGGAGGATTTATAGGTGGCTTGATGGCAGCCGCAGGATTTATTTTTTACGCCATGGCTTTTGATACTCAGGAAGCTGAAAAAAAACTCCGTGTCAGCCCGCTTATGCTCATCGTTGCAGGACTTTCCTTTGCATTTATCAGCACATTGCCATCATTGTTTGCAGGCAATCCGTTTTTTACCGGCGAATGGATTTCGCTGATCATCCCGCTGCTGGGTAAACTTAAGCTGGGAACCCCGCTGCTTTTCGATTTCGGAGTTTATCTTACCGTGTGGGGGGTAATTGTTACCATTATTTTTAATGTAATGGAGGAATAATATGGAAACACTACTCGCAATTGTCATCGGATTGCTCTATGCCGCAGGGGTTTATCTGCTGCTGCGTCGCAGCATTGTTAAACTTATCCTGGGAATAATGTTTTTCAGTCACGCCACCAATCTGCTGATTTTTGTAGCAGGAGGTTTACACAAAGGACAACCGCAATTTGCAACCGATGGAATAAATGCTGTTTCGGCCAATCCTACCGATCCCCTGCCACAAGCTTTGATTCTTACGGCAATCGTTATCGGGTTTGGAATCACTGCTTTTTTTCTGGCACTTATGTACCGGTTTTATCAGGCAACAGGAACCGAAGATCTGGATGAACTTAAGGAAGGAGAAAACAAATGATATTGCCGGCACTACCTATACTTATTCCGCTGATTACGATTATTTTTCTGCTCTTTAATTTTCAGAGACGGGAATGGCAGCCGTGGATCGGACTCACAGGCGCATTGCTTCAACTTGCACTGGCAATTTTTCTGGCGGTTCAGGTGAAAACCCAGGGCATTCTGGTACTTCACACCGGAAACTGGGAGGCTCCTTTCGGCATCACACTGGTAATTGATGCATTCAGCTCGATTATGCTTGTGCTGGCCGGCATTATTGCGGTTAGTGTGAGCATTTATTCTATCGATGCCATTGACCGGCAGCGACAGTCGTTTTTCTTTTTTCCGATGGTGCAGGGTTTGATGATGGGCGTAAACGGAGCATTTGTAACCGGCGATATCTTCAACCTTTATGTGTGGTTCGAAGTGATGCTTACCGCATCGTTTGTACTGATTACCCTTGGTGGTGAAAAAAAGCAGCTGAACGGAGCCATTAAGTATGTAAGTATCAATCTGGTTGCTTCGCTGTTCTTTCTGGCCGGAATCGGTTTGCTTTACGGAAAAACCGGTACCCTGAACATGGCCGACCTGGCATTAAAACTATCCCTCGCCGATAACAACGTGCTGATGAATACATCGGCGGTATTGTTCTTTGTGGCGTTTTCGATTAAAGCTGCGGTATTTCCGTTCTTTTTCTGGTTGCCGGCATCCTATCATACACCACCAGTGGCAATTACGGCATTATTCGCCGGACTGCTCACCAAAGTGGGCGTGTATTCAATGATCAGGTTTTACACCCTGTTCTTTGTTCAGGATAAGCTCTTCTGGCACCCGCTGTTTTTGTGGATCGGCGGGTTAACAATGGTAATCGGCGTTTTAACGGCTGCTTCGCAATATGACATCCGGAAAATTCTTTCGTTTCATATCATCAGTCAGATTGGTTACATGATTATGGGGCTTGGGATTTTTACCGTGGCCGGAATTGCAGGCGCTATCTTTTTTATGGCGCACAACATCATCGCCAAAACCAACACCTTTCTGGTGGCAGGCCTTATCAACCGGGTAACCGGAAGTTACGACCTGAAGCAAATCGGGGGACTCTACAAAATAAGACCCTGGCTGTCCATTCTGTTTATCATTCCTGCTTTCGGACTTGCCGGCATCCCTCCCCTTTCGGGATTTTTCGGGAAGCTGATTCTGATTTCAGCCGGATTTAATGCCGGTGAGTATGTTATTTCATTCGTCGCGCTCGCTGTGGGTTTGTTCACCCTATTTTCGATGGTAAAAATCTGGAACGAAGCCTTCTGGAAACCACGCCCCGAAGGAGTACCACCGTATGAAGGCGAAAATGAAAATCTGCCGGTTTCAATGGTAATTCCTGTGGTTTTTCTCGGACTTATCACACTTACCATGGGATTTGCCGTAAAACCAATCCTTGAAATTGCAATGAATGCCGCAGGTCAGTTGCTCGACCCGAAAATTTATATTCAGGCGGTATTGGGTTCGTAAAAAACAATTGTCCGGTAAAAATCAAAAAAAAAACTGCCACCAAATCTCCAAGACTCCAAATTACACAAAATGAATGAATTAAATTGGTGATTTTTGGTGATTTAGTGTTTTAGTGGCAAATTTAAAGACAATAACGTTTATAAATCTGAAAATCGATAAGAATGAAAAAAATAATTGTCAACATACCTGATTTCATCATTTTCATCCTTTTCTATTTAAAAGAAATGGTGAAAGCGAATCTCTATCTGGCCCGGGATATTTTAAGCCCGAAGATGAGAATCAGTCCGGGAATTGTTAAAATCAACATCCGCGCCAACAGCGACAACCGCATACTGGCCTTGTTTAACCTTATCACCATGACACCGGGTAGTTTGTGCATGGACATCAGCGACGACAGGAAAAGCATCTATGTGCACGGTATGTACGTTAAGGATCGTGATTCCTTTGAGGCGGAAATAAAAGAGGGCATTGAAAAAAAGATTCTGGAGGTTTTCGAATGATGACTGAGCACGCATTTTTACCCGAATGGGTTGCAATTACTGCACTTACCATGCTTTCAGCAGCTATGTTGCTGGCACTTTACCGGCTTGCCAAAGGACCGTCGTTGCCTGACCGGATTGTGGCACTTGATCTGATTGCTTCACTAACCATTGGCTTTACAATTGTATTTGCCATCTACACACGACAGGTTCGCTATCTTGATATTGCAGCCATTGTGGCACTTGTAATTTTTATCGGTACAGTTGCTTATGCAACGTATCTAAAAAAGAAATACTATGATTAGCAACCTTATCGTAACAGTATTTGTACTTGCAGGAGCATTTTTCTCCTTGCTTGCTGCAATCGGAGTAATCAGATTTCCTGATGTTTATACCCGTATGCACGCCGCCACCAAGGCACCGGCTTTTGGTATTTTGTTGTTTCTGATTGCTGCTGTTTTCTTTTTTGCCGATTTATACACAACCGCCATCAGCCTGATGATTGTAGTTTTTATATTCCTCACCGCTCCGGTAGCGTCTCACATTATAAGCAGGGTTGCTCATTTGCTCAATACCGAAATATTTAGTGAAACCAGCATTGACGAACTGGCTAGTGATACCGACATCAGCGGAAAAAAGAGCCAGGAGGAACTTTCGGATGCCGAGAATAGCTGATAGTCTTAGATAAAATCTTTTCTGTCATGAGAAAAATGATTTATTAAATCTTATCAAAAAACCATTTGCTGCAATATCGTCAGTTTGTAAAGCATTCATGAAATATTTATGATTATTTAACATGCGTTAAACACACTTGCATGTGCTTGATAATGACCTTTGTGAATAATATATAAGACAAACCCATAAAAAAAACGCAACCTTGTAATCCAAACAATTCTAACGAGAATAAACATCGGACAGATTCCATGGTTAATTCATTCCAATAAAATACTTTGGGCTAACAATATAAAAATGTATATCCCGTTGTATTTTGCGCTTTCAGGTTAATGTCAGTAACAGCTCTTCCGGATTAAAGAATAGATGAAAATTTTACCCTTTCCTTCAGGATAAGTGCCTTTAACAGCTTTAAAAGATTAATGGATTCAAATTTTATGAAAATCAACGAAATTACCCTGAAACGGAGGTATTTCAGACAATGACAAGATACCAGAAAATGCAGGTCATGAACCGTTATTACAGAATAACCAGGTTCTACGACTTCCTGAAAGATACAAGTATAAAGGCCGGGCTTACGATTTTGATTATTGGATTGCTACTGTGGGGTTTAGAGCACTTTTTTCTCGATTTTAATGCAATACTTGATAAGCTTGTCGCTACATTTACCCCACTGGCTATTCTTGCTGTTTTTGTTATATCAGAAACTTTTCTGGGTCTGATCCCGCCTGAAATCTTTATAGCCTGGAGCGCAAAATCAGCAGAACCCTTATTATTCTTACTTTTCCTTGCAAGTTTGTCTTACATTGGAGGAATATTTGCCTACCTGATCGGCAAACTGTTGTTTCGGATTCCTCGGGTAAGATATCATCTGGAGGTAAAGATTGCCGGGCACATAGCCAAACTGAAAAAATGGGGAGGATTTTTTGTATTTGTCGGGGCAATGCTTCCGATCCCACATTCACTGGTAAGTATGGCTTGCGGTTTAGTTAAATATGACTTCCGGCAATATCTGCTCTGGGCATTGTTCAGATATGTGCGTTTCGGCATTTATGCATTGGTGTTGTTTAAAGTGTTCTGAGAAACAGCAGAATGATGTTTCCCGGAATTAATTGAACTCAACTCCAAAAGTTTTCATTGAAGGCTGGTAAGTGAAATTTACAATTCCGCTTTGAACACCATTGAATTTGCAATTCAATACAATCCGGTAATTCCGGATAGTTCTGCAAGTAGGGAAAATGCAGGGATTAAATGCAATGGACTGCATATCATAAGACAAAATTTACTCCATAATTACCAATAAGTTCTAAAAAGTCAAATAAATTTGATTTTTTAGAACTTAACAACAATCAAATGTCCAAAATGGATTCAACGGCTTTAAGTGTGGAAACCATACCCCATTATGATCCGATTCTGCTCAACTTCTAGCTTTTTATGCATACTCAATTATTCTGAAAACAGAGATTTATCAACCACCATGACTTAAAATTACATAATTCACATATCTGAAATTTAGTATACAAAGGAAATATGAACGGGATTCATCCTGAAGAATAGGAATAAAATTTCACATCTTTCGGAATTACAGACAGTTATCCTCCCCATGAAGCCTGACCATTACGTACGAATTGAGAAATCCCTAACTCATTTTGCATACCATCATATTGGTTGGACGCTATTTATGATTCTATTGGAACGGTAATTGCAAAGCATAGTCTACAAATACTAAAATAAACTACTATGAAAAGAGCACAAATTCTAATTCTGTTTGCAATTGTTACATTGTCAGGTCTTATCCTCAGCGCATGTGATAAGGATGACAAAAACACTACAGAAGGCAAAGCTACAGTTCAAATGATGCTAACCGATGCCCCATCTGTTTATGATGCTGTTAATGTTGACATCCGTGAAGTTTTGATACACACCGATACTGAAGGATGGGTTTCAGTACCACTTGAAAATCCTGGTGTATATAACCTGCTTGAGTTCAGCAATGGACTTGACGTATTACTAGGAACCGTTGTAATTGCTCCGGGCAACCTTTCACAAATGAGACTTGTACTGGGCAGCGAAAATTCAGTGGTTGTTGATGGTGTTTCATATCCGCTTACCACTCCTTCGGGACAAACTTCAGGAATAAAACTCAACCTGCACAGTCAGCTTGAAGCCGGGTATTTTTATAAATTCTGGCTCGACTTTGATGCCTCACGTTCTGTTCATATGACCGGCAACGGAAAGTATATGCTCAAACCAGTTATACGCATGTTTACCGAAGCATCGGGAGGTGCAATTACCGGCAATGTATTTCCGGAAGATGCAGCACCCATTGTAACAGTATATAACAACAGTGACACCCTGATGGCCATTCCAAATGCCAATGGTTACTTTCTGTTTCCCGGTGTTTCAGAAGGAACTTATACTGTAAAGTTTAGCTCCAGATTAGATCCCCTTCCGATTCTGGATGTAATTGTACCAAATGTTGTAGTTGTTAAAGGACAGACAACCGTAATTGCGGATGTAACATTATTGCCTCTTTAAACGATGATTAAATAGTATCTGGAAACCGGATGTCGGTTTCAGGAAATAAAATGAAAGAGAGGCAAACTAAAGTTTTGCCTCTTTTTTTTTATAAAAATATAGCTGTTGATACGGAGAACTTATAAAAATTATTGGTGGAGTAAAACCAACATAGACCACTATCCTACAATACTGACATCGGTAAAAAAGAAACTGCATTAGAATTGGAGATGATAGTTAAATCGAGCACTTCGACTCAGTGTGACATTCGTGTTAAGTTGACAATGATTCATTTAAAGTACACGTTATCTGCCATATAGGATGTCATCCTGAGCGGAGTCGAGGGACAAAACGAACAATCTGTCATTGGTAGCGTTAGCGAAAAATCTCATACTTTTCCCCGGACAACATTTTTTTCAACAAAAGTTACTTTTTCTCAAAAAGTTGATATACTTTTGTTTCGTCGTTCGACGAAATGCGAAATGATTATGACAAAAGTTAAAATTTACACCGACGAACAGTATAAAATTGCCCGCATTGCCAAGGCATTGTCGCACCCTGTGCGGGTGTATATCCTTGACTATATTGCCAATAACACCAAAACCTGTTGTTACAGCGGCGATTTGCACGAAAACCTTGATATAGCCCGCTCAACCCTATCGGAACATCTGAATGAGCTGAAAAAAGCAGAACTTATTCAGGGGGAAATCAATCCGCCCTACATCAAATACTGCATCAACCGCGAAAACTGGGCTTTAGCCAAGGCTTTGTTCGAAAAATTTTTTGAAGATTAAACAGATCACACAATCCTTAACAACTCAAAACCAATAACAATGGAAATTAAAGTACTGGGCCCCGGCTGCCCCAAGTGTAAAACCCTTGAAAAAGCCACCCGTGAAGTTGTTGAAAAAAACAACATCGACGCAACCATTACCAAAGTGGAAGATATAATGGATATTATGGCCTTCGGCGTAATGTCAACTCCTGCCCTTGTGGTAGATGGCAAAGTGGTGGTGAAAGGCCGTGTTCCATCAAACGATGAAATTGCAAAACTTTTATTAGGTTAATATTTAAAAGACAATTGAAACCATGAAAAAACTAATGATTCTGATGCTGATGGCAATCAGCCTGCCATTTATGGCCTGCAGCTCTTCTGGAAGCGAGACTGCAAATGAAGCAACTGCAGTAAAACCTGCCAAAATTGAGGTTTACTACTTTCATTACACCCGCCGTTGTGTTACCTGCAACGCAGTTGAGGACGTTACCAAAAACACCCTGAATGAGTTGTATGCCGATAAAATGAAAAGTGGTGAGATTACCTTTTTTTCAGTAAATCTTGATGAAAAAGATGGTGAGGCCATTGCAAACAAACTCAAAGTTGCTGCCCAGGGACTGATTGTTGTTGTTGATGGGAAACAAACCGATCTGACCGACAAAGGTTTTATGTACGCCAAAAGCAGTCCTGATAAGCTTAAGTCAGAATTGAAGAAAGCTATTGATGGGAAGTAATATCGGTTCCGGATTTCGGATTGCGGATTTCGGATTGCGGATCCGCCAGTCCCAATAGCAATCGGGATCGGGATCGGAATTAGATTTTAATTCCAATAAGCCCTTTGGCTATCGTGATCAGGACTATGGGAACCTAAACCTGCCAGCCGTAATACTGATCCGAAGTCCACAACCTGCCAGCCGTAAGGCTAGCCCTAAATCCACAATCCGAAATCCGAAATCCAAAATCCGAAATTTAAATGGAATTCTTCAACACCATTCTCGAAAACTCAAGCTATGGAGCGCTTACGGCCTTCATACTCGGACTAATGACCGCCATCAGTCCATGCCCGCTGGCAACCAATATTTCTGCTATTGGATTTATCAGCCGCGACCTGAGTAACCGTAACAGGGTATTTATCAGCGGATTGGTTTACACATTAGGACGGGCCATTTCATACACAGCCATTGGGGTGATTCTTTTCTTCGGTGCCAGTAAGTTTGATGTTACCCGTTTGTTTCAGGGCTGGGGCGAAAAGCTGTTGGGGCCTGTGCTTATTCTGATCGGCCTGTTTATGCTGGATTTTATCAGGATTAATATTCCGGGATTCAATTTTGCTGAACGTATGGAAAACAGAAAAGGACGCGGATTCTGGAGCACACTGCTTCTGGGAATTGTATTCGCACTTGCTTTTTGTCCATACAGCGGTGTGCTGTACTTCGGTATGCTCATACCCATTACCATTGCCAGTCCATTCGGTCTCTTTCTGCCGGTAATTTTTGCTGTTGCAACTGGACTGCCGGTTATCATTTTTGCATGGCTGCTTGCTTATGCAGTAGGTAATGTCGGGCAAACTTACAATCGACTGAAGAGTTTCGAAAAATGGTTTCGCAGGGTAGTTGCAGTGTTGTTTATCGGAGTGGGTATTTATTATGTTGTCATCTTTTTCCTCTAATTAACCTTAACCTCAACCTCACCCTCACCCTCAGCCTAAATGGAACTAAAATCCGAAATAAAATACCTCCTCTGGATGGTGATTATCTTTCTGGGCATTTATTTTCTGCCTATTGAAAGCGCTGTTTTTAATACTGCCATCGCTGCTACGCTCGATCTGGGTAAATGGTATGCCCGTGAGCATGTAATTCTATGCCTTTTGCCTGCGTTTCTTATTGCCGGAGTAATTTCGGTATTTGTAAGTCAGGGCTCGGTGATTAAATACTTTGGCGCCAAAGCCAAAAAATGGGTAGCTTACACGGTGGCTGCAGTTTCAGGAACCATCCTTGCTGTTTGTTCGTGCACCATTCTTCCGCTTTTTTCGAGTATTCACAAGCGTGGAGCAGGCTTAGGCCCGGCTGTAGCATTTCTTTATTCCGGCCCGGCTATTAACATTCTGGCCATTATCCTTACCGCCCGTATTCTTGGGTTTGAAATGGGTGTTGCCCGGATAATCGGCGCAGTTTCGTTCAGTGTGATTATCGGCTCAGCCATGGCGCTTATTTATCGCAAAGAGGAAAAAGCCAAACGCGAAGAACAAATGAATTTTCCTGATGTTCCTGAAACCCGCCCGATGTGGCAGACTTCACTGCACTTTTTTACACTGGTGCTGATTTTGGTATTTGCCAACTGGGGAAAACCAGCCGATGGCGACACAACAAGTGCCTGGTATTACTTGTGGGCTTATAAATGGCACATCACCGGAGTTTTAGGGATGGTGCTGGTTTATTCCATGATTTATGTGCTGAAGCTGAAAAGCTGGAAGGTGATGCTTGGTGCTGTAATCACAGCCCTCAGTGCATTTATTTTTGCCAATCCTTCAATAACGATGGTGGTGGGTATTTCAGTCATTAGTATTATTGCCCTTATGGACAAATCAGAAGACGGCGAAAATAAGGAATGGATTATTTCCACCTGGGGATTCACCAAACAAATTGTGCCCCTGCTTGCCATTGGAGTAGTGGTTGCCGGTTTTCTGCTGGGTTCCACACACGATAATACTGCAATTGCCGGAGTAATTCCGAATCATTGGATTGCCTGGCTGGTTGGTGGAAATTCAGTGGGTGCAAACTTCTTTGCTTCGATTGTTGGCGCTTTTATGTACTTTGCCACCCTTACCGAAGTGCCGATTCTTCAGGGATTGATTGCATCAGGAATGGGTAAAGGTCCTGCGCTTGCGCTACTTTTGGCTGGTCCTTCACTTTCACTACCCAATATGCTGGTTATCCGCGGTGTGATGGGAACCCAGAAAACCATTGTTTATGTAGTGCTTGTTGTGATTTTATCGACCATAGCGGGATTGATTTTCGGGAGTATGTTTTAATATTATTCTGGAACCTGACTTCCATGTACAAAATTTTAGCCTGATGGGCTAAACTAATAATATGGTAAAAAAATGAAACTTCATATATTTCAATTTAACCACTAAAGTAAGCCCGGTTTAAGGCCACGCCTAAACCGGGTTTGCTTTCTAAATATATATCTGTTTTGCCTTCTTAATCATGGCAAAATGCTTCAACATTTTGATAAGCTATCTCATTTAAAACCTTTGAGCATCATGAGAAAGTTGATTCCTTCGCTCCTTTTTTTGCTGCCGCTCATTGCAACGACACAAAATATTTATCACCTGCCTTCTCAGGAAGCAGTTGTAATTCTTGAAAATTTAAATTCAGTCTCTGAATCACTGATAGATTGCCGAAGTAAACAAATGTTTGAAAAAGAACACCTTACCGGCGCCGTTTGTGTGGATGCTTTTGATACAAATCTCGAGTCGCTCTTAATCCCTTATCTAAGCAATAAAAGACTGGTGCTATATTGTACCGGCAACAACAGGTCTGAGATTGTCAGCCAGCGCTTGCAATCACTTGACTATGCCGGTGAAATTGTGATTATTCACGATGGAATAACAGGTTGGATTGCCGGTGGATTAAAAACCGGAAAAACCCAGCAAGCTGAAAACACTGATGCATCAGAAAAAATCAAAGACAAAACTGCCAAAGGCAAACCCATTATTCAGGTTTTCGGGAACTTTGATTTCAATGCATCTGCTGACTCAGAAAAGAAATATGGATTCTGGTTTGGAAGGGCTCATTTTGGGTATGAATATCAATTCAGCTCTCAATTTTCAGGAAAAATTATTCTGGATATGGGAAGACCGACCACGTTGGGACAAATTGTTGTCACCGATACAGCCGGGAATCCTTTGAATGTTTCATCCACAGGGAAAGATGGAAGTTACTACGCGATGACGCTGAAATTTGCCTCTCTGGAATGGAAACCAAACGAAATTATCCGGATTCAGGCCGGTGGAATCCTTCAAAATCATTACATCACACAGGAAAAATTCTGGGGCTATCGTTACCTTGCTGAGACTTTTCAGGACAGGTATTACCACATTCCCAGCGGCGACCTTGGTGCGATAGCTTATGTAAAAGTCAGTGAAAAACTGGGCTTCGATGTTGCACTTACCAACGGAGAAGGTTTTCGTTTCGATCAGGATACTTTCGGGGATGTAAAAGTTGCTTCCGGGATTGATTACCGGCCGATTGAAGGTCTGCAAACACGAATCTATTGGGATCACACCAGTTCAGATAATCCCCAGAAACCTGAAGTACAGCAACTGTTGTCGGCTTTTGCAGGATACAGTTTCGGCGATAAGTTCCGGTTAGCCGGTGAATACAACCATCGCATCAACCATCTGAATATCAATAACCATGAACTTTATGGCTACTCATTTTCAGGAAGTTACAGGGTTTTTGAAGGTGTAGAGGTGTTTGCAAGGTTCGACCGGCTGATGACCAACACCCTGTCAGGTGAATCGGAGAACTGGTACGCCCTGAATACCGGTAAAGCGCTTATTACCGGAGTCCATTACAATCCTGTAAAAGGAATTAACGTTTCGCTCAATTATCAGACCTGGTTTCCTGATTCAGGGGAATCTGAACAAATGCATCATGTTTTGTTGAGTTTTGAATACAAACTATAAAAATGGCAACAATGGAAAAGACTAACAATGCCCCCTGCCTTTGCGGCGTAAGCGAATATATGGTTCTGGCATGCTCCGGCGCCTGTGATCTGGGACAAATTACCGATTTAGTAGCCAGAAAATTGCGGGATAATGGCGTTAGAAAAATGAATTGCCTGGCTGTAGTCGGCGCAGGAATTGAAAAATCAATTGCAGATTTTAAAACCAAAAACATCCTGATGCTTGACGGTTGCCCGATTGACTGTGGCAAGCAGATTCTTGATAAAGCCGGTTTTGAAAACTATACATACCTTCGGGTCACCGATCTTGGATTTAAGAAGGGACAAACACCGGTAACTGACGAAGTGATTCAGATTGTTTATGAAAAATCAGAAGTATTGTATTGAATTATGAAAAAACTGATAAGCATATTGTTG
>DHVX01000022.1 GCA_002412885.1 Bacteroidales bacterium UBA5197
TTGAAAACATCAAGAGCAACCTGAAGTGTATTGCGTTTGCCACCAACATTTACATAGAAATCCTGAGCAATGCGGAAGTCGAAGATGTTCGTGAAAGGAGTACGTGAGTGATTTCTTTCAGCATACTGACCACGGCGACCACTTAGGTAATCATCGGCTTCTATGAATGCGTTGAGGTCAGTCCACTGTTGATCGGCAGTAAGGGTATTTTCACCAACTGTAATATCAACGAGGTTGATGTCGTTGCGATCTTTTGGTACATAGATTAACTCAAGGCTCTGGTTATCTTCTCCAAGGAATTTGCTCGATCCATCGGCATAACCGTAGGAATAAAGTTCTCCTGACTGACCTGTGTAGAACAGCGTAATGGTGGTTGCAGTGTGTTTCAGGTATTCTTTGCGGTATGAAAGGTAACCAACAATACGTGAGCCCATGCTGAAGTTAGAAACGGCAAAGTCGAGGTCGTTTTTACCACGTACGTTAGGAACGCGCCATTGTGAAGAGTTCTGTGAAGAAATACCATCGTTCATCGATTTGGCACTACCATAAGAGTAAGCTATGCTACCAGCAAAACCTTTGTCGAAGTTTTTCTGCAACTGAGCGGTAATGTTATAAGCATAACCTTCTTTTGTGTTGGTGCCAAGGATAACGTCAGTATAATTTCCTTTAACCTTTGAAATAAGGGTGTCAGTAAGAGGAGTTCTCCTCCAGATTGGTCTGTCATCGCCTGTTCCGGTCAGCGTTCCATTTTTTACATACCCGAGGTTGTAATACATTATATTGTTCAGGTTCTTTGTGAAAGTGAAGTCAAATGAACCAACAAGACCCCATGGCAGTTTTTTGTCAACAGCAATGCTGGTACGGAAAACTTTTGGAAATTTGAAATCTTTTGCAAAAATATCAACCTGTCCTGAAGGACGTGTAGGAGGAATAGAAGGCTGGTTGTTCCAGTCAGGGTTGAAGATAAGTTCAGGTGAACCTGCTGCAGTTACGCGCATACCACCTGTCATTACAGCATTGTTCTGGAATGAAGCACCTGGCCATACGAAAGGAATACGGCTTGTGAAAAGTCCTGCGCCTCCGCGAATCTGGAATGTCTGGTCGCCTTTTACGTCATAGTTGAATCCAAAGCGAGGGTTGAGCATAATGGCTGGATCAGGCATTTGTCCGGTTTTTGCACCTTCAAGGTCCCATCCGGCTGCTTCGAGCTGAGGAATAACGTTGTTGTTGAAATCTTCATTGACTCTTGGTGTATCAAGGAACATCGGTATATCCATGCGAAGACCGAGGGTTACTTTCAGTTTCTCGCTCACCTGAATTTCATCCTGTGCATAGAAACCGATCTGCAGTGCGTTAAATTCTGCAGCAGCTTTTGAACCGTCACCGGTTACATCATCAACAGCCGAGAATGTACGGTCGAACTGGTAAGCAGGCTGATTGGTAAGGAAATCGTTTATGCTGTTGAACTGGTATGATCCAAAAGCCTGGCGAATAAAAAGGTTGTACATCTTGTAGAACTCATTGTGTGTCCCGAATGTAAAAGTGTGTTTGCCTTTGTAGATTTCAAAATTGTTGGTCAGGGTGATGATATCCTGGTTCAACTGATTACCAGTTGAAAATTCTTCTGAACCGAAATAAATATTTGAGTTCCCGTCTCTGATTCTGACGAATGGAAAATTATTTCCCATTGGGTCACGGTCGTCGCGAACCAATGTGAATCCAAGGATGAAACTGTTGCTCATGTTTGAGCTTATGTTGCTCTTCAGTTCAAGTGCGGTAGAGTTGGTTGTAGATGGAAAATAAACTCCTGAATTGGCAAAACGGATGTTGGTTGAGCTAGAATTTGAAGGGCTGGTTTGGATCGCTTTTGTATATTGGTGGCGAACCATCAGTTTATGAACCTTGTTGATGTTCCAGTCCAGACGACCAAAAATCTTGGTTCCTTCAAGCATACGTGTTACATTGGTGTATCCACCCGGATCGTAACCAAATTCATTTAATTTACTTACAAGCTGACCCAATTGTTCGGTTGTAACAGCACCGTTGTAAGTTGAAAATTCAAAAGGCTGAGGAGTTTCATCGTTCTGAATTTCAGCATTCATAAAGAAGAATAATTTATCCTTAACAATAGGTCCGCCCAAACGGAAGCCATAAGTGTTGGCATTGAAAGGATTGAGTTTCTTTCTTTCAACAGTTTCGTCATCGGTCGGAGTTTTGCCGGCCATATTTTCGTTGCGCATTACATAGTAAGCTGATCCCTGAAATTCGTTGTTACCGCGACGGGTAACAGCATTTATACCGGCACCGGCAAATCCGCCAAGCTTAATGTCATAAGGTGCAATCTGAATTGAAACCTGCTCAAGAATGTCCATTGAGAAAGGTGAAATTCCGGTTTGTCCTCCGTTGGTTCCCTGATCGGTAAGACCAAAAACGTCGTTGTTTACAGCACCATCAATATAAATAGCATTGTAACGATTGTTTGAACCGGCAATTTCAATACCACCAAATTGAGTAACCCTTGACTGCGGGGTTAAGCGGGTGTAATCTGAAAAGCTACGTCCTACAGAAGGCATACGCTCAATAGTCTGGAGGCTTACATTGGTTTCAGCACCGGTACGGTTTCCGTCAAAAATGTCGTAGCGGGCTCCCACAACCTCTACGCCTTCAATGGTTGCTGCAGTTTCACTCAACTTAACACCAAGCCTGAAATTCTGTCCCAGGTTGAGGTAAATCTCGTTGTTGGTGTATGTCTCAAATCCGACATATGAAACGGTTACTTTGTAAGGTCCGCCAACATTCATGTTTGGAATACGATAGTTGCCGTCAATGTCAGTGGTTGTGCCGTACTGCGATCCCGAAGGTGTGTGAACTGCAATAACAGTTGCTCCAGGGAGACTTTCTCCGGTAGCTCCTGTAATTTTGCCATTCATGCCTGATGTGGTTACCTGAGCCATTGCAATGGCAGAGGTCATCAGAAAAGCAGCAACAAGCAATAACTGCCTGCGAAAACTGCGCAACAAATTGTCTGTTTTTCTCATTTTTTGTTGTTTTGGTTAGTGAATTGAATTGTTTCCTGTGTTGGGTTTATGGTGATTATTATTGAAGATGTCAGATTTCGGTAAATCAAAATGCTGTTGCTGAATTATAAAATAAATTCAGCTTGCAAAAGTAGAAAATCGGGTTGATTCAAAGTGCCACGTTGGGTTAAGTTATTATTAAGTTATGCATTTGCGCATTTTAGGTAAGTGTCAGATTGTTAGTGTTTTAGTTATTGATTGGGTGCCATTCGTCTGATCAGCCGGAGTTTATGTGTGTACTTTCCTTTTGATTTGTCGTAAATTCCATGATGGTCCACCATGTCTATCCTTACTTCGCCGTGAGCATGAATTATGCTTCCATTGCCGGTAAGAATTCCGGTATGAACGATGTGTCCTTCATCATTATCGAAAAAAGCCAGATCACCTGCCATTGTTTCAGCCATAAGATTTATGAGTGTTCCTTGCCCGGCTTGCTGACTGGCGTCGCGCATCAGATGAATGCCCTGCATTTTGAAAACCATTTGGGTAAGGCCTGAACAATCTATCCCGAAAGGTGAACGACCGCCCCACAAGTAGGGCGTCTTCAGGTAAGAATAAGCAAGTTCAATTATGTCTTCAGCGTCTCTGATCTGAGCAATTTTGGTTTCTCCTTCAGCAATGTGATATTCGCCTCCCGGACCAGCTAGTTTGCCATTCGAAAGCTTGTAGAGTGTGCTTCCCTGAACCAGGGTTAAGGATGGCATCCCTCCGGTAATTATTGTAGCGGTTGTGCCTGAAACCAGAATCCTGCTGCTGTGTGATATTACTTCAAGCGTTTCATTGTTCAGCAACTCTATCTGCCTGATGTTGCACCAACCTGCATAGTTGTCATGCCGGCTGATAATCCTGATCCATTCACCACTGGTGTGGTCAATGTCAACTATATCGCCATACAATAACTGATTAACCATCTCTGATTTAGAGGATGGTTCAGCTCTGACGGCAACCAGTGAAAGATAGCAAATGCCTCCTGTCATTAGGTGTGCAAACTTTTAATGTTGGCAAATATATTGAATTACGAAAACCTCCGCTATTAAAGTAATTAACATTAACAGTCATTTTGTTGATAACTTTTTCGGGTTTTCTTTGTTACATTTTGATTGTGAATGGGTTGCATTTATTTTCGGCTATTTCATAATTTTTTATGAATACTCCGATTTTGATGGTACGTTTTTCCTTCGTATTTTCGGAGGCTAAGCGCAAACCGACCAGATTCTTCAAAATATATGAATAAACACTTAAACTGGCTACGCGATCATTATGATTTATTTGGCAAAATTGTATTGTTTGCCCTGATGATCGGAGTTCTTATTACGATTTTTCCCCGTGAAGGGAAATTCAGGTATGAATACCAGAAGGGAAAACCCTGGCAACACGCCGACCTGATTGCGCCTGTTGATATGGCTATTCTGAAGCCTGAAGCAGAACTTCAGAATGAAATTAATGAAGCGCTTAAGGAGTCAAGGCCGTATTTCAAACGCGATCATGAAGTTGTTGCTTCGCAGACAAATAACCTTATCAACTCATTTAATAAGTTGAAAGATAAAGGTAATGAATCTCTCGATTTCAGAAATTCAGAACAACTGGATCCATTGGCATTTATGCTCGAAATAATGGATTTTATTTATACCCGCGGAGTTATTGGTCTTACTTCGGAAATAGAAAACAAACCTGCTGACTTTGAAATTTTTGAAGTTGATGGGAATCAGGCTACGAAAAAACCAATATCTGAATATTTTACCATCCGCACAGCCGGACAGTACATTAACACAAAAACTTCTCAGGGAAGTAACGTACCTATCGCTATCCGTGAACTTTTGCTCAACACCCTGCGACAGAATATTATTTATGATGCTGCAAATACAAAAAGAGCGCAGGATGCCATGATCAATGAAATTCCTGAAACAAGAGGAATGATTCAAAGCGGCGAAAAAATTATTTCAAGGGGAGAGCTGGTAAATTCCGAGAAATTTCAGATTCTTGAATCGCTTCGCCGCGATTATCAGTCTAAACTGGGTAGTGATTTTCAATATGAAAAAATCCTTCTGGGTCAGTTTATACTGATTGGGCTGACAGTTGTGGTCTTTATTCTTTTTATGTTGTCGTTCAGACGCGATATTTTTACCGACAACCAAAAGATGCTTATGCTGCTTCTGGTGATTTTGATGATGGTAAGTGCGGCTTCTGTCACCATTAAAGCTCAACCGGATCTTTTGCAATTGCTTCCTTTTTGTCTGGTGCCAATAATTGTCAGGGTTTTTTACGATACCCGTATTGCCTTTTTTGTTCATGTAATCACGCTTATCCTTACGGGATTTATGGTTCCGAGTGGCTTTGAATTCCTGTTTCAGCAGCTTACTGCCGGTGTTATTGCCATTATAAGTGTTGCTGAATTTCGAAGGAGGTCTCAGTTCTTTCTTACAGCCCTCGCCGTTTTTGCAACATATTCGTTGGTATATATTGGTATGCTTTTAATTCAGGATGGAAGCATTCAAAATATTAATTATACACTCTTTCTGCTTTATGGTGGCAGCGCTGCCCTTACCTTGTTTTCTTATCCCTTGATTTTTCTTTTTGAGAAGCTTTTTGGACAGGTTACCGATGTTACATTGATGGAGTTGTCAGATACAAACAGCCCGCTTCTGAGGCAGTTATCCTTACATGCTCCCGGTACATTTCAGCATTCAATGCAGGTTGCCAATATTGCAGAATCTGCCATTTACGAAATCGGAGGCAATACACTGCTGGTAAGAACCGGTGCGCTTTACCATGATATTGGTAAAATGGATATGCCTATGTATTTTATCGAAAATCAATTGTCGGAAATGAACCCTCACGACGAACTCAGTTATGAGGAAAGTGCAAAAATTATCATCAGCCATGTGGTTAAAGGCATTGAGAAAGCCAAAAAACATAAACTACCTGAAGTGTTGATCGATTTTATCAGAACACATCACGGCACCCGAATGGCTGAGTATTTTTACAACCGCCAGAAAATCGATTTTCCTGGAAAGGACTTAAACGAAGCTGATTTCAGATATCCCGGGCCAGCTCCTTTCTCAAAGGAAACTTCAGTGCTGATGATGGCAGATTCGGTAGAAGCCGCTTCAAGAAGCATGAAGTCATATACAGCCGAATCAATCAGCAGTTTGGTAGAAACCATCATCGACAAACAGATTGAAATGAAACAGTTTGTCAATTCCGATCTCACGCTAAAAGATATCACCAGAATTAAAAAGATTCTCAAGAAAAAGCTGATGAGCATTTATCACGTAAGGATTGAATATCCAACGGTTTAGCTTTGCTTGCTTTTGCCTTTTCAGAAGGTGGAATTTATTGCCCCGGTATATGTGCTTTCAGGTAAGAAGCGGATTCAGGGCCGAGGTTAAACAGCAAATCAAGAATGCACAGGTTGGGAATAAAACTTAACCTGTCGGAGAAAACCTGAATATAGGGTTGGTATATTTTGATATTCCATTCATGTGAAATGGGTTGCTTTGGCATAATTCTATGGCGCATATCAAATTGATCTTCAGGAGTTTTTACAAACCTTTCGGTAAAGAAGATCTCTTTTTTAATTCCTGCTAATTTCATGCA
The DNA here is from genome assembly GCA_002412885.1 of Bacteroidales bacterium UBA5197. GTDB lineage: Bacteria > Bacteroidota > Bacteroidia > Bacteroidales > Lentimicrobiaceae > Lentimicrobium. Next base: position 6,675 of record DHVX01000022.1, read on the forward strand.
CAACTGTAATAACTTCAGGTTGAAATCGATCAGCAGCTTTGGAGGTGACATAAAGACAGCCTCAAAATAATCTTTGTAATAAAAGAAAAAAGGCGATTTGCTGTAAGCCGATTCGATGGTCCGCCAGTGAATGATGTTCCAGTTTTCGTGCATCGACAGCTCAACAATGGAGAGGGGCGAGTTATTGCCCATGGGTTTATTTACGGGAATGCTCAAAATTGTTTCGCACTGAGCGGTTGAAATGCGGTAGCGATTTCGGCAGGTTTGTTTGAGATAGGTTTCATGCAGTTCGATATGCACTGAAGGCGCATGAAAAAGCCATGCAAAAAATTCTACATCCGGCAGGCAGGCAGTAGGTAATAAAACAGAGGGTATTCCTGACATCACATTGTATTGATCGAACGGGCAAAGGTAAAAAAAGACAGGCCCGGAATCCGGACCTGTCAGAAAAAATGCAATTTAACCGAAATGTATTACTCTGCTTTAGCATTTAATAAAACGTCGTCAATCGCCTGAATGAGGGCATGTTTGGGAAGAGCTCCCTGAGCCATCTGAGGCTGACCTTCGGCCGGGCAGAAGAGCATACTTGGAATGCTTCTGATTCCAAATACCTGAGATAGTTCCTGCTCTGCTTCGGTGTCAACTTTGTAAATATTCACCTTGCCTTCGTATTCCTTCGAAAGTTCTTCAAGAATCGGTGCTACCATTTTGCAGGGTCCGCACCAATCGGCGTAAAAGTCTATAAGGCATGGAAGTTTTCCTTCAAATTTCCATTCCTGATTTTTTTCAAAGTCAAATACTTTTTCTTTGAATGTTGCTAATGTTAAGTGTTCCATTATGTTGTTCTCTGTTTAATTACGAAAAAATTACTTGGTATTTTGCGATGTTCCGCCTGCAGGTTTCAGCAAGAGGTTTTTGATCATCTTTTCAAATTCTTCTTTTGGAAGTGCACCCATGGTCATCTGAGGTTGTCCTTCGGCAGGACAGAACAGAATACTTGGAATGCTGCGAATGCCGAATATCTGGGCAAGTTCGCGCTCTTTGTCAGTATCAACTTTGTAAATGACTATCTGATCTTTGTATTCGTCAGCAAGTTGTGCCATGATGGGTGCAATTTTCTTGCAGGGTCCGCACCAGTCAGCATAAAAGTCAATAATGCAAGGCTTGTCACCTTTGTAAACCCATGTGTCAGGGCTTTCTACGTAGTTGAATACTCTGTCAATGAACATATCTTTGTTCATTTGTATTACTTTTCCAGCTTCTGGATTGGAGGAAACTGAGGTAGTAACCTCTCCGTCTTTTGTTGCCTGACCGTTACCGGTTGATTGATTGCAGCCAAAAAGCATAAGGCTTGCAACTAGCAAAACGGATAAAAATTGTTTGTTCATATTGATCGTCGGGTTAAGTTCTTGTTTGATTTGAGCTGCAAAGATAAATTAATTTTGTTTAAATCGCATAAGTATCACTAAAAAAATTTATTTTTGCAGCACGAGAACAAATAACAAATCCTGTGCCGGTTTGTTTCAAATTGAAAACCAAATACATAAGTTGTGTCACTTGCTCATTTGTTTAAAAGTCTGGAAATGGAGGAATTTAATCTGCAGTTTTCTACTGCAGAGCAGTGCCTCAAAGTAATTGCCGATGAGAAATGGCAGGAAGGTTTTGAATGCCGCAAGTGCGGACGCACCAATTATTGTCAGGGCAAAACACCTTATTCGCGGCGGTGCACAACTTGCAAAACCGACGAATCAGCTACTGCCCATACCATTTTTCATCGTTGTCGCATTCCCATTACCGATGCTTTTGAGATTGCTTATCTGGTATGCGGATCTCCAAAAATGAGCAGTTATGAACTCTCCCGCCGCCTTGAAACACGTCAAATGACTTGCTGGAAATTCAAGAAACGCATTATGGAATGCATTGAGCATGGCGCTGGTCTGCATCTTTTTGATATTCCTCAGAAAAGTCAGGTTTGATGCACCAATTCCGAATCAGGAAATTATTACTTATCTCTTCACAAATTTCAACCATTCAGGGTTTTCGTTTATACTGATTTTCATCAGATACATGCCTGATTTCAGACCCGAGATATCAACATATCCTGGATGTAGGAGGCTGATGTTGGTTGATTTCCTCATCAGCAACCGACCTGAAACAGAATAGATTTCAATATCATTTGAAGAGCCGGTTGGCCTGACAGATTCAATTCTAATCACATCAGCAGCCGGGTTGGGATATATTTTGAAGCATCCGGTTTCAGTTTGCCTGATGTCTACACTGCCTTCCGGAGCCCAGTTGAGTGTCCAGCCCTGCGCAGTGCCTTGTCCATTGGTGTTGAATATCAGATAAGCTTTACCGCTTGCGATTGTAATCGGATCAGGTATTTCATTTCCTGAAAGGGTAGCTATAAGCTGCTGACTGCCAAGGTCATATATCTGGAGGAAATCATTTTCAGGCTCAACATCAAACGCTGTGAAAGTAAGCGTAAGAGGCACAAGATTTTGTGGAATAATCCGCCATTTGCAAAGGTTGTTGTTGGTGTAATTTTTATCACCGCTGCCATCTTCCAGGGTTCCTGTGGCATCATTTAAGGTAGTTGTGCCTGAACAATACACAGGAAGTACACTTTTGTAGGAAGCAAGAAAGCCGTTTGCATCTCCGGTTTGTCCCGATAACCATACAAAAGCATTGCCCGATGGGATTTCAATTACCCCGGGAGGTACATTTCCTGTAAGCTCGGCAAGCAATGTTCCATTGGTGTCAATTCCCTGATAGATCCGTAACACATCATTTTCAGCAAGATCAAGCAACGGGAAGCTGATTCGGATGGCACTGATGGAGTCGTAATCCGGTTCGTTGGGCTGTATCAGCCAATGGCAATCCGCACCAGCAGGATAATTTACCATATTGCTACCGTCGCTGAATGTGCCGGAAACGGTCCATAAAGTGTCAATCTCCTGACAATATTGCGGATAATTGTAAAGTGTTGTATCGGGATAAATATCTTTAATAACTTCCTGGGCAAAATTGAAATTGTTGCCGCCAGGAGTGAGCGCCGAAAGCAGAAAATATCCATCAAAGGAACTTCCCCATCCCCAGTTAAAGTGATAGAAATTGTCGGGAGCATAACCGTCGCAAACAAAAGCATGTCCGTTGGGTGAGCCAACACCTTCCCAGCCGGCATAATAAAGAGGTTTGCGTGCATCGAGGTTGGCAACAAGTATGCTGTCCCAGTTCATGGTGGTGGTGTCGCGAAAAATATATTGGGTTTGGGCACCATACTTAAAGAAGTTCCGCATTGAATTGGCCGCGCTGTGGTTCCACATTCCTGAACCGTTGGGGCCGTAATCCATATCAAATGATATTCCCAGATGGTAAAGCAGTTGCGCAATGTGGCTGTTGGGGCTGTTTAGCGAAGTTTCCATCCCGTTCCAATTGTAGGTGGCTTCGCCGAAATTTGCATATTGTTCCCCGTAAACCGGATGTGTGTAACTGTATTCGCCGGTTCCTTGTTCGGGCCAGCGGTGATAAAACATCAGTTGACCGACTGCTGTAGCAACACAACCTGCCCAGCATCTGCCCCCGGGTCCGGCGGGATCGGGCGGGCACATGCCATTGTAGTAATTTCCCTGATCCCAGGTAGTCCGAAGCATGGGCTCAACTGTCCGGTTGTTTCTGATGTTTGCCGGCAAAACCGGCTGATTGTATCTTTCCCGGATTGTCTGAATTTCAGAGGCAGTTTCCGTAGCTCCCTGAACAGATTCAATCTGTCTGCCAAAATACCGCAGCCAGGCATTCAAACTCTCCGGCTCCTGGCCGGCTTCAAATTTACCCGTCATGCTGTAGCCAAGCACCGGAAATGTTTTCTCAGATTCAGCAACCAGCACATATCCTCCGCCTTCGAAATTGAATGCATGTGCAACAAGTTCATTGCCGGCATAAACCAGCTGATGCTCATAAACAAGGTTGGCGGATTCTCTGCTGTCCTTGTGAATTGAAAGCCTTTCTGCGAAAAAGTTCATGGCTAAAGCCGATGCCTTTTGTTTGTCTGAATTTGATGCATTCAGGGTGAATCCGGAAAGGAGAAGCAGTATGATTGGTAAAATTTTGTTCATGGTCAGTCAATTTTGTGTGAAAACAGAGCGAATTCAAAGATATATATTTTAGGAATAACACCGGATAGGCTGGCAATCTGTTTTTCGTGTCCTGAATGGAGACAGTGTACTGATTCAGCGCAGCGAATGTGCTCATAATGATGACACTTGTGAAGGGCCTAACAAGAGTGTTAGCTGATTAACAGTTGTAAAGTATTGATATATAGTACTATATAATGTCTGGCATGGGTATTGTAAAAGGGAGGACGACCTAAGTTTAACTTTTAAAACACTTTTTATGGCTCGTTTTACATTACCCCGCGACATTTATTTCGGCGAAAATTCACTGGCTGAACTTAAAAACCTGAAAGGCAAAAAAGCCATCATTGTCATCGGTGGAAGCTCGATGAAAAAATTTGGTTTTCTGAACAAGGTAGAAACCTACCTTCAGGAAGCTGGAATGGAAACCTTGGTTTTTGAAGGCGTAGAGCCCGATCCTTCTGTTGAAACCGTTATGCGCGGAGCCGAAGCAATGAAGCGTTTCGGTCCTGACTGGATTGTTTCAATCGGCGGCGGATCGCCCATAGATGCTGCAAAAGCAATGTGGGTCTTTTATGAGCATCCTGAAGCAAAATTTGAAGACATTGCAAAACCCTTCAACATTCCTGCACTGCGCAATAAAGCCCGCTTTGTAGCAATTCCTTCAACCAGCGGAACAGCCACCGAAGTCACAGCTTTTTCTGTAATTACTGATTACAAAACTCAGATTAAATATCCATTGGCTGACTTTGAAATTACGCCCGACATAGCCATTGTTGATCCTTCGCTGGCATATACCATGCCGCAGGAGCTGACAGCTTTCACAGGAATGGATGCGCTGGCTCATGCAACCGAAGCCTATGTAGCGGTTAATCGTTCTGATTTTTCTGATCCATTGGCCATCAAAGCCATTCAGATGATAAAAGAGAATCTTGAGAAATCATATCATGGTGATAAAGAGGCACGCGATAAGATGCACATAGCTCAATGTCTGGCAGGAATGGCATTCTCTAATGCTTTGCTGGGAATTGTGCACAGCATGGCGCATAAATCAGGGGCAGTTTTTCATATCCCGCATGGTTGTCTGAATGCCATTTATATGCCAGTGGTTATTGATTATAACCGCAGCGTATGTGCCGAAAGATATGCTGACATTGCAAAATGCATCGGCCTTTCAGGAAATACAACCGACGAACTTGTGGATGCTTACCGCGATTTCTGCACAGGAATGAATGAAAAACTGAACATCCCGATGAGCCTTAAAGAATATGGAATAACAGAGGATATGTTCAATCAGAATATTGACCGTATATCGAAAAATGCTGTGCAGGATGCCTGCACCGGATGCAATCCCCGCGAAACGGGTGAGAAAGAATTTAAAGCACTTTATACAGCGGCTTACCTCGGCGAAAAGGTATGTATCTGATATACAAAGACTGACTTGATTAGTGTGTGTGTTTACCTGCCGGCAGGTACTGCCAAATCAGAAACCTGCCGGTTTTCTTCACAAAATCAAAAAACTAAAAATTGCTGCCATGTTCACCATCATACAGAGAAAAAGACTCACTACTGACATTGTTTTGATTGAGGTATTTGCCCCGCGTATTGCTGCAGGCATATTGCCCGGACAGTATGTTTCGGTGCTGCCATCAGAAAAAACCAGTTCTGTATTCTTGCCGGTTACAGGCACCAATATTGAGAATGGAAGCATTTCACTTCTGGTGCATGTGGTTGATCATTCAACCGGACAGCTGGCCAACAACAATGAGATTAACATCCTGGCCAACTTAAAAGGTCCGTTGGGCAAACCTTCGGAGCTTACTGAATGTAATGACAAAGAATTGCAGAGTTCAGGAATGTTGTTTGTAGCAGGAGGTATTGCTTCTGCAACTGCTCTGGCACAGATAAAATGGTTGCATCAGTTGGGATGCAAAGTTGATGTAATATTGGCAGCACAAACAAGAAACGATTTTTTATTCAGAGATCAATTTGAAAAAATATGCCGGAATGTATTTCTGGCAACAGAAGATGGCAGTGTGGGATTTCATGGTTCAGCAACTCAATTACTCGGATTACTATTTGAAAAGCAAGTGGATAGTTATGATCTGGTCACTATTTTCGGGACGCTGAAAATGATGAAATCAGTTTCTGATCTCACGCTGAGCTATGGAGTTCCCGCGACTGCCAATTTTGGATTACAATTGACCGATTCTTTTAAAAATGAACCTTCCGCTTTTCGACTCAAAGTTAACGGAGAGGTTAAAGATGTTGCTACCGACGGGCCTGAATTTAATGCCCATGTGGTTGATTTTGAACATGCCATCAGCAGAGCAAATATCAGTCTGAATGTTACTGAAAATGTTGCCGAAGCCGTTTCCGGAAATTCAAAAGTCCACGAAATCGGGAAGTTATATGCCGGAAACGTTTTGCCCAAACAGGCTTAAAATCTGAAAATTATGGAAAGCAAGTTAAATCCCCGGATCAAAAATTGTCCGTCCAATCCATCCATTGTCTCCACAGCTCCGTTTCATGATTATGTTTCAGGTGAAGCCCTGAGTTCAAACATAAATTTTGTGAAGAATGAGTCACTGGCAATTGATGAGATTAAGCGATTTACACTTTACCTTACCTTGCTGAGACTTATGCGTCTCAGGGGGAGAACCGATGTTTCGCTGGGATCAGTTTCTGCTGAAACCGGTATAAGTCTGCCTCTGGTTGAGGAAGATCTAATAATGAACAATCTCTGTATGGCAGGGCAGAAGGCATTTCAGATTACCGGATTGATGACCGCTATTGAAGAAATTCTTGGCTATCGCAATGAAACGGAATCGTTTCTTGTCGGAGCAGGCAAACTGGGTACATCATTGTTGCTTAAGGAAAACCTCGGGCAAACGGATCTGAAGATAGTTGCAGCTTTTGACAACGATTACCGTAAAATTGGCAATCAGATAGGTTCCATAAAAGTAATGTCTCCCGATAAAATAATTCCGCTTGCCGGAAGAATGCATGTTTGTCTGGGCATTATTGCCACACCATCGGGCGAAGCTCAGCATATTGCTGACATTCTTGTTGCTGCTGGTATGAAAGCAATCTGGAATTTTACTTATGATGTTATTGAAACTGATGAAAATATCATTGTCGAAAATACACATCCGGGTCAGGATATCGCTGAAGGCTATCGCAACCTGATAAGCTTGTTGCGAAGCAAAAACAGCAATCTCTGATTCTAAGCAAACAAATTAAACGAACCTCAAAATGAAACCAAAAAACCAGATCATCATTTGCATGGGCAGTTCCTGCTATTCGCGGGGAAACAGAGTGAGTCTTGAACTTGTCAAGGCCTGGCTGAGTGAGCGGAATCTGGAAGCAGAAATAGGTTTCAAAGGGCAATTGTGCTCAGGCTTATGCAGCAAAGGCCCGGTAATAACAATTAACGATCATGTTTATCAGGATGTACATCCTGCCAATATCATCAATATCCTGAAAACAGCACTTTCCGGATCACAGGTTTAAACGGAAGCCATGGACAATATGCAAGCGGTTTACACCGAAGTCAATAATTGCCAGGATTGCTACAAATGCATCAGGGAATGTCCGGTGAAGGCCATAAAGATAGAATCTGACCGGGCTTCCATTGTGAAAGACCTGTGTATTTTCTGTGGTCGCTGCACGCTGATTTGCCCGTCAGGAGCCAAAAAAGTACGTGATGATGTGTCGCGGGTCAAGAGGATGCTCCGGAGAAGCAGACCCGTATATATTTCGCTTGCGCCCTCGTTTGTATCTGAATTTTCTGATTTCACACCACAGTCACTGGTTGCCGGAATTAAAAAGCTGGGCTTTACAGGTGTTTCTGAAACCGCACTGGGCGCTGAACTTGTAACAGCAAGTACATCTGAATTTCTTCAGGAATCAGGCCCCGGAATCTATATCAGCACTGCTTGTCCATCGGCAGTGGATTACATAAGAAAATACAAGCCAGAACTTGCAAAAAGCCTGGTAGGATTGCAGTCACCGCTGATGGCACATGCCTCAATGATGCGCCGCTGGTATGGCGAAACAATTCGTGTTGTTTTTATCGGCCCATGTGTGGCCAAGAAAACTGAATCTGATGATTTTCCATCTCTGATTGATGCTGCACTGACTTTCAACGATCTCAGGCGCTGGTTTGAAGAGGAAGGCATTTTTCCTGAACTCACCTGTGCATCGGTTGATGATGATTTTGTCCCAACCAGAGCTTATGACGGAGCTCTATATCCGCTCGATGGCGGGATGGTCAGCACATTGAAAAGTAATGGAAACACTGCAGGTGTAAATTTTATGCATATTTCAGGCATTGGGAATATAAAACAAGCACTTGCCGGAATTGACAAAATTGATCCCGCTTCGAAACTGTTTCTGGAGCTCCTCGTTTGCGAAGGTGGCTGTGTAAACGGACCGGGTACTTCTGCAAAAGAAGGCACAATTGTTAAAAACCTCAGGGTTGATCAATATCGTAATAGCCCTAAACTTCCCGTAAAGGAAGGAAACCTGATAACCGGTATTCCCGATATCAGAACACCTTACTGTATTGTTACCCAGTCGCAAAAAGATAAATTCTGGGCAGAAGATGATATTCAGGAAGCACTGAAAACCGCCGGAAAATCATCAACAGCAGATGAGCTCAATTGCGGCGGATGCGGATACAACAGTTGCCGCGATTTTGCCATCGCAATGCTGAATGGCATGGCCGAACGTCAGATGTGTGTTTCGTATATGCGGAAGGTTGCGACCGATAAAGCCAGTGTTTTGCTGCAACGTATGCCTTACGGAGTGGTTTTGGTGGATGATCGCCTGCACGTGATTGAGAGCAATAAAATATTCGCCGATCTGATCGGGAATGATGCTGCCATGCTTTGGGATGCAAAACCAGGACTTAAGGGTGCAGATATGCGCAAAATGATAGGTTTTCATAAGGTATTTGCAAATGTACTATCATCGGGCAACGATCTGATTGACAGAAATGTGGATGAAAACGGAAGACTTTTGAACCTTTCTGTTTTTACCATTCAGCGTCACCGGATTATCTGCGGAATAATTCAGGATCTTCACCAGCCCGGGCTCATGCAGGAGGAAGTTATGCGTAGAATCCGACAGGTTGTGCATGAAAATATGGGGACTGTTCAAAAAGTGGCTTATCTGCTTGGCGAGAATGCTGCCCGTACCGAAACTATGCTTAACGCTCTGGTTAATAACCCTGTTAAAGATTCAGCCAATGAACAGGGATGAACTCTATATTGAGATAGCCTCGAAGCAATTAAGCAAAAAGGGGGAAGTTATCTGTGGTGATGTTTTTCTGTCGAAAAAAATACAGGAAGAGAATCGCATCATTACTGTGCTCAGTGATGGACTTGGAAGCGGAGTCAGAGCTAATGTGCTTGCTACGCTTACTGCCACAATGGGTTTGAATTTTACCATTGAACACTATCCTCCTGAACACACTGCCAAAACTATTCTTGATACTTTGCCGGTTGACAAAAACCGCAAAATCAGTTATGCCACTTTTACCATTGTTGACAGCGATGCCGATGGTGAAACACGAATTGTGAATTTCGACAATCCTCCTCTGATTATTGTAAGAGGAAATGCCTTGTTCACTCCTGAAATTACTAAAAAGCGGATTTCGAAAAAACCAGGCAACACGAGAGAACTTTATTGCAGTTCGTTTCAGGCACGTCTTGAAGACCGGATTATTCTTCTTTCTGATGGTGTCAGCCAATCAGGGCTGGGAACAGCTCAGTATCCGTTTGGATGGGATGTTACAGATGCCGGAAACTGGATTTGCCGCATTCTTGACACTGAGCCTGGAATTTCAGCATCTGAACTGGCCGGAAGAATTACCGAACACGCTCATGCCAATGATATTTACGATGCCAAAGATGATATTTCGTGTATCGTAATTTATTTCAGGCACCCGCGAAAGTTGTTGCTCTGCACCGGCCCTCCGTTTCATCAGGAAGATGATCATCGGCTTGCCATGACAGTTGATTCGTTCAGTGGCAGCAAAGTTTTATCGGGAGGCACAACTGCCGAAATTGTATCGCGTGAGCTGGGCCGCGAAATAGAAGTTAGTCTCGATTCAATGTCAGACATTCCTCCTGTTTCATTTATGCAGGGTGTGGATCTGGTAACTGAGGGTGTTCTTACGCTGGGCCGCGTTTCGGCAAGACTTGAAGCAGGAGTTCAGCTTCCTGTAAAGGGAAAAGATGCTGCTTCAGCGCTCCTTTCTTTGCTGCTGAACAACGATCAGATTTTTTTGCTGGCAGGAACTCGAATCAACGAAGCACATCAGGATCCAAGTCTTCCTGTTGAACTGGAAATCAGAAGGAATCTGGTGAAGAAAGTAAAAAGACTGCTCGAGGACAAATATTTGAAAGAAGTACATCTGGACTTTATCTGAAAAACTAACAATGAACAAAATGAACGGACAGGTTGAAGTAAGTATTTGCTACGGAACTCTTTGCTTTGTGATGGGTGGGTCTGAATTTGAAATAATTCAGGATCAGCTTCCGCAAAATATCCGCCATCTTGTTCATGTAAAAGGAATGAATTGCCCCGGCTATTGCAATAAGCAGGAAAACGGAAAGCCTCCGTTTGTAACAATTAACGGGAAACTGATGGGGGAAGCAAATCTGCAAAAGGTGATTTCAGCAATAACGGAGGAGTTGACAAATGGCACATACAAATAATGCCACGCTAATCCGGCGGGAGATTATCACCCGGCTTTGCAGACTTTACCTTGAAGGGAAACTTGAAGATATTGATCGCATCGCACTGGCTATGGCTCCACGCAATACGCTGACCAATGGTTCGCGCTGTTGCATTCATAAGGCCAGAGCTATAATCAAATACAGAATTATGGCTTTGCTCGGCTTTAATATTGCCGACGAAACTGATGAACTGGAAAGCCTTTACAGTTATGCTTTGCGCGCCCTTGCCGGGACTGATCAGGGAGAAGGTGTGCTGACTGTGGTTGGCGAAGCTTGCACTTCCTGCGTTAAAAGTAATTATGTGGTGTCCAATCTCTGCCGCGGTTGCCTTGCCAGTAACTGTATGGTAATCTGTCCGAAAAATGCAATTGTCATGGAAAACGGACAGGCAAAGATTGATCCTTTAAAATGCGTGGGTTGCGGACTTTGCAAGGATGCTTGTCCTTATCATACCATAATTTATGTACCGATTCCCTGCGAAGAATCCTGTCCGGTAAAAGCAATTTCGCAGAATTCAGAGGGGATTGAGCAGATTGATTACGAAAAATGCATCCATTGCGGACGCTGCATGGTGGCTTGCCCGTTTGGTGCAATCATGTATAAATCGCAACTTATCAGTATTCTTCACAAAATGTCGAAAGCTGATAAACCGGTGGTGGCAATGCTGGCTCCCGCAGTTTGCGGACAATTCAGAGCAAGTTACGGGCAGTTGGTTACCGCTGTGAAAAAGCTTGGCTTTACAGATGTTTTTGAAGTGGCGCAAGGTGCTGAGCTCACCGCAAGGCATGAAGCTGAAGAGCTTGGGCATGTTTTGGAATCAGGTCAGCAATTTATGGCTACTTCGTGCTGCCCTGCCTGGGTTGAGTTAACTGAAAAGCACCTCACGCAGTTGAAGCCGTTTGTGTCTGAAACCTGGACACCTATGCGATATACTGCCGGATTGGTTCGCGACAAATATCCCGATGCTGTCGTGGTTTTTATTGGTCCTTGTGTGGCAAAGCAGGCCGAGGCTCTTAAATATCCGGGAGTGGATTATGTAATGACCTTTGAAGAACTTGGTTCACTGATGATTGCCAAAGGTGTTGATCTTCAGGTTTTTGAAGCTGAAGAAGAAGGAATTGTTTATCCTGAGCGGCGATTTGCTGTCAGCTCGGGTGTGTTAAACTCAGTGGCTGCGTATTACACCGGAGAACAAATTAAACCGCTGGTGATAAGCGGTCTTCACAAAAAGAATATGGCTGTTTTACGCCGATTGGCAACCGGGAAACACGATTGGAATATGATTGAAGTAATGGCTTGTGAAGGTGGATGCCTTGCAGGACCCGGTGGGGTTAGCTCACCCGATGTGGCCCGTAAGCTTTTTAATGCACAGTCGGGTGTTCAAACCGAAATGCCTGCACAATAAAGTATTGTCCTGAGCTGCGAAGTAATTGAATGGATTGCAATTGAACAAAACAAGATAAAAATCAAAATAAAACCAAAATAAATGAAAGTTGCTGAAAAACTGGCCTTGTTAAAGGCTAAACGTTTAAAGGTTGCTGAAATGGGCGGCAAAGACCGCATTCAGAAACAACACGAAAAAGGAAAGCTCTCGGCAAGAGAAAGAATTGAGCTGCTGTTTGATGAAAACAGTTTCAGAGAGCTCGACACTTTTGTTTCGCACCGTTCTACCAATTTCGGGATGGCGCAAGTAGAAATAGAATCTGATGGAGTTATTACCGGCCATGGTCTGGTGAATGGTCGCCCGGTTTTTGCTTTTTCACAGGATTTTACCTCCATGGGTGGATCGCTCGGTGAAATGCACGCTGCAAAAATCTGTAAGGTTATGGATCTGGCGCTTAAATCAGGAACGCCGGTGGTGGGCTTGAATGATTCAGGGGGAGCCCGCGTTGAAGAAGGTGTTGATGCATTGAAAGGTTATGGAGAGATTTTCTTTCGTAACTCCCGTGCATCAGGCGTTATCCCGCAGATTTCTGCCATAATGGGACCTTGTGCCGGTGGTGCGGTGTATTCTCCAGCAATGACCGACTTTGTTTTTATGGTGAAGAAAACGAGTCATATGTTCATTACCAGTCCTTATGTTATCAAAACCGTTACCGGCGAAGATACCAGCTTTGAAGAGCTTGGAGGGGCAATGGTTCATAATACAAAGAGTGGCAACGCTCATTTTGCCTGCGAAAATGATGAAGATACGATTGAGCAGATCCGCTACCTGCTTGAATATCTGCCTGATAACAATATGGAGCGCACTCCAAAGGTAGATATGGGCGACGATGCCGCACGTTTATGTCCGGAGCTTGATACCATTATTCCCGATGATCCGCGAACACCTTATGATATGAAAGTCATCATCAAAGAGGTGGTTGACAGCGGTGATTTTTTTGAAATTCACGAGCATTTTGCCGAAAACTGTATTGTTGGCTTTGCCCGATTGAATAACCGTTCGGTAGGAATTATCGGCAATCAGCCCATGGTTTCAGCTGGTTGTCTCGATATTGATGCTTCCGATAAAATCAGTCGTTTTATCAGAACCTGCGATGCTTTTAACATTCCCATCATCACTTTTGTGGATGTTCCGGGATATTTGCCGGGTGTTCATCAGGAGTGGGCCGGGATTATCCGTCACGGAGCCAAACTGCTCTGGAGCTATTCCGAAGCAACAGTACCTAAGTTTACGGTGGTTATTCGTAAAGATTACGGTGGATCGTATGTTGCCATGAGCTCCAAACATCTGGGCGCTGATATGGTGTTTGCCTGGCCAACTGCCGAAATTGCAGTAATGGGTGCCAAGGGCGCTGTTGAAGTTCTTTCGGGATACCGCAAAGAAATAAAAGAAGCCGACGACAAAGCGGCAAAAACCCAGGAGAAAATTATTGAATACGAGGAAGCATTTAATGTTCCCTATATCGCAGCGCAACGTGGATACATCGATGAGGTTATCCTGCCTTGCGAAACCCGGCAAAGATTGATTGACGCCATGGAAATTATGGCTTCGAAAAGTGAAATTTTACCTCCAAAAAAACACGGTAATATACCTCAATAACAGCACTATGACCTCAAGACAAAAAAAAATGAAGGCCGCTGCAATCGCGGTAAGCTATTGTTTGCTGAATAATGTGGATGAAACTCCACAAAGCACTGACACCGAATGGCGGCAGCTGGGCAACAAAATAGCAATGAATGGACGTGAGCTCATTCAACGTAAGGGAGGCGACTTCCGGGATTCAAAGTAATTAACCACAATTTTGAAAGGATCAAAAATGAAATACGATAAACACGGGGTTCTTGAAATGACCCCTATGAATTATGATGTTAACAGGCCTGCAGCAGCAAACCCTGTTAAAATACAGGACCTCAGCTTCCGCGATGGTCATCAGTCTCTTTTTGCAACACGCGGCCGTACGGAGGATATGATTCCCATGGCACAGATGATGGACGAAGTTGGCTTTCATGCCATTGAAACATGGGGCGGCGCTACTTTCGATACCATGCACCGTTACCTGAACGAAGATCCATGGGAGCGCCTCAGGACCCTGAAAAAGCATATGCCAAAAACCCCTTTCTTTATGCTTTTGCGCGGACAGAATGTGGTGGGCTACAGAAACTATGCCGATGATGTGGTCGAAAGTTTTGTACAAAGAGCCTGCGACAACGGAATGGATATTTTTCGCTGCTTCGATGCGCTGAATGATTACAGGAACTTCGAAACTGCCGCAAAAGTGGTGAAAAGAAACAACCGTCATTTTCAGGGTACCATTTGTTACACCTTAACCGAACCCCGCATGGGCGGTGAGATTTATAATATTGATTATTATCTCAATAAAGCCAGGGAGCTTGTGAATTTCGGCGTGGATTCCATCTGTATCAAAGATATGGCCGGTCTTGTAGCTCCCTACGATATTTATAATCTGGTGATTGAGCTCAAGAAGATCACAAATATTCCCATCAATCTTCACACCCATTTTACTTCAGGAATGGGCGATCTGGCCATTTTCAAAGCAATTGAAGCCGGTGTGGATATTGTGGATACGTGCATGTCGCCTTATGCTTACCGGACTTCACATGCAGCCATTGAGCCGTTGGTGATTTCCCTGCTGGGAACCAACCGCGATACCGGTTTCGACATCAAAAAACTGAGCAAAATCAGTGAAATGATGGAGGAAGTGATTCCAAAATACAAGCATCTGGCCAACAATCCGAAATATTCCATCATTGATACCGATGTGATTATGCATCAAACACCGGGCGGAATGCTTTCAAATCTGGTTAATCAGCTGAAACAAATGAATGCCCTCGACAGGCTTGATGAAGTTTTCAGAATGTTGCCTAAAGTGCGTAAAGACCTGGGTCAGATTCCTTTGGTTACGCCAACCAGCCAGATTGTTGGTGTGCAGACTGTCAACAATGTGCTTTTCGATTCTTACGAAGGTGAATATTCAAAAATCACCGAACAGGTAAGAGACCTTTGCTACGGTTTGTATGGTAAAACTACCATGCCGATCAATGAGGAGCTGAGGAAAAAGGCGCTGAAAGATTATCCACGCGGTGAGCAACACATTGAATGCCGTCCGGGAAGTGTGCTTGAACCTGAAATGAAACAGGTTGCTGAAGATGCAAAAGGTCTGGCAAAAGACATTGACGATGAGTTGATTGTGGCGCTGTATCCTGTAACCGGAAAACGTTTCCTGAAATGGAAATATGGTCTCGAAGAAGTACCTGCCGATGCAATTCCAAAAACGCTTGAAGATGTCAGACGTGAAGACGAACTGGTAGCGAAAGCATTATCAGGAGAGCTCACCGCTAAAAAAGATTGCAGCGGACAGTTTGAAATGGAAGTTTTTGTGGATGGCGAAAAATTTAATGTTTCCATTCCAAATGGCAAATCAAACGGCATGCGTTCGAACAGAAAAAAAGCTGAAACCGCTAAAATTAAAGAAGTTTCAGCCGGGGCAATGCTTGCGCCGATACCGGGAATGTTGGTGGAATATCGCAAGAATAACGGCGACGAAGTTAAAGCAGGTGAAACCGTTGTGGTAATCGAAGCCATGAAAATGATGAATAATTTTAAAGCACAGGTTGATGGTGTAATCAGTGAGATTAAATTTAAAACGGGCGATTCTGTAGCCAAAAACGATGTGCTTTTCGTGGTACAACCCAAAGCTTAATTAGAACTGGCTGATTCATTATTTTTCTTGTACAAAACCAGCATTATTTGAGTGAAAGAGGCGGGATTTATCCTGCCTCTTTTTGTTTTCGGATGTCATTTTTCAATCCAAAATTCAGAAACCGGAAAAAGGATAATTTTCCCTTCCAAACACTACCTTTGCAGCCAAAACTACAAATTCAATGATAGACTTACGCAGCGATACCGTTACCCGTCCCACTTCTGAAATGCTTGAAGCCATGTTTTCGGCAAAGGTAGGCGATGATGTTTTTGGTGAAGATCCCACAGTTACAGCTCTTGAACAAAAAACTGCTGCTCTGTTCGGAAAGCAGGCCGGGCTTTATTGTCCGTCAGGCACCATGACCAATCAGATTGCTGCAAGGGTTCATGCTCAGCCGGGAGAGGAAGTTATTCTGCATAAGCTTTCACACCTTTATTATTATGAAGGTGGTGGATTGATGAGCAATTCAGGCTTGTCGGTTTGTCTGCTCGAAGGTGATCGTGGAATGATCACAGCTCAGGATGTAATGGATCATATCAACCCCGATGATCTCCACCGCCCGAAAACAGACATGGTTGAAGTAGAAAATACCATGAACAAAGGTGGAGGAGCGGTTTACAACAATAATGTGCTTGCAGAAATAGGGGAGGTGTGCCGCAAAAACGGACTGAAGTATCACCTTGATGGAGCACGGATCTTCAATGCACTGGCTGTCACCGGACAATCTACCGAAGAATGTGGCGCAATGTTCGACAGCATTTCGGTTTGTTTATCCAAAGGACTTGGTGCTCCGGTTGGATCATTGCTGCTTGGTGACAAAGAGTTTATCCGCAAAGCCCGCCGCGTGCGAAAAGTTTTTGGCGGTGGAATGCGTCAGGCCGGTTATCTGGCAGCAGCCGGAATTTATGCACTTGATTTTCATGTGGAGAGGCTAAAGGAAGATCACCGAAGGGCTAAGTTCCTGGGTGATATGCTGTCAGAACTGAGTTGGGTGGAAACGGTTCTGCCTGTTGAAACAAACATAGTCATTTTCAGGGTGGCTGCTCCGCTTAAAGCTGCTGAAGTGGTGAGTCGTATTGCTGAGTCTGGTTTCAGAGCCATCGCTTTCGACAAACAATCCATCCGCTTTGTCACGCATCTTGATTTTACAGATGAAATGCTGATGCAGGCAGTTGAGATATTGAGGAATGTTTTCAGGCATTAAACGGGCTTTTGGACAGGTTTTTCCTCCATTTCATGATTATTTTCCTATTAATCAATCAATTATACGGCAATCCCGTTTCATGTATTATTGTTGATAGCAATTCTCTGCTAATACACTTATAGGAACAATTCTATAGATGCTTGTTTATTAGTACTTTACCGATTCAGCAATAATTTAACCTGGCTGACTACGTTATTAAACTAACTTTGTGAAACTCTCGTTGGTTTAAAATTCCTGAATACATGCAGATTAAAAATCTTCGTCTTTTTAAAAAAGCGCTAAAATATCTGGCTCTGCTAATATCTTCAGTTTTGCTGATGGCTGTATTGTTTTTCTTAATGGTTTATTTTGGAATTTTCGGTGCATTGCCCGATAAAGCTGAACTGGCAGAAATCAGAAATGAAGAAGCTTCATTAGTTTATTCTGCTGATGATATCATAATTGGAAAATTTTTTGCGGAGAATCGAACCAATATTAGTCTTGGCGAAATTCCTGAGCATCTGAAATATGCCTTGATTGCAACCGAGGATAAACGATTTTTTACACACCGTGGTTATGATTTGAAGAGTTATTTCCGCGTTTTCTTTAAAAGTATTTTATTTGGAAACAATAAAGGTGGCGGAAGCACCATCACACAGCAGTTGATCAAGAACCTTTATGGCCGGAGTCACTTTGGATTATTGACCACTCCCGTAAATAAAGTCAGGGAAATAATCATCGCTGTTCGTTTGGAAAAAGTTTATACCAAAGAGGAAATAATCTTGCTTTATCTCAATTCAGTGCCATTTGGCGAAGATGTTTATGGCGTGGAAACTGCGGCCCGGCGATTTTTTAATAAATCAGCAAGTGAATTAAAAACTGAAGAATCGGCTGTGCTGATTGGTTCACTGAAAGCCAGTACCCATTTTAACCCAAAAAGAAATCCCGAAAATGCAATTTCGCGGCGCAATCTGGTCTTGAGGCTTATGGAAGATCAACAGTTTTTGCTGCCTGAAGTGGCTGATAGCCTGAGAAAACTCCCATTGACACTCGACTATGCAAACATCAGCTTAAGCTCTCCTGCAGGTTATTTCGTTTATCAGGTGAAAATTAAAGCATTGGAACTTCTTGAAGAATTGAGAATAAACACCGGAAAAGAATATAGTCTGAACAAAGACGGGCTCAGGGTTTATACTACCCTTAATATGAAGATTCAGGGAATGGCTGATTCTGCGGTGAAAATCCATATGACGAATATGCAGAAATTGCTCGATAAGGAACTCGACAGCCGGAAATTTAAGAAACAATGGTATGACAAAAAGAGGAGTCAGTCGGCCACATTTGAGCAGGATAAGCAGAAAAGTGATATGGAGGTTTTTGAATGGGATGGTTTTCAATCAAAAAACATAAGCACGCTTGACAGTCTCTGGCATTATTACAGCATGTTGAATGCCGCTGTGCTGGTCACCAATCCGAAAAACGGTGCAGTGATTTCATGGATTGGTGGCAATAATTTCAGAACTCTTCCATTTGATATGGTTAAATCGCATCGGCAAATTGCTTCGGCTTTTAAGCCTTTTGTATATGCAACTGCAATTGAATCAGGTATTGAGGCTTGTGAATATCTCGAAAATGAGGTGAAAAGTTATCCTCAGTACGAAGGTTGGGAACCAAAGAATGCAGATCATTCCTCAACGCGCGACAGCTCAGTGGCTTTATGGTATGCTCTTGCCCATTCAATGAATCTTCCAACGATAGATTTATACTTTAAAGCAGGCAGAGAAAGCATCATCAATACCTGCAATAAACTGGACTTCCCGAATATAGTTGATGATGCCCCATCCATAGCAATCGGCACGCTGGATTTATCTCTTTTTGAGATAGTAAGGGCTTATGGTGCTTTTGCGAATCAGGGTAATGTTAACGATCTGGTAATGATTGAAAAAATTACAGATGCACAGGGCAATCTGTTGTATGTTAATAATTCAGCCGCTTCAGCCAGAGTTTTCAGCAAAGAGACAAGTCAGCAGATTACTGCTATTCTGCAACAGGTTATCAACCAGGGAACGGGGTCAAAAATGCGCAGTCAATATGGAATCCGTGCCGAAGTTGCCGGGAAAACAGGAACTGCACAGAATTATTCTGATGCATGGTTTATTGCCTATACGCCTGATCTGGTGGTTGGAACATGGGTGGGAGCCCGCACGCCTGATGTTCATTTTTTCAGTGCAAAAGGATCCGGATCATCTCTGGCATTGCCGATTGTCGCTCAGGTTTTCAGCGGAATTGAAAAAGATGCTGAGCTGAAAAGACAATATCTTACCCCGTTTGGGTATTCTGCTGATGTGTACACTTTTATGCAATGTGATCCATATCGACAGAAGGGTGTCAAAGGATTTTTTGACAGATTGTTTGAACGGAAGAACGATCAGAAGTCTGACAGGCAGACTCCGGAAGGTAGAGAAAAGAGAAAGCCTAAAGAAGACTCTTTCCTGAAAAAGATTTTCAAAAAGAAAAAGTAATCTGATCAATTGTTTTCACAAGTATTCGAACTGACAGGCAGGGGAAATCAGACGTTTGGTAATCTTCTGTTTTTATTCCGGGGTTGTCCATTTTAGTGAAATTCCGGCAGTAATCGGGATGGATGTGACCTAACAAGTATTCTTTCAACTTGTTAGGTATTCTTGTTTAATCAAAATATTCTATTAAACATGTCCTGTCATTTGGTGTTAATATTGTAAGCTCAACCCAATTGCAGTTGCCACATGAAACTTTTGAACAAGATACTTTTTTCTTCCATTTTCTTAATGATACTTCCATTCCTCGCATGGGCGCAACCGCATCCCCTGCTTCAGGATTTCTCAGGATTTCAACAGGGAGAAAGTGTATTTCTGCGCTGGACATTCCGCAGCGGTAGTCTTTGCCAAGGCACCCGGATCGAGCGCTCTCAGGATGGAATGATCTTTACTGAGATAGGCGAAATTCCCGGCATTTGCGGTAGTCCGGAAGTTGCATTTACCTATACTTTTACCGATAGTACTCCGCTGTCCTATGCCAGCAATATTTATCGCCTCGAGCTGGGAAACACTGGTTTTACCACCAATTTACAAGTGGAATATATTGCTGTCGGCGACGAAGGTTATTCTCTGCTATCCACTGGAAATGAAGTGGAGTTGCTTATTGCAAATCCACCGGCACGAAACGGAGTCGCTCAGGTTTTTGACATTTCAGGAAGTCTGGTTTCAGAGTTCAGCTTCAATAACCGGCGCTTTCTGCTGACAGAGAAAATATTCCGCAGCGGAGTCTATATTTTCAGACTCAGGTATGAAAACAATGCTGTGGTTTCCGGGAAATTCATCCGGCTGTAAATTTGCCTTCCGGAATAAAAATGAATCCTTCCGGGATTTTGAGTCACCGGAAGGTTTTGGTTTTTTAAAAAGCCGATTCGAACTCCTCGTCAAATCTTTTATTTACGATATCGCAGCCATGCAGAAACATCGGATTATAGTTGTCTTCAAAGGTAATTCTGAACTGAAGTTTGCTGCTGGTGCAATACTTGGGCAGGAGCGAAGCTATTTCGAACATAACATCATCCACGCTTTCAATAGAACCCAGTCCTAGGCCTGAAAGAATTGTGTTGGTTTGCTGCCATGCATCGAATTTCAGAGGTGAAGTTTTGCTTTTATCAACCTTTTGAATCACCTTTTGCGAATTTGTAAATGTTCCGCCAGTTTCCCAGGGAAGTGAGGCTGGCATAACCAGATCGGCCATATTCGCGGTTTCGGTCATAAAATAATCCTGAACCATGGTGAAACCTGAATTTTCAAACCATAATTTTACTTCTTCCGGTCGAATGGCACAACCTACAGGATCTTCGCCGAAAACAAACAGTTTTTTGTAGTTGCCATCGCGCATGTGATGAAGGGTGCAGCCTTGCCATGCGGGCAGTTCGCCACAATTCCAGATGTGCTCGAATGTCTGCCTGAGAATCGGATCTTGCCAGTCACAAGCACCTGGGCCGAGATTTGTCATAACGCCCATGTCGTGTAAGCCGTGGCTGTTGTTCTTTTCCTTCAGCAGCATCAGTCCTGCGCCGGTTTTGCCGTGTTTGCCGGTAATGCAGGCCAGATTGAAGATTTCAGCACAGGTACGGCCCGAAAGTTCCTTTTCAGAGAAGGCAATGACCGCAGCTTTTTCGTTGTTGTAATCAATGGCAAACTGAATGATGGTTTCCTCGCGGTCAACGCCTGAAGCTTTTACCAGTTCATCGAATGATTCGCTGAGCACCTGATCTTTGTATTCGCCGAAGTTATCGATCAGATCACGGATAAACAAACCATTCTCAAGTTTATGCGACAGCAGGTAATGATTTACGGCTTTCACAAAATGATAGTAGGATTTTATCCTGATGATTCTGTCGGCTTTGTGTTCTGACGAACTTTCACTCAAAGTGGTGATAAGCTCAACAGGAATGCCTTTCATTTTCTGATTGTTCCAGATCATAAAACCGGCCACGGCATTGTCGCGGCTGACTTCAGCGCCCAACAGAATAACGCGGCTCGATTCGGTAAGCTCAGGAAACGGCAGATTGGCTTTCGATAATTTGGTGTAATTGCTACCTCTTCCCAGATAATGGAAACTGCCGATATTGTTGGTTTTGGCACCTGCTCTTGCCAGTTTCTGAACAAGAAATTGCTCTTCGTTGGTAAGCCTGGCTCCTGCAAAAAATGAAATTTCTTCAGGTTTTGAGGTTTTGATTTCGTTGTCAAGTATAGCAAATGCTTCATCCCAGCTGATGGGCTCATGTTTGCCGTTTTTCTTGAGCATCGGACTTGTTATCCTGCTTTTGTCATTCAGGTATTGATATCCGAACTTGCCATAGCGGCAAATGTTTCCATCGCCATTAATCAATCCTTCAGCACCTTTAACTTCCATCACAAAACCATTGCGGTGGTGAATTTCGAGGTTGCATCCCACAGAGCAATAGTTACATATGGTTTGGAAACTTTCGGTAATCACAGGTCCGGGTTTGAACAATTTGTTTTCGGTAAGCGCACCGGTAGGGCATGTTGAAAGGCAAAGTCCGCACGATTCGCATTTTGTATCGCACAGGGAATTGCCCATACTTGGGGCAACAAATGTGTCGTAACCGCGGTTTACAAGTCCCAGCGCATTTGCGCCGACCACCTCACGGCAGATTCTTACACAACGGGCGCAAAGAATGCACTTGTTGTTGTCAATCTCAATATACGGATGCCTGAAGTCCACATCATATTCGCGGTGTTCGCCTTCATAGTGCATTTGTTCGGCTCCGTATTCTGTGGAATATTTTTTCAGATCGCAGTCAAAATAGACAGTGCATCCACATTCGAGGCAGCGTGCAGCTTCTGCTTTTGCAACCTCCTCGTTTTCGTATCCCAATTCAACTTCTTCAAAATTCATTCGTTTATCCGGATCAAGCACCGGCATTTCTTCGCGCAGCTGATTGGCAAATTTTCCTTCAAGGTCAGCGGGTTTCTGCTCTCTGAAATTATCTTTTTTACTGATAAATTCTTTAATCGCCGGCTTAATAGGTTGGTTTGTAAGGAACTGGTGGCAGCTTAATGCAGCAACTTTTGCCTGAGCAATGGCCTGAATCAGGGTTGCAGGGCCGGTAACACCATCACCGGCTGCGAACATTGAAGGAATTCCGGTTTGGAGTGTGTTTTTGTCGGCATCCAGATCACCCCATTTATTCACAACCAGTTGACCTTCAGTTTCATTTGAATTGATGTCATTGAGAAAATGTACATCAGTCTTTTGCCCGATTGCAGCAAGGGCGATATCAACATCAATCTGAAATTCACTGTCTGGAACGGGAACGGGACGACGCCGGCCGGAAGCATCGGGCTCACCGAGTTCCATGCGCATACAAATCATGCCTTTGATGTGTCCGTTTTCGTCTTTTTTCACTTTAAGCGGAAGTGTGAGGAACATATATTCCACACCTTCGAGCTTAGATTCGTGAATTTCTATGGGGTTGGCAGGCATTTCCTTCTCGGTGCGGCGATAAATCACAATCACCTTTTCAGCTCCAAGTCGGCGCGATGTTCGGCAACAATCCATGGCAGTATTTCCGCCACCGACCACAACAACCGTTTTTCCTGAAAAGTCGGGTTTGTCGGTTTTGTTGAGCTCCAGCGCTTTCAGAAAGTCAGTTCCTGCGAATACGCCTTCGGCATCATCACCTTCGCAACCAATGGAGGTTCCTTTTTGTGACCCGATGGCAAGCACACTTGCATTGTATTTTTCCTTCAGATCTTTGTAGCTGAAGGTTTCGCCCAGGCGCTGGTTGTAGTGGATGTTTACACCCATTTCAGTAATGTTGTCCACTTCGCGTTGCAGCAGGTCGTTGGGCAGACGATATTCGGGAATACCATACCTGAGCCATCCGCCGGCTGCGGGACTGGCCTCAAAAATATCCACGGCATGGCCTTCTTTTCTGAGGAAAAATGCGGCAGATAATCCGCCGGGTCCGGCACCAATTACAGCTACTTTCTTTCCTGAATCAGCTTTTATGAGTGGCCTGAATTTGGTCGGTGAGTCAAGATCGTAATCCGAAACAAAACGTTTCATGTAATCAATGCCAACAGCAGCGCCTTCATCAAGAAGATTGCGGCGACACGCTACTTCACACGGACGAACACAAACCCTTCCGCAAATTGCAGGCAGTGGGTTGGTTTCTTTGATCACAGCAACGGCATCGTTGTACAATCCTTTTTCAATCAGCGAGATATATCCCTGAACATCAACTCCTGCAGGACAAGTCTGCTTGCACGGGCCAATACAGTCAGCATAATGGTTGCTCAACATCAGTTCGAGTGCCGTTTTGCGCGATTTCAAAGCTTTTTCGCTGTGGGTCTGAATCTTCATCCCTTCCGCGATTTTGGTTGAGCATGATGGCTGCAGTCCGCGCATTCCATCAACTTCAACAACGCAAACGTAACAGGAAGTAAACGGCTCTAAACGCGGATCGTCGCACAATGTCGGGATTTCAAGTCCATGGCGTCGCGCAACTTCAAGTATTGTTTCGCCCTCGAAACCTTTGGCAATCTGATCGTTCAGGATAATATTTAATTTATTCTTCATCGGATTTCTTTGACTTTGGGTTGGTAATGATCTGGCTCAGAATAATTTGATTGCATCAAACTTGCACCTCGAATAACATTCGCCGCAGCGGATACAATCCTCCTGCCGGATAAAGTGTAATTGTTTGCGATCGCCATCAATGGCATTGGTGGGGCAGTTTTTAGCGCAAACAGTGCAACCGGTGCATTTTTCTGTGTCAACTTCGTAAGTGAGCAGTTTCTTACAGACTTTGGCCGGACATTTTTTGTGATAAATATGTGCTTCATATTCATCGCGAAAATAGCGGATGGTGGTAAGCACAGGATTTGGCGCTGTTTGTCCCAGTCCGCAAAGCGATGTATCTTTGATCTGATAAGCAAGTTCTTCGAGAAGTTCAATGTCGCCATCGCGACCTTCGCCTTCGGTAATCCTGATCAGGATTTCAAGCATGCGTTTTGTGCCAATGCGGCAGAATGTGCACTTTCCGCAACTTTCTTTTTGTGTGAAATCAAGGAAAAACTTCGCCACATCAATCATGCAGGTGGTTTCATCCATCACAACCATACCGCCGGAACCCATGATGGCGCCGGTTGCGTTCACTGAATCGTAATCCACAATGGTGTCGGCCAGATACTCAGGAATGCAACCGCCCGATGGACCACCCATCTGAACGGCTTTGAATTTTTTGTCGTCCTGAATGCCGCCACCGAGTTTGAAAATCACATCACGTATGGTGATTCCCATCGGCACTTCAACCAAACCGGACCGTTTTATTTTCCCGGCAAGGGCAAAAACTTTGGTTCCTTTACTTTTTTCAGTTCCGTATTTTGCGTAAGCTTCGGGGCCGTTGATAATAATCCAGGGGATATTGGCGAAGGTTTCAACATTGTTGATGTTGGTAGGTTTGCGCCAAAGGCCTGAAGCAGCTGGAAATGGCGGACGTTTGCGAGGCATTCCGCGTTCGCCTTCCACCGAAGCAATCAGTGCGGTTTCTTCACCGCAAACAAAAGCGCCGGCTCCTTCCTTGATATGAATGTCGAAGTTGAAATTTTCGATGCCAAGGATGTTTTTCCCAAGATATTGGTTTTCTCTTGCCTGATCAATTGCGATATTGAGGCGTTTGATGGCCAGCGGATATTCAGCACGGCAATAAATTACCCCATCGGTGGCGCCGATTGCGTAAGCACCGATTATCATGCCTTCGAGCACAGAATGAGGGTCGCCCTCAAGCACCGAACGATCCATAAATGCGCCGGGATCGCCTTCATCGGCATTGCAGATGATAAATTTCTCATCCGAAGGATTGTTGGCTGCAAACCGCCATTTCATTCCTGTCGGGAAACCTCCGCCACCGCGGCCGCGAATACCCGAATCAAGGATTTTCTGGATAACAGTTTCGGAGCTGATTTTTTCTCCGGCAATTTGCCGAAGTGCAGAATATCCCTGCCGGGCTTCATATTCCTCAATACTTTCAGGATCCATGTGTCCGCAATTGCGAAGCACAATTTTTACCTGATCATCAAGAAATTCATTTTCGGGAGTTTTAAAAAGATCGGTATGAACCAGATATTCTTTTACGGGACTTCCCTGAACAACGTGTTTGTTGATGATGTCAAAGACTTTATTTTCATCAATTCCGCCATAAAGGTAGGTTCCGCTGCTGTCCACGATTTCAACCAGTGGCTCGCAGAAACACATACCTACACAGCTGGTTTTCTTTAGCATGAAATCCAGATTTTCGGCTTCCTGCAATGCTTTGATCTTTTCGTAGGTTTTGCCGGCTCCTGCAGCAACGCCACAACTACCCAACCCTACTATTACCTGTGTTTTACTCATATATTCTGATGTAAAGCAATGTTAATCCCTGTGTTTTATTTCTCATCATTCTGGCTTTCCCTTATCCGGATTTCCTTGATGATTTTTACAGCTGCCTTTCCGGTAAGTTTACCGTATGTGTCATCTCCAATCATCATAACCGGAGCCAGAGAACAGCAACCGAGACAAGCAACCGATTCCAGCGTGAAAAGCCTGTCTTCGGTAGTTTCGGTGTCTTTTATTTTAAGTGCATCCTGAATGGCATCGGTAATGGAATTGGCATTTTGTACATGGCAGGCAGTGCCATGGCACACCTTGATGATGTGCTTGCCCACCGGATTCATTCTGAACTGTGCATAGAAAGTAGCTACGCCATACATCTCGCTGAGGCTGAGTCCGGTATCCTGAGAAAGCTTTTCAAATGCTTCCTTGGGAATGTATCCATAAATGTTCTGAGCTCCTTGCAGAAGCGGGATCATATTGCCCTTGCGACCTTTGTATTTCTCGATGAGTGGGTCTAACAGGCTGAGGTCAGGCATTTCACTGATGACAACCTTTTGTGTAACGGGAATTCTTGAAACTCGCATGAATTGTATATTTTGTGGGCTAAAGTAGATATTCCGGTTGTGATAGAGGCATTTTGAAGGTAATTTATAATTTTTCTAAATACCGGCTAATGTGATGTAAATCAATGATATAAATCAATCCGGGTATTTTGGATACATTAATATTCAGTAATTCTCTGAGCGAGGAAATTTGCGAAATGGAGAAAGCAGCAGCTAAAAGCTGATTTTTGAGCGTTTTAAATTGAGATTTTACTCAATCCCATGCCTTTTCATTTTCTCATACAATGCATTTCTGCTGATTGACAATGCTTTTGCAGTGTGACTGATGTTCCGGTTTGTAAATTGAAGTGCGCTGATAATGGCTTGTTTTTCAGTTTCTGCGAGGCTGACAACTGTTTTGTTGAGATTGCCGGAAATTGTAGTTTGCTGTTTTCCCTGAATGGCATCATTGATGAAAGTTTCAGGATCGAACGATAGATCGCCGCCGAGGTTAACATACTTTTCAATGAAGTTTTCCAGCTCTCTGATGTTGCCGGGCCAGTGGTAACCCGATAGTTTTATAAATAGCCCTTTGCTGATCTCAGGTACAATTCTTTTGAGTTTAACCGATTTAAGATTCAGGAAGTAGCTGATCAGCAGAGGTATATCTTCCTGCCTTTCGCGCAAAGCAGGCACATGAATGGGTATCACACTAAGCCTGTAAAAAAGATCGCTTCTGAAATTTCCGTTTTCGATTTCTGCTTTCAGATTTTTATTGGTTGCAGCAATAATCCGCACATCAACAGATATTTGTTTGCTTCCTCCCACCCGCATAATGGTGCCTTCCTGCAAAGCCCTGAGTAGCTTAACCTGCATATCGGTTGGCATTTCACCAATTTCATCCAGAAAGAGAGTGCCGCCATTTGCAAGCTCAAATTTTCCCGGACGGCCACCTTTGAATGCGCCGGTAAAAGCCCCTTCGTCGTAGCCAAACAATTCACTTTCGATAAGCGAAGGCGGGATGGCGCCGCAATTCAGTGCTACAAATCCGTTATCAGCCCTTGAACTGTGATTGTGAATCGACTGTGCAATAACTTCTTTGCCGGTGCCGCTTTCGCCGGTAATTAAAACCGTTGACGGGCTGTCAGAAACCGCTTTGGCATATTCTGTAACGCGTTTCATCTCATCGCTTTCACCGATCAGATCTTCAAACGTGTAGCGGGCATGCATTCCGGTGTATTTGTTTACGGTTTTGTAAACGCGCTTCATCTCTCTGAAACTTACAACCATGCCTTCAATTCTGCCGTCTGCCAATGTAATCGGGTATGCGTTCAGGCTGAAAGACTCGAAGCCGTTTGCTGTCTTCAGTTGTGTGTCTTCATCAAGTACGATTTTGGGTTCATTGACGATAGACAAAAGTTTGCGGTAATCGGGAAGGTAATCCACAGCTGATGTGCCGGGCAGTTTTTCATTTGGATGTTTCAGAAGTTTGTGTGCCATTTTGTTGGCTGAAGTTATCCGTCCGTTTTCATCAACCGACATCACGGCAAGTGAAAGAGAATCCATCACATGATTGATAAACAGAACCGATTCTTTGAGGCGGTGTTCAATTCTGAGGTTTCTGAGCTGATTTTCGATGGCTGAAACCGATGCAACCACAAGCCCGAGTGTGTGCGGGTGAACAAGCTCACGGCTTCCGGTAAGGTTCAGGGTTCCGGCTATGTTGTCATCTTCATCATGAATTGGCGCTGCAGAACATGTCCAGCGGTGGTAGGCAGTCATGAAATGCTCCGAAGCCGAAACCTGCACAGGGGTATTTTCGCTCAACGCTGTGCCCATTGCATTGGTGCCAATGCTTTTCTCATTCATAAATGCGCCGACCACCATATTCATGCTCATGGCAGCTTCCACAGGTTCTTTATCACCCGAAACGCTGAGGATGCAGCCGTTTTTATCGGTAAGTACAATGATAAAACCAGAGCCTTCCACAAAATTGTAAAGCATCTCCATAAATGGTCCGGCAACTTCTATAAGGCTTTGATTCTCGCTTAGCAGAATCGCCTTTTCTTCCTCAGATAGCATCAGGTTAGGGAACTCCTGGTCATGGGTGACCCCGAACTTTTTACTCCTCTCGTGCGATTCGCGGATAATGTCGTCTTGTTTCCGGCTTTTGCGGGCCATAAATGCTGTTTTTTTGCAAAGATAGACAATTCTGTGACGAAGGATGAAAGCCTGCAAGACAATGAAATCGGACAATTTGAAAGACCAGATGGGTAATTTTGCTCGGGATATCTCTTTCACCGGAAGCTGTTCCTATATTGCAAATTGAAACACTATGATTTAAAAGATTATTTTTGTGGAGATAAAAAGGCGGGCAGAAATTACCTGAGCTTGCTATCGAAATGAGCACTTCTGCCATGTGTTCTTATGGCATTTTCAAAAGAAACAAACATAATGATCAGAACATCCTTCCTCATATTTAGCGCATTCTCGCTGCTGTTTTCAATTTCATGTAAGAAGGAAAAGGAGAATCCGAATCCACCGGCTCCCCCTGTTGAGGACTCAACTTATCAGCAATATGGAACGCCATTTACCGGAATTCCTGAAACAGAAGATATCGTATTGTATGAAGTGAATCTTCGGGCTTTCAGCTCATCGGGCGATCTGCAGGGTGTAATTGAGAGATTGGATGAACTGGCTGATTTAAAGGTTAATGTTATCTGGCTGATGCCTATTCATCCGGTTGGTCAGATAAATTCGGTCAATTCTCCGTACTCAGTTAAGGATTATAAAGCGGTAGGTCCGGAATATGGTACCCTCAATGATCTGAGGGAATTAACCGATGAAGCCCACAGCAGGGGAATGGCTGTGATTATGGATTGGGTTGCCAATCATACAGCCTGGGATAATGCGTGGATAAGCAATAAAAGCTGGTACACTCAGGATGGGAATGGAAACATCATTCATCCGGCAGGCACCAACTGGCTTGATGTTGCCGACCTGAATTTCAGCAACCAGAAAATGCGCGAAGCCATGATTGACGCCATGAAGTTTTGGGCTTACGAAGCAAATATTGATGGTTTCAGGTGTGATTATGCCGATGGTGTTCCTTATGACTTCTGGAAACAGGCTATTGATTCAATACGATCAATTGAAGGAAGGGATTTTATCTGGTTTGCTGAAGGAGCCAGAAATGATCATTTTGCTGCCGGATTCGATCTCAGTTTTGGCTGGCAGTTTTACGGAGCAATAAAAGAAGTTTTTAATGGACAGCCGGTGAGCCGCATTTTTACTGCACATACAAATGAGTACGCCAGCGCTCCTGCCGGCAAACATTGGGTGCGTTTTACCACCAACCACGATGAATCGGCCTGGGATGCTACACCAATAAGCCTTTTTAATGGAATTGACGGGGCATTGGCTGCTTCGGTGATTGCTGTTTTTACAGGTGGTGTTCCCCTGATTTATGGAAGTCAGGAGGTAGGAACACTTTCCAATATACCTTTCTTCTCAAACTCAACAATCAACTGGAATGCAAATCCTGAGATGCTGAGTACCTATCAGAAAATAATGGAATTTTATGCTAATAATCCAGCCGCCAGAAGCGGACAAAACGCCATCTGGCAGCATAATGATGTTATATGTTTGGAAAAATCGTCGAACAATAAAAAAGTACTTCTTATTGTGAATGTGAGGAATATAAACATTAGTTATAGCATTCCATTAGATTTAAGAGGTACAGAGTGGATTGATTATGTAGGTGGTCAGGTAGAGTTGGAGAATGATTTATCTCTCCATCCTTACGAATATTTACTGCTGGAAAGATAATCTACTATCATATAGGTAATCAAGGATTACTTTAATACTATAGAAATCCGGACTTTTTTACATGAGAAGTTTTTTTATATCTTCGCGCACTTGAAGAAATACATGAGAAGTTTAGTTAAGCATAAGATAAACTCAAAGGATGTTTGACAATTTGTAGGAAAAACATCTTTTTATTGCATCACATTCCAAGGTTAAAGTCAAATTCTGATAAAATGAAGAATTCATTACTTTTTTTAATTTTTCTCTGTCTATTTATTTTTAATAAGCCTGCTATTTCCCAGGAAAATTTCATTTCCGGTTATATTATCACGCCTGGGAATGATACTATATTTGGCTTTATCGATTATCAGAACTGGGGAATAAACCCAAAGCAAGTTGTCTTTAAAAATCTTGATAGTATAGAGTCAAAGACATATGCAGCTTCGGAAATACAGGGTTTCTTTGTAAATAATGAAATGTATACTGGAGCAATTGTTGATGTTGAGGTTTCTCCTCGCGAAACAGGATCACTTGATTTTTATCCCGACCTGAATTTGAAACAAGATACAGTTTTCTTAATGGCACTTGTTTCCCGAAATAAGAGTCTTTACTACCTCAATACTTTATACAGTGCTGAAAATTTTTATATCGAAGAAAATGGAAAAATTTTACTTCTTGTTTATAAGCGTTATACAAAAAACATCAGTGGGAAGCCTGTAGTTACTGAAAATAATTCTTATGTCGGCCAGTTGACATACTATTTAAGGGATAATGATGAAGTAAGAGAAAAAATCAGGACAACAATTTATACAAAAAAAAGCTTAGTAAATCTTTTTATGCAATACTTTGAAAATCAATCATCCCACTCAGTTTATGTAAAAGAGAAGGAAAAAATATCCACAGAATATGGATTGCTTTTAGGTGGGACATTGACTACACTAAGATTTAAAGAAACAGAAAGAGATATATGGGTAGAGAAAAAATGTAAAGAAGGAGAGCCATGGACTCCTTCTAAAGATTTAACAGGAGGTGTTTTTCTCAACTTGCTTTTACCAAGGAATATGGACAGATTTTCAATAAGCAATGAGTTGCTCCTTACTTCATGCAGTTTTTATAATGAATATTTTCTTTATGTTCATGAGGATCTGTATTATTCTAATAGAGGCAGGCTAGAGTATTTATATTTGAAATTGAACACTATGGTTCGATATCAGCTAAAAATTGAAAATTTTACCGGATTTATAAAACTAGGGTTTTCAAATAGCCCAATTATTAAAAGCCATGCCAAACTCGAGGTAAATAAAACCTTTCATAATGTATTTTCTGCTTATGATTATCCGTTCTTCAAATCTCAAAATATCAAGAAATGGGATCATGGGCTAATCATAGGTACTGGCATGAGTTATAAAAAATTTCATACTGAAATTCGTTTTGAACCTAGTGTTGGGTTTTCAAAAAGATATGGCGAACCTTCGAACGTGCGCAGATACTATTTTATTATGGGATATACCTTCTGAAATCTCTTACAGCCAGATTCAAACGGTTCTGATCCTTGCGAAAATGATGAAGTTAATTTTCGATTTTTCTAAAGTTAATTTATTGTTCACAGTAGAGCTAGTATGATAATTTGGCAACCTGAACCTGATTTATTAATTTTTCCTTAAATACCCATCAATTACCCAATGCGCCAGATAAATCACCGGTGTTAGAAGTATTGCCAGCGATACTTTGTAGGTGTATTGAATTAGTCCAACCTGTAACACCTGCTCCATGCTCCAGTTTCCGAGAAGGTAAAAAGCAATAAACAGAATAACAAAGC
>DHVX01000040.1 GCA_002412885.1 Bacteroidales bacterium UBA5197
TGAATATAAACGATCTGTTTGATCTTTCGATCTCTTAGCCGTATCGACATATTGCTGCTAAATGCTTTGTTAATTCCGGTGAGCGTGCCATCCTCCTCTCTTACATAATAGATGGTTTCAGAGTTTCCTACCACATCGATGCGGTAAAGTTCATTTTCGGTAAAATAGCCGGTCATGTTCCGGCCTTTTATCTGATTATATCCCGTGCCAAGCGTATCGCTTGAGATAATAAATGCATTGTTGAGTAGGTAAAGCTCTTTCATTTCTTCGTTGGCCGATACAATATGAATGGTATCGGCAGTGATTTGATTCTCGTCAGTCCATAAAACAGGGTCACCTAGCATACGCATGGTTGAGTCGGCAAAGGAATATATCAGCGAATCAGCCATTCCCTGTATGTCTGTACGGAAGAATTTTGTGTGATAATAAGCAAATACTTCCTTGGTTTTTTGTGCAGAATCAAAGGTTGCCCACAGGCTGTCGGCATGCATAAAAAGCGTGTCGTTTTTTTCAATAAACAATGCTTCAGGTTTTATAGTGATTAGCGTGTAACCCTGCGTTTTGTCATAAAGTGCATATTGTCCGGTAACTATAATATTCTGAACAGTATCCGTTACCTGTATGTTTCTGAAAGCCTGACCAAAACCATTTTTTCGTTCATAATACAAGCTGTCGCCGGTGAGAACCTGATCGCCGTTTTTTACCCGTGCATTTTCATTGAATTCAGAAATGTCAGTGATGGTGTTGTACCATCCGTTTTCGGCATAAATATCCGTTTCCTCGCCTTTGATGGTGGTTGGCCCCCGAAACCATGAAATCTTGCTTTGCGTGTTGTATTGCAATGTATCACAGTTCATTACATAATCGGGATTAACCAGGACCACATCCTGTCTGAAGAAAAAATCCTTACTGTTGGTATGATAATAACCTCTTCTGCTGTCGAGGGTATTCTGCTCGTTTACAATATGACCACCCGTGAGATAGTAGGCAATTCCGGTATTTCGGTCAAAAACAAGTTTGTCGGTGGTTAATACGGTTTTATTGTCAATAAGCTTCACATTGTCAAATACTTCGGCAATTTTTGTATCGCCTGAGTAATAAAGCGAATCTCCATAAAGGTTAAGTGTGTCGCTCGATTTGATATGTACCCGACTGTATGCTTTCATGCTGTTTGTCGCGTCGTTGAGGTGAGCCGAATCGCAATAAAGGTAAGCTCCGTCGTGCTCAAAAATGGCATTTCCGATGATGCGTTGCACACCTTCGCCCAGCGCTTTGTTGTAAGCCATAATATCGGCCTGAATGAGCTTGATCTTGCGTGGTTGTTGAGCCACAGCTAAAATACTGAGGAAAGTAAGTATGATTACAAGTTGCAATTGCCTGTACATAGGAGCTGGGCTGATTTTGAGTTTACAAAGCTAAGAAATAGTTGCGGTTGTAGTGCGATTGTTTTTATGATAGATTAATTCCCAAGTCAGGGTTTGACTCATAAAAACCTGCTTCGCAAAGACAAGGTTATGTTAAGTCAAGCCCTGACTTA
Source organism: Bacteroidales bacterium UBA5197 (assembly GCA_002412885.1). Lineage (GTDB taxonomy): Bacteria > Bacteroidota > Bacteroidia > Bacteroidales > Lentimicrobiaceae > Lentimicrobium. Next base: position 1,538 of record DHVX01000040.1, read on the forward strand.
ATGCTAAACTAAAAAATCGATCTTTTCGTATATGTGGTAAAAAGTTCCAGCGCTTTCATACCGGCAAGTGAATTACCGGCCTGATTCAGTCCCGGTGACCAGACCGCAATTGCAAGTTCGCCGGGCATTACTGCTACAATGCCTCCACCCACGCCACTTTTTCCGGGCAAACCGACACGATAGGCAAATTCACCGCATTCATCATAGAGTCCGCAGGTTTGCATCAATGAGTTGATGCGTTTGGTTTGTCTGGGACCGCAGATTATTTGTCCGTTCACCGGATCAGCGCCACTGTGTGCCAGAAAAAGAAAAGCCCTGGCCAGATCGGTGCAGCTCAACGCGAGCGAACATTGGTGAAAGTAAACATCCAGCACCTTTTCAACTTCATTCGCGAGATTTCCGTAACTCTTCAAAAAGTTGGCAAGGGCTGCATTGCGGTGGCCTGTTGCCTTTTCTGATGCAGCAACTTCAGTATCAAAGTCAATACCAGCATTGTTGGCGCATTTTCTCACAAAATTCCGCAGATCATTCAACGTGTCATGATTTTCAAGAATAATGCAGTCGGTTACCACCAAAGCTCCGGCATTGATAAACGGGTTTCTGGGCCTTCCGTTTTCAACTTCAAGTTGCACCAGTGAGTTGAATGGATTTCCGCTGGCTTCACGGCCAACCCTTTCCCACAGCGCATCTCCCATGCGATCCATCACCATTGCCAGGGTGAAAACTTTCGAAATGCTTTGAATGCTGAACAGCTCTTCAGCATCACCACATGAAAACACCTCTCCCCTAACGGTACAAACCGCCATTCCAAACTTTTCAGGAGATATGCGGGCAAGTGCCGGAATATAAGATGCTACCTTTCCCTGCGAAAGCAAAGGTTTGATTTCCAGATGTATTTTGTCGATGATGGTTTGATAATTCATGGGTTCGGGTGTTGTTTGTCACCGCAATTTACATTTTTATTGCGATGGTTTTATTCTCATTTATTGATGCGGTAAACTATGTTTCTGTCTGTTTGTTGAACCAGGGTCGGATTGAATAGTAAATTCAATATGCAAAATTAATGGTATTGTTCTACTTTTGTAAATATAACTACCTGCTTTATGCCTTCAAACCTTTCTACCCTTCTCACCAAAAAGTTTTATTTCGACGATACTGCATTCATCAACCTGATGAAGAAGCGGATATATAATGTGCTGTTGATTGCAAGCAACTACGATTCGTTTGTACTGGAAGGCGATGGTCGGATTGATGAGCAGATTTTCAACGAATATGTTTCGCTCAGTTTGCGCTACCCGCCGCAGTTTATTCAGGTGCCATCTGAAAAAGAAGCATTGAAAGTGCTCAAAGAACAAAACATTGATCTTATTATTACCATGCTTGGGATGGGAAAAAGTGAAGCTTTCGACCAGGCCAAAAGAATAAAAGCGCTGTATCC
>DHVX01000060.1:0-1361 GCA_002412885.1 Bacteroidales bacterium UBA5197
ATGAATCCTCAAAAGTCCTCAACAGAAAGCCTTAACGCAGGTTCACCATGCAAATCACTGATCTGAGGGGTGAAAACGTTGAAGCCAGAAGGACAAGAGTGGTGTAGGGTGCTGGTTACCTTGACTGCATCCAGCGTCTGAACAGAACATCATAAACGCTGTAGAAAAGTTGACCTTCTTGGTTGTAGTCCGAATAGATCATTTCTTTATCTGTCAGAGCTTGTAGCGATCGAAGTACGGTCGCCGGACTGCCCAACTCATGTTTCCCGATGAAGCCTTTTGACGTGGGGTAATAAACGATTCCTTCATGGGCAATAGCTTTTAATAAAAGCCATTGCTGCTTTGTAAGAAGGTCCCTGTATTTGAAGAAAACAATTTCCTGCTCCTGCAGTAATCTGGCTGCCTGTATTTTCCAAAATTCACTATCCTCCTTGCCAGATGCTACGGCATACACTCTGTTGCACAACAACTGAACATAATAAGTATGGTGATCTGCCCAGTCGAGCATGGCATTTATTGCATCCAGTCCGATTATCATTCCTGCTTTTTCGAAGTGATGCAAGATAAATGAAGCATACACCTCAGCTTTTATTTTGTCAATTTTCAAAAAGCCCGCACTTTGGTAAAATGGCCGCGAAGGGTCAGCGAAAAGTTGCGTCATTAAATGCTGCTGGCTACCGGAAAAAATAAACCTGACATTGTTGAGCGACTGGATAATGCTTCTCAGGAATGCATCTGTATTTTTTTCAGGATAACTCAGAATTTGCTGAAATTCATCAATGGCAATAACAACTTTCTGCGGATAGGCTTCAAGGTATTCAAGAACAGATTGAATGTGCCTTTCGGCTTCACCGGGCCTTGCATCCACTGTAAGCTGCGGAAATCCTGTCAATGGGTCAAAGGCGATGACCGGCCTCAGCGATTTAATAAAGTCAAGAATCTTATTGCCGGGTTTCGATTGATCAGGAAGGGTGGTAAACACAGCAGTAGCCAGTACATTTAAAAACTCTTTCAGGTTTTCTGTGGGAAGGATATCCAGATAGATGCCTGTATGATTTACCGGGAGTTGGGTCAAAACATGTCGGATCAGCCCAGTCTTGCCTATCCTGCGAATAGCCACTAATGTTGTTGATTGTCCGTTAACCAGATTACTTCTGAGTGTGTTTGTCTCTTGTTCCCTGTCACAGAAGTATTCGCTTCCCTGATAGCCGGTTGTAATGAAAGGATTTGAAATGGATATCATGACGATTAAACAATTTAGATATTACAAAATGTATATTACAATTTGCAAATATAACATTATTTTTTAAACAGAACAACAATCTTCCTCTGAAATTAACTGATATATCGGATTCCCATGC
>DHVX01000060.1:1427-12255 GCA_002412885.1 Bacteroidales bacterium UBA5197
TTACTTCACTAAAAAACCCGAAAAACCTATATTTGTTGCAGCTTAAGTGATGCTATGAAAGGGGTTTTCATAATTTTCTTATTGCCAAACAGACCGTTATCTGTAATAAATACAGCAGAGCATTCCGCTACATCAGGGTTGATGGAAATATGCCTTTTTATTCATAAATGTCCGGTTGATAAATAATATAATATTTAACTGTCTGAAAAACTGAACAATGCATGATCTGAAGGGTTTAATAGTGTCAAAAGCAGATACATGAATATATGTTTGCTTTCTTTTTCTATTTCTCCTCTGAATCCAGCTCTTCCTGACTCTTCCAAAAATCAGCATCTTCTTTAATGCATTTACTTCTATCGAAACAAAGGATTAGATTATAAATGCAATACCATTTCTGAACAGGAAGAATGCCTGATCCTGAACCGGAATTTTGTTTGAATAAGATTTCTATTGCCGCATCAAGTGTTCAATCATTAACCAAATCCAAACAACATGAAAAAAACAACACAATTCAGTTCCCTTTTTGCTGCTTTTGCAGCCTTTGTATTATTTTTTGCTTCCTGCCAGCCGGCCAAACCCGATATGGAAAAGATCAGGGCTGAAATCCAGGCCCTGGAAGATGCTTATGCAGCTGGTCTGAAAGCCAAGGATGCCGAAGCTGTTCTTGCTTACTATGCCGATGATGCCGTGAGTATGGTCAACAATGCGCCGGTTGCTTCAGGCCGCGATGCCATTTTGAGTATGATACAAAAGAATATCGCGAACGACACCACCAATACAACAGAATCCTTTGAAGTGGTTGATATTTTTGCTGCGGGCGACCTGGTGGTTGAAACCGGAAAAGCCACCAACACAGACGCATATGGGAATGTTGTAAAAACCGGCAAATACATGTCGCTTTTCGAAAAGCGAAACGGCAAATACGTCTGCATCAGGGACATTTACAACGAAGATCAGAAGTAAAAAGTCTGAAGGCACAATCAAATGGAATGATTAAGGGATATCTGGTTATGCCGGGTATCCCTTATTGGAATAAAAAAGTCTTGTTCTTTTTATCTTTTTAGATAGACCGAACCCGACAAACAGAGAAGACAAAGGATCAGCAATTAAATTCAATAAACTGTTAACGAATAACCAATGAAACCCACCGGGCAGGGTACAGGTATGAGTTTGAGTTACGATATTGTGAAGGCGCATGGCGGAGATATTCAGGTAAATTCAACTGAAAGGGAAGGAACAACCATTATCTTGTCGCTGCCTCATGGTTATTAAAGGAGGGTTAAGATGGCACATGAAACATTCAGGGAAAAATGAATAAGCAAAAAATGACAAGCTTCTTCTATTGGGCAGGCACTCTGCTCATTTCCCTTGCTGCCTGCAATCCGGCACCTGAGCCCATCAGCCCAAATGCATTTTCGCGTACCGAACCCATCAGCCCTCCGGTCGTAATAAAAGCAGGTGAGCCGGAGGTTTATTCATTGGCCAACGTTCCTCCTCCTGAAACCATAGATTTATCGGACAGACCAGCACCTGTTAAACAAGCGGCCGGATTTTTTGTCACCATGCAGAACTTCAACACCGACCAAGGCCTGGCCTTAAGCAGTATTCTTTGCAGCTTTAAAGACAAAGCAGGGAATCTGTGGTTTGGAACTTCCGGCAACGGCGTTAGCAAATACGATGGGAAATCTTTTACCAATTACAACTCATCGCATGGTTTGCCTCACAATCTTATCAACGCAATCACCGAAGACAGCCGGGGAAACATCTGGTTTAGCACCTATGGCGGAGTAAGTAAATATGACGGTGTAGCATTTAAAAACTATACTACAGCAAATGGCCTTCCCGATAATGATGTTCTTCAATCACTTGAAGATAGCCACGGAAATATATGGCTTACCACAGCCAGTGGATTGTGCAGGTATTTGCCCGCAATCAGTGATACAGCGGATGTGTTCTTTGTTCAATACAATCAGAAGAATGGATTTACAGGGAATCAGACCCTGGCTATCATCGAAGACAAAAAAGGCAGCATCTGGGTATCTTCTGATCGCGGTGTTATGAAATATGATCCTTCGGCTGATGCAACGGGAAAGGTTTCATTTACCGATTATTCACAATCAATAGGTCTGGATGACATTTTTATTAACTGCATTACGGAGGATCAGGATGGGCTGATCTGGTTTGGAACCAATGATGGCGTTGTATGTTTTGACCCTGAAAAAGCCGGCTCCCGAAATGCTGCTGCAGTCAAATATACAACAGATGACGGGCTTGTAAGCAATAAAATCACATCCATTTTGGAAGACCGGGAAGGAATCCTTTGGTTTGGGTCGAAAGCAGGTGTATCGGCATTTAACAAAGGAGATGCTTCTTTCCTTAATTTTACCTCCGAACAGGGTTTGGTAAACAACAGCATTATCTGCATCACCGAAGATGCTTCGGGTAGTCTTTGGTTTGGCACAACCGGTGGCGGTTTGAGTCGCTACGATGGGCTGAGCACGATTGAATATGCTGTAAATCAGGGTCTCAGGGGCAAGGCAGTCTTTTCAATTGCCGAAGATCAAAATGGCGACCTCTGGTTGGGCATGCAGGAAGGCGGAATTTCAAAATTTGAATTTGGCAGACAAAAACCCGAAAAAGACTCATTTACCCACTTTTCTGCCGCTCAGGGATTATCAGATCAATATGCTTTGACGATGATTTTTGATAAAACCGGGAACTTCTGGTTTGGCTCCGGAAATGGATTAAGCAAACAAGATAAAGAATCTATTGTAACTTACAATTCAAAGCATGGCTTAATCAAAAACAGTGTTATAAGTCTTAAAGAAGACAGCAAAGGAAACATCTGGACAGGAACTTACGAAGGAGGATTAAGCAAATTTGATGGAAAATCGTTTACCAATTACACAACTAATCAGGGTCTTGTAAACAATACCGTCTGGAGTACTCATGAAGACAAAACAGGAGCGATATGGTTTGCAACCCGCGGTGGGCTGGGCAGGTTTGATGGCGAAAATTTCATCAATTTCACAAAAGAACAGGGACTGCCCGATAACAAATTATCTATCGTAACCGAAGATAAATCAGGAAATCTGTTGATCGGAAGCTGGGGTGGAGGAGTTTCCGTGGTGCGAAAGAAATGGGTTGAGAAATTGGCCAAAAAAGAGGTTTCAACCATCACTGAAAATATTTTTGAAAACTTCAATACTTCTAACGGCCTTGCAAACGATGTGGTGTATGGCATTCTTGAAGATGCAGATGGCAATATAATCATTGGAACCAGCCTGGGCTTAACAATCCTCAAAGGTGGTTTAGATTCTGCAGCCAGCCATTTTGCAAAAGGGGGCATTGAAAATTTCAACCAAAAAACAGGCTACCCGATAAAAGATGTCAGCAACAATTACAGTATGCTCATCGACAGTCGTGGATTCGTTTGGGCTGGAACCGGCGATAAACTGGTACGTTTTGACTATAAAAAGGTCCGCAGAAATAGCCGGGCTCCGCGTGTCTTTATCCAGAACATAGGCATAAATCATGAAAACATCAGTTGGCATAGCCTTCAAAGAGCACGAGCTTTTATAAGTGATACCATAGAATCCCTCAAAAGTATCCCTGCATACGTGCATGACGAATTAAGCGTTTTCGGTAAGCAATTGAGTGAACCTGAACGTGACACTTTGATCAGTAAATTCAGGAAAATCCGCTTTGACCAGATCAGTCCATTCCATGCGATTCCGGAAAACCTGGTATTGCCTTACACACACAACGTTATTAGTTTCGATTTTGTGGGCATCGAAACAGCAAAGCCATTTATGGTTCAGTACCAGTTTATGCTCGAAGGAAGCGATAAGCATTGGAGTCCATTAAGCCATAAGACTACGGCTGAATACAGCAACCTGAGTCAGGGAACTTACACCTTTAAACTCCGGGCCAAAAGTCCTGATGGTATCTGGAGTGAACCGCTCGCCTATAGTTTCCGGGTGTTAGCACCCTGGTGGTTTACCTGGTGGGCAATTTCATTGTACATTCTGTTTTTTTTTCTGGGGCTGTTTGCGGTAAGACGCTACGAAATGACCAGAATTCTGCTCCGCAATCAGCTTAAACTTGAAAAAGTAGAGACAGAAACGCTGCGGAATTTAGACCAGATGAAATCACACTTTTTTGCCAACATTTCGCATGAATTCCGTACTCCGCTCACCCTTATCCTTGGTCAGATTGAAAGTGTGATGTCGTCCGGCATAGAGATAAGGGAAAAAGGGAAGCTCCAGGTAGCCAACCGCAACGCCAGAAGGTTGCTTACGCTGATCAATGAGTTGCTTGATTTGTCGAAACTCGAGGCTGGCAGCATGGAACTCAAAGCAGCAACGCACAACATTGTCTCTTTCCTGAAAAGTCTTTTCTTCTCGTTTGAATCGCTTGCTGCCGCTAAAAAGATTGAACTCGGCTTTGAAACGACTTCCAATCAGATCGCGGTTCTTTTTGATCCTGATAAAATGGAAAAGGTGTTTAACAATCTCCTGTCGAATGCTTTCAAATTTACCCCTGAAAATGGAAAAATTAAGGTTACGATTGCTTTGGAGCAAAACAATAAGGTCGTTATCAGTATAAAAGATACAGGCTGTGGGATTCCGGAAGACAGGCTGGAAAATATCTTCGACCGTTTTTTTCAGGTGGATGGATCAAGCACCCGAGAGCATGAAGGCACAGGAATCGGACTCGCGCTTGCCAAAGAACTTGTCGAACTTCACAAAGGCAAACTGACCGTAAATAGTATTGTGGACGAAGGCTCCGAGTTTATACTGACACTGACTGTGGAAAAAAATGGTTCAGATTTTGCCAGCGAACAAACAACTCCGGATATTGGGTCTTTTGAGGAAAAAGTGCCTGTGGATTTCGAAGAAACTGAAATTCTGGCGGAGGCTGATTACTCCAGTCAACCGAAAACTGAAGGCAGGGAAATCATCCTGATTGTTGAAGATAACGATGATGTGCGATCTTATATCAGGGAGCAACTCGAGGCTGATTACCAGGTAAATGAGGCGCGGCACGGAGAAGAGGGGGTGGTGATGGCTGAGGAACAGATTCCTGATCTCATCATTACCGACGTAATGATGCCAAGGATGGACGGTTACCAGTTTTGCAAAGCAATCAGGATCAACGAAAAAACCAGCCATATTCCGATGGTCATGTTAACTGCCAAAAGCGCACTCGACGATAAAATTACGGGTCTGGAGTCGGGCGTTGACGCCTACCTTACCAAACCTTTCAGCGCAAAGGAGTTGAAGGCAACCATAAAAAACCTCCTCCATCTGCGGATTCAGCTCAAAAAGCGGTTCAGTAAATCAATGGTCATCAAGCCATCTGAGGTAAGTATGGTTTCGGCTGATCAGGCCTTTATGGGAAAAGTGATACAAACCATCGAATCAAATTTCAGCGATGAGCAATTCTCAGTCGATATGCTTGCAGAAAAGGTAAACATGAGTGTTACCCAGCTCAACCGGAAACTTAATGCATTGATTGATCAGCCGCCGGGACAGTTGATTCGTGCTTTCCGCTTGCAACGTGCTGCAGACTTATTAAAACAAAAAATCGGTTCGGTTTCCGAAATCAGTTACAAAGTGGGCTTTGCTGACAATGCTTATTTTTCACGCGCATTCAAAAAGCAATTTAGTTGCAGCCCCTCCGAATACGCTGACTCAAATTAAACATCTCTTATCCGCGACATTTGCTCCCTCCCCTAAAGGCTGATTGATACATTAACCTTCGGGCTGCTTGAGTATTGTGCTGTTTCCCAATCTTTAATGGAGAAAAGTCCAATACTTTGCAATAAAAGTCCTACCCCTTTCGCCCCTGTCCAAAGTACTTTTACCAGGTTCTTTTTGAGCTGGGGAAGAAGCCGAAAATCCTTTATCAACAGAGTAGGCAGATCATTAAAACAATTTGGTTATGAGAACTATTAAATTACGTTTTGCAAATCTTGTATTTGCACTTGTTTTTATTGCAGCTTCAACGCTATTCAGCAATGGCGTTCAGGCACAGCAAAGTGAAAAAGGATTCATCCTTTCAATAACAGAATTAACCATTAAGCCGGGCCATGACAATCAATTCCGTGAAGGGGTAAAAGCCTGGAAAGCCTGTTATATTGAAAATAAGGGCGAATGGACCTGGAATATGTGGCATAGGAAGAATGGAGAGGGGAATGTTTACATTTTAACCTCGAGAATGGCCAACTGGGCTGAAATGGATGAGACCAATGATGACGGTAAAAATTGCCGCAACCTTGTCCGGGATCTGATCAATCCGCACATCGAATCATCCAATGATAATTTCGCCAGATTCCAGCCGGAATATAGTAAAGCATATCCGAACCCCGATCCGGTGTTATGGGTAACCTCATGGCAGGTGAAAGATGGGATGAGATTCAGAGAAATTGTAAAAGAAGTTACAGCTGCCACCGCCAAAGCAGAAGGATCCTCACGTGGCTACTGGTACAGTTATATGGGTGGAAGTAAAGATGCTGCTGATTTCTTCGTCGCTACGCCTTTCGCAAACTTTGCCGCTTTGGATGTGGACAGGGAAAATGTCTGGAATATTTACGAAAAGGCCAACGGAAAGGAAAAAAGAGATCAACTCCAGGCCGAATTCCGCGAATCAATTAAAGAGTCATGGTCATATCTGTTAAAACGCGATGCAGACCTGAGTCATAATCCACCGGCGAAATAGTGCACAATGAACTCATCACCAAACAAATAATACAAATCACCATGAAAAGAATCCTATTCCTCGCAACCCTGTTAGGCTGCACCATGTCGCTTTACGCCCAATCGGTGCCCTCCCCTCTGGCCCACCCGGATCCCAAAGTGGCAGCAAACATCGATATGTACTCCGACGTTTGGCATCGCATTGTGAATGAAGGGCGGCTCGATCTTTTCAATGCGCAGCATTTCACTGAAAATGTGAGGATGCATGCCGAACCGGAAAACATCGTCGGTATCGAAGCCATGGCCGCTTATTACAAAAACTTCCTTACGGGCTTCTCCGAGATTCAGTTTTCCATCAACAATGTGTTTGGGGAGGGCGACCAACTGGTGAAGCATTGGACATTCAAGGGCAAGCACACAGGAGACTTTTTCGGCATCCCCGCCACGGGGAATCGGGTAAACCTGGATGGAAGCACCATTACCCGTATGAGTAGCGACGGAAGGATAGCCGAGGAGAGGGATTTCATGGATAACATGGCGCTGCTGTCGCAATTAGGCATTGTTTCGTCACCAGGGAATATCGCTGTTGTTGACGGGCTGTACAAGTCATTTGCCAAAGGCGATATTCCCAATGCACTGGCAGCAATGGATCCCAATATCATCTGGAACGAGGCCGAGGGTTTTCCTTATGCCGACCGTAATCCCTACATTGGCCCACAGGCTGTGCTGGAAGGTGTATTTGCCCGCATTGGGGAAGAGTGGGAATACTGGAATCTGACCGATATCCAAATGCATGAGATGTCGAACAACCAGGTGCTTTCTACCCTGCGCTATTAAGCAAAGTACAAAAAGAATGGAGTGGAGATCGATGCACATGTGGCCCATTGGTTTACTTTGAAAGATGGCAAGATCATACGATTTCAGCAATTTACTGACACCGGGCAGGTAATCCGTGCAATGAAGCAATAACGGATTTATGTATTTCAAGAAGTCAATTTTTTTTTGCATGTGTTTGTTGCTGGCTAGTAACGCATTAAAAGCACAATCTCTTGCCGCAGCAGGTAATAACAAATCATTCAAGTAATAACAAATTAAACAAATTCTCATGAAAAAAATGTTCTTTATACTTTTTGCAGTTGTACTTTTTACAGCCTGCAGCACGAAAGAACCCGTGCGCTATTTTTCAGCTTCGCCTGAAATTGAAATCACGAAATCAACGCTGAAACTTTACGTTGACGGCAAATGGGATGCGCTGAAGCCGCTTTATGCCGACACGGCAAAAGTGATGAACAATGTTCCCGACGGAAAAGGAGTTTCCATTGATGTTGCTATCAAAGATTATATGCAGGAGCATGAACTTTTCTCCTCCATTAGCTATTTAGCCGACGAGGATTTCTTCGAAATGGTTGTCACCGACGAAGGCGAAACCTGGGTCAATTACTGGGGACTTTGGAAAGGAACCTTGAAGGCAACCGGTGAAGAATTTCAAATACCGCTGCACATTACCCAGCGATTTATTGATCAAAAAATAGTGCGTGAACACGGCTACTGGAACAGTTCTGAAGTTGCCCTGGCACTTGCAAAACAGGAAGTCCAAACACCATAAACCGTGAAGCTGATTAAAAAAACAGGGATATTCAATCCGGATGGGGAAATTGTTCTCCATCCGGGAATCTCTGTTTCATGGAAATCGCTCAGTGACAATGCCCTTCCTGATTTACCTGAAGGTACACCGCTTGATTTTGAAATCTCATTCAAGGAACACATTCTGGTTTCCGGAAAGGGCGGAATTGTATGGGCTACCTTTGATTTCAGGCAAGCCGAAGTTATCACCAATGCACTCCTGGCCCAGAGTATTTCCTCGAAGATAGGGAAAATCGAAATGGATGAAGGCGCCCTGCTCCTTATAAAAATTGACAACAATAAAGATATTGAGGAAGCAATGGATTTTATCTGGAGAAAAGAAAGCGGGCTCAGGCTAATGCCAGACTGGACTTACGCTGATGGAGAGCTTAACCACAGCTTTGAAAAGTGGTTAAACGGGTAGCAGTCAATTCAGAGACAGAAGAAATTAAGCAGGCAATTAATGACAAAATATTTTACCTGACCCCCCAAATGAAAAACTTTAAAATCCCTCATGTTTTTATTTTTCTCTCAGCAATCATCCTGTTCAGCAGCATACTTACCTACATTATCCCCAGCGGACAGTTTGATCGAACCACCCGGGTAGTTGACAATGTAGTGCAGATACTGGTGGTGCCGGGCAGTTTTAAGGAATTGCCTAAGCACTTTTCGGTAAAGGGCGTTATTCTGGGGGATGAAGTAATCGGAAAATCAACCCCGAAAAGCCTGTTGGGATTATTTACGTCTATCCCGAAAGGACTAAACTCTGCCGCAGCGCTGATTTTCTTTGTGTTTATTATTGGGGCGGTGCTGACTTTAATTCAGCAAACAGGAACCATCAATGTGTTCATCAACATGTTGTTGCATAAATTTGGTGATTCTCCGATGCTGCTGAGTTTTATCCTGTTTATTTTCATTGCTTCCGCCGGTACATTTATGGGAATGGGGGCGGAATTCATACCTCTGATTCCCATATTTCTGATGATCTCAAAACGACTGGGGTATGATCGCTTGTTTGGGCTTGGTCTCCTGACGATTGGAACTACTGTGGGCTGGTCAACTGCCATCACCAATCCGTTCACAGTTCAAATCGCGCAAAGAATTGCTGAACTGCCGATTGGCAGTGGCATGGGCTTGCGAGTTATCTTCTTTGTGGTTTGTGTTATCCTGGGGTTTTCTTTTTTGGTGATTTATGGCAATAAAGTAAAAAAAGACAGATCACGTTCAGTAATGCCTGACGATACTTTTGTAATCGAAGGCGTTACAAGCATTGACGAAGTTAATAAACCTACCGGAAAGCATATTGGAATTGCAATCTCCGCCTTTATACTCTTTGCCATGATTCTTTTTGCCGTACAAACCATGGGTTGGGGGCTGATTGAGATGACTGGCGGTTTTTTTGCAGTAGGCGTGTGTACCATCCTGATCAGCGGCATGTCAGGCGATGAAGCCATGAAAAGCTTTATCAAAGGGCTGGAGATGATGTTGGTACCGGCATTGATCGTCGGTTTTGCCCGTGGAATACAGGTGGTACTGGAGGAGGGAATGATCATTGATACCATTCTTTATTCCACATCAATGATGCTGGAAGGGAAACACCCTGTTTTGTCTGCACAGGGGATGTTCGTTTTTCAGACCATGTTAAATTTCTTTATCCCATCGGCTTCTGGACAGGCGATGGTGTCCATGCCTTTGATGGTTCCCTTGTCTGATCTGCTCGGTATTTCAAGGCAAACGGCTGTGCTTATCTTTATTTCGGGCGATGGATTCTCCAACATGGTGGTCCCTACCAGCGGTGTGCTAATGGCATCGCTGGCCATTGCCGGCGTCCCCTTCGAGAAGTGGATCAGGTTCGTATGGCCTCTCTTTCTGATTCTGTCGGTGGTAGCAGGACTTTTTATTGCTGCTGCACTTTACCTTAATTATTAACATTCAAACTTTGATAACTAATGCCTGCCAGATAATACTGGCGGTTGAGAATCAATTCAGGGTATTTTTCATGCTGACAATTTCTATAAAAAACAATTAAACTAATCAGTTTCTTTTGTAATCGGCAATGGTGTTTAATGCAAGAAAAACATTTTGGCCATTTTTTATGGCAGTATCAATAATGGATCTCAGTATGGCAAAATTTTCAGCAGCTTCAAATATTTTGAACTGTCCGGATATTTTCTGTTTTACTTTCACATTCCGGATTGCCCTTTCCGAGCCATTGTTATCAGCAGGGACTTCGGGATGGTAAAGGAATGTCAAAATATGATCACGGTATTTGACTATCCGCTTTTGAAATGTGACCAATTCTTTGTGTTTCGGATTCAAAGGTTCTTCCAGTAAAATACTCAACTGTTTTTCAAGACTATCTCTGGCTTGGTTAGGGCTAGCATAATCAGCGGGAATAAATTCCTTTTTAAGCTTTTCGGCCTGTATCAATATGCTACGAAAACGTTTAGGCCAGGTTGTTTTGTAACGCTTCTCAAAATAAATGGTTTCACGTTCCAGATGGG
>DHVX01000031.1 GCA_002412885.1 Bacteroidales bacterium UBA5197
TCGATAATCTCCAGAATAATTATCTAATGATTCATTACAAAGGTGAAAAAATCGGATTGCTGAATGACAAGAATGTCAATTGGGAGGCCCGTACTTCTGAATCCGGACTTTTTCTTGGCCGTACTGAGTTTTATGCCACATTTGTCCCTTACCTGGTTTCTGTTGCAGGAATTGAAGCCACTTTTTACTTCCTGAACTGGAACAAACAGTTTGCACACATTCTGCGAAGCAATTCCAATGCAATCAGATACAATACTCAATTGGGTTACCGCTTGTGCGAAGGGCAGGAGAATGTTGAAAACCAGAAGTACGAAATGACACGGGAAAGCTTTGAACTTGCCGCCGGAAAAATCAGAAAAGCTGTAAAGCAGCTTGCCGCTGAAGATGCGAAAATTTCATTGCTGCTTGAACCTGCCGATTTTATTTCAGGCATTGCCCAAAAGGTTGAAACTTTGCTGAAAGATTATCCCCACCCGCTGGATAGGATTGAAAATCATGAAGGCATCTGGTATAAGGAAGTTTGAAAACTGAATAAGTGTCAGCAGTTAAACCGGAGTTCCTTCCGACAGCTTCTTTAATTCATCGGCAATGGCCACAAACTGCTCAACATTCATCTCCCTGATGTAAACCAGCCCGTGGGTAGCCCTGAGCAGCGCTTTTTCATTTTCGTAGAAATAGTTTTTCCCGAGCAGCAACTGAATCTGTTTGAGCTGTTTTACCCATGTTTTGCGGGTAAGTGCACTGAACGGTCCATCGTACTCAAAGCTTGGGAATGAGGCATTTACCTGACTCATATAGCTTTCGGCAAATGATTTTTCGAGCACCGCCAGCGAGTTGAGCGATACCGGGACAATTATATCTGCTTCTGCAGGATGGAATTTATACCATACATTGCGATAACCCAGAATCCTGAGGTTCGACAGATCTGTTTCGCGGCTCCATTCTTTTACGGCGCCTGCTATTGCCTGTAAAACTTTGTAGTGGGTGTCGGGGCCGCTGCCTTCGGGGTCGAGCGCCAGGCTGATGATTCCGGGTCTGATTGATCTGAACTGCTCCAGAATCGGAAGCATATCACGGTCTTTCTCAGGGTTTTCAGTAAAGATTTCTCCTTTGTAAAATCCAAGTCGCAAATGATGCACATTTTTCACCTGAACTCCATAATATGCCCAAACCAGCTCCTCTTCAAACTCACGGAGCATGCCTTTAAGCGTTTGAATTTCCGGCGGATTTTTACTCCCGTCATAACTCTCACGCAACAATCTGTTTATCTGATTCAGCACTTTTTTCAGTTCAAACCGATCGGCAACTTTCCATATTTCCACAGCCGACCTGACCAAACGGTGACACAAGCCTCTGCGTTTTTCGTAATCGTTGTGCCGGGCTACATTGTCCAGAAAATGATAAACATCCTTATCCCATTTATAAATATAGCCTTCCCTGAAAAAATCGGGATAAAAGATCATCTGAATTTCATCCCTTTCCATCATCGCCAGCGTATCGTCAAGCACACTGATTAAAAAATGATTGGTTACAGCGGTAAATCCTGATGTCATAACCGCATAATGCACATCATTGGTGAGCGAGCGCATCTGACGGTTGGTATAGGGCATAATGCCAAGCATAATATCGTCGTGGTGTGGGCCGGTGTGATAAATCACCTGATTTTCATCCCGCTCAATGCCTTTGCCGATTTTCAACTTTACCGATTCAACCACCGATTCAACTGCACTCAGATCAAGGCCGGGAATTAATTTGCACCACGGATCATTTTCAAGATCCTCCAAGGTGAGGTGATGCCCGTATTTATTGAGTTTGGTGCAAAGGTCAATGATGGCTCTTTCGGTTTTAGCGTGGGTCCATTCTCCGGTTTTGTAGAACCGTTCAACAGCGTCGTTCAGGCGGCAGGCAGCACCGGATGTGAGGTAGAATCTTGCATTTTTAAGCCGCTGAAGAACCGTTGCCGGATAAACAGTATCCATTTCATTTTCAAGGGAAGCTTTTACAATTTCTGCCTTTGCTTCGCCTGCCGCAAATATAATAGCCACAGCGTCAGTATTATAGGTTATGCTTCCCAGCCCGATGGTAATAACCAGACGGTTTCGTGAAATTTCTATCCCGCCAAGGTCGCCTGCAGCCACTGCCTGTGTTTCAAAATTGGTTTGAGTGAGACGTGTGGTTGAATATAAATCCGATCCCCGCGTATTGAAAGCAATATGCCCATCGGGGCCTATGCCTCCAAGGAAGAAACCAATTCCACCTTTCTCCCTGATTTTTTGCTCATACTCCGAACACCATTGATCAATCCTGAATATGGATGCTTTTTTCAGCTCTTCTTCTTCCGATTTTGCTTCGCGATAACGCAACGAGAGGTCAATTATGTAATCCGGAAATATCTCACTATAGGCTTTCCCCTGGCAAAGCTCAATCTCATCGGAATTGATCAGCAGGGCTTTTGCGGGATCAAGACCAAATCCCTTGATGTAATATTCCGAAACGTAGTTGAAAAACGAGTTATGCTGAAGTGGTGAAATCGGATAGAATTCATCAATCTGCACGAAATGCAATCCACTTAAATCCGGCTTTGCTAATCCGGCAAGTCCGTATTTTTCCAGAAGAATTTTTGTTTCCGGTTTTTCCCAGTTTTCAAGAAGAAAATGAGTGTACTTGATAAAGTACTCCGGAGTTTTACCGGTTGGCAGGCTGATTACGCCATCAGGGTTTTCCGAAACCCACTCAAGAAAACGCAGTGAAGTGAGTAATCCGAGTTTCGGGAAATCTTCAGTAATTATATAAGGAGTCAGTGTTGATGTGCTTTCAATTCCTGAAATACGGGCAAAAGCGTTTTCAACTTTCGAAAGAGGATTGTAATGCATTAATGTTTGGTTTATGATGTGGAAATTGTGTTGTTCAATCATCCCAAAGGAATGCCGATTTAGGTACAAAGATACGATTCAGTTTATGTTTTTCATTGACTTCTGAAAAAAAATTAAAAAGGCGCATAGTATTTCAAAAGAGTTGTAGATTTGCAAAGGAGCATCGGTCAAAACCAAATATTCTGAACGATCAATCAATTTAATCTTCGCCCTATGAAAAAAGCGATTAAATTTCAGGAAACAGTTCTTCTCGTTATGCTGCTGATAATTTCGACAGGGCTGAAATCGCAGGACAATAGCGATGCCAGCAGTTGGGAAACACTTCAGAGCCGGGCCTATCCGCAATGGTTTACCGATGCCAAGCTGGGTATTTTTATCCACTGGGGTGTATATTCTGTTCCGTCATACGGGGGTGCTGAGTCATATGCCGAATGGTATTTACGCGGACTTCAGGCAGGGGCGCAAAACCGGATTGATTTTATGAAAAAAAATTACGGCGAAGATTTTACTTACCGTGATTTTGCGCCTTTATTCAAAGCAGAGCTTTTTGATGCAGACGAATGGGCGGGGATTTTCAGCAAGTCGGGAGCAGGTTATATCGTGCTTGTTTCAAAACATCACGACGGATACTGCCTGTGGCCAAGCAAATATGCACCCGGTTGGAACAGCGTGGATGTTGGTCCGAAACGCGACCTTGTTGGCGAAATTTCAGAGGCAGTAAGGAAGA
>DHVX01000053.1 GCA_002412885.1 Bacteroidales bacterium UBA5197
GCCTAACGGCCTGAGTGACAGAAAACCGGGATTTGGTGACTCAAGCAATAGCCGAAGAAGGTAGAAAAGACAAACAGCCGGCGAAATGTATTGAATTGCAAATTCAATGGTGTTCCAAGCGGAATTGCAAATTCCGCTTAGCCGGGCGGACGATCTCAGCGAAGCTAAATTCCGCTTAGCCGGGGTACGGATCAGCTTGCTGAATATATTGAATTGCAAATTCAATGATGTTCAAAGCGGAATTGCACCCGAGGACGCTTTAGCGGACGAGCTCAGCGAAGCTAAATTCCGCTTAGCCGGGTATGCCTCAATCACCGCCGCCAGGCGGTAGTTACTGAATCATCCATTCAATTCGCGTAATTCGCGTAATTCGCGGTGAAAAGATTTACCGGTGGAAAGTGAAGCGCTAGAATCACCGCCGCCAAGCGGTAGTTACTGAATCCCAAAAACTAAATCCGTGATAATCCGCATAATCAGCGTCATCTGTGTGCCATTAAAAAGCGCCCAAATCACCGCCGGTAGGCGGTAGCCACTGAATCCCACAAAACTAAATCCGTGATAATCCGTGTAATCCGTGGATAAATCTTTTTTATCAGCGGAAAGAGTAAGCCTCAATCACCGCCGCCAGGCGGTAGTTACTGTAACATGCATGCTATTAGCGTAATTAGCGGTTAAAAAACAATTAGCGGAAAAACCTGGAAGGTTATTCCGAAAGGAGAAAGACGCCCAAATCACCGCCGGTAGGCGGTAGCTACTGAATCCCTAAATCCGTGGAAATCCGTGTAATCCGTGGATAAATCTTTTTTATCAGCGGAAAGAGTAAACCTCAATCACCGCCGCAAGGCGGTAGTTACTGTAACATGCACGCTATTAGCGTAATTCGCGTAATTAGCGGTTAAAAAACAATTAGCGGAAAAAGCTGGAAGGTTATTCCGAAAGGAGAAAGACGCCCAATCACCGCCGCCAGGCGGTAGCTACTGAATCCCACAAAACTAAATCCGTGATAATCCGTGTAATCCGTGGACAAGTCTTTTTTTTTACCGGAGGTAGAAAAGAAAATTAACCGGCCAAATGTATTGAATTGCAAATTCAATGGTGTTCAAAGCGGAATTGCAACCGAGGCCGCTTAAGCGGACGAGCTCAGCGAAGCTAAATTCCGCTTAGCCGGGCGGACGATCTCAGCGAAGCTAAATTCCGCTTAGCCGGGAAATTCCAATTGGGGCAGGCTCAGCGAAGCTAAATTCCGCTTAGCCGGGTATCATGCTTCGTGTTTACGCTGCGCCCCTCTGGGGCTTTATGTTCTATCATGATTTTCCTGGCTACCAACGTTTCGCCCCTCTGGGGCTTTTTGTATGTAAGCCCCAGAGGGGCGTAGCGTTGGTAGAAACAAGGTTGGAATTTATTCAGAGCCCCAGCGGGGCGTAGCGTGGTAATTTGAAAGGCAGGTTATGCAAACGACTGGCTTACAGCAAAACATCCGTAAAGAAGAGCTCAAATTTTCAGTATCCGCGGGAGCGACCTTCTAAAAATTCAACGGTGTTAAAAGCGAAATCTTATTTTGCTAAACATTTATCTATTCTGTAACTTGGTATCAAATTTGATGATTTTAAACCTTAACTTATTTACATGGAAATTCTGATTATTTTTTTATTAGTTTTGTTAAACGGATTTTTTGCCCTATCAGAAATCGCGCTGGTTTCAAGTAAAACTGCCAGATTAGAGCAATTCAGAAAACAGGGAAATAGTGGAGCTAAAAGAGCTTTGTTGTTGCTGAAGAATCCTGATCGTTTTCTGTCGGCCATTCAGGTTGGAATTACACTTATCGGAATTGTAACCGGTATGTATGGAGGAATAAGTCTTGCCGATGATCTTACGCCCATTATCAGTCATGTAGGATGGCTCAAAAATTACGCACATGAAGCGGCTCTCTTTGTTATTGTTTTATTAATCACCTATGTTTCAATTGTTATAGGAGAACTGGTGCCTAAGACATTTGCAATCAGCAATCCCGAAAAAATAGCGTGTAAAGTAGCTCCGCTCGTACACTATTTCAGCCTGTTATTTTACCCTTTCGTAAAACTTTTGTCAGGCTCTACAGTCTTCATCAATAAATTGCTTGGCATAAAAATGCGGGATGACAAAATTACAGAGAAGGAGATTCGTCAGTTACTGAAGAATGCCTCAGTTGAGGGTGTGATTGAAAAAAATCAGAGTGACTTTCACGAAAAATTATTTCACTTTTCCGATAAAAGAGCCAAACACTTTATGACTCACAGAACTGAAGTTGAGTGGGTTGATATAAACATGTCACCTGCTATGATTAATGAAATGTTATTAGGTCTCAGTCACAGTAAGATAATTTGTTGTAATGGCAGTCTTGATGATTTTGAAGGCTATTTCTACCAAAGAGAATTTTTTAAAAGGCAGCATTCGGGTTCAGAGTTTGATATAGCTGAAATAATAGTAAAGCCTGTGATTATACCTGAAACAGCTCACTCTCAGGCGATTCTCAATATACTGAGACAGCCGGGAAATCAACTATGCTTTGTTGTAAATGAATACGGTGGGTTTGAAGGAATCATTACATTACATGATGTTATTGAGAGCATTATGGGCCATTTCCCCTCAAACGACATGAATATGGAGACAGAGGTATTCAAAAGGGAAGATGGTTCTTTTTTAATCGGAGGTGATTCTCCCGTTGAAATTCTGAGCGAACTAATAGATGATTTTACCATTGACTTTGACGATGTGGACTATTCTACGGTTGCCGGATTTTTAATAGAACATCTGAATCATATCCCTCGGATTGGAGATAAATTCAGGTTTAAAAATTATACTTTTGAGATTGTTGACATGGATGGTAACCGGATAGATAAAGTTCTTGTATACGGACTGAAACCATTAATCTGATTCAAGACTGTTTCTTTTATTTTTTACTCTAAAGCCCTGATAAACCAGATATAAGGCAAACAAAATACCGGAAATAATCATCACCGCATTTATTTCATGGTAATATTTATCCATCAGCTCTTTCGGGAAATAATAACCGATAAAGGCCAGAATTGTGTTCCACAGCAATGCACCGGCGGTGGTGTAAATGATAAAGCTTTTCAACGGCATTCGCGCCAACCCGGCAGGGATGGATATCAACTGACGAATGGCTGGTATCAGTCTGCCGATAAAGGTTGAAGTTTTGCCGTGTCTGACAAAATAGTCCTCAGCTTTTTTAAGGATGAAGGCTGAATCATAAACATTCTTGCCAACCTTGTATCAGCCAAAGCGTAAACTGCCGATCGGCCAATCCATAAAGCGAAATAGTAATTGAATAATGCACCAATCAATGCGCCCACGGTTGCGAAGAAAACGACAAGGAATATATTCAGTTCGCCCGCTGCTGCTTTGTAGGCGGCCGGAGGAACAATTACTTCCGAAGGAAAGGGTATAAACGAACTCTCTATCACCATCAGTAAAGTAATGGTGAAATAATTGATATTATTGAAATACCAGGAAGTTATTTCAGAAAATAACTCTGTCATGGAATTGGGTTAAATGATTATAACACAACAAAAAGCAATTTTATTCTTCCAAATCTCATTAAGCACAACACTTTTTAATATAATGGAAAATATGTCGTTTGCATCTGGCTCTCCGACAGAGAGGAATTGAGGGCGAAATATTAGTCAAAGATTATTCCTGCATAGCAGAGCGCATGTTAAGTTAATGTTAAGTTATCATCTGGATGGGTTATTATTCTGAACAACCTGAGAGTTAATTGTTACAGACAGATTTGTTCAGTGATTAATGATGCTATTATGCATACTTTTGTAAACAATTTTAATATTGTCTATCGTTTTATGACACTGCAAATATTTTTGTTACTGGCAGGTTTTGTTCTGCTGATAAAAGGGGCCGACTGGCTGGTTGACGGAGCTTCGGCTCTGGCAAAAAAATACAGAATTCCTGACCTGGCCATTGGGTTGACCATTGTTGCATTTGGAACTTCTGCCCCCGAATTGGTAGTGAATGTGTATGCATCAATGCAAAATCATAATGATATTGTTTTTGCCAATGTCATTGGCAGCAATTTGTTTAACCTGTTTGCCATTCTGGGCATTGCAGGATTAATCAGTCCGTTGGTGGTGCAATCGAGCACTGTGTGGAAAGAGATTCCGTTTTCATTGTTGGCGTTGGTTGTACTCTTTGTGGTGGGTAACGATTTGCTCATGGGCGGGAATAACATAGTTTCTCGAGTCGATGCCCTTATATTGCTTGCTTTCTTTGTTCTTTTCCTTTATTATATTTACAGGCAAATGCGAACAGACAGAACGGATGCTAAAGTCGAGGACAAGCACTTAACTGTATTTAAAATCACGATGTTTATCGTTCTTGGTTTTGCAGGTCTGATTTTTGGTGGCAGACTTGTAGTTACAAATGCCATTGACCTAGCTGAAGCTTATGGTGTGAGTCAAAAAATAATCGGTTTAACAATTATTGCGGCCGGCACCTCATTGCCTGAACTGGCGACATCGGTGGTGGCTGCATACCGCAAAAACAATGATATTGCCGTGGGTAATATTATCGGGTCAAATATTTTCAATATATTCTTCATACTTGGTGTAAGTGGAATGATCAGACCTATGAGTTTCAATACCACCTTTAATATCGATATTTATTTGGTAGCAGCAGGCACCTTGTTTTTATTCCTTGCAATGTTTCTGGGCGGCAAAAAGAAGCTCGACAGGTGGGAAGCAGCTATACTGTTGCTGGGTTATGTTGCTTACACTGTTTTTCTGATTCAAAGGGAAGCCTGAGACCCCCTTATCTGTTTTGATTTCGAATTTACTTTCTGAACAACTGATTTATTGTATGGCTAGCAGCAAAGTGTAAAATCCGTAGCTGTCTTTATTATTTATTAATTACAAACAGGTTTTCATTTTTAAAAAATTACAAAAAAATTACAAATTACATAATTATAGGGAGGCTTATTTAAGAGCCTCCCTAAAGGTTTTTATCAAATGCTGAGCTTTTCGATTGATTCTGCAGCAATTTTTTGCCATTTTTGTGCAATCTGCAATTCACTACTTATAGAGTAGCTGTCGAAGTCTGAATCATAAAATTCTATTATGATTTCAGGTCGATTGTTTCCCTTTGGACTAAATGCGAGCTCAATCCTATCAATCACCTCTGTGATTGTGGTCTTTTGGGTCACAGTTCTTCTGCTGGTTCTTACATTACATTGTTTCATTTCCGAAAGAGTGATTTGGGTCTTGATCCAATTCTTGTCTCTTTGCTTAACAACAAAAAGACGGTTACCAGGTTTGCTTAGGGCAATAATAGTATTAGACATTAACTCGGTTGTACCAACTTCAGAATTCCAGTGTGTCGCCAGGTTTTCCAATTCATTTTTTAATTGCTGCTCGATTTTCTTATTTCCATTCATAAATAGAAAAGGGAAAATGAAGCTTAATATTAGTAGTACAACAATCAGAGCTGATAATTCCATATAACAGGGTTTAAAAAGTACATTATTTATTGAATTGGCTGATAATTCAAGTTTACCCTGCGAGTTGAATCTAAAAGCACTAAATACAATTACATCATCTATGCACCTATCAATAGTTGATTATTCTCAACATTTTTATAGTAGGAGTGATTTGCAATTGCAGATACGATGCTGTATCAAAAGTGAATAATTATTCATATTCCATCCCAATAGCAATCGGGATCGCTCAATATGAAAATACATTGATGTTCAGTTGTCAGGCTGAGTGGTTCCGATGGCTATCGGAACGAAGCCTAATCTGACTTTTGAGACAACCTCATTTCTTGAATAATACTTTTTGGGAAACTTGATTAGATATATTTATGTAAACCAATGGAATGGAAAGACTATGTCTTCCTTTTTAAAAATCAGATCTGTATTTAAGCAAATAAAAGAAAACTGATTAAATGTCAGCTTTTGAAGATATTCTGATAATTTTTTCTGGAAACCTGGTTCCGTAATTCTTTTTCCATGAGTTATTACTGTGTTGTTGACTGATAAATTTGACTGTCCTTCAACTCTGGCAAATTCAGAAACACGTTGCGGTAGGAAAATGTAATACGAATCGCTATTGTTTTCGTTCTCAACTTGGGTATCGAACGGACAACCAGTAATGGTATTACCATACGTATTCTGTGAATTATTGCTGATAAGAGCAATTAACAGAACGAAGACTAATAATTTAAATAGTTTCAAGTTTGAGTATTAGAGTTACACAAAGATCGAATTCTGCAACGTTCAAATAAAGATCAAAAAGTGTGCCTCAAAGGTATGTAATAATTAATATTTTCATGCTATATTTTGAATATCATACCATATGTATGTACAGCATTTTTTGGGTGTCTATCCGGCAGATTCCTCTCTCCACTCCGTTCTGTTTGGAATGACGGGCATGTCAGTAAAAAGAGAAAAGGGAGGAGGCAGTGGTGGCGCAGCCGCTAATACCTCCTCCCCTCTCACTATGCCCCATAAGCAGTCATTCCGAACCCGGTTTTTCGGGTGAGGAACCGAACCGCCCAAGGCAATGAGCTCACCGAAGGTAATCTCCTTTGGCACTATGCCGACGTTCCTGTGCATTCGTGCATTCGGTGCACCAAATTGCATTTATGAAGTCTGTTTTCTAAAATTTTTCCAGATAATCACGCAGGCTTTCAGGAATTACACCATCAGTGAATACCAAACGCATATTCTGTTTTATATACAATGTGAACACCTTATTTCCAATAGCTTGATTCAATCCGTTGGAAGCCGTTAGTCCGTTCTTCTGCATAAATGTTTCCATATCCGCAGAATCAGCAAAATCAACCATAGCAACATAAAATATACTCTCGTCCTGTTTCACAGGCATAATCCAGGCCCTATAACTCTTTGACTGCTGAAATAATGGTTCCCAACGGACAAAACCATTCTGCATACCAAGCTGTCCGCTTATGTATTTTAGTTCGGATAAATGCGGGACCAGCATTTCGTAATTGAATAAAGATGGTTTTTCGATGGACTGATTTTCAATTTGATCGAGCAAATTTCCGGCAATAGCCAGCAAATGCACCTGCGCTTCGGGGCTGCCGCTTGAATTGGAAATTGAAAAATAGAAATTACCTTTTGCTGCAATATACTGGTAAGGCGTAAGGCAGTCATCGGTGGTGATTCGTGCCGATTCCTGGCATTTGAATCTCGAAATGCTAAAAATACCGAATGCAGCTTCAGGTGATGCCATTCTGTATACATCTGCCTTATAATCAATACCTCCGGCTTTGATGTCAAAAACAGTTACCTGCTCAAATCCGTATTCAAGATACAGGTCTGCGCCACCATTGATGTAGCCCCAGAGTCCGTCTTTATCAAACAATCTGGTATTGACAGAAGTTATGTCCGGTAAAACATCATCACGAAGAACAAAAGGCTGTTGTGCAAAACAATTGCCGGCAAACAGGAAAAGAAACAGAATTAGAGTGTTTTTCATAGAAATAAAGTTGTTGAAGCCCAAAGAATAATTTCAAGCTGAATTCAGTAGTCTCCTTCAAAGACTTTTCCGAAATAAAAATACCCATTTCATGATGGGAGTTTAAAAGCTTGATTTGACAATCGTCCTCTGTTTATTTGTGCAATCAGAAGAGTAATAATTCATGCCACTAAACTATAAAAAATCATAAAATAGTCTGCAATCTTGTTGGAACGGTTCTCCCCCTGTTTTTAGGGGGAGTTAGAGGGGGTACAAGAACAACCAGGCAGCTATCTGGATTTCACTTAATCACTTCCACCAGATCAATCTTTTCAATATCTGCTTCACCCAGTCCAAGTTGGGCGGCATATTCCATAAACTGCCGGCCACGGGGAGAATCTTCCTGCTGAATGCCTTCTTCAATGCGCTTTTTCAGTACGATATCATATCCAATGCGATCAACTGCAACGGCATCGGTACCCACAAGCAGTGTATTGTAGTTGCAGATATACTGAGGGTTGGCGCCGGGTCCACCCTGATAACATCCCCTCAGTCCATCCACCACATTGAGTACAACCTTATCGCGCACAGGCGGAAAACAGCAAACTTCAGCACTGGTATCGCCCCATAGCTGTGCATGAAGGCGGCCGGTGTTGGTAATGACTCCATATCCCAGATTTTTGAGACACAAAGTAATGGATGCGCCTGCATTTTTCAGGATAGGAATAT
>DHVX01000090.1:0-229 GCA_002412885.1 Bacteroidales bacterium UBA5197
CGTGATTATTGAGCCAGCTCCGGAAACGCCGGAAGCTCCTCAGGCTGTGGCTCTTCAGCCCGACTGTTTTATCAATACCGGCACCATCACCGTTACCTCTCCTTTGGGACCTGGTTATACTTACAGCATCGGTGGAGCATACCAGTCCAACCCTGTATTTACAGAGGTGTTACCCAACTCATATAATGTCACTGTAATGAGTGAAGATGGCTGTATCTCGCCGGCTACG
>DHVX01000090.1:254-140353 GCA_002412885.1 Bacteroidales bacterium UBA5197
GACTGTTTTATCAACACGGGTACCATCACCATTACATCTCCTTTGGGACCTGGTTATACTTACAGCATCGGTGGAGCTTACCAGTCTAACCCTGTTTTTACAGAGGTGTTACCTGATTCTTACAACGTCACTGTTATGAGTGAAGATGGCTGTATTTCACCGGCTACGATCGTGATTATCGATCCTGCTCTGGAATCGCCGGAAGCTCCTCAGGTTGTTGCACTTCAGCCTGACTGTTTTATCAACACTGGTACCATCACCATTATATCTCCTTTGGGACCTGGTTATACTTACAGCATCGGCGGAGCTTACCAGTCCAACCCTGTATTTACGCAGTTATTACCCAATTTATACAATGTCACTGTTATGAGTGAGGATGGATGTATCTCACCGGTTACGATCGTTTTGATAGATAACCAGCCATTAACACCAATAGCCGACGCTGGTCCTGACAGAACTATCTGCCAGAACACAAACACTCAGATTGGTTCAGAAGCGCTTCCTGGAAATACCTATAGCTGGAGTTCTTATCCGATTGGTTTTATATCAAATCTGGCTAATCCAATGGTAAGTCCTATGGTAGAAACCATGTACATACTAACAGTAACCACAACTGTTGGTGGCTGTCAAAGTTCAGATTCAGTTACCGTTTTCATAGAAGAGTTCCCTTTGATTATCACTCAACCTTTTGATCAGACAGTATGTGAAGGAGAATCAGTAAGTTTCATAGTAACAGCAATTGGTACTAACCTAACTTATCAATGGAGAAAAGGACTGGTGAATTTAACAAACGGGGGGAACATCTCAGGAGTAAACACTTCAGTACTGACAATCAATCAGGTAACGCTCTTTGACGCAGGAAACAATTATAATGTTGTAGTCACCGGAACCTGTTCGCCAGATGCTATATCTGATAATGTAGCCCTGATTGTAACTCCAATACCTGTTGCAATTGCAAGTAGTAATTCTCCGGAATGTGAAGATATTCCATTGAAATTGTTTGCAGATACAGTTCAGGGCGCTACGTATTATTGGACTGGCCCAAATGGTTTTTACTCGACCGAGCAAAATCCGATAATTTATTCAGCAACATCATTTCACTCTGGCAGTTATACATTAGTTGTCACAGTAAACGGATGCCCTTCACCTGCAGTGGAAATAATCGTTTTGGTAAACGACTGCTGTCTTAATATTCCACAAGGCTTCTCACCGAACGATGATGGCATAAACGACTTTTATGTTATCAGGGATATTGACTGTTATCCCAATAATTCAATTGTCATATATAACCGATGGGGCAATAAAGTATTTGAAGCCAGTCCATACAAGAATAACTGGGATGGGAGAACAGATTTTGGGATTACAGTTGGCGGAGATAAATTGCCCGTTGGAACCTACTTCTATCTTCTGAATTTGGGCGATGGTTCAGATATTCATAAAGGCTATATTTTTCTTAACAAGTAATATAGCAAAACCAAGGAATAACCCAATTAATAAAAGACAAGATGAAAACCCTGAATAAAATTCTGTTCGTAATGATATTGACCTTTGTGGGCCTAGCAGTGCAAGCACAGCAGCTTCCAATGTTTACGCATTACATGAATAATACCCTGGTGGTAAATCCGGCTTATGCAGGCAGCAGAGATGCGCTGACGGTAACGGCACTCCATCGTTCCCAATGGGTTAGCTTTCCTGGTGCGCCTACAACGCAAACATTGACTTTGCATTCACCAATAAGAAACGAACATATTGGTTTGGGATTGGCAGTATTTAATGATAAGATCGGGCCAACCAATAACACATCAATTTTTGCTTATTATTCATTTATCATGAAACTATCTCAAAAATCGAAGTTAGCGCTTGGTTTAAGTGGAGGTGTTAATATGTTTCAAGCCAATTTAAGTATGCTTACCCTGGATGAAAAGCTTGACCCGGTTTTTATGAATAATATCAACAATCATGTGATGCCAAATTTTGGTTTTGGTGCATATTATTCAAGAGAACGTTTTTATGCAGGTATTTCTGTTCCTAATGTCCTGGAAAACAAATATGCCAATACAGATGAAACAAATGAAAACACCTTTAAAGGCAAAGAACAAAGACATTATTTCTTTATTGCAGGTGCAATGATCCGACTTACTGAATCACTGGATTTTAAACCAACCACACTTATTAAAGTAACGGAAGGTGCGCCTATTGAAGCCGATCTTACAGCATCCTTTGTGATCCTGAAGAAACTATTGGTAGGTGCTATGTACCGCACCGGAGATGCTTATGGAGGTTTAGTTGGATTGGACATTAATGAGCAATTACATATTGGTTATTCCTTCGACTACTCTTTTGGTTTAAGAACTTTTAAATATCATCAAGGCAGTCACGAAATATTACTGAGATATGACTTTATCTTTACCAATAAAAGACAAATTCATTCTCCAAGATATTTTTAATTCTTAAAAAAAAGTATGATGAAAAATTTACTAATTCCCATTGTCATAATTCTAGGGTTTAGCTTGAGCGCGATTGGGCAAAAGAAATCCAGCAATGAATTAAGGGGTGACAAATACTATTTCAACTACTCCTTTGATAAATCCATTGATTATTACAATCGTGCCAATCAATTGACTACAGAAGGTCAGCGTAAGTTGGCAGTAAGTTACAGTAACATTGATAAAAATCTTCAATCTGAGGAGGCTTATTTAAAATTAATAAGCACTGGAAAAGACCTTTTGCCTGAGGATTATTATAATTATTCAATGATTCTTAAGTCAAATGGTAAATATACCGAGGCACAAAAATGGATGGATAAATTTAGTGAATTAGCGCCTAACGATTTACGCGCTAAAGATTATATTTCCCATAAAGCATTATTGCCAGAATTAAAAAAGGATAACGGGAAGTTTAAAATAGTACATCTGGACATCAACAGTGAAGCGCTGGACTTTGGAACCAGTTTCTATAAAGATCAGATCGTATTTGCTTCAAACCGAACAGCATCAAAAATGATAGTTCGGAAATACAACTGGACAGGAGCACCCTTTTGGGACATATATGTTGCTGACGTGGAGGGAAGCCAATTAAAAAGCCCGGTTGTTTTTGATAAAAGCATGAATGGTAAGCTACATGATGGCCCGGTAAGTTTTAACAGTGATGGCACTCAGATTGCATACACCAAGAACAATTATGATCATAAGAGAAAAGATGAGGTTATTGAACTCCAAATTTGGTTAAGCAGCTTCAAAGATGATAAATGGACTGATCCGGTACCCTTTATCCTCAATAATGTTAAATACTCAGTTGGACAGCCATTTCTGACATCAGATGGAAGGACGATGTACTTTGTAAGTGATATGCCAGGTGGCTTTGGCGGCACGGATATTTACAGAATTTCCAGAGACGCATCAGGAGTATGGGGAAAAGCAGAAAATCTGGGCAACCTGATCAATACAGAGGGAGATGAAATGTTTCCATTCTTTGAACAGAAAAGCAATAACTTTTTCTTTAGCTCAAATGGTCGTTTTGGCCTTGGAGGTTTAGATATGTTTACCTGCGTTCTTACGGGAACAGGATTTGGGCCCGTCTCCAATTTGGGGAGCCCGATAAATACTCAATACGATGATTTTGCTATGATTGTAAATGACAAAATGAGCAAAGGTTATTTCTCTTCTTCAAGGCCCGGTGGCAGCGGAGGTGATGATATTTACGCATTTGATGTATTAATACCTTTTGTAATTGAAGAAGTTGACTTTATCGTTAAAAAGCCAACTGATATTCCAGCAAAAATCGGGATAAGAGAATATTTTCCGCTTCGGAATTATATTTTCTTTAAAGCAGGAACAACAGAAATTCCAGCCCGTTATGTGTTGCTCAAACAGGATCAGGTCAAGGACTTTAAAGAAGACCAGCTTGAAAGCATCGCTTCTTTGAATGTCAGTGGTCGTTCAGCACGCCAAATGACAGTTTATTACAACATTTTGAATATTCTGGGTGACCGTATGGGAAAAGCCCCATCGTCATCAATCAAACTGGTCGGATCATCAGCCAATGGACCAGAACAAGCGCGCTTAATGGCTGAATCATGTAAAAATTATCTCGTGAACATATTCGGAATTGACCCATCGAGAATTCTTATTGAAGGGCGTGATAAACCAAAAATTCCTTCAGAAAAAGTGGGCGGCAAACTTGAACTTGAGTTACTTCGTGAAGAAGACGAAAGGGTATCAGTCGAAAGTGCATCACCAGAAATATTGATGCAATTTTACAGCGGTAATGAGAGTATGCCTTTCGAACCTGTTGAAATAGTTAATGCTCAGGAAAGTTCACCTTATGGTTTAGTTTCTTTCATTGTAGCTGGTGCAGAAAAAACACTCAGGTCGTGGTCTTTGAAGCTCGAAAGTGAAAATGGTGAAGCACAACATTTTGGTCCATTTACTCAAGACACGATTGAAATAGGTCAAAAAAGTATTTTGGGAAATAATCTCAAGAACGATTATAAGGTGATCATGACAGGTCAAACCAATTCAGGTGCGGTCATTGTCAAAGAGACAAACCTGCAACTTGAGCTTATACCTCCAATTACAGGTCCTGAAGTAACGAGATTCAGCATCCTTTTTGAATTTGATGACTCACGATCAATTTCTATCTACGAAAAATATCTGACAGATATTGTAGTACCAAAGGTTACCTCAGGTGGAACATTAATTATCCGCGGTTTTACTGATAATATCGGAGAAGTAGAGCACAACAGAAAATTGTCCATATCGAGGGCTAATGATGTGAAAGTCATTCTTGAAAAGGGCTTGTCAAAAGCCGGAATAAAAGATGTCAAATTCGATGTGCAAGGATTCGGTGAAGACCTTGATTACTCTCCTTTTGAAAACCAATTGCCTGAAAGGCACTTTTATAACCGAACAGTGATTATTGATGTTATTCCACCACAATAATGTTATGATCTCAATCCGATAAATTTGCGGACTGATCCGCTTCGGGCAGGTAAGAGGTCTTAATAAAATGAAGTAGAATTGGAAATACGATCCGCCCGAGGCGGATCGTATTTTTTTTATCCCGAATCTTTGGGATTTCATCCCTTTTGGGGAACTTAACGGTCGAGTTTAGCAGCAGTAAGGGATTGGGGGCTTAGTCACTGACAAAATACACCGAGGATTATGCGGGGCAGAAAGCCTGAATTACCACTGAAACCCTTATTGCTGCTACACTTTATTACCGCCTGGAGTTCTGTCTTCCAGTCTTGTAAACCATTGTTAATATTCAGTTTATTCGCGGTCATTATATTATTTTTAAGGTGCTCACGATTTCCTCTTCGCTTCGATTCCGTGTCATTGTCATTTACTATTTTTATTTTTTAAAAACGGCGGCAAATTTTTTAAAACAATGTCTTCCCGTGCGTTGGCTTTGCAAGCTCTTTGACAAGGTATTGGTGTCAGTGCTGGCTAGTGCGGCTTTGGTCCCGATAAAATCGGGTTGCTTGCATATAGTGGTGAAAGGTTAGTTTATTCTAAAAACTATATTTCAACTTAAACATTAACATATTGTAGTCTTTCAGATTAGCAAACAGATTGTCCCCCTTCCCGTCAAAAATTACTGCTGATAAGGTTATTTCAGCATTATCTGTGGCTTTGTATGCAATCTCAGGCATGTAAACAAGGGCATAATTGTCTTGAATATTATCCCAATCGGTAACAATAAAACCGCCACCAATGGGTGCAATTTTCAGTTTATTGTTTAAAATCGTTTTTTCGTATCGTAAAAAGAAATAATCATTCATGTTGTCATTACCTCTTTCGTGAATAAAACCATGCAAATATTGCAGATTAACATAAGAGCCATCAGAAAAATTGTAATCAGCCCCTATCACAAATTTGACGTATGGCTTATTTTTTTCCAATAAAAGTGAATCTTGTGTAACCGGAACAGGCGACATTGGATAGAATGCCGATAAATCATTGGTCATTACGATATTCTTTTCAGGAATAAAAGCAGCAGCTTCTGCCCAAACGCCAATACCTGCAATACTTGTAGCTATATCAGTACCAATAATATGGGTACGGATAAAAGATAGTTGCGAATGTATGCTTGTGCCTCCGGTTAAATCAACAGGTTTAAGAATGTTTTTGGCACTATACGGCAATCCATCATACCCCCAAACATAACTTAAAGAGAAATCGGCACCTTTGGCAAATCCTTTGAATTTCAAACCTGCGGTGGAGCTTTCGCCCAAATTATATTTTGGCATCATTAAAGTATCAGAAAAACTTTTTAGTACCATACCATTCGGCATTTCCATTGCAGGATTCAGCGCATTTGCAAAAATACCTACAGGCATATTTGCCGGTTGGAAAAATGGGATAAAAACTCCCTGCAAAGAAAATTCGTTATTAATATAGTAACTCATATTAATAGCATCGGAGCCCCTGCGACGGCCAAAATCAAGAATGTCCTCCAAATCCAAAGGATTAAGATTGTCGGTAGGATTGAGTTTATCGGCTGTACCCCAAACAATACGCTGACGTCCAATGCTTAGGTCTAAGTTCTTGGTAAGAAAACCATTTAGTTGGACGTAGGCTTCTCTGATATCAAGGTTATAGGGGTCAACAATGCCCTTGTTGTACAAATCGTGCGATGATGCAATTGTGGGTAAACCGATATTGCGCAACCATATTTCACTATAAAACTTAGAATTGTCGGCTATTCGTTTATCAAGTTTTAAGGTCAGGCGATTTTCGTTCCATGCCCAATCATTGTCGTTTTTAAGCAGAAGACGTTGGTCGGTTAACAGATGCCCTGATAGTTTTAAGTTGTTGTCTTCTTGCGCATTGATTGTACCCGAAATTGCAACAATCAAAATCAGCGTTAAAATGCAATTTTTAGTTTTCATAAAATTACCTCCTGTCAATCTTATTGTTTCAATTTTCTTACTGTAAAATCATCATCGGTTAATCCGGAGTCATATTTTACATCCGACATCTGCATTTTAGTTTTATGATTCTTTTTCAGGTCGGTCATTTCAACTTCTTCTGCGTTCCAGTATTTGCCTATTTTTTTAAAAGTGTATTTTGCTTCTTTCACTTTATTTCCTGCTTTATCAAAATACTGCATCACTTCAGGATAATAGTTTTCTTTGTTTATGTTTACTATAACCTTAGAGTAATCAGAACTTGCGTTAGGTTTAAGCTCAAGTATAAATGCATTTGCTTCAGTTTTTACAAACTTCGGGGTGTACTTTACCGAGAATAAAACAGATTCCATATCATCATACGAAAAATCCGTGCCTGCAAAATTTTGGTTTTTAGCACTGGTCGCTATTCTTCTTTCTTTTCCAAATGCAGGTAAGTACAGGTACATCAAATCGTTAGGGAGTGACAGAACAGCTATGCCGGCTTGCGATGCGGGCGATGTAAACCTGAACATACGTTTATCAGTGCCTTTTTGCTGCATCGTTGCTTCCCTGCTTTCTTGTTTCCCGTTTTTGTCAATCAGAATGATTTTGTTTTTTCCTGTCATATCTTTTGACGAGTACATTACATCGTCCATTTTTTTCAAAATGCTTGTTGCATCTTGTGCATTTGCAGAAAAAACGTTTCCTGCTCCAATTAATAAGGCTAAAGCCAATGTTTTAAAAGTTGTTTTCATTGCCATGAATTTTAAAGGTTAATGATTCTTTGCTGTTATTTTACGTTTCCTGTTTACCAATATCAGAATGGCCGGTAGTAAGGTAAGGGCGCCAAACCCAGAACCAAACATGCTAATGGCAACCAGTAAGCCGAAATTTTGCAAAGGGACTAATTGAGAAAAAAG
This sequence comes from Bacteroidales bacterium UBA5197, assembly GCA_002412885.1. Lineage (GTDB taxonomy): Bacteria > Bacteroidota > Bacteroidia > Bacteroidales > Lentimicrobiaceae > Lentimicrobium. The sequence continues at coordinate 8,067 of DHVX01000090.1, forward strand.
AAGTATTAAAAAACCTGCCGAAACCGATACTACATTAATAACAACCGACTTCCCGCTCCTTAAGATTACTTGTTCAATTGATTTTTCTGCATCTCCGTTTTCTTTGAGGTAATAATTAAAACCTGTGATTACATGAATTGAATAATCAATACCAATCCCCAATGCAATACTGGCTACCAAAACGGTGGCTATGTCAAGCGAAATGCCTGTTATTCCCATAAATCCGAATAGTATAATAATTGTTGCAATCACCGGAATAGCAGCAATAATTCCTTTTGATGCTGACCTTAGAATCAGCCCCACAATTAATACAACCATTATAATAGCTATTAATAAGCTACTGTACTGACTATTTATCAGACTATTGCTCAATTTAACATACACCGATGGCATTCCGGTTAGCTCTATGTGGTAATTTTCGTTTTGATTTTCAATAATAAAGCCATTCATTTTATCAGCAAATGCTTCCATATCTTTATTGTCGGCAGAAGCAAATTTCGATTGAATAATTCCTTTGGTAAGGTCATCATTCGCTAGTTGAGGCATCATATCCTGCCCATCGAGCAAGAACCATAACTGCTCAATTTTGGCTTTGTCATCGGGTATTTTTTTTCCTTCGCCCATAGCATCGTTCATTTCTTCAATCAGACCGGCTACCGATTGTGTGATAGTAATATTGGGGTCTTCTTTCATAAAATGTTCTGTCTTAATCATCATTTGCAGAACTTCGGGACTTTGCATATCGCCTTTAAACGCAACGAATACAGGCAAGGAACCACCAAATTTCTTTTGCATCACATCTTCTGCTACCCTGGTAGGATTATCTTTTTTAAAATAATCTGTCAGATTTACACTTGTTTTTATTTGAAATATTCCAATGATGCATAACAATAGAAATATTGTCCATACTGAAATTGTATATTTTGGATGTTTAAACAGTGTTTTAGCCAAAGGCATTAGTATCTTTTGGGTCAGGAATGCATTTTTTTCTTCTTTGTCGGTGGTTTCTTTCTTATTGTACATTGACAATGCAGATATTAAAGCCGGAACAAAGAACAAGGACAACAGCAGTGCGATGAGTGTACCAACTGCCGTAAATATTCCAAAATCCCTGATCATTGTCAGGTATGAGCCAAAAACGAATGAAATAAATCCAATTGCAGTAGTCAGGGCTGCCAGAATTATGGGAATGGTAATATATGTTAACGCATTGATAAGTGCTTGTTTCCTGTCCTGAAGTACAATATGATTAATACTGTTCAGTACGTGAATTGTATATGCACTTCCAACAGCCAGCAGTATAACTGGTATAATGTTAGAAATAATGGTAAGGTCGTAACCCGCAAATGACATTATTCCCAAAGTCCAGACAACCGATAATGCTGCTGTTAACAATGGCAGAAATGCGCCCCGAAATGATTTAAAACTGGCTAAAAGAATAAGCATTATCACAATAAAAACTATTGGTACAAGCCAAACCATATCCGAAATAATTAAATCGTTAAAATCGTTCATCATCATTGGAAGCCCGCCAAAATATAGCGTTCCAGGCAGGTTCATCTTTACTATCTTGTCCTTAATCTCTTTTGCAATGGCTTGATTATCTCCATCAGGGAGAAGCGTGAAAAGAATAGCCGTAGAAGTAGCGTCTTCAGAAACAATACTTCCTTTGTACATCTCTTTTGAGAAAATATATTTTTTAAGACTGTCTAAAACCATTTGATTATCGGGCAAATTGTTTTCATCTATCAATTTCCCTATTTCAATCCCATCTTCAGAGCTTTTAACATCGAGAATATTGGTAAGACTTGTTACAGTGGAAACACCTTGCGTGTATCGAATACTGTCAGTAATCTGTTTGATATGAATTATAACTTCGGGCTTAAAAACATCTTTAGTTTCCAACACAATCAGCCCCATATCATTTCCGCCGAATTCTGTTCCTATATCCTTATATAGTTTTGCAACAGGTTCATCATCAGGTAATGAACTGATGATGTCAGCGTTTATTCGTAAATTACTAATTTGAAAACCTAAAAAAATGGTTAAGGATAAAACAATTATGATTATTAACCATTTAAATTTTACAATGTTTTCTGCTATTCTGTTCATCTTCATTCATTTTAAAATGTACTAAAATCGTTTTTTAGTCAGTTCTGGTGAAAAAAATTATGGTGCTAATCCCTTTGTTACTATGCTCAGTAAACCCTCAAAATAAGGAGAGTATTTTGAGTATTTGCCTTGTAAGAAGAATGGTATTTCAAGCCCTTTCATTACCATAATTAAGATATCCAGTAAAACTTCCATATCATCAATGATTGCAAATTCCCCTTTATCAACTCCTTGCAATATTACCTTTTTCAGATTTTCTTTTTCCCATTCATCTAAATCAGTACGCAAACTGTCAATAAAATGAAAGTGTTCGAAAAAATCAGCCTTTAGTGTTTCATGGTAGTTTGCCGCACTATTTAAAATCTCCATTCGGGTAATGAGGTATTTCTTGATTTTTTCAGATGGGCTTAAACCAGGATTATTAACGATAATTGTCAACTGATTCTTAAGGTTTGCAATTTCAACCGACACAACTTCCTTAAACAATTCTTCCTTACTCGCAAAATGATAGTATAAGGAACCCTTCGCTTTACGTGCAATTTTTGCAATTTCGTCCATTGAGGTCTTATGAAATCCAAAACGACTAAACAACTTTGTTGCTACGCTTAAAATTGTTTCTTTTGTATCGTCAGTGCTCATGTTCGTTTTGTACTTAAAGTGTTTTTCGGTGCAAATGTACATCATTTTTTTAACCACGATATTATTTAACATTATTTTTGAAATAAATCAAAATTCCATCGCATAAAAATAGCTTGGAAGTGCGCTCTCCTTGTCAAATCATTGGCTTTAGCGTTGAGTAGTGGGGTTTTGGCAATGAGTGCAATGTGGGTTTGGCAATTGTCTGCATTGTGCTGACAGGCATTTAAAATACCAATCTTCGCGGCTTGCAAAATCCTGGTTAGAATTACAAATTTCCCGGATACCACAATCTGCCTGCATGAGAAAAGCTTTTATGGGTTCAATGGTATTTGAAGCGGAATTGCAAATTCCGCTTAGCTGGCATACAAGGCCTAACAGCCTGAGTGACAGAAAATAAAAATACGCGACTCAAGCAATGGACGAAGAAGGTAGCAAAACAACAGGCGAAATATATTGAATTGCAAATTCAATGGTGTTTAAAGCGGAATTACAACCGAGGCCGCCTAAGCGGACGAGCTCAGCGAAGCTAAATTCCGCTTAGCTGGGTAAATCAGCATTAAATAATTTCCTTATTCAATGGAATTATCCTTGTAATTGCGCCTGCTTTGGTGAACATTGAATTTCGGTTTATCCACACAACAATAACTGCTATAACAATGATTATATAGGTATCATATGGTTGTGCATCGGGGAAGATTGGGTTCATCAGCATAAAATGAAAAAAAGCAGGTAGCAGAATACTGCCGTTTGATCTGTTAAATAGAGGGGTTACGATAATGCTTATCGCAACGCATCCGATAAAGAAGGGGGCAAATGACCATTCGCTTTGCTGGGTTCCACTCATCAGGAATGCGGGTAGATGCCAAATACCCCAGATGATACCAAGAATTAGTCCGGCCCAGATTGGTGCAAGTTTCCGCTGAAGCAATGGCAGTGCCAGACCCCGCCATCCAAATTCTTCAACCGGGCCTTTGATTACTGCAAAAAGTGTGGCGATCAAAATGGAAGATATTGATGAAAAGGGAAATGGTTCGGTAAACAGGTTTCCCTTTAAAAAAGATCCGGCGATAAAAATCATTGGTATTCCCAAAAATAGAAATAGATACCACGAAAGAGAACTACGCCAGATCAGCAAACGTGAAAGATAACTTTTAAACCCCTCTATACCGGTTTTGAATAAAATGATTGAAAATGCAGCAATGGCAGGAGCGTAAACCGCCAGAAAAAAGAGGGGATGTGATCCGGTGATCTCACCAAATATTCCGGTCATTTTTTCAGGCATAAAGATAAACAAGCCTAGTATTGTCCAGGCAATGCCGAATGTTATCAGCAAAAATGGCACGATAGAGCGGATGGGAATCTGATAGTTGTCAGTATCTGATGTGCCATTAATCATATCAGGAACAACCTTAGGATTGTTTCTTTTTGCTGTTTTACTTGTTTTCATTTTGTAACTTAAAACCGTTTAATTCCAAATAAGTCCTTCAGTGAGTTATGTTTCCGATGCAATAGCCAAACCACGATAAGACCAAAAATAAAAGTCGAAGATGCTGTTTCGATAAAATGGCTCAGGCGGACACTGGCACCAGGTATAAGTGAGTTTTCCATGATATGACCCAGGTTTTGAGGAATGCTGAAAATTAATGCCACCAGTATGGCAGTCCACCATGCATTTAGCTTTGAACCGAAAATTACCGGTAGCGCACAAAGAGTCCAGATCATGGCGCGCAAAACCTGAAATAGGAACAAGCCCGGATATGTTCTTAACGTATGTGCAGTATGTTCCCAAAATGGTGTTATGGCTCCGGGACTACCATAAAATGCGCGGAGTTCGGGATTTTGCCATGCTATAAAATAGCCGGCAAGCCAATATAACGTAACGTAAGCTGCAGCTATTAAAACCAATTTCCATATCCATTGCCTGAAAGGAATTGCGCTGGTTTCTACTGAAATTCTGCTGTTCAGGTTGCGTCCTTTCCCCAGAATCCAGACGGAAAACGGTACAAACAGAAAGGCTACCGGTAATCCCATGACGAACAGATAGGGCATTAATTCCGAATTAACCGTAATGTCGGATAAAAAATACCAGGTTTCGATTTGCATAACAAAAGTTACCGCACCGAAATACGCCAATGATAATAAAAATATGAGACGTAAATTACTCCACCGCGAGCTTAATACAAGTGCTGCCACCAGCAATGTATTGGCAATGCCAACCAAAAGCAAACCAATCCCGATGGGGACTAATCCGGGCTCAGGCTCAATATCGGGAAGTTTTCCGCTTAAGCTTTGAGCTCCGCCCAGATAACAGATATAAAACAAAATGAGTAAGGCCAGAAAACGCCATGACCAGCCGAAAAAGGTAATTTTCTTCATTTTTTTCATTTTAAAGTTTAAATATAACTGAATTGCCTTTTGAAGTGACAAAGGTACTCCTGCAGAAAGTTGAGTTAAAAATAAAGGTGATGAATGGGTGAAACAGGTAAGTGAGCGTGTTAGAATTGTTTACAAAGCAGACATTGAGAGAAATTTAATCGTCAAACAACAAATCATTTGAATCATATTTATTATCTCCCGTTCTCCGGCTTTTAAGTTTCCACAAGCGAATTGCGGATTTAAGTGTTTGACCGGGATTATCCGCCATAAAATCACGGATATATCTGTTGTATTCAAACTGGGGGGCGATTTCTGTCTTTTGTCCTTTGTTTCTCTTAAGCGTGTAAATCCGCTTCCATTCTTCAATTGCTTCTCCCATACTTTTACCGGTATTTGCTTTAGCCCAATTCATAAATCCGGTATTGAACTTAAAATGGGGACCAATATGCAATGTCATAAAAGTTCTTACATTCTCAGTGTTTTTATAATTGTCGGTAAGTTTTGTGGTGAGTTTCAATTCTGCATTGTTCCAATCGAAACTTGAAGTCTGGACGTATTTCCCGGAAGTTGGCACAACAATTCCTGTTGCCAGATATTGTTCAATTCCGGAGGTTATTTCGATTTTTCCGCCCGTTGCGCAAATGCCATTGGTACGGCAAAATGAAACCAATTCAGCTTTCAACCAATAATAGTTTTTAAAATCTTCAGGCGAAATAGTGCTGTTAAGCTCCGGACGTTTTTTCATATTATCGGGTTGTCCGCTTTTCATTTTGAAGTCTGAGCTTTGTAAATGTAAAATGAGCTGTAAAAAACTTACCCACCTGCTGCCTGACTCCAGGTAAAATCATGCAGTGCAATTTTCATCAAACAAATTTCGTCTCCCATCTTAATGCTTTTTTGCAGTTCAACTTCAACCTGACACTTAAATGCTTTTTCGAAAAGAACCTTGCTGTATCCAGTTGTGCACTGACACCATGTAAGCGAATCAAGTTTATCAACCTCTGAAAGCATTGGACATGGACAAAACGGGAATTGAAGGAAGATGTCGCCATTTGAAAATGAAAGGCCGGCTGCCTTAGCTCTGTCATTGCTTGCAAATTCTTCCAGATTTGAAGATGTGGCAATCAGTTCATTTAAAAAGTTCAGTTTTTCATCCATTCCATAGCCACATTGGCAATTCATTCTTATCTGAACAACAGTCTCATTATCAAACCGGCTTTCTAATCTTTTCATGGTGTTTTTTACCCAGGTGGGATTATCCTCTGAGTTAGCGCTATTCTCATTGCCAAAAACAATTTGTTCTGCAATTTCTTCGTTGCCGGTGTTTTTTACGGCATCAAAAATTACGTGCTCCTGAATTTTTCTAATGTCAAACATGCTCCTGTTTTTTTTAATTATATGGTGTTAATTTTTGTCTGCAAGACTGTTACTCCCTTTCAGTACATCCTTCTGCAAAATCTCCAGCATTCTTTCAGGCTCTTCAAACATGGGGCTGTGAGCTGATTTTTCAAATGTGTAAAAACCTTTCACTGGTGCTTTCAACTTATCAAAATAGTTCTTCGCCAAATGGTAAGATACTGTGTAATCGTATATTCCGTGAAAAAAATAGGCCGGAATGCCAAGTTCAGGAACCTGTTCAGCCAAATCAGTTGCCAGTATCGTATTCCACAGCGGATGAACACCGGCCCGGGCTTTACCACGCCACAGATTAATCTTCTCAGCAATTGTGTAGTCTCTGCACCTTAGCGATGGTAAAAAAATGCCGCTTATTATTGATCTCATTTCACGTGTTGTGCCAACACCAATGGTGTGCATGGCTTCATCACGCAATTTGAGGTAAGCATAAGGAATTGTGTCGGTTACCGGAGCGGCTTCCAGTTTTTGTACCATTTTCCGGTTCCCTGCATCTCTGTATTCTTTCAGCATATATTCATAAGCCAGTCTTTCTGATTTTAAGTGGGCCGACATCTGAGCAATCCCAATGTAAGCGTGATATAATTCAGGTGCCTGTGCGGCAACATGCATACCAATAAAGGTTCCTCCTGAACGACCCATAAGGTAAATTTTGTCCTGCCCGAAGCGCTTTCGCAGATAATTCGTCACCTCTCTTGTGTCCGATATCATCTGCTCCAGTGTTAATGACTCCTCAGGTATGTTGGCGTTGTATGAAAGGCCGGCTCCCCGTTGATCCCACCAAACCACAGTAAAGTGATCTTCAAGTCCTGTCGTGTATTGCTTTGACAGGAAATAATCCGGTATCCCGCCATGAAGGTAAAGCAACACGGGATTGTTTGAATCTTTGCTTTTGATAAACATACCCTGTTCCAAACCATTTATTCTGACAAAGACTTTTTCAGAAATGCTGCCTTTCAGCACCTTCCCGTTTTTGTCCCGATAAGGTTCGGATTTTCCGGGACTCATAATCAATAGAATGCCTGCCGGAATGAATATGCATACCAATAAAACCGAAAGAATAACAAGCATAATATGCCCCCTTTTTTTCATGATGATAGAATATTGTTTTGCTTCATTTTAACAATAATGCCGCAATTCCAAAACCTTTTTTTTTAAATCCTTATCCATTCTCCTGACAGTGGAATTATTTTATCTGATAAATCTACCTGGCCCTTCCAACGATAGGTTGTAGGCCATCTCCTGAATGAGTTCACAATGATTGTAAACATTTGGAAACTTAGTGGAATATTTTTTGGAATCCACTTTTGGGTTACTTTTATTTGAACATCTACCTTTTGGCTTTTTTTGCAGAAACTGTATTTTCCTCCCGTAATTATCAGATCATCTATTTTATAGGTCCAATTACCACAGTAGTTTTTGTTTTCATCAAGTTCATATAGGTTTGGCATTCCATCAGAAAATTCAATCGAAACAATTTTGTCGTAATGACTCCGGGAGATTGAGAATACTTTTCCTTCATGCAGATGAATATGCATACCTTCAACCTCTGCAACTCCATAATTTGCGGAGTCAAATACTAAGGGCATTTGCTTATCAGGATTTAATGTGCCAACAATAGGGTAGTTCGAATATCTGGCAAAAAAGACTTTTTTGCCATTTCGAGACAAAGGGAAATTGCTTGGTTTTAGCTGACGCTGACCAACTTTGGCATAGAAAGTTGTGTCGTTTCTACATACAAAATCAAACTCCTTCATAAATGCAAGAAATAGTTGCTTAGGATGTTTTATATCATTGCCAACCGGCGCAAGAAAGTTCATACGCTTTTTACTGGTACTGCTTTCTTTAATCTTCATTTCAATAACATTTTGGTTCTTATCCGTAAATGCTATATGAAGGTTTATTCCGTTTTGGTCAATCTCAAATTGTCGAGGTTCTATGATGGTTTCTTTATGCAGCCCTATTCCGTCACCTACACTAAAAGTATCATGGTTTATATTTACACCATTCTCATAGTACACATCTACCATTTTATCTTTTCTGTAAACCAACACCCTTAGGCCCTTCCCATTAATCTCATCATCAAAAAGCTGAGGCTCTATTGCTTCATACTCTGAATCGTTTTCAAAACTTGCGATAAGCAGTCTTTTCATTGGCTCAATGCCAATTGTAAAAGGAATAACATATTTCCTGGAAAAACAATGAGTTTCCCGTGAAGATAAATCAGGTTTCCCATTTTTTAAATTGTCCTTAATCATTCTTTTTATTGCTTTTGATCAAAATTGGTTGTTAGCTGTTCAGAATTATGCCACAAAACTAGCTTCTCCGTTCAGGCTGAGAAAGTAAAAATGGTTGAATGAGTCATTTCGGCGTTTGAAAGCCGTTTTTTTATGGTTGGATGTGAAAAAGTATTGTTTTAGAAGTGATAATTTTAGAAGTGAGACTGTCAGGTTCGTCGTGTATTCAACGAATTTCGGGTTCAATATAGCATCACATTCCAGGTGCATAATTTTACTTCTCCGCCTTAATATAGTCTGCCAACGCTGATGGTTCAAGCGGTACTTTGAGAAGGACGTTTTGGGTCAGAAAAAGTTCTGTTTATTGGAAGCTGGCTTATTTTTTCTATAGCAATCCAATCAATAACAGTTCCATTGCATGCCGGAGCATTTGGACAGCAAATAAATTCAAAGCCAGTTTCATTTTTATAAACTTTATAATCTCCAACAGTAAATATTGAATTGCAATGTATGCATTCAAGCTTGTCTGTCAGTTTTGGCATTCTTTCGAATGGGTAATTTTCCTCCAGATACTTTTGCTTGTCCCTGATAATTAATTCAGTCATCATAACGAGTTTATTTAAATATTAAAGGCGTCTGTTTTTTAAGCTTGTAGGCAACGATTACGGGAAGTGCTTTTCTGCTTTTTTTAACATGTTTTTACGCGTGCGAGGTCATTGGATGAATAATTTTTAATTCTTTGCTGTATTTTCCTTTGATAAACAAAATATTGTCGTCTTCATCAACAACTCTTTCTTTTAATTCTATATTGTTTACATCCATATTAAAATCAAAGGAAACTTCCTTTACTTCATCTGTTACCAGACTTTCTACTATTTCTCTATAGTTCTTTTGTTCTGTTAAAACTATATCCCGGATGTTCAATACATGCCTGTTGATTGCATATATTACTATTACTTTTTCGCTTTCATCATAGTATATATTATCTCTGAACACATTCAGACAATACCAGAACATTACTTCATACCCATTAATTACGTCAAATTTGCTTGAATTACAAATGCGATTTATCCCTAAATCTTTCAAAATAGAAACATCATCCAAATTATCCATATCTAACTTACGAAACTTAAACCTGGTATTTGTTTCAAATTTTTCTGTGCTGTAAATTTGAAACTGTTTTATTTTCTCAAAACCAAATTTAGGATAAAATTCTCTTACAGAATTATTTGCAAACAGATAAATGATGTCATATTCATTTTCAAATTTTTCAAGTACGAAATTCATTATCTGTTTAGCCATTCCCATTCCCTTATATGCTTCACGAGTCATAACCGTTCCAATTTGTAACGCACTTTTCTTCTCTCCATTGATTATAAACTGAAACTTGTTTACAGAAGCATTTGAAACTATTTTCTCTCCAACTTTTATAGAGTAGCACTCATACTTGTCATTCCACAACTTTTTCTGATACCATTCCTCAAAGTTAATTCCAAATGTATCCTGACTTAATTCATTGAAACTTTTCCTTAAAGCCTCATTCTCTTTATAATTATAAACCATCTCCGTTTTCATTGAAGTTTTCCCTCCATTTTTTGAGTCTGATTTTGTTTGATTTGTTTAATTGCTATCAAGGGTATCACTCCTTGATTATGTGTTATTTTTGCATTTAGCTTTCTTATCTGCATTTACCATAAGGACCCTGACTTGCATTTAAAAATACCATTCTTGCCGGCTTTCAGAATGCCCGTTAAAATTACAAATTTCCCTGAAACCACAATGCGACTGTTCGCGTAAAGCTTTTGTTGAACCTGAAAAAGCGCATCAAGCTGCTCTATCGGAATTGCAGACTGCTCAGAGTCTTATTTGGTATAGCTGCTGGCCAGTACTTATTACATTTTATTTATTTTAAGGAATTCCTTTACTATGGGTTCTGCTTTTTCAAAGTCTGAGTCTAATATGTACAAATCCACCGAATAGGGTGTACCTGTTGAAAATCCTCTGAAATTAGACTGCTCATATTCATTTACCACGTTAGATGGAATACCTTCTTGCTCTAATTCCGCTTTAAGCAGATTTACAGTTATTTCCGATCCTGCAAAAACTCTGATTAATTTACTTTCCATTGGTATTTGTTTTTAAGTTAATGTGATTAATTATCAATGCAGTGTTGAATTGTCCATAAAAAGTGAATATCAGCAACTACAGGGTTAAATTCTGCTGGGCTTTTACTAACCTTTAATTTTTTAGAAAGGAATAGCCAATTCCCAATTCAAATATATTCGGCTTACACTCTTTGCCGGTCTTGTAACTATTAATTTTAGTTCCATAAACTGAGTTGAAATAATATTGATAGGAAGCGAAAATATTACTATTCTTCAAAATACGATAAGATGTCTTTAGGTGAAAACCATATAGAAAATTACTAAAATCAGCGGTTTGTTCAAAGTACACTCTTTCTATCATTTCATCTTTATAAACGATGACATTTTTTGTGTTTTTGCTGAGTATTAGAACGTTAAATGAAGGTCCTGTTGCTATTTCCCATTTATTCTGAGAAAGTTCAAATGAAACTATTAACGGTTTAATATTGATATAAAAAAGGCTGGGATTTCCATAATTGTCAGAACTCTTGTCTAATTTTATATATGGAGTTCCTTCCAAATTAATGATAGTTTCGTAATTGTATTTTATGCTATTAACACCGCAGGACAGAGACAGATTTATTCTATCTCTCATCTTTTTGTGTATTTCAAGTTGAATCAGATACCCAGTTTTCGGAGAAGTTTTAGATTTCGTTGCAGCTGGAAAAATAGTTATTGAATTTCCTATAAGAATTAATCCTGGAATATTTAATCCATCATTTGCAATAAAAATTGCGTTGTTAAAATCCGGAACAAATGTTGAGTTTACACCAGCATTAATCGAGAACTCAAATCTCTGACCCAACGCAGAAAAACAAATAAAAAGCAATAAGATAATTGTTGATGTAGTCTTTTTCATAGGTGAAAAGATGAGGTTTAAATAATAGAGTCTAACTAGCAACTATCCGCAGAATTCATTTAATACCTGAGATAAATTCACGAAATGAGCTAAAGGTACAATTAAGATTCGCGCCCCAAATTTAACAAAAAATCAACACGCTCTCCCACGAACAATAAGGGCAGATAAAGATTATTTCCCCATCTGCCCTTTCGCGTTAATCAAATCAGTTTGTTACATTCTTGCGCCTATCATAATGTCGAGCATTTTGATGGCAGCATCCGGGTATTGAATTGCAAATTCAATGGTGCTCAAAGCGGAATTGCAACCGAGACAGCTTCAGCGAACGAGCTCTCTAAAAGAAGTAAGCTAAATTCTGCTTAGCCGAGCGAGTCCAGGCCATGAAACCTGAATTTCTGCCGTGTAAATTCTTCCTCTGAAAATTGTCAATGTTTATTGAATTTTTAAAAATATCTATTTATCTTTGAAATGAAACTATCTGGAAATGCGCGTATAGTTGAATGGTCAGTTCGACTATGCGGATTGCAAGAGCTGAAATGCATCTTAACCTATCGAAGAATTTAAGACAATGAATAGAAAACTAAAATATTCGGCAATACTTATCATACTGGTAAGTTTTCAAGGCATGGCTCAACGGATCGGCTATGATTGGATAAAATCTTTCGGAAATATCGATGCAGCGTTTTCAATGATTGATTTGGATAATAACATTATTATTGCCGGAAGCTTTACCGGAACGCTTACTTTTAGTGATCAAACCGTTACTTCTGCCGGAAATAATACCTCTATTTTCATTGCGAAATTTGATAATCAGGGAAATTTGGCCTGGATAGTAAGTGACCCACTCCAAAAAGTGGATGATATTGCAGTTGATCATAATGGCAATATATACCTGACAGCAACTATAAAACATTACTCTTTAACGGGTAGCATCTTCAAGACAGTATCCTATATTTATGTAGCAAAATTTGATAAATCGGGAAACAAAATGTGGATCAGCACTTCAGCTGAACAAACACTGGACAAACCTGGCGGCAATCAGGCAACTTCAATAACCTGTGATTCTGAGGGTTCGGCTTATATTACCGGTTACTATATTAACTCTCTTTCGTTTGGTTCACAGCATCTTGAGAATGGATCTATTTACGTTGCAAAGTTTGATTCTACCGGATTCCCTGTCTGGCTGAAAAATATCTCAGGCATAAATACACAAATAGGTAATTATCAGGGAGTAGGGAACGACATTTTAGTTGACCGGAATGGACAACTGTTTATCACCGGATATTTCAGGGTATCCAAGGCAAACTACATTTTCCTGATCAGATTAAATACCAATGGCGATCCGCAGAACCTTACGCAGATAATTGGTTCTGATCGTACAAGTGGAGAACGCTTACAAAGTGATAATGATGGAAATCTATATTTAGCAGCCATATTCAATGGTATAGTCACTGTAAATGGCAAAGATTATAACGCAGCGGAGGGAGGTAACAATCCGGTTATATTTAAATTTTTGAACGATAGTATAGTAACTGTCACCCACATTGAAGTTTATGTCGCACAATCAATAATTGACAGGGATTTTTGTATTGATGACAACCAGAATCTGTTTTATATTGCCTCAATCAGGAAGGATTTTATTTACTATCCTACGATAATGAGATTTGATTCACTCGGTAATCTTGTTCAGCAACAAGAGATAGCCCAGAGTTATACAAAATATTTTGCTGTACTTACTTCAATTAATCATGACACATCAGGCAACCTGTTTCTTACAGGATTATTAATGCAAATGGCCTATTTCGGCGACAGTCTTGTGGGTTTTCCCAATGACCACTCCAGTGCTTTTATTGGGAAAATAAATTTTGATGAGGTTTATAATGGCATCCCATACCTTGAAAAGGAAAATGATGTAATAATAATTTATCCGTCAGTTACCCGTGAAAGCATATGTATTGAGTCATACTCTGAAAATCTTAGCAACAAAGAGATGAAGATATATAACTCAGCAGGTAAAATGGTTCAACAGGCTACTTTATCATCAAACAAAACCTGGATAAATATTTCCGGGATAAGCCAGGGAGTTTATTTTGTAGAAATCAGCAGCAACGGCTTCAGGGAGACGCACAAAATTGTGAAATTGTGATGGACTGAATACGAAGGATTATATGGCAGTTATTTCCGTTATACTACTGCGGATATTTTCTCGAAATGCTGAGTAGTAGTATATCTGAGATTAAGCTACTCAAGCACTAGCCGAAGGAGGTAAGAAGCCAAATAACCGGCAAAGTATATTGAATTGTAAATTCCCCTTAGCCGGGGTATTATTTGGTTTAGCCGTTGGTCAGTGCTTATTACATTTTATTTATTTTAAGGAATTCCTTAACTATGGGTTCTGCTTTTTCAAAGTCTGAGTCTAATATGTACAAATCCACCGAATAGGGTGTACCTGTTGAAAATCCCCTGAAATTAGACTGCTCATATTCATTTACCACATTAGATGGAATACCTTCTTGCTCTAATTCCGCTTTAAGCAGATTTACAGTTATTTCCGATCCTGCGAAAACTCTGATTAATTTACTTTCCATTGGTGTTTGTTCTTAAGTTAATGTGATTAATTATCAATGCAGTGTTGAATTGTCCATAAAAAGTGAATATCCGCAACATTAAGTTTATATCCGACTAATCTTCTCCTCATTTAAGCAAAAATCCAAACCAGATTTTCACCTCAAATATATTAACTTTTTGAATATCCAAACCACCCAAAAGACTTTTTGTGTTTTCGAATCCTTTAATCTTCTAATCACATACCGTATGCGCCTTACAACAGCAGCCCCAAACAAAAAAAGCAGACAAGGATTACTCCCCCATCTGCCCTTTCACGTTAATGAAATCAATTTGTTACTTTCTTGCGCCTATCATAATGTCGAGCATTTTGATGGCAGCATCCGGAATTACTGTTCCGGGGCCAAATATCGCCATAGCTCCGGCTTTGTAAAGGAAATCATAGTCCTGGGCAGGAATAACACCTCCCACAATTACCATAATATCTTCGCGGCCAAGCTTTTTAAGCTCTTCGATTACCTGAGGAACCAGGGTTTTGTGTCCTGCTGCAAGGCTGGAAACGCCAAGTACATGCACATCATTCTCCACTGCCTGGCGTGCGGCTTCGGCCGGAGTCTGGAACAAGGGTCCGATGTCAACATCAAATCCTATATCGGCATAGCCGGTAGCTACTACTTTGGCACCGCGGTCATGACCATCCTGACCCATTTTCGCAATCATTATGCGGGGGCGGCGTCCTTCCTGTGCGGCAAATTTGTCGGCTAGCTCACAGGCTTTCTTAAAGCTGTCGTCATTGGCCGACTCTGAGGAGTAAACTCCTGAAATTGAACGTATCACGGCTTTGTACCTTCCATAAACTTTTTCGAGTGCCATTGAAATTTCACCCAGCGAAGCACGTTTGCGGGCGGCATCAATGGCAAGAGCAAGCAGGTTGCCTTCGCCGGTTTCAGCCGAACGGGTAAGTGCATCAAGCGCGAGCTGAACTTCCTCGTTGTTGCGGGTGGCACGCAGTGCAGCCAGTCGCCTGAGCTGTGCTTCGCGAACGGCAGTATTGTCAACCTCAAGGGTATCAATAGGATCTTCTTTTGCAAGACGATATTTGTTCACACCCACAATGGTATCGCGGCTTGAGTCGATGCGGGCCTGTTTGCGGGCAGCGGCTTCTTCAATACGCATTTTAGGGATTCCGGTTTCAATGGCTTTTGCCATTCCACCCAATTGCTCAACTTCTTCAATCAGTTTCCAGGCTTTATGGGCAATCTCCTGCGTAAGTGATTCCACATAATATGAACCTCCCCAAGGGTCAACAACTTTGCAGATGTTGGTTTCTTCCTGAAGATAAATCTGTGTGTTGCGGGCAATCCGTGCAGAAAAGTCAGTAGGCAGGGCAATGGCTTCGTCTAGTGCATTTGTATGCAGACTCTGGGTATGTCCCAGCGCTGCTGCCAGTGCTTCAACGGCAGTACGTGCTATGTTGTTGAAAGGATCCTGCTCGGTGAGGCTCCATCCCGATGTTTGGGAGTGGGTGCGCAATGCCATCGATTTGACATCTTTCGGGTTGAACTGATGTACAATCTTTGCCCAGAGAAGCCTGGCAGCACGCATTTTGGCAATTTCCATAAAGTGGTTCATGCCAATGCCCCAGAAGAATGACAAACGTGGAGCAAATGCATCAACCGGAATGCCGGCCTGAATACCGGTGCGAAGATATTCCAGACCATCGGCCAGGGTATATGCCAGCTCAATATCAGCAGTAGCGCCGGCTTCCTGCATGTGATATCCACTGATGGAGATAGAATTGAATTTCTTCATGTTCTTCGAAGTAAATTCAAAAATATCTGCAATAATTTTCATCGAAGGAGTCGGCGGATAAATATAAGTGTTACGCACCATAAACTCTTTCAGGATGTCGTTTTGAATGGTTCCGCTTAGCTGATCCATTGAAACACCCTGCTCTTCGGCGGCAACAATGTAGAAGGCAAGTACAGGAAGTACGGCACCGTTCATGGTCATTGAAACCGACATTTTATCAAGGGGAATCTGATCGAACAGAATCTTCATGTCAAGGATTGAGTCGATGGCAACACCTGCTTTTCCGACATCGCCAACCACACGTTCGTGGTCTGAGTCGTATCCGCGGTGGGTTGCTAGGTCGAATGCCACTGAGAGTCCCATCTGACCGGCTGCAAGATTCCTGCGGTAAAACGCGTTGGACTCCTCAGCGGTTGAGAACCCGGCATACTGACGTATGGTCCAGGGTTTCATTACATACATGGTACTGTAAGGTCCACGAAGATACGGAGCAATTCCCGCTGCATAATTCAGGTGCTCCATTTTATCAAGATCAGCTACCGTAAAAACGGGCTTCACAGGGATCTGCTCGGTGGTAATCCAGTTGCAACCCTTTGGCAGGGAGGCAGGATCACTCTTTCCGATTGACCTTATTTTTACATTTTTAAAATCAGGACGCATATTTTTTAATTCAAAGATTCAAAGATTCAAAGATTCAAGGATTCAACCCTTCGACTCCGCTCAGGGTGACATATTATAGTCTTAGACTGTGGCAGAATTCAATATTTCAAAGATTACCACATAACACCCAGCTTCTGCTGGAATGCATACAAAGTATCCAGCACATTGGCTCTGGCATGGATAAATTCATCCACTCCTGCAGCTTTTAATGTGTCGATCAGTTCCTTGGGATATCCTGCAACAACCACCTGAACTTCAGGATTGGCTGATTTCAGGGCGATGGCTGCTTTGGGCGCAATTTCAGCGTACTCTTCGTCGCTGCTGCACAAAACCACTATGTCGGCATTGGCGGCAATTGCTGCTTTTACACCCTCTTCAACCGTTGCAAAACCTGCATTGTCGGTTACTTTATATCCTGCACAACCAAAGAAACCTGTGCTGAACCCTGCCCGGGCTTTACGCATGGCCAGATTGCCAATAGTAAGCAGAAATACATGAGGGCGTTTTCCAACTTCATTTTCATGAATTTCAGTGGCAAGTCTCAGGTCCTCAAATGCATCGGCACCACGGTATGTTTCCATGATTTTATAAACCGGTGTAGGATCTGCGGAAGCTTCATTTTCAGTCTCGATTTCCTCATCAGCCTGAATTTTTTCAAGCATTTTTTCAAGGTGATTGGGATGCTGATTGGTTCCCAAAAGAGTGGTGCGGCGTGCAGCAATGTCAGCATTCTGCTTTTTGGCACTGCCTGCAACTGCATCCTGAATAATTCCGGCTTTTACAGCTTCTATCATTCCGCCTTTTTCCTCAATTTCAATAAATAGTTGCCAGGCAGCATCGGCCATTGAAGCCGTGAGACTTTCAATGTAATAAGAACCGGCAGCAGGATCAACAACTTTTTCAAGACTTGATTCTTCTTTAAGAATTATCTGCTGGTTGCGCGCTATACGGGTCGAAATTTCATCGGGCTCTTTGTAGTTCAGGTCAAACGGAAGCACGGTAATCATATCAGCGCCTCCCAGAGCAGCCGACATGGCTTCAGTGGTGGTCCGCAACGCATTTACATAAGGATCGTAAATGGTTTTGTTCCAGTTTGCTGTAGAAACATGAATGCGCATTGCTGCACTTTCCTGTGATTCCGGTTTGTATTGTTCAACTATTTTGGCCCACAACAACCTTGCAGCGCGTAGTTTGGCAATTTCCATAAAGTAATTGCTTCCTGCTGCAAAGTGAAAAATAATAGATTTTGCAGCTAAGCCAGCCTCCACGCCATTCGAAGTAAGATAGGCCATGTATTCATTGCCTGATGCCAGTGCAAAAGCCAGTTCCTGGGTAAGTGTGGAACCTGAGTTGTGGAAATATTGTCCGTTTACGGTAATCAGCCTGAAATGCGGAAGTGCGGGTTTTGCGTTTTTTACAAGTTCAAGTGCTTCAGCCAGGTCTTTTTCCTGTGAGTAATGGAAATTTCCTTTGAGCAAAAGATAGCTGATCGGGTCAAAATCGAATGATCCGCAGACTTCGGCTGCATCCGCGCCAAGCGCATCAACCAGCAGTTTTGCAAATTTAGGATACGATTTTGATGAGTTGAAATTGAAAGAAGTTTTGCTTACATCGATGTCCTTCAGAAGAGCTTTCAGGTCTTCGGCAGTGTTGACATTTTCTGTGTTCAGCGACACTGCATTGGCTCCACGTGTGAGGGCATTGGCTGCGATGCGGTTGGCAGTCTTAATGTCGGCGGTTTCAATGTCCTGACAGATTTTCCAGTCGTTGCCATCGGTTTTATTTCCCCTTATGTAAGGGAATTGTCCGGGAAGACTTTCGGTCATTGCTTTGATGCTTTCCAGATCTTCGGCGCGGTAGTAAGGCTTGATGCTGAACCCTTCAGCTGTTTTCCATATCAGCTTTTTTTCGTAATCAGCACCTTTCAGATCAGCCAGAATCCTAGCTTCCCATGCATCGGTTGATACACCGGGAAATTCCTGAAACAGCTTTTCCGTTTGGTTAGTGTTGGTATTATTGTCCATCGCGGGTATATTGATTTTTAAGTAAAAACCTTTTAGAATATTGTTTGTTAAGCGCTTAGCGAAAAACGGTGCAAAGGTATAGGTTTTTTTATCCTGCAAAAGATTTTTAGCTATAAATTAACAGCTGAGATCTTGTATTTTCAGACAAACTCAACACATGTAAAAAACTCAATATGAATGTATTAATCGGTGGCTCAACAGGTTTGGTAGGGCGGAAGTTAACTGAAGCATTGATCCGTTCGGGTCATAAAGTTACCGGACTGAGCCGGGCTGACTTCTCGGGGCCTGAAGCTGCACTAATTCAAAAGCTTGGCAAGGTTGAAGTTGTGATTAATCTTTCCGGCGCTCCCATTGTTGCCCGCTGGACGGAGGCACACAAAAAGGAGATTATCGACAGCCGGATTCTGACCACCCGAAAACTGGTCAATGCCATGGCCAGCTCAGCGGTGCGACCACGTTTGTTTATTTCTGCTTCGGCTGTGGGTATTTATGCTGAAGGAGAGGTATTTACCGAAGAAAATGCAAAGATTGGCAATAACTTTCTTGCCGATGTATGTAAATTATGGGAAGGTGAAGCCCGGAAATCTCCTGCAGATACTGATGTCGCCATTTTCAGACTTGGAGTTGTACTTGCCCGGGAGGGCGGAGCACTGCAAAAGATGCTGCTGCCTTTTCGTTTGGGTTTGGGCGGACCCGTTGCCGGCGGAAAACAGGGCTTTTCATGGATACATATCGATGACCTTGTTCAGGCATTTCTTTTTGTGATTGAGAAAAACCTCAGCGGCGTTTTCAACCTTACATCACCTGAAATAACTGACAATGCATCATTTACCAAGGCATTGGGAAAAGCAGTAAAACGTCCGGCCATTTTTCCGGTTCCGGCTTTTGCTTTGAAACTGGTTTTTGGCGAAGGAGCTTCAGCACTCACTTCAGGGCAAAAAGTACTTCCTTATCGATTGCAGAAGGAAGGTTTTGTTTTCCAATTTCCAAAACTGAAAGAGGCATTGGAGGATATTGTTCGGAAAAAGTAAATATCTGTAAGAAAAATATCAGGCACATTCACCTTTAATGAAGGAATTTGGCTTAATTCCTTCATCGTGTTGAAGTAATTTGCCTTAATTTCTTCAATAGCATAATTTTTTTTGTATATTTGTGTTTTCAAAACACAAAAAGTGGAAACTTATATTCGTCGTACAATAAGGGAAGTGTTTCTGCAAAAACTTCTTCCCAATAAGGTGTTGGTTTTACTCGGAGCTCGTAGGGTAGGCAAAACCATGTTTCTTAAGAATCTGGCGGATAATCATTTTAATGAACCTTTTCTGTTTCTTAATGGAGAGGACATGGATACACAAGCCATACTTTCGCAACGAACTGTTGAAAATTACCGCCGCTTGCTTGGGGATATTAAACTCCTGATTATTGATGAAGCGCAGAAAGTGCCTGGTATTGGTCTTGCTCTTAAACTGATGGTTGATAGTTTTGATGGTTTGAAGATCATAGCTACCGGATCATCTGTCTTTGACATTGCCAATAAGCTGGGAGAACCACTTACAGGAAGGAAATACACAATTACTATGTTTCCGTTGGCTCAGATGGAATATTCGGCAGTTGAAAATCTTGTAGAAACCAGATCGAGACTTGATGAAAGGCTTATTTTCGGGTGTTATCCTGAATTATCACTAATTTCAACCAGC
This sequence comes from Bacteroidales bacterium UBA5197, assembly GCA_002412885.1. Classification (GTDB taxonomy): domain Bacteria; phylum Bacteroidota; class Bacteroidia; order Bacteroidales; family Lentimicrobiaceae; genus Lentimicrobium. The sequence continues at coordinate 28,602 of DHVX01000090.1, forward strand.
AAAGAAAAAGCAGACTATTTGAAAGAAATGGTAAATGCCTACCTTTTGAAAGATATTCTCGAATTTGAAGGTATCCGGAGTTCTGACAAAATGCTTGCTTTGCTCAGGCTAATTGCATTTCAAATAGGTAAGGAAGTTTCTGTTGATGAACTCGGCAAACAACTTGGAATGAGCAGAAATACAGCAGAAAAGTACCTCGATCTTCTTTCAAAAGTTTTTGTGATCTATAAACTCCCGGGCTTTAGTAAAAACCTGAGAAGCGAAATATCAAAAATGAGCCGTTGGTATTTTTATGATAATGGGATACGCAATTCACTGATTAATAACTTCAATCCGTTAACATTGAGAAATGATGCAGGTGATTTGTGGGAGAATTATATACTTTCAGAAAGGATAAAATATCAGCAGTACACCGGCAGAATCGTGAACAATTACTTCTGGAGAACCTATGAACAGCAGGAAATAGACTGGATAGAAGAGGAGGGAGGGGAGTTAAGTGCCTTTGAAATAAAGTGGAACCCAAACAAAAATGTCAGAATTCCTGCAGCCTGGGCAAAAGCATATCCCGGGAGTACATTTTCAATCATCAGTCCGGGAAATTATCTGGACTGGATTTCCTGAATATCTGTTGGTATTGGATGCTTAAAAGTTGCGGTTTAATTCCTTCATCGCGTTGAAGGAATTTGGCTTAATTGCTTTAATAGCTGAAATAGCCGGCAATTATTTAAGCAGTTCATCGAGTCTTTCTCTGATGGCTGCCCGGTTTCCCGGATCAGGTGCCTGCTCGGCTGAAATTTCTCCGTTTTTGTCAACCAGAAGATAGTGCGGTATTCCAATGATACCGAATTTTTCTTTCAGCACTTTTCCTTGCTCTTTATCAAGCCAGTAATGGTAACCGCTAACCTGATCCTGTTTAATTACCTGATCCCATCTTTCGTTTTTGCAATTATATCCAAAGTACAGAAAGACCACATCTTTGCCGGCATATTCTTTTTTTAATCTTGCGGCTGGTTTGAATCCAGCCCGGCAAGGCGAACACCAATCAGCCCAGAAGTCAATATATATAACCTTGCCCCTGAATTGCTGAATAATTTTATTGAAAAATGCATCATCTTCTTCCCCGCTCTTTATCTGGCTGATGAAAAAAGTGTTTTTGGCGTAATCAGCAAATTCTGATGCAGCTTCTGCTTCCTTTTTGTGGTTTTCAAGTGATAACTTCTTAAGTATCGGATCATCTATGTTGTTTGTTATCCACAAATTTAATTCAGGCCCGGGAGAATTGTTTTCGTAAAATCTATTTATACAATAAGCCGCATACAATTGTGAAATCAGATTTTTATTATGCTTATCCAATACAAAGTCAAGCTCTTTTAGGAGGGCGTGAAGGTGTATGCTGTCAGGGATCTTTTCCCAATACTTACTCCACAATTCATTATAAGGTTTCCGAAGTGCCGCAACTCTTTTATTTAAGAAAAGGTCATAATCAGAGCTTTCAAGCGGATAAATATTCCCCTGATTGAGCAGTTCTGCTGTAATTGCCGGAGCTTCAATCAATTCTTTTATTATTTTCTGTTCATCAGTGCTTTTGCTAAGGCTGAGCATAAATTGCAGGCGATATTTTCCAATATCCTCCGATGAAATACTCAGTGGTTGCTGCTTGTAGAAAATGTTCAGATAGTTGAGATAACTCAGGAAGTCCGTATTAATCAAATTCAACGATGAAGCATGCATTTCGGGAATTTGTCCAATATATGGAGTTGTCAGATATTGGAATCGTGTCCCTGAAATCTGATATCGATATAGTTGATGCAGCAATTCAATTTCGAGGATTCCATGAATACATTGCTCTGCTTTTTTACTGTTTCTCATCTCAAGAATCAGAGAATCCATCATCGCTGTTTCCTGACTGTACACTTCCTTTCGCCAACCGATGTATTCCATCTGAGACATTTCATCAATGGCATCAAATTTCTTTAACGGTGATGTATTGGAATTGTGGTATAAATGGTGTAAAAGTATGATAAGTTCTTCCGAAAGCAGGCCATATTCACCCATGTAATGGTTGATCTGCCAATCGGTCATGGTCTCCCATTTTCGTGCATCATTGGTGACTTCCAGCAACCGATTGTTAAAACCGATCATAGCAACATGCCCTGGTTGAATTATAATGCTAGACATAGTGCTACCTTCTATGACCAGATAAATAAGCTGAAGATTATATGCCCTGAACCTGACTTCAAATCTACCGGTTGTATCTATATTGAACTTTGTTTCTTCTTCTTCCAAAATATTCGAAAACACGTTCCGATGATAAACACCTCCGGTGCCATCATAAATATCAGGATCATAATCTTCAATAAATCCCCTTATGGTAACAGTATCATCCATCATTTGAAGCTCTTCAAAACCCTGCATGTCATAATTCTGGAAATCGGGTCTGGCAGCTTTCTTTCGGGTGAGGCGTTTACCATTATTATTGTTATCGGTAATTTTCAGGCTAAGGCTGTCTTCAAGTTCTGCCTTCAGACTTATTGTTTGAGTTCCTTCGGTTAACTTAATCACGAATTTACTTTTACTGCCACTTATAGACTTGTAATCCCAGAATTTATTGTCGTAAACTGCAAAATCGGGTTGCAAACTGATAATCCATTCAATGGAATCGTTGGCATTTAACCAGTTACCTTTGAGTTCCTGAGGGAGTTTGGTTTGAGTTGAACATGAAATAAGAATCGTAAAAATCAGTGAAATCGGAAGAATGGTTCTCATGATACTAGATTTGAGGATTATAAATAATGTATGCTGATTATATAGAGATTTTCAGGCCAATAAGTGGTATCTGATTATCGATAGTCAAATAACGTGATTTTATTTGTATAATTTTATTTGTTTGAAATTTTATTATTGCAATATTCATCGTTTGTAATAATACAGGCAATTCAAAAGCGATTATGCTGAAGCATGATTTCTCCTTTGTTTAATCCATATACCGGTTGTTATTGGGTCTGACCGTTAATGCCTTTTCAGAAAGTTTATCAATGCTTTCAGTTGATTTTCAGCAGATAAATAGGCGCAACCTTCCCTTGATTTGTTAATAATTCATACTTTAGCAATTCTAAATTAACTCACCAAACCAATTGACCATGATTAGAAGAGTTTTGCTTATCGTGCTGGCAGTCAGTCTGTCAGTGATGGTGAACGCCATGGACGATGCCCGTCTGCTGCGCTTTCCCGATATCAATAAAAACCTTGTCGCCTTTGTTTATGCCGGCGATATATGGACTGTAAATGCCAGTGGAGGAGAGGCCAAACGCCTTACCTCTCACGATGGGCTTGAACTGTTTCCAAAGATTTCGCCTGATGGCAAATGGATTGCATTTTCGGCTGAGTACTCAGGCAGTCGTCAAATCTGGGTGATGCCTTCAGCCGGCGGATCTGCCCGTCAGCTTACTTATTACAACTCTGTGGGAGTTATGCCTCCCCGCGGTGGTTATGACAATGTAGTCCTCGATTGGACTCCCGACAGCAAGGAAATTCTTATCAGGGCCAACCGCACCACTTTTGGAGAGCGAAACGGAAAGTATTTTCTGGTAAACCTTGAGGGCGGACTCGAAAAGCCACTTCAGATTGTAAATGGCGGATTTGCAAACTTTTCACCCGATGGTAAAAAACTGGCCTTTACACCAGTTGATCGTGAATTCCGGACATGGAAACGCTACAAAGGCGGACGTGCCACCGAACTCTGGACTTACGATCTGGAAAACGACATTGCCGAGCAAATCACCAATTTTGCCGGTTCTGATCAATGGCCAACCTGGTGGGGAAACGATATTGTGTTTGCTTCAGACCGCGACCTGCGACTGAATCTTTATCGTTACAATACCGCGAGCAAACAAACTACCCAGCTTACTTTTCATAAGGATTTTGATGTAATGTGGCCTTCCGGCGAAAATGGACAGATCGTTTATGAAAATGGAGGTTTTCTCTATAAACTTGATATTGCGACAGGACGTTCGGAAAAAATTACAGTGAACCTGAATTTCGACAATCCGAATCTGGTTTCTTATTACAAAAACGTGAAGGATGATGTCCACAGTTTCTCAGTTTCTCCCACCGGAAAACGCGCCCTTTTTGATGCCCGTGGCGATATCTTTTCAGTTCCTGCCGAAAATGGTGTGATCGAAAATCTGACGCAAACCCCCGAAGCCCGCGAGATTTATCCGTTGTGGTCGCCAAACGGGAAGTACATTTCTTATTACTCCGATGCTACCGGTGAGTATGAAGTTTATCTTCTTGAGAACAAAAAAGGAGCAAAGCCACGGCAGTTAACTACAAACTCCGCAGCCTGGAAATACGAGGCCGATTGGTCGCCCGACAGCCGCTACCTGATATACAGTGATCGCACCATGAAATTATGGCTGATAGATGTTGAATCAGGCAAACAAACCGAAGTGGATAAAGCAACGATGAGCGAGATTCGTTCTTATTCATTTTCACCTGATTCCGAATGGATTACATATCACAAAGAGAGCAGCAACGGAATGGCGGCAATTTGGGTTTATCACATCCCCTCAGCAAAAGCCACCCAATTGACCGATGATCGTTTCAGCGATTTTACACCCGTTTTCGGGAAATGCGGAAAGTTCATCTTCTTTGTATCAAACCGCGATTTTAACCTTGAATTTTCGAGTTACGAGTTTGATTACCTGTACAATAATGCTGCAAAAATTTATGCAGTGGCCCTTAAAAATGATGGTTCGAAATTATTTACTGATAAAAATGATATTGAACCTGTAAATGAGGAAAAGAAATCTGAAACTCCGGCCAAAGACAGCAAGTCAAAATCAAAAGATGAGCCGGAAAAGAAAGAGGATAAAGTAAAAGTCAGCATTGACTTTGAAGGCATCAACAACCGTGTGGAAGCCTTGCCTGTACCTTCGGGCAATTACCGCATTATTGGTATGGCTGATGGCGGTTTACTTTACGCTGCCGATGGTAAAATAATGCGTTACAATGCCGCCGACCGCAAAACCGAGGAAATTATGGAACGGGCATTTATGGCCATTCCGACCGCCGATGGTAAAATGTTTATGTATCGTTCGGGAAGCGATTACGGCATTGCCAAAGTATCACCAGGACAGAAAGCCGGCACCGGAAAGCTCGATCTAGACCGCATGGAAATGAAAATTGATCCACGCAGCGAATGGAATCAGATTTATACCGATGGATGGCGCATTTTCCGCGATTATTTTTATGTGGAAAATCTGCATGGTGTTGACTGGACAGGTCTCAAACAGCGTTATGGAGAGTTGTTGCCATTTGTTGGCAGTCGCTTCGATCTTGATTATATTCTGAACGAAATTGTTTCAGAGTCCAACGCAGGCCATGCTTATGTTGACTGGGGCGATATAAAACGTGTAAAACGCGTAAATACCGGTTTGCTTGGCGCTGAACTTGAACTTGACGCTGCTGCGAACAGATATCGCATCATGAAAATCTACAAAGGCGAAAACTGGAACGAATCGCGCCGTTCGCCACTTACCGGGCAAGGTGTGAATGTGAAGGAAGGCGATTACCTGATCAGCATAAACGGCAAGGAAATCACGGGGAAGGACAATCCTTACTTCTTCCTCGAAAACATGGTTGGAATTCCTGTTGAGATTGCAGTAAATTCAAATCCGGAAACATCAGGAGCTCAGACCTATACCATCAAGCCCATTGAAAGTGAGATTGAACTGAAACATTTCAATTGGGTGGAAGAGCGTCGAGCTATGGTTGACAAACTATCAGGTGGAAGAATTGGTTACATCTACGTCCCCAATACATCTTTTGATGGCAACCGTGAACTCTATCGCGGCATGTACACCTATCACGACAAGGAAGCGCTGATTATCGACGACAGATATAACGGAGGTGGTTTCATACCCGATCGTATGGCTGATCTGCTTGATCGCAAAACACTGACATACTGGCACCGAAACGGAATGTTGCCCAACAAAGCACCAGGCATTGCACACGACGGACCGAAGGTTATGCTGATCAATGGTTATTCATCCTCGGGTGGTGATGCTTTCCCATACTTCTTCAAGAAAATGGGATTAGGCAAACTGATTGGAACCCGCACCTGGGGTGGATTGGTTGGAATTTCAGGAAATGCGCGCATGGTGGATGGCGGATATATTTCCGTTCCCCGATTTGGCATTTATGACGAAAACAGCGAATGGATCATCGAAGGAATCGGCGTTTATCCCGATATTGAAGTGGTTGATCGCCCTGAGCAACTTGCCAAAGGCATTGATCCCGGCATTGAAAAAGCGGTGGAAGAGTTGCTGAAAGAACTCGAAGCAAATCCGGTGAAAAAAGTTCAGACGCCAAAATCCCCTGATAGATCGGGTTGGATTGAAGTGGAGATAAAGTAAGATTCAAAGATTCAAAGATTCAAGGATTCAAAGGATTCAAAGATTCAAGGATTCAAAGGATTCAAGGATTCATGGGTTTGAAGATTGGTTCTTTCTTTTTTCTTTAAAGTTTTATGAAAGGTCAGCGGTTTTTGTAATCGCTGACTTTTTTTTTCTTTAGCTGGTTTTATTGTTGAAAATCAGCTTATTAAAATAAATCAGTGTTATTTAGATAATTATATCTATCTTTGCCGCTCATTAAAGTAGCTGATCTTCATTTATAGGTTTATATCCTTTCCTGCCCGTCGAACCTTCGTTAATTCACGATTCTTTCAGAACTTAACTCAGGCCCCTCCGATAAGTCACGGTTGTTTACCGGCTGCGATCACTTTTATTTATTTTACATGACTTTCGAAAATCTGAACATCATTGCGCCCATAACCCAGGCGCTTCAACAAAAGGGTTACATTGAACCAACACCAATACAGGAAAAAGCAATCCCACATCTATTAAGAGGCTCCGATGTTTTCGGAACTGCCCAGACCGGAACCGGCAAAACTGCCGCATTTGCCATTCCCATTCTTCAAAAACTGTACGAAGCCCGCGCCGATCGTAAAACAGCCGGAATCAGAGCACTGGTGCTTGCACCAACCCGCGAACTGGCCATACAGATCAGCGAAAGCTTCAGCGATTACAGCAAAGGCCTGAAATTAAGGCACACCGTAATTTACGGAGGCGTTTCGCAAAATCCGCAGACAACCATTCTCCGTAAGGGAATTGATATTCTGATAGCTACACCAGGTCGTTTGCTCGACCTTATGAATCAGGGCTTTGTACGCCTCGATACCGTTGAGTTTTTTATACTTGACGAAGCCGATCGTATGCTCGATATGGGTTTTGCACCCGACATCAAACGCATTATTGCAAAATTGCCGGCCCGCAAACAAACCGGATTCTTTACAGCAACCATCCCCAACGAGATAAAAGCCTTGGCCGACAGCCTGCTTAACAATCCAGTTAGGGTAAATGTGGCGCCAATTTCAGCACCCGCCGAAATGGTGAACCAATCGGTTTACTATGTTGAAAAGGCTGACAAACGCGCCATGCTTCAGCAGGTTTTTGAATCGGAAGAGATTGAAACTGCACTTATTTTTACCCGCACCAAACACGGAGCCGATAAAGTTACCCGCGAGCTGATTAAAATCGGCATTTCTGCGGTAGCCATTCACGGCAATAAATCGCAGAATGCCCGTCAGAAAGCTTTGCAGGGATTTAAAGACCGCAGCATCAAAGTTTTGGTTGCCACCGATATCGCTTCACGCGGAATTGATGTTGACAAACTTTCGCATGTGATCAACTTCGAGCTGCCCGAGGTGCCTGAAACTTATGTTCACCGCATCGGGCGGACTGCACGTGCCGGCGAATCAGGAACAGCCATTTCATTTTGTGCTGCCGAGGAAAGAGGAAGTCTGAAAGACATCAACAAATTGTTGCCTCAGTCCATCGAAGTAAGAAAAATGCCGGGTTTCGTTCCGCAGGTAAGAGTTCCTGAAATGGCTTCAACCGAAAGAAGCGAAAGACCACGTCCAAACTTCAGACCATCAGCAAACGCAGGAATGGGCAAAGGCTCATTCAGAAGAAAACGTTAATCCTGAACCTGAAATCTAACATAAACAAAGGCCTGAATGCGAATTCAGGCCTTTGTTGTTTTTGTATGCATTGAGAAAAATCAATGCAATTGCAGTCGGTTTATTTTACCATTACTTTGCGGGTGGTGATGCCATTGCTGTTCATCAGACTGACAACATATATTCCGTTTGCAAGCTTTCCGGCATCAATCTTCATGGTGTTTGATCCATTACCCTGAATACTTATGGCAGTGCGGCCATCAAGTCCGGTTACTTTGATATCTCCGGTAATTTTGCTGCTGCTGCGGATTTCAATGATTCCATTGTTTGCAAATGCTGTGAAATCATTGGCTTTGTCAGGACCATCAATGCCCAGCGTTCCGAAAATAAGTTCAAAACGGTTGGCATCATCGCCTTCTTCGGCTGTAAATGTGTAAGTTGACTGCCCGTTCAGATCCTGAATGGTGCCGGTCTTTTTATCGTTCAGGTACAAAATCATTCCCGGGAACAGTTCATCGGCATCAATCTGAAGTGTGTAATTGCTGGCATCATTTTTCACAAAACCCAGTTGAATAACATTTCCGGAAGCAACCGAAGGAATGCTGTTCAGCGAAAGCATTTCGTCACCGGCAATGCTGTAGAGTTGTGGTGCAAATCCTGCAAGGAAGCGTGAATCACGTTCGCGGTCGTAACCAGCTGTGGCCATCGCAGCAACATTAATTCTTGCATGCTGCGTGGTGTTTAGGGTTGTTTCACTTACCGAAAGCACAATTCCTTCACCCTGAATGGGTGATGAACTTGCTCCGGCATGTGTACGGTTTGACGGATCAAATGCAAATGCTGGAGTGCTTGCTTCAGCCGATACAAAAAAGCCCGTCATTGCAGGAAGCACTGCCATTGGGAGTACATCTTCAAAAGAACCATCGGCAGCATTGTACAATTTGATAATTGCAGAGAAATCGGTGTTGTTGCCGTTCCATTCAACAGATGAGGTGTAAGGATTGCCCAGCAGATGCCAGCCTGAGGTTGCAGGCAGGTTTGCATCAACGCTGCTTCCGGTAAGATTACCTGATAATACGCGGGTTCCAGCTTCACCAAAACTTGCAATATAACCGCTTCCTGACCGGAATTCTGTTTCAAATTCAGGATTAAATGCGCCGCCACCAAGCTTTAAGCTCATCCATGAAGCTGTTGTGGCATCCCATTTCAGCAGATGATCGTTGCTTCCGGCAAATAGCAGGGCAATTTCCTGACCCGTTACCGGGAAAGCTGTCAGACTACTTCCGATAATATCACCTGAAGCAACAGTCATAAACTCAACATCAGCCGGAACTGATTCCTGATTCAGGATTAGTGAAGCCTGCATTTCTGATGAAGCTTTGAGCACAAGGCCGCTGTTTCCGGCATTATTGGTAATTGTTCCGTTAATGGTGACTTTGGCATCGGGGAGCAAAGTAAGGATTGCACCTGGATGAATATTTACTCCTTCTATTGAAAGGATTCCGCTGATTTCAGGCTGATTTGCTGATGGAAATACTTCGGCAGTATGACCTGATGCAGGTACAGAAAGTCTCCAGTTTGAGGCATCGTTCCAATTGCTGTTTCCGTTGCCTGTCCAGTAATTAGAAGCAGGCATTAGTGAAATATTGTCGATGGCCAGAATGTGTCCGCCATTGGCTTCGTAAACAAATGCCAGCCTGATGGTTTGGCCATTGAAAGCATCCATATTCATGTGAACCGGTATCTCATAGTTGTTTGCATCAGCGGCTGTGGTCCACGACATGAGTGTACTCCATGTTCCGTTATTCAGCACATTTACATGAAAACGTGTGGGATTGGCATCATCGTTCAGGAATTTCAAGCGGAATGAAAGGTCGGTCTGGTCTGCAGCCGGCATCAATATTTCGCCGGTAACCAACCAGTTAAATCCGGTTGCAACGCTTTCGATGGCAGCGGAACGGGTACCTGCATAAATATAGTCGGCGCCATTGTTGCCAAACGATTCAGGAGTGCAGACAAACCAGGTATTTCCGGATGGGTAAATAAGGTTATTGCCATTGAGACCTCCATCTTCGGTTGTGTTTTGCAGTACCTGCCAGCAATCGAAACCGCTGTTCATAGCTTCAAAGGTTTCATCCCATGGCGTGTTGGCGAAGCAAAGGGTGGTAAATGAAACCGGGCTTGCCCATCCACTTGTGCTTTCATCATCACAGGCAGCACGAACATAAACATCGTAGTTTGTGTTGGCTTCGAGTTCGTTGAGATTCAATGTGTTTTGTACAACTCCGGCAATAAGTGTTCCGTTACCGGGTTCAAATCCGGCAGGACCAAACTCAACATCCCATGAAGTAGCAGGTTCAACTCCTGTCCAGCTGACGCTTGCAGTCGATGAGGATACAGAAGAAACAGCCAGATCGACAGGTGGGAAACAACTGACTGGTATTTCAATCAGGAAATCATCCACAAACAGGTTATTGCCCAGTTCGCTGTTTCCTTTAAGTACGATGTATGCCAGTTTGTTTCTGTAGGTTGCTGGTAATTCATAGGTGTACAAATGCCAGCCGTCTTTGTCGGTTTCAGGACTCAGTTGAGTAGAACGGTGAACAGTTCCGAGCAATGTGGCGAATCCGGTTGTAGGAGTCAGATTGGCGAAAATTTCCACTTTATCGGCAACGGCTGGTAAATCATTGTCGCGGTAGATCCAGAAACTGATTTCATAATCATCGTTTCCAAACATCACCGGAGGCGAAACAAGCAGCCCGCTGGTTCCTGCTTCGTAAACATTGCTGTTGAAACGAGCCATGGCTTCTCCGTTCTGAGGTTCGCATACCGGGTTGGTACCTGTTGTCTGACGATCCCAGATTCCTGCGCCTGTGCCTGCGAGTTTCTTATTCTCCCATGAAGCAGGAGGGAAAATCTCGTCATCAAATCCCTGAAGATAAGGGAATGCGGTGATCGGATCTTTAAGTGTAGTTGCTGTTGCTGTAAGTCCGGGTGAATATTCCGGCACATCATTCAGCGACCATGCTTTGTAAAAGTAAGGTGTGTTGCTTGTAAGTTCAAGATGCTGAAATGTGGTAGCAGAACCTTTGTAGAGTATTGTTCCTCCGCCTGCAATGTTTTCACCAACATCATAGGGTTGTTCCTGAACAGGGTCACCAAATGTGTCGCTGGTATTCCAGGCAATCATTACATCCTCGTTTTCAGCATTTTTAACCCAGCTCAGGTTTATCTGATGGTTACTTGCCGGCAGTGCTGTAAAGGCCAGCGGGTTGTTGACCAGAATCATCTGATTGAGGGTTTCGAGCAGTGCGCTATGTGCATTGGCTCTACCTGCCCCGAGTTTACCAATAAAACCGGGGTTTACACCATAATGATCATCAGACGTTGACTGAATAATATCAACAATCTGCTGCGGAGTCAGCTGCCCGTAAGCAAGCGATACCATCAGCGCTGCGATACCTGAAACGTGAGGACAAGCCATTGAGGTTCCTTCATAAAACCCATAGTTGTTGTTTCTCCAGCAACTCAAAACGCCACGTGTGGTAACCTGATTTGTTTCGCCACCTGGTGCGGAAATATCAACCCATGTCCCATAATTGGAATACCATGCTTTCTTGTCCTGGTTATTAGTAGCGGCAACTGAGAATGTACCTGAGTAATATCCGGGATAGTAGTTTCCCTGACTGTTGCTGTTTCCTGCGGCAAAGATTGTAATTCCACCATCAACCATGGCATCACCACCACCGTTGATGTTAAAATAATCTATTGCATCCAGTACATTCTGATCGTAATTATTAGGTGAAGTATAACCCCATGAGTTTTGCGAAATGGCAGCTCCGTTGTCGGCAGCGTATACGGGCGCATTATGAAATCCGCCACTTGATGAGTTTGTAAAAACCTGACACGACATTAGCCTTACACCATCACCTGAACCAGTTCCACCGGCAACGCCGGCAATTCCAACGCCATTGTTGTTTACTCCGGCTACTGTTCCCGCTACATGCGCACCGTGGTCACCAGGGCTTATGGTTGAAGAGTTGTTAACGAAATTATATCCTATGCCTGACCACATATTGGCAGCAATATCAGGGTGACTGATGGCAACGCCTTCATCAATAATGGCAACAATAACTGCTGAATTGCCTTTGGTTATTTCCCATGCTTCAGGAAGGTCGATATCTGCATCGACAGTTCCGTTTTGTTGTCCGGTATTGTGGTAGTGCCATTGCTCATCATAGCGCGGATCATCGGGTGTCCATGCAGTTCCTTTGAAGCTGAAATTTTCAGGTGCTCCCATTGGTTTATCGGTATAAACCGGAACTTTTACATATTCGGGTTCAGCAATCATTACAGCAGACAGTGCATCAAATTTCCGCACGAGATTGATGACATCTACAGATTCATCAAAATACAGATAGTACCAGAGGTGGAAACCCCATGCACGGTGGCGTTCGGAAAATTCTGCTGTGAAGGCCGCAGAGCTGAAGGTTTTTCCGAAATTATTGATTCCGTATTGACGGATTAACTGATCAATAGCAGGAATGCCAAAAATAACAGTTCCATTGGATACTGTTGCAGGCATTTCGTCCATCAGTTGCGTATAGGATTCCTGTAGTTTGATTTTAATTACTCCTTTGTGGTAAGCATTTTCAGGCACAGCATCCAGGTTAATTTCAGGACGCTCACCCCGCTGAACACGATAGGTTTGCTGTGCAATGCCCTGGTTCAGAATCAGTACAGTCAGAAAAAGGAATAGAATTCTCATGAGTTGAATATTAGGGTTGATAAATAACGTTACAAGCTGCCGGGGTTTTATTTGCTTTGCATCAAAAGAGTACCTCCGTGTCCGGAAGTAAGACAGACCATCTTCAGAAATCAGAAATCAGCAATCCCGTTTTGCAAATAATCAGGTTGCTAAATTATATTAAATCTAAATAGTGAAAGTAATTTTTTTTAAAATCTTTCAGGATTACAGTCTCTGATCCAGGAATATTTTAGCTCAGCCTATGGGAAATTACAGTGTCAGGAACTTTTAGTTTTCCGGGTTTTTTAGTGGTACTATACACACCAAAAATCGTTTTGAATTTTTTAGGTATAGCTTCGTTTTGTGATACCGGCCTAAAGGTAAGCGTTTAATTTCAGGACATTATTCAACGGCAACTCCTGAACAGTCTGATAAAATCCGTTTTTGCAGATTGTCGTTTATGCTATATCTTTGTCAAAAGACAATGTATTTATTGTGAAGGTTTTCAGGCATTAGATTAAAAAAGTTATTTGTTAATTTTAAACGAATTTTTTATGAGAATTATTCTCCTGGTTCAGATTTTTTTACTCGTTTTTCCTTCAGTTTATGGACAGGATAGGTCAGATAGCATCAGAAATCTGACGATCAAGTTTCCGGTTACATCTTTGTTCGGAGATTTATATGGTGAAAGTATGGGCATAGGGATTGGGATAGAGAAAATGATTAAACCAAGGTTCAGCTTTTCACAGGAGGTCAATTACATTTTTCATGTTGACAGAACATCAATTCTATCCGAAGATCTGGAAAGTATAAACGGGCTCAAATTCACAACAGAAATCAGAAAATATCTAATTAGGAAAGAAGTTCCTGAAAGTGGATTTTTTGTCAATATGGAACTTAAAAATATTATTACCAATTCGGTAAAGAAGTCCGGGATCACTGCTGGTGGAACCGAGGAAAACGAAATCACCAGATACAGAGGAGTTCTTACCGCCAATTTCGGAGTGTTATTTTATTGGGATCCACATAAAAAAAGCAGAATCACTCTTGAACTATTGGGTGGAGGTGGATTAGGATACATAAAAGCTAAGTCCGGTATTATTCGAGAAATTCCGGGGGCAAAATCTGACTATAGCTCAGCAAATGGATTTTATCCCTGGATTAATTTTGACATGAAGATCGGATATATCCTGAAGCATCGCAAACCGTGAGATAAATCAATGCTTTCCTTATTTTTTATGCGTTTCATCAGCTTGATACCCGAAATTTGAGAACCGTTTCTCCGGGTAAAATGCCTGGTTCTGCCTTACTTTTGCACCTTGGTAAACACAAATCACATAAGCTTGTTTATTCTCAAAAGCCCCTGCCATGTCTGAAAAATTGCCAAACCGCCTTATTCATGAAACCAGTCCTTACCTGTTGCAGCATGCTTATAATCCTGTTGACTGGTACCCGTTTGGAGAAGAGGCCTTTGAACTTGCCAAAACTACCAATCGTCCGTTGCTGATAAGTATAGGATATTCGGCCTGTCACTGGTGTCATGTGATGGAGCATGAGAGTTTCAGCAACCCTGAAATTGCAGCGATCATGAACCGCGATTTTATTTGTATCAAGGTTGACCGTGAAGAGCGCCCCGATGTTGATCAGGTATTTATGGCGGCAGTGCAATTGCTTCACAGCAATGGAGGCTGGCCGCTGAATTGCTTTGCTTTGCCCGATGGGCGGCCCTTCTGGGGAGGTACTTATTTCAGACCTGCACAATGGACAGAAATGCTTGGTCAGATCAGTTCGCTGTTTAACCGGAATATTTCTGAATTGAAAGAGCAGGCAAAACGCATTTCAGAAGGCATTGCCGGAATGAGTGTGATTGACCCACCAGCCGACAATCAGCAACCCGATCTTGAATTTGTCAATGAAATGTATAATCAGCTTTCGCTGCGTTTTGATACAGATTATGGCGGAATGATTGGTGCGCCAAAATTCCCGATGCCGGTTGTTTGGGAGTTTGTTGCCGGATATTACCAATTGAACAAATTGCCCGAAGCCCTGAATCAATTGTCGCTTACCTTGCGAAAAATGGCCATGGGCGGTATTTTCGATCAGATTGGTGGTGGTTTTGCGCGCTACAGCACCGATAAATACTGGAAAGTACCTCATTTTGAGAAGATGCTTTACGACAATGCGCAGCTGGTTTCTCTTTATTCCAAAGGATATGTATTGACCGGTGATATACAGTTCAAAGATACGCTTGACAAAACCCTGACATTTATTAAAACCGAATTTACTTCAGAAGAAGGATATTTTTACGCCGCACTCGATGCCGACTCAGAAGGCGAAGAGGGTCGGTTTTATATATGGAATCGTGATCAGATCAAACAGCAATTGCCTGAATATGGCGATCTGGTGGCTGATTATTTTGGTGTGGGCCAGGAGGGCGCATGGGAGAAAGGAATAAGCATTTTGTTGCGCCCGCTCTCCGATGCTGTTTTTGCATCGCGGCAACACCTGAGCGAAGAGGAATTGCGTCAGCTTATCAAAATGTCGTCAGCTATTTTGCTCAAAGAGAGGAATACCCGCATAAAGCCCGGACTTGACAATAAAATGATTGTCTCGTGGAATGCAATGATGATTAAATCGTTGGTTGACTCTTTCCATAGTACATGCAATCAGAGCAGCAAGGAGGCTGCACTAAAAGCAGCACATTATATCACAGACACCATGATGCAGCCCGATGGAAGCCTGTTGCGCACTCCCGGCAAGGAAAAAGCCGGTATTTCTGGTTTTCTTGATGATTATGCTTTTACTGCAAGGGCTTTTATTTCGGTTTACCAGCTTGATTATGACGAAATATGGCTTTTCAGGGCAAAACAGCTCTGCGAAAAGGTATTCGACGATTTCAATGATGTGGCTTCACCTTTGTTCTGGTTCACCCCGCAAAAGCAGGCTGAGCAGTTGTCGTTGGTCAGGGTTAAGGAAGTTACTGATGGTGTTGAGCCTTCAGGAAATGCTGTGATGGCCGAATGTCTGTTCCTTCTGGGACTTTATTTTGAGAAACATGAATGGCTGAAATATTCCGAAAATATGGTGATGAATATGAAAAACCGGATTCAGGCTTACCCGTCTTCTCATTCACATTGGGCGCAAGTGGTTGCAATGCAGGTAAATGGCGTTACCACTGTGGTTGCTACAGGATCGCAGGCCAGGAAATTTTCAGAAACACTCCGCCGGAAACACAAACCATACACCATTTTCGCAGCTGCTGAAAATGAGAGTAAACTTCCGATATTCAACAACAGGTTTAAAAAGGATGAATCCCTGATTTATATCTGCAGAGGATCGGTGTGTGATGCCCCGGTAAATAACCCCAATGAGATTGCATTCTGATTGGCGCGAAGTATAGGGTCAGGAATTTGATATGTCTTATTTATTCGCAAATACAATTCCCGCCGGATTGATTCCTGCATCAAACGAATACAGTTTTTTCCCGCTTCTGGTAAAGGCATGTACTTTTCCTCTGCCTGTGAAATTTCCTGCATCTGTGATGTAGATGATTCTTGTAAAAGGATCAGCAGCTATTCCATAAACCGATTCAATCACAGTTCCATCGCTTATAAATGCATTGTTTGCCACTTCAAGTGTTACGGTATTTATTACCCTTATGCTGCTTGAGCCGGAGTTCCAATCGTAATTATATACAAAGGCTGAGTCGCCTGAAATTATAAAATTGAGCGCTTCAAAGTTCGTGAATGTATGTTTCATTTCGCCGGAAGTAGCATCCAGAACCTGAAGCCTGCTTTTGATGTCTCCATAGTTCCCGCGTGCAATCACAAAAAGGTTGCCATGGTTATCGGGATGTATGGTGTAAGGATTTATGCCTGATTCAAGCTTTTTTATCTCACTCAAAGTCACCGGATCAATTACCGAAACGGTATGGTCGTAATCCGGAAATCCAAGCCCACCGGAGTTGGTTACCCATATTTTTCCATATGCAGCAGTTATGCCATCCGGATTCCGGCCTGCCTGAATAAATTTCACTGTTTCCAGCGTGGTTGTGTCGATTACGGCAACTGTTCCGTCAAAATTGCAAACAAACGCATGGTTCCCCAGGAAAGCAATTTTTCGCGGTTGCCGGGCCTTGTTCCCATCAAACATAGGTATCTGTTTTAAACTGAGGCAGGTGAGTGCATCCATCACTTCTACCTGACTCGAAACATTAACAACCACATACATTTTGGAGCCATAAATTCCCAGATCGCTTCCGGTATCGCCCAGTTTACGCCCGTTTTTATTGAAGAAATAGTCGGTTTCTGCAATGGAATCACTGAAACTGAATCGGGTCAGCGATGCATTGTTGGCGTTGAAAAGTCCTTCATTCAGCACGAATATTCCTGTTGTACGGAATGTTGTATCTGCAGGTTTAACTTCTGGTGCGAGAGGTTCTTTTTTGCATGATGCGGTCAGCAGGATTACTCCGATAAAAAATATCAGTAAAAACCGCGGTAATGCGGGGAGCTGCCTGTTTGCCATTGTTTCCGGATGTATTTTCGGGTAAGTCATTTTCAAAACTGTAAGGTGGCGGTTAATGCAAAACTTCTGCCTGGCATTGGAAAACTTCTGATTACAACATATTCTCTGTTGAAAAGATTGCTGACTTCTCCTTTGATTTTGTAGGTGATTCTGCTTGTTTCAGTTTTCCATGAGAGTCCGGCATCGCTGATCCACCATCCGGGAAGCAGGTTTTCATGCATATTTTCGCCGGCTGAATAGCGGAATCCGTTGAACAATAGATTGTAATTTACCGCAAACGACCGGTAATTGATAAGGTACATTCCTGAAAATGTTTCGTAGGGAATGTATGGAATCTGATGTTTATAGCTGGCTGAGTTTTGGTCAGTCATGTCAAAGGCTTGCTGGTAAGTGTAGTTCATGCTGATGCCGATGGACATTTCAGTATTGATTTTACTATCGGCTTCTATCTGTAATTCAATGCCTTGCGTGTTAACCTTTCCAATATTCCGCATCGACCAAACAAACAGATTTTGCGTAGGAACCGCTATTATTTTGTTGCTTACGCGATTTCCAAAAGCATCAATTCTCAGGTTGACATCTGTCGAACCCATCACTTTTTTCGAAAAAAGCAGACCTGCATTGATTTGCCCGGCATTTTCGGGTTTCAGGCCTGGATTTCCAACAAGATTGTAATACAAATCGTTGAAGCTTGGCAACCTGAAAATCTGCTTATACATGAGTCTGAGTCTTATCGCCGGATCATCAAGAATGCGAAGCGTAAAATTTGCCCATGGCGAAATTTTCGAAAAGTCTTGCATCTTCTCATCACCATCCTTTTTATCACCAATCAGGCTAAGTAGCATGCCAGCTGAAGTTTCAGTGGTTCGCGTTTGATGGCTTACTCCGCCGGAAATCAGCAGACTGTAACGCATGGGATTGCTGTTGTTGTAAAGGTTCGACGAAAATGAATTCAAAATCAGATCTGTAGCTGCCGATACAGTAAATTGCTTTCCGGCTTTAATGCTCATGGCCTGAGAAAGATAGTATTCGTGCTGAAGGTATTTGTTGTCGAGACTGCTTGTATATCCGAGGTAATCGGGATCCAGATAGCGCAGCCAGGCTCTTGACCACCCTGCATTGCTCAGCGTTGAGATTTTCTTTTTATCAGACCGGTATTGCAGGTTCACACTCATATCTTTGTTGGTCAAACGTTGCGATGAATGCGGATTATAAAAAATAACGGCTCCCGGCAAACCCCGTTCCGATTCATAAATTCTGAGCCTTGCCTGAAACCCGGAACTGTCCGATGGACTGAAATTGTAAACTGCGTTTGCCGAAAGTGCTGTAATGTCAGAATTGTTGCGCGTTTCGTGATGTGTGCCGGCCGGGCCGTTATCCACAAGGTAAGGATAATCTCCTTCTGCCTGCAGGTAATTCAGGTTCAGCCCTATCCATGATTTTTTGCCGGTTTTCTGATTCAGCAAAAGCGCGGGATTAATCAGTCCATACATTCCCGCCTTCAGCGAAAGATTGCCATTTGTTTTGCGATTTCTGAAATCAGGGTTTTTGCTTCTGAGGTTGATCAGGCTTGCCGAAGCCTGAGCACGTGCAGTAATGCATTGTTGTGAAGCATTGCCAAGTTCAAGCGAAACTTCTTCAAGCCCTTCCAGCGGAAGCTTACTCAGATCAACCTGCCCTGAAGCTATGTCAGTAACAGCGACTCCATCTATAAAAACCCCGGTGTGATTTGCGCCCAGACTTCTTACCATTATTGTCTTCAGTCCGCCAATGCCGCCGTAATCGCGTAAGGTCACTCCCGAAAAAGTCTTTACGGCTTCGGCAACCGAAGTACCCGCGACGGACTCAATTCCTTTTGCCGTAAGACTTTGTATCGGGTATGCTGACTTCTCTTTCTGATGAATTTTGCGTGTTTTTACCTCTACACCTTTTATATTAATGGTGTCGTCAAGCGGCTGCTGGGCAATAACTTCTGAAAAGCAGAAGCAAATTAATAAGCCGGTTATCGCAAGTGATTTCATTCAGAGGTTGAAGGTTATGTGTTTTTCCCTTTCGGGATTATTTCTTGCTCACCTTGATGGTGGTATTTCCGTAAATCCCTGAAACCTGAATCAGATAGATCCCTGCAGGATAAGCATCCATAGGCAAAATGTTTTTTTCGTCCGTACTTTTTCCGGTAAAAATCAGGCTTCCGTTTGAATTGAAAATGCGGATTTCACTGTCTTTGGCACCTTCCAGTGTCAGGCTGTGAATCACAGGATTCGGATAGGTTTTTAACCTGATTTTTTCGACTTGATCGATGCCAACATTTGAACTGACCGTTACAGTAAATGTGTCAGATACAGCTAATCCATTGGCTGTTGATGTGATTGTTATTACAGATGAGCCTGTCTGATTCAGTGCAAATGTCAGTGTAAGCTGCGAATCGGTAATGCTTGCCAGAACCAGACTGCTGTTGCTGTTGTCTGAAATTTCGTAGGTTGGATTTACTCCGGATGCTGCAAAATGGTTGTCCAGATTGATGTCGATTGGATCGGCATTTACGTTCACCACCATATCAGCCAATGGATTCGCGATAAATGGTCCCTGAACTTCCATTACAGTCAGGTTATCCATGCAGAAATAAGCCGGGGTATTCATCCCGTAATCACCCGAATCGCTTGATTCAAGAATAAAGTTCAGTGATTTTACTTCGCCCAGACTGCTCAGGTCAACCCAACGCCAATCGTTCTGAATGTAGTCAAGGCCGTTATCTTCAAAACGAAAATCAGCAAGGTAATGCTCCACAATTTCTGTAAGTGAATTATCGGCGCGTACTCCCCACACTTTCAGCCTGAACCAATCAGGATCGTTGCCGGTTACACCACCGAATTTCTTATTAAACATTGTGCCATCACGCAAAGTGATATAAGCCATATGGCTGTTGGTTGCGTAAAATCCGCTGAAGCTTACTGCCTGTCCGTTGGCCACATTTATTATGCTGGGAATCGGATCGTAGGTTCCTGACATCCAGTCGGATGAAACATAAGATATTGCAAAATTCGTGGTATCTCCATCCATTCCGCCTGATGTTGCTGCCACAAACTGATCGTTGGTATATTCGCCGGTCAGGCTTACCCTGTTTGAATATGAAAATCCTGACCATGAACCAAATCCGGCTTCATAAATAAAGTTTAATGGTCCCGATGAAAACATGCCATTTTCTTCGGGCAGGAAAAACGAATTGTGGGTCAGTGGAAGTTCAGTAAAATTCAGAACAGTATTCGGCACATTGCAGTTGATTACGGCAACACCGTCAAGATCAAAACCTCCTGAATTAAAAGGAGTAGGGTAGGGGTCGTTGATGATATTTCCCTGGGAATCAATACTTGCGTATTCAGGGTTGATGCTGCCGACCACATCAATAATCCTTACAAACCGGATTGCATTTACATCAACCAGCGGATTGTATTCAAGATCGCTCAGGTCGAATGGAGTTCCGAATCCCTGGCGGTATTTTCCGGCAAGGTTATGAATCTGGGTTGGATCAATCTCATCCCATGGACCAATCTGAGTCTCAGATTGTGTGAGTGAAACAGACGGAAACCGGCTGAAGTTGATTCCATCGGAGCTCACTTCAACAAAAGCAAGTTCAAGAAAAGTATCACCGAATGAATTCTCATACACTGCAAAATCTGCTCCGGGTCCATCTACAATCAATCGATCGAAGGTAAGCGTTGCCATTCCTCCATCTCCAAGGCTGACTACTTCAGTTGAATTGCCTTCAGCAACACCCAATGCGTTTGATGAATGCCCGAAAGTTGCTTTGTTTGAACCTGAACTATAAATGCTTGTATCGCTGATTTGAATATATCCGCGCACCAGCTCAATGCCACTTGCCCATGATTGAATGATAGCAGAATCTCTAGCGATGGCTGTTGATCCTGTCTGACCGGCTGCCGGTGGAAACTGACCCTGGGCAAATAGTGCCGGGAATGAGGTTAAAAGTAGAAACGTGAGTAGATTTTTGATCATGATTCAATTGTTTTGGAGCTTCAGAAAATATTGATTGCAGGAAAAAATTTAAAAATCAGGCGGTTTTCAGGATCGAAATTCTTGACTGTGCGAATGCATAGCCGTAAAATATTGCAAAAGAATAAATAAGGTCACCGGCAAGGGTGTTCCTGAAAAAGGGGATGGCTGCGGCATAACAGGCTGCAAATCCGGTTGCGTTCAGTGGGTAAAGTGTTCCTGAAACCCAGACACCGAAGTTTGAAACCACAAAGAAAATTACTGAAGCTGCAAGGCTTGAAAACAACAGGTTTCTGGCCGAGAACTTCTGCAGTGCCTTTGATCCCAGCAAAACAATCAAAGCGAAAGCTGCATATGTAAAAAATGCACCTTCATAAAAGGGAACAAAACTTCCGAAGAAGGCAAAATTCAGGAAAATATCGCTTACCCATAATGCTGCCAGCGGTATAAGATAGGCTGCAAATCGGTTTCGGTAGTGTGCACCGCCGAACAAAGCCAGAGCTGCAATGGGTGAAAAGTTGAATGGGTGTGGCAAAAGCCGGCTTATGGCAAGTGCAGAGATAATAATTGTGATAACAACAAATGGCAGGATGATTTTTTTGTTTTTCATGATTGCTGCGTTTTTTTGATGAATAAATGCGCGGATTCTGCAGCAAAAGTGAAAAACCTGATAAACAAAAGGCCGTGAAAAAGGGAAACAGGCCAGGCTTTCCGATTTGCAGTTCATTCACCGTAAACTACAAAATCCACAAGGCATTGGCAGGTCTTCTGACTCACTCAGTTTGTTTTCAACGCCTTCCCGTTCGTTTTGGGATGAACAGTGGCATTTTGTTGAAACCTTTAAAGAGCTTACAGCAGCGGGAACTGTTGCCGGATTGCACGGCATTCCCTATTATCCGTTTCCGGAACCATTGCTCTGCAAAAGTACTAAGATAAAAAGGAGGAATGCAAAAAAAATGTGTTAAGTTTTTCAACTTACTTTTCAACAATGAGGATTTCGGATTGCGGATTTCGGATTTCTGATTTCGGAGTTAGGATTCAGTGGGCCAGAATCTGCAACATTGAAGCTAGCTCAACCTTAACCTCAACCTCAACCTCAACAATTTACTCTTACACCCTCAATCCGAAATCCGACATTAGAAATCCGACATCCTTAACCTCAACCTTACTCTTCCAGCTTATCCCTCAGCGATTTAAACCCCTTCCCAAGTATCTCGTTGGCATCCATAACAGTCAGAAAGGCTTTCGGATCCACCTGATTGATAAATTCCTCAAGCATGGCCAGCTCCCTTCGATTTACTACAGTAAAAATTACCTTTTTCTGATTGCCGTTATACATTCCTTCGGCGTTCAGATAGGTTCCTCCGCGATGCAGGTCATTGATGATTTTATCCCGGATAGCCTGATGCTGATCTGAGACTATAAATATTGTCTTCTCATACGATACACCCTGAAGCACTGCGTCGATTACCTTTCCCATTACAAAAATGGTGATCCATGAATATAAAGGTATATGCCAGTCGCCAAAAGCTACAAAACCTACAAGTACTATAACCGAATCTACAGCCATCATCATAAGCCCAAGAGACAGACGGGTGTATCTTGAAATAATCATTGCAATTACATCTGATCCTCCCGAAGTAGCTTTAGATTTAAAGATGAGCCCGACACCGACACCGATTATTGCGCCACCAAAGATGGATGAAAGCAACGGATCTCCATCGACCAGCGGCTTGAACTCTGAAAAATAGGAAAGTACATCCACAAAAACCGAAGTGAGTACAAATCCAACAACAGTTTTGGCACCAAACCTCGGGCCGAGAACTCTGGTTCCGATTATGGTCAGCGGTATGTTGAATGCCAGTGCAGTTAAGCCAACCGGAAGCCCGAAAGTGTGATGAAGTACAATGGATATTCCATAAATCCCACCCGGTACTATTTTATAAGGTGTAATAAAATAGACATATCCCAGCGATACCAGCAAAGTACCGGCAACGATCAGCCCATACGATATGAACCACTTTCGGGTAAATAACTTATCTTTCTGAAGAAACGCCATTTTCTAAAAAAGTTAGGAGTCGGTTGTAACCAGTTTGCGTGATCTGGTTTTATTCTGAAACCTTATCGCGCAGTGATTTGAAGCCTTCACCCAGAATCTCGTTCGCATCAACCACAGTAACAAATGCTTTGGGGTCAATTTCGTGAATATATTCTTCCAGAATGGCCAGCTCGCGGCGATTCAGCACTGTAAAGATTATTGTTTTGTCGGAATTATTAAACATTCCCTTGCCGGGAATAAAGGTACCTCCACGGTTCAGGTCATTGATGATTTTGTCGCGGATCAACTCAAATTCCTTGGAAACAATAAATAAGGTTTTGTCATAACTCACGCCCTGCATGGTTATATCGATAACTTTTCCGGTTATAAATATGACAATCCAGGAGTAAAGAGGAATTTTCCAGTCCTGAAACACGGCAAGTCCGAATAAAACGATAACTGAGTCAACGTAAATCATCAATTGCCCCAGAGGAAGCCTTGTGTATTTTGCAATGATCATGGCTACAATATCAGAACCACCTGAAGTTGCCTTCGATTTAAAAATCAACCCCAGTCCGAAGCCTATCAACACGCCGCCAAAAACACAAGCCATCAGTATATCTCCTGCCAAGCCAAGTGGATCATTTTCGCCAACAACCATGGTTAACAAATCCATAAAAACAGAGGTAAGGACAAACCCAACTATGGTTTTAATGCCAAATCTGGGGCCTAAAATTTTAATTCCGATAATGGTAAGCGGCACATTCAGCACCAATCCAAATAATCCGATAGGAATACCTGTAGGCCAGAACGAAAACATCCCCGCGGTGAGATGATGCACAACGATGCCGATACCATAAACGCCGCCCGGAACAATGTTGTAAGGATTTATAAAGAATACAAAACCAGCCGCAAGAATAAACGAACCGATTACAATTAAGGTGTAAGCAATGAACCATTTCTTCGAGAAAACCTTCTCATTCTGAACAAAAGCCATGTTAAGTTATTGTTTATTAGTAAAATACGTTTCTTAATTTAATTTTGCAAAGCTAAAGCGTTTTTTGCCAGAATATCAAGGAACCTTGAGTAATTTTAATATTTGTAAGGCATTTTTTTGCGTCCTGATTTTGATTTTTTTTATCAAGCAATAAAATTATGAAGGAATGTATTACTTTTGTGGAATTGAATGATCATATAAGGATGTTCGGTTATAATAATTTACATCTTTTGTTGTTATTATTATCCTCCTTGCTTTTAACTTAAGTCAAGGATTGATGTTAATAGTTTTTAACCGGCTCAAATGACCGTAATTATTATTGCATCAGGTTGAATGTTGTGTTCAGGAAGTGACAATCGCTCAGTTAAATGAATTCGAAATTGCATATCAGCATGATAAGTTCTGTTAATAACCGCAAGCTGATTTCAGTCAGGTTACTTGCTATTTTTATTCTTGCAATTTCGGTCAATACCGGTTTTGCGCAGCAGGAACCTCAGTTTACGCTCAATATGTTTAATCATATGGCCGTGAATCCGGGATATGCCGGCTTACGCGATGCAATAACTGTTACCGGAATCATGCGCCAGCAATGGATTGGCATTGAAGATGCTGATGGGACTAAGGTATCTCCCGAAAGTTTTGTTATTTCTGGTGATTCGCCGATCAGACTGCTCAGGGGCGGGGTTTCTGCTACCGTAATGCAGGACAAAATCGGATACTTTAAGGATATTTACGTTCGTTTGGGATACGCTTACCACCGACCACTAGGCGACGGGAAATTGGGAATCGGCTTTAATGTTGGTTTCCTGAATAAGTCTCTTGATTACGGGAAATTAAAACCTGTTGACGATGATCCGATAATTAAAGGAGGAACCGAAAGTACAATGTTTACTGATATTGCATTCGGAGCTTTCTATATTCAGCCCGGCGGTTTATACATGGGCCTTTCTACAACACAATTGCTCGAAGGTTCGAGACAGTTGGGCTCAGGAGGTTCAGAATATAAACTTCGCCGTCATTATTACGCAACTGCCGGTTATCAGATTTCATGGATCAGAAATCCCGCTTATGTTCTTATTCCCGGAGTTTTTGTGAAATATGATGGCACCACCGCTCAAATTGATTTGAATGCCCGATTGCAGTACAATGAGAAATTCTGGGGAGGGCTTACCTACCGCTTTCAGGAAACTGCAGCCGTTATGATTGGTATGAGTGTCAAGGATTTGAGTTTCGGATATGCCTACGATATTCCGCTTTCGCGGATAGGAGGAGCAGGAAGTCATGAGATCATGGTTCGCTACAGTTTTAAGCTTGAATTGGAGAAAACCAGAAAAAGTTTCAGGAATACACGATTCCTTTAACACAAAAAGTTGGATTGAATAATTATATTGCTATTTTTGTCGGTCTAAAATACGGGGTCAGGGATAATAATTGAAGACTTAACCCGTTATTTGCATTAAAATCAGGAACAAACATGAAAAAACTCTTCAACTACATCATTGCTGCCTTAATCCTGAGTAGCTGTGGAAATTCAGGAAACGGTGAACTCGTTGGTGTATCTAAGCGTGAGAAATTTTATCAGCCCGATCCTTTTGGAATGGCTTATATTCCGATGGGTAGTTTCACCATGGGTGTCGGTGATCAGGATGTGCCATATGCACACATAAATGATCCCAGAACGGTATCAGTAAGTGCATTCTATATGGATGAAACTGAAATTACCAATAATGAATACCGGCAGTTTGTTTTCTGGGTAAGAGATTCAATTGCCCGTCAGAAACTTGGTGAGATTAATCCCGAGACTTATCTGATTGAAGAAAACAAAAAAACCAAGGAAGCTTATGATCCTCCTTTCCTGAACTGGAAAGCAGATATTAAGTGGAACGGTGAAGAAGAACGCGACGCATTGGAGGATATGTTCCTGCCTGAGCATGAGCGTTATTTCCGTCGCAAAGAGATCGACACACGTAAGCTTTTTTATGAGTATTACTGGGTAGATTTCAAAGCTGCAGCCGGAAAAGACTTTTCTTCCGGAGATCCTGTAAATGCAGGTCTTGCCAACCGTCCTCAGGGTTTGAAAGACCGTTCGCTTTATGTGCGCAAAGAAATAATAAATGTATATCCTGATACACTCGCATGGATTCATGATTATGCATATTCATACAACGACCCTATGACCGAGCGTTATTTCTGGCACCCGGCTTACGATAATTATCCTGTGGTTGGTGTAAACTGGAAACAGGCAAAAGCTTTCAGCATCTGGCGTACTGAGTTACTACGCGCATACCTCAACAGCAAAGGCAATGCAGTAGTGAATGAGTTCAGACTTCCCACCGAAGCTGAATGGGAATGGGCAGCACGCGGAGGAAACTCCTTTAGCCCATATCCATGGGGAGGCCCATACACACGTAACGAAAAAGGATGTTTCCTTGCGAACTTCAAGCCTTTGCGTGGCAATTATGTTGACGATGGTGGACTTACACCAGTTATTGTTGCTCACTATCCTGCCAACGATTTCGGACTTTACGATATGGCTGGTAACGTTGCTGAGTGGACCAATGATGCTTACGACGAAAGTGCATATCACTTCACATGGGACATGAATCCGGCTTACAGCTACAATGCAAAGGACAGCGATCCTCCGGCATTGAAAAGGAAAGTTGTGCGTGGAGGTTCATGGAAGGATATATCTTATTATCTTCAGGTTAACTCACGAGCTTATGAATTTCAGGATACTGCGAAATCTTACATCGGATTCCGTTGTGTTCAGAATTACATGGGCCGCCAGAAGGATGATAATCCTGCACGTGCTTCAAAAATTTACAATTAAGAAGTATTACTTTTTCAGGGAAAAACGATCAAACTTAAATATTAACCAAATCTAAAACAATTAACACTCAACGATCATGGGATTGAATAATTTAGTCAGAGGAAAGGGATTCAGAAACTTCATGTCAAAGCTCTATGGAATCGGAGCAGCTGTGGTTATTCTAGGAGCACTCTTTAAAATCAACCACTACCCCTTCGCCAACGAAATGCTTATTGTTGGTTTAGGTACCGAAGCACTTATTTTCTTTTTCTCGGCTTTTGAACCTCCTCACGTAGAACCTGACTGGAGTCTTGTTTATCCTGAACTCGCCGGAATGTATCATGGTGGAGCTGAAATCACTAAAGGTGGAAAAACTCCTACCCAGGAATTAGACAACATGCTTGAAAAGGCCAAAATTGGGCCTGAGTTAATACAAAGTTTAGGTAATGGCTTGAGAAGCCTCAGCGAGAACGCCAGCAAAATGTCTGACTTATCAAGTGCCGCTGTTGCTACCAACGATTACACCCGTAATCTCGGCAATGCAGCAAAATCAGTCAATGAGCTTTCGCTTAACGTAGCCAAAGCAAACGAATCAACAAGTCAACTTACTTCTGCCTATCAGCTAACGGCTCAATCTCTTGCCAAATCTGTTGAGAAATTTGACTTCTCAGGACTTGACAATAGGACTTACAGTGAGCAATTACAGAAAATCGGTAACAATCTCTCTGCCCTCAATGCTGTTTATGAACTTCAGTTGAAAAATTCAAATGCTCATCTTGAAGACACAAGTAAACTGCATACAAGTATTAACCAATATCTTTCAACCCTTACCGGGTCAAGTGAGGATATGGGTAAATACAGGTTGGAACTTGATGCACTTACCAAAAAAGTTGCAGCGCTTAACAACGTTTACGGAAACATGCTTGCAGCAATGAACGTAAAATAAGGCATAAACACTTTAACTGATTTTCTAACACTACATTAAAAAAATAATATGGCTGGATACAAGGAGACACCGCGGCAAAAAATGATCGCGATGATGTACCTGGTGTTGACTGCGCTGCTTGCCCTCAACGTTTCGGTTGAGATTATTGAAGCTTTCGTATCTGTAAATCAAAGTATTGAAAATACTAACGAAAACCTCAAGTCTAAAATTGAAGAAACATACGCAAGATTTGAACAACAACACCTGCTTAATGAAGCCAAAGTTGGCCCCTTCTGGGAAAAAGCCAAAGAGGCTAGAAAACTTTCTGATGAACTTATCAAATTTATTGATGAGACAAAATACGAAGTCATTTCCAGATCTGAGAAAATTTCTGTGGACGAAGCCCGCACTACTCCTCTGGGAAAGATTACTACCCGTGACAAATATGATGTTGCTACCAACTATTTCTTTGGTAATTCTCAAGATGGTTCCAAAGGAAAGGCCGGCGAATTAAGAATAGAGATTGAAGAATTTAAAACCAATGTTCTTAATCTTGTTGATGAGAATAAACGTGCCAATGTGAAATTTGGTATGGATACCGAAGGTCCCTTTTATGATGCCAGCGGAAAAAAACAAAACTGGGAGCAACACAATTTCTACCATGTAATTCTTGCTGCCAATGTTACTTTTCTGAATAAACTCATTGCTGACATCCGAAATGTGGAAAGTGATATCGTTTCTTCACTCTACAGTTCTATATCTGCCGATGACTACAAATTTGATCAGGTTGCTCCAAAGGTAATTCCAAGCTCAAAACTTGTTTTTCAGGGAGATACATACGAGGCAGAAATCATGGTTGCTGCCCTTGACTCAAAGCAGAATCCTGAGGTATTTATTGGTGGAAGGCAGATTCCTGCTTCCGGAGGTATTGCTAAATATACTGTTAGCGCCGGAGCAACCGGACTTCAGACTTACCGCGGTACCATTAAGGTGCAGGGTCCTGATGGAGAAGCCAAAGACTATTCGTTTGAGGAAAGTTATTTTGTAATGACTCCGTCACTCACCGTGGCTCCAACCAAAATGAATGTGCTCTATGCCAACGTAGATAATCCTATCTCAATTGCTGCTTCAGGTATTCCCGAATCACAGATTCAGCCTACCATTACCAGCGGTACAATCCGTCGCGATGGCAAGGAATGGGTGGTCAGGGTTCCTCTTGGACAAAAAGCAACCATTTCGGTAGTTCATAACGATGGTAAAACCCAAAGAAAAATGGGTGCTGCTGATTTCCGTATCAAACGTGTTCCCGATCCAAAGGCATTTATTGCCAATACTGATGGTGGACCTGTTCAAAAGAATATGCTTTTGGCTGCAAGGGCTATTATCCCCCGCATGCCTGAAGACTTTGATTTTGACCTGAATTTCGAAATCGTTTCATATAACTTTGCCGGTGTTAGAGGTGGAGATATGTGGGAACGTGCCGCAACAGGAAATATGCTGACCCAGGAAATGCAGACTTTTATCTCTAATTGTAAAAGAGGTGAGAGAATCTGGATTGAAAATATTATTGCCCGTGGTCCTGACGGAAACCGTAAACTTGGTACCATCAGTTTGACAGTGCAATAACATTCGAAATTTATCGTTCTTTTCTGGAGACTTTAGAGTCTTCGGGTAGCTTGAAACAAAAGCTGTTTCAGAAATAATGAAATTGGAATCCGGGATTTTTGGATGAAATCATTCAAAAGCCTGTAAACAAAGCAATCAACGGATGAAAAAAGTATTTGGTTATCTATTGCTGGCCGTGGTAATGGTCGGTATTGCAAAAACTGCTGACGCACAGGTGCTTGACAGCCCTCCGCGTGACGGAATTTACGATAAGAACGTTACCATAGAGAAAAAGCCTATTACCTATCCATGGGTGCGTGAAGCTGATGTGGTGTGGCGCAAAAGGATTTGGAGAGTAATTGATCTTCGTGAGAAGTTAAATCAACCTTTCTATTATCCCGAAGTTCCTCATAATGATCTCAGAAGTCTTACCCAGGTTGTACTTGATGCATTGAAAGAAGGCGCAATCACTGCCTATGATGCTTCCAGTACAACAGATGAGTTTCTGGTTCCTCTTACTTACCAGGAGATCATGAACCGTCTTGAGAAAAATGATTCAGCTACCATCCAAAGGCCTTATCCGCCTTACGACTGGTATGATACCGTTATCTCAGTTAAGTTCAACCCCTCTGACGTAAAACGTTTCAGAATAAAAGAGGATTGGTTTTTTGATAAACAACGTTCAGTCATGGAAGTCAGGATTCTGGGAATATGCCCGGTTCGTGATAACTTTGATGAAAATGGTATTTTCAGAGCCTATGACCCACTTTTCTGGATTTATTTCCCTGAAGCACGTCCGGTTTTTGCTAAAGCCGAGGTTTTCAACAGAAATAACAGTGCTGCCCGCAAAACCTATGATGATATCTTCTGGAAACGGATGTTCTCCAGTTATATCTATAAGGAAGATAATGTTTACGACCGCAGAATATCTGATTATGCAACAGGAATTGATGCACTGATGGAAGCAGAACGTATAAAAGAAGATCTTTTCAACTTCGAGAATAACCTGTGGGAATTCTAATACAGGTTTAACCTGAAATTTTATAAACGCCTTGTCAATCCGACAAGGCGTTTTGTTTTTTGTATTTTATGCTAAATTGTATCTTTGTTGAATCCCGCAGCAATAGAAATGTAATGACGCAACACATACTCGACACGCCGATTGAATACCTGAAAGGCATTGGACCTTCCCGGGCAGAGCTGCTGCGAAAGGAGACCGAAGTGGGGACATTTGGCGAAATGCTGCATTATTATCCTTTCAGATACATTGACAGAAGTAAATTTTATACAATTGTTGAAATTGACTCTGACACTGCATGGTTGCAGATTAAGGGAAAAGTTACTGCAATGCAGACCATTGGAACCGGTCGCACATCAAGGCTGGTTCTCACTTTCAGGGATTCAACCGGAACTATTGAATTGATCTGGTTTCAGGGAGCTAAATGGGTAAAGGAAAAAGTTCAGATTGGTAAGGAATACATTATTTTCGGAAAACCCAACCTTTTCAATGGTCGTTTTAATTTTACACATCCCGACATTGAGCCTGCTGATGAAGAGGCTTTGATTCAGAATGAACCTCTTCAGCCCCATTATCCAACTTCCGAAAAGTTGAAAAGCCGTGGGTTTACTCCCAGGAACTTTGTTCGTATCATGCGGACTCTTATTGCGCAGGTTCATAAGTATATTCCGGAAACCCTTAGTCCAGAGTTGATTAAGTCTGCAAAGCTTATGCCACGTGCCCAAGCTCTGATCAACATTCATTTTCCCGAAAATATACATTCTCTTTCAAAAGCACAGGAGAGGATAAAATTTGATGAACTTTTTTTCATTCAATTGCAATTGCTCCGGCTAAAGTTTGTACGGATGGAGAAAGTCCGAAGCAGGGTTTTCGCGCATATTGGAGATTATTTCAATAATTTTTACAGCATCAACCTTCCTTTTGAATTAACCGGAGCACAGAAAAAAGTAATTAAAGAAATAAGGGCGGATCTGGGAAGTGGTAAGCAGATGAACCGATTATTACAAGGTGATGTTGGAAGCGGTAAAACGCTGGTAGCGCTGATGTCGATGCTGATTGCATTAGATAACGGATGTCAGGCCTGTTTGATGGCGCCTACAGAAATACTTGCCAATCAGCATTATAAAACCATTGTAAAAATGTTGCATGGTTTACCGATTGAAATTGCCTTGCTGACAGGCTCTACCCGAAAAGCTGCACGCACAGAATTACACAGCAAGCTTCAGGACGGAAGATTGCAGATTCTTGTCGGCACTCATGCGCTGATTGAACAGCAGGTGCAGTTTCAGAATCTCGGATTAGTAGTCATCGATGAACAGCACCGTTTTGGAGTTGCGCAGCGGGCCAGATTGTGGGAAAAAAGCGTTGTTCCGCCGCACATTCTGGTAATGACCGCCACCCCAATTCCCCGCACACTGGCCATGACATTGTATGGCGATCTTGATATTTCTGTTATCGACGAACTTCCTCCGGGAAGAAAGCCGGTAAAAACTTATCACTTTTATGAAAAGGACCGCATAAAGGTTTTTCGTTTCATGAAGGATCAGATTTCGCAGGGACGACAGGTTTATATGGTTTATCCGTTGATTAACGAATCGGATAAACTGGAACTGCAGGCGCTGAAGGAAGGAATTGATATTGTAATGCGGGATTTCCCCATACCACAATATCACATCAGCATAGTTCACGGACAATTGAAGTCAGGTGAAAAGGAAAGTGAGATGAAGCGCTTTGTCGAGAAAAAGACACAAATCATGGTGGCAACCACAGTTATTGAGGTAGGTGTGGATGTGCCAAATGCTTCGGTTATGGTGATTGAAAATGCTGAACGCTTCGGATTGTCGCAACTTCATCAGTTGCGTGGCAGGGTAGGGCGGGGTGCTGATCAGTCACACTGTATTCTGATGAGCAGCTACAAACTGACTGCCGATGGCCGAAAGCGCCTTGAAACCATGGTCAGCACAACCGATGGTTTTGAAATTGCTGAAGTTGATCTGCATCTGCGCGGACCTGGCGACCTGCAAGGCACTCAGCAAAGCGGACTGGTGGGGTTGAAACTTGCCAGCCTGGTAAAGGATGAAAAAATCCTGAAATTAGCCAGAGAATTTGCGCATCGCACCCTTGATGAAGATCCCCGCCTCGAAAAACCTGAAAACCAGCCCATGGTGAAGCATTTGCAGAGAAGCGAATATGATTGGGGAAAGATCAGTTAGCACTGATAATTAGCTATGGGCAAAGAAATTAATGTAATCAATAGTCTCGTTTTTTGTTCAGAAATGGCCATTTTGCTCTGTCATCAGGTAATTTTGCTTTATAGCGGTCCTTCCTTCTCCATGTGCCTTATTTATCCTTAAATTTGCCCCTTTGTAAATTCTACATTATGAAGATTTCATACAATTGGCTTAAAGAATATCTTGATACCCGTTTGAGTGTTGAAGAGTTATCGCATGTGCTCACCGATATCGGACTTGAAGTTGAAGCCATTGAATCATTTGAATCGCTGAAAGGCGGACTGAAGGGCGTGGTTACCGGCGAAGTGAAATCGTGTGAACCCCATCCCAATGCAGACAAACTGAGCATAACCACCGTGGACGTTGGCGCGCCAGAGTTGCTGCATATTGTTTGTGGCGCTCCCAATGTGGCTGCAGGACAAAAAGTTGTGGTAGCAACCATCGGCACCATGATTTATAAGGGTGATGAGTCTTTTGAAATCAAGAAGTCAAAAATACGCGGAGAACTTTCGGAAGGAATGATATGTGCCGAAGACGAACTCGGGATAGGTAATTCACACGACGGTATTTTGGTTTTGCCTGAAGATGTTCCCATTGGACTTCCTGCTGCCGGATACTTCGGAATTACCAACGATATTGTTTTTGAGATCGGCCTGACTCCAAACCGTGCCGATGCTACTTCTCACATTGGTGTGGCACGCGATCTGGCCGCTGCGATTACAGCGCGTGGGCTTGAAGAAAAGCCTGCAAAAGTTAGAATGCCTGATGTCAGCACTTTTAAAACTGACAACAATAATTTTCATGTTGATGTTACTGTTGAAGATACTGAAGCCTGTCCCCGTTACTCCGGAATTACAGTTTCAGGCATAAAAGTTGGCCCTTCGCCTTCGTGGCTGGCTGACCGGCTGAAAGCCATCGGAGTGCGCCCGATAAATAATGTGGTCGATATCACCAATTATGTTTTGTTTGAATTCGGACAACCTCTTCATGCTTTCAATGCATCTGCTGTTTCAGGCGATAGTGTTGTGGTGAAGAAGATGGCTGAAGGAACTCCTTTTGTCACTCTTGATGAAGTTGAACGCAAACTTGGCGCAGGCGATCTGATGATCTGCAATGCAGAAGAACCTATGTGCATTGCAGGTGTGTTTGGCGGTACAAAATCAGGAGTAAATGAATCCACAACTGCCGTTTTTCTTGAAAGCGCATATTTCAACCCTGTTTCGGTTCGAAAAACATCAAAATTACATGCGTTAAAGACTGATGCTTCTTTCAGATTTGAGCGTGGTACCGATCCTGAGATTACTGTTGTTGCGCTCAAACGGGCTGCTATGCTGATCAAAGAAATTTGCGGAGGTGAAATATCATCAGATGTGGTTGATGTTTATCCAAATCCTGTTGAACATAAAAAAATCAGTCTTTCCTATGCGTATGTAAATCGTTTTGTGGGTCAGGATATTCCATCCGACGACATCAAAGTAATTCTCAATGGGCTGGGCATTGGCATTGATGAGAAAACGATCGAAGGTCTTACACTTGATATACCTCCTTTTAAAGTGGATGTAACCGGAATTGCCGATGTTATTGAAGAAGTTTTGCGCATTTACGGATATAATAAAATTGATGCCGGAGATAAGCTGAACTCCAGTATTTCCTACCATCAGCGGCCTGACCGCGAAAAGCTCCAGAACCTTATCGCGGATTATCTCAGCAGCAACGGTTTCAACGAAATTCTTACCAATTCGCTGAGCAGTTCAGCATACTATGAGGGTGGAACCTGGTTTGACCCTGAAAAAAATGTGAAAATTCTGAATCCGCTTTCGCGGGAACTGGATACCATGCGTCAGACCTTGCTTTTCAGCGGACTTGAATCGGTTGCTTACAACCTGAACCGCCGGCAGTTGAGCCTGAAAATTTATGAATTCGGGTTTGTTTATGAACTCACCGGTGCTCAGGTAAAAGGCAGTGTTGAAAAGAGTTACAGGGAACAGAAACTTCTGGCTTTATATCTGACCGGTCAATCTGCACCTGAAAGCTGGCATAACGATGACAGCAAAACCGATTTCTATCAGTTGAGGTCATTTGTTGCATCCGCATTGCGAAAAACCGGTATTGATCAGCAAAAGCTGCAGCGATCGGAAAGCATTCCTCCGTTTTTTGCCAGTGGAGAGCTGCATACAATGAACGGAAAAGCCATATATTGTATTGGACGTTTGCAGGATAAACTTTTAAAACAGTTTGGAATAAGTCAGCCGGTTTTTTATGCAGGTATTCATTGGGATAATCTAGTGCAGGCAATCAGGAATCATACCGTTACTTACCAGGAAGTTTCCAAATTCCCGGAGGTTCGCCGTGATCTGGCCCTTATCCTTGATAAGTCAGTCAAATATGCCGATCTTGAAGCCATAGCATTCAGAGCCGGGAAACAGCTCCTCAAAAAAGTAAATCTGTTCGATGTTTATGAAGGCGATAAAATTGAGGCTGGCAAGAAATCATATGCCCTGAGTTTTATCCTTCAGGATGAAAATAAAACCCTGACAGATAAAGAGATCGATAAATTTATGGACCGGATGGCTGATGTTCTTGAGAAAGAAGCAGCAGCTAAGGTGAGGAGATAAATTTACCGCGCAATGTAATAATAGTCAGGTGAATGTCTGACAGAAAGATTTCTTCTTATTTACTCCGGAATCGTCTAAATAAAAGATGCTTCCGGAGTTTTTAATTTGCTGATAACCAAAGTTCAGATAATTATTTCCATATACTTCCGGATAGTATAAAATTATTTATTGTTAAAATATAAGATCTGAAACCTCCCTGTTATTTAATTTTATACAGCAGAATACTGCTCAAATTTCCATGCTTTATTAATTATTGTGATCATATTTATAAGCTTCCTTATTTTTTACATAAATCATTAAGGGAATTGCGCTCCGCAGGTGTATAGGGGTTTAAAATTCACCAGAATTAATTATTCATTAAAACCCCAGCTTATGAAATCAGGAATCTTTACATTTGTTTTATTGGCATTGGCTCTTATAAGTGTTTCGTTGAAAGCACAGCCATTACATTGGTCTGAGGACTCACCGGCAGGTTGGGCTCCTATGGTGTTTGAGGAAGAGACCGATCCGGCCAAAGTTACTGAAGGCAGCAAGTCGGTAAAAATTACTTTTACCGAAACCGGAACACCATATTTCGTTTCGGATACTTTTGATATAGCAGCACTCGATTTCTCATTTTCAATTGATGTGTTTGACAATGATCCGGGCGCTGAGTACAATGTAAGGTTGCTGTATCATGACATTAACGGCAATTACATAAACCGTGAATCGACAGACTTTACCCTCGATAGTCCCGATTTTCAGACAATTTCACTTTCAGGAACAGCTCCCGAAAATTCGGCAAGAGTTGTTATTGCATTCAGAGCGCTCGATGTAGCAGCCAGCTGGACAGGTTCATCGACTTTTTGGCTCGACAAATGTATCTATAGCGACGGCATTACTCCTAACCTTGTTCCAAATCCGGGTTTTGAAGAATGGCCGGTAATTACTGAATTTGTTGCGCACTGGAAGGAAGATTCTCCGGCAGGCTGGGTGCCCCTTACCATAGCCAAAGAAACAAATCCGGCTAAGGTTACCGAAGGTAGTACTTCCGTAAAAATTACTTTTACCGAAACGGGAACTCCCTATTTTATCTCCGATATGTTTGATATTGCTTCGTTAAACTTCAATTTTTCTATTGATGTTTTCGATAATGATCCGGGGGCTGAATACAGCGTAAGAATTTTATTCCATGACATTGATGGGATTTATATCAATCGTGTTCAATCTGATTTTTCGCTTGATAATCCTGATTTTCAATCAATAACCATCACCGGTGAAGCACCGGAAAATTCGGCTAAGGCATACATTGCCATCAGGTTGCACGATGTTGCAGCAAGCTGGACAGGTGCTTCTACTGTTTGGTTTGACAATTGTATTTACAGTGATGGCATAAGCCCCAATCTGGTTCCAAACTTTAGTTTCGAAGATTGGATTGCCAAACCTGTATTTTTAAACTATGGTTTCCTGAGTCTGAACCCGGTTGCAAATGGCGACATCAACATCGTTTCAAATACAATTAATCTTACCGTTCCTTTTCAGGTTGATGTAACTGATTTGGTTGCTACATTTGAGGTAACTCCGGGCTCTGTTGCCAAAGTGGGTGCCGTTGAACAGCTAAGCGGAACAACAGCCAATGATTTTACCAATCCATTGGTTTACAGTCTTAGTCAGGGTTCTGCAACCGAAGACTGGACCGTAACAGTCGCCAAACTTCCGGCCAGCACCGCAAAGGAAATTTATTCCTTCAGGTTTGAAGGTCTTACTCCTGCAGTAAACGGAGTAATAAACAGCACAGGAAGTTCTGTTGCTCTCGAAGTACCTTTCGGAACTGATCTTACGGCACTTGTTCCTACCATTGCAGTTTCAGAATATGCTTCTGTAAGTCCCGGCAGTGGTGTTGCTCAGAATTTTACCGCACCTGTAAACTATACAGTTACAGCTCAGGATGGATCTACTCAGGTATGGGTGGTGACTGTTACCACTGAGCAGCAGGGTATTACTACTTTGTTTTATGAAGACTTTGAAACATTGATGACTTTGCCTTCGGGTTGGATTGTAATAAATAATGATGGTTATATTCAGGCATCCGGTGAAGAAAGGTGGCAGGACAGTGCATGGCTTGTCACAACATCAAATCGTATAGAACTCCAGGGTACCAAACTGGCAATGGCCTCATCATATTGTTCGAACATGCCTTTGGAAGGCAGAGCTGACGACTGGATGATACTTCCGGCAATCAGCATCGGACAAAATTCAACCTTGAGCTGGAGTGCGATGTCAACCACTTCTTCGGGTAACTATCCCGATGACTATATGGTACTTTGTGCTCCTGCAGTTCAGGGTGCAACACCAAACATTCCTTACTTTGAAGAAAATGCGTTAATTCTTGCCAATGTCATGCCTGAGAATTGGTCGGCATTTGTTGGAAATCCAGGCCAGGGTCTTTCGCAACGCAGTGTTAACCTTAAGGAAAAAGGTTTTCTAAATCAGGATGTTTGGATTGCTTTTGTGCTTACTACCGACCTTACCCCGGGCAACTCAACTGCCGGAGGTTCAAACCTTGCCGTTGACAACATAAAGGTGGTGGAAGGAACAATCGGAATTAATGAAAATGATCTGGTTAAACTGAATGCAACCGTGTTTCCGAACCCGGCCAGTGATAATATCAATATCGCTTTTAACATGCAGGGTAACGGAAATGCCAGCATCAGCATCATCGATATCACCGGACGTGAAGTTATGACCCTGAGCAAAAGTGTTTCTTCAGGTGTCAATAAAATTTCAGCAAATGTTTCGGGCCTTGCTCCTGGTGTTTACGCAGTGCGCACTCTGGTAAACAATAGTCTGAATGTAACAAAACTAATGATCCACTAACAAAAAGTAGTTGTTTGGTTAGCGGCAAAGAGGCTGTATCGGAAGCTGCCGGCCATGTTCCGGGAATTCAAAACCTTGCGGATGGAATTCCCAGACATTTGCCCGGCAGTTTAACAACAGCCTCTTTCTATTTCTTCACTTTTGCAATCTATGAAACAATATTTTCTGTTTTTCCTTGTCCTGATGCTGATCTGCAATATGTCAGCAACCGCTCAGCAGATGATTCTGACACCGGGAGAAACTGCCGGATTCAGTAAACTGACGACGAATAAGCAATTGGTTGACTTTCTGAAACAGTGTGATCTGCAAAGCGACCAGATGTCAGTAAAATATTATCCCTTAGCTGAAGACCGGTTGTTTCCAGTGGTGACG
The DNA here is from genome assembly GCA_002412885.1 of Bacteroidales bacterium UBA5197. Classification (GTDB taxonomy): domain Bacteria; phylum Bacteroidota; class Bacteroidia; order Bacteroidales; family Lentimicrobiaceae; genus Lentimicrobium. The sequence goes on from DHVX01000090.1 coordinate 67,376, forward strand.
TTTCATGGCAATAATTCATTAGCTGGAAAACCCACTGTAATGTTACTGGCACAGCAGCATGGCAATGAACCGTCGGGAATGGAAGGGCTGTTGCTGTTGATACGCGATCTGGCTAACGGCTTGCATAAAGACATCGTGGCTGATTTAAACCTGATCATTCTTCCTCAATGTAATCCTTATGGGAATGATTTTAATCAGCGCCGGACTGCCAAAAGTATTGACATGAACAGAGACCACCTGCTCATGCGTGCAGAAGAAACTACCATTATCCAGCAGATATTTGATAATTATCGTCCTCAATTCACTGTCGATTTCCATGAATATTACCCATTTGGAAACGGCTGGAAGGAATTTGGATACAGGCGTAATTTCGATATTCAACTCGGCGGCTTAACAAATCCAAATACAGATCATGCGATGCGCAATATTTTTAAAGCGGAGATATTGCCATGGGTTGAAGCAGGACTAGTTAATAAGGGCTACTCATTTTTTGAATATACACTGGGTGATTTTTCTTCAGGCGAAAGACTAAGGCACAGTACTACAGATGTGAACGATGGTCGTCAAAGCTTTGGTATTGCCGGTACTTTGTCGCTGATTGTTGAAGGTATGAATGGACTTGATTCCACTGAACGACTTGAAAGACGATCTCAAAGTCAGTATGAGACCGCACTGCTTCTTCTGAAATACGCAGCTGCAAATGCAGTCCTGATTCAGCAGATGAGTTCAAAAGCCAGAGAAAGGTTAAATAATCCGGAAGGCATGGTTTCAATCCGACAGGATCATTTCAAGGGAGATGTTGTATTGGACTATCCCTTGCTTTCTCTTAAAACTATGAAGGATACGGTTTTCAAAGTTGAAGTGTATCATCCGGTGGTAAAATCACTGCTCGGCGTTTATCCTCCTAAGGGATATCTTATACCTGCGGCAGATACCTTACTCATGTTCTGGTTAAAGCGATCTGGTTTTGTGCACAGCAAAGTAATCCCGGAAGGAGTAGCGTTTATTGCCTATCGGATGGGTGTGATAAATTCTTCTTTGCTTGAAGGTATTGAAGGATCCGATCCGGAAGTATTCAAAGAGACAGTAAACGGCATCCAGCCTGGGTCTTATTTCTATGTTCCGGTTACCGGAATCTACAGCCACAAAATAATCATTGCACTGGAACCGCAATCCATGTATGGAATTGCTTCATTTCCTGAATTTGACTATCTGCTCCGTCAGGAAAAATTTCCTGTTTTACGGGTAGAATAGCTGTGGAAGAAAAACATTATGATGCAACAGGTTATAACATTAAACACATGAAAAGAAAATTTCCGGATGCCATTGCTATCATTATGTTTATTATGATAATATTCATTGCATTGACCTGGATTATTCCGGCCGGGGAATTTGCCTATGAATTGAAAAATGGACGAAACTACCTGATTCCAGGCAGTTATCGGCTGGTAGATCAAAACGCTCAGGGCTTCTTTGAATTTCTTACTGCACCGATCAAGGGATTTGTTCAGGCATCGCTGATTATCGGATTCTGTTTTCTGGTTGGTGGAGCATTCGGAGTGCTGAATAAAACCGGTGCCATTGATGCCGGGTTGTTTTATTTGATCAGAAGAACCGAAAATAACCGTCGTTCAAAAAAACTGGTAATTGTTCTGCTGATGGTGATGTTTTCTGTTTGCGGGGCTACCTTTGGAATGAGTGAATCGGTGTTGGTTTTCATTATGCTTACCATCCCGATGGCCCGTGCAATGGGATATGATTCAATAACAGGTCTTTCCGTTTCGTTTCTGGCTGCCGGAGTTGGTTTCGCAGGAGCGCTCACCAATCCGTTTACGATAGGAATCGCTCAGGGCATTGCTGAATTAACGCTTTTTAGCGGATGGGAGTATCGTTTGCTGGTGTGGCTGATATTTACTATTGCAGTCATTGTTTTTGTATTGATTTATATCCGTAGAATTGAGAAAAATCCAGAAAGGAGCCCGGTGTATGAAATTGATAAAGAAAGTAAGAAACTGATTGTTGCTTCGGATGATGTTCCTTTTACTTTGGGCCGGAAGATTGTGCTGGTTTTGCTTTTTGGTGTGCTGGGATTGATCATTTACGGATCGAACAGGTGGAGTTGGTATATTAATGAAATTGCAGCAGTATTTGTCGGGCTGGGTATTGCCAGTGCTTTGATTTCACGCCTCAGAACCTCAGAAGCTATTCAGGCTTTTAATGGCGGGGCAAAGGATATGGTTATGGCCGCACTTATCATAGGTATGGCTCGCGGGTTACTGGTAATTGCAGAAGATGGCAAGATTATCGGTACTATGCTTTACCATATTTCGCAATATGCAAACCAGTTTCATACAGTGCTGGCTGTAGAAATGATGTTTATTTTTCAGGGTTTTCTTAACTTTTTTGTGCCCAGCGGATCGGGTCAGGCGGCGCTCACAATGCCCATTATGGCTCCGCTGAGCGATCTGGTTGGTGTTAGCCGGCAAACGGCAGTATTGTGTTTTCAGTTTGGCGATGGCATTTTCAATATGATTATTCCTACCAGCGGTGTAACCATGGGAGCGCTCTCAATTGCCGGAGTTCCATACAATAAATGGGCTAAATGGCTGTTTCCTTTTATCCTGATTATGACTTTGCTCGCGATGTTACTACTTATTCCTCCGGTGTTATTGTTTGCATATTAGAGGTGAATTCCATTCAAAATTATTTTGCAATTCTTCATTTCTCTCACACAGTCGCACTTTGTGGATTTTTAGTTAATTACTATCTTTCTGACCAGGATGCGATTGTTTACATCATTATTAATTTTTAGAAAATAAATTCCCTTCCCGTAATTTTTCAGGTTAATGGTTGTGTTGCCAGAAGTAAATTCTGAAAAAACCATCCTGCCAGATAAATCACTGAGGCTAAGCTGATATTTTCCGGGTTTAAGTTGAATATTCAGTACTTCCCGTGCCGGATTCGGATAGATATTCAAACCTGATTTATCGGATTTTTGAATAGAACCCGGACTCATAGAGCCAACCCTGAGGGTATCGCCAGGAGATAAAAACCTCAGGTACATTGTTTCAAACCCAGCCACATTTCTCGAAAGTGAGCCCGGCCCCTGATCGGCAATGCCTGCGAAAGTGCCTGTGTTGTGAAGCATCATGAGTGGCACAGTTCCGCCAAGGCATTCAATGAATGTTTTGTTTTCCTGGTCAAAGGTGTAGCGGGCAAAAGTGTTGCCTGTAAGATACAAACCAAAAGAGAGTGAATCTCTGACCATGGCGAATGGCAATCCCGAAACGGTATTTTCATAGATGTCAGCATTCAGATAAGTATTCGGCATTATGGCAGTTGTGCTGAGCAAAGATAATCCCTGATCGAACTCCAGTAATCCGTTATAGGATGCTGATACTGAAGCCATATAGTTGTTTACAACTGTTTTGCCGGCAAAACGTGCATTGTCGCCGGCAAAAAAGCTTACAACATTCCCTGATCTTATTTTTTGATTCAATTTGGTTCCGTTGATCTGGCCTTCACAAAAAGACATAAGATTGTTGTATTCATTTGCAAGAAAGATAAATTTTTTCCCGCTATTTATGATTTTACCTGTTTCATTGTCGTTCTGATTAATTGAAAGTGCCTGAGCAATTAATACATTTATTGCTCCTTGTGATTGTAAAACAGCTTTAAGCGAATTTGCCTGATTCAGGGTGCTGCCGGTAACAATCACAATGGTGTCGGCTGGTGTTCCTTCATTATTAATCAGGTGATTACAGGCTTGCTCTGAAAGCTGATCAGATCCACTTAACATGATGGTGTAATAACCTGATTCCTTGGCAAGCGGAGGCTGAATATGGTGTTCGAATCCATTAACTGCTAATGTTTCCAGATTTATCGAACAGCCGTGTATCAATTGAATTGCCCTCATTGTTCCGGTTCGGAGCATCGTTTGGGTTGTATCGTAAGGCAATGCGTCATCTGATGGGAAATACAGATTGGCCGCCGCAGTGCCCCATACTGTTCCAATGCCATTGGGTGCGATACAGAATGCGGTTCGGTCATCCACTCCTATACCAATGGCTAGCTCTTTCCGCAGTTTGAACAAGTTTGCCATAAAAGAAGTAAGCCGTCCAAATCGCCCCCTTTCAATAAAATGGGTGTCAAAAATATAGGGTAACCCGAGAGTTTCGAGAAAATCATCTTTCAGTGTAATCTGAGAAGTATATGGGTTTGCAAGTGCTGAAGCGGGATAAATTGTGGCTCCTTGCGCTGTATAAGCCACAGGCGACAATATTGCCATACCGGCAGATGTTCCTGAGAGCACTCCGCCACGATTGTAAATCTCCTGCAAAGCTTGCTGCGTTTTTGAGTTGAGGTAGTTTTCGTAATAAACCGATTGGTCTCCGCCTTTTATAAATACGCCATCATAAGTTATTAATGAGTCGTAGGTGGATTGGCTATTGGCCACTGTATAGTTTGGAATATAAAAGTTTTTTGATGATATCGCCCCAAGGCTTTTAAAGTAGTTCGGAATCCATTCTGTGCCCTGGCTATAGCTGATTACAGCAATCCTTTTATTTTTTGCATTATCCACTACCCAGCGGTATGGCGTGTCACTCCAGCCTCCGTCAGTTTCACCTCCGCCCCCGGCGAGCATTAAGTAGCCCTGAGCATAGGAAGTCTGAGAAATCAGACATTGAAGGAGTATAAAACAAAATACTAGGGTTTTTCTCATAATTTCAGGGTTGGTATTCATACATCAGTATATACATTTGAGCTGTCGGAATTACTTAATCATTTCAGGAATGAAGAAATCATGTGATCAGAAAATGTGCAATTTTAAATAGAATGGATTTTGTAATGCGCTGATCATAAGCAGGGTATGTTATTGTTGAATTCTTGCTGCTTTTTCAGGGCGACGTCCATAAACAGCAGATTCTTTTAATACCTTTGTACCCGATTGAGTTGAACATCAGTAAAGTTCGGATTCAGTAAAAAATAATTCGTTTAAAAACTATTCATTGGTTAACAAAGTATCTGAAGCCTGCAAATACAGATTCAGTCTTTAAATTGTAAATTGTTATTTCTGATCTTATGTCTTTCACTTCTTTTGGTAAATGGATTGGTGGCAGCCTTGGATGGGCTTTGGGTGGCCCGATAGGTGGCATTCTTGGATTTGTTTTCGGATCGCTTTTCGATAGTATGAATGGCGACAGTAACGAACAAAAAGGTTTTACCCCGACTCAGGAAGGAGACTTTAAGGTCAGCCTTTTGGTTTTAATAGCAGCCATCATGAAAGCCGATGGTAAGATTCTAAAGTCAGAACTGAGCTATGTGAAACTGTTTCTGCTCAAACAGTTCGGGGAGACAGAAGCCGAGCGTTTATTGCTGCTTCTGCGCGAAATTATCCGCCAGGATCTTGATGTGGATGAAATTTGCGAGCAGATTCAGGAAAACATGGAGTATCCATCGCGCCTTCAGCTGGTTCATTTTCTGTTTGGTGTGGCATCGGCAGATGGAGAACCACATGCTGCCGAAGCTGATGTTTTGCGTCGTGTTTGTCTGCACATGGGTATCCGTCCTTTGGACTTCGAATCTGTTAAAGCCATGTTTGTCAAGGATTCAGGCAGTGCATACCGCATACTTGAAATTTCAGCCACTGCCACGGATGAAGAGGTAAAAAAAGCTTACCGAAAAATGGCTTTGAAATACCATCCCGATAAGGTTACGCACCTGGGTGAAGATGTACAGAAAGCTGCCCATGAAAAGTTTCAGCAGTTGAATCAGGCTTACAATGAAATCAAACAGCAACGGGGCTTTAAGTAGTATTTCTTTGAGCAGGAATGATGTTCCGGCTCCTGATAAATTAAAAGCATTGTTTGCCACAAATCGCGGAGTATTAAAAAAAACCGTGCAAAAGCTGGCAAAGTTCAATCAGCGCCAACTTGATGACATTGTTCACAAACTTCACCATGAAGCTTTCGGGTTTTACGATTGTCTTGATTGCAGCAACTGCTGTCGCAGCATCAGCCCGGCCATCAGCCACAATGATGTTGAAGTTATGGCTAAAAAGCTAAAAGTCAGGCCTTCTGATCTTGTTGGAAAACACCTTAAGCTTGACGAAGAGGGCGATTTTGTTTTTCACACTGCACCCTGCCCGTTTATTGACGACGATAATTATTGCCAAATATACAGCCATCGTCCTAAAGCCTGCCGGGAATATCCACATACCGACCGTAGCCGTTTTTATCAGATTCTGAAACTGTCATTGAAAAATGCAGAAGTATGCCCTGTGGTTTATGCCATTTTGATGAAGCTTGCCTGAGGAAATAATTTCGGTGCTAAGTCTTGAACCTTACATATCAAAACCTCACCACAGTTCCCAACGGCAATTTTTTCCCGAACCCATCCTCCAGAAAAAGTTCGCCGGATTCCATATTCTCTCTCTTGCCGAATGCGGACTTAATCAGGTTTTCGCCAATCAGCGATGAAAATCCCATTGAATAAAGGCTCATGATAAAGAAGTTTTCTTTTTCGTCAAGGAGTTCGCTGCAGAGTTTGATCATTTCATTGATATTTTCTTCGAGCACCCATTTTTCGCCATCTGCACCACGGCCATAAGCGGGCGGATCAAGAATAATCCCATTGTATCGGGTGCCACGCCGCACTTCGCGTTTTACAAACTTCAGTGCATCTTCCACAATCCAGCGAATCCCATCCAAACCACTGATTTCCATATTTTCGCGGGCCCAGCTGATTACCGGTTTTACCGAATCCACATGCACCACTTCAGCGCCTGCTGCACAAGCAGCAAGTGAAGCTCCGCCAGTGTAGGCAAAAAGATTCAGTACTTTTGGGCGGGGCGTTTTCATTTCTTTGATTTTATCAAAGATGAAATCCCAGTTGTCGCCCTGTTCCGGGAAAACACCGATATGCCTGAAACTGGTCAATCCCAAACGCATTTTCAAGCTGATTGATTTGTAATTATAGTCAATCTGCCATTGTTCTTTGCAAGCTTTATTCAACACCCATCTGCCCTTTTCGGGGTCGTTTTTCTCCTTGCGGAATATAGCCTGCGACTTGTTTTGCCACTCCTGCTCACTCATCGATTTATCCCACACCGCCTGAGGTTCCGGACGGGTAAGTACCTGAGTGCCGAAACGCTCCAGCTTTTCAAAATTGCCGGAGTCAATCAGCTCGTAATCTTTCCAATGGACGGGGGTCAGCAGTTTTATCATGGTAAGGTGATTAGATGGGATGCATTATAATGTGCAAAGATGCGAATTTTCTCTAATTTTGCTCTCAAAGCATTTCGTCATACTGCAGCTTATGTCCGACCAGATTACCAGTCCACAAAATCCGAAGATTAAAAATCTTATTTTGCTTCAGCAGAAATCTCGTGAACGCCGCAAACAGAACCTTGTGGTGGTTGAAGGCCTCCGCGAAACCGGTATTGCTGTTTCCAATGGATTTGTGATTGCGGAACTTTTTGTTTGCCAGGAGATTGCCCATGAAGGGGATTACAAAAGTATCGCAGCTGATGCGAAAATTACATTTGTAAGCCGCCCGGTTTTTGAAAAACTCGCTTACCGCGAAGGCTCTGATGGCTGTATTGCTTTGCTGATTCCACGTTGGCTGAAGATTACAGATGTAAAGCTGCGCAGTAAGCCATTGGTAATTGTGCTTGAATCGGTTGAAAAACCAGGAAATATGGGTGCAATCCTTCGCACGGCCGATGCTGTAAATGCCGATGCTGTGATTGTTTGTGATCCTTTAACGGATATCTACAACCCTAATGTGATCAGAAGTGGTGTGGGTTGTGTTTTCTCTCGTCAGGTGGTTGCCTGCTCAACCCTTGAAGCTCAGCAATGGCTGAAAGAGAATGGAGTCAGGTCGTTTGCTGCTGAGCTGAAGGCTTCAACTCACTATCATACCCACGATTATCGTGGTGCTGTAGCATTTGTGATGGGTACCGAAGCCGATGGTCTTACTCCTGCCTGGCTGGATTTTTGCGATGAGCGCATTATCATCCCCATGCTTGGAAGTATAGATTCGCTCAATGTATCAGTTTCTACTGCAGTTTTGGTTTTTGAAGCCATGAGGCAACGCGGATTTTCTCTTTGAGACCATCTGTTTCATTCTTTTTTCTACTCTTTCTTCGCTATTATGAGCAAAACCATTTTCATCATCATACTTTCCTTTTTTGCATTCTTCGCTTTCGGACAGCAAATGTCGGTGCATCAGGAACAATCAGAAAAGTACAGCGCAGCCGGATTTCTGACGGATCATCAATACGACAGTATAAATGGATTTTCAGGTCGCGAAAGCTTCCACAGAACTTCCACTGTCCTTCAAAAAAGGGTTTTTGGATACCATCCTTACTGGATCGGGAGCGCCTGGCAGAATTATCAATGGGATTTGCTGAGTGATCTCTGCTATTTTTCCTATGAAGTAAATCCGGCAAACGGTGAAGCGGTTACCATTCACGATTGGAATACTGCCGCCGTAATTGATACCGCCATTTCGCGCGGCGTAAAAGTTCATTTGTGTGTTACGCTGTTTTCGGGACATGCAAGCTTTTTTGGAAATCCTCAGGCACAGCAAACGCTCACCAATAACCTGATTTCGCTGGTTGCATCCCGCGGAGCCCATGGCATCAACCTCGATTTTGAAGCAGTTCCTTCTTCACAACAGGCAGGCCTTACCAATTACATCATTCAACTGTCAAATGCTTTAGAGAATGCATTGCCGGAAGCCGAACTCAGCATTGCAGCACCGGCGGTAAACTGGAGTAATACATTTGATCTGCCTGCCATTACGCCATGGCTCGATCTGATTATGGTTATGGCTTACGACTATTATTGGAACGGCAGTACACTTGCCGGTCCGGTTTCCGGCTTTTGGCCGCTGACCTCATCTTTCAACTACGGAGTTAACCGCTCGCTTTCTTATTATCAGTCGCAAGGAGTTCCTGAATCGAAACTGTTGCTTGGTCTTCCATATTATGGCCGTGAATGGCCGGTAAGCTCAAATACACTTCCGGCATCCACCACCGGCAATGGAGTTGCAGTTACTTATCGAAATATCAGGGCAAATACCACCCATTACAACCCGGCAAATTATTATTGGGATTACCGGAGTTATAATCCTTACTACAGCTATTTTACTTCACAATGGCGGCAATGCTTTTTCGATGACGAACGAAGCCTTGGCGCCAAATATGATCTTGTAAACAGGCGTGGAATTGCAGGCATTGGCATCTGGGCACTTGGTTACGACAATGGATATCCGGAGCTCTGGAATCTGATAGGGGAGAAGTTTGGTGATAACCCGGCTGATCTATGTACTGATACCATTTATGATTCCGGTGGGCCATGGTGGAGTTACGAAAACAATGAAACATATACCGAAACTATACAATCGGCATGGGAAGGGCCACTAACCCTCACTTTCAATAACCTGAGCCTCGAAGCAGGTTTTGATTCATTATGGATTTACGATGGAATCAATACCGATGCCCCTGTGATTGCAGCACTTTCAGGCAATGAAATTCCTTCTTCGGTTTCAACTACAGGCAATGCATTTACCCTTAAATTTTCATCAGATAATCTCACCTCACGTGCAGGTTATGAATTGGTGTGGAGTTGTCCGACCACAGGAATTGATCATTATATAACCCCACCGGGTATTGAAATTTTTCCGGTTCCTGCCAAAGAAACACTGAATATCCGGCTTGCTGAATTTTCCGGTAATCCCGTTAAGGTTTCATTGACAAGCTTAAGCGGAAGTGTTATTTACATAGAATCATATTCACAATCGGACATGATAAAGCTGCCCGTTGGAAATCTGGCATCGGGAGTATATGTGCTGGTTTGCGAAATTGACGGCAAATTGCACAGAAGAAAGATAATCATTATGCAGGATTAATCCTGATTGGTTCAGGATATGGCGTTTGAGATGTATTTAAATGGTCCAGCCCGAAAACCCGAAAGGAATGGCATCATTTTGTGAAATCACAAATTTTGACTTCGATTTCCAATCCACAGATGCCCCGCCTCCTAAAGTAATCTTGTTCTCAATTTCTGCCCTCAGGTCGGCATTGCCTTCCACTGCAAAATCAGCGGTAACTTCAGTTGCATAGTAAGTGTAATCAGCAATCCGGTTATTGTTAACCAGTTTCCACAAAGTTTTATTTGACTTTCTGAGCTCCTGAAGCCTTGGAATCAAGGTAATTTTTGACTGATTTTCAAAAACCCTGCACTTTACACCGGAAATAAAGAAATCAACTGAGCGGGCTTTGGAAAGTCCTCCATTGATACCTATACCAAATTCATTCAGGCTTGCCTTCCCTGTCAGGCTCAGGCTTCGCTGTACCGTTCCATAAACAAGATTGGCTGGTTGAAGCAAAGTATTCCAGGCAGGTGGCGGATCTTTGAAAACCTGCGCCAGCGTGCCCACACAGAAATACCCTTGTTTTCTTTTTTCAATAATGGCTCCGGGAATTACACTGGGATCTGAACTGAAAAGCAGTGTAATGCCATAACGCTGCAAAAATTGGGGAAACGGTAGGTTTGCCATGATTTTGTTGTTTTTGGTTAGGTAATTCAAAATTACTCCATATCAACATGAAAGTCAAGGCTTGTGTTCATACGCCGCTTAAATCGCAATACCTGTGGATTTTAGGAGATGCATATTTCTGTATAAAAATCATCTGTAATTCGTTGCCTGATATTACTCAATATCCCTCATTCTGATCTTCAATGCTGATTTTGGTGTTGGTCAGAATTTCGCTCAGCGGTATCGGGAAAAGCATCTGCCATGGCTGAGTAACAGTGGGTATAAGATCAACAGCCCTTCCCGTTCGGATCAGGTCGAACCATCTTTTGCCTTCAAATGCAAATTCAATCTGTTTTTCTCTTTCAATGATGTTGCGAAGAGAGGTGAATGTACCCGATGCTACTTGTGGCAAGCCGGCACGATTGCGAATAGCATTGATGTCCGAAAGAATCATACCGAGATTTCCGACAGAATCAATCTGGTAATTGGCTTCTGCCCTGATCAGGTACATTTCGGCGGTTCTCAGAACGATTACCCTGTCGCTGCCTGTGGTGAGGTCAGCATACTTTTTTGTGTAATATTTATCTCCGTGAGATGCAGCAATCAGCGCTTTTCTCTTGTCAGAAGAATCAATATTTATAAGTACTGATGAAGGCGCATTTTCATGCCGGCCTCCAAGTGTATTTGGAAAATTATATTCAGCAAGCCTGTTCTTGTCGGTGGCACTGAAGGGCACATAAAACAATATTTCGCGCCCGGGCGCTGTATTGCTTGAGAAAAGGGCATCATATGAAGTCTCGAGCACAGGTACTATCTGCAATACCTGATTGGCATATTGAATGGCGTTTTCAGCATTTCCTCTGGTAAGTGCAATGCTGGCAAGTAATGCAGTAGCAGCTTCAACAGTAGCTCTTTCTGAAAGGGTATTCGAAATGTTTAAACGGGCCGATTCCAGATCGGCTATAATCTGATTATAAACATCATCTGCTGAACTGCGTGGCAGGGAGTTTTCATGCGAATCGTTAAGTGTTGGCAATAACTTAAGAGGAACGCCGCCATAAAGTCTTACAAGATTGTAATAATGAAGAGCACGTAGAAAATGCAGTTCGCCTTTATAGCTTTTCAATTCATCCTCCGAAAGGAAAGTTACATCCCTAAGCTTGAACAGCATGTAATTTACGCGGTTGATAGCCACATAAATATCAGCCCAGATTCCCTCAACCAGAATATTATTTGCCAGAAGGCTGTTTTTGTCCACATCGTAATACTCAACCTTGGTGCCGTTGGCAATGCTGTTGTCTGATGCCAGATCACCCACAATCACCAGATTTCGCCCGTAATAATGCTGCAGCTGCAGGGCATCATAACATCCGGTAAGCGCAGCCTGCACATTCTCGCGGTTGCTGAATGCTTCTTCAGTCGATATCTGCATTTTTGGCCTCAGATCAAGGTCAGTTTCGCAGGATGCAAAAAGCAGTAACATGAATATCAGAATCTTGCGCATAGGCCAATCATTAAACTTTTAGGTTGCGGGCAGGTAAAGAAATCGGTGCCCAATGCAATCGGATTCAATCCATTGTAATTTATTTCCGGGTCCATGCCCGAATATCTTGTAAATGTCAGAAGGTTTTTCCCGGCCACGAATACTTCTAAGCGGCTGATCCCGGCTCTGGATATTAGCTTTTCGGGAAGTTCATAACTGAACCTGACGTTTTTCAGCCTCAGAAAAGATCCATCTTCAACGAAACGCGATGAAAACCGCTGGTTATAAACAGACGCTTTTGGCACATCAGTTATGTCGCCCGGATTTTGCCAGCGGCGCAAAATGGCAGTTGTCTGATTGCTGAGTGAGATGGTTTCGGTGTAGATGCGGGTTGAATTGAAAATGCTGTTGCCATATGAGAATGAAAATCTGAAATCAAAGCTAAAATTTTTCCATGATAAGTTGCTTCCAACGCCTCCATAGAAAACCGGATGCGGACTGCCGATCTTTTTTCGGTCAAGGTCATTGATTTTTCCGTCCCCGTTGAGGTCTTCGTAAATCAGGTTTCCATCATCAGGGTTTACCCCCAGCGAGTTAAATCCATAGAAAAATGATACCGGTTCTCCAACCTCAATGCTGCTGCTAGCTCTGCCAATATTACGAATTGGTTGATCTTCATAAAGTTCAAGTACTTTGTTGCGGTTGCTTGTAAAATTCAGCATTGCATCCCATCTGAAAGGCCCTTCGATAATGGGAATGATTGCAGAGATTTCTACTCCTTGATTCTCAATTTTGCCAATGTTCGACATTACGAAAGCATGCCCTGTTGAAGTAGGCATTGGTTTTTGAAGCAGAAGGTCTTTGGTTTGCTTGTTATAATAGTCAGCCCTTATGTTGATCCTGCCGAATAATTCGATCTGTGTGCCCAGATTAAAATGGCTTGTTGATTCCCAGCGCAGATTTGGATTGGCCAGCTGAGAAGGACTTATACCCCCATCGCCGCCATAATTATTGCCGGCTGAATAAAGATCAAGCGATAAAAAGTCACCGATCTGATCGTTGCCCGTAATGCCATAGCTGACCGATAGTATAAGTCTGGAAATAGCGTTGACTTTGAAGAACTCCTCCTTCGAAGCATACCATAATCCTGAAAATGAAGGGAATAATCCGAAACGATTGTTCTTGCCAAATTTTGATGAACCATCGCGTCGCAGATTCAAAGTAAAAATGTATCGTTCATCATAACCATACTGAATACGCGAGAAGAGTGAGTTGGCATTAGCTTCGGTTTCATAGGATTGCGTGGAAACCGGAGTTGCCGCATCCTGAAGAAATTCAAAACTGGTACCTGCAAAGTTCTGAGCACGTAAAAAAGTATCGTGCTGGCGGTTGCTCTCAAGGCTTAAACCTGCTGTAACTGATAGCCGGTTGAGCGATCGAACCAACGAATAATCAAGGTAGGTGGTGTGGTAAAACCTGAGTGCATTGCTGGTTGCTTCAATGCCCAATCCGTTGTATTTGGCTCCTTGTCGGGTTGTTTTTGGTGCAAATGCCTGCTCACGGAGGTTGTAGAAATCCAGTCCAGTCAGGCTTCGTAGCGTAAAATTGTCTGCCAGGGCGTAGTTGGCCTTGAAATGAAAGGTGTTTCGATAGGTATAGGTCAGGTTTTTTTCAAGCGTTGCTATTGCAACCGGGTTGGCATATGATCCATCGTTATTGAAACTTCCATCACTGTTGTAAACAGGAAATACAGGTGCCAGCGATATGGCATTGGGCAAAGGTCCGTTAAGGGTCTGATCGCCTTCAACACGGTTATTTACAGAGTAAGCAAAACTGTTTCCTGATTCAATTTTCAGCTTTTCGCTAATCTTGTAATCGTAATTCATTCTCAGATTATAGCGCTTAAAGTCTGAGCCTATTATGATACCTTCCTGATCGAAAAAGTTACCACTGATGTAATGTTGCGATTTGTCGTTTCCACCACTGAGTGAAAGCCCGATATCGCGGGTTGGCGCAGTCCGGAATACTTCCTGCTGCCAGTCTGTATTGATTGGATAGTTCAGAAGGGTTTCCTGACTGTATTCAGGAGTTCTGCCCTCAGCCAAAGCTTGTTCGTTCATCAGGTTCATCCATTGACGCGAATCAAGCATGTCAAGCCTGCCGACGGTTTGTTGAAGTCCGAAGTAGCTGTATAAGTCAATCCTGTTTCGGCCCGAAACTCCGCGTTTTGTATTAATCAGAATAACGCCGTTTGATGAATTGGAGCCAAACAAAGAACTTGCCGCTGCATCTTTTAATACTGAGATGGATTCTATATCGTTAATGCTCAGATCGCTGATGGCATCAATGGATTGTCCGCTGAAATCGAGCTGTGAATAATCTCCTGTTATAATGGGGATGCCGTCAACGACAAAAAGTGGGCGGTTGCCTGCATTGATCGAACTTATTCCCCTTATGTTGATGTTAAAACCTGAAGCAGGGGTGCCTCCATTAGCCTGAATCAGCAAACCCGAAATCTCAGATTGCATTGCTGCATTTAATGATGAGGAGTTGGTCTGATCGTAAAGGTCCATTCTCAAAAATGAAACTGCTCCGGTTAAAAGGTCTTCCGGCTCTTCGCCAAAAGCAACGACAACTGTTTCGCTCAAAGTTTTAATATCTGCCTGAAGCCTGATATTAAGCAGTGTATCTGTCCTGATGATCTGTTCCTGTTCAGTAAAACCCATGCATGAAAACCTGACAGTATTGCAATCCTTCGGTACTTTAAGGCTATACCGGCCTTCTTCATCGGTAAAGGTGCCGCTGGTTTTGCATGTAATAAAAACATGTGCCCCGGGAATGGGCAAATCATTTAAAGCTTCGATTACAATGCCATTGATGATGTAGAATTGTTTGTCATTTAACAGCTTGAGGATGACTTTTTTTTCTGTAAACAGTGCCTCAAGGCCTGCATTGCCAGCCACAATAAGAATCAGTTCCTCCGCGGTTTTTTGTCTTGCCGATACAGATATTTTACGGCTGCTCCTAACCTCAGTATCGCTGTAGGCAAATTCATAACCGGTAAGAATTGTGATTTCGCTTAGTACTTCCTTTAGAGGACTGTTTTCAAACCTCAGATTGTACCGCTCGTTTTGCTGGGCATATGTATAAATGGAAATCGTAAGCAAAAGCAGAAGCAGGCAGCTCTGCAATTGTATTGGTGACAGAAAATGCAAACAGTTGTCCTTGCTGTAAATCACCTTGATTTTTCTTCCGGATTAGCCCCTAAAGATAAGCCAGTTTTTCAAAAAAATAATACATGTTATAAAACATGAAAATTATTGATGAATAATAAGGCGAAGGCTGCAAATGATTGCAAAATGAAAGAAGATAAATGTTTTTTCACAGCAGCGCAATGCCGGAACTTAGCTTATGCGATGGAAAAACAAATGTGCATCAGAAAAGTGACAACCTGATGAAGTGACAAAAATGGATCTTACTTTAAATCCGCTTTTTCAAATACAATGGTTTCACCTTCAACTCTGTAGGTAACAGGTGCCAGGGTTATGATCAGTTCCAGCGTTTCCTTTAAGGTTTCTCCTGAAAGGCTGAAAGTGAAATTGTATGTTGCTGCATTATTTTCAACCCTGAATGATTTTCCATAGCGCAGGTTCAGGGCTATTGCAATTTCGGGTAGCGGAGTATTGTTGAACGAAAGTTTTTCTTCTTTCCAAAGCGTGAGCTCTTTGGCATTGACTTTTTCAATAATGAAAAGTCCACTGGTTTTGTTAAAGATCAGCTTTTCGTTTGGCACCATACTGGCAAAAAGTTTTCCCCCATTTGCGGAAACATTTACGCTTCCTTCAACCAGAATGACTTCAGCTTCAGATGAACCTGAAAAATTCATCACGCTGAAAGAAGTTCCGGTAACCTCAACATCTATATCGCCGGTGAGAATCTTAAATGGAGTGTTGTTGTTTATTACATCAAAATATGCATGTCCCTGAAGATCAATCAATCGGTTTTTAACGAATGTTTTCTCATAAGTGATGCTGCTTTCGCCTGTCAGCCATACTTTGGAACCATCGGGCAAGGTAAAATCAACAACTTGTCCTTTCGCAGAAGTTAACTGCATTTGTGCGGGGGAAATTGTTTGATTGAATGCAAAGTAAAGCACTGCAGTCAGACCTGTCAATATAGCCAGTCCAGCAGCAATTTTCAGGAAGGTCAGCTTTATTAAAGGTTTTTGTTTTGAGGTGTGATGATCAATTTTCTGAAACAAGGCATCGAAGTCCGGTTTGCGGGCTGCTGACTTCATTTCTTCCGGGTTATCCCATTGTTTCTTCATCAGGGTATCAACCTCCTCTGATGAAATCAGTTCCTGCTCTTCCTTCGGCTTAATTAATCCGGCGTAGAAACGGGCAAATATATTTGGACTAAGTTTCTTTTTCATTTTATTGGTTCTGTATTTTATACACCTGGTGAAGGTGTTTTACTTAAGCGATCAGTTTAATATTTTTTTCAGGGCCAATTTAACCGTCTTGATGGCAAGGCTTTTGTGCACTTCTATGGTTCTTACCGAAAGGCTGAGTAAGGCAGCGACCTCTTTATTTGAAAACCCTTCAATATTTCCAAGTTGAAAAACTTTTCGGCGCTGTGCCGGCAGATCATCAATTACCTTGTCGATTTTTTCTTTAAGGTCGGCGTAAATCAGCTCATTTTCAAGATTGGTTGATTGTGTCAGATGTCCGGTTATGTATTCCCGGTAAGCCTTTTCGTTGATCTTCTTCCGCTGAATATTGAAAAGGTGGTTTTTGGTGATGGTGTAAATGTAATTGTTCAGGGAAAGTTCTTCTTTGAGCCCTGCCCGCTCATCCCATATTTTGATAAATACATCCTGCACCACATTTTCGGCATCTTCGGGTGAATTGTAATACCTGATGGCAAAATAGTAAACCTTTTCCCGGTATTTCCGGAAAATCTCCTCAAAAGCTTTTTTATCTCCGCGCTTGAGTCTGCTTACCAACGGTTTATCATCAGATTCTTCCTTCATTTTCTCTTACCTGTTTCTGGTAACCGGCAAAGGTAAGATTTCAGCAGATATTCAGGAAAAAGTGTCAAAATAAGTTTTAGCGTTGTACATTCATTAATGCACCTGCAAACAATCACAAAAAAACCTGACAGTTTTTTACTGTCAGGTGAAAATTTAACTCCTATCTTTCTTTTGATAATCAATCACATATCCCACCAAAATCTATCCTGCAGTGTTGGTAAGGTTGCCGGAAAGTTATTGTTGAACAAACGTTCAGTTTGCGGATAAGCAAACCTGCGTGGAATGGCGCCTCCCGGATTCTGATTGTGGTCGCCTCCTGTGTTGGGGGTGAGCTCAGGAAATCCGGTGCGACGGTAATCAGTCCACGACTCAATATTACAGAATAAAGCAATATACTTTTGCTTTATGATCGTCCGAAGATCCTGATCAAAGTTTCCGTTCAGCACACAATAGGCCTCCTGAAAGCTGAGGATTGTTTCATTGCTGGTTGTGCCTCCTGTAATTTTATCGATATTCGCCCTGACAGCTTCATTCAATGCAATTTGTGCTGCCGGATCACCGGGATTTATCCTGATACGTGCTTCAGCCTCAATAAATTTTACCTCATGATAGGTCATCAGCAGCGAAGGGGAAGCGGTGGAAGTAAAGTACAATCCATTGAGGGTTGATTCCCCGAACTTTTTCTTGTAGTAGAAATTTTTGCGGGGGTCATTGGTTAGCAACAGCAGATTTGTAAAGTTTGGATGAGGAAGAATATAATTAAGCAGTGTATAGGAATAAAAGGGATTGTATTCCGAAGCCGAATAACCATATTGAAACATCAGATCTCCATCTGCTGAAGTCATTGCATTTGCGGTCGCTTCTAGCGCTTTTTCGGCAGGATTGTAGTCCAGTTCCCCGCTTTTTTTACTCAGGTGCATATAATAGCGGGCTTTAAGTGCCCATGCTGCTTTTATCCACTTACCTGCATCACCACCAAACATTATATCATCAGAAGCTGGCTTCTTCCCTGCATATTCTGTTTCCAGAAGCTGAATGCTTTCATCAAGCAATTGTTGTATGGCTTCATATATTTCTTTTTGAGAATCATAAACGGGATTGCGGTTTGTAGAGCCTTTCAGTGCTTCCTTAAAGGGTACATCGCCATACAGAGATGTAACATTTCCCAGGCAATTGGCCAGCAATACTTTGCCAATCCCTGCATAGTAGAATGATCCTTCTTTTTCGGCCAGTTCTATCATTACTTTCAGGTTTACCATGGGGCCATCGTAATAGTCATTCCAGTTCCAATCCACGTAAAGGGCTTCATTCAGAATATATTGCTGCACCTGCACCGGATGGTTATCTACGCCTTCGTAGTATTGCATAAATATTCCTGTCATTACCTGGGTTGTGCCGATATTCAGGCGGGCCAAACGCTCCTGATTATAGGGCAGCATCACCGAAGGAGGTACTTCAGTCGGCCGGTTGGGATTCACATTGGCATCTTCAAGTTCGCAACTGTTGAAAAGCATGACTCCCATGAGCATCAATGGAAGCCTTATGATGAATGATTTTGTATTCATATTTCAGGGTGTTGATGATGATTATAACGACAATTGAAGGCTGAACTCCACACTTTTGGTATTGGGCATATTAAAGTAATCGCGGCCCAGACTGTTTGAAACTCCTGAAAGATTAGTTTCGGGATCAATACCTGAGTATTTTGTCCAGAGCAATAAGTTTCGGGAATTGATGCCGAGATTTACGCTCCTGAATGGTGTTTTGCCCAGCCATTTGACAGGCAGGTTATAGGATAGGCTGAGTTCGCGAAGTCTTACAAAGGATCCATCTTCAATGGCTGCTTCCGAAAGACCGGCCAACCCGCCCTGAGCTGAATAATATCTGGCATCCCGTTTTACTACAACGTCATTCGGTAGCCCGGTATTAATGTTTTTGCCCGGAAAAATGAAGTCTTCATCCCGGTTTTCTGTGTTTTTACTGGTTCCCAATGATGTCATTACATTTTTTGTCCCGTTATAGACAACCCCGCCCTGCCTGATATCGAACAGGAGAGAAAGTTGTATTCCTTTGTAGTTGAATGTATTTCGGAATCCGAGCATAAAATCAGGATTTGGATCACCTATTACTCCGGCAGTTACATCAACCAATGGATAACCATTATCTCCAACCATTATGTCACCATCTTCATTCCTGAGATATCGCGATCCGTAAAGCACTCCATATGGCTGTCCGGCGATGGCAACCGAGCGGGTGCTTGATACGCCGGTAGTCTGGAAATCAAGCAAGGGGACTCCATCAGGAAGGCTTTCCACCATGTTCCTGTTCTTTGTGAAGTTGAACATCATATCCCAGTTGAAACCTTTTCGTGCAATTGGAGTAATGAAAAGCTGAGCTTCAATGCCTTTATTGGTGATTACGCCCGCATTCAGCACCATAAACTCATACCCGGTTGAATAAGCTACCGGCACAGGTACAATCTGTCCTATACTTTTTGCCTGATAAACAGCGAAGTCAAGGCCAATCTTATTGTTGAAAAACCGGAGGTCAAATCCAAATTCTGAAGAGCGGGTTGTTTCCGGCTTAAGATTTTCGTTGCCTATGGTGCGTTCAGTTGCGAATGCTGTCTGTCCGTTTATTCCTCCGGTTATGGCTGCAAAATAATTGCGCAGTGAGTATGGGTCGGCATCATTACCAACCTCTGCCCATGATGCCCGCACTTTCCCATAACTAAATACCTTCCCGCGATCCAGACTCAGAGCTTCCGAAAAAATAAAACTGGTGTTGAATGAAGGATAGAAAAAAGAATTGTTTCCCTTGGCAAGCGTTGACGACCAGTCGTTACGACCAGTTGTGTTAAAATACAGCACTCCTTTGTAACTCAGTTTTACATCGTAATAAGCCCCGGCAATTTTGTAAGCCGACTTGCTGTCATCGCCCGAAGTAACAGCCGTATTGCTGAGGTCGTAGAAATTTGGAAGTATCAGAGAATCACCTCTTTGATAGTTGAAGTAAGTTTCCTTGACATAATAGTTGTGCCCTGCTGTTACATTAAGCTTTAAGTCTTCGGTTAGTTGTTTCTCCGCACTGAGCAGCAGGTCTGAGTTTATTCCTGTAAAGAAGTAAGTATTGGCTGTGACATATCCGTTGGGCGTATCACTGGAATTGTTGTCGAAAAACGAATTGCGTTTTTCTCCGTAATGATCAATCCCCACGCGGTACATGGCTTTAAGCCATGGAAACAAATCATAATCCACCTGAGTATTTCCTATAATGCGGTTCACTTCAGCCCGCGCTTTGTTCCGGTTGATTGACCAATAGGGATTGTCATACTGTGAGTAATAATTTCGCTGAGTTCCGTCAGGATACATGTAAGCAGATGGATCGTTTTCCGGATCATCAGAGCCATTGGTGAGATCAAATGTTGGGGTGTTTCGCATCAATCCCACCATTACAGCCGAAAGATTGCTGCCTTTTTGCGTAAGGTTGTTCAGCGAGTTTGAATAATTGGCTGAACCTGAAATTTTGAGTTTATTTGATAATTTTGAGTCGCCGGCTATTTTTACATTGGTCCGCCAGAAATGGCTGAATGGCACAATCCCGGATTGATCCAGATGTCCCAGTGAAAAAATATAGCTGCCGTTTTCGTTATTTCCCGACATGCTCAGGTATGTATTGCTGGTCATGGCAGTCTGGAAAAAGTTATCAACAGGATATGCATTCACGCGCATATCAGTTGCTGCAGGATCGCTCATTCCTACGATGCGGCCATTTCGGTCTTTCAAGTCATTGGTCGATCCGTCATAGCGCAACGTGTCTATAAGTGCGCCCCAGCTGGCATTGGATGTCGAAGAGTATTTGCCCCCGGTTCCCTGAGAATACATGGATTGACGCTCAGGCAATTTGTTTACCTGGTCAAAACCGACAGAGGTTTTGAAGGAAATACTTTTACTTGCTCCTCCTTTAGATTTCCCTGATTTGGTGGTAACCAGAATGGCTCCGTTTGCAGCCCTGATGCCATAAAGCGCAGCTGCAGCCGCTCCTTTTAGTACCGAAACCGATTCAATATCGTCGGAATTCAAATCAATGGCGCGGTTTGAGTAGTCATAAACATAACTACCATCGTAGCTATTGTCGATGGGTACACCATCAACCACAAACAATGGTGAATTACCCGATGCCCTTAACGATGAACGCCCGCGTATGGTTATACTGGCTGATGCGCCCGGTGTTCCGGCCGAACTGATGACTTCAAGTCCGGCAACTTTCGAACTCAACGCATTTACAATGTTGCCTGTTTTTGAATTGCCAAGTTCTGATCCTCCAACTTCCTGGGCTGCATAACCCAGCGATTTCTTTTCGGCTTTAATGCCGATCGCGGTAATAATTATACCTTCTATGGTTTTGGCATCCTGGGTCAGCGCTATATTGACAACCTTATTGGAGCCTGGTTTAACTTTTTGTGTTGTATATCCAACATAGCTGAATTCCAGAATGTCATCGGCACTGATTGTCATTATGGAATAATTTCCGTCCATATCAGTCACCGTTCCGGTGGTTGTCCCTAAAATTCTTACAGTGGCGCTGGGAAGGGTTTCTCTGGTATTGGCATCCGTTACCCGACCTGTAATGGTTTGTTGTGCCAAAGCTTCAACTGAAATTATCAGCAGCAGCATGATAATGGGTAAGATCTTTCTCATAGGCTTGTATCCAAAATTTAGAACAGTTTTCATTTTGGATATAAATACACCTGAGTTATGGTATTCACTTAACCCGGCTGGTAAATGTTTTTAATTTGAATTGTTTGTAAAACGAAGCTGTATCTTTTCTGCAGAGGGCAATCAAATTTGGATAGATGTATGGTGGATTTATATCCCAACATATTTCTATTTGAATGGGTGAAACGGTAAGTAATTTTTCGCTGAATGTTAAAGTAAACCTTTTATTCGGTCTGATTGTTATTAACTGATTGTCAATCAATTTAATTCACAAACCTAATAAATCGCATTTATGGAAACTAAATACGGATTTCACCTGATGGATATTACTGAATTTGGCGATTGGTTAGCTGCTCAGCATGTCAGCAGGGTAATAAAACTCATTCAGAACCATCACACCTACCTCCCCGATTACACGCATTTTACCGGAAGTAATCATTTTGAACGTCTGAAATCCATGAAGAATTATCACATGGTAACCAACAATTGGAGCAATATCGCACAAACCCTCACCACATTCCCCGATGGAAAAGTTGCTGTTTGCAGACCTTTAAATGATGTTCCGATTGGAATCAAAGGCCACAATTCGCGTGGGATTTGTATTGAGCATTTCGGCAATTTCGATATAGGAAAGGATATTCCGAGCAGTGCCCATGCTGATACGATTATTAAACTAAATGCAATGCTCTGCCACAAATTTTCATTGCCCGCCGATACCGATCATATTGTTTATCATCATTGGTACGATCTTAATAATGGGCTTAGGCTCAATGGAAAAGGATCAACAAAGAGTTGTCCCGGCACTGCATTTTTCGGTGGGAATAAGGTTGAAAATGCAAATGCTACTTTTATTCCTTTGATTCAGGCTGAGCTTACAGCTATGGGTGGAAGGCCTGCCGGAGTGACTGTTTCGGCACCTGTTAAATCAACTGAATCAGGAATTGTAATGGCATCTAAAGTCAATGTAAGGAAGGGAGCTGGTACGAATTTTCCTGTTGTGTCAGTCCTGAGTGCCGGGTCTATTGTAGATATTTTTGAAAGTTCGCCGGGCTGGCTGCGAATTGGTACAAACAACGAATGGGTTTCTGATAAGTTGGTTATCCGTGTGGCCAAAGCCAGAGTGGCTGCCAACAAGCTGAATATCCGATCTGGCCCCGGTCCTGAATTTTCCGCTCTTGGTTCACTCTCAAAAGACTCAGAAGTAATGATTTACGAGAAAAAAGGAGAATGGAACAGGATTGATATCAATGAAAAATGGGTTGCCGCCAAATTTCTGAGTGCTTTCTGATAAAGTGATTATTTTATTTTAGCTATTGCATTACGTCCAAAAGCAGAAGTGTTTTAAAACACTTCTGCTTTTAATGTATTGATCAATTGAATAATAACTTCACCCGGGCAGACGTTTATATGACACGACAGATAAACTATTGACAAAATGTCAGTTTTTTATCTGATTTTGCCCGATTCTTTGTATTGATGTAGTAACTTTGCAGAAGAATTTTTATCATTCAATAATGGATATTCAAGCAATAAAACAACGTTTTGGAATCATCGGACATTCAAATCTGCTCGACAGAGCAATTGACATAGCCCGACAGGTTGCGCCCACTGATATTACGGTTTTGATAACCGGCGAAAGTGGTGTTGGTAAAGAAGTATTTCCTCAGATTATTCACAACCTGAGCGCCCGCAAACATGGGCCCTACATAGCTGTTAATTGCGGTGCAATCCCCGAAGGAACTATTGATTCTGAGTTGTTTGGTCACGAAAAGGGTTCATTTACTGGCGCTCACGAAGCACGTAAAGGATATTTTGAAGTGGTTAACGGAGGAACAATTTTTCTGGATGAAGTAGCTGAACTTCCATTGTCCACTCAGGTGCGGCTGTTGCGTGTACTTGAAACCGGCGAATTCTTTAAGGTTGGATCATCCAAAGTAATTAAAACTGATGCCCGCGTTGTTGCTGCAACCAATGTGGATATTCCCGATGCCATCCAGAAAGGAAAATTCAGGCAGGACCTGTTTTATCGGTTAAATACTGTCCCCATTTACATGCCTCCTTTGCGTGAAAGAAAGGACGATATTGTGCTGCTTTTCAGGAAATTTGCCATCGATTTTGCAGAAAAATACCGTATGCCGGCACTCGAACTTGATGAATCAGGAAAGCAGATGCTGATGAATTATCGCTGGCAGGGAAATATCAGGCAGTTGAAAAATATTACTGAGCAGATTTCAATTATTGAGCAGAGCAGAATGATAACAGCAACTATTCTGCAACGATACCTGCCAAATGAAAACCGTGATCTGCCCGTTTTGTATAACAAAGAACATGTGACCAGCGATTTTTCGGAAAGAGAACTGCTCTACAAAGTCCTTTTTGACATGAAACGCGACATCAACGAAATGAAAAAGCTGGTGGTTGATATTCTTGAACAGGGTGGTATAAGCCACGATCTCAACCGAGAACACCATCCCATTATTTCTCAACTTTTTAATGATGTTGAAAACCCTGATCCTGAAGAGCAGACAGGTTATCATGGCACTCCTTCCGAGCACATTGTGCTGGATTCATTTTACACTCATGAGGTGTTGGATGAGTCTCTTTCATTGGAAAAACGAGAAATTGAACTGATAAAACGAGCCATTGAAAAGCATGGAGGTAAACGAAAAAATGCAGCGAATGAACTGGGCATATCTGAGCGAACTCTTTACCGTAAAATCAAGGAGTATGACATCCACTAAAAATATCGGCGTTTTCACAATGACAAAGAACTATTTGTCAATGATCCTGCTTTTTTCAGGATTTTCTGTTTTTTTGAGTAGCTGTGGTGTGTATTCCTTCACCGGTGCCTCTGTGCCACCCGAAGCCAAAACTGTTTCGGTTATCACGTTCCCTAACAAAGCCGAACTTGTTCAGCCGTCATTAAGCCAGACATTTTCAGATGCGCTTCGCGATAAGTTTTCATCCCAAACAAGTCTTGCCAACATTCCCCGCAATGGAGATCTGCATTTTGAAGGTGAAATCACGGGCTACTCCACTGAGCCAGTGGCTATTACCGGTCAGCAAACAGCCGCTCTCATCCGTTTAAAGATTACGGTCAATGTCAGATATACAAATAAATTCAACCCGAAAGACAATTTTGAGACGTCATTCAGCCGCTTTCAGGACTATAGCAGCAGTCTGAACCTGAGTGCCGTAGAAGCCGATCTTATTTCCAAAATAACCGTAGAGCTGGTTGAAGATATTTTCAATAAAGCAGTAGTTAACTGGTAGCCAGATGAATACAACACGGCTTGAAAAATATATGTCAAATCCTGCATTGCTGGATAATGCTACCTTGCCTGAAATCGAACATCTGGCGCATGAATTTCCATATTGTCAGATTGCTCATATTTTGCTTGCCCTTAACTCGCGGAATGTAAATCATATACGTTACAGCAGCCGACTGAAAATTGCCGCAGCATATGCTGGTGACAGAGGCTTACTCAGGCGACATATTGAGCGGCTTAGTGAAACTTCCGGAGTATTTCCTGCAGAAAAGCTTGCACCTGAAGTTACTTTTACTGCTGAGGTAGCAGAAGCTGAAGAGGAAATCATTGCCGAAATACCCGAAACTGAGCCACATGCTCCGGAAATTGAGGAAATTGAACAAAATGTTGAGCCCATTGAGGTGATCACTTCTGAGATTCCTGAGGTTCACCCGGAAAAGTTTTCGGGTGAAATTTCGGCAGCCGATGACCGTTTGCCGGATTCCCGTGATGAAGAAGCACACTTGCTTCACTTACGTGATATTGTAAACCGAAGGTTGGCAGAGATCGCAAGTGAATCGGTCGAAAAGCTGCAACACGATTCCCACGAAGATCATTCTGAAATTGTTGCCGGAGAGAAAAACTCAACTGAAAACGAGTTGCAGATTCAAATTGAAAAACACCCCGGGCCTGTTGTTTCTCATTTTGAAGAAGATACATCATTCTCTGATGATTTATTACTTGAAGGTTTGCAACTCAGTATTTACAGCCTTGAGAAATCACTTGAGAACGATGATGCTGAACTTCATCCGGATTCGGATGAAAAGGATACTGATAATAGAAAAACATCGGGAATTGAAGTTTCAAATAAAGCAATAATCGATCGGTTTATTGAAACAGAACCTCGCATCAGCAAGCCAAAAAAGGAATTTTTCAATCCGGTTGACAAAGCACATAAGAGTGCGGTTGATCTGGAGGATATTGTAACTGAAACACTTGCAAAGATTTATCTGTCGCAGGGCAATCATGAAAAGGCAATAAAAATTTATCAGCGATTAAGTTTGAATAATCCGGAAAAAAGTACTTACTTTGCAGCCCAAATTGCAAAAATACAGGACGATCTGTTAAACGCGTGAATTAACCTCAATAACAAAACATTACAATGGGAGCTTATATCTTAGTTTCAGTACTTATACTGATCGCATGTGTCTTACTAAGTCTGGTCGTTTTAGTCCAGAATTCAAAAGGTGGTGGCCTGGCCTCTAACTTTGCCTCCTCAAACCAGTTTATGGGTGTGAGGAAAACTGCGGATTTCCTGGAGAAAACCACATGGACGCTGGCTATTATCCTTTTGGCCCTCAGTTTATTCTCAATTTTTGTGATTCCCCGCAACGTAACCAGAGTTTCTACTGATACTGAACTCCGTGAACTTATCAACGAGCAGGCTGCTCCTGTTCAGGATTTTCAGGCTCCTCCTGCCGAATAGTCTTTTCCTGTTATAACCTCAAATGTCAGATTGTCACAACAGTCTGACATTTTTTTTGTTTTAATTCTACCTGTAAAGTTGATTTATGGACTTTTAACTTTTGTTAAAGAGTTTATAATCAGTATTTAAAGCCATCGAGCCGGCAAATCATACTTTATTTCAAATGCCAAAAAATTACTTTGGCATAAATTATGACAACTGCCGGAACAAAGACACTATAATTGTAAAACTTAAACTTTAATAGCAATGACCCAAGTGAATGTAAAGCCATTGGCTGACCGTGTATTGATACAACCTGCCGCAGCAGAACTGAAAACAGCCGGCGGAATTATTATTCCTGACACTGCAAAGGAAAAGCCACAACGCGGAAATGTTGTTGCCGTTGGACCTGGCAAGAAAGATGAACCCATGACTGTAAAAGTGGGCGATCTTGTGCTTTACGGAAAGTATTCCGGAACAGAAATTACCATTGATGGCAATGATTATCTGATCATGCGTGAGTCAGACATTGTTGCCGTGATCTAATTTTGATTAAGAATTGTTGAACAGTAAAAAATTAAAAAAAAATGGCTAAACAGATTATTTACAATACCGAAGCCCGCGAAGAGCTGAAAAAAGGGGTTGATGCCCTTGCAAATGCAGTTAAAGTTACTTTAGGTCCTAAAGGACGTAATGTAATTATCGACAAGGCTTATGGAGCTCCTATAGTTACTAAGGACGGCGTTACCGTTGCCAAAGAAATTGAATTGAAAGATGGCGTGCAGAATATGGGCGCTCAGATGGTTAAAGAAGTAGCTTCAAAAACAGCTGATATTGCTGGTGACGGAACTACAACTGCTACCGTTCTGGCTCAGGCAATTGTTACTACCGGTATGAAAAACGTTACAGCAGGTGCAAATCCAATGGACCTGAAACGTGGAATTGAGAAAGCGGTTGCTAAAGTTGTTGAATATCTTCACACCCAATCTATTAAGATCGAAGAAGGCAGCGAAAAAATTACTCAGGTAGCTACCATCTCTGCAAACAACGACAGCTTCATCGGCGAAAAAATTGCCGAGGCAATGAATAAAGTGAAAAAAGAAGGTGTTATCACCATCGAAGAAGCCAAAGGCATTGAAACTACTGTAAAAGTAGTTGAAGGTATGCAGTTTGACAGAGGATATATTTCACCTTATTTCATCACCGATACCGAGAAAATGGAAGTTGTTTATGAGAATCCTTTTATTCTCATTTATGACAAGAAGATCTCAGTAATGAAAGACTTTTTACCGATTCTCGAGAAAACTGTACAAACCGGTCGTCCACTGCTGATTATTGCTGAAGATGTTGATGGCGAAGCCCTTGCAACACTTGTTGTAAATAAAATCCGTGGTTCGCTCAAGATTGCAGCTGTTAAAGCTCCTGGTTTTGGCGACCGTCGTAAGGAAATGCTCGAAGATATCGCTATACTGACAGGTGGAACTGTAATTTCAGAAGAAAAAGGTTACCGCCTTGAAGATGCTGATCTTTCATATCTTGGACAGGCAGAGAAAATTACTGTTGACAAAGAGAACACAACCATCGTAAGCGGACGTGGAACTTCAGAAGATATTGCAGCCCGCGTTTCTATGATAAAATCACAGATTGAATCCACAACTTCAGATTACGACCGCGAGAAACTTCAGGAACGCCTTGCCAAATTAGCCGGTGGTGTTGCTGTAATTTATGTAGGTGCTGCCAGTGAAGTGGAAATGAAGGAAAAGAAAGATCGTTTCGACGATGCACTTCATGCAACCCGCGCTGCCATTGAAGAAGGAATTATCCCTGGTGGAGGTGTTGCTTACATCAGAGCAATTTCCGCATTGGATGGTTTAAAGGTTGAAAACGAAGATGAAGAAACCGGAGTTGCAATTGTTAAACGTGCCCTTGAAGAGCCATTGAGGCAAATTGTTGAGAATGCTGGCCTCGAAGGTTCGGTTATTGTACAGAAAGTGCGCGAAGGTTCAGGCAATTATGGCTTTAATGCCCGCACTGAGGTTTACGAAGATCTTATGCTTGCAGGTGTAATTGATCCTACCAAGGTTGCACGCGTTGCCCTTGAAAACGCTGCTTCAATCGCTGGAATGCTCCTTACTACCGAGTGTGTACTGGTTGATATTAAAGAAGAAAAAGAATCAGCTATGCCTAACCCTGGTATGGGTGGCATGGGTGGAATGTACTAAGATTCTCGACCAATGAATCAAAAAAGCTCTGCCATTGGCAGGGCTTTTTGATTTTAACAGAAGCAACAATCAGTTATATATCGACAGATATTATTGTTGATTTATGGCTAAAATTTACGGTTAACCGTAAGAATTCATAGCTAAAATTTACGGTTAACCGTAAATATTCGTATTTTTGTATAAAAAAAGGTATGTTACTTCATCGGCAATTATCAGGCAAAATCACTGAAGCTCTGCTGCAATCGGGAAAGATCATTTTGTTGTATGGCCCCAGACAAGCAGGAAAGACAACTCTATCGAAAGAAGTGATCATGTCAACCGGCTTAAAAACATTATCAATCAATGCAGATCAGCTAAAATATATAGATATTTTGTCCAGCCGCGACCTGAGTAAGCTTCAGTCATTGGTGAGTGGTTACGAATTGTTGTTCATTGATGAAGGGCAGAGGGTTCCGGAAATTGGAATCAACCTTAAGATTCTTCATGATGAAATTCCTCATCTTAAAATTCTGGTGACGGGCTCTTCATCTTTTCTTCTTTCTGACCGGGTAACAGAAGCGCTAACCGGAAGAAAGATGATATTTACACTCCTGCCGGTTTCTGTTGCAGAGTTACGGCAGTCATTCAATCCCTTTGAAATGAATGATCAACTGGATGATAGGCTGATCTATGGATGTTACCCTGAAGTGATTACAACAATGAATGCCTCAGCAAGGGAGGAGTTGCTTAACGATATTTCCACATCTTATATTTTTAAAGATATATTAGAAATGGAAAACATAAGATATCCTCTTAAAATAAGGGAAATATTGAAATTGCTGGCCCATCAGGCTGGATCAGAAGTCAGCATTAATGAACTATGCCGTACAACCGGATTAAATCGTGAAACCGTTGAACGCTACCTGCATCTGATGGAGCAATCTTTTATTATTTTCAGATTAGCTGCATATAGCCGAAATCCGCGAAATGAAATTAATAAGTCACAGAAATTTTATTTTTATGACAATGGGATCAGAAATTCAATTATTGATAATCTGAAACCTGTCCACAACAGAACTGATACTGGTGTACTTTGGGAAAATTTTATGATTTCAGAGATGATCAAGAAACAGCATAATACCAGACAATTGGCCAATCATTATTTTTGGAGAACCTACTCAGGTTCCGAAATTGATCTTGTTCGGGAAGTTCAGGGACAGCCAATACCCTATGAGATAAAGCTGAATAAAGTGAGGAAAACTGCCCCAAAAGCCTGGACTGATAATTATGGCAGTGAGTTCTATTGTATCACACGAGATAATTATCTTGATTTTGTATAAATGAGTCATTGTATTTGCAGTTAAGGAGCATCAATATAAGGCTCTTTATCAGAATATTGTTCTCCAACCTGAAATTAGTCAGGTTACTTTTTCTGATCGTGAATTATCCGTCGGGAATCTCCAATCTGATAATGAATTAAAAAAACACTTAATTTTGGCATAGTTTTTTCAAGTGAACAGTGTTTTAAATAAATTCATGAATTATGATCAATAAAATCTCAGCAGTTCTCTCTTTTATTGTTTTGCTGACTTTTCAGGCCATTGGCCAGGAAAACACCGGACAATATCCTATTGATAAGGATACACAACTGATCACCTATCAGGATGTAATTCAACAGGCAGGTTCTGCTGATGAATTGTACATAAGATGTATTGAGTGGATCAATGTACAATATAAAAATCCTGCGGATGCCTGCAGGATTCGCAACCGTGAAAGCGGGGTTATTGAAATCCTTCACCGGTTTGAGCTTTTGAATGAAGAAGAGGGCTCAAAAGGAGTTACTGCCAAAGTCAACTATACACTTAAACTCGAGTTTAAGCCCGGACGATACCGCTATACACTCAGCGATCTCAATCTTCTGCGCCAGTCCTCTTCACGCTTTCCTGTTGAGAAATGGCTGGATAAATCCGATAAAGATTATTCAAATGTGTATGAGTCCTATCTGAGACAAATTAACACTCACGCCCTCGCTTTAATCAACAGCCTTAAAGCCGGAATGGAGCCTCCTGTTATCAAACAGGAAGAAAAGTGGTAAGACATTCCTGAAAACACTTTGCTTTTACCTTATACAGTATAAAAAAAACTGCCGGTCCATATGGCCGGCAGTTTTTTTGTGATTTCAAAACATCTGATGCAAAAAGATTTCAGCCGGATTATTCAGCCATTTTTACGAAGGTACGTTTAACACCCTGATAATTAATTTCCTGATTTGCCTTGATAAAGTTGATCAGCGCCTGAGCGGTGATGGTGTAAAGCGAATGCCCTGTGTCCTTGTGATCAAAATCATAGCTGCTTGCCAGATAACTGCTGAGTCCTGTATTGAATATTCTGTTTTCATCCGGCGAGCTGCCATCAGGCAGTGTAATGATGATATCGGATGCCAGTCCGTCTTTATCCTGAATTACAGTGTAATTGATTCCTGAAACCTGCAGGTCAATTTCCTTTCCGCGGTTGAATGCGTTCGAAATCAGCGATTTTATTTCGGTAACAGATAGTTTGAAATGAATAATTTCATTTCCGAATGGGTCAAGCTGATACACATCTTTAATGGTAATATTACCTTGCGGGATCATATCCACCCTTATGCCTCCATTGTTCTGAAAAGCGATTTCCAGCGGTAGAATTGCTGTCATTGCATCGGTCATAAGGCTTCCCAGTTCATCTTTCCCATTCAAGGGATGAACGGCTGTTCCGATTACCTGATTCAATTCTTTGTTGTCGTTAAAGCCGGCGATCAAAGCTTCCAATGCGCTGTCACTGCCCCTGTGATTGGAAATGTTAAGTAGCTGAGCATGTTTATCAACAACCTTGTTTTCGACTAAGTTAAGGGTGGTCATGCTTACATATTTCAGATTTGAGCCAGCCTGCATGACCAATACATTATTGTACTCCTGAGGGTTAGATACCATCGTATGGGTGTGCCCCCCAAGAATCAGATCAAATTCTTTCATTTGTTCTGCAAGCAGAACATCGTCTTCAAAGCCGAGGTGAGACAGCCCGATCAGCACATCACTGCTGTCGGCCAGCCATTTGTAATTCGGCGCAATATCAATTCCTTTGTCGAATTTAATTCCGGTTAATTTTGCAGGATGCGTATCCGGCAATCCGGCTTCGTTGATTTGTATTAACCCCAAAATGCCAATTTTGAGCCCGTTCTCCATCTGAAGAACTAGAAATGGCTTAATGTCAAGTGGTGTGATGCTTTCGTAAATTATATTTGCAGCCAGAAACGGGAAATTTGCCTGAGCAAGTCTCTTGGCGAGAACATCCTGCCCGTAATCAAATTCATGATTTCCCAATGCGCTGGCATTAAAGCCTGTTAAGTTCATGAGTTCAATTATGGGGTAACCTGGTTCCGGGAATTGGTCAACGATGGGGTTTCCTGTAAAGTTATCTCCGGCCGCGAAAAGCAGAACATGTTCATGAACGGATCGGATGCTATCAACCAATGATTTGAACTTTGGGAAGTTATCGATCTTTGCATGCATATCGTTAACCGATAATACCACAACTTTTGTGGTGTCGCTTCCTGCGCTTACTGTTAATGCTATCGAAAGCAATAATGAACTCAGGATAAATCTAAAAATTTTCATATTGATCAGTTTCAAGTAATACTTCGTGGTCAATGGTGTAGAGCCGCTGCAGATGAGAGATTTTACCATCCATTTCTACGATATTTCCAAAATCGTCAAGTGCAACAGGAATAACATCGGGCAGATTATGGTGAATATTCGAATAATATGCCCTGATGGCGTCTATCACCCTGGCTCCTGTAAATAGGGTAACTTCAATATTATTAACGAATACCGTCATGGGTTTTTCTTGATTTATTGGTCAATATTACAAAATTTTTACGAACTTAAAATGGTGAATGAAAGGTATTGCAATTTATTTTAACCGATGTTTTTGGAAAAAGGTTCACACAGGATCTGATTTTTCCTGATCTTGAAAGGCTTTTGAAGTAATAATTGGAAAAAATGACATTTTGTTTAATAGATATATGTCATAAATTGAACAAAAGTATAACGAACTTGGTTAGATAACTGCTTGAAATAAATTTTTCATTGACAGATTTAATTAATTGCGATTAATTAAGGGGGCGTCAAATTGTTAATTTTGCGTTTTGAATAAGGCAGGCACTGCCGGTTAACTTTTACCAAATGTTTAAAGATAAAATAATAAGTGGTTTTTCACGGCTGAGTAAGGAACAAAAACTGGAACTTATATCAGGCTATTCCAGGCATTCCGAAACTTCGCTTGCTTTGCTCCGGACTTTCTGGCACGGCGATCCCGAAATGCAGAAAATGCTGGAGGAGTTCAGCGAAAACACGCTTACCAACTATTTCTTCCCATACGGAGTTGCGCCGAATGTAATGATCAATGGCAAATTATACATGGTGCCAATGGTTATTGAGGAGAGCTCGGTGATTGCTGCAGCCGCAAATGGTGCCAAGTATTGGGCAGGAAAGGGTGGTTTTCATTCTGAAGTGATTTCAACAGTTAAAGTCGGTCAGGTACATTTTATCTGGAATGGTGATTTCGTGCGTTTGCAGGGATACTTTCCTCAAATCAAACAGCTTCTACTTGAAAGAACTGCTTCAATAACCGCCAACATGGAGAAGCGGGGAGGAGGTGTGCTCGAAATGGAGCTTGTTGACAAAACTGATGCACTCGACAATTATTACCAGCTTTCTGTAAAGTTTGATACCCGCGATTCAATGGGAGCGAATTTCATAAATTCATGTCTTGAAGAATACGCTGCCGGACTTAAAATCTTCGTAAATGAATCGGGATTATTTGAAGGTGAACCACTGAATGTGATTATGTCGATTTTGTCGAATTACACACCTGAATGCCTTGTTAAAACGTGGGTTGAATGTGATGTAAAGGAGTTTGCGGATATTGATAAGAGTCTGAGTGCGGAAGATTTTGCATGGAAGTTTGAAAAGGCTGTTCAAATCGCCACAGTGGATGTTTATCGGGCTGCGACCCACAACAAAGGGATATTTAACGGAATTGATGCAGTTGCTCTTGCTACCGGCAACGATTTCAGGGCAATTGAAGCTTGTGGACATGCTTATGCCGCAAGAAGCGGAAGCTATAAAAGCCTGACAGAAGTAAAAATTGAAAACGGACATTTTCTTTACAGCCTTACTATTCCCCTTTCCATTGGCACAGTAGGCGGGTTGACTTCACTTCATCCAATGGCTAAATTCTCGCTCGAATTACTGGGTAACCCTCAGGCTCCGGAATTGATGCAAATTGCCTCTGCCGTTGGTTTGGCCAATAACTTCGGAGCTATTAAATCCCTTACCACCAAGGGTATTCAAATCGGGCATATGAAAATGCATTTGCTCAATATCCTGAATTCATTTAGTGCGAATGACTATGAGAAAGTGCTTGCCGTTGAATTTTTTAAGAATCATAAAGTTTCGCATAGTGCTGTATCCGGATTTCTTGCTTCAATAAGAAACGGACACTAAAAATAGCTTATAATGAAGCCAGCATCAAACGGATACGCGCACGGAAAACTAATGCTCACAGGGGAATATCTTGTGATGCACGGTGCCTTATCCTTGTCTGTGCCTTTAAACAAAGGGCAGTCTTTGACAGCGTCTCTTTCATCAAGCGGAATACTTGAATGGCAGGCCAGTGATGTCAACGGAGTATGGTTTAATGGTGTTTTCTCACTTCCCGATTTGCTTCCGATTAAAGCAACCAATGAATCTGCCGGCGAACATCTTCATAAGCTCTTTCTGGCAATCCGTGAGTTGGATCCACAATTTATTGCTGAATCACAGGGTCTTGTATTAAATACAAATCTTGAGTTTAACCGAAAATGGGGTCTTGGAAGCAGTTCATCGCTGATTGCTCTTTTGGCTGAGTTTGCCGGGGTGGATGCACTTCAGTTGCATCAAATGGTTTCAAATGGGTCGGGTTATGACGTGGTTTGTGCCATTTCAGAAAAACCGGTATTGTTTCAGCGTTCAGGTGAAAGGATTTTGGCAGAGAAAATTGATTTTTATCCTCAGTTTGCCGATGATTTATTCTTTGTTTACCTTGAAAATAAACAAGACAGCGCAGCTGAAATAAGTTCATTTCTGAAAAAGAACCCAAATGATTTTATAAGTGCTGTTGCTGAAATATCAGAAATAACCCGCAAAATTCTAAAGGCTGAAAGTATTGAAGATTTTAACCATTTGCTTTCTGCACATGAATTTATCATGTCGAAAGTGTTGAATAGAAAAGTTGTGAAGGATGTTTTATTCTCTGATTTCCAGGGTGCTGTGAAATCGCTTGGAGCATGGGGCGGCGATTTTGTACTTGCCTCAACTTCAAACGGCAAAGATTATGCAAGCCGTTATTTTTCGCAAAGAGCTTATTCAACAATATTTTCATACAACGAATTAGTCTTGAGTGAACATAGCCGCCAATTAAAAGAGCTTCCTTTGTTATGAAAAATAGCATATTAATACCTGAACAAGGTCTGGAATCAGCCTGGCAAAGTCCTTCAAACATTGCACTTATTAAATATTGGGGCAAGCATGGGCATCAATTGCCGCGCAATGCATCACTGAGCATTACGCTGAACAATTCAATTACCCGAACCCGTGTAAAAATCAGCCCTTCCAATGATGAAGTTGAGGGTTTAAAACTGAATTTTAAGTTTGGAGGAGAGAGTAATCCTGCTTTTGCGGCAAAAACTGAAGCTTTTCTTAATTCTTTGGCGGTGCAATTTCCATTTCTCAGCAATTGTTTTATTGAAATAGAGACCGATAACAGCTTTCCGCATTCAGCAGGAATTGCATCATCAGCTTCAGCCATGAGCGCTCTTGCACTTTGCCTATGTGATATCGATAATCAGCTTTCACAAAGAAAGGAAAATTGGTCTGCTTTTTTGCTCAGGGCATCAAACATTGCAAGACTGGGTTCAGGCAGTGCAGCCAGATCGGTTTTTGGCGGGTTTTCCGTTTGGGGAAAGCATCCTGATATTAAAGGTTCGTCAGATGAATATGCAGTACCTTTGCCGCTTCTGCCGCATGCGATATTTAATAAAATCCGCAATAGCATTTTTATTGTTGATGCAACAGCCAAAAAGGTTTCGAGCAGTGTGGGGCATAATTTAATGAACGGACATCCTTTTGCTGAAGCGCGTTTTGAGCAGGCAAAGAAAAACTTGTCAGGAATGTTGAATGTGCTTATAAGCGGAGACTGGATTGAGTTTACCAGAATAACTGAGAACGAAGCCATGAGCCTTCATGCCATGATGATGAGTTCAAATCCTGGTTACATGTTGATGCATCCGAACACTTTGGTTATTATTGATAAAATGAAACAGTTCAGGGAACAATCCGGCGTAAAAGTTTGTTTTACACTCGATGCCGGTCCAAACGTTCACCTGCTGTATCCTGAATCGGAAGCAGAAACAATAAAACCATTACTTTCTGAAATTCAGGAAATTTGTATTAACAAGGCTTTTATCGATGATAAAATCGGCAATGGTCCTGAAAACTTAAATTACAGCAATGATGAAGAATAAATCCGGAATTTTTTATGCCAAAATTCTGCTTTTTGGTGAATATAGTATTCTTTGCGATTCGATGGGGCTAACCATTCCATATACGCATTTCAGGGGCGAGCTTAGCTTTATTAATCAGGATAAATATACCGATTATGACTTCGCAGTAAGTTCAAACAAGTTGTTGAAGGAATATGCAGTTTATATCCGTGAGTTAAAAGAGAGCGGTAAATTGCTCTGCGACTTTGACATTGATGCACTGGAAAATGACATTCAGCATAGCCTTTACTTTGAATCAACCATTCCTCAGGGATATGGCATAGGAAGTTCAGGAGCTCTGGTAGCAGCGCTTTACGAGAAATATGTGCCTTCGCATATGCCCGGTGACCGTAAACTGCCCAAAGCTGAAGTGCTGAAGCTTAAAGATATTTTCTCGCAGATGGAGTCGTACTTCCATGGAACCAGTTCCGGAATGGATCCATTGAATTGCTACATCAAGCATCCTTTGCTTATT
Organism: Bacteroidales bacterium UBA5197; assembly: GCA_002412885.1. Classification (GTDB taxonomy): domain Bacteria; phylum Bacteroidota; class Bacteroidia; order Bacteroidales; family Lentimicrobiaceae; genus Lentimicrobium. The sequence goes on from DHVX01000090.1 coordinate 104,161, forward strand.
CACAATAAGAGAGATGTTTGTATGGTTGGAATACCGAGAAACAAACACGATAAAAAAGGAGCCATCTTCCTTATCAATACAGGAAGCCCGGGAAAAACCGGCCCTTTGGTGAATATTTTTCTCGATAAGTGCAAGATTGATGATTTTATGGTAAGGGTGAGAGATGAAATGATTCCGCTCAACGATGCCTGTATCAAAAGCCTGATAAAAGGCGAAACAAAACGCTTCTTTGAAACATTACGGGATTTGTCAAAATTCCTTTACGACCACCTTGATCCTATGATTCCTGAGACTTTCAAAAAAATATGGAGGCATGGGCTCGAATCAAAGTCGTTCTATCTGAAACTTTGCGGTTCAGGAGGCGGAGGTTTTCTGCTTGGGTTTACCGAAGATTTCGAAAAAGCCAAAATTGAACTGAAAAAACTTGATGTTGACATCATCCCTGTTTACAAAAACCTTCAGGATGCAGAATAACATTTTATAGTTCTGCTGTTTTAGGATAAAAACCTTTCAGTTGTAAATTAAACTGAAAGGTTTTATTTATTGGTAAAGCAAGCAGCTTATCCTACTGATCATTTTTGAATTCGTCAGTTGCGTTTCCATTATTTCTATTTTTATTGTTTCAAAAAAAACACACAGTTTCATGATTTCAGATAGCTCAGATTTTTCGGTCAGCGGACAAATTGCAGATGTTGTTTCAGGCAAAATTTTTCCAGGACGTATTAATGTTTCAAAAGGCAGGATTACCACAGTTGAACATTTGCCGGAAGCTGAAAACCATTATATTGTCCCTGGTCTGATAGATGCACATGTGCACATCGAAAGTTCAATGCTTCTCCCGTCAGAATTTGCCCGTCTGGCTGTGGTGCATGGTACAACTGCCACTGTTTCTGATCCTCACGAAATTGCAAATGTGCTTGGAATGGACGGTGTTAAGTTTATGATTGAAAACGGACGAAAGGTGAATTTCGGATTCTATTTCGGTGCGCCTTCTTGTGTGCCGGCAACTCCTTTTGAAACATCAGGGGCTAACCTAGGCCCCGAAGAAGTGGAAGAAATGCTGAAATGGCCTGAAATTTATTACTTGTCTGAGATGATGAACTTTCCGGGTGTGATCAATGGTGAGGCTGAGGTTATGAAAAAGCTTGAGCTGGCAAAATATTACAACAAGCCTGTTGATGGTCATGCCCCCGGTTTGCTTGGCGAAGATGCCGTTAAGTATGCATCGGCAGGTATTTCTACCGACCATGAATGTTTTACAACCGAAGAAGCCATTGATAAAATCAATGCCGGCATGAAAGTGCTGATTCGCGAAGGAAGTGCTGCCCGCAATTTTGAAGCATTGATCGGATTAATCTCAGATTATCCCGAAATGATTATGCTTTGCTCCGACGATAAACATCCGGATGATCTGGTAAACGGTCATATCAATTTGTTGATAAAGAGAGCATTATCGGCAGGTTATAATTTCATGGATGTGATCAGATCTTGCACGCTGAATCCTGTGAGGCACTATAAACTTGAATCAGGTTTGCTGCAAAAGGGAGATCGTGCTGATTTTGTTGTGATCGACAATCTGACAGATTTTAACATTCAGCGCACTTTTATCAATGGTGTTTTGGTGGCAGAATCAGGTAAGTCTCTGATTAAAAGTGTTGTTGAGTCAAGCCCGAATCGCTTCGATGCCCTGCAGCTTACTGCGGAAATGCTTCGGATAAAAGCAAAATCGACAAAAATTAAAGTTCAGCAGGCACTTGAAGGCCAACTGATTACTGAAAAACGGATTGTTGATGCAAAAATACTTGATGGATGTGTGGTGAGTGATACAAGTGCCGATGTTCTTAAGATGATGGTAATGAATCGTTACAATCCTGCCATGCCTGCTGTTGATTTTGTGTCGGGATTTGGTTTGAAGCATGGAGCCATTGCTTCAACGGTAGCGCACGACAGTCATAACATAATTGCAGTCGGAGCCGATGATGAGTCCATGGTATTGGCTGTGAATGCGCTGATTGATGCAAAAGGCGGAATTGCAGTTGCCAGCAACGGCCAGGTTGAAATCCTTCCTTTGCCGGTTGCCGGAATTATGTCGCCCTCCGATGGTTATGAGGTTGCAATCCGTTACAGTCAGATAAATCAGAAGGTTTTACAGTTGGGAACGAAGCTTAATGCCCCGTTTATGACATTGTCGTTTATGGCTTTACTGGTTATTCCGGCATTAAAACTCAGCGATAAAGGCCTGTTTGACGGGAATACCTTTGCTTTTACAGAATTATTTGAATTAAGTTAATTATATATCTGACATATGCATTATGCAATAGATAATTACATATCTTTGTATCAAATTTAAAACCCATTGTTATGGCTAAAGAGATTGTTTTAGACATCGTTAAACTGGAAGCTGCTGCTAGCAAACTGCGTGCAATAGCTCATCCCATGAGGATCGCGATCATTGATTTGCTGAACGAGAAAAAGAAGCTGAGTGTAACTGAAATTTACGAATACCTCAAAATAGAACAGGCCGCTGCTTCTCATCACTTGAATATCCTCAAGAGTAAAGGAGTTCTCAATTCAAAACGCGAAGGCAAACAGATTCATTATTCTGTTAAGGCTTCATCACTGACAGAAATTGTTCAGTGTATCGATAAATGTAACGGATAATAATTTAATTCGTTTTCATTGTCGGAATAGTAAATCCGGGAAAAGCACTGAAAAGATGCTTTCCCGGATTTTCTGTTTTTATTCAAGATGAATTGATAATATTTTGCGCGGCTCCGGATTACCCGAATTCAAACTTATTCAACAATCCAGTCTTCCTCAATGGACCAGTTAATACGCATTTCTATTTCCTTCTGGAAATAATACACCGGTTCGGGTTGTCGCTTTTTCAGGAAATTTCCGGTGTCCCACTTTCCGTTTTCATTTATATCAAAAATAGCTTTTAGCTTATACTTTCGTGCCGATAGGTAATTGAAGCTCAAAATCGAGTTCCCGGTAATTATTCGTTCTTCGATCAGCACTTCTTTGTCATCCAAAAGCTGAATAATGTAATTTCCCGGCACAGGAAGTTCAGTATTTATTTTGAGTAATCCCGATTCAGCTTCAGTAATGGCAGTAAACTTAAAGCCGGCACTGTCATTAACATACCCGAAAATACTGGTAAATGTACTGTCAGGAATTTCCAGAAGGTATTTATCTCCTTCCCTCCATTTGTGTTTTATGCTGAAACGCAATTGCAGTGAATCCAGAAAGCCGATTTCAGGAGTCAATAAAATGGTGTCAACGAAAAGTCTTATTTTTTCGGGATCAAAACTGGCTACCGGATCGGAGAAGGTAAGTCGTAATTCCCGGTCAGGTCTGATTTTAGCAGCTTTCAGGTTTGGTCTGAATGTAAGAATTTCAGGCTTTGTTTCCTGTATTCTTCCTTTGGCCGGAGTTCTAAGGGCTGGAGTTAAAGCAACGTCAAGCGTATCCATAACTATACCATTGTCAGCTACTTCAAGCATCAGACTATCCGTTGAAGGTTCCGGTATCCAAATGGTGATGGTGTCGCGGCTTTTATTGTATTCAGTAATTGCCCAATTCCCCGAATATTCAGGCTCAATGGGTTTTATTGTAAAAGATGTGACGGGAAACCGGAAAGCCAGACTAATTACGTTTTTACGGACAACTGTACCTTTGAGCAGTCGTTGTATTGTATCTGTTTCCCTGAAATGCAATAATGTATAGGAAGGGATTATTGTTCCCTGAAGATTCACTCTTGCATCATCACTAATGCTATGATCATGACTTTCGTGAATGTCGGAAATTGTATCGTGCAGGTGATCCTCATTTTCATCATGAATATGTAGCGTATCCGGTTCAACCGAAAGGCTATCAGTAAAAACGGATGTTGTGTCAATCGCAGGTTTCAATTTTACGCCATGAAATACCGGCCTGACTAATGAATCATAAAATGCGATTTCTTCGGTTGGCATATCATACATGTAATTGCCATTTATGTCTGTCAGTGCAAACATCAGGTACTCCGAATCGCGGAGATTGTTCAGTACAAAATCGCCGGTGGCTGAGGTTCTGGCAAGATAGTATGGGCGTTGTTTGTATGGCACCGAATCATAAATGCTGTCAAAAAGCATTACAAACGCGCTTTTTACCGGCTGAAGGTTAAATGCATTAAGGAGTTTCCCTTTGATGGATAATGAGTCAAGAACCGGCCCGGTTGCGAAACTGAAACTGTAGCCTTCAAGCGGGTTGGCTTCGGTAAGGTCAACAATGGCATTTCCAAAAAAGAAATTATAGGTTGAATTTTCCCGCAAAGGTTCTTCAAATTTCATGGTCAGGCTTTTGCCCCGCATCGAAAATACAGGTGGCTTGGACAGGGGAGGAGAAACTACCAGCTGGGTGTTCATGTCTTTGAGTGTGACAAACTCACTGAAAGTCATTATTACCCTGTCGCCTGTAAAGTTTACACTCTGATTTGAGGGTATCGACCGTATAATTTCCGGAGGAGTGGTATCCTTAGGACCGCCGGTTGGTGAAACCGGATTGGCGCAGGCATGAATAAAAAGTACTGCCGTTGCCAGAAAGTAAAAAATAAAACGCTGATTTTTGAATCTTAATCCCATATTGTAGTTTCCTTGTGCAAAGATGGGAATTTTTTGCTCTTGTTGATTGCCTGATGCCGGATATGCTGCCGGCAGATATTTATTGTTCACATTAAGAAAGCTGGTTTCCATTGATAACGATTGAATGCATCTGATATTTTACTCCTGGTTCATTCCATTCCATGTTTTTTGTTACTTTTATGGTTGAAATCATGAAAAAACAACTTCATTTTCTTATTCCGTTTTTTGCTGCTTTGCTTTGTTTTCCTGCTTTTTCGCAGGTAGAACCGGGCTCGGGAGTATTGCATTGTGCCGCAAAGGGAGGTTGCCGGCACGGTTTTATCCATAAAAATTCCGAAAAGAAACTTTTCAGTTATGATGTTACTTACATCAGATTTAACCTGAATATTGACCCGGCTCAGCCAGAAATCAGCGGATCGGTGCTCACCCGCTTTGAAGTAAGCGGAGATCTTTCTCAGGGACTTGAAATGGAGCTCAGCACTGCATTCACCATTGATTCAATTGTTTATAAAGGATTACGCGTCACTTATTCTCATTCAGGAGACTATAACCTGATTGTGAATTTGCCACCTTCCCAAATCCCGGGGACCATTGGTGAGCTTGAAGTTTTTTACCACGGCATTCCTCTTGATGGAGGTGGTTTCGGATCCGTTGGCCGTGCCCAGCACAACAATGTATGGGCTATGTGGACTTTGTCTGAACCCTATGGCAGCCGCGACTGGTGGCCAGGCAAAAATGATCTTACCGATAAGGCAGATTCCATCGATATCTTTGTCCGTTCACCGGAATTGTACCGAACCGCATCCAATGGTTTGCTCATTTCTGATGATGTGACCGAAGGCTATCGCACCTGCCACTGGAAACACAAATTCCCGATTGTTCCTTACCTGATTGCCGTGGCCGTTACAAATTATGAGGTGTATTCCGAAATGTCATATTCTGCCGGTGTTCCGGTTGAGATCCTGAACTATGTATATCCTGAGAACAAAGCTGCCATCATGCAGCAAACGGCTCAGACAGCAATGATTATGGAGCTTTTCAGTGAACTTTTCACACCTTATCCTTTTATCGGCGAAAAGTACGGTCATGCCCAGTTTGGATGGGGTGGGGGTATGGAGCATCAAACCATGTCGTTTATGGGGCGTTTCGATTTTGAAATCATTGCGCACGAACTTGCCCACCAGTGGTTTGGGAATGCGGTAACCCTTAACTCGTGGCAGGATATATGGCTGAACGAAGGTTTTGCTACTTATCTTGCAGGAATGTCGTATCAGCACTTTTTCGATGGTTACTGGTGGCCCAGATGGAAAACCCTGAGCATCGGATTTGTGACTTCTGAACCGGGTGGAAAAGTATTTGTTGAGGATACAACAAGCGTTGAACGGATTTTCAGCCCAAGGCTTTCTTACTACAAAGGTGCATTGCTGCTGCATATGCTTCGCTGGACAATGGGCGATGATGCATTTTTCACAGCTTGTCGCAATTATCTTAACGACAGCCGGTTAAACTATGGTTTTGCAGGCACTTCTGATCTTAAATATCATCTGGAAGCTGTGCATGGCAAGGATCTGACCGGGTTTTTTGAAGATTGGTATTACGGCGAAGGTTTTCCATCTTATCACGTAAAGTGCAATCAACTTGCTTCAAATGATTATCGCATAAATATCACCCAGGCTCAATCACATCCATCGGTTTCGTTTTTCGAAATGCCGGTTGCGGTTAAATTTAAAGGAGCAGATCGTGATACTACCATCGTTTTTGATCATTTTCTGAACGATCAGTCATGGATTATTTATCCGGGTTTTAAAATTGATTCCATATTTATCGATCCCGATCAGTGGCTCGTTTCGGCAAATAATACCTATGAGCTTATCAATAAATCGGGAGATGTTGATTTATACCCAAACCCGTCTTCATCTCAAATGCGCCTGATTTTGAGTGTTGAACCTGAGTCAGTTAAGGTTTTTGACCTGGCCGGAAGAGAAGTATCGGTGAACTTTATTTATGAAGGATCCGGGGTAACCGTGGATGTGGGTTTGCTCCGTCAGGGTTACTATTTTATCAGGTATGTGGTTGAAGGGCAAACAGGAATTGTTAAGTTTATTAAGAATTGAGTAGCTTTGTCCGGATGCAATGGAATAACTAAATCATACTACAATGAGCAACTCCGGACAAGTGCAGAAGACATTGATTCTTCTGTTTACCACACTTCTTTTCAGCAGTTATGGCTTTTCACAAACCAGCGATACCATTACCAACTGGGATGGGATTACTGAAAACTGGGTGGTTTGGGCAGGTTCACACGAAGTGGTTTCAAATCCATCTCCTGATGCAATAAATTCTTCAGGACACTGCATGAAAGTTGTCACCTCTTCTGAACCCTATGACCTGATGCTTCTGGATATGAGTGAAGCAGCAAATTTCAATAGTTTTCCCCGTTACAATATTTCGGTTTTAGCTCCGCTTTCAGGCGGAAATGTAGTATTGAAGTTCGAAAATAGCGACAATACTTCATCAAAGGAACTGCTTCTCACCCCCACACCCGGGCAATGGTGCAGACTTGAATACAATTTTGCTGGACTGGCGTTTGAGAATTATACCCGCATGGTTATTTTTCCTGACATTACCGGAACCGTTGCCGGAAACGAATGGTTCATTGATGATATTGTAAAGCTTGAAGCTGAGCCACTTCAGTTTTCATCAAACCTGCCCATTGTTGTTATTGATACCTATGGAGTTACCATTGTGGATGAACCTAAAATTCCCGGATTTATGGGTGTGATCGACAACGGACCCGGTGCAACAAATACCTATGGCGATCCGTTTAACAATTATAACGGGCACATCGCCATCGAATTGCGTGGCCAATCCTCTCAGATGTTTCCCAAGAAATCTTATGCCTTAGAAACCCGGACTGCCTCGGGAGATAACCTGAATGTTTCTCTTATGGGTATGCCTTCGGAAAACGATTGGGTACTTTACGCGCCATATACAGATAAATCGATGCTTCGAAATGCGGTAACTTTTGATCTCGGAAGAAAAATGAGTACCTATTGCTCACGCACCCGCTACTGTGAAGTGGTTGTAAACAACGATTACAAAGGCATTTATATGCTGATGGAAAGGATAAAGCGTGACAAAAACCGTGTGGATATAGCAACCCTTGATCCCCACGAAATAACCGGAGAAAACCTCACCGGAGGTTACATTCTTAGGGTGGATAAAATGGATCCTGATTTTTCGTATGCCACCGATGGATGGCTTTCAACGGTATCTCCATCATATCCGGTTGCCGAACGCTCCACTTTCCAGTATTTCTATCCCAAAGCAAAAGATATTGTCCCGCAGCAAAGAGAATACATTAAAAATTGCGTTACTGCAGCTGAACAGGCACTTACTTCAGCGAATTTTAAAGATGCATTGAGTGGATATAAGCATTATATGGATGTTCCTTCATTCATCGATTTTATGCTGCTGAGCGAAATATCCAAAGAGGTTGATAAGTATAAATTCAGCACCTACTTTTACAAAGAAAAAAACAGTGATGGTGGTAAACTTTTTGCTGGTCCTGCATGGGATTTTAACCTGGGTTATGGCAATGTTAATTACTGGCCGGCCGGGTTAAATACTTCCGGATGGTTATATTCATTAGTTACCTCGGGCAATCCAAGCATGATGTACTGGTGGAAAAGGCTGATGGAAGATGATTATTTCAGGGATCTGGCAAAATCAAGGTGGATCGATCTCCGGCAAACGCATTTTACCGATGCTTACATTCAGCAAATGGTTGATTCATTGCAACTTGAAATTGCGGATGCCCGGGTACGTAATTTTGAGCGCTGGCCGATTCTGGGTCAGTACATCTGGCCAAACCATGATTGGGAAAACAATACCTATGAGGATGAAGTCGAATATTTCACTGATTTTTTGTTCACCCGCCTCACATGGATGGACAACAACATGCCGGGCAACGAACTGAATCCTTGGGTTGGAATTGCAGCCAGTGCCAATAAAATTAATCTGACCCTTTACGGCGACTATTTCAGAAGGCCAAAACTTGAGAAAACCCAGTTTCAACTCAACAACGGACCAGGTTACCTAACCATTCAGGAAGTGGAATATATCGGTCCCGCTTCCTGTGTTCTGACACTTACTTCTGATGCTTCAGCACATGGAAACCTTACGGTAACTGTTTCAGGGAGCGCCATCAACTTCATGAAAGACATAGAAAGCAACAGAATTTCATCTATGGGAATCAACGACGTGGGGGAAGGGCAGTCATTTCGTATCTATGAATCAGGCGGAATGCTTTTTATTGCCCGGGATGTCATCTCAGGGCCGGCAACTGCTTCGGTAGTTGGTATTTCCGGACAAATATCAGGCACCTTCAAACTTGAAAATAACACCGAATCCATTATCCCGCACAATCTGGCCCCCGGAGTTTATGTGATGGTTATCACCACCAAAACTTCAAGGGTGGCGAAGCGGTTTGTGGTGATGGGGTGATGGAAAAGTTTACGGCCACACAAAAATTGGAATGCTTTAGAATTAAACTATATGTTGAAGGAAGTAAACTGTTTAGAATTTGGAATAGTTGGAAACAATTCAGTAATTCACTCAAAAAAAATGTATATGAAAAATGAAATAGCCATTTTTGAAAACAAACAAGTAAGGAGACATTACGATGAAACCGCTGAGGTCTGGTATTTTTCAGTAGTGGATGTAATTGCCGCATTGACAGATTCTGTAAATGCAACTGATTATTTGAAAAAATTGAGAAAACGCGATGTTGAACTCGGATCCTACATAGGGACAAATTGTCCCCAGGTAGAAATGCTTACCAATGGAAAGAAGCGTAAAATATTGGCTGGTAATGTAAAGGATATTTTTAGAATTATTCAATCCATTCCTTCTCCAAAGGCTGAACCTTTCAAACAGTGGTTGGCAAAGATAGGATATGAGCGAATTCAGGAAATCAACGATCCTTCCATGAGCATGGACAGAGCCAGAGAAAACTGGCAAAAAATGGGTCGCAGCGAAAAATGGATTCAGCAAAGGATGACCGGGCAGGAAACCCGAAATAAATTAACCGATTATTGGCAGGAAGCTGGAATTAAAAAACAAGATGAATTTGCCATGCTCACCAATATTATACATCAGGAATGGACTGGATTAACAGTTAAAAAGCACAAGGATTTGAAAGGGCTGAAAACCCAGAATCTACAGGATCTCATGAGTGAAGCTGAATTGATATTTACTGCTTTGGCGGAACTTTCCACACGGCAAATAGCAGAAACAGAGGAGGCAAAGGGACTGCAAGAAAACGCCAAAGCAAGTAAAAAAGGAGGTACTGTTGCTAAAAATGCACGAAAAGAATTGGAATCAAAAACAGGCAAGAGTGTGATAACAGGAGAAAACTTTTTGCCTCCAGCAAAAGACGATAAGCACTCCTAGCCATGGAAATAAAACCAATAAAGTCGGAAACTGACTATACCCAGGCATTAAAAAGACTTGAAACCATTTTTAGTGCAGAAATCGGAACTACAGAAAGCGATGAAGCTGATGTGCTTGGACTCTTGATTGATGATTATGAAAAAAAGCATTATCCAATTGAAGCTCCGGATCCGATTGATGCAATTAAAATAAGAATGGAAGAATTGCAGCTTAAACAAATTGATCTGGTGTATGAAATGGGAGGAAAGAGTCATGTTTCGGAAATATTAAACCGAAAAAGAAAACTGACAGTTGACATGATCCGAAAATTGACTGCCAGATTAAGCCTTTCACCGGAATTATTAATTTCTGAATATCAACTGACAAGATAAAGTACAGTTGCAATAAGCCTGGTTTTTTGGCGAAGCAGTTTATGGTGGTGGGGTGAAGAGTTGATTAAATTTTGTAGCACCTGGTCGTCGTAAACCTGGATCTTACGATTCCTTATTGAATAGAAAAGTGCTAAATTTGAGGCGCAATGGTTCATATGAAATTCAGAGGTTAAAATTAGTGCCTATGTGAATTGCCAACACATAGCAGCAAGTGTAAAAATTCAACCCCATATGATTCAAAAATCAATCCTTTTATTCATTCTGTTTTTATCCGGAATGCTGCTTTTTGGGAATGCTTATTCCCCTGATTTTAAAATGAATCAGGAAATAGACATTGAGAAAGTTTTAAAAAATGCAAAGTTCCAAAAGGGGATTATTTATCAGAAAAATGATTCTATTGAATCAGACATTTTGATATTTAAGGGGAAATCCAGGAAGTATTCATATCAATACTGTGTTGTAAAAAGCCCAGACGATTCAATTGTAATCTATTCGCCAAAGGAAATTGACGGTTATAAAGTTAACAATGAAAAGTACGTTAAACATTTCTCAGAGGGGGAATCCTTTTTCATTCTGCTGAAAATATCAGGAAAGGTTGATTTATACTTCAGGGATGCAATCCCTTATGATTTAAGATTCTTATATTACTTAAAGCTTCCAAACCAAAAGGAATTGCTCGTTTTGAGTCCCAAAGACATTGGTGCAAGTATAGTGGACTCCAAAGATAGCCGGGCAGAGCCAATGATGATTTATAAAACAAGTCAGGCCGACGATAAATTCAAGCAATTCGTTGAATTCTATTTTAGTGATTGCCAGGAAGTTATTCTTATGGTTAAATCAGGCTTTTTAACACTTAATGACATACCGGGTGTAGTCGAAGAATACAACAATTGTGGAAAGAAGTAGGCGCTGCTAACCAGAAATTCAGGATTATGAGCAGTGCGCATTATACGGCGTGTATTTCATGAAGACTCTCCTCCATAGCGGGCAGATCAAATAGCGGGCGCTTGCCGGGACTATTATCTTAACAACTGACTTTTGCAAGCCATAAGACATCAAGCGTAGCAAAGCGATTATTTGTGGAACAGTAATGCACTGATTCGATCATCATCTCAAACCATTCGCGATACAGCGGATTTCATTGGATTGTGGAAGACTTCTGAAAAGTATCCTGACAGATATTTATCCATATGCCGTTCAACATCAAATTTTTGTGTAAATTTGCAGTGAATTTCTTCGGGGCAGGGTGAGTCAGTTATTAAAACAGGCAATTCCCGACCGGCGGTAAAAGTCCGCGACTCTCGACAACTTGTTTGATGAGACTGATCAGGTGAAATTCCTGAACCGACAGTATAGTCTGGATAGTAGAAGAAATTAAAGGCAATGATGCCTCATTTTCGTATGCTATTCGGTGCCCCGGAGGATAACTTATTGTGGTTATTATGCAAAATAATGAGGACATCAGATTCATGCGCAGGGCAATTCAATTGTCGCTTGATGGCTATGGTCATGTAAATCCCAATCCACTTGTAGGTGCTGTTCTCGTAAAAGACGGAAAAATCATTGGTGAAGGGTATCATGAAAAATACGGAGGCCATCATGCTGAGGTCAATGCCTTTAATCATGCCACTGCAGGCTCAAAAGGAGCTACGCTGTATGTGACGCTTGAGCCTTGCAACCATTATGGGAAAACACCTCCCTGTACCGAGAGAATTATCCAGGAGGGTGTTTCGCGTGTTGTAGTTGGCATGACCGACCCCAATCCACTCGTAAATAAAAAAGGAATCAACCGTCTTATCCAGGCAGGTATTCCAACTGAATTTGGTGTTCTCGAAGATGAGATCAGGAAAATCAATGAGGTTTTCTGCAAGTTTATACAACATTCCAAACCTTTTTGCGCACTTAAAACAGCCATGACTCTGGATGGAAAATCAGCCAGTTATTCGGGGAGCTCAAGGTGGATAACCAATACTGCATCAAGGGATTTTGTGCATGAACTACGGCACAGATACGCTGCCATCATGGTAGGCGTAAACACCATCATCACCGATAACCCTCAGCTTACCGACAGGTCACAACATCCCGAAAAGAGCAATCCGCTGCGTGTGGTTGTTGATACCAATGGACGACTGCCATTGAACGCCAGTATTCTGGATGTGAATGAGGCAAAAACCCTCATTGCCACTACCAGCAGAATGCCATCAGAGGTGAGAAAAATATTGAAACATAAAGGAGTTGAAATCATGATTTGCCCTGAATCCGATGGTAGAGTGGACCTGAATTATCTCGTTCGTAAACTAGCCGAAAACGGAATCGACAGCCTGTTGCTGGAAGGAGGCAGTGATCTCAATTTTTCGGCTTTACAGGCCGGTATTATCGACAAGGTTTACACTTTTATTTCACCTAAATTTATCGGCGGCAAATCGGCTTTTACACCTATTGGCGGTCAGGGTATGGAAAACATGGAAGACGCCGCTGCATTGCGCATTGCGCAGGTTATGCGTTTTGATGATGATATCATGGTTGAGGCATACCTAAAAACGAACTGACATGTTTACAGGAATAATTGAAGAAACCGGAAAATTAGAAGCAGTACGTTGGGGCAGCAAATCGGCAAGCTTGAAAATAAGTGCTCATAAAGTTTTGGCTGAGTTGAAGCCGGGCGACAGCATCAGCACCAATGGAGCTTGTTTAACAGTTACTGCCTTCGGGAATACAGCTTTTGAGGTAGATGTGATGGCCGAAACCATGCGCAGCACAAACCTTGGTATGCTCAAACCGGGTGAAGAAATTAATCTGGAAAGGGCGATGCAACTCAACGACAGGCTTGGCGGACACATGGTAAGTGGCCATATTGATGGCGTTGGAAAAATTATTTCTTTCCGAAAGGAAGACATCGCAACCTGGATCGACATTCAGGCCCCGGAACAGATCAACGATTACATCATTAACAAAGGTTCTGTAGCCATTGATGGCGTTAGCCTGACTGTTTCGGGACTCCATGAAACAGGCTTCAGCGTTTCCATTATTCCATTTACAGGATACAAAACTACCTTGCTAAGCAAAAAGCCGGGTGATACAGTTAATATTGAATGTGACCTGGTGGCCAAATACATCAAAAAATTCATCAGCCCAACTGCCGCAAAACAAAACAAAAAACTGGACAATAATTTTTTAAAAGAACATGGATTTTTAGATTAAACGATGGACAATTTCAATACAATTGAAGAGGCGCTGGAAGACCTCAGAAACGGCAAAATGGTTGTTGTTGTGGACGACAAAAGGCGTGAAAATGAAGGAGACCTGATAATGGCCGCAGAAATGGTGAGTCCTCAGGCCATTAATTTCATGGCAAAGCATGGTGGTGGGCTCATTTGTTTACCCATTATCAAGCAAAGGCTAAAGGAATTATCAATTGGCATGATGGTAACAGAGAACACTGATACCCACAAAACTGCTTTCACTGTTTCTGTTGATGCTGTTGAAACCAAAACTGGCATTTCGGCTCAGGAGAGGGCGTTTACGATCAAAAAAATTATTGACCCAAATGCAAAAGCAAGTGATTTTAACAAGCCGGGTCATATTTTTCCACTCGAATACAAAGAAGGTGGCGTGCTTGTCAGGGCAGGCCATACAGAGGCTGCTGTTGACCTGGCAAGGCTTGCCGGATTTTACCCTGCAGGAGTCATTTGCGAAATTATGAACGAAAATGGCTCCATGGCCCGCGTTCCTGAGTTGAAAACCTATGTGAAGAAACACAATTTAAAGCTCATTACCATTGCCGATCTGATAACTTACCGGCGACGCCATGAGAAATTGGTGGAGCGGGTATCAGAAGTGAAGTTACCCACCATTTATGGCGAATTCAAAGCCATAGGGTATCGCGATATCATTACAAAGGAAGAGCATATCGCACTTGTTATGGGCGATATTAGCGGAGATGAACCTGTTTTGGTGCGTGTTCATTCTGAGTGCTTAACTGGTGATGTTTTTGGTTCGCAGCGTTGCGACTGTGGTGAGCAGCTTGCAGAAGCCTTGCGCCGGATTGCCAAACAAGGCAGGGGAATATTATTGTATATGCGTCAGGAAGGACGTGGCATAGGCTTGCTGAATAAGCTGAAGGCCTATCACCTGCAAGATGGTGGCATGGATACAGTGCAAGCCAATGAAGCATTGGGGTTCCCATCAGATATGCGCGACTATGGCATTGGGGCAGAAATACTTGCCGATATCGGGGCCCGCGAATTGAAGCTCATGACCAACAATCCCCGAAAATTATCCGGTATTTACGGTTTTGGGCTTAAAGTGGTAGAACGCATACCTCTTGAGATTGATCAAACCAAAGAAAACCAGTTTTACCTGTCAACAAAGCAGACAAAAATGGGACACATGTTGAACATTCACAATTATAATAACTCTCACGAATATGAAAATAATTGAAGGTAAACTAAACGCAAAAGGACTAAAATTTGGAATCGTTGTAGGACGTTTCAATGAATTTATAAGTTCCAAACTTCTTGGTGGGGCCATTGATGCACTAAAACGTCACGATGCCAGTGATACTGATATCGAAGTGGCTTGGGCGCCAGGATCATATGAGATTCCTTTTGTCGCAAAAAAAATGGCAAAAAGTGGAAAGTATGATGCCATTATCTGCCTTGGCGCAGTAATAAGGGGGGCAACTCCTCATTTTGATGTTGTTGCCAATGAAGTGGCTAAAGGAGTTGCCATGGTTGGTCTTGAAACTGAAATCCCGGTTATATTTGGTGTGCTCACCACCGACAGTATAGAACAAGCCATCGAAAGGGCCGGCACCAAATCAGGTAATAAAGGCTTTGATGCTGCTATGGCTGCCATTGAAATGGCAAACCTGATGAAGGCTTTCTGATAAGTTTTCTTTTTTGCAAAAGCTTTGGTTTGTTGATTGGCCGGAGAATCGCAGGATATCAGTTTTCTTTTTTAATAACTGATAAGCCGGCGGTATTCATGCATAATAGTGCGGACCAATACGTCATAAATTTCGAGGAGTCCCTGAATATTGCATAAAATCAGGACGATCCGGAGCGTTGCGGCTATTGTAAGAATCAAAAACATATAGAAAAGTACTTCTGCAAAGGTATCTGATCAGATATCTTTGCAGAAAATTACCAATTCCGATAATAATTACGAATCCTGAATAATCAATTTCAGAAAATTTTTCTTTTAAGGATTTCGCTTTTCAGAAATGCTTGAAAACCTGTATCCCTTAAGGGTGAAATGATCAAGAAACCGAGGCAAGGCGTATAACATATTGGTTGCAGCTTTCAGGCTATCGTGAAAAACTACAATGCTGCCATCGGTGGTGTGATCTGTAGCGTTTTTAAGCACTGTTTCAGGGGAGAGTGTTTTATCATAATCTCCGGTAAGCACCGACCACATCACTATCCGGTAATCGTTGCTGATGTATTTGATAAATGTTGGCCTTATTCTTCCGTAGGGTGGCCTGAAAAGTCTGCTGTTCACAACTTCTCTGCACTTGTTGATATCGGCCAGATAATCCTCGTGCTTTGATTTCCATCCGTTGAGATGATGAAATGTGTGGTTCCCGGTAGCATGGCTGGCATCAAGAATTTGCCGGTAAACTTCAGGATGTTTCGCAACGTTGTCGCCCACACAGAAAAAAGTAGCTTTCGCATTGTATTGATCCAGAATCTCCAATACACGGGGTGTGATTTCAGGAACCGGACCATCATCAAATGTCAGGAAAATCTCTCCGGGCCTGTTTGTGATTTCCCAAAGCAGGTTTTTGCGGGTAAGGCTGCGGAGTATGGCCGGTGATTTGGAGAAGTGCATTCTAAAATAATTTGAAAAGCTGTGTTTCGTCCGGGAATTATACTGGAAAGCGAAAATTAAAATTAACTGATAATCAGGTTAATAAGCCCTTTGCAACAAAGAAACACTTCTCTGCAATTCTCCGCCGAGCAGTTCAATCAGGCTTTCTTCAAGCTTTAACTTTCCAAGGTTTTTGCCGATAAAAATAATCCGGCTCAGCCTTTCTTCATTTTCCCATAAATCGCCACCCGAAATCATGATGTGATCCCGTACAGATTGTACCACTACTTTTTGAGGAACTTTGTCGAAACTTACAATGCCTTTTATGCGATAGATGCCGGCTCCGTAATATTCCACCAGGTGATCGAGCCAGAAATTGAATTTGTGCGGATCAAAATTACGCGAAAACGTGTAGCTGTGCGATTCAATTTCATGATGCGGATTCTGCTGTTTCTGTACCATCGCAAAACCTGTAGGTTTGGTAAGTCCATTTGACAAACTCAGCTTGCCGGCACTTACCGAAAACTTCTCGATTATTGGCGGAGCGTAAGTGTATGTGTCAATCAATTTTATCCCTTCAATGCTGCCAAAGCTGGTTTTATAAACCATGGCAAACGGATTGAATGATTTAACGAGCGCCTCAATTTCTGAAAGTTCATCTTCCGAAACAAGATCGGTTTTATTGATCAGAATGGTATCGGCATATGAGATTTGTTTGGCAGCAAGATTGGTATCGGCGGTGATGGCTTTGATATTCCGCGCATCCACAACGCAAACAACACTATCAATGCGATAGAAAGTTTCGATTTGCTCCGACGACATAAATGCCTGCACCACAGTTGAAGGATCAGCAATGCCGGTTGTTTCAACAATCAGGTGAGTAAGTTTGTGGCGGATATTCAGCAGGTCAAAAAGCAGCTCAGCCAGTTCACCGTTAAGGGTGCAGCAGATACAACCGTTCGACATTTCATAAATATTCTCGCTTTCAACACCAACAATCAGATCGTTGTCGATGGGAATTTCGCCAAACTCATTTTCGATTACGGCAAACTTTAATTCAGCGTCTGATTTGATAAGGTTATTAAGCAGGGTGGTTTTGCCGGCTCCCAAAAAGCCTGTCAGAATGGTAACCGGTAAACGGTCATCGTCGGTGTAGTCAATCATGAAGAAAATTTAATGCAAAATTAACAAATACTTCAACCTATGCACAGCAGTTTATGGAGATCAGGCAGGTAAACTGTGCCACCAAAGCTCTAAATCACCAAAAATCACCAATTTAATTTATTCATTTTGTGCATTTTACCGGACAATATTGCTTATTTATGTTCTTTCAATACCCTGCCGCTTGTCCGTCTTTTCTTGATTCTGAGGCTCCAAAGAAAACCTTTTTTGCAGGATCGAACATAATGGCTTGATATCCACCATAATCGCCAAACGACCAGCTGACTTTATGTCCCATATTCATCAATTCGCGGATGACTTCGTAATCAAATCCGCTTTCAAGCTGAATTTCTCCTTTACCGGGATGGGAGCCTCCTGTGGGATCGGTTGATCCGCTGTGGCTGAGTCGCGGCGCATCTCCCGCTTCCTGAAGGTTCATGCCAAAGTCAACCAGATTCATCACAATCTGCACATGTCCCATCGGCTGAAAGTCACCGCCCATGACTCCAAAACTTACGAACGGAATGCCGTCTTTGGTAATAAAACAGGGAATAATCGTGTGAAACGGTCGTTTGCCAGGCGCGTAAATGTTTGCATGGCCTTCTTCAAGACTGAACAGCTCTCCGCGATCCTGCAACATAAAACCCAGCCCCGGAGGTACCATGCCTGAGCCAAGTCCCCGGTAATTGCTTTGAATCAGCGACACCATGTTTCCGTCTTTGTCGGCAACAGTAAGGTAAATGGTTCCACCCTCCATGGGAATGCCGGCTTCGTAACTCCCTGCTTTTTGTTCATTAATCAGCTTGCGTCGCGCTGCAGCATATTTTTTCGAAATAAGTTCTTCTACCGGAACATCGGCAAATTCCATATCGGCATAATAACGGGCGCGGTCTTCAAAGGCAAGCTTTTTCGCTTCAGTAAACAGATGAATATGCCTTGCTGAACCAAAAGGAATCTTCGAGAAATCATAGCCTTCAAGTATGTTAAGCATCTGCAGCGCAGCAATTCCCTGACCATTTGGAGGGAGTTCCCACACATCATATCCCCTGTAATTTGCCGAAACCGGTTCCACCCATTCGGAGTGGTGTCCGGCCAGATCGTCATATGACAGAAAACCGCCCTGCTCTTTGATAAATGCTGCAATGGTTCGTGCGATTTCACCTTTATAGAATGCTTCCCGTCCGCCGGAAATTATTTGTTTGTAAGTGTTTGCCAGTTGCGGATTGCGAAAAATATCACCCTTTGCGGGAACTTTTTTACCATCAAGAGTGTAGGTTTCCATCACATTCGGAAAACGGCTTCCATGCATTGGAACGCCACGACTAAAGTAGTAAGCCACAAGTTCGGTTACCGGAAAGCCTTTTTCAGCATAATCAACGGCCGGTGTAAGAATTTCAGCCATTGTCAATTTTCCGAACCGTCCGTGCAATTCAAACCAACCATCAACGCAACCGGGAACGCTTACTGGCAGTGGTCCGTAAGCAGGAATCTTTTCAATTTTCTGTTGCCTGAAGTACTCTAAAGTCAGCGATTTTGGAGATCTGCCTGATGCATTTAAGCCATGTAATTTTCTGGTTTTGGCATCCCAGACAATGGCAAAAAGATCACCACCGATTCCACATCCGGTTGGTTCCATCAGACCAAGTGCTGCATTAACCGCAATGGCTGCATCAACAGCTGTGCCTCCTTTTTTCAGGATGTCTAGTCCGATCTGAGTTGCCAGCGGATGACTGCTTGCGACCATCCCGTTTTGTCCGATTACCTCGGATCGCGTGGCAAATGACTTCCCGGTTACACGGTCTTGTGCGGATAGACAGATCGTAAAAATCAGTACCACAAATAATGTAAGTATTTTCATGTCGTTTCAGTTTTGATTGATGTTAATTTTATTGGTATCCGGAATCCGAAAGTCAGGGTTTGACTATTTGAAAACAAATCAAGCCTTGACTTGCAGAATTAAGGCAATACATTTCAATCCACTAAATTTCTTTTTTCCGGCTGATTTTTTTCTTTTCCGATTTAAGATTCAGCAGGGATTGTTCAAGCTTTTCAATGAAGGCATCAAATCTGGTTGATTCTCCGTTTACTAAAAGAGTAATGGCAAACCTGGCTGAAAGGATATTTATCAGGTCTTTGGCGGCTTCAGCGGCTATTTTCATTTGTTTCATCCTGGATTCCAACTGCCGGAATATTTTTCGCAATTCTGCATTGCTGACAGGGGTTTTGGTTGAAATCTCATTGCTGGAAAGTGAATCATCTTCTACGTAAGCTGACTGAGCTTGTGTGAGAAAAATCTCACCATTGCGAACAAGCCGTTCAATGGTGCTGCGGGCTAAATTCAGTGCCCGCATATGCTGATTTCCGTGCAATTGTTCAGTTGCCGAAACCATCATCAGCACGGCCTTGCTGTATTCACGGTTAAAGTAAGCGGTGAGTGCCAGCTTAAGGTAGTTGTTTGATTTCCCGGATTCCAGTTCACTGATGAGCAGGGTTTCGGGTGTAACGTTGCCTGCAAATTCAAGTACATAAGGGTCGGTTTTTATTGCTCTTGCATTCAAAGGCGTTTTCAGCAGAACCCCTGTAAAGCTGGTACAACGACTCAGCGCAACGTAAACCTGGCCCGGCGCAAATGCTTCCTCCAGATCGGCAATGATTTTCTCAAAGGTCAGTCCCTGGCTTTTATGAACTGTAATTGCCCATGCAAGTTTTAGCGGATACTGAACAAATATGCCAACGGTTTCTTCAACTACTTTGTTTTCTTTGCTGTCCCATGAATACCGGATGTTCGCCCATTCTTCGCGCGCTACCGATATAATTTCACCTTCGGGCAACTCCACAAACAATCCTTCTTCTGAAATTTCAATAACATGACCGATTTTGCCGTTATAATAACGTTTGTTCCGGTCGTTTCGCAGAAACATAACCTGCGCACCTTCTTTTAGTTTCAGGTTCAGGTCAGCGGGGAAACTGCTTTCGGGGAAAGTGCCTTCGACGAATGCTTCGAAACGGTGTATCGGCTCATCAATTTCGCGAAGTTTTTTTTCGTTGGTTTCTTCCACCATTCGGTTGTGCGTAGCCAGAATGATATAATCTTCCTCTTTTTCCGGGATAAAGCCATGCAGATAACGGCTGTTCAGCAGTTGCAGATCGTTCTGCCGCAGGCTGTTTATTCTGATTCTGTTCAAAAGGTCGATAAAGTCCTGATCGGTTTGCCGGTAAATCTTTTTCAACTCAATGTAGAGTGGTTTCTGCTCCGTCAGAACTCTGGCACTGAAAAAGAAAGGACTTTTATAAAACCTTTCCAGAATATTCCAGTCTTCATAATTCGAAATTGGCGGAAGCTGAAAAGTGTCGCCGATCAACACAACCTGTACACCTCCAAAGGCTGTGTTTTCGCGTTTCCGGAAAACCCTCAGAAGCCTGTCCACCACATCAAGCAGATCGCAGCGAACCATCGAAATTTCATCAATCACCAGCAGTTGAAGCCCGCGGATTATCTCAAGTTTATCTTTGTGATACCTGAAATGGTCATTGATCACACTTCTGTCGGCATCTTCGGGTGGTGCAAATGTTCTCAGCCTTCTGTCGCCGGGCACATACACCGATGGTTTTATATTGAAGAACGAATGAATGGTCTGCCCTCCTGCATTAACAGCTGCAACACCTGTAGGTGCAAGTAACACCATATTTTTATTACAGTTTGCTTTCAGGTATTTTAAAAAAGTGGTTTTACCGGTTCCTGCTTTTCCTGTAAGGTAAAGCATGCGGTTGGTATGCATCACAAATTCAGCAGCATAGCGGAATTCAGCATTTTCAGGATCAAATTTTATATGTTCTATTCCTTCTGACATCGGGATGTTGGTTCTGCAAGGTGCTAAATTAAGCATTCCTTATCATAATAAAACCGGTAAACGATGCTGTGATCGCTTACCGGTTTATATTCTCGTATCAAAGGCTTTTTCTATCTTCTCAACACAAGCTTTTGTTTCAATTCCACACTTCCGTTCCTCAGCAGAACAAAGTAAATGCCGGGGGAAGCAGCTGATAAATCAATATTAAAAGTGGAAAGTGTTTTGTTGCGAAGGATAAAAGCGGTCTTTTTACCTTGAGCATCAAGTACTTCAATTTCGGTTTCACCGCTCAGCTGATCCGGAACTTCTACCATAAACTGCCCTGTGGTTGGGTTCGGGAATATTTTGAAAGATTTATTTTGCTGCTTAGGGTCAATACCTGTAAGAAGACCTTCCTGCACAAGGGAAACAAAAACATCATCTGTGCCGAAAGCTGAAATGGTGAGAATGGCAGTTCGGTAGTATTCGGTTTCATTGGGTTCATAATAGGTAACAATCTCACCATTACCGCTGCCCGAATCTGATATGGGTATGCACCATTCCACATCGCTTGAAACATTCCACATTGAGTTAGAAAGCAGTGAAAAAACTGCTTCACCTTCCGTAGATGGGACCGTTTGAGAAGTTGGGCTCACCGAAAGAGTAGCTTCAATTCCAGATTGAATTACCGTTACAATATGATCTGAAACGCCGGCAGCACTGATGGTTATATTTGCAGATCTTGGGTAAACTTCTTCATTGGCTTCATAGGTGGCAGTAATCTCAAAATTGCCGTTTCCGTAAGGGGTAACAGTGCACCACAATTCATTTGAAGTCGCAGTCCAGGAAGTATTGGAAATAATTTCGAAGAATGTCTCGCCGGCTTCACATTCAACATTCTGGTATTCGGGAGAAACTGCCAGCGCCGCATCACTGCCGAACTGCACAAGATTTACCGTTTGGTTTCCGGCTCCGGTGGCTGATATGGTGATAATTGCTGTGCGTGTTGCTGTGCCGGTATTCTCATCATAATCGGCTGTTAAGGTTCCGTTTCCACTGCCTGCAGATGTTACTGTACACCATTCTGAATCGCTTACGGCGTTCCATTGTGAGTTGGATACTACATTAAATCCGGTACTTCCTGCTGGTGAATTAACTGTTTGTGAAGCAGGACTGACCGAAAGCGTTGCCGCTGCTCCTGCCTGAATAACACTTACCGTTTGATCGGGTGCGCCGGTAGCAGAAATGGTGATGGTTGCCGTTCTGGAAGTTGTTGTTGTGTTTTCAGAAAAACTGGCAGTCAATGTTCCGTTGCCACTGCCCGATGGCGTAACTGTGCACCATCCGGCATTGCTTTGAGCTGTCCAGCTTGTATTGGATACAACGCTGAAGTTTACACTTCCCTGCGCTGCTCCGACATTCTGACTTTGAGGACTAACCGAAAGCGTTGCCGCTGCTCCTGCCTGAATAACACTTACCGTTTGATCGGGTGCGCCGGTAGCAGAAATGGTGATGGTTGCTGTTCTCGAAGTTGTTGAAGTATTTTCAGAAAAACTGGCAGTCAATGTTCCGTTGCCGTTGCCCGATGGCGTAACTGTACACCAACCGGCATTGCTTTGTGCTGTCCAGCTTGTATTGGATACAATACTGAAGTTGGCATTTCCCTGCGCTGCTCCGACATTCTGACTTTGAGGGCTGACCGAAAGCGTTGCCGCTGCTCCTGCCTGAATAACACTTACCGTTTGATCGGGTGCGCCGGATGCAGAAATGGTGATGGTTGCCGTTCTGGAAGTTGTTGTTGTGTTTTCAGAAAAACTGGCAGTTAATGTTCCGTTGCCGTTGCCCGATGGCGTAACTGTACACCAACCGGTATTGCTTTGAGCTGTCCAGCTTGTATTGGATACAACACTGAAGTTGGCACTTCCCTGCGCTGCTCCTACATTCTGACTTTGAGGGCTGACCGAAAGCGTTGCCGCTGCTCCTGCCTGAATAACACTTACCGTTTGATCGGGTGCGCCGGTAGCAGAAATGGTGATGGTTGCTGTTCTCGAAGTTGTGGAGGTATTTTCAGAAAAACTGGCAGTTAATGTTCCGTTGCCGTTGCCCGATGGCGTAACTGTACACCAACCGGTATTGCTTTGAGCTGTCCAGCTTGTATTGGATACAATACTGAAGTTGGCATTTCCCTGCGCTGCTCCGACATTCTGACTTTGAGGGCTGACCGAAAGCGTTGCCGCTGCTCCTGCCTGAATAACACTTACCGTTTGATCGGGTGCGCCGGATGCAGAAATGGTGATGGTTGCCGTTCTGGAAGTTGTTGTTGTGTTTTCAGAAAAACTGGCAGTCAATGTTCCGTTGCCGTTGCCCGATGGCGTAACTGTACACCAACCGGTATTGCTTTGAGCTGTCCAGCTTGTATTGGATACAACACTGAAGTTGGCACTTCCCTGCGCTGCTCCGACATTCTGACTTTGGGGACTGACCGAAAGTGTTGCCGCTGCTCCTGCCTGAATCACACTTACCGATTGATCGGGTGCGCCGGATGCAGAAATGGTGATGGTTGCTGTTCTCGAAGTTGTTGAAGTATTTTCAGAAAAACTGGCAGTTAATGTTCCGTTGCCGCTGCCCGATGGCGTAACTGTGCACCATCCGGTATTGCTTTGAGCTGTCCAGCTTGTATTGGATACAACACTGAAGTTGGCACTTCCCTGCGCTGCTCCGACATTCTGACTTTGGGGACTGACCGAAAGCGTTGCCGCTGCTCCTGCCTGAATCACACTTACCGATTGATCGGGTGCGCCGGATGCAGAAATGGTGATGGTTGCCGTTCTTGAAGTTGTTGAAGTGTTTTCAGAAAAACTGGCAGTTAATGTTCCGTTGCCGTTGCCCGATGGCGTAACTGTGCACCATCCGGTATTGCTTTGAGCTGTCCAGGATAGAGTAGTGGTAACATTAAAAGTTGTCGAGCCGGCAGCAGCAGGTACATTTTGGTTCTGAGGACTGACAGTAAGAATGGCAATGCTTTGTTCGTATGCAATTGCTGCATCAAAAATTTCTGTAACAAACTGAGGGGCAACTAACTCTGTGGCGAGCGCATTCGGATGGCTATCGGTATTACTTACTGCATATTGCAGCATCTGAAATCCGTTCTCATCAGTTAGCTTTGAAAAATAATCAAACACATAAATGTTGGGAGGAAAGCTTCCAATTACCGGATCAAGTCCTACTGCCAGGGTATCTTTTGCCCATTCGCAAAACTGTTTGGCCAGGCCTGCAGCATTGGAATTGGTGTTACCTGCAACATGCGGAGCATTCGTCCATATAACAAAGAAGTTTTGAGGCCGTTGTGACATCACATTAACAATGCTTCTCCAATGCCATTTGTAATTATAATTGGTTTTTAGAGTTGGAGTAAGGGTATCAGAAGGCTGGCCCCAGCCAACCATTTCTGACGAAGGGTAGCAGGACTTTATCACAACTATCTTATTCGAATTCAAAATCGGAGTGATGTCTTCAGGTGCCTCATTATCAAAAATCCGGTGCCAGTACTCCCATTCATTATCTCCTCCTGGATACCACTGCCTATTCATGGTTACTGCGTTTGGTCCGGTATAACCATGACTTGAATTATAAATACCCATTTGAAGAGGGATGCTTGTTTGCGAACCGTTGGGCCCCCATATCCTTCCCCCTGTTGAATGATGCAGAAATCTGCCACTCCTGAATAATTCCTGAGCGTTAGTAAGAAAGGGGATTAATATCACAATGAAGATAAGTATTCTTTTTCTCATAATCTTAGGACTTAAATGAACAATACATTGATCGGGATCAATGCGAAAAGTGAGATAAGTTCATTGTAAAAATCTGGGCAGGCTTTTTTTATTACTACAAAAGTAACATCATTTTATCCAAAAGTGTTCATTTTTTTTATCAGGAGGATGATAATTAACACGATGTTAACAATTAGTGATGCAGCCAGTTACTTATCATTTGCCCCCCTTCAGGTGTCATAATTGACTCGGGATGAAACTGAACACCACGTACATTAAACTTTCTGTGGCGAAGAGCCATAGGTACTTTTCTGCTGTCGAAGGCGGTAATTTCCAGATCGCCGGGAAGCTGATTTTTATCAACTGCCCAACTGTGATATAGGCCTGCTTCAAAGTCTGATTTTAATCCTTCAAACAATAAATCGATAGGCTGACAAGGAAATACTTTTATCGTTTCGCCATGCAGAATAAGACCGGGTTGGTATAATATGCCGCCGTAAACTCTTGCAATAGCCTGCATGCCAAGACAAATACCAAGTATTTTGTGGCTTGGCCCCAATTCTTTGATTAACTGGCAGGTGATTCCGGCTTCTTCAGGCAATCCTGGTCCGGGTGATATTACAATAGCATCATAAGTTGATGCCTCTTTTATGCTTATCCTGTCATTGGCAATTATTTCAACCTTATCAGCACCAGCTTCGCGCAGCAACTGCAAAAGGTTGAACGTAAATGAGTCGTAATTATCGAGAAGAAGTATTTTCATATCAAAACGGCACGCAAATTTAAACTATGTTGCAATACATAATCCAATGTCGTTTAGTTAAGGTTTCGAATTTCCAGATAAGTGAATCAAATATCCTTCGACTCCGCTACCAATGACAGATTGTTGGGCTTATCCTTCGACTCCGCTCAGGATGACTTCGTATTCAATTGATAATGTATTTATTAAAGTGGAACAACGCTGTTAAATCACCAATGTCACACTGAGCGGAGTCGAAGTGTTTAAACGCTTGATTTAACTGTCATCTCCGCATTATGCTCAAATTATTTTTTGAGTTCCAACTCAGGATGACTGTCAGTCTGAGTCCCGCACGTGCGGGAAAGACAATATTCCTTAACTAAACGACATTGATACATAATCTGCCATTTCTTCATTTTAATATTATTGATCAGGTTCATTGTATTCTGAAGCGTTTCTGTTTTTCGTAAATTCGCCATTCAATAATCCGGCATTATGTTCAAGAAGAAACCTGAATTTGAACGCATGAACCAAATGGGGAAACAAGGAATTCCTTTCCTGTTTGTAATTGATTTCGAATGTGAGTTTCCTGTTGTTATTCCTTTGAATGAAGCAGCTGAGCATGGAATTTATTTTGATTTCAGAGGTGTTACCAACATATCCCGCCAGGTTTCTATGGATTTGCCTTCTCTGCAATTCGTGAAAACGCCTGTTGATTTTGCGACTTATCGTAAAGCATGGATAAATGTGATGCAAGGACTGAATTTCGGAAATTCATACCTGCTCAACCTTACTTTTCCTACTGAAATTTCAATCAATCGCAATCTGGAACAGATTTTTCACCAGAGCACGGCTCCCTATCGTTTGCTTTTTAAAGATAAATTTACCGTATTCTCACCTGAATCGTTTATTCGCATCCAAGATGGAATTATTTCTTCGTTTCCGATGAAAGGAACTATTGATGCAAACCTTCCCGGGGCTGAGGATATTTTACTGAACGATTCCAAGGAACTTGCCGAACACCGAACCATTGTTGATCTGATACGAAATGATCTGAGTATGGTGGCCGATGCGGTCAGAGTTAAGCGATTCCGCTATCTTGAAAGTATAAAAACCAATCAGCGGAATCTCCTGCAGGCCAGCTCCGAAATTTCCGGCAATCTGCCTGCAGACTGGCCATCGAAACTCGGGGATATTCTTTTCCGGCTTTTACCTGCCGGAAGCATCAGTGGTGCCCCCAAACAAAAGACTGTTGAAATTATTCAGCAGACAGAAACCGGGCCGCGCGGTTATTATACCGGAGTGTGCGGTATTTTCGATGGAAAGACAGTCGATTCTGCTGTAATGATCAGGTTTATTGAAAATCAGCAGGGTAAAATGATTTTCAGAAGTGGTGGAGGAATTACCGTGAACAGCGAAGCCGAAAAAGAGTATCGCGAATTAATCGACAAAGTTTATGTCACTGCTGTTTGAAACCATAAGCATACGCAATGGTGTGCCCGAAAACCTGGATTGGCATCAGAAACGACTGAATTTTGCCATGCAAAGGCTTTTTAAAGTCAACAGTTTCATCGATCTGGCCGCCTTGCTTGTTGTTCCACCCGAAGCTGTGGCTGATCATTTCAGGTGCCGTTTGGAGTATGATACCATTGTCAGGAGTGTTTCTTTCAGAAAGTACGAACCTAAGCAGATCAATAGCCTGAAACTTGTTGAAGACAACACAATAATTTACAATCATAAATTTGCCGATCGCAGTCAGCTTGATCAATTGCATGCACAGCGCGGTAATTGTGATGATGTGCTTATAATTAAAAACGGGCTTTTAACTGACACCAGTTACGCCAACATTTTTTTTCGTAATGGGAATCGGTGGGAAACTCCGGATAAACCTTTGCTTAATGGAACCTGTCGTTCAAGATTGCTTGCCGGTGGTTTTATCACGGAAGTACGTATAACCCCCGCTGACCTGAAAAAGTACTCAGAATTTCAACTGATCAATGCCCTTCGCGGGATGAATGCGGGTGGAGCCTTGCCGGTTAACCGGATTGTGTTTTAATTACACAGATTTTAACTCATTCCAAATGACGATATCATACCAGAAAGACCGGCAGTACTACAAATTCTGCGCTTATGGTTTTTTTAAGAACCTGAGGTTTTTCGAGCCGTTTCTGGTGCTCTTCCTTTTGTCGAAAGGATTGTCATTCCTGCAAATAGGAACCTTGTATGCCATCCGGGAAATTACAATAAACATTTTTGAAATACCCACTGGTGTTCTGGCCGATAGCCTGGGTAGAAGAAGAAGCATGATGTCAGCATTCTTTTTTTACATTGTTTCTTTTGTGGTGTTTTATTTTTCTTCGTCATACTGGATGTTCGTTTTCGCCATGCTTTTTTATGCTTATGGCGATGCATTCCGCACCGGAACGCACAAAGCCATGATATTTGAATACCTGAAAATCAATGGCTGGCAGGATCAGAAAGTTCATTATTATGGTCATACCCGTTCATGGTCGCAAAAGGGTTCAGCTGTTTCGGCTGTTCTGGCGGCTGCAATTGTTTTTATCAGCAGCGATTACAGATATGTTTTTTTGTTTTCACTGATACCCTATCTGATCGATCTGTGGCTGCTTTCAACCTATCCAAAAGTGCTTGATGGGCAGCGCGTCGGATTTAATAAAGGCAAGATATCTGAAAGTTTCAGGTCAACCATCCGTGATTTTATTTCATCATTTAAAAATGCGGGAATGCTCAGGGTTGTAATGTCGCAGGCTGTTTACTCAGGATATTACAAAGCGGTGAAAGATTATCTTCAGCCGGTTGTCAAAACCTTTGCACTAAGCCTTCCCTTTTTTATGTATTTAGAAACGGGTCAGCGGTCTGCTTTGATGATTGGTTTGATTTATTCGATTATCTATTTTTCAACATCCTATACCGCCCGAAACTCCGGAAGGTATGCATCCCGGTTTAAAAACCTCAGCCAGCCTATGAATATAACCATGATTGCGGGGCTGTTGGTTGGGGCAATTAGTGGCTTGCTTTTTTATCAGTCATTTTATCTGGCTGCCATTGTTTTTTATGCTGTAATTTTTCTGATTGAGAATCTTCGTAAACCCATTGGTATTTCGCTGGTTGCCGATCGTCTGGAGAAAGATGTACTGGCTACTGCTTTGTCGGCCGAATCTCAGGCAGAAACCCTGGTAGCAGCAATGATTGCTCCTTTACTTGGCTTTGCTGCCGATAAATGGGGCGTCGGTGCAGCGCTTATGATGGTTTCTCTTCTGCTTATTGTGCTGATGCCTTTATACAGAGCCGGAAAACCCATGACAAAAAATACATTGCATTCATAAGTTCGGTTTGCCATTCGGATTTTGTCAATCATTACCTGTTTGTTTTGTAAATACTTCCTGATTCTGATTTTTTCAATGAAGTTCACCATGCCGGATAATCTAAAAACACTATTTTTGACAACTGAATCAGCACTGAAAATCACTTACATAAAACTTTAAGTTATGAAAAAAGTAGTCCACACCGAACACGCACCCAAAGCTGTAGGCCCTTACAGTCAAGCTATTGAAGCAAACGGAACTTTGTATATTTCCGGGCAGATTCCCATTGATCCTGAAACCGGAAAAGTAGTTGAAGGTGGAATCAAAGAGCAAACCAATCAGGTGATGAAAAATATCGGTGCTATTCTTAACGCTGCCGGCTACACCTACGAGGATGTAGTGAAATCGACCTGTTTGCTTTCCGATATGGATAACTTTGTGCCTATGAATGAGGTGTATGCACAATATTATGCTGAAAATCCTCCTGCACGTGCTGCTTACGGCGTGGTTCGGCTGCCTCTTGGCGTTCTTGTGGAAATTGAAACCATTGCCACCAGATAAGCTGCGTATTTCAAAATGTTTTTACCATTATTTGCCGGAGATTTTTATCTCTGGATTTTGCATGTATCAGAAAATAATAGATTAAGATGAAAAAACAATCATTGACCTTGATGGTCATACTGCTTTCATTCCGCCTGACTTTTGCAGTTGAGGGAATGTGGTTGCCAATTTTGCTTGAGCAGCTGAATGAACCCGAAATGAAAAGCATGGGAATGCGCATCAGCGCTGAAGACATTTACAGCATCAACAAATCCAGCCTGAAAGATGCAATTCTGTTATTTGGCCGCGGTTGTACAGCCGAAATTATCTCTGACGAAGGGCTCATCCTTACCAATCATCACTGCGGCTATGGTCAGATTCAGCGCCACAGCTCCCTCGAAAACGATTACCTGACAAACGGTTTCTGGGCTATGGACCGAAGCAAGGAATTGCCAAACCCGGGATTGAGTGTTACTTTGCTTATCCGCATGGAGGATGTAACCCTGAAAGCTTTGGAAGGGGTGGAGCCGGGGATGTCAGAACAATCGCGTGAGCAGAAAATAAAAAATAACATCAGCCGCATTGAGAAAGAAGCCATTGAAGGAACCTCTTACAATGCGCGGGTAAGGCCGTTTTATTATGGCAATGAGTATTATCTGTTTGTAACAGAAACTTACAACGACGTTCGACTGGTGGGCGCTCCTCCTTCAAATATCGGCAAATTTGGCGGTGATACCGACAACTGGATGTGGCCAAGGCATACCGGCGATTTTTCCCTTTTCAGGATCTACGTCAATAAAAATAATGAACCCGCCGATTATTCACCCGATAATGTGCCATACAAACCCAAACATCACCTGCCGGTTTCGCTGAAAGGTGCTGAAAAAGGGGACTTTACTTTTGTATTTGGTTATCCGGGAACTACCCAGGAGTATCTGCCGTCTTATGCCATTAAGATGATTACCGAAAACGAAAACCCTCCTGCAATCAGGCTCAGGGGAAAACGACTGGATATTTTTGATGGCTTTATGGAGCAAAGTGATCTTGTGAGGATTCAATACTCAGCCAAACATGCCGGTGTTGCTAACTTCTGGAAAAAAATGATTGGCGAAAACCGTGGAATTAAACAGCTTGATGCAATCAGTAAAAAGCAAAAACTGGAAGCCGATTTTCAGAAATGGGCTGCTGAAAATCCGGAGCGTAATGCAATGTATGGAAATCTGTTACCTGAATTTGAAGCCATTTACGCAAAACTCACCGATCTGAATGTGGATGAAACTTACCTTATTGAAGCTGGTCTGGGAGTTGAAGTTTTCAGATTTGCTTATGCTTTCAGGCAACTGTCAGAGTTGAGTAAAAATAAAGAAACCCCTAAGGATGAATTGGAGAAGGCAATTGACAAATTTAAATCAGCAGCCGATGGGTTCTTTAAAAACTATCATGAACCTTTGGATAAACGCGTTTTTGCTGAAATGATGAGAGATTGGTTCAGTCACAGAGATGCTTCGCAAATTCCTGCCGGATTGCTGGGATCCTTTTCAAAGCATGGCAATGATTATGAAGCATGGGCGGAAGCATCTTATTCAAAAAGTATTTTTACTGATCAGTCGAGGTTGAATGCGTTTCTGTCAAAATATAAGCCTTCCGGATATAAAAAGATTGAAAAGGATCCTGTGTTTGTTCTTGCAAATTCGGTTTACGATCACTACTTCAATAACATTCAGGCTGCAATTGATGGATTGTCGGCACGCCGCGATAGTCTGCAAAGAGTTTATATGCAAGGGCTTATGGCTTTTCAGCCGGACAAACGTTTCTATCCTGATGCCAACTCCACATTAAGGGTAAGTTATGGGCAAGTTGACGATTATTCTCCCCGCGATGCGGTTCACTACCGGCATTACACTACTCTGGAAGGCATTATGGAGAAGGAAGATCCCGAAATATTTGACTACGTAGTGGAAACAAAGCTGAAAGAGTTGTACAATCAGCGAGACTATGGCAGGTATGCCGCAGCCGATGGTACCATGCGCATTGCTTTTATTGCAAGTAATCATACCACAGGCGGAAATTCAGGCAGTCCGGTTTTGAATGCCGATGGACATTTGATAGGCGTGAATTTTGACCGTAACTGGGAAGGTACCATGAGCGACCTTATGTACGATCCTGACCAGTGCAGGAATATTAGCCTGGATATCCGTTATTGTCTCTTTGTGATTGATAAACTCGCCGGCGCCGGTCATCTTGTCAATGAAATGACAATCATTGAATAAAATGTTTCATTCCCTGAGATTTTAGGTCAATCTAAAATATAAGCCCTTCTGAAACAATTCGGAAGGGCTTTTGTATTTTGGATAAATTCATTTACGTTGACAATCCTTGCATTGCAGCACTCACTGATTTTTGGGAGAGAGGAATACCTTTTAACTTACAATATTTATTCTTTAGTCTTCTTTCTCCTCTTTACAGCATTTGATTTCAGGCCATAGCGTAAAATTTTGGCGTTGAGGGTCGGGCGGGTGATTTCGAGTATTCTCGAGGCTTCCAGTTTGTTCCAGTTCAACTTGTCGAGCACTTTTTGAATATGCACTTTCTCAATTTCTGAAATCGGAATCAAAACCGATTCTTCAATAACGTTTTCTGGTGAATGTTCTGTGTTAAGCAAAATGTGTTCTTTTTCCAGAACATCACTGCGGGTCATAATCATAGCCTGCATAAGTGCATTTTCAAGCTCTCTGACATTGCCCGGCCATGAATGTTCCTGAAGCATTCTGATCACACCATCTCCGATTTTTGATACTTTCTTGTTTAGCTTGCGGTTTAGCTTCTGAATCAGGTATTTGACAAGTTCGTCAATGTCATCTTTACGGTTGCGAAGCGGCGGAAGGTTAATGGTAAATACTTTAAGCCTGTAGTATAATTCTTCCCTGAATTTCCCTGATTTCACAAGTGCTTCAAGGTCCTTATTGGTTGATGCTATGATTCTGGCTTTTAGAGGTATGGGAGCAGATGCACCTGGTTTTTCAAATTCCATTTCCTGAATTACTCTTAGCAACCGGGTTTGCATGGCTTCATTCAGATCCGAAATATCATCCAGAAAAATAGTGCCTTCACCGGCTTGCTCAAATTTCCCCCTTTTTCCGGTAAGTGCACTTGGAAATGCACCAGCCTCGTAACCAAAAAGTTCACTTTCAAATATGTTTTCATTCAATGCAGAACAATTTACTACCACCAATGGATGTTCGCGCGTAATGCCACTAAAGTGTACAAGCCTGGCAATTAGTTCTTTGCCTGTTCCGGTATCGCCGGTAATCAGCACATTTACTTTGTTGATAGAGATACGGCCGATATTTTTGAATATTTCCCGCATAACCGGTGTTTTACCCACCAAAAGATTGTCTTCGATTACTTTACGTATTTCGGGGGTAATGGTTTCGACCAATGTCTGGCTTTGGCGCGATATTTCCAGCCCATTCTTGATTACCTCAAGTACTTCCTGCATCTGAATGGGTTTTTCAATAAAGTCGTATGCCCCCAGCTGAATCGATTTTATGGTCAGGGCTACATCTCCATGTGCAGTTAAAAGTATTACCGGTAAACCAGGATAGGACTTTTTAAGTTCCGTAATTACATCCAGACCAGAAATGCCAGGCATTTGATAATCTGTGATAACAATGTCGGGCTTTTCGTTTGCTGCTTTCATCAATCCTGATTCTCCATCAGCAGCTGTTACCACATTATAACCTGCTTTACTAAGACTGTTGGATAACAATGTCCTGATAATAGAATCATCATCAATCGCCAGTATTTTACTCATAACCTTTGGTTTTTAGTATTTTAACATTACCAAGCAAATATATGGATTAAATGCCACATCAAGTAAAAGATTTTAACTGCATAAAAATACAATATTTTGTTTCGCCTTTGCAAATCAATATATAAAATTGCATAAAATCTATTTTTCAGTCTTTTTTATATTTCTGGCATGGTTGTATTTGAAGGTAAGTAAAGCCTTGAGAATGATTTATATGGGGCCGATGCCTATGTAAATAATATTTTTCAGAAGCAAAGTCCATTTTGATTGATTCGCTGATTCTTCGAAAAAATCGGATGTATCTCTTCTTAAGGCTTTATCAATATAAGTGATGTATTTAATTTGACATTTTTTTTTCAGGGTTTATTTTTTTGAATATAAATCGCACAAAGCATCCGATGGTTTATTTTCTTATAAGCCTTTATCAATAGTGGTTTTTAAGGAAAGTTAGTACAACTTCACTTCATAGTTATTGCAAAGCTCAGTCATGTAGGTATTTAGGCGATACGTTTACCTGCGAAACCTGGTTTTGATAACCTGGCTGGATGACAAAATGCTTGCTTTATTTATCAACGCTATATAAAACAAAAATGTGCCGAAACCGTTATGACAAAGTGTCTGCATACTCGTGGAATGGTTTTTGTTAAGATTAAATCTGAATAAAATGGTTTATCTTTGCATCACCGTATTATTCACAAACTAATCAACCAAAATAAAATTAACTAAAACAAGCGAAAAATGAAAAAGTGGAATTATTTATTTATGGCTTTGCTGATGTCAGCAGCAGTAGTGGTAACCTCCTGTGGTAAAGATGATGATCCGGTTGATCCGGGACCAACCCTGAATCTTAAAGGTGGTGCAACTTATACCTCAGCAGATGCAACCGTTCAATCAGGTTCTGTAATTCGTGTTGGAGTAAATGGTTTAAAAAGTTCTGTTTCAGGAGTTAAACTGGTTCGTTACAAATTCTCAATTACAGCCAACAACACCCCTACAACTTATGTTGATTCAACTTTCTCATCTGATTCATTTACCTGGGAAACCGACCTTACTTTAAGTGGTGTTGGTGAAATCAGGCTGGCTTTCGAATTATGGGACAAAAATGGTATGAAAGCTGATCAGGCGTTCAACATTATCATTGAAGATCCCGGTATGCAGATCAACAAATACCTGAATGTAGAGTTTGGTTCGTGGAACGATCCAGTTGGAAGTTTCTTTTCTTCAATTGAAGGAATTACCTACACAGTTGGTCAAACTTCTGCATCTCCATTAAATCAGGCAAAGATCGACTTCCTTTTCTTCAAAGGTGCTACCAACCAGAATACAATGGCTTCACCTGATGATGCTGATGCAAACACCATCAATGATCTGAAGCTGAATCTCTGGACCAATAAAAACCAGACCCGTTTCAATGCTACTACAATTACTGCCGCTCAGTTTGATGCAATCGGAGCTACCTATCAGTTCCCGACTTTCAACCTGAGTGCTCAGACCAGCAAAATGAACAATCTAGTTAATGGTCAGGTTTTCCTTTTCAAAACCAAGAATGAGAAACTGGGTCTTGTTAAAATTGTTGATCTCTACAGCCGTGGCGATCGTGCAAAAGCAAGCATCATTGTTCAGAAGTAATTTTTCTGACTAAAATTCTTGACAAAGGCTGCCATCTGGCGGCCTTTGTTGTTTTTTAGCAAGTAAGTTGCAGGATTTTTTCTGCAGATTTGTTACCTCAATAAGCGGAATACTGTCTTTAAACTGCTGATTCCCGCTGAAATCCCTATTTTTGCAAATTAATCCCTATTCTGAATTTTCACTATGTCTGATGTTAAGCAGAGAATTCAGTTTCTCGTAAATCCCACTTCAGGGGTAAATCAATCCCGAAAGGCTTTGCTGGCTGATATTGCCAAAGAGGTCCTTGATGCCTCAAGGTTCACGTGGGAAGTCAGTTTTAGTGAGTCTTCCGAACATATGCGTGAGCTTAGTCAGAATGCCGCTGCTGCTGGGGTTGATATTATTGTGGCCGTTGGTGGTGATGGCACTGTAAATCAGGTTGTGAAAGGAATGTATGGTTCTGACGCTGTTCTGGCCATTATTCCCGCAGGCTCCGGAAACGGATTGGCCCATCATCTTCATATTCCCGCTGATATTGCAGCCGCATTGAAAATTGTCAATCTCGGCAAGATTAAATCGGTGGATACCTGCTCCATCAACGATGAACTGTTTGTTTCAATTGCCGGCGTTGGTTTCGATGCTTTGGTTGCTAAAAAATTCGCTGTTTCGAAACGCCGGGGATTTCTTTCTTATCTGGGTATCGTCACCAACGAATACACCTATTACCGTCCACGCAAGTACAAACTAAATATCGATGGACAAGTATATAGACGCGAAGCTCTTTTTGTCAGCTTTGCAAATACCAATCAGTTTGGGTACAATACCATAATAGCTCCCGATGCAAAAATAGACGATGGTTTAATTGATGTTTGTATTATGAAGAAAGTGCCTTTGATTCTGGCACCGGGAATTGTTGGATTGTTGCTTACCCGAAAAATTGATTCCTCAAATTATATTGAGATCATCAAAGCAAAAGAGGTGAGTTTTACCCGCCGTAAAAACCGGGTTGTGAATGTTGATGGTGAACCGGTTAAGCTTAACAAAGACATTATTGTACGCGTTAATCCGGCATCACTAAAAGTAATTGTACCCTGAATAACAGAACCATGAATACAAAAAAATCCGGAAATCCGCGTAAGTCAGGAGG
>DHVX01000075.1 GCA_002412885.1 Bacteroidales bacterium UBA5197
TTTCCTGATTTATAATTCTTTACTGTAAGTGGTAATCCCGATTGGGTATAAGTGCGCGACACCCCGTCAGGCAAGTCATTTACAAAATATTGTTCTGAAACAAGGTTGGCGCGCTTCGAAAATTCAAGAGAAATTCCCTGTTTTATGCCCGATTTGAAATTCTCAACTTTATACAGCATTTCATTCTCATTAAAATAGCTGGTCCAGATTCCATCTTTCAGGTCATTGGTGTAAGTTCCTTTTGCTGTGTATGTGGGATCTTTTTCGACCCAACTTCCTTGTTTACGACCGGCTTCGTCAGTTAGATTGATGTCAGAATCATCCTGTGAAAACAGATTACCGGAAATTAAGCCAATAAGTGCAAAAATCAGAAATACCTTTTTCATCTTTAACATATTTGAATTATCTGTCAAAGTTATCAAATGAAAAATAAAAAATCACTGATTTTCCGGATAAACAGCAATTAAATCATAAATATCTGACGAAGTAACACTTACATTCACTATGCATCCGGGCGCTAAAGTTCCGGAATTATCGGTTATTATAACCTCATTATCAACCTCTGGAGAATCATACTGTGTGCGACCGATCCATTTCCCGTCTTCCATTTTATCAATAATCACCTGAACTGATTTCCCTTCAAATGACTTATTTCGGGCTGCGGAAATATCCTGTTGAATCAACATCAGCTCTTCGGCTCTGCGGGCTTTTGCAGCAGGTCTCACATTATCTTCAAGCGCTGAGGCGGGCGTATTTTCTTCATGCGAATAGGTAAAAACACCA
The DNA here is from genome assembly GCA_002412885.1 of Bacteroidales bacterium UBA5197. Classification (GTDB taxonomy): domain Bacteria; phylum Bacteroidota; class Bacteroidia; order Bacteroidales; family Lentimicrobiaceae; genus Lentimicrobium. The sequence continues at coordinate 784 of DHVX01000075.1, forward strand.
AGCCTTTCGAATTCAGACGCTCTGATAAAATCGCGGAGCCCGGCAAAATCTTTTGCAGTTTCGCCCGGATATCCAACAATAAAACTGCTTCGGATGGCAATTCCGGGAACTTTTTCGCGGATAGTCTGAACCAGTTTCCGGGTTCCATCTTCATCAATTCCCCTGTGCATCGATTTAAGTATGTTGCTGTTGATATGTTGCAATGGTATGTCGATATATTTGCAAATCTTTGAATGCTTGTTCATTACATCAAGCAATTCCAGCGGGAAGCCGGCAGGATAAGCGTAATGCAATCTGATCCATTCAATTCCGCTGACTTTAACCAGCTCTTCAAGCAAAGCCGGCAACATGCGCTTACTGTAAAGGTCGAGGCCGTAATAAGTGAGATCCTGAGCAATCAGAATCAACTCCTTCACCCCTTTTTCTACGAGAAATTCAGTTTCTGTCACCAGACTTTCAATGGTTCGTGATATGTTTCTTCCTCTGATTCCCGGAATTGCACAAAAAGAACAATTCCTGTCGCAGCCTTCCGAAATCTTCAGGTAAGCATAATGCGAAGGAGTGGTTATTACCCGCTCTCCCAGCAAAGCTTCACGATATGTTGCATTCAATGATTGAAGTATTGCATTCACATCATTCACGCCGAAAAAAGCATCAACTTCAGGAATTTCCTTAATCAAATCATCCTTATAACGTTGTGACAGACATCCCATTACCAGCAATTTGTCAATATCGCCGCTCTTTCTGGCTTTTGCCCAATGAAGAATAGTATTAACCGACTCTTCCTTGGCATCATTGATAAATCCGCAGGTATTTATAATCACAACATCGGCTTCGGCAGCATCTTCATGAAGTGTGTTGAACCCAGCAGCCTGAAGCTGACGGAGCATTACTTCTGAATCGACCAGATTTTTGGCACAACCCAGGGTAATTATATTAACGGTTTGATTTTTCGACAATCTTGTTTTCAAGGAGAGAAACGGAATTAATGAAAGTGAAAAGCCTGACCGGGATTGGTCTAGCTGAAAAGTGAATCGACAAATTCTTCCCTGACAAAAGGCTGCAGGTCTGTCATTTTTTCTCCGATTCCAATATACTTGACCGGAATTTTGAACTGGTCTGAAACTCCGATTACCACGCCGCCTTTGGCAGTTCCATCCAATTTGGTGAGGGCGAGGGCATTTACTTCGGTAGCTGCAGTAAACTGTCTGGCTTGTTCAATCGCATTCTGACCTGTTGAAGCATCAAGCACCAGGAGAATTTCATTGGGTGCATCAGGAAGCAGCTTTTGCATCACCTTTTTGATTTTTGACAACTCATTCATCAGGTTCACTTTATTGTGCAACCTTCCGGCGGTATCAATGATAACTACATCCGCATTTCTAGCGATGGCAGATTTAAGCGTGTCGAAAGCTACCGAAGCAGGATCGGCACCCATCCCCTGAGAAATGCAGGTAACTCCTACCCTTTCGGCCCATATTTCGAGCTGAGAAACAGCGGCCGCTCTGAATGTATCGGCAGCACCCAGAATCACGGTTTTGCCGGCAGCTTTAAACTGATAGGCAAGTTTACCGATGGTTGTGGTTTTGCCTACACCATTAACACCAACAACCATAATCACATAAGGATGTTCTCTGGCCGGAAAGTCAAAACCCTGAATCAGATGATCGCCTGAATTTTCGCCAAGCAAAGCTGTTATCTCTTCGCGTAACATCTGGTTCAACTCTGAGGTTCCCAGATACTTATCGCGTGAAACCCGCTGTTGAATTCTGTCAATAATTTTCAGTGTAGTTTCAACGCCTACATCCGAAG
>DHVX01000064.1 GCA_002412885.1 Bacteroidales bacterium UBA5197
GGGGTAATGGTGCTAACATAATAAATATATTATTATCTTTGTGACAACCAAAAAGTCACAGACAATGAAACAGAACAGATCGCTTGCTATAAGCAGTAAAATTCAAGAATGCAAAATGGGGAATATTATTGGATTTTTGGAAGAAGAATTTCCTGTATCCATTTTGAGTGGTAAAAAGTCTGATACTAAAACACGATCAAGAGTTTTTACTGTTGATAACACGTTACTAACAATGGTTTTAACTTCTGTTCAGCAGGATAAAACTTTAAAAAATTCGGTAGACTTATATTATATGATCCACCAAAAGCAAAAGACTCAAGCAATAGAGGAACTAAGCCAAAGAATGCTAGCTCAAAAAGAAGAAGACAATCAAAAGACAATAAAAAAAGCGGGCCGGCCCAAAACATACTCATTACATTTGAGGAAGAGTTTAGAGAAAGACATTTCATTAAACACAGCAGCCTATAGCAAAGCCAGGGATCGGGTTTCCATAGAATTAGCTAATGAATTATTTAAGGCCAGTCGCATAGAACAAGCACAGAATGAATACACACACTGGAATGGCTATCGCGTGTTTTCAGGGGATGGCACATATATTCAAATGCAAGATACTGAAAGCATTAGAGAGAAATATGAAGTAAAACACCATGGGGTCGCGAGTGAAGGTTATCCGCAAGGATTACTTGAGGTAATTATTGAAAGAGGAACAGGGCAATTGTTTAGCTTCAAATTAGGAAACAGACACTTAAGTGAATTGTCTCTATTTTATAATATGCTTGACGATTTACCACCGAAGTCTCTTGTATTGCTTGATGACATGTATAACTGTTTTGAGATTATTTCAAAATGTAAGCGATTAGGTATTGAAATAGTTATACCAGCAAAAAGGGAGCGTAACTATGAGGCGATAGAAAAGCTGGCAGATGGAGATGAAATAATAATGATAAAGACCCCAGACAAACGTTCAAAATGGCTGGATGTGAAAGAAAAGCCGGCTAAGATATTATTAAGAAGAATGCAATGCAAAAGTCCGGAAGAAGGCGACTACGTTTTGATTTCTACAATACTAGATAAAAATATAGCAAAAGAAGATTTTCAACTCTTATACCTAACTAGATGGGATATAGAGATAGGGATCAGGGAAGTAAAGACCGTCATGGATATAAACGTACTTCGATCCAAGACACCGGATATGGCATTAAAAGAACTTTGCATTTCTTTGGCTACATATAATCTGATCCGAAAAGTCATCTACACAAGCATTAAAGACTTGCCTTTTTCCCCCAAAGGAGATTTCATTCATCAATTCTATACGTTTAATCAGGATATTCTTATTGATAAAAAGGGAAGAGTATATAACCGATGGTCCACTGGTCGTAGGAGAACTGAAACAATTGATAATAAAACAAATACTACAGAAGCGAAAACCCAACAGAAAATTTACTAGAGTGACAAAACAAGGCAAATATCGAAAGTATAAATAATATTCTTATGTTAGCACCATTAATCGCAGAGGGAGACAGAGGGGGTAATAACGAATGCAAGTTGACAGTTCTCTTATCCCTTCTCCAATAACTCCTTCAGGCATCGCATATTCCCCATAAAAACCCTTTTAATCACCGGATCCTGTATTACCCGCGGAAAAGCGGGAGGATCGCCTGAGAGCGCGATAAATGTCATTTTCACAAGGTTATGGTTGATTTCAACAATTTCCCAGCTTGCTTTATAGTTGGTGAGTCTCTCTACCCCTTTTGCCTTTGGATAAGAGTGCTCAACACTTTCCATGGTGATGGTTATTTTCGACGAAGCCGCCACTTTCTTCATGCGGCACAAAGTAATCATTTCACGATCGTTGAATGGCCAGGGTAAGCCATATAGGACATGAGAATACCATTGATTGCTGTTGTCGCGCTGAAGCAGCGATGCCCGTTTGATTCCCGACATCCATAAACTGGCTTTGTCAATATCGGCAACCATACCCAGGGCCTTATCGAGACTGGTATGTGCCAGAATTTCGACTTTACGCTCACGTACTTCTGTAAGGGAATTCAGTGGAACCCAGCGAACATAGAATTTAATGCCATCTTCATCATCGGTAAGCTCCCAGCGATTTTCAACCGGACTTACAACCCCAGGGGTGAAAGCTTTTTGGCTGTTGGCAGACATAACACAACACAGAACAGTAAGCAGTATCACAGAAGGATAAGCCTTAAATACGCCCATTAAGCTGAATTTGAGCGACAAACGTACATGAAAAAGTTTATAAAAACAAACCGGTGCTGTTTTTCATTTGCCGACAAACAAATTCATCCCATCGTAAAAAGCAATGTTTCCAAAAACTTCACTTCCACCTGTTTAAATGCCATTGCAATTAACACTTATCTTTGTCCCATGATAGCCATTGACAATACCCTGAATTCAGACGACCTGCATAAGGTCTGCTTTGTATGCGATCTGAAAAAGTGCAAAGGCGCCTGCTGTGTTGAAGGCGATGCCGGAGCACCACTTGAAGAGCATGAAATTTCAGAACTTGAAGATAACCTTGATCGTATAAAACCTTTTATGCGCTCAGATGGCATTCGTGCGGTTGAACAAATGGGTGTTTTCGATTTTGATGCACATGGGCATTATGTTACTCCGCTAATCAATGGTGCAGAGTGTGTTTTTGTGGTGTTTGATGATGAAGGAATTGCCGCCTGCGCCATAGAAAAAGCCTGGGAAGCCGGAGCATCACATTTCCGCAAACCGGTGTCGTGTCATTTGTACCCCGTTCGCATCAGTAAATACAACGATTTTGATGCCGTCAATTATCATGAATGGCATATTTGCCGGCCAGCTCTTGAGTTTGGCAAAAAGCTGAATGTTCCTATGTATGTTTTCCTGAAGGATTCACTCATCAGGAAATATGGTGAAAAATGGTACGAAAACCTGAGGGTTAGTATTCTTGCAAAAAGTGGGGGGAAGAAATAAACAGCTCATTCACAAAAACCACGGAGCACAGATTTTATTAATACATTGATTTCTATCCCGCGCTTTGCTGGTAAAAGTCAATTAAAATATTCATATTTTTGCATTTGTGAAAGAGAGAATTTATTCCCTTACAATTTTACTGGCATTTCTGGCAATACTAAGTCACGAAATGATACCTCATCATCATCATGGTGCAGAGGAGTATGCCCTTTCTTTTCAGTCCGGTAATTCACACCATCATCATTCAGATGATTTCGATCTGATGAGCCATTATGAAGAGTACCATCAACACGAAACAGAAAAAAAACAACAGCAAAACTTCCCATTTCACCAGCACTTTTCGGAAGATGAGGATTTTGATTACATCAGAATTAATTTAAAAAAGGATTCTGATGTTACCTGTAAATTGGTAACAATTCTTTTTAAAATAAGTGACTTTAAAATTACACCTCCCCCGGAGATTGACATTACACGGTTTACTGACAAACCCTTTTTAATAACTGCCATTTTCGAACCCGGAGCCACTGGCTTACGGGGCCCACCTTCTATTGCCTGATTTTTCCGCAATACAATCAAATTAGTTTTAATTCTATTCACTTTCGGGTGGATACTAAACTCGATCAATTATGAAGAGATTCATGTATTTATTGGCGTTTTCCGTTTATATGGTATTCATGGCTGTATCCTGTGGTTCAGGTACAGAAAAAAAGAACGACCACGGACATGAGCATGGCACCGAAGCGGGTGAACATGACCACGATCACGACCATGACCATGAGCACACCGAACAGGAAGAATTTGTAGTCGGTGACACTACAAGTACTTCAACTCCGGAAGAAGACCACAAGCACGACCATGACCATGACCATGATCATGATCATAATTAAATCCTGATTTTGTGATTGTTTCAACTTCCTGGATAACTGGAGTTGAAACAATCACTTGATTTTATAAACTTTTGCGGGCTTGGGATTAGGATTCCTATTCCCGAACTTTTATATCCGGAATCGATTAAAAAATGAAAAAATGAAAAACATAATATTTACATCACTCATCGTGATGACCAGCGTTTTTATAGCTTGCAACAGCAATAAAAATAAAGGCGGACATACCCATGATACAGTTGTCGGGCAGGAAGCGCACGACGACCACGAACATGAAGCCGGCGCATTAAGTTATACGCTGTTTTCAAACGATTATGAACTCTTTGTGGAATTTCCGGCTTTAGTTGTGGGGCAAACAAGCACCTTTGCGGCCCATTTCACCCAATTAAGCACTTATAAACCCGTTTCCGGAGGTAAACTTACAGTTAGTATTACCCAAGGCAACAAGGGAATACGGCATAGTGTTGAAGCACCATCCTCGCCCGGTATTTTTCGTCCGGCTTTGCAGCCAAAAGAAGCTGGCATTTATAAAATGTTGTTTGAATTGGAAAGCCCGTCAGGAAATGCAAGATTTGAAATCGCGGAAATTCAGGTATTCGCAGATGCAGAAGAAGCTGCACTTACAACTGAGGAGCTTGAAGCAACAGATGAGATTGCGTATTTGAAAGAACAGGCATGGAAAACTGAATTTGCTACTCAGAATGTGACACTGCAGCCTTTCTATTCGGTTATCCACACTTCTGCCAGGGTGAAAGGGCAGCCCCAATCATCGATTGCATTAAACGCACAAACAGAAGGTCAGGTAAACCTGATTGCCGTTTTGGGCCAATCGGTAAGAAAAGGCGAATTGATGGCAGTGATTACCAGTTCAGGTATCGAAAATAATATGAATACAAAATTGAAAGAATCCCAGATTGCCTTTGAAAAAAGCAAAGCCGATTATAACCGTACCAAACCATTGGTCGGGATTCAGCTGGTGACACAAAAGGATTTCCTGCAAATAGAATCTCATTACAAACAGGATTCAATGCGTTATTACCAGTTGGCAAATCAGGTATCGCAGAATGGATTAAGAGTTACAGCACCCATTGAAGGATTCGTTAGCAGCATAAACGTAAGCAATGGGCAATTTGTAGATAGAAGCTCGGTCATCATGCATATCGGCAGCAAAAGCCAACTGCTTATTGAAGCATTTGTAAATCAATCAGACTTCCAAAAGGTAAGCAGTATATTCGATGCAAACTTCTCTTTTGCTGACAGCAAAGAGACCATAACGCTCGGGGAAATCAGCGGGAAGGTAAATTCAAACACTGCTTTTGTGAACGAAAATGCCACACGCATACCTGTTACTTTTTCGGCTCAGAACAATGGAAAATTGATGCCGGGAATGTTCCTCGAAGCATTCCTTAAAACGGGAAGAAAAGAACAGGCTCTGGTAGTTCCTTTATCGTCCATAATCGAAGAGCAGGGGCAATATTTTGTATTTGTTCAGACCGGGGGCGAATCGTTTGTAAAACGGCAGGTAGAATTATCCAATAACGATGGTGTTCTCACGGAAATTACTTCCGGATTATCGGTTGGTGAACGAATCGTAACCAAAGGGGCTTATCAGATCAAACTGGCTGCAATGGCCGGCGATTTGCCACTTCATGGACATACTCATTAGTATTGAGGATTGAGGATTGAGGATTGAGGATTTGTGATTTGTGATTGAGGATTGGTGATTGGTGATTGAGGATTGGTGATTGGTGATTGGTGATTTGGGATTGGGGATTGGTAATTGAGGATTGGTGATTTGTGATTGGGAGAATTATTCAACAATCCATTTATTCAACAATCAACAATTCAATTTTTTAACAATCCAATTATTCAACAATCAACAGTCCAATTATTTAACAATTAAGTGTTAATCATAAAGTTTTTAAACAATGGATTCTACAGAACTAAAGGTCAGAACAAAGAGATTTGCTCACGAATGCGTTAAGATTGCATCTGAATTGGCTAATACACAACTTGGAAGGCATATCTCAGGTCAACTAAACCGCTGTAGCACTTCTGTTGCAGCGAATTACCGGGCTACCTGCCACGCTCAGTCGAAGGCAGCATTTATTGCGAAAATCAGCATTGTAGTTGAGGAATGCGACGAAAGTGAATTCTGGCTTGAATTCATAATGGATGAAAATTTATTATCCCGCGAACGCATTCAAAACCATTTTAAAGAGGCACATGAATTGGCTTCTATATTCGTAAAAAGCAGAAGAACCGCACAAGGTAGGTAGGGGATTGAGGATTGAGGATTGAGGATTGATGATTTGAGATTGGTGATTGGGGATTGAGGATTTTTGATTGATGATTGATGATTGGTGATTGGGGATTGAGGATTTTTGATTGATGATTGAGGATTGGTGATTGGGGATTGAGGATTTTTGATTGATGATTTGAGATTGGTGATTGGGGATTGAGGATTGATGATTGGGGATTGGGGATTGAGGATTGGGGATTTTTGATTGATGATTTGAGATTGGTGATTGGTGATTAGGAGAATTATTCAACAATCCAAATAATCAACAATCCAATTAATCAACAATCAACAATCCAATTAATCAACAATCAATTTACTTGACAATATAAATAAATGCTAAAATGCTAAATAAGGTAATTGATTTCAGTCTTAAAAACAGGCTTCTTGTGTTGTTTACAGCTTTCATCCTTTTATTGGGAGGCAGCTATGTAGCCACACAAATGGAAGTAGATGTGTTTCCTGATCTTACCGCTCCTTCGGTGGTGGTTTTAACTGAAGCACATGGAATGGCAACCGAAGAAGTGGAGCGTTTGGTAACATTTCCTATCGAAACGGCAGTTAACGGAGCAACAGATGTGCGCCGGGTGCGTTCATCGTCGGCGACAGGCATATCAATTGTCTGGGTTGATTTTGAATGGGATACCGATATTTTCAAGGCCCGTCAGATAGTTAGCGAAAAGCTCTCAACCGTTGCGGAACGATTGCCCGAAAATGCTGGTAATCCTACGCTTGCACCACAATCATCCATAATTGGAGAGATTATGGTCATTACGGTTTCTTCTGATTCTATTTCACCAATGGATCTGAGGACAATTTCTGACTGGCAAATCCGGAATCGCCTGCTTTCAATTGCCGGTGTTTCGCAGGTGGTGGTTATGGGAGGTGATTACAAACAATATATTGTAGAAGCCGATCCTGAAAGGATGGATTATTACGGGGTTACTTTGTCTGAGCTTTTTAAGGCTTGCGACCATCTGAACCAAAATGCAACAGGTAGTTTTCTGAACGATTTTGGAAATGAGTACATCATTCGCGGCGTTATCCGCACCAATAATCCCGATGATATCGGCAATTCGGTGATTAAGGTAAAGGATGGCAATCCCATTTCAATCAATGATGTGGCCAGTATTAAAACAGGAACTTCTCCAAAAATCGGGGCAGGGTATCTGAACAGCAAACCCGCTGTGGTTATGATGGTGCTGAAACAACCCAACACCAACACACTTGTTCTGACCGAAAAAATTGATGATGCCATCGCAAGCCTGCAGAAAACGCTGCCTGCACATATTAAAATCAGAACCGATATTTTCCGTCAGTCTGATTTTATTATCAGGGCTGTCGACAATGTAACCCGCGCCTTAATTGAAGGCGGTTTTTTAGTCGCGATTATACTGTTACTGTTCCTGATGAATATACGGACAACAGTAATCTCATTGATTGCGATACCTTTATCGCTGGTCGTGTCGGTTATCACCTTAAAATTAATGGGATTAACCATCAACACCATGTCGCTTGGAGGTATGGCTATTGCCATCGGTTCACTGGTTGATGATGCCATTATTGACGTTGATAACGTGCTGAAACGGCTCAAGGAAAATGCCCGCTTACCCGAGGATGAACAGGAAGCTAAACTCACGGTAATTTTCAATGCTTCAAAGGAAATACGGGCATCCATTTTAAATGCTACACTTATTATTATCGTTGCATTTATCCCCCTGTTTTTCCTTTCGGGAATGGAAGGACGAATGTTAAAACCCCTGGGGATTTCATTTATTATTTCCTTGTTTGCTTCGCTGGTTGTGGCTCTTACACTTACTCCAGTGCTCTGCAGCTTTTTGCTTACCACCGACAAACAATTGTCAGGTCATGAGACAGGGAGCCGCTGGGTACGATGGCTAAACCGTAAATATGGCACCGCATTGGAACGTTCGTTGAACTTCAAAAAATCAATTATTGGAGCGGCAGGAGCACTTTTTATTATTTCCATGTTTGTGCTTTTCAGCATGGGACGAAGTTTCCTGCCCGAATTCAACGAAGGTATGCTCACCCTGAGCACAGTAAGTTTACCGGGAATATCTCTTGATGAAAGCAACAAATTAAATCTGATGCTGGAAAAAGAGATGCTTGAAATGGAAGAAATCAATACTGTTGTTCGCCGCACCGGTCGTGCTGAACTTGACGAACATGCACAAGGTGTGTTTTCTTCGGAGGTTGATGTTCCGTTTACACTTAAGGATCGCTCAAAAGAAGAATTCCTGGAAGAACTGCGAAGCCGCTTGGGAACTGTCCGGGGCATAAACATCACCATTGGTCAGCCTTTGTCGCACCGCATCGACCATATGTTGTCCGGTACACGGGCGAATATCGCAATCAAAGTATTCGGAACCGATTTGCAGAAGATGTTCTCCCTGGCCAATCAGATAAAATCAAATATTTCTGATATCGAAGGTTTGGTTGATGTAAATGTGGAACAACAGGTTGAAATTCCTCAGTTGCAGATAAAACCAAAACGTGAGATGCTCAAACAATACGGCATTCCTGTCAATGAATTTGCTGAGTTTATTGATGTGGCATTTGCCGGAGAGAAAGTATCGGAAGTTTACGAAGGAAATATGAGTTTCGATTTGATTTTACGATACAACGACCGCTACCGGCAATCCATTGAATCTGTTAAAAACACCTTAATCGATACGCATGATGGTAAAAAAATAGCGCTGAAAGAAGTGGCTGATATTGTTTCGTCTTCAGGACCAAATACCATCAGTCGCGAAAACGTGCAACGCAAAGTAGTAGTATCAGCCAATGTATCGGGCCGTGATTTAAGCGGCGTGGTAAGTGATGTGCAAAATTCGATTGCAGAAAATATAAACCTGCCCGAGAGTTATTACATCGAATACGGCGGACAGTTTGAAAGTGAAGAAAAAGCATCCAGCTTGCTGTTTTATACTTCATTGCTGGCCATTCTTATCATCTTCCTGCTTTTGTACATTGAATTCCGCAACCTGACTGTTTCGGCAGTCATATTGCTCAACCTGCCGCTTGCGCTGATTGGTGGAGTATTCAGTATTTGGGTAACTTCAGGGATGCTGAGTATTCCGGCTATCATCGGATTTATTACTTTATTTGGAATTGCAACCCGCAACGGAATTTTATTGGTGTCGCGTTACAATGCGCTTCTCGATGAAAGAGAGCCATTGCATAAAGCCATTATTCATGGCTCGCTCGACAGGCTGAACCCGATTTTAATGACGGCTTTAACTGCAGCATTGGCCTTAATCCCATTGGCATTTACTGGCGACAAACCCGGAAATGAAATACAAAGCCCAATGGCCGTTGTTATTCTTGGAGGTTTGTTCAGTTCTACTTTATTGAACATGTTTATTGTTCCGGCAGTATATTATCTGGTTAAAAGAAAGGAAGAAAGTAAATGAAAAAGTTAATCAATTTAATCCTTTTTCTTTCAGTTTCAGTCGTTGTTAATGGTCAGTCGTTCGATGGCTTTATGCAAAACGTTGAGCTGAACAATCCAGGTTTGATTGCATTGCAAAAATGGCTGGAAGCGGAAGAAACTAAAGCGAAAACAGGAATTTATCCCGATAATCCGACGATCAGTTATAACCACCTTTGGGGAAATCCAGTTGCCATTGGCAACCAACAGGAACTGGAAATTTCTCAGTCGTTTAAGTTGCCGGGGTATTATACCTCAAAATCAGATGTTCAAAAGCTGAACTTTCAACAAAAACAGGCACTGGCTGAAAAAGAAAAAAGGGAAATCCTGCATACTGCCAGATCTGCCTGGTTTAATCTGGTCTGGTTGTATAAAAAAGAAGCTTTGCTGCAAACTAGAAATGCAGATGCCAAAAAACTGGTTGCCATTATGCAGGAAGGTTTCGAAGCTGGCGAAATTACAAAACCTGCATTCGACAAAGCCCGGATCTATTCCATCGGCGTTCAATCTGAATGGCAGAAAGTTCAATCTGAAATCGAAATACAAGCCCGGTATCTCCGGCAACTTAACGGGGACAACGTAATCGAAGGTTTGATATTTGATTATCCGTCGGGCTGGGAAAAACCTGATTTGGACAACCTCCTTGCAAATCTGACCGAAAACAATCCGGATCTGGTAATGGCGCAAATAGGCATTCAACAAGCCGAAAATGAAGTAAAGCATCAATTAATGAATGGTTTACCTTCCTTTGAAGCCGGGTACAAATCCGAAACCATTCTTGACCAGAAGCTACAGGGCTTCCATGCAGGCATTAGTATTCCGCTCTGGCAAAACAGGAATAGTGTAAAACACGCAAAACTTCAAACCGAATGGACCAAAGCAAATCTTTCACAGCACGAAAGTGAAATAAAGATGCTGGTTTCCGGGTTGTATTATGAAATGGTGGCTCTTAAAACCAATTATGAGCAAATGAAAATTGTAATTGTCGAAGAAGGAATTTCAAAAAGCAATCCGGAACTTTTGAAATCAGGACACATTACCTTTGCAGAATATCTGTTGGATGCTAATTTTATCCGGGATATTCAGAACCAATTCCTGCAAACGGAAAACGCCTATTTTGAACTGTTAAGCAAATTAAAAACTTTTGAATAGATGTCGGAACACAATCATAAGCTCGAAAACAAAACCATGTGGGTTGTCTTTTTAACAGCCATCACAATGGTTGTGGAGATAATCTTTGGATTAACTACCAATTCAATGGCTTTACTTGCCGATGGCATTCACATGGGTTCGCATGTGCTTGCCATTGGCTTAAGCTGGTTGGCATATGTGATTGTGCGAAAGGTTTCAAAAAGCAGAAAATTTACCGGAAATTCTGATAAAATACTATCGCTTTCAGGCTACAGCAGCGGACTGATGCTTCTGATTTTTGCCGTGGTAATTCTGGTTGAAGCAACGCAAAGATTGTATAATCCGCAAAACATCGTTTACAAGGAAGCAATACTGGTTGCCATAATCGGCTTGCTGGTGAACATTGCAAGTGCAGTTCTTTTGCACCACAAACAAGAGCATTCTGACCATAACATACGGGCTGCTTACCTGCATGTTATTGCCGATGCCCTCACCAGTTTATCAGCCATTCTTGGACTCACCGCCGCAATGATATGGGGCATTCCGTTTATTGATACCATTGCAGCAATAATTAGTTCTCTTGTAATTGTCAAATGGTCAATCGGTTTATTGAAAGATTCAGGGAAGGTATTACTTGATATTGACCACGATCATGACGGGCACAGGCATTGAAAGCATAGATATAAACGCCCTGTAAGAATGTGAATGCGGGTTATGGCCTGGTTACAATATAAGGCAGATTTTTAAGGTGTGGGGTTTAATAATAAAGTGGTTCACCGAAAACCGATGAACCACTTTATTTATGAGTAAATACGCACTAAAGGAGCAAAATTATATTTTGCTATGCAAGCACATCAATTACCTTGGCGGCAGCCATTGCTCCCAGCTCCTTGTCGATGTGAAACAAACCTGCCTTATCATCACCAAGTAATTTCATCTGGTCGAGAATGCCATGAACGGTGCTTTCTTCCTCAATCTGCTCATTGATGTACCATTGCAGGAAGTTTCCGGTGGTGTAATCTTTTTCGTTGAGCGAAACTTCGTAAACCTGATTGATGGAGGCCGTAACAAATTCCTCGTGACTCAAAACATGGTCGAATACTTCGCGCAATGATTTGTATTGCGAAACGGGAACTTCAAGTGAATCAAGCACGGAATAACCGCCTCTGTCGTTCAGAAATTTAATGAATTTGAGCATGTGCATACGCTCTTCATCGCTCTGTTTGTAAAGAAAATCAGCAGCTCCGCGATATCCGTTGGTTTCACACCATGAAGCCATGGCCATGTAAATCCTCGAAGAGTGTTCTTCTTTCTTAATCTGCTCATTAATGGCTTCTTCAACTTTCTTCGAAATCATAATTCAATGTTTTTAAGTTATTTAATAAACATACCAAAGGTACGAATGTTTCTGATCTTATTGGTTTTTCAATGCTTCGGCACCACCTACAATTTCAAGAATTTCTTTGGTGATGGAAGCCTGACGGGCTTTATTGTAGGTAAGTTTCAGATCTTTGAGCAACTCATTGGCATTATCGGTGGCCTGCGACATTGCAGTCATTCTGGCACCGAGTTCTGATGCCCACGAATCGAGCAGTGCTTTGTAAAACTGGGTTTTCAGAATCTGTGGAACCAGATCGTCAAGAATTTCTTCCATAGACGGATCAAAAATATATTCCACTTCCCTGTGTTCAGACTTTTCATCCTGTTCGGGACTTTCAACCGGAAGAAACTGCTCAACCTGCAATCTCTGAACAACTGCATTTTTAAACTGATGATAAATAAATACTATCCGGTTGTATTCACCTGAGAGATACATCTGAATAAAATTTTCCGCAACCGGAACTGCTTTGGCATAGGTCAGCTGATCATAAAGATCATCATGTGTGGCTACAACCTCAACGGGCTGTTTTGCATAAAATTCACTGGCTTTTTTACCGATGGTTACCAATGCGAAACCGTTGCCGTTTTTTGTTGTGCTGTTTGCCGCAATAATGGCATTCATCTGTTTGATCACATTGGTGTTGTAAGCACCGCAGAGACCTCTGTTCGATGTAAAAACCACATAAAGAACCTTGCCACCTTCGCGGACTTCGCCATAGATATTGGCTTTCTTTTCGCCCAGGCCGGCAGTAAGTTGCTGCAGCAGCATTTTTTGATGTGCTGCAAATGGCCTTAGCTGTAATATGCTGGTCTGGGCTTTGCGCAACTTTGAAGCAGCCACCATCTTCATGGCACTGGTAATCTGTTGCGTTGATTTTACGGATGTTATCCGGGTCCTGACCTCTTTGAGACTGGGCATTAATGTATTATTGAAATATTAAACTTCGTACTTTCTCACCAGCTCCATGGCTGCATCATCAAGCGCTTTTTCAATTTCAGGTGTAAACACTCCTTTGCGCAATTGCTCCAGCAATTCAGGTTTTGTGTCTTCAAGTCTGTGCAGAAACTCAACTTCAAAATTATGAATGTTGCGCAACGGCACTTTCTGAAGCAAACCTTTTGCCCCACAGTAAATAATGGCAACCTGCTGTTCAACAGGCATTGGAGAATATTGTGCCTGTTTCAGGATTTCAACATTGCGTGCTCCTTTGTCAAGAACTGACTTTGTAACAGCATCAAGATCGGATCCGAATTTTGAAAATGCTTCGAGTTCGCGGTATTGTGCCTGATCGAGTTTAAGCGTACCAGCAACCTTTTTCATAGGTTTTATCTGGGCATTACCACCCACCCGTGATACAGAGATTCCCACGTTGATGGCCGGCCGGATTCCGGCATTGAAGAGGTTATTTTCGAGAAATATCTGACCATCGGTAATTGAAATCACGTTGGTCGGGATATATGCCGAAACGTCGCCGGCTTGTGTTTCAATAATGGGAAGGGCTGTCAGCGAACCTCCACCCCTGACTTTGCCTTGCAGACATGCTGGAAGGTCGTTCATTCCGGCAGCAATTGTGTCGGAAACAATGATTTTTGCCGCCCTTTCGAGCAGGCGTGAGTGAAGGTAAAAAACGTCGCCGGGGTAAGCTTCGCGTCCGGGCGGACGTCTCAGCAACAGTGACACTTCGCGGTAAGCAACCGCTTGTTTCGAGAGATCATCAAAAATAATAAGCGCCGGACGGCCCGTATCGCGGAAATACTCTCCGATAGCCGCGCCTGCAAACGGCGCATAAAACTGCATGGCAGCAGGGTCGCTGGCAGTAGCCACAACCACAACCGTGTAATGCATGGCACCTTTCGCTTCAAGGGTTTGAACAATCCCTGCAACACTGCTTCCTTTTTGTCCGATGGCAACATAAATACAGAAAACAGGTACGCCTTTATCGTAAAATTCCTTCTGATTAATGATGGTGTCCAGTGCAATGGCGGTTTTTCCTGTCTGGCGGTCGCCGATAATTAATTCGCGCTGACCACGTCCGATCGGAATCATCGCATCAATGGCTTTGATACCGGTCTGAAGCGGCTCATTCACCGGCTGGCGGTAAATAACACCGGGCGCTTTGCGCTCAAGGGGCATTTCAAATATTTCGCCGGTAATCGGACCTTTGCCATCAATGGGCTCTCCCAGGGTATTGATAACCCGGCCAAGCATGCCTTCTGAAACAGGTATAGAGGAAATGCGGCGGGTACGCTGAACCAGATCGCCTTCGTTAATGCCCGAAGATTCTCCAAGCATAACTACCCCGACATTGTCTTCTTCAAGGTTGAGCACAATTCCTTTTACGCCGGCTGAGACAAACTCAACAAGCTCGCCTGACTGAACATTCGAAAGTCCGTAAACCCTTGCAATTCCGTCTCCAACCTGTAAAACACTTCCTGTTTCTTCAAGTTCAGCCTCTGTGCTGAATCCGGCCAGTTGCTGCCGTAATATTGCCGATACTTCTGCAGGTTTAATTTCTGCCATTTGGTTATATTTTTAAAATTCTCTGATGTAAGTATTCACGTTAAATTCTTTGCGCAAATCAACAAGCTTCTGGCGTATGCTGTCGTCGTAAAGCTGATTTCCGACTTTAACAATCAGTCCGCCAATTACTTCCGGATCAACAACTTCAGCCATTATTATGGTTCCCTTTGTTTGTTCTTCAAGCACTTTTTTTATGGATTGCCTCAGGTTTTCGCTGAGCGGAATGGCTGAGGTTACAACTGCTTTCTGAATGTTTTTGTATTCCAGATAAAGGTCTTCAAACTTCCGGGCAATATGATTTAAATGCGCTTCCCTCCTTTTGCGGATAATAATATCGACGAAACCCATGGCCATTTTGCCAATCTTTCCGGATAAAAGCAGATGCATCACTGAAATCTTTTTGTCGCTGCTGATAACCGGACTATTGAGCATAACGATCAGATCAGGATTCTGATTGCAAATATTTTCAATCAGATTCATGTCCTTTCTGGCTGTTTCAACTTCGCTGCGTTCCAAAGCGAGATCGAAGAGTGCCTGAGCATATCGTATATTGACTTTTGGATTGTTCATCGCGCTTAGTTAAGGTTGATGTCGCTAAGCGATTCGCGTACAATTTCCTCCTGCCTTGAAGGTTCAGAAAGTTCGCGGCGGATAACTTTCTCGGCGATCTCGATAGAAAGATTAGCAATCTGATTTTTCAGTTCGGTGATGGCGGCCATCTTTTCGAAATGAATCCTTTCGCGGGCATTTTCAATCATACGACTTGCTTCTTCGCCGGCTTTTAACCTTGCTTCCTCAATCAGCGATTCCCTGATTTTGCGGGCTTCGCCTATCAGTTTATCGCGCTCATTCTTGGCTTCAAGCATCATTTGTTCGTTGGTAAACATCAGAAGCTTCATCTCTTCACGTGCTTTTTCGGCTTCGTGAAGCGCCAGTTCAATATTTTTTTCGCGTTCATGCAGGGCACGCATAATGGGTGGCCAAACAAATTTGCCCAAAATAAACAGCAACAATCCGAAGGACAAGGCCATCCAGAAAATAAGCCCAATGCCGGGATTAACTAATTCCATAATTTTCCTTTTTTTCGATTATGATCAGTAAACAAAACTACCGGCGCAACCAACCGTTGAACCGGTAGTCAGTTCTGTTATCGTTAGATAAACAGGATAAGCAGACAAACCACGATGGCAAAGAAAGCAACTCCTTCGATAAGAGCAGCCGATACAATCATGTTTGACCTGATGTCACCTGAAGCTTCGGGCTGGCGTGCAATGGATTCGAGTGCTGCACGGCCGATATTGCCGATGCCAAACGCAGCAGCAATGGCGGCGATTCCGGCGCCAAAAGCAGCAGCCATCTTGGCCAAAGGAGCCAGATCGGTTGCTACTTGCAGAAGTACTGATAAAACTGTCATAATTGTTGGGTTTAAGGATGAATCAAAAAATTACTTTACTAAAAAATCTTAGTGATGCCCGTCAGCATGTGCGTGCTCTTCAGTAGCCATTCCAAAATACAGTGCCGAAAGCAGCGTAAACACATAAGCCTGAATAAATGCCACAAGCAATTCGAGCAGGCTGATAAATATTGCGAAGAACACCGATACCACTGAAACTCCGTAACCAAGGGCCGGGCTTATCTTTGCGAAAACAAAAATAAGGCTGATGAATCCCAGCACGATAATGTGACCGGCGGTAATATTGGCAAACAAACGGATCATCAATACAAAAGGCTTTACCACTGCTCCGGTTATTTCGATAATCGGAAAGAGGGGAATCGGAAATTTAAGCCACCAGGGCACGCCGGGTGTGTTGAATATGTGCAGCCAATAGGATTTATTGGCACTGAATGATGTCATGAAAAAAGTAAAGAGGGCAAGCACCATGGTTACTGCAATATTGCCCGTTACATTTGCTCCTCCCGGAAAAAGAGGGATCAATCCGATAAGGTTGGTGAAAAAGATAAAGAAGAAAATAGTGAGCAAAAAAGGCATAAACCTTTCGTAATGTTTTCCGATGGAGGGCTTTGCAATTTCATCCCTGACGAAGAGAATCAGCGGCTCAAGCAATGATTGCAATCCTTTGGGCGCATGGCCGGCAGTTCGTTTGTATGATCGGGCAACAGAAAAGAAAACCAGCAACAGAACAATAAAACTAACAAATACACCCACAACATTTTTGGTGATTGAAAGATCGACAGGCATTCCCGCTTGGGAATCCGTGGTCATGGTTCCGGGGACAACCTTTACAATTTTTCCCTTATTTCCGCCTTTGGCAGTTTCAATTTTAAAGCCTTTGTAAGCATCATGCCCGTGGTGAAACTTTGACGAACTGAACAAATGCAGTTTCCCGCCATCAATAAGAATCACCGGAAGGGGAATAGAAACATGTGTATGACCCAGGGTAGCAATATGCCATTCGTAGCTGTCAACAATATGATCGATGATCATTACGCCGGCATTAAACTCCTCTTCGGCTGTTTCTCCATGCGCTGTGGTGTCAGCACTTCCGGTGCTTACGGCAAAAGAGAACAGGGGCAGACTGAAAACCCCCAGAAAAAACAACAGGTAAAATTTCCTCATTCCAGCTATTAAAACCAATACATAAATAAATTTCAGTAAGCTTTTCGGGCTTGCAATTATAAGAAAAATCAGGCTCCGTTTCACCAGCCGGCCAAATTATCAATGCTTTCGGAAAATCACTGATTTGCATATGATTTTACCGGGCAATGGCTTAAACAAGAGTTGGTGTAAAATGTTTGCCAGCATACAGATTCTTTGCATCTTTTCCGGTATTACATCCATTTTGGATTACAGGGATCTTATTCACCCAACAGCTCCGGGCAATACTGGCAAAACCGCTAGTCAGAAATCACTCAATTATTTTATTTAATTGATCCGCACACATTACTGCCAGTTTAGAATTTTCGAAATCTTTTAGATTTCTGGTGACTATTATATCAATTTCATTTTCTATTGCCGAATAATATTGCAAACCATCCTCAAAGTCTCTAAACTCATTGTCATTTAATGCCAGATTTATTATCTTTTCATCAAGGCTTAAAACCCTTACCAACAATTTCAACTTTCTCAAAATCTGTTTGGTGTCTTCAGGATTTCTTTGCTTTGAAAGAACATAACTTACATTTGCAATGGAAAGCGCAGATGTAAAAAGAATTACTTTGCCTCTGTCTGCAAACGAAAATAGTCTCAAAGCATCCTGATTGAATGGTTCTCTATTGGCTAATAAGTCAATAATAATATTTGTATCCAGCAGAATATTTTTCATTTGTACTTTTTGGATAAGTAGTCGGAGTATTCACTTTTATAATTAAAATTGGAGTCGAGATCTATAACCCCACTCAAACTTTCAACCAAAGGCGTAATTTCGGCATCTTTTTTACTGGATGCTGTTAAAGATTCGAGGTAAGATTCGATCATTTTTGAAAGGCTGATTCTGTTGTTTTGCGCATAAACCTTTGCCTTTTCAATAACGCTTTTCTTTAAACGTAAAGTTAACTTTGTTTCCATAGCATACTGTTTGTACGTACAAAATTAATCATTTTATACGTCCAAGTCAAGTAATTGAAAATAATTTATCCCCAGCTAATTAAAGAATTGTCGAATCTCCGGCATTAATCTATTTTTTGCTGACAAACAGATAAGGTGATGTGGTGGTGAAGTGTATCTTTGCATGTAGAAAAGTGAATCAAATATCCTTCGACTCCGCTCAGGATGACTGTCAGTCTGAGTTTCGCACGTGCGGGAAGACAATATTCCTTGACTAATCGACATAGAAATTACGATACATATTCCCATGGAACTGCAACCCAAAACCTCCGACCTGCACTTTATGCGTGAAGCATACAACGAGGCACTTATCGCGCTGAAGAGGGACGAAGTTCCGGTTGGCGCAGTGATTGTAAGCCAGGGCCGGATAATTGCCCGCGGACACAACCTCACCGAAGCCTTGAACGATGCAACCGCCCATGCCGAAATGCAGGCGTTTACTTCTGCAGCTAATCACATAGGAGGCAAGTATCTGAATGAATGTACTTTGTATGTAACCCTGGAACCTTGCCCAATGTGCGCCGCTGCTTCATTGTGGCTGCAATTGGGTGAAATTGTTTATGGCGCCGCTGATCCCAAACGGGGTTATTCGACACTGGATGCAAATCTGCTGCATCCCAAAACCAAAGTGCGGGGAGGAATAATGGCTGAGGAGTGTGGAAAATTGATGACAGATTTCTTTAAGAAAAAAAGGTGAAATCCACTAAAAAGCTCTTCAGGGGTAAATAAAAACAGGCTGTCTCAACAATCAAAAAAGGCTTCGACTCCGCTCAGCCTGACATCGCCTGACCTCTGATGGTCAATCCATTGTCATATTGAGTTGTAACTCAAATAAAATTGAGTATAATGCGGAGATGACAGCAGATCAGGCGTTTAAACACTTCGACTCCGCTCAGTGTGACATTCGTGTATTGGTAACATTGTTTCTTTTAAATTACACTTTTTCAGCCACTTACAATGTCATGCTGAGTTGTAACTCAAAAAAAATTGAGCATAATGCGGAGATGACATACGGAAACTAGCTACCTTAGCGATAAGATCTTCACAGTTTGACCGTTGTAAGCTTAGTGTTTTTTACCTGTTGCTGAGTATGGTTCCAAAAGATTGAGGCATAATGCATGGTACTTCCTTTAGGGGAATGTCCGATTGGTAGCTTGCCAACGTATAGTTTACAATGCCCTTTTGGGTGTAGATCTTTATCATTAAAAACCTTGATTATGAAAAAGATCAGAACCAATGTTGCCGGCATCGATATTGGTGCCAAAAGGGTATTTACATCCATTGAAGGACAACCGGTTGTCAGTCATTTAACCTTTACAGGAGATTTTCTTGTGCTACGCGATCTATTGTTAAAACACAACGTTACAACAGCGGCAATGGAAGCAACCGGGGTTTATTGGGTTATTTTATATGAGATATTGGAAAAAGCCGGGATCGATGTTTGGCTTGTTGATGGTCGCCAAACCAAACAAGTCCCTGGACGTAAAACCGATGTCAAGGATTGCCAATGGATACAGGAACTTCACAGTTATGGATTACTTAACCGGTGTTTGATAGTTGATGCCGACATTAAGGAACTAAGAAGTTACTTGCGTCTGAGAGAAGACCACATTAGCAGTTCCACGATGCATATTAACCATATGCAAAAAGCATTGACATTGATGAACATCAGGCTCAAAGAAGTATTGAACCAAATACACGGAGCAAGCGGTATTGCGATAATCGAGGCAATCCTCAATGGAGTGAGGGACAAAAATGTTCTCGTAAATCTTTGCCACCAAAGTGTCTTGAAGAATAAGAAAGACCTAATTCTTAAAGCACTGGAAGGTAGATACACTGACGCAAGCCTTTTTGCATTGAAACAAGCATATGAAGGCTATAAGTTTTATCTCAGTCAGATCGAAGAATGTGATAAGAGAATCAGCGTTGTTATCAACAAGATTGGCCAATCTGGCGAGGGCCAGGATGAAAAAAAAAACGGAAAGCGATACGACACCATAAACCAGCTGTAGCAAAACTAGCACCAAACCTGATCAATATTTTCGGAGGGAAAGATGCCACCGTTATCTCTGGAATCACAGATTACACATGGATGCAACTGCTTTCAGAAACTGGTCGGGATCTATCTAAATGGCCAACAGAAAAGCATTATACCAGCTGGCTAGGTTTGTCCCCAGGTCAGAATAATTCTGGGAAAATGCACAGGAATGCCAAAAAGAAAGTGCGTCCAAGAGCAGGACAAATATTTAGGATTATTGCTCAAGGCTTGATAAACAGCAAGGATATCGCCCTTGGGGCTTTCGGTCGCAGACTAAAGGGTAAGAAAGGACCACGAATAGCAATAAAAGCAATGGCCCGCAAAACGGCAGTGCTATATTGGAGAGTGATGGTGAAAGGTCTAGACTTTGCAGAAAAAGGCATCAAAAATTACGAAGAACAAATGATGTTAAATAAGTTGAAAACACTAAACAGACTTGTCAAAGAACTCAATATGAAAATGCCTGAAAATGCGAACGTTACATAATCTGTCATTGGTAGCGGAGTCGAAGCACAAAACGACAATCTGTCATTGGTAGCGAAGTCGAAATATAGACAATCCGAGATTGCCTCATTTTTTATTCAGATCAAAAACCGTTATACCGGAGCCAGAATCTCTTCCAGTTTCTTATGCAGTTCTTCACCACGCAGGTTTCGGGCGATGATAATGCCATCCTTATCTAACAGTACACTTGAAGGAATCGAATTAACGCCGTAAAGTTTGGCAGCAGCATTCTGCCAGTATTGAAGATCGGAAACATGTGTCCAGGTAAGTTTATCATCGGCAATGGCTTTCATCCATGACTCCTTTTCGCGGTCAAGAGAAACACCAAGTACATCAAAACCAAGATCTTTATACTTATTGTAAGCAGCAACTACATTGGGGTTTTCGGCACGGCAGGGTCCACACCATGCAGCCCAGAAATCAACCAACAAAACTTTTCCTTTCAATTGTGAAAGCGAAACCGGATTGCCATTCAGGTCATTCATGGTAAAATCAGGCGCAGGTTTGCCTATGGCTACATTCTGAAGTGTAACAATCCTATCGCTGAACATTTTTGCAAAGCTGGAACCCAGCACTTTTTTATCGAGGGATGCCAGAACCTTCTCCATTTCGTCAAGTTCCATAATGTATGCATGGCGAATGGCTACATAAGGAGCAACAAATGAAGTGTTGTTGGCCTTGATGAAGTTCATAATCTCTTCCTTTTGAATTACATCGTTGGCTTCGATATCCTTTTCAAGTTGATTCATTTTTGCGGTATCGGCCATGCGATTGGCTTCATTATAAGCTGTATAAAGGCCAATTTCAACACTGCGTTGCTTTTCAACCAGAGTCAGATAATCGCGATAAAGCTTGTCAGAAGCGGAACCGCTTACTTTCGGGCTCATTAAACTATCGGTGTGAAAATCGATTTTAATGGTAGCTGCTTCATTGAAAAATCCGGTAAACCTGCTTTCATCAAGCCCGATGTAGTAAAGATCAGCATCGGTAATTTTTCCGGTGAATTTGAATTTCCCATCCTCAACCTTCGCCGAATCAAGAATTTCGAAGCGGCCATCTTTGCTCTTTTGCAGGAATACCTGCTCAACAGTATCGCCCTGGATGGTGCCTTTGATTACATATTCATCGCTTTTGCGCGAATTACAGGAAGCCAGGATTACGATGGCCAGTAAACTGAAAATCAGATTTCTCATTTTTGTGATTTGTAAAGATTAGGCTTCAAAGGTAAGCATAATTGAATTTAAGCGACAAATTTTTGATTTCCCGCGATAATAGCCATGCGTAAAAAGATAGTGTAACTTTGAAAGGGATGACGGAAAAAAGGAGACCATTCAACCAGATGGCTCTACTTTGTAGCCTTGATAGAAGATTTTCAAAATAATTTTGTAAATTTGACAAATACATTCAAAAAAGAATTGTTCAAAATGGACAGCTTAGGCAAAACAATAAGAAAACTACGCGTAGAAAATAAATTGCCGCTTCGGACAGTGGCGGCATTCCTTGACATCGATCAGGCAATTTTAAGCAAGATTGAGAGAGGACAGCGCAATGCAAGCCGCGAACAGGTGATAAAACTTGCTGAGTTTTTTAAGGCAAATAAAAATGAATTGCTTGTTTTCTGGCTGTCTGACAAGCTGATGTATGAAGTTGCAGATGAAGAGTTTGCGATTGAAGCTTTGCAGCTGGCGGAAGAAAAAGTAAGTTATGGAGCAAAGACTGAAACAGATCTATCAGAAACCATCCATTTAATAAAAAAAATATTGAAAGATGACGGAAGGGTTTCTGCCGCGTGGCTTTTTGGTTCGTTAGCCAGAGGTGAAGATCAACATGGCAGTGATGTTGATATAATGGTAGAAATGAACAGCAATAAAAGCTACTCCATGTTTGATTTGCTGGACATTGCCTTTCTGATAGAGCAAAAGATCAAGCGAAGAGTTGACCTCGTAGAAAAAGGATATTTGAAAGACTTCGCCAACCATTCAGTGACCAACGATTTAATTAAGATTTATGGATAAACCAACACCTAAAGAAAGAGTTGAAAGTATTCTCAACGCTATTCGGTTAATAAGGCAGTTTGTTGAAGATGAGGACGAGATTTCTTTTTCGAAGGATATTAAATTGCAAAGTGCAGTACAATATCAGTTCCTGATTATTGGAGAAGCCATAAGGCACATTGATGATGAAATTTTAGCCAAATACAATTATCCATGGCACATACCCCGCTCGTTCCGAAATTTTATTATTCATGTGTACCACGGTATAAAAGTGGAAAGGATTTATTATGCAACGCAGGATTTAAATGAATTGGAAGAACAAATAAACAGGATACTTACAAATGAATTTTAATTAAACTTACACTTCATTTCAAAGAAAAACTTTCGTGCAAAACAACCACTTGATGATAAAATACCATTATTCGGTGACAAAATAAACTGAATTTACCCGATCAATGAGCGCACATTCAAGCTTACGGGAAGCCTATCCTTATTGCTGGCTTTATCATTCTTCCACTTCCTGCCCCATATTATTAATAGCTGTTCTCACTATTTTACCCTCCTCATAAAACTTCCATTTGCCATGCCAGCAGTAACGGATTTCCAAAGGGTCGTAAATCATTAATGCTTCACCTTTTCGTTCTTTTTTGCCTTTTTCATCATAGTAAGTTACAATCATACGGCCATCCTTAAAAGCCCTGAATCTGAGCCACTTCTTGCCGTCTTCGTTGTAATACCTGTTTAATCCGAACTCTCTTCCATTTTTAAACCGCAGTTTGTTCATGGGAATTTTCTTTGCTTCGTCCCAATGGTAAATCCATCGGCCATGGCGCAGTCCTTCCTTATTGTATTGGTTAATTTTGCAAAGCCCCGGCCAGGATGCCAGGGCTTCTATATTAAAAGTGAAAAAAGTCAGAAAAATAAACAAATGACGCAACTTCATAACTTTCACTGGTTAATGGTTTTCAGAAAGATTAGCTCTCTCACCGGAACTGCAACTCCTTTGGTTTTGCCGGGTTTCCATGCAGGCATATTTCTTAATGCCTCCTGAAGCTTTGGTGTAAGTTTAACAACAGCATCTGCATTTTCAGAAACAGCACCCGGGGTAATGCTGCCATCGGGTTCAACAACAAATATCATGGAAAGGCTTGTTTTAGAATCTTCAAAATTTGAAAACTCTACATTTCCAATATACTTTCTCAGATACGCCAGAAATGCTTCATTTCCTCCTGGAAACTCTGGTGAAACATCTACCTTATTGTAAACTTCACGTCCGTGGTACATTGATTTTTCAGGCATTTCAACAGGTTTATCAGGACTATCGGGATCAAGTTTAAACTTTACCGGAATATTAAACTGCACCGGTACAGCTACACCTTTATTTTTACCGGGCTTCCATTTGGGCATACTCATGATTGAATTTATAGCAACCTCATCTAAACCTCCGCCAATACCACGAAGCACACGGGCATTGCTGATGCTTCCATCTGGTTCAACAGTGAAACCAATGTAAATTGTTCCTTCTATCTTTTGCTTGCGGGCTTCTTCGGTGTATTTATTTTTTTCGCCCAGATATTTGTACAAAGCATCACTTCCACCGGGATATTCAGGTGATTCCTCCACAACCATAAATACTTCACGCCCGTCGATTATGGTTGAAGTTTTAACTTCGCTTGACGACTCCTTCTTTACCTCTTTCTTTTCCTCTGACTTTTCCTCCGAAAGTTTGAACTTTAAAGGCATATTAAACTGCACCCTTACTGGCTCTCCTCTTTGAGTTCCGGGCTCCCACAATGGCATACTGCTAACGGCTCTGAGGGCAACCTCGTCGATGTCTTTCCTCACACCGCGCAAAATTCTGACATTGCTTATACTGCCATCTTTTTCAACGATGAAAGTAACATAAACAGTTCCTTCAATTTTATCCTTTCTGGCGGATTCGGGATAAATAATAACTTTACTAAAATGTGCCGCTCTGGCATCATCACCACCCGGGAATTTCGGCGGGTTTTCCACAACTGTAAATACATCATCGGTTTCGTTTGTGCCGTTGGAAAGTGAAAATTTTACAGGTAAAACCATGGTGCTTCTCACTGGCTTTCCACCTTTGGTCGCCGGTTTCCAGGCAGGCATAAGTGCAACAACGCGCAAAACTTCTTCATCACAGCCGCCACCGATTCCTGAAACTATTTCAACGGAAGTTACTTTTCCATCGGCTTCCACTGTAAATCTATACTCAACAGTACCCTGGATGTTCTTATTTCTGGCTTCAACAGGATACCTGATGTTGTTTCCCAGAAACAAAATGCGTGCATCATCACCACCGGGGTATTGAGCCGGCACAAGGGTAGTGTCATCTGAGATTGCTGTTGATCCGTCACCAACAGGGAAAACTGTTACTTCAGGAAGTGACAGACTTTCGGATAGCGCTGCTGATTGAAATTCATCACCAGACACCACGTCCGACGAATTTGTTTTTTGAGGTTGCACCATAGATGAAAAAACTGCAACCGATGCAATGAGTACAATTCCGGTTACAATGGCGGTTAAGCTGAGTTTGCCGGGTTTCAAATGATTTAGCATAATAATACGTTTTTTTAGATGAGCACTGAAAGGATTGGTTATCGGGTTGTTGCCTGGTATTCCGGCATAAGAAACTATGAGCTGGTTATAGCCTGCCTTGTCGCCATAAGCTTCAATGGCATCGGCATCGGCCTGATATTCATGAACTTCGGACAATAATTTATGATTAAAGTGGGCAAACGGACTGAACCAGAAGAATGCACGGAAACTTGCGGAAATCAACCGGTCGATGCTATGGTGACGCTTCACATGGCTGAATTCATGCCTGAGCAGAAGGTCGGCACCCGGGTGTTCAAGGCTTTTATCAGGGAAAAATACCCATTTGAAAAATGAAAACGGGCTAACAGCGGTTTCGTCAATATAGATTTTCCCGTAAAGGGTGATTTTCACTTTTGATAACCTCAGTCGCCGGGCAACCGACAACACTGAAACCATTGTTGCCAGCATCATCAGCAACACAACCGAAGCGTAAATCAGCAACCTGATGTCAGGAATAGAGGAAGGTTTTGCTTCCGCTGAGATAGTGGCTGCACCTTGAACTTCAGGAAGTGAAATCACATACAGGGGAATTTCAGCTTCGCCCTGATGCATTACAGGCTGCGGGATTAACGGCAAAATCAATGGCAAAACTACCGCGGCCAGCAACACCCACCGCATAAGTCCGAAGTTGCGCCCTGGACGGATTGCAAAATGATAAAAGCCTATCATCAATGCGTTGATGATGGCGACTTTGAGCAGATATATAAATAACGGTGTCATGGTTTCTGCTTTTTTTCGTTGATTTGCTGTTCCATCAATTGCCTGATTTCCTCCATTTCCTTCACAGAAAGGTCATGCTCATCGGCAAAAAAAGAAACCATTTGTTTATAAGAGTTGCTGAAATATCCGGTGAGCATCTGCTTCATGGTGAATCGGGTGTAATCACGTTTGCTCACTTTCGGGAAGTAGCGGTGCGATTTCCCAATGGCTTCGTGATCTACAAATTCCTTTTTTTCAAGGATGCGGACGATTGTGGAGACAGTATTGTAGGCTGGTTTAGGTTCGGGAAAGTATGCAAGCAAATCGTTTACATGCCCTTTGCCTATGCGCCAGAGTATCTGCATTACCTGCTCTTCTGCCCTGGTTAGTTCTTTCATTTTCATTGGATTTGTATGTATAACTAAATAGTTAGTTAATTAGTATGACAAAGTTACAACTAAATCTTTAGTTTGTCAAGTGTTTTTTTGTTTTTTTATAAAAGGCTAGATAAATAATTCCGGAATTTAGGTGGTATCTTTGCGGGGGAGGGACGAGGGACGGAAAGAAGGGACGAGGGACGGCTCATGGACCTGAAGACAAGGGGAAATGGGGACGGGGGGACAAGGAGAGATAGGGATAAAGGGAGATTTAAATAAATTAGTAATCAGGGAATTTTCTACTTTATGGAAGAAAAAAAATACATACGCCCAACCTGGGACGAATACTTTATGGAAGTGGCCAATACCATTGCCAAACGCGCTACCTGCGACCGCGGACGGAGTGGCTGTGTGATCGCCCGAAACAAGCAGATTCTGGTAACGGGTTATGTGGGTTCGCCCATCGGATTGCCCCATTGCGATGAAGTTGGTCATCTTTTCAAGCAAATGACCCATGAAGATGGCAAAGTAACAAATCATTGTGTGCGGACAGTTCATGCTGAACAAAATGCCATTTGCCAGGCAGCGCGTCTCGGTATCGCATTGGAAGGCGCAACCCTTTACTGCCGAATGACTCCCTGCCGCACCTGCGCCATGCTGATCATCAATTGCGGCATTGAAAGGGTAGTATGTGAAATGAAATACCACAGTGGTCAGGAATCAGAAGATATGTTCCGCCAGGCAGGCATCAAACTTGTTTTTGTGAGCGAAGATGTGATGAAATATGAAAAGCAATAAGTCACAACCGCGGATTTATCATTATCAGGATGTCGTCCGCTGAAGGCAAATAAGCATCATTAAACAAAAAAAGCTTACCTTTACGGTACAAAACAAAAGCTTTAGAAACATGACAACGACCGCGTTAAAAAAATTATTAATAAACAGGATAGCAGAGATTAATGACGTGTCATTTCTAAATGCTATTAAAACTATTCTTGACACCAAGACTCAAACTCAGGCAATCTCTCTGACTCCTGAGCAAAGACTAGAAATAATTGAATCACAGAAAGAAATAGGATCAGGACTTTTCGTTGAACAAGCTGAACTTGACAAAGAATTTAATAAATGGCTAAGCGAAAAATAGTCTGGTCGCATAGAGATATGAGAATCAAGTAAACCTTTGTTAGAGCAACTGCCTTTGTAAAAGGGTGGAAATAAATTCCACGACCCTCCAATTTTGGATAAGTTTTTCTATCGAAAGCCTGCTGATTCGGGCAAGCGTTTTTACATTGAAGTTTTATCGTTACCTATTAAATCTTCCGCCAGGCAGGCATTAAACTTGTTTTTGTGAGCGAAGATGTGATGAAGTACGAAAAGCAGTAAGTTTCTTATTGAAAATGAGTTGAAATCAGCAATACAACAAGCAGTTTTAATTTTTACGAACAATAGGAAGTTTTTGTTTCCCTGAAAACTGAAAAGAAGATTTCCGACAAGAGTTAAAACGAATAACTCCCTGATTGATTTAATGACAGACAGTTTCATAAATAAAAAGCCGGAATTGCATTTCCGATGAAACGCAATTCCGGTATAAAAGTCATTCATTCTGATTCAACTCAGAAAATAAGTCCAATAGTAATACCCAAAGCCTTAGTGCGATAATCATCGGGCTGGTAATTCAGTTTAGAAAGACCCATATCGTAGCGCAAGTCAGCCTGTAAGGTCAATTTATTTACGGGAAAAGTAACACCCATTCCTAAAACCAGACCAAAATCCGGATCTTTATCTACATCATTGTATTTGTCGTCTTTCCAATCAGAGACATTTTCGGGTTTATTCTGCGATTTTAACAAAGCCGAAGCGTATGGGCCTGCATTGAAATACACTTTGGTTTTTTCAGTCATGGAAAGATGAGTATTGAACCTTGCCAAAACCGGTATCTGAAGATAATGATACCTGCTTTGGTAGTTGGATTCAATAAATTCGCTGGATTCATTGCTGCGGCCTTTACAGATGTAGTTAAGTTCGGGCTGTATTGCAAAGACACCTTTAACAGGTGCAGTAACAAAAATTCCGCCGGTGTATGCAAAGTGCATCTCTTCGTTATCGTATAGGTCTCCGGTTTTTGCCAGAGTGCTGATGGTAACTCCATGGCGGGTACCGAAAGAAATCTGTGCATGCACAGGAGCTGTCAGAATTGTTGCCATTACAAAAATGGCCAATGTTACGATTTTAGTTTTCATTGTTTTTCGTTTTTTAAAGTTTTGATTTTTAAAATTAATTTGCCGGAACAGTAGGATTATTCAAATGACCGGCATTAAGCACAAGATTTTTTACCTTAGTTATTTGAGTCTTGTAAACCAGACAAGCCAGCACAAAATAAAAAGCTGTAAGTTTCCACAATATGGCGATTTCATGGCTGGTTTCGGCTATTCCTGCGCCCAGTGAGTTCATTTTTATGTAACCCAGCATGGCATGTGACGATGGAAAAATGCTTCTGACAAACTGCCACCATGGGCTCATGTTCGACAATGGCCATATTATCCCCGAAAGGAACAACAGCGGAAGCGACAAAAACAGATAGAGCAGCATGGGCGTCTCCCTGTTTTTGAAAAATACAGAAAGGCTTAATCCAAAAAAGATTGCTGATAGAAGGTAGGGCACCATTAATGCAACCAACTCACTAAATCCTGCCTTATCGGGATAACCAAACCATGCAGGAATTGCTCCCAGCATGTAAAAACACATGACAGCATATATTAAAAAGTAGGCAGCCGCCTTACCCAGCACCATTCTGAACGTGCCCATGCGGCGCAAATCGCAGGGAATAAGTGTGCCAAGTTTGTGGCGTTCGCGTGCAGTGCCGGCCATAATGCCTATGGCAAGCACAAGAGTTTGCTGTATGATAAGCATGAGTGCTGCCGGTATTCCATAAGAGGCAAAACCTCCGGCAGGATTTGCAATGGTGTTTCCACTGATGACAAAAGGATTGCTGAAAACCTCAGCCTGCCTTTCCGAAAAGCCTGCATTCAGCAGTCTTTTTACCTGAATATTATTGCCTTCCTCTATAGAAACCAGTCCGGCTCCCATAACCATAGCCTTATAGTAAAGAAAAAACTCCATATCGGCATACAATGACACCACCGCCTGCCTGCCCAATGCAAGGTCGGATGAATAGGTTTCAGGAATCAGGATAATCCCTCTGTTTTCGCGCTTTCTGAATTTTTCTGAGGCTTCCTCCATCGAAATACATTCATACCTGATATCAAGATCGGGTGTGGCATTAAGTTTTCTGACAAAGGCCCTGCTGTCGGCAGATTGCGACATATCAACCACAGCCACCGGAAGATCCCGCACCACTTCAGGATAATAAATGAGCGAATACAGAAAAGGGTAAACCACCGGAACAATCAGCAAAAGGATGGTTACTCCCAGGTCGGAAAGCAAAAGCACCAGTTCACGCTGAAAAATCAGAGCCGTATTGCTTACTGCACTTTTGAACCTATCGAAAGTTTTTAGAATAAAGTTCTTCATTAAATTCTTGTTTTTTACAGTAAACTTAGCTTTAGACAGCATCTGTGATTTGAATTTTCTCAATAAAATTCTGATAGATGAGTGCCGATTTCAATCTGAAAATGATGACAAACGGCAACAACAGAAACAACAGAAATTTTAGATAAGAAGGAGCAGCATACACAAAATCGAACCCTGCAAGTATTTGACTCTGAAATATATGCATGTAATGTCTTACAGGAAATGCTTCTGCCCAAAGCCTGAAAACTTCGGGCATATGTTCTATGGGAAAGGAAAATCCACAAAGTGTGAGTGCCAGAATTCCGTAAAAAGCTGCCAGATTGAGTGAATGCCTCATCATGGGCAGCAATCCGACAAAGAATACACCAATTGCCTGATATGCCAGCACAAACATTAAGGACAACAATACCAGATATCCTGCTGAGGTGTTCACAGGAATCATCAATACGCTGAAAAGTAAAAAGTTGGAAAACAATGTAAGGATGAAAAATATCACCGTGTATGGCAGCAGCTTGCCCGAAACTGCAATTAGTACAGATTTATCAGCCATTCTCAGCCATTCTCTTGAGGTGCGCTCCTTTATCTCAATTCCAATGCTGTAAACGGTAATCATCAGAATAAATATCTGCAACATTATGGGTAGCATAATGGTGGTCACATAAACCTGATAGCTGGTTTCGGGATTAAAAAGCAGATGAACGTCGGGTTTGATGGGTTGAATTGAAGCTAACACTGAAACCTCATCCTGCCCCATGGCCTCACGTTTCTGCTTGTTAACACCAGCTGAAAGTGTATGCAGTGTTACAGTTAAATCATTCTGTATCAGCCCACCTGCAATAAGCAGTCCGTTCTGGTAATAAAACCTTACTGTAGGTTGTGCGCCATTCATGATATCAGACTGCAGGTTGTGTGGCATTACCACATAACCGTAAATGTTGCCTTTTCTGAGTTCTGACAGGGCCTCATGTTCGGTGGCAGGAGTCATCACTACACTGCTTCCCGGGGTAGCATCTATGGTACGACTGAATTTTGCCGATAAAGCTGAGTGGTCATAATCTACCACAGCAATGGGCAGTTTTACCGGCACACCTTCCTTCATGAGCGATACGAAAAACAGAAGACTCAGCAAGGGCAAAAGCACCACCGCAAGAAGATACAACGGCCTGGATGTCATTCGGTTGATTTCTCTGCCCGACACACCTATGAGAGCCTTTATGTGAGTGTTCATAATCTAAATGAATTTGAATTCACGATTTCTATCTGTTTGACATGCCTTTAGCAAGGTTTTGTTCAAGGCTGTTGTATTCAACCAGCACGCTCATTCCAGGAAGCAGGCCAGAGCTTTCCGCAACAGGGCGGGCATGTACTTCAAATGTTTTTACATCAAAACCTCCATTGCTTTTGGTAGGTTTGTAGGTGGCATATCCTGCCATGGCCTTGATGTAGCTGACCTTAAACTTTATCTTTTTATTGCCCAATGCAGGAACAACTGCTTCAAATTCCTTCCCTTTTTGAATAAGCGGCATTTTGTCTTCGCGGATGCTGAAGATGGCCTTTACATCTGCCAGATCAACCAGGCTCATCAGGGGAGCGCCGGAGCCAACCAATTCGCCGGTTTGAGGAAAAATATCTGAAACTTCGCCATTAACCGGAGATAGCAACACCGTTTCAGAAAGATATGCCCGTACTTCTGATACAGCACCTCTGGCCCGGTCAACCATTGCAAGGGCTGCATGTTTATCTTCGGCTTCAGCACCATTCAGAGCCATATCGTATTGCGACTTTGCTGCTTTTGAGGTAGCTATAGCTGCATTGAAGGCTGCTTCTGCTTCATCACGTTTTTGAGCCGAAACCACTCCATCATTGAACATATTCTGTACGCGGTCGAAGGTTTTTTTTGCGAATCCAACACCTACCTCCGCTTTTTGCCACATCTCATAAGCAGCAACAATCTGTTCCTGACGCGCGCCCTTTATAGCTTTTCTGTTTTGCGCCATGGCAGCACTTTCGGCCGATGAAGCCTGCATAAGTTTGGCCTCAAGTTCAGGACTTTCCAGAATAACCAGCGTATCTCCTATTTTTACCTGAGAACCTTCTTCGACTAAAATCTTATGAATTCGGGCAGGCACTTTTCCCGATATTCTGGTTTCGGTTGCGTCAATCTCTCCCTGCAGCATTTCAGGCTGAGGTTTAAGGAATAACCAACCCGAGATACTTACTAAAATAATGACCGACAGGAAAGTAATAAATGCCCACAACATTCCGGCATTGCGTTTATTCAGTGTTTTCATTTTGGTTGTTTTTGAGTTTTAAAGATTTTATTTGATTTTTTCTATATCAAGATCACCGGTGGCTCTATACAGCTCAATTGTTGCCTGACGCTGTGCATAAACAGCCTGCAGATACTCAAGTGCTGATTGCTGATAGCTTGTTTCGGCTGCGAGACGTTCAGAAATGCTTATCTGGCCTTCACTATATGATTTCGAAGCCATTTCAAGGGCTCTTTCTGCAACCACTTTTTCCCTGGATTTCAGCACAACCTGAGCATTGGCAGTTTCAAGTGCTGTTGTGGTTTTGGTAAGGTTGAGTTCAAGCAATTCGCGGGCTTCTTCCAACTCATTGGCAGCCTTTTTTACTTCAAGTTTTGCCAGTTTAACTTTAGAACTTCCGCCTGATAAATCAAAAATGTCCCATTTGAATCCTACACCTGCCATGAATGCCGGACCTAAGGTCATTGAATTCACCTCAACACCAAGATTCATGGGTGATTTGAAATTTGCTTCTGCATCGAAAAGGTTATCGTAGCGAGCCGACGCAAATGCCTGTACTTTTGGCAGATAATGTGACTTTTCGGAACCGAGCATATATTTTTGTGCCTGAAGCCCTGACTGGAGTGCCAACAATTCAGGCCTGTTAGCTATTGTGGATGTATTTACCGTTGGCAATAAGGGTTGCAGATCGGGAAACGCATTGGAAAAACGGCTGGCAGGTTGGCCGGTAAGCCTGGCAAGATTTTGCGACAACAGCAACTTCTTACCCTTAAAGTCAGCCATTTTTGCTTCAAGTGCAGCTTCGGCTGCCGCAATTCGCAATGTATCATATGTAGTTGCGAAACCATTTTTAAGGGCTGAGGCGGCAAACCGCTTCTCAGCTTCAAGCCTCTTTGATGATTCATCAATCAATAACCCCGACTGACCAAGGAGTGCCAGCTGGTCGTAAGCGGCAATCACTTCGGCAATCAGATCGGCTGTACTTTTGCGTGAAAGTTGTTCCTGTGCCGCAGCTTTTTCATTAAGGGCGCGCGAAATCCCGGGAACTTTGCCTCCACTGAACAGCAATACTTTGGCAGTTACATCTACACCAAAATAATTTCCTGTAAAATCGCCTTCAATTTCTTTGCTGAAAGCCGGCAAAGCCAATCCCTGGGATGCAAGCAACTGTTCCAGCTGCATCAACTCACCGGTTAAACCAGCCAAGCCGGGAAACATTTGCGGAAATGCAGGGCTTTGCATTAACTGGCTGATTTTCCCCAGGCTTTCTAATCCGGTAATATCGCCCAATTCTGAATTAAGCGGCGATTTGGCAAAAACATATTTCCCGCCAGCTTCAAGCTTTGGGTAATACGAAGACCTGACCGCCTTGCGCTGCTGCAAGGTGATTTCTCTGTCAATATGAGTAGTTGCAAGTTTGCGGTCCTTTTCAACAGAAAGCCTGATGAGCTCTGTAAGTTCCGGCGAAAGCCCGCTGACCTGTGCCAGCAAGATTTGCGGTAGCCAGAGCAATATGGCAATCAGGCTTATGGGCAAAACAGTTTTTTTCATAGTTCAACTTCAGTTAAGCAATTAAGGTTTCTATTCTTTCCCTTTAACAAAAGAGATGTTTTTTGACTTTTTTAGTTTTTGACCCTTTTAGTTTTTTGGTCGAATTAATTACAAAAAAATTCACCGGCGAACCAGTCCGTAAAAAAGAATATTGATGAGGTCGTCGAGACGTTTTTCCATATCGAAATCTGCGTTGTTTTGCCAGAACATAGGAATTTCGAGGCCTTTCAAGGCAGTAACAATGGCTATTGCAGCCAGGCGTGTGTTTTCGATATTGAATTCCATTTTTTCGGCACCCTCTTTAAGAATGGCTTCAACGATTGAAATTTCCTCTTCATCATATTTTTTACGGATATTCTCAACAAAATCAAGATGGCTAAGGTATTCGCTGCGGATGGCATCGTAATAATTGGCCAGATTTTTCAGGGTTTTCATCCTAACCAGAACATAAACCTTAAGTTTTTCTTTGGGGTCAGCAACTTGTTTTATGGCTTCCTGCAGTTCACGTTTGAGCATGGATGCCTCTTTTTCAACCACCGCCTGAAAGATGTCTTCTTTGCTCTCGAAGTAATAGTATATGGAACTCTTTCCTTTGCGCGAGGCGATAGCAATTTCATCCATAGTGGTTTTTTTGAAACCAAAACGGCTGAAAATCTGCCTGGCAACAGCAATGATTGAATTTTTTACTTCTTCTTTGTCGAGCATGATCCGGAAGTTTTCCTGATTTTATTAGCGGCTGCAAAATTACAATGCCAATTTCCGAAAAGCAAGGAAAAATTCGAATATTTTGGTCGATTGGTCGAAATAAAATAATTATACTTTTATGTACCTCATTATATGATAATTATAAATATTGAAATACCGACCATAACTTAAAAACAGAGCTTATACAATGATATAACCCATCGGCAAAAAGAAGAAAAATAATTCAAACAAGGAATTTTTCTTACAATCTGATGCTGATAAAAGCAAACCTCATAAACCAAAATTAGTTTCACAACATACCCTAAGCAGAATAAATTAAAAAGCTCTGCTTACAATTATATAAGCAGAGCTTTTAAGCAAGAATTGTCTCAAACCTATTTCTGACTTAAGTTCATGAATTTTTCTAATTCTTCCAAGCGGTTGCTCAATTCAATATAATTGCTTTTCAACGACAGATTCGTGTCATTAACTTGCTTTAGCTCCTGCTCAAGGGCTTTGACTTTCGAATCAAGCGTTTTCACAGCATTTACCAGGGCCACATTGATGGCATGCATATCAAAATTCAAATATCCGTCAGCCCCTTCAGTAACTGCTTCGGGTATGTACTTTTTAACATCCTGAGCAATAAAACCAACATATTCGGGGGTGGAAGAAAGGTTGAGCGGGTTTCCGCTTTTGTAGGAAAACACAACAGTTTCAAGCGATGAGATTTCGCTGAGTCCTCGCGTGTAAGATCCTTTAACATCCTTAAGTCTTCCGTCAGACCATGTTGCCCAGCTGCCTCCGCCTGGTTTTGCTGCGGTTCCATTAACCACCAGGTTGAAATTTCCTGTATTGTCGGTATTTATGCCAACGCTGCGGCCTTTCACTATCATTCCGACAAACCAGTTTGGGTCATAACCGTCACAGCGAAGCATATACCCAGACCCCTGCTGAATCAACAAGGATGTACCATCCGAAGAGTTTGTTGAACCCTTGAAAGCCAGGCCTGAAGCATGTTGGTTTTCTACATACATTGTCGCATTATTTCCACCTGATGCACTTGAAATTACCTTCAACCTATTCGTTCCAGGATTATCAGTGCCAATGCCTACCATTCCGTTGTTAGTCATTGTCATGACAGGGTTTGCAGCTGCATT
This sequence comes from Bacteroidales bacterium UBA5197, assembly GCA_002412885.1. Classification (GTDB taxonomy): domain Bacteria; phylum Bacteroidota; class Bacteroidia; order Bacteroidales; family Lentimicrobiaceae; genus Lentimicrobium. Next base: position 35,632 of record DHVX01000064.1, read on the forward strand.
GTAACTGGGGCTTATCTTAAACTTATTAAGGTCCGACTGATCGATTCCCATAGCCCAGTCCTGGCTGGTACCGATGCTAAAGCCGAGGGTTGCATTACCTGTACCTAACTGTTTGATCCATACCTGGCTATTGGTGGCAGAGTTGTTTCTGGTCACATGGAGTTCAGCGGTTGGACTCGCAGTACCGATCCCCAATCTGGAATTCATATTGTCCCAGACAAAGTTGGTGTTCTGTGTGATGCTGCTTGTGCTATTCCAAAATGCAATTTTCCCATTTACACCAGTTCCGGTTATTCCTTCCGGTGTTGCCCAAGTGCCATCTCCCTTGAGGAATGTTGAAGCAGTAGCACCGGCAGGAAGTTTGGCAATTGTCACAGCATTGTTGGCAATTTTTGACGAGGTCACTGCATTGTCTGCAATTTTCGCTGTTGTGACAGCATTATTTGCAATGGTTGGATTGGGGTATGTTCCGCTGAGATCACCACCAGCAGGGCCGGTTGGATTACTTCCTCCCGAGCCGGTTTCATCATTAGCCGGAGCCCAGGTTGAGCCTGACCATTTCAGCACCTGACCGCTGGTAGCTCCAGCCTGAGCAATTTTCTGACCGGTAACAGCTGCATCAGCTATTTTGGCGCTTGTTACTGCGCCTGTCATAATTTTTGATTCAGTAACCGCCCCTGATCCGATTTTTATATCAAGTACTGAATTGTCAGCTATTTTGGGAGTTGTTACTGCATAATCTGCCATTTTGGGAGTTGTAACCGAATTGTTGGCCAGATCGCTTGCCACAATGGTCAGATCCTGAATCTTGGAAGATGATACGCTGTTATCTGACAATTTAATTTCTGTAATTGCTTCATTGGCAATATGTACATTGCCAACTTTACCTGCACCTATGATCGGATCAGGATAAGTTCCTGATAAATCGCCACCTGCCGGTCCTGTAGGCGGTCCACCTGAGGCTCCGGTTTCGTCATTTGCAGGAGTCCAGGTTGTCCCGTTCCATTTCAACACCTGCCCCGAAGTTGCCGATTGTTGTGCAATTCCTAAAGGAGAAGCAGTTGTTCCGTTGCCGGATAAGGTATTATTCGCAATGGCAACCTGAGTGCCCCAGTTATCACCGCCACCTCCACTTGAAGGCAGCACAACCGAGCCTCCTCCATGCGATAAGGTGAGAACGGTTCCGCTGATGCTGATGGTTTGTAACTCATTGGTTGGATCGGCATCGGCATCATTCACATTTTCAACATCCTGTGCATACATGGCATAAGGTGTGCTGAGTAACTGACTGGTGCCTGAAATGGAGTAAACTGTACCTCCGGAAGGATCAATTTCTGTTTTCAGGAAAAGGGTACTGTTATTCCGGAAAAGATTGGCAGGAAAAGCCACGTATTGCCCAAGCTGAAGGCTGATAAGCCCGTTGTCGTTGGTGTTTGGAGTCTGCACTTCCTGCCACAAGGGCGTTGTTGAAGTTGGAGCATTCAGAATACTCAGCCTTACGCGAATATTCTGATTGGTTACCAGAGTGTTGTTCACATCACGGATAACGGCCTGATAGCTTATGTTTCCGGGAAGCTGGGCAAATCCGGACAATATGCTCAGGCAAAGTATGAATACCGCTGTGATTTTTTCCATTTTTCTGCTGCTTAAAGGTTTGTTGATTGATATTAGTCCTTGTTGGAAAACCGAGTGTTTAATAATTTATCAATCTGCTGCTGTTGCTTCTCAATAATTGCCTGTTGTTCCTGAATAGCCTTAACCAGCACAGGAATCAGTTCATTGTATTTCACTCCGTATGTTTCACGTTCAAGTTCAATACCTTTCTCTTTCCGGGCGGCCTGAATTTCTTCATCAGAAGTAATGGAATGAACAACAGCATCAGGTATGATTTGCTCCAGATCCTGAGCTATAAAACCCAGACTATTGCCGTTTCCCACCCTGCAAGCATTATCTTTCCAGCGAAAGCTAACAGGTTTTAAGCTCATCAATGCATCCAGCCCATATGAGATATCCCTGATATTTTCCTTTTTATTCCGGTCGGAGGTCTGAATTGTCCCATTTACCGCAAAAACAGCGGTCCAACGGTATGTTGCAACGCCAAGGGAAGTTGTATTATCAAGATAAGGGGCAAAGCTTGAAGTTGAAGATGTTGGTCGATAAGCATTTGCAATGGCATAGGGTGATCCTGAATAATAATGCCCGAGAACAAGGCCAAAATTATTTTCACCCGAAACAAACCCGCCAAAACTCGAAGATGTATTACTGCCAAAAAGCCTTATTGCTCCCTTATGACCACCGCCTCCATTATCAATCCTCACTACATCGGAATTTCCACCATCAAAGAATCTGGCAATTATTCCCGTGCCATTTTGAGTAACAACCATTGCTGCATCTGTGCTGTTTGCCTTTGCATGTAATGCAATACCAGACGCATGGGTATTGTTGACATATAAGCCTGCATATCCTAATCCGGCACCACCTCCTTCAACAGTTAATAATCCTGTTGGAGTTGCAGTACCAATGCCGACTCTTCCATCACCTTGCACTGTAACCCGCGATAAACTATTGGTTATCAGTGACAATGAATTGTTTGACCAGGTCCCAACGGATGCATTTTCTCTGAGCCGGATATTCCCGTTAACATCAAGAAGTTCGGTAGGTGTAGTAACACCTATTCCCACTCTTCCGGCGGGAGTACCCCTGATGACCAAAGCATCATTTAATGTTGCCATGTCGTCATTAGAGTAGCTAAAATATAAGTTGCCCGCACTGTTCCTCATTGACCAGTCAACCTGAGAACTCCCGGTACGAATCAAATTAAGCCCGACTGTATTTGCGTTTGTAGAAGTAACTTTCAACAACTGATCGCCAGTTCCGGAGATATCGAGTTTAGTAGTTGGATTTGAAGTTCCAATACCTACATTCCCGGTATTATAATAGATATTGTTTCCATTGGTTATCCATTGTGAAGAGCCTCCGCTACCAATTTCATCCGGAGCCGGTGCCCAGGTTGTTCCGTTCCATTTGAGCACCTGACCGGTCGTTGCCGATTCCTGAGCAATCTTATTTCCGGTAACGGCTCCATTTACCAGCTTATCGGTGCTAACCGCTGAATTGGCTAATTTGGCGGTTGTTATTTTAGCATCTCCAACGCTTGGGTTTGGATATGTTCCGGCAAGATCTCCCCCGGCCGGGCCAGTTGGGGTACCTCCACCTGAACCAGTTTCGTCAGTAGCCGGAAGCCAGGTTGTTCCATTCCACTTCAACACCTGCCCCGTGCTTGCTGATTGCTGTGCGATTCCTAAAGGAGAAGCTGTTGTTCCGTTGCCGGTTAATGTACTGTTCGTTATGGCTACCTGAGTTCCCCAGTTATCACCACCACCGCCACTTGATGGCAGCACAACAGATCCTCCGCCATGTGACAATGTCAGAACGGTTCCGCTGATGCTGATGGTTTGTAACTCATTGGTTGGATCGGCATCGGCATCATTTACATTTTCAACATCTCGTGCATACATGGCATAAGGTGTGCTGAGCAACTGACTGGTGCCTAAAATGGAATAAGATGTACCTCCGGTCGGATCAACTTCCGTTTTAAGGAAAAGAGTACCGTTATTGCGGAAAAGATTGGCCGGAAACGCTACGTATTGCCCCAACTGAAGGCTGATGAGCCCGTTGTCATTGGTATTTGGGGTTTGCACTTCCTGCCACAAAGGCGTTGTTGAAGTTGGAGCATTCAGAATACTGAGCCTTACGCGAATGTTCTGATTGGTTACCAGATTGTTATTCGCATTACGGATAACGGCCTGATAGCTTATGTTTCCGGGGAGCTGGGCAAAAACATTTGTTACGACCAGCACAAATACAAACAAAAAATATATCTTTTTCATGATCAATGGGTTTTAACGATTTTAAAAGTTTTCAGATCTTCACTTTTGCGCAGAACTTTAAGAAAATATACTGCCGGTTCTCTTGAAATCAGGTCAATGTCGGTTTCAGTGCCAGAGACTTTTCCGGTATCCAGAAGTTTTCCGCTGGCATCATACAAATGATAATTCAGGTTATCAAACCGAATTTCATCAATTCTTAATTTAAGTAAGCCTGTTGTGGGATTCGGATATGCAGACATTGTCAGGCTTATACCAATGGCTTCCTTTGTTTCGGTAACGATTGATATCTCATAAGGCTGTTGAATGCCCTGATTGGCTGTTCCGCTGGTGCCTGGAACAATGGTGTAAAACACCTGTCCTACAGATTGGCTTGCGGATCCTCCGTCGCCCGAAAGACTTCCTCCTGATGAATTCATGTTTTCATGCAGGGTTTGTGCATTGAGTTGCGAAAAACAAAAGACTACCGCAACCAATGCCGCGAGTTTAAGGTTTAAGGGTTTCATTTTTAATGCTTTAAATGATTAATGTGTACTTTTTCTATCACCACCTGAATGGTCTGGCGGAAGCTGAGCCAACTTCCGCCAGATTGATATTCAGACTATTCTTCTTTTGCTTCCTGTTTTTCGGCTTTGCGCTTGCGTCGGGCTTCCTTCTTCTGAGGATCACTCTTTACAGCCTTTTCAGCCCCTTTTTCAGTGGCATCAAGGCTTTTGTCAACGCCTTTGTCAACTTTCCGGTTCACACGCATTTCAGTCTTTCTGACTGCCCTGTTCTTGTTTTTCTCAACAAACCGATCCAGGTTCTGGGCCTGCAATCCGCAGCTCATCAGCATAAAAATGCCAAGGGTAACTATCAGGTTTTTCATGGTTTTAAATTTTTTGTGGTTAATTTTTTTGATGATTTATTAATTGGTTGTCAGTAATTTATGGAAACCGTCAATTAATTGGATGGAGGTTTGGGAGCAAGGTATAATGAGCTGTATTCAGTTACTCTGTAGTAATCGCCGATTTTACGGACTACCACAGGCCTTGGACTGTCAGCACCAAGTGTACGGACAAACACTTTAATGCGGGTGCTTCCATCGCCAGCTGACATATAACTATATTGATTGACCAGCAAATTAACGATGTAAGGAGGGGCTGCAGGGGTATAGTTATTGGCTGGCGAAGCTCCTTCAAAATAGACAAAAGGCAGGTAGCTGTAATCGGTCAGTTTACGCTTAAGTTCCGATATATTACCCATAACATATCCCTCGTAATTTCCGGCATCATTGGTTGCCGGAACTATAAGCGGACTTGTGCTTGCTGCAGTAAGGCATTTCATTCCTTCAATGGGGTATTGTTGATAAATCCGCATGGCAACAAGCATCATTACTGCAGCACCCTGAGGGGTATGTGCTATCTGATTGCGAAGTTCAAGAAACTTAGCAAGGGAATGAGGAATGCGATTCAAACTTACCTCAGAAGTTGACTGAAGTTCATCGAAATCTGCTTCAGCAATATTGCCGGTTACAATTCCGGTTACAGGATCATTGTCGGCAGGAATTATTTCAACGGGAGGTTTTATCACCGGGTCCGTATCCTTATCTTTTTTGCACGATGACAATGCAACGGCAAAAATCAGGATGCTTATCAAAATGAATCGGGTTGTTTTCATTGTTGTTTTTTTTAGGGTTTTATAATGCGTCTTACTTTCCAAGATTCTCGCAATTGATTGCATAGCGATCGCCGGCTCCGTCGTATTTCAGCGGCTGGAATTTTCCGCCAACATAATCTTCCTGGAAAGTCACTATGTAATAAGCACATTGACCGCCTTTTCCTTTCACAGCAATGGCTGCCCTGATGTAGCGATGAAGTATGGCTCCTGAGATTTCGTGCCGCCTTATGTACCAGTCTTTATCGTAGATTGCAATTTTGAGAACCTCAGCTGCGTCAATACGACCATTTTTCCAGTCATTCGAATTTTTTAAAGCAGCAATCATGCGACTTTCGAGGGCCGGATCAGATTTTTCAGCCTTAGGTAACCGGGCATTTTTTGCCCCGGCATTTGCAGCGGTACTGTTCAATTGAAGTGCCAGCTGTTTATACGCTTCGAAACTGTTGCCCGAAAGTGTCAGACTTCCTTTGGCCGCTTCATTATAATAGCAATTCAGCACAAATTTCAACTGATTTTCTCCTGCTTCAAGTTGCGAAAGCGCTTCTGCAAAATTTGCCGGTCCGTCGAATTTTTTACCAAACTCTTTGTAGGTTATTTCCTGACTTCCATATGCTTCTGTAGTTTCGGGATCAGGCACTATATCAATAACCAAATACTTATTCGCTTTGATACTGCCCGAAACAATCAGGTTTACATAGGTAAGCTGTTCTTCGCGGTCCTGCTTCTGATAATCATAAAGCGGAGGTTTTACAGTGTAAATAAATACTTCGAGGTTTACTTTTTTGTCGGGTGCGACATGAGCGTAGTATTCATTGACTGTCTGCGGCAAATATGCCACAGCATATATATGTTCACCGGCTGCAAAATTTGTTTTCAACGAAACCGGATTCAGGGGATCAATAGGTGAGGATGAAAAGATGATCTCACCGGGTTTCTGAGCATAACTCAACAGATGAAAGCCCCAGAACAAAATAAAAAGCAAGGTTTTCGTTTTCATGGCTTAAAGGTTTAATGTTCTGTTACTGTGCACCAAAGCCCTGAACATTTCCGAAAAGGTCTAAAGCATCGCGCCATGGATACTTATTGCAAAACATGGTAACGCTCGACGAAATGGTGCCTTGCATATTCATGCCCATGGCAGCGCGCCACTGATTGGATGGAGAGTTTCGGTCGAAATCGGCCTGCTCGCTGTATCTTGCTGAAAGATATCCTTCCAGATACGCCTTATTTACTTTTAGTCCGTTGGGAATCTCATTGCGGTTTCCTTCTACACTTGCAATTTCAAGATCTCCGAAATCTCCGGCATCAATCCTCAGGCGGGTGTTGCTGGCGGGGCTGTAGTGAAAATCCTTGTCTTTGTTTACAAAGAATATGTTGTTATCAACTTTTATCCATTCATTTTTATTGAAGCGGGTATGATCCACACCTGCAAGTATTGATGCGCCAATGATGTTGTTGTGAATATTGTACTCACATTTGGTCATGATACGCACACCATAGCCCATATCAAGAAAATCTTTGGTACGGCTCCAGCTGAACAGAATGGTGTTGTAGGCTATTTCCACTTCGCCACAAAGCGCCAGGGTATTGGGCCCACCGGTGCTGGCGCAGGTTCCGTATATTTCAATAGCTGCCATCTTATTGCCGGCAAACACGTTGTTTTTTACCGTGAACTTACCACTGCGATGCCCGGCCTGAAGAGCAAAGCTTGCAGCATTTGTAAATACACAATTCTGAATGGTTACATCTCCGCCGGTTGTAGCACTTACAAACTGGAGAAGCGGTTCGCCAACCGTAGGGTATTTATCTTTGGGTTTTTCGGTAGGAGGAAGTAATCTGCCGCCTTCTATGCCTTCAACTACCCCGTCGCTTGGGTGATAGGCATTGCGCTCACCACCATCAAAAACTATATGATCAATAACAGTTCCGGCAACATCTTTTGTAAACTTGAGAATAACCTTGCGGGCTGAACGGGCGCTTTCGTTGTCGGGCTGAATCAAAGTTGGATGTGCCACAATATCCTGTGTGCTGAATCCTTCATCAAAACTTCCGAATAGCCTGACCGGCTTATCACTTTCAATAAATCCGACATTGAGGGTGCCCATGTAAACTCCGCCGGCAATTCGTATTTCAGCACCAGGCTGAGCGGTGTTTATGGCTTTGTCGATGTTTTTAAACGGCGCTTCTTTACTCCCGTCGTTTCTGTTGCTGCCCGAAGCCATTGAAACATAGAAAATCTGCTTGCTTCCTGATTTGGAAGGTGCAACAGATTCGGTTTGTGATTCTGATGATTTTCCTGTGGAAGGAATGTCTTTTTGAGCTTCAGTAATTTTCTTTGAGCCCGGCACATTTTTCTTAACATCCTTCAGGTTTCCAATCTGCGCCGACAAAGGCATAGCGATAGCCATCGACAGGGCAAATGCACAAATAATTCTTAATTTTTTCATGGTTGCTACTTTTTAATTTGGTTTGAATGGTTGCGATTTTTAATTCTAAGGTCAGAGAAATAGCCTGAAAATGGATTTTTCATGTGGTAAAATCAGGGCAGTTACCAATTGCCCCTCACTCAGTGTTGAATACAGTTCTTTTGAACATCCAAGCTTTACAGGCTTATTGCCTTTCGACAGCGGATCGGCTTTGCCGCGCATATCTATTTCAAAGGCTTCCTGAGCATATATCCTCACAAAATACTTGTATGTGGTGCTCCCTGCTTTAGATTGGCGATAGGATATCATGCTTTTTCTGGTAACTATTCCACTATACACCAATGGATTACGGTTGAGCAGATAAAGTTTCCAAGCTTTTTGAACTGAAAAAATGAAAATTACTGCAGCCAGCATTACGCCAATCCCGGGTTGATGCCTGAATACCAGAAAAGCAGCAGCAACAGGCAAGGCACCAACCACGGGAATAGCTACAGTCATCCATTTATAAATGCGCTTAAGCACATCAAGATCCAGCGATTTATAAACCGCTGCCCAATCGGTGGTTGCTGCTGCACTCATGATCAGGAGATATTTTCGGCTGCCATCATTTCCTCAAACATCAAATGGCTTGATATTTTGCCATAGGTTCCGTCAGGATTTACATCCTTTTCTACATGCATGCAGAAAAGACTGTGATTGTTGCCATTGATACGGGCAGCAAGTTCAACGGAAGTCTCACGGAAATTTCTGACAACCCATTGGGTTCTGGTATTGTCGAGCCAGTTTTCGGTCCGCTTATGTTCCCATTCTTTAACTACTGAAGCTTTAAGAACTTTTGCATCGGGATGACTTTTAAGCAACGCTTCACCTGCCACCCGAATTGCTTCTTCTGCTTCTGGTCCGGCGACCACTGCCGGGCGCATGGCAATGCGTTTGCTGCGGGCTGCTTTCCGTTCTTCATTCATACTTAAAAGCTGAGAATAGGCGTGCTTTAACTTTTCAAAAGGTGCTGCATTTTCATCAAAGAGAGGGCGGATTTCGTCAATTCGCGAATTGAATGACTCAAGTTCCCGCTTGCCGGTGAAATGTGGCTTTAGCTCTGGCTGATGAACCCAGGCTGTATCGCGGTTCAAAAAGTCTATGCTCTCTTCAATGTCATTTACTATTTCCCCTGCCATTTCGGCGGAAGTTTGATCAAAATTTGCCTCAAATTCATTAATTCGCTGTGCAACATCTCTGGCAAAATTCTCAAGTGTAATTGATTTTTCTGCTGAAAACTTCACCTCCGAATAACGTTCAATAACTTCTTTGGCTTTGATGAAATATTGTTTCTCATCGAGCAACCCAGGTACATTATGGGCTGTTCCGCCAAAATATGGAATGCTCCGGAATTCAGCTTCCCATTCACGACATAGCGCTTCATTGGCCGACAAAGATTCCGCCAGTGCCAGTTTTTCTGATGCTTTCCGGGCTTCTTCAGCTTCGGTATCTTTTTCAAGAACCTGAATCTGCATGTGCATTTCCTTGATTTGAGGAATATCGGTATGTGGCCCTGCAAATCTTGAATAGTAGTTGTCGAGTTCTCTTTTTGCTCTGCTGAGATCTTTTGACAGAATGCTTTCGCGGATGTGACCCAACTGTGCCTCTACCTCAAAAGGCAAACCACCACCACTTCCCGGTCGGGTTGCAACTCCTTTTCGTTCAAGGTCTTTGCGCATTTTTTCAATTTTCTGCCTCAGCGATTTAACCTGAAAATCATCGGGAATGTGCTGTGCTGCCTTTTCAGTGAGCTCATCGGCCGTTATCAGCAGTTCAACCGCTTCCTGATTTTTGCCGCCAAACATGTTATTCTCCGCTTTTCGCAGGTAGCCGGATGCTTCCTGCATCAACTTTTTAGGATCTTCCATTGCTGCTTTTTGTTAATTGTTCAACATTTCTACCTTTTTTCTTCTGGCTTTTTGTCCTTTGGTTTAAAGGCTTTTGAAACCATACCGGCATCGCGTTTAATGCCTCTGGCTGTGCCAAAGATCATTGAGGGCAGGCTCAAAACCCGCCTGATGGAATAGAGAATCTGGTAAATCTGGTTCATGGTATCTGGATTTAGGTGAATAATGCTGCTTTTCCGGATTGGGGAGGGAGGATAATGGGGAGTTGCTGTTGCTGTATCAGTGGTGCTAAATTAGTACCGGATGCCTGCCTGGCATATGAGTTAAAACCCTCATTTCGGATGAGGGATTTACGAATAAGTAAGCAAGAAATCAGGAACCGAATCTGTTTGTGATTGATTGTTGTGTTGTTATATTATTGATTTATAATCTGTTATGATTATTTCATTTGATATAGATATCTGAAACTTAACTGCTTTTATGAATGCCTTTGCATAGAAATTACATGTGCCCACCGAATGCACGTTTATCACTTCCCCGGGAATAAAATATCGAAGAAATCAGACACACATCTGATAAATCGGCATGATTACCATTTCCCTCCGGCACCGCCACCTCCGGTTCTGCCTCCGCCCCATGATCCGCCACCAGAGCCTGAAGAACCCGATCCCGATCCTGAAGAGCTTCTCTGTTTCATGGGGATTACAAATGTTGTGAACATTATGGCGCCGCAATTTTTACAGGTAAACTCACGCTGACCTTCACCCTTTGAGCTATAGGTTGCTGACTGAAGTGTTTTTTCGCCGGTTTTTGCCATGGTTAATGTGCTGCATTTACTGCACATTCTGAAAGCAGAAGCCAGTTTGCCTTCAAACATAATTTTTGTAATGTGGTTGCCGGCACATTTGTAAAACCGCGGGTCACGGCTTTTGAGCTTTATCTCAAGCATTTCAGCAGCCGAAAGATATTGGCTGTATTCGTTGCGCACCAATGGAAGTGCATCCTGACTGCACTGACGGCAGGTTATTTTTCCATCCTTCAGTCCGTTTAATTTCCGTTTGTAGAAGAAATAATAGGGCAGGAATGCCATCGGGAAGAAAATAATTCTGAGAATCATCAGCTTGTTGGCTTCCTCAAGATTAAGAAAGCGCGAAGGCTCATCAGGCGAAATGCGCTTTGCATTTCGGTTCAGCCTGTATTGTACAATAACCGAAAGCACAAAAAGGTAAATATAGAAACCGAAAAAAGCATTGCCAACAGGATTGCTGAACACTTCGTCGTAATAAGAGGCCATTCCCGGCACTATGCCAGCCATAAGATAAACCGACAAAAACTGAGTGGCTTTGTCGCCTGTCCATACTTTAACTTTCGATGGCTTGTCAGGAACAAGCATTACCATACCCAATGCATCTTCGTTTGATTTAAAGGGGCTTGTCATTGCAACGGCTTTGGGCTGCTTATTGCCCTTTTTCATCATAAAGTACAATGCCAATGCCATTATTGCGAACCATGCAAACCAGAGCACTACCTGAAAAGTATCCCACCATGGCTCATATTTCATGTGAAACCGGGCAGCCGCCTCAACATTTTTGTCGGTAAGAATCTGATTTATTTTATCGCTTACATCAATCAGCCCTTTCCCATAAAGGTTCTCCTGAAAAGCCGGAACAATATATGTTTTGCCCAACCTGATCAGAAGTGCATCCGGCAACGAACTTTCAACACCATAACCGCTAAAGAAACGCCAGTCGCGGGAATTCATAACAATCAGCAGCAAAAGCCCGTTATCTTTGTCTTTCATTCCAAGCCCCCAGTTATTGAACAATTCAACCCCGAAGCTCATTACATCCCACTTTTCACTGATTTCATTCACCACCACTATGGCAAACTGCACCCCGGTTTCCTTTTCTGTTTGCTGAAGAATGCGGTTCAACTGCTCAATTTCGGAAGGATGTAAATTCCCGTCTGCATCAGAAACATACTGGTTGTTAATGGCACGCTGGTTAATTACCGTTTGCGGCTCCCATTGTCCCGAAATATCAGTAACAACAAAAAACAGGAGCATCGATAGAAATGCGATTCTGGCTTTCATGTGCTTAAAATTGTGAGGCTAAATTAAGGCTGATTTTTACAAATACCATCCTGCAAAAAGCAAAATGATTGTATTTCCTCATATTTTATAGGGTATATCACCCACTATAAGGTAATTTATATGGTTGTAGGTTTGCTTATCGAAATTATTCACCCACCAAAAAAGAAGGAGTTTATTATGAAACAGTTTATCCTGATGGCAGCCCTGATGGTATTTTTTGCCGGATGCAACAATGGTCAAACCACACCAAAATCAGAAAAAAAGATGAAGAAACTAAGCACCCTTGAATGGGCAGGAGAAGTTTATGCGATTTATGAAGAAAGCATGAATGAACTGGATGCCCTTACCGGAGAAAAACCCGAAGCAACTCCCGAATTGAAAGAGAATGTAAAGGCTTTAAAAAATTCAATCATTGATAAGATGATCCCCTATGGGAAAGTAAGAGCCGGCATGAGCGAATATGATCAGAAAACAAGTTCAGATCAGTTGGGGGTTAAAATTATCAACATTGCCCGCAATCCGGCATGGGGAAGAACTCAAAACGAAGCCAGAATACATTATGCAAAAATTGATGCTGAACTTGCTGCTTTAATCGGCAGTTTCAATATTATTACACAATACTCACAATTCGAACTGATCAAAAAACAAGAACCCGCAGAAGCTGAAAGACTTGGAATTGAATAAAAGCAGACATATTTAAGATCATAAAAAGAGGCTGTCAGAAAATTCGGGAACTATAAAAATCTCCGGAATTTTCTGACAGCATATCTGTTTTACTCCAGAATTATTATTTTGTGCTTTATGGCATACTTTACCAGCTCAATGGTATTTTTAAGCTCAAGCTTCTCCAGTATGTTATTCTTGTGATTTTCAACCGTTCGCGGACTAATAAACAATTTATTTCCTATCTCCTTAAAACTCAGACCTTCTCCCAGCTCCCTGATAATTTCAAGCTCTCTATCGGTCAGTGCCGGCATATTATGAATAGAGTTCAGGTCTTTGATTTTCCTTTTGAAACTGCGATAAACAATAGATGAAAGGTTTTGCCCGAAGTAAGGTTCACCACCCGAAATAATATTCATTGCACTGATCAGTTCTTCACCTGAAGCATCTTTATGCAAAAATCCATCTGCACCCTTTTCAACTGCTTCACAAATCGAATTTTCTTCCATTTCGGCAGTAAGTATCAGAATCTTACTTCCGGCAGTTTCTTTGATAAATGCAATCAATTCGAGGCCCGGAATATCGGGCAAGCCAATATCAAGCAAAACAATATCAGGGACAATGCTTTTGGGAATCATCTTCATTTCCGCTCCGGTAGAGGCTTCATAAACCAGTTCAAACTCAGAACTTCCGGTAAGCATAGCCCGGATGCCATCACGAACTATACGGTGGTCCTCAATAATTGCAATCTTCTTCATAATTATCTTTTTTATTCTGCATAAACTTCAATCAGATCATGTGCTTCAACATTCTTCATTACAGGAAGAACAATACTGAAAGTGCTGCCTTTGCCTATCTCACTGACAACCATCAATCTGCCTGATATTTTTTCGAGCAATTCCTTTGTCAGCATCAAACCCAGCCCTGCTCCCTTTTCGCCCTGAACTCCCGGTTTGCTTTTCATAAAAGTACCTGAATTCATTATAAAATCAACATCCTGCTGATCCATTCCAACGCCATTGTCAGCTACACTGATTTCTATTTCCTGGTTTACCAGACTTGATGTTATATTTATCTTCCCTCCATCATTACTATATTTTACAGCATTTACCAGCAGATTCCTGACAATGGTGGTAACGATATTCCTATCGCTCACCAGTATCAGATCATCGTCAACAGAGACATCCAAATCTATGTTTTTTCGGCGGAGCTGCTGATCAACCAAAAGTGTACATTCGCTTACAAGCGAAGCAATTGAGAACTGCGAGGGGCATACTTTTATCAGATTCTGCTGCGAACGGGCCCAGTCAAGCAGATTTCGCAACAAACCTTTCATTGAATTGGCTGAAGCTGAAACCTCCCCGACATAGTATTTGACCTGATCTGCTGAAAACTTTTCATAGCTGCTGTTTAAGGTATTCACAATACCAGAAAAACCAGACATGGAATTTTTTAAATCATGCGAAACAATAGAAAAGAGTTTGTCTTTTGTGTTGTTCAATTCATTCAGTTCTTCATTAATTGCAGCAAGTTGCATCTGACTTCGCCGTTTAATGAGATAACGACTGTAAAGGGAACCAAGAAGCAATAAAAGTATGGCCGAAATTCCAAACATGCCATATTTCGTCACATTGGCCTTGTTTAGTTCCAGATCTTTTTCAAGTTTCTCCTTTTTAGCAATTACAAGTTGTTTCTCTTTCTCTGCCGTTTCATATTTAGTCTGCAATTCAATGATTTTATCTGCACTCTCCTCATCATAAATTGAATCATTGAGCAGCTGATATTTCATTGCGTATTCAAAGGCACTTTTATAATCGCCTTTATTGCTGTAAAAATCGCGGAGACTGCCATAATTACTCATCACTATTTTTCTGTAGCCAAGCGATTTGGCTTCTTTAAGACTTTCAAGCAACTGACTCAGAGAAGAAGCCTCATTCCCCTTTTCGGTAAGCTGACCCAGATTTGATAATGCAATGCTTATCCCCTGCTTATCGTCATTTGCTCTGGACAGTTCAAGGGACTGATTAAAATAATGCATGGCTTTAATAGTATCACCTTCTGATTTGGCTACCAGCCCCAGATTATTGTAAATAGACATTAATCCCTTTTCATCCGAACCATAACTTTTGTGGAAATCCAGAGCCTGCTCAAAATATTTTTTTGCCTCAGGTTTATTACCCTGATCAAAATATGTATTACCAATACTCATTATCACATTAAATTCACTCTTTTTATTTCCTGATTTTTGATGTATCGCAAGAGCCTGCCTTAAATAATCATGTGAAACATCATAGTTTTTAAGTTTGTTATGAATATAACTCAGATTATTAAGGGAAAAAGCCCTGATTTTATCATTCCCGATTTGACCTGCCAATACCATTGCCTGATAAAAATAGTTATTGGCTTCAGAATAATTCCCCAATTGGTAATTAATAGTGCCGATATTAATCAGATTATTTGCAATGCCCAAGCTATCATCACTTTGCTGCCTGAGCGCCAGAGAAGCCATAAAATTTTCAAGTGCGCCATTATAGTCATTGTTTGCCAAAGTCTGGCCGATAACTGTATAGGATTTCGCAGCCGCTGACGTTGCATTGCCTTTCATATACCAGGGAATTGAAAGTCTCATATTCTCCAGAAACCCATCCGTATTTTTCAAAGCCCTTTCAATCAATGCATAATTAAAATAACAGTTGCCTGTGGATTTATAAATATCAGATCTGCCGGCGAGCACAAAAATGGAATCAATTGTTGCTCTGGCTGAATTTAACTGATTGCCCTTAAGCTGAATTTCGAATAATTCACTTAGCCTTACTATTTTCAGTGAATCTGACTTCCGGTTTTCAGCGCCACTCTGCGCAGATGCCATGAGCGGAAGTATTAAAATTGCTGCCAGTGCCACCGATAAAAATCTCCGTAAAGGGCTGTGCAATTGGAAAACATAGAATATTATTTTCATAACTTATGGGTTTAATGTTCTATTTTCTGTATAAAGATATTGGTATTTGTATAATTAACAAAATTATTTTCACATAACCCTCCCAAAGATTTATTACTGAGTGTATTTGCCGCTAGTCAGGGCTTGACTGATTGAACCCAAGCACATTGCAAAAGATAAAAAATATCAAGCCAATCCCTGACTTTCAACAAATCAGCAGCATACCTTAGGATTAAAATTGCAAAAAGTGGCTTTTCAAAACATCATTTTAAAATGCAACCCTTGCTAAAAATAAATACAAAAAAGCAATCCCATCAGTTTATCGGATCAATTAACAGAGATCATAAAAGCAATCCGATACTATGCATAAAAAATCCGCTTTCAATTCAGCAAAATATCCACTGTTTCATCACTCCCTCTTTTTTCATAACTTTGCCACTCTTTTCAGCAATGGCTGAAACATGGCTTTACTAAACTGACAATCAACAATCAAATTATAATGGAATCGTTAAAACGAACAAGAATAGCAGAAGTACTTCGCAACTGGCAGGCCATTGGTGCCGGCAATATGGTAAACCTCAAAGGCTGGGTGCGCACAAAAAGAGGAAATAAAAATGTTGCGTTTATTGCATTAAATGATGGTTCCGTTATTCATAATATTCAGATTGTGGTTGATCTGGCCGGCTTCGACGAAGCAACCATGAAGCTGATCACCACCGGCTCATGTATTTCGGTAAACGGAATTCTGGTGGAATCTCCGGGACAGGGACAGGCCGTTGAGTTACAGGCCAAAGAAATTGAAGTTTATGGCACCGCCGATCCTGAAACCTACCCGCTGCAAAAAAAAGGTCACACCCTTGAATTTCTCCGCGAGATAGCCCACCTCAGGCCTCGTACCAATACTTTTGGCGCGGTGCTTCGTATGCGCCATGCCATGTCGTTTGCCATTCATAAGTACTTCAACGACAATGGATTCTATTACCTGCACACACCCATAGTCACAGGCTCTGATGCTGAAGGCGCCGGCGCAATGTTCAGAGTGACTACCCTCGACGCTAAAAATCCTCCGCTTACCGAAACCGGTGAAGTAGATTACACCCAGGATTTTTTCGGCAAAGCCACCAATCTCACTGTTTCGGGGCAACTCGAAGGTGAACTGGGCGCATTGGCATTGTCGAACATTTATACTTTCGGACCCACCTTCAGGGCCGAAAACTCAAATACACCCAGGCACCTTGCCGAATTCTGGATGATAGAGCCGGAAATGGCTTTCCATGACATCAACGACAACATGGATCTGGCAGAAGATTTCCTGAAATATCTGGTGAAATATGCACTGGATAACTGCATGGACGATCTGGAATTTCTCAATAAAATGTACGACAATGAGCTGATCGACAGGCTTAAGTTTGTGGTTGAAAATGATTTTCAGCGACTTACTTACACTGAGGCTGTTGAAATCCTGAAAGCTTCTGGCCAAAAATTTGAGTTCCCGGTTGACTGGGGCACCGATCTGCAAAGTGAGCACGAACGCTACCTCGTTGAAAAACATTTTTTACGCCCTGTTATTCTGACGAACTATCCCAAACACATCAAGGCTTTCTACATGAAGCAAAACGACGACGGCAAAACCGTAAGAGCCATGGATGTGCTGTTTCCGCGTATCGGCGAAATTATCGGAGGTTCGCAGCGCGAAGAAATACTTGAAAAACTCGTTGCCCGTTGCCGTGAAATGGAAATTCCCGAAAAGGACATCTGGTGGTATCTCGATACCCGCCGTTTCGGCACCGCACCTCATGCCGGTTTCGGACTTGGTTTTGAAAGAATGATGCTTTTTGTGACCGGTATGGCAAATATCCGCGATGTAATTCCTTTTCCAAGGACTCCGCAAAATGCTGAATTCTGATTTTTTTTAACTTTGTGCAAGCCTGAATTACCTCTCAGATTGAGAAAAAACAAAGAAAAAACAGGTCTTTCAGCGGTTGAAATAAAAAAAGTATTGCTTACGTTAATGAAGTAAGCGAAATATTTTGTAAATTGACCCTATATTCGCAGTGAATTTAAAACAGGAATTTGCATGTTAACTCAAAAACTACAACAGAAACTTCTCCAGAAACTGTCTCCGCAGCAGATTCTTCTAATGAAGTTGTTGCAGATTCCTTCCATTGCCTTAGAACAACGCATAAAGCAGGAGATTGAAGAAAATCCTGCGCTTGAAGATGCAGCCGATCCCGAAATGAGTACTGATGCCGAAGAGATTCCCACCGATACCGAACCGGATCCTATGGATGAACTGGAGCGCGAAAGGGACGATTTCGACATTACCGATTATCTTGATGATGACGACATTCCGGCTTACCGCATGAATTCGAACAACAGCAGTGCCGATGATGAGCACCGCGAAGTTCCTTACGCATCAGGCATTTCTTTTCACGAAACATTAATCTCTCAGCTTGGCCTTCGCCGCCTCGACGAAAGGCAGGTAGCCATTGCAACTTATATTATCGGCAATCTCGATGATTCAGGTTATCTGAACCGTCAGTTGAGCGCAATGGTTGATGATCTGGCATTTACGCAAAACATTTCTACCAATATAGAAGAACTGAATGCAATGCTGAAAGTGGTTCAGGAGTTTGATCCACCGGGAGTGGGTGCCCGCGACCTGCGTGAGTGCCTGCTTATTCAGCTCAAACGTCAGGAGTATGCGCCTGCAGTTGCTTTGGCTGCACACCTGGTTGACAGGTACTTTGATGAGCTCACAAAAAAACATTACGATAAAATATCAAAAAAGGCAAAAGTGAGCGAAGATGAGCTGCGCGATGCCATAAACGAAATACTCAAACTCAATCCAAAGCCCGGCAATTCAATGGGAGAAACCTCCCGCACCAATCATTACATCATGCCCGACTTCTTTGTTTATAACAAAGATGGCGATCTGGATCTTCAGATAAATTCGCGCAACACGCCCGAACTACGACTTAGCCGTACTTATGTGGATATGCTTGAAACTTATGCCGAAAGCAAGTCGAAAAGCAGCAGCCAGAAAGATGCAGTGATGTTCATCAAACAAAAGATCGACTCGGCAAAATGGTTTATTGATGCCATCAAGCAAAGGCAAAACACGCTTTATGTCACCATGACAGCCATAATGGAATATCAGCGTGAGTTTTTCATGACCGGTGACGAAACCAAGCTCAGGCCGATGATTCTGAAGGATATCGCAGAGATTGTTATGCTTGATATTTCAACCATATCGCGCGTAGCAAACTCAAAATATGTGCAAACTCCTTTCGGCACGTTTTTGCTTAAAACTTTCTTTTCCGAATCCATGCAAACCGATTCAGGCGAAGAAGTTTCTACCCGCGAAATCAAGAAAATTCTTTCCAATTGCATTGAAGCCGAAGAAAAAGGCAAACCACTCACCGACGAGCAACTCACTGATATACTCAAAGAAAAAGGCTACAACATCGCCCGCCGCACGGTAGCCAAGTACCGCGAACAACTCAATATTCCGGTTGCCAGGCTCAGGAAAGAACTTTAGTTTTCAATAACTTTTTTTGATCATTTCCCCGGTTTGTTTTCTCATGCCTAACGCCACGAAGTGGCAGTATATGTAAACCCATGGGCAATGCCCTGGGCTGCTATACGCATAAAGTCAAACCAGCGCCCTGAAAGGGCAGCATAATATAACCATATATTCCACCCGGCAGTTGTAAACAAATCAGCCGAACGCCACGAAGTGGCAGTATATGTAAACCCATGGGCAACGCCCTGGGTTGCTAAACGCATAAAGTCAAACCAGCGCCCTGAAAGGGCAGCATAATATAACCCTATATGCGGAATTTGCAATTCCGCCCTGTAAGGACCAATTATAATATCATTCCTCTAATTTCAATATTCTTGGTACTTTTACAAAAAAATAACCCGTATCATGATCAAGCACATCAGTTTCTCAAAAAGCTGGATTGCCGTTTTGGCATTGACTGCCTGCACCTCAACCACTGAACCCACAACAACAATTACCATGCAAAGCGATTTCCCCACTCCCCCGTCTGCAGCCATTAAAGCAGCCACCTTCCAGGAATTCGGCAACGAAAGAATTGATAATTATTTCTGGCTTAAGGAAAAGGAAAGCCCCGAAGTACTTGCTTATCTCAACGCCGAAAATGCCTATTGCGATACGGTGATGAAATCCACGCTTCCCCTTCAGGAGAAACTTTTCGCCGAAATGAAAGGACGGATCAAGGAAACCGATGAAACAGTTCCGCAGTCCGATAACGGATATTTTTACTATTCCCGTACCGAAGAGGGGAAACAATACAGGATTTACTGTCGCAAAAAAGGAGATGTAAATTCACCCGAAGAAGTAGTTTTTGATGTCAATAAAATGGCCGAAGGCAAGCCCGCATTTATCTTTGCCGGCTACGACATCAGCTCCAACAACAAACTTGCAGCCTATGCATCCAATGAAACCGGATCTTTTGCAGATTTCACATTAAAAATCAAGGATCTGGAAAGCGGAAACGATCTTGCTGTAAACATTGATAAAGTTCAGGGTTTTACATGGGCCAACGACAGCAAAACCATTTTTTACACCATAGGTAACGAAGCTTTGCGCAGCTGGAGGGTTTACCGCATCGACATTTCAAACAACAAACCGGCAGAACTGGTATTTGAAGAACCTAACGAACAGTTTATCGTAGGCGTTGAGAAAAGCAAAACCAATGATTTTATCTTCATTTCCACAGGCAGTTTCACTTCGTCAGAGTACCATTTTTTGCCTGCAAATGAACCAACAGGGAAGTTTAAAGTATTTATTCCCAGGGTGAAAGATGTTGAATATCATGTTAATCATCACAAGGACAAATTCTTTATTCATTACAAAGACCGCGAAAACCTGAATTCCATGGTTTACGAAGCGCCATTGAAAGGTTATGAAGACCGCAGTACCTGGAAAGTGTTTATTCCGCACGACAAAGATGCAAAACTTGAAGGACTGGATATTTTTCAGGATTATCTGGCTGCACAGATAAGAAGAAACGGCCTGAACGAAATTCGCGTAATCGGGCTGAAGAGTGGCGATCAGAAAACCATCAGTTTCCCTGAGCCGGTTTACACGGCATACATGAACGGGACTCCGGAATATACTTCCACCACGCTGCGATACAGCTATACATCACTCAATCGCCCCAACAGCGTGTTTGAATACGAACTGTCAACCGGAAAAAGTACGCTGCTGAAACAACAGGAAATCCCGGGCGGTTTTAATCCCGATGATTACACAGTGGAGCGCGTATGGGCAACCGCAACTGATGGTGTTCAGGTTCCGATGTCGATAGTTTATAAAAAATCGCTGAAAAAGGATGGCAGCAATCCTGCGCTGCTTTATTCTTATGGATCATACGGAGCCAGCTCTGATGCCTATTTTATTTCAAGTTTCTACAGCCTTATTGATCGCGGTTTTGTATTTGCGATTGCTCAGATACGTGGCGGCAGCGATATGGGTGAACAATGGTATGAAGACGGCAAGCTGCTGAAGAAGAAAAACACTTTTACCGATTTTATCTCCTGTGCCGAAAAACTGATTGCTGATAAATTTACAGCATCTGACAAACTGGCCATTATGGGAGGAAGTGCCGGCGGATTGCTGGTTGGTGCCGTTGCCAATATGCGTCCCGAACTTTTTAACACGGTGGTGGCCCAGGTTCCTTTTGTGGATGTAATCAATACAATGCTCGACACAAGTTTGCCGCTCACTACCCAGGAATATGAAGAATGGGGAAATCCGAACGAAGAAGAATATTACAAATACATGCTTTCTTACTCACCTTACGACAACATAAAAGCGCAAAATTATCCAAACATGCTGATTACCGGCGGATTGAATGATTCACAGGTAGGATATCAGGAACCTGCAAAGTTTGCTGCAAAACTCAGAGCCATGAAAACCGACAATAACATATTGCTGCTGAAAACCAATATGGAGTCAGGTCATGGCGGAGCTACCGGTCGTTTTGATGCGCTGAAAGAAACAGCTTTTGAAGTAGCCTTCATCCTTAACCGGGTTGGGATTAACGATTAATCATACCGAAACTCACCCTGATTCATCATGGAAAGAGAAAAAAGTTCAGACCTGCTCAAACGCATTCATGAGCAATACGAAGTAATACCGGGCATTCACAATTATTGCGATCGTTGGTGTCAGCGTTGCCGGTTCTGCACCCGTTGCAGTGTTTATCTCATGGAAGTTGAGGAGGAAAAGTTCAGGGTGGAAAACAATCTGCCGGAACAGGATTTTGAAGAATCAATGATCAATATACTGCAGGATACCATGGAAATGATTATTGAAATGGCTACTGAAGATGGAATTGAACTGAGTGAGGAGATGGACGCAGAATTGGAATTCTTCCCGCCTCGCCGAACCGGAAAGAAACACTATCTCTTCAGAAAAGCGGATGAGCATTCAAAATGGCTGATTAAATGGCTTAGGGAGAACACAAAAAAACTTGACACAAAAGTGAAAGAATTCAGCGAAACCTCTAAAACGGATTTTCTGATTTTTGAGAATGCTATTGACTCATTGAGCTGGTATATGCACTTTATTGCTGTAAAGTTTTCCCGGGCACTTTTACCTCCTTACGATGAATCACCCGAATCCAGTTATGACAAAAACGGATCAGCCAAAATCGCCATTATTGCAACTGAAAATACCATGCAAGCCATTTCGGCAATTATGAGTTATTTTCCGGAAGACGAGGATGAATTCCTCACAGCGCTGGTAAGGCTGGAAAGGATACGAAAACGTGCACTGAAAGAATTTCCCGATGCCATGAGTTTCAAAAGGCCGGGATTTGATGACTGAAGCAGTTGAAAAAACTGTCTCAAATGCCTGAAAAGACAGTTGAGACTGCTTTTTCAATACAGATACTATTCAATTACCTTGAAACTTATTCCTTTGATGGTCTGCCAGCCGGCTTTATCGGTCAGGCGAACCATCATATGATAATCACCGGTATCGGCATCAGCCGGAATAAAAATATCCACAGATGCAGTATAGCTTTCTGATCCTTCGGGAATTTCATATTCACGGATCAGCCTGAAAGGATTGACCGGTGATTTTATTGGCCAGAATTCACAATTCAGAGGATCGGTGCTGTGGGTGTGATGGTCGAAGTTGTGATGGATATCGAGGCTGAATGCGCCCAACGCTGCGTTATCGCTGAATTTTGCAATAAAAGTGAATGTTGTCCCACGTTGTATTTCATCACAATTTACCGGAAAGCCGCCGCAACAGTCCATTTCAATTTCGGGATACACATAGTCCTTCTCTTCTTTGGAACAACCCCCGGCTACTGCCAGAAGTAACGGTAAAAAGAGGATGGTCAGCTTTTTCATTTGAAAACAATTTTTAGGGTTTGAAATAAAACCGCTCAAAGTCTTATGTACGGTATTGAATATGCCGGGCATTTGGGCTTTAAGCTGAAGAACACTACTTTACATCAGGCAACTTAATCAGCAGTTCGGCTTCTTTTACCGTGCGGTTACCTTCCTGATCAGTCGCCGAAATGTGAAAATGATAATCGCCGGGTTCTGTATCTGCCGGGATGTCTATATCCTCATGGAAATCAATGTTTTTAACCCCTGCATATCCAACTGTATAAATGGAATCAAATGTCCACCCGGTTAAGGCCTTCAAAGTGCCATGCTCTGATTCAGAATGAACTTTTACCTGTATGAATGCAATCTTACCTTCTGCAAAAATCTCAGCGTCAACGTGAAGGTCGCTGCCAATTATAGCAATACCGCTGTTGTCATGCCCCAGTTCAAACGTAAGGAATTCGGGAGCTTTTATTTCGTCCTTTTTGCACGAAGAAATGGCTGCAATGGTTATTATTGCAAGAATAAGTGATCTGATATTTTTCATTTTTGTAATTGTTTAGGTTTGACAAGAAAAGGAATTCTTATCCCGATATTCAATCCTCTGCCAGGCTCGGGAACACCTATCAGACGGTAAAAACTAGTATGGTTCAGGTAGCGGGTGTTTAAGAGGTTGCTCAGCCTCAGCGTTAAAATGATGGGTTGATTTCCGGCTTTGAAGGTTGTGCCTGCTGAAAGGTTGATCACCTGATGACCCGGCGTTTTCTTTTCAGGCGGAACAATCTCATTCTGGGCAGAAACCAGTTTAAAATCTGCCGAGATCCACGTATCAGAAAGAAAAACTGCATCTCCCGGATTAAAAGTGAGATTAATCAAAAAAGAGGCCGGTGGCGATAATGGCAATCCAAATCCCTTTTTTTCGCCCGAAAGCTGACGCGACCATACATATTCGCCAATTGCGCCGGCTTTAATTTTTGAACCTAAGTTGTAGTGAAAATGCATTTCCCCGCCGCCCCTGATTACTTTACTTTGCTTATACTCAAATACCTGAAGGCCCTCATAATACTGATAAGTAGGATTCAGGTAGATAAAGGACGGGAAATATCCCGCGAAGGGCGACAATTCAAAAGCCCACACGGAGTGGTTAATTTCCATTCCAAAGTCAAGCTGATAAGCTGTTTCAGGTTTCAGGTCAGGATTGCCTTTTTCGAAACGATACATATGGTAATTCACGCCGTCTGATGCCAGTTCTTTGGCCAGCGGCATCCTGAAACTGTTGCCCAGGTTCACTTTCAGGGTTAGTTTCTGATACTTATAAACCATTCCGGCCGACCAGCTCAGGTGAGAAAAATCAAGATCAGATGCGCTCGCCCTTTCCTTAAAAACAGAAGTGGTATCCTGAGCGCTCACAGGACTGACAAACCAGTCATTGTATTGCTCAATCCGGATATTACCAGCATCAAAACGTAAGCCTCCCGATATAAGCAGGCGGGTGGTTGGTCTGCTTTCGCCGACAAGGAAAGCACCGGCCATTTTTCTGCTAAAGGATGGCAGAATGAAACCCCATCCTGCTGATTGGTTCTGCTGGATTTCAGCATTCACGCCTCCTGAAAGGTTCACTTTTGAAGTCTCTCTGTTCTTTATGGTATAGTTGACTGACCAGCTTTCCTTATCAAACCTGCGCTCAAGACTGTCGGGCGGTTTGGGCATGTATCCATGTTCAACCGCCTCGGAAAACTCCTGTCGGGCATTCTGCTGAAAAGCAATATCCAGCTGATGGTTTAACCCATTTATGTTGATTAAATTCCGCGAATGCACCTTGAAATGATTTACCTGTTGATAAGGCAGATCGATGTCGCGGTCACTGCGGTCGTAATCAATCTGTGAATTGCGTATTTCCAGTCCATGTGCATTGGCAAAAAAACCGCTTTTCGAAAAAGTATTGTTCACAAAAAGGGTGGAACTCATTTTATCAGTAACCCATCCCAGACTGACACTTCCATTCTTTTCTTCACCGGCGCTGTTTCTCAGCTTCCTGTCCTTAAGCTTAAAGTAGTATGAATAATATTCCACACTATCCACCGGCACACTATAATCCGCATAGTCAATCAGCGTTATTCTGGCTTTTGCCCAGAGTTTCTCATATCTGCCGTGCAAACCTGCGGAAACAGCTCCCAGCATATTGTTGGTTTGTCCGCTAAAGTCGATATTCCCTCCCAGACTTCGGGGTTCGGGCAGGAATGACTGCTTCAGGTCGATAACGCCGGCAATGGCGTCGGATCCGTACATCAGCGAAGCAGGGCCTTTGATCACTTCAATCCGTTCCACATTAAACTGATCAACTTCAACTCCGTGATCGGCGCCCCATTGCTGACTTTCATGCTTGATGCCGTTTTCGGCAACCACCACCTGATTAAAACTCAATCCGCGGATAACGGGTTTCGATTGCCCCGATCCTATGCTTATGGAATTTATACCCGGAAGCCGATCAAGCGATTGCATCAGACTGCCAGAAATATTCATCCTTATAAACTGATCGTTAACAACTTCCACTGGCCGGGAATCATTGCTTCGCCTGAATTCATGATGGCTGTTGATGATTTCAACTTCTGAAAGTGTGACAATCCGTGGCTTCAAAACAATTAAAAACAAGGTATCTTTCGTAAGTTCGATTGTGTGTGATTGCTTTTCAAATCCCATAGCGGTGAAAGAAAGTACATAATTTCCTTCCGAAAGGAAACCAAGTGAAAAAAGGCCGCTTTTATCGGTTGTGGTTCCACTGAGTTTTTTACCGGCAGTAATATTCACGCCAGCAACAGGCAAGCTGTCAGCAGACAAAACCGTCCCCTGAATTGTATGTTTTTGCTGGGCGAAAGCCAATGACACATACAGCATTAGAATAGCAAAAGCAAATGCTTTCAGCTTCATTATTAAATATTTAGGAAAGTATTCGGGTGAAGTGAGTTGTTTGAAACTCCTTTGAGATAGGGAATATTTATACTGATGGCGGGGCACGAAGCGAAGCAAATATTGATTTGCTTTTCACTTCGGATTGTTCTTTAGGGATTTGTATTGCATAAAAAGCAGAACTCACTTCAGGAAGATTACAATCAACCGGAGAAATTACCTGCACATATTGAAAATCACAAATCAGGCAGCTGTGAACAGCATGTTGATGCACTGAGCGGTTCAGCCCTTCCTTCGCGACTACAACACAGCAATGCTCTTCTTCATGCCTGTGCAAGCCCTGAACCAAGATGGGCATAAGCAGAACAAGCAGGAGAAAAAATGCTTTGCACTTTAACAATATGTTGTTTCGCGTTGTCAAACCTTTATCTTTTATTTTTTAATTGCATTTGCTGCAAAGTCCTTTAATGATCACCTCAGATGCCTGAGATTGAAACCCTTCAGGTAAGCGGTAGGGGCCGGGATGAATATTCTCAAGGCAAATCAGTTTCTGACAGTGATTGCAGAAAAAGTGAGCATGATTCAAGCGAACAGCATTGTGGTGCTGACCTTCATTAAGCGCATACTTTACCAACAGTTTATCAATTACAATCCGGTGTAAAATTCCAGCATCCTCAAGGGTTAAAGCACTTCGATAGAAAGTTGTGCGATCATAATGACTGCCCATCAGATTGCTTATTTCATCCTCTCCCATAGGAAGCGGAGAACTTTGTAAAGCTTCAATGATTGCTACCCTTGGCGAGGTTTTTTTCAGATTGTGATTGCGGAGAATTTCTGACGCTTCCATAAAAAGGGATTGAATTGTAATAACATTGCAATTGCAACATTGTTGCAAATGTAGTATATTATTTGCCACCAAAGCACTAAATCGCCCAAAATCACCAATTTAATTTTATTCATTTTGTGTATCCCGAAAGCTATCGGGATGGAGTCTTGGAGACACTTCGGCATGGTTCGACAAGCTCACCAACCAAGCTCAGTGCATCGTTTTTTGACAGAAATTTTTCGATTTTTACCGGACCATATTGAGCAAGGATATCATTTCTGAAAAATAAATACAATAATACTTGACAATTACTATACTATTTTCGTATTTTTGTACCGTTTTAGTATCTTAATTATAATGAAAGTAACAAACAAGAAACAACAGTCATTATTAGCAGCTGGCAGGGAACTTTTCTGGAAGCATGGTTTCCGCAGAATTTCCATAGACGAAGTATGCAAAGTTGCCGGAGCAAGTAAAATGACTTTTTACCGATACTTCCCCGACAAGCTTGCTTTGGCCAAAGCTGTTTTTGACGATGAAGTCGATAAAGGCACTTTGCAGTTCCGCGAAATAATGATTTCCGAATCTTCCGCTTCAGAAAAGCTGGAAGCCATGCTTCGCACAAAAGCCGATTCGGTAAACAACATCAGCCAGGAATTTCTGAATGATTTTTATTCCGACAAAGATTCTGATTTAAGAGCATATATTGCGCAAAAGACAGCAGATGTGTGGAATGAAATCGTCAATGATTTTAAAATGGCTCAGCAAAAAGGGGTATTCCGCAGTGATTTTAAACCCGAAATACTTCTCTATATCTCTCAGCAACTTCCGGGATTTATCAATGATCCTTACCTGGTTCAGCTTTGCGGCAGTCCTCAGGAAGTGGTTATGGAAATTGCACGTTTCTTTACTTATGGCATTGCGCCGAACGATAAAACCACTGTTGAGAAATGACAAAAGCCCTGATACTTATGCTGTGTCTGTTCAACGCGGCATTGTTTGCCAAAGCTCAGAAAAGCGACACGCTGATTTTCAGCGGGCAGGCTTCGGTTTGGGCAAATTATAACTTCGATCAGGATTTTTCATTCGTCTCCGGTGCGCGATATATTCCGCAAATCAACTACCAGGCTTTTAAAGAGCGGAATCTGTTTGATGCTGAACTATCATTGAATATGAATGGTTCTGCTGCGCTCAGGCCCTTTGATTCGTTGAACGGAGATGCATCCTTAAAGCCATATCGCATTTGGGCTCGATATTCAGGTCCACAGTTTGAAGTGAGGGCTGGATTGCAGAAAATAAATTTCGGATCGGCCACCATGCTTCGTCCGCTGATGTGGTTCGACAAACTTGATCCTCGCGACCCGCTTCAGCTTACCGATGGCGTTTGGGGCATACTTGGCAGATACTATTTTCTGAACAATGCCAATCTCTGGCTTTGGGTTATCCTGCCTTCCGAAAATCCAAAAACATGGGAATTTGCAGGATCTGACAAAAAATATCCTGAAACAGGCGGCAGGATTCAGTTGCCGGTTCGCAAAGGTGAAATTGCTTTTTCAGGACATTGGCGTATGGCTGATACGCAGAATAACAGCCTGAATCTTCCGGAATATTCATCAATCCCTGAAACCCGGCTGGGATTGGATGGCAAATGGGATCTGGGCATCGGACTCTGGTTTGAGGCATCGCAGACCAGTTTTTCGAAAAACCTCGGTGATTTGACGCATCAGTCAATTGTGAGTCTTGGCGTCGATTACACTTTCGGCATCGGCAACGGACTGAATCTGGTGGTTGAGCATCTGCAGGCAGCATCCGGAGAAAAGCTTTTCAGCTATTCCGCATCAATTGGCTTTACCGGTTTATCGCTCTCCTACCCACTGAGCATGAGCGACAACCTGAGCGCCATCACCTACTTTGATCTGCAAAACAAACAGAGCTACAACTTCGTGAGTTACAAACGCCAATTGAAAAACCTTGACCTGCACATCATGGCATTCCTTAACCCGAAAAACTACCAGATGCCTTACCAGACGACAGACAACATGATGCTTGCCGGCAAAGGACTTCAGCTTATGCTGGTTTACAATCACTGAAAAACAATTTTATCACTGCAAAGAATAATACTATGGAAAGCAGCAACACCATCATCATTAAAGGACTTTACAAAAGATTCCCCGTCGGGAAAGGTGAATTTACTGCCCTGAGCGACATCAACCTGAATTTTGCTCAGGGTGAATTTACCGGATTGATCGGGCCCAGCGGTTCGGGTAAAACCACATTGCTGAATATTCTAGGTTCGCTGGATGTTCCCTCAGCAGGAGAAGCTTTGGTGCTCGGGAACTCTATTGGCATGCTTAGTGCAAGGGAGGCAGCCAACCTGCGCAAAGTCAGTCTGGGTTTTATTTTCCAGAGCTACAACCTGCTCGCGGTTCACACGGTTTACGAAAATGTTGAATTTCCGCTTTTGCTGCTGAAATTATCGGCAACAGAAAGGCATAAAATGGTAATGGATGCACTGGAATGGGTCGGACTAACTGACAAGATAAAGTCAAAACCGCCTCAACTCTCCGGCGGTCAGTGTCAGCGTGTGGCAATTGCAAGGGCTATGGTAAAAAAGCCTTCGCTTGTTCTCGCTGATGAACCAACGGCCAACCTTGATGCGGCCAATTCGCATCACATCCTGAAAACCATGGAAACCCTGAACCGGGAGCTAAAAACCACCTTTGTTTTCGCCACTCACGACGATAAGGTGATCAGTTACCTGAGAAGAAAGGTTTTTCTGCTTGATGGCAGGATTGAC
The DNA here is from genome assembly GCA_002412885.1 of Bacteroidales bacterium UBA5197. Taxonomy (GTDB): domain Bacteria; phylum Bacteroidota; class Bacteroidia; order Bacteroidales; family Lentimicrobiaceae; genus Lentimicrobium. The sequence goes on from DHVX01000064.1 coordinate 65,090, forward strand.
AAAGACGAAATTATTCACCCAAATTCCTGAAAGCCATGAAACTCGCGTTAAAACTGGCATACCGCAATCTTATGGGTGCAGGTCTTCGTACCTGGCTGAATGTGATAGTGCTGTCGTTCTCTTTTGTGATCATTATCTGGCTGAAAGGGGTAATGACCGGCTGGGATCATCAGGCTAAAACCGATATGACCAACTGGGAAATCGGTGGCGGACAATACTGGCAAAGCAACTATGATCCATATGATCCGTTTACCATAACAGACAGCCACGCTCCCATTCCCGATGAACTGAAAAAACAGGAAGAAACGGGCGAAATTGTTCCCATGCTGCTTTTGCAGGGGACAATATTCCCCGAAGGCAGAATGATGCCTGTAACCATCAGAGGAGTGAGCCCGACACAAAGCTTTTTGCACCTTCCGGCAAGTAAATTAGACACCGGAGACGGAACAATATCCGCAATCATAGGAGCACAAATGGCGAAACACAGCCACTTGAAAGAAGGTGATTACGTAACCCTCAGATGGCGCGATGCGAACGGCACATTCGATGCCACCGATGTACTGATCAGTAGTGTATTCTCAACAAATGTTCCTTCAGTTGATCTGGGTCAGATTTACATCCCGTTATCAACCTTGCAGGAATTTGCGCTACTGCCTGACGAAGCAACTATAATTACTTTGAAAAATGCCGAAGAATCAGCTACTGATTATCCCGGATGGGTTTACAAATCAAAAAAAGATCTGACAAGGCAGGTAGATGAAATGATCAAAACCAAATCGGCAGGGCAAACTGTAATATATGCGATACTATTGCTGCTGGCTATGCTGGCCATTTTCGACACTCAGGTACTTTCCATTTTCCGAAGGCAGAAAGAGATAGGAACCTATGTTGCACTGGGCTACACAAAGCAGCAGGTAGTGGGATTGTTTACTGTGGAAGGAAGCATGCATGCCCTGCTGGCGGCATTGCTTTCTGCTGCTTACGGAATGCCGTTTCTGGCATGGCAGGCAAAAGTTGGATGGACCATGCCCATTGATGCCAGCGAATTTGGCATGGCAATAGCTCAGACGCTTTACCCGGTTTACAGTTTTGGCCTTGTTGTTTCAACAGTGCTGATTATTACCATCACCACCGCAATAGTCAGCTATCTGCCATCCAGAAAAATAGCAAAAATGAATCCAACCGATGCTTTAAGGGGGAAACTGCAATGATAAAATTTCTGATAAAAGGGCTGCTCCGCGACAAAAGCCGAAGCCGCCTGCCAATTATAGTTGTTTCGCTGGGTGTGATGCTTACGGTTTTTATGCACGCCTACATCACAGGTTTCATGGGTGATACCTTTGAGATGAATGCAAAATTCTCAACCGGCCACGTGAAAGTAATGACCCGGGCATATGCCGAAAATTTAAGTCAGTTGCCCATTGATCTGGCATTGACCGAATCCGGGGAACTCCTCACGAACCTTAGGATCAATTATCCCGAAATGGAATGGACCCAGCGGATTCAGTTCGGAGGACTGATTGATGCACCTGACAGCACCGGCGAAACCCGCTCGCAAGGTCCGGCCATCGGGCTGGGAATTGATCTGCTTTCAGGCAATGGCAATGAATCTGAACGGCTTAATCTGTCAGAATCATTGGTTCAGGGCAGACTTCCCGCAAAAGCAGGTGAAGCAATGCTAAGCGATGATTTTGCCAAAAAACTGAATGTAATCCCCGGCGATGATGTCACCCTTATCGGTTCAACCATGAATGGAAGCATGAGCATGTACAATTTCATTGTATCAGGAACAGTAAGGTTTGGTGTGGAAATTATGGACAGAGGCTCCATAATTGCTGATATTGAAGATATAAGGATTGCGCTTGACATGGAAGATGCATCGGGTGAAATACTTGGCTTCGAAAAGAGTGGCTTCTACGAAAACGAAAAGGCCGAAACCATGTCGGCTATATTCAACAGCAATACCAGCGAGGGTGACGATGAATATTCCCCTATGATGAAAAGCCTCAGTCAGCAGGGAAATATGGGACAATATGTTCAAATGTCAGAATTGTGGTCTGCTTACATTTCGTTGATTTTTATTTTTGCCATGTCGCTGGTTTTATGGAATGCCGGATTGCTCGGTGGACTGCGCCGTTATGGTGAAGTAGGCATCAGGCTGGCAATCGGCGAAGAAAAGGGCCACATTTACAGAAGTATGATTCTAGAATCTTTTTTTATCGGTCTGGCCGGATCTGTTTTGGGGACAACCATCGGGCTTTTCTTTGCCTGGCTTGTTCAAACCTATGGAATCGACATATCAGGAATGATGAAAGGCGCTTCCATGATGATGCCATCAACCATACGGGCAAGAATTACAACGCCTGATTTCTATATCGGATTTATTCCGGGGGTATTGTCAACTGTGTTCGGTACCATGTTATCAGGAATCGGGATTTACAGGCGCCAGACTGCCACCTTGTTCAAAGAACTGGAAGCCTGAGCAAACAAAAACCGAAACAAGAAAATCATCCAAACATACTACCAAAATGAAAACTTCACTGATAACTTTCCTTACATTCCTTTTCGTTCATCTGAGTGCGCAGGATGCAGCATCAATTCTCGACAAAATAGACGCAAATATGTCTTCGAAAAACCGTGTTTTCGAAAGCAGTATGACCATCCTTGGCAAAAGGGGAAGCCGCACCATCGCATCAAAAAGTTATTCCGAAGGCACAAACAGGTCGTTTACCGAATACCTGTCACCGGCTTCGGAAAAAGGCACAAAAATGCTGAAACTCGACAAACAACTTTGGATATATTCACCATCCACCGACCGTACAATACAGATTTCGGGGCACATGCTCAGGCAATCGGTTATGGGCAGCGATTTATCCTACGAAGATATGATGGACGACCGTAAACTTACCGAAGTTTATGATGCTGTAGTTACGGGTGAAGAAATGCTTGGCGATCGCAAATCAATTGTGCTGACACTTACTGCCAAAGTTTCTGACGCAGCCTATCACACACAAAAAATGTGGGTGGATGCTGTGCGGTTTGTCCCGCTTAAACAGGAACTGTTCGCAAAAAGCGGAAAATTGTTGAAGCAAATGGAAATGAAAGATGTGATACAGGTTCAGGGGCGTTGGTTTCCAACAACCATCATCTATAAAGACATGTTGAAGCAAGGCGATGGAACGGAATTCAAAATGACGAAAATCAGTTTCGATCAAAAAATTCCTGAGCATATTTTTTCCAAAGCTTCACTAAAGCAATAAAAGACCAAAGATCCAAACCGAATCAAAAATAAAAGCTATTTGATAATACTCAGATAGCGGTTTTTAATTGCCAGAAGTTTTTCAGTGGTCAGATTTTCCCGGTAAATCCTGATCATATCTTTAACGCCGTGACCTTCGAAATACCAGGCATAAGCTGCATCAAAATACAAAATAGAGGTATCATACTTTGCCTCTTTCGTAACAGCCCGAAAGGTTTCGAAGTCGAGAAAACGGGGAATGTGAAAATAGCCATGATGAGCCTGTTCATGATCAAAGAACAATCCATCCCCGATGTCCTTAAAGTAAAATTGTTTGCTAAGGGTTATCATGCCTTTTTCGTTGGTGAAACTTCTGATCTTTTTTCTGTATTCAATGCCTTCAGCAAGATAAAGCATCTGCAAAGCCTTGATTTTATCAAAGTTCTTAAGACCTCTGATACGAATAACCGGACAATCATGTTCAAAAAGCGCGACCCTCCCAAATGCAGCATCAAAAGAAAAACCAGCCCTTGACCTTACCTTTTCGGTCGCTCTGGTTATGATGTCAGCTGTGTAATTTCCTTCCAGAACCAAAAACAGATACAGGGGACGATGAACACCCGGCACATCATTGTAATAACCTGAAAACGGAGCAATGGCTTCAAGCAGACAAGCATCCGGCAGGAGGTTTTCATCTTCAAGACATGACAACAGTTCCTCTTTTATCAGTCCTCCGAATTTCTCAATAACAGGTAGCTTTTCCATAATATAGTTTTTTGAAAAAATCAACTATAAATATACGGCAGAAAGCTGCGGAAAGCAAGAAAACGAAAACGTTTATTTGGTAAACTGTGAAAACACAGCCCGCAAAAAGGAAAAATATTACAAATCTGCCGCAGGTAAGCGATTTTTAACGAAATTTGCACTCTTATTTCCGGCCCCTTAGCTCAGCTGAATAGAGCGTCAGATTCCGGTTCTGAAGGTCACAGGTTTGAATCCTGTAGGGGTCACTATTTGAAAGCCACTGAAAGGTGGCTTTTTTGTTTATCCGCTTTCGTCAAAATTTAATCCTGAAAAGTTCCTGTTCATCAGGTTACATTCTCTTGAAATTACCATTAACACTACAAACCATTGATGAACGACACATCAAAGGGAAAAAAAACTCTACTTCTGATGAAAACCCAACATAAACTTCTGATCATCCTGATGATCTCTGCCATCATTTTGTTTGCCGGCTTTTTAACCATTCTAAAGATTCAGCAGAAGCAAACATCAATATTGGTCTCCTCTGGAATTGAGCAGCAATCAGGCTTATTGAGAGCTGCAACCAATGCCCGTTCTGAGGTTATTGCCCGCACTGTTTATGATTATACTTACTGGGATGACCTGATAAACTATAAAAATAGCCCCAGCGAATCATTTGCCCTCGACAATCTCTTTACTTTATTCAGTTCCTTCGATGCGAATGCAGTTTGGATGTTTAACCTGAAAAAAGAAACTGTTTTTGAATCAGCGTTTGTAGAAAAATCAATCCCACCCTTTGTTTCGCTAAGTGATAGTATCTTAGACTTTGTGCTGAGCAAAAAACTTACGCGGTTTTACATAGAAACCGGCAAGGGAATTATGGAAGTACATGGAGCAACCATGCATGCATCTGACGACGAAGAACGCTTAAAACCAGCCGAAGGTTTTTTCTTTATTGGAAAGCTTCTTGATTCAGCATACTTATCAGGAATTCAAGACCTGACAGGAGGAAACATAAGTCTTTCCAAAACATTTACAGAAAATGAGGTAAAGCATGGCAACGAAATCCTTGTAAGCTATCCCCTTAACAATTTCCAGAACAAACCAATTGCATGGATCAAGCTGGGAAGCAAAAACAGTTTTCTGGAAGTTTTTGAGAAATTGTCAGATTTCTCTACGATTTTTCTGGCAGGAATGGTTATTGTAATTCTATTGGTATTCTTTCTTTCGTTCAGGATATTTGTTAACAAACCGCTATCCAAAATTTTTTCAGCACTGGAAAGCCGAAGTCAGGCCGACCGGCTTCAACTGAGCAAGCTTAAAAGTGAATTCAGACATATAGGCCGGATGATTGAATCATATTTTGAGCAGCAGGAAGCGCTTGAACTCGAAATAGATGTAAGAAAGAAAACTGAACTTCAGAAAGAAAAACTCATCACTGAACTTGATATTTCAAACCGCGAATTAAAAGACTTTGCCTATATCGTTTCACACGACCTGAAAGCACCGCTTAGGGCAATCGGATCAATTTCGCAGTGGATTCACAGCGATTATCACGATAAACTCGATGATGACGGGCGCATGCAACTCGACCTTTTGCTGAGCAGGGTGCACCGCATGCAAGGTCTTATTGAAGGCATTCTTGCTTACTCCAGGGTTACTCGGGTAAAAGAAGAAAAGGAAGTTATAGATTTGAATAAGTTGGTGAAAGAAGCCATTGAAATGGTTGCTCCATCTGAAAAGTTCACAATAACCGTCGATGAAAACCTTCCGACAGTAAACTACGGACCAACACGTATTCTGCAGATCTTTCAGAACCTCATCGGAAACGCTGTAAAATACAACGACAAAGATGCCGGTATAATTGACATTCATTGCACAGAAAATCAACACAATTGGGCAATTTCCATTACAGACAACGGGCCTGGAATTGAGGAAAAATACTTTGAAAAGATATTTCAGATTTTCCAGACACTAAAATCGCGCGATGAATTTGAAAGCACAGGAATTGGTCTTACCATTGTAAAAAAAATAATTGAAGGGAATGGGGGAAAAATTTCTGTTAATTCTGTTCCGGGAAAGCAAACAACCTTTACTTTTACCATTCTCAAATAATCTCAAATCTGCTACAAAAAATGATCAAGAATAAACCCATTCTCCTTGTAGAAGATGACATGATAGATGCCATGACGGTAAAACGGGCACTTAAAGAGCTCAATGTCATCAATCCGGTTCATAGTGTTGAAAACGGTGAGGAAGCCCTGGAATATCTGTACGACAATTCGAAAGAAAATCCCGGAATAATTCTTCTTGACCTGAATATGCCCCGCATGAACGGGATAGAATTTCTGAAAATCGCCAAAAATGACGACTCACTCAAGCACATTCCGGTTGTGGTGTTAACCACATCTCTTGAGGAGATGGACAGAATTGACACCTTTAACCTCGGCATAGCCGGTTATATGGTTAAACCTGTTGATTACAAACAATTTGTGGATGTAATCAAAGCCATTAAACTCTACTGGTCTTTAAGTGAATTGCCATAGTGCAAAAAAAAGCAATGGATAAAAAAAACATACGTCTGCTTTACATTGAAGATGATCTGGTTGATCAAATGGCTTTCAAGCGTTTGATCAAAGAGCACAATCTTCCATTCGACCTTACCCTTGCCGGATCAATCCGTGCCGGCAGGGAAGTTTTCAATGCAGATGTTTTTGACATAGTGATATCCGACTTCCTGCTTGGAGATGGCACTTCTTTTGAAATTTTGCCTGAGATGATAAAAACCGGCATTCCGGTAATTATGATTACGGGCACCGGCGACGAAGATGTGGCCGTGAAAGCCATTAAAATGGGAGCCAGTGACTACCTTATAAAAGATGTGGATTATGGTCACCTCAAAATGCTCCCTCTGGTTATCGAAAGTTCTTTAAATAAAAAGCATTCTGACGATAGAATAAAAAAGCTCTCTATGGCGGTAGAGCAAAGCCCCAGTATGCTGGTAATCACAAACAAGGAGGGGTTAATCGAATATATAAACCCAAGGGTTACCGAAATAACCGGGTATACCAGTACTGATATTCTCGGAACCAGCATTTTTACACTCCATTCCAACCATAACCCGGCCGAGATGGTTGATGATATCGCCCAAACTCTGCTCAAAGGTCAGAAATGGATGGGAAATACTTACCATGCCCGAAAATCAGGAGAACTATTCTGGGAATCAACTGCCATTTCACCAATTTACGACAATGAAGGGCATCTGACAGGCTATATCAGGGTTGCCGAAGATATTACTGAGAAGAAAAAAACAGAAGAGGCCATTAAAAAATATTCAGAAGAACTGCGTGAAAGCAATGCCAGTAAAGACAAAATGTTTTCTATAATTGCCCATGACCTCAGAACTCCTTTCAACGGTTTGCTTGCTTTTTCTGATATTCTGTCAAATGACTTTGAGTCATTGTCGAAGGACGAAGTACAGGAGTATATTGAAGTAATCAGAGACCTTAGCAGGAATACCTTTAACCTGCTTGAAAAGCTGCTGCAATGGTCGAGGTTGCAAACAGGCCGTATGGAATTCAAGCCTTCTGCTATCGATATTGATCATCTGACTAAAAGTGTTGCCAATTTGTTGTCGGCCAACGCAAAAGGGAAAAACATAAAATTAAGTTGTTCTGTTGAGGAAGGACTGCAAGTGTTTGGAGACACTAACATGATTCATGCGGTTATCAGGAATCTGACTTCCAATGCAATAAAATTCACTCCTGAAAATGGTTCGGTAAACATTACCGCACTTAAGCTTTCTGACATATATGCTGAAATTACCGTTTCTGATAACGGAATCGGCATGAAAACCGGTGAAATCAATAAATTGTTCAGAATTGAATGTCAGCACAGCACCAAAGGAACCAAAGGTGAAACAGGAACCGGACTTGGGCTTCTGCTATGCAAAGAATTTGTTGATCTGAACAATGGAACCATTCGTGTTGAAAGCGAACCTGGTGCTGGAAGCCGGTTTATAATTACTCTGCCGTTAAATGAGAATTAAAAATCATTGCAATCTGTCAACAATTCCTCAATTGGGTGAAGCTCAGCCTTTTTAACCGACCCTGTATCGCAAGATTTGAGATACTCGCTTTCAATAATTCCCCGGTTCTGCAAAAATCTTTCTTCTGACTACATATTATAGAGATATATTTATATATTTGCATGTATTGATTCGGGCTAAAGTCACAAGGGAAATCCACATGTATAAATGTTAACAGCATTTTAACAAAATCACAATTCCATTGTTATTAGATCGACAAGCGTAAAAGCGATCCTTATTTTAAAGGGCTGAACTACTGATATTTACTTTATGATAAAAAAAGTTCTCGTTGCCAATCGCGGCGAAATTGCAGTTCGCATCATGCGTTCATGCCGTGAAATGGGAATCCCGACAGTGGCTGTATATTCTGATGCCGACCGTTCGGCAATGCATGTCCGGTATGCCGATGAAGCTTATCACATTGGCCCTGCGCCTTCTGTTGAAAGCTATCTGAGTATTGATAAAATAATTGCTGTGGCAAAAAAATCAAATGCCGATGCAATTCATCCCGGCTATGGCTTTCTTTCAGAAAATGCTGCTTTTTCAGCACGCTGCAAAGCTGAAGGTATAGAATTTATCGGACCAGATGCAAGTGCTATACTTCAAATGGGCGACAAAATCACAGCACGCAAAACCATGATCGCAGCGGGAGTTCCGGTAGTTCCGGGCACTGTTGATAAAATTGTTGACTACGAGGAGGCCCTTGAAACCATCAGGAAGATTGGGTTGCCCGTAATGATTAAAGCATCAGCAGGCGGCGGAGGCAAGGGAATGCGCCTTGTAAAACACGAGGAAGACGTTGAAAGCTCACTTTCAGGCGCACGTTCTGAGGCCAAATCAGCGTTCGGCGATGATGCTGTTTATGTTGAAAAGTACATTGATTCGCCCCATCATATTGAATTTCAGATATTGGCCGACAAGCATGGCAATGCAGTTCACCTTTTTGAACGCGAGTGTTCGGTGCAACGACGTCATCAAAAGGTAGTTGAGGAAACTCCTTCGCCATTACTTACCCCTGAAGTCCGCGCTGAAATGGGTGCTCATGCTGTGGCTGCTGCAAAAGCATGCAATTATCATGGGGCTGGCACCATTGAGTTCATCGTTGATGACAACCAGAATTATTACTTCCTCGAAATGAATACCCGCCTTCAGGTAGAACATCCCATAACCGAACGTGTGGTTGGTGTTGACCTTGTAAAGGAGATGATCAATATTGCCAATGGTCTTGAATTGTCATTCAAGCAGGAAGACCTTAAGCAAAGCGGACATGCCATTGAATGCCGTATCTATGCCGAAGATCCTGACCGCAACTTTATGCCAAGTCCGGGAACGATCCGCCACATTACCGAACCGCTCGGGCTGGGTGTGCGCCATGATGGTTATGTTTACGAAGGCTACACCATTCCCATCTATTATGACCCGATGATTTCAAAACTGATTGTCTGGGCCAAAAACAGAGACGAAGCCATCAGCCGCATGCGACGCGCATTGCACGAATACAAAATTACCGGAGTAAAAACCTCCATTCCTTTCCTTGCCAGAATAATGGAAGCTGAAGCTTTTAAATCGGGCAAATACAACACCCATTTTATCGAAGAAAATAAAGACTTTTTGTTTACGCCACACGATTGCGACGGGGTATGCGAAGATATCGCGCTTATGGCAACATTCCTTGAGTACAGCCACAAACTCGAAAAACTGAAATCCGGGAATAACGAAAGCAAACCTTCAGGAAGTCGCTGGAAAGACCCGCAAAGGTCAGCTTATATTTAAACACTGTTTTATGGCATTGGAAATTAATATTGATGGGCGAACTGCTCAGGTAACAGAACTGAAACGCGATGGCAACATAGTTACCATACAAGTGGATGATGAAGTTTATGAGATTGACGCGCTTAAAGTTGGTGACGGAATTTATTCGATGATATACAAGGGCCGGTCCTATAATATCGAAATGATCGAAAGCTCCTCACCCAGACATTTCACAGTCAACTCATTCCACAACTCTTATGAGGTGGAAGTAATAGATGCGCAAACCCGTTACCGGCAAAGCCGCTCAAAAGGCGATTCAGCAGATAGCGGGAATACGGTAATTTCGCCAATGCCCGGAAAGGTTGTAAAAATCCCGGTGAAAGTTGGCGATACTGTGGAAGCAGGTCAAACCCTGATTATTGTTTCAGCCATGAAAATGGAAAGCGAATTCAAAGCAAAAGCCGCCGGAGTTGTAAAATCAATACATTCTGCCGAAGGAGATACCATTGATGCGAATAAAGTGCTGGTGGTGGTTGAAGAAGCGACGAGGGACGTAAAGTAGGGACGAGGGACGCAACGGAGGTCGAGCGAAGTCGAGAACGATGGGAATAGTGACGACAAGGGGACAAGGAGATGGGGAGACAAGGGGATTTCCAATTTCTAATTTCTAATTTCTTAACCTCAACCTCAGCCTTAACCTTAACCTCAACCTCAGCCTTAACCTTAACCTTAACCTCAGCCTTAACCTCAGCCTTAACCTCAATTAAAAAAATCCGAAATCAAAAATCCGAAATCCGAAATTAACAATATGTCAGATCTTGAAGAAATTTACCGCAATCTTGAAGAACGCAACCACCGGGCTGAGCTTGGCGGAGGTCAGGAACGCATAGACAAACTGCACAAAGCAGGCAGAAAAACTGCTCGCGAACGCATAGAAATGCTCCTCGACCCGGGGACTTTTGTTGAATTTGACCGCTTTGTTGTGCATCGTGCACGCGACTTCGATATGGAGAAAAACCTGATTTCAGGCGATGGTGTCGTTAGCGGACATGGAAAAATCGATGGCCGGTTAGTTTACGTCTTTGCACAGGATTTTACCGTGTTTGGAGGAACCCTCAGCCGCGCCAATGCCGACAAGGTGATTAAAATCATGGATCTTGCGCTGAAAATGGGAGCTCCTGTTATTGGTCTTAACGACTCAGGCGGAGCACGCATTCAGGAAGGCGTTGAGAGCCTTGCCGGATATGCCGATATTTTTTATCGCAACGTGATTAGCAGCGGAGTAATCCCGCAAATTTCAGCCATTCTTGGTGCCTGTGCCGGTGGTGCGGTTTACAGTCCAGCCATCACTGATTTTATCCTCATGACCAAAAACACAAGCTATATGTTTGTAACGGGTCCGGATGTAATCAAAACAGTGACCCACGAAGAAGTAACCAAAGAGGAGCTTGGCGGTGCGATGACTCACAATGCCAAAAGCGGAGTGGCGCATTTGATTGCAGATGACGATGAACAGGCCATGATGATGATTCGCGAACTGATGAGTTTTCTGCCTTCAAACAACATGGAAGAGCCGCCAACCATCAAATCAACCGATGACCCCAACCGCGAAGATGAAAAGCTGCAGGAGATAGTGCCTTTTGACCCTAATAAACCTTACGACATGACCGAAATCATCCACAGCGTGGTTGACGACGGTAACTTTATGCAGATCATGCCACATTATGCAATGAATATGATTACCGGGTTCGGCCGATTGAATGGCAAACCGGTTGGTATTGTAGCCAACCAACCTGCTTTTCTGGCCGGAGTGCTCGACATCAACAGTTCGGTAAAAGCGGCTCGCTTTGTGCGGTTCTGCGATGCATTCAATATTCCGCTTATCACTTTCGTGGATGTGCCGGGCTTCCTTCCCGGAACTGCTCAGGAGTACGGCGGCATTATCAAACATGGCGCAAAGTTGCTTTATGCTTTTGCCGAAGCTACTGTAGCCAAAATAACTGTTATTACCCGCAAAGCTTATGGCGGGGCTTATGATGTGATGTCGAGCAAGCACATTGGTGCTGATGTAAACTATGCCTGGCCAACTGCCGAAATCGCTGTGATGGGTGCCGAAGGTGCTGTGAACATCATCTTCCGAGACAAACTCACTGACGAAGACAAAGCCCAGGCGGTGAAAGAGTATCGCGAAGTATTTGCCAGTCCATATAAAGCTGCTGAGCAGGGATATATTGACGAGATAATTTATCCGAAACATACCCGCCGAAAACTTATTCAGGCATTGGAAATGTGCGGGAATAAACGGAAGAGTAATCCACCGAGGAAGCATGGGAATATCCCTTTGTAATTGCGGATTTCGGATTTTTGATTGCGGATTATCTAATTTTTAATTTCTAATTTCCAATTTCTAATTTCTAATTTAAATTTAGGATTGACCTAACAGGTTTTCTTTCAACTTGTTAGGTCTTCTTGTTTAACTCACGGCTTGGGATTTGGAAATTGCGCAATTATATCTCAAGAAATATCTAATCGCGGCCATTGCTCCTACACCCCGAACTGCAATTCGCTCAAGCTTTTGTACAAACCATTTTCCGATTGCAGAAGTTCCTCATGAGTTCCTTTTTCCACAATACGCCCATTGTCGAGTACAAGGATCATATCGGCCTGGCGGATGGTGGAAAGTCGGTGAGCAATTACGATTGAAGTGCGCCCTTTCATCAGTTTTTCAAGTGCATCCTGCACTAAGCGTTCACTTTCGGAATCGAGCGAGGAAGTTGCCTCATCAAGAATCAGAATTTTCGGATTTTTCAGCACTGCCCGGGCAATTGCCACCCGCTGCCGCTGACCTCCCGATAGCTGAGTGCCTCGTTCTCCCACCAAAGTGTCCAATCCTTCAGGGAATTTGCTGATAAACTCCCACGCATTGGCTTTGCGGGCTGCGTCTTCAATCATGGCATCGGATGCATCGGTTTTTCCATAGGCAATATTCTCGCGTATGGTTCCCCCGAAAAGAAAAATATCCTGAGGCACAATGGCCATCTGATTGCGAAGCGAGGATATGGGAATGGATTGATTGTCCGTTTCGTCGAAAAGGATACGACCCGAGGTTGGCTCATACAGCCTGAGGAGCATGGCAACCAGAGTGGATTTACCTGCCCCGCTCGGACCTACCAGCGCAACCAGCGTATCCGGCCTGATTTCAATATTAATATCGTCTAAAACCTGCGCATCAGGCCGTGATGGATAGCTGAAATTGAGATGATCGAAACGGATACCACCCTTCAATATCTGACTGGATTCTGATCCGGTAATATCTTCAACCGGTTCGGGTACTTCATTAAATATTTCGAGTAGATCTTCAGTTGCCCCGATAAATTTCTGCACCCGGGCAAATACATCGGCCATACCGCCGATGGTGCCACCGATAAATACCGTATAAATCACAAATGAAAACAATTCGCCGGTAGCAATTTCACCGGAGCCGAGCAAAGTTGATCCTTTCCAGATAACGGCGACCATGGTTCCGAAAATGCCCAGAATAACAAAGGATGAAAAAGCACCCCGTAAACGTCCATTCTTAATTCCGGTCGCGGCAATTTCCTGCGTTTTCACGCGATAGCGGGCCATCTCGAAAAATTCGTTGGTAAAGGCTTTCACACTTTGAATGCCTTGCAATGTTTCTTCTACAATGGTGTTGGAATCGGCCACCTGTGCCTGTGCTTTTTTACTTAATCTTCGGATATACCGCCCGAAAACACCCACCAAAACCATGATAACCGGAAGTATAAGCAGCATGAACAGTGTAAGTTTCATTGAGGTCATCAGCATCAGTGTAACACCTCCCACAATAATGATTATCTGCCGGATAAACTCGGCCAACGTACTTGTAAGTGCGTCCTGCAGAAGCGTAATATCAGCTGAAATTCTGCTGTTCAGTTCTCCAACCCTTCGGTGCTGAAAGAATTTCATTGGCAAACGGATGAGGTGATTGAAGGTATGCTGCCTCAGGTCGGACAGGGTTTTCTCGGCCACCCGCACAAAAAGTAAAATCCGGAAATAGGAAAAAGTGGATTGAGCAATCAGCACTCCAATGAGAATCAGTGCTATCCGGTTTATTTCTTCACCAAGTTTACCCTGATTCCCATAATCTACCAGCTCGCCCAGCAATTTAGGAAATGCCAGACTGGCGACGCTTGACCCAAGCAGAAACAACAAACCGAGGCCGTACTCCCAGCGGTAAGGCTTAATGAAACGGTAAAGTTTAAAAAGGCGGCGCAATCCCGGCAGGGTAATTTTTCGCTTGAGTGATTCGTCAGTCATGGAGCAGCAAAATCTTAGTTATAATAAAAACTGCTACTATAACATAACAAACGGGGGAAAGTTGCTGCGAAAAGGCCAGAGAATCAGGGCAGGTTCAATCATAAAAAAAAGAAAGCGGGGTCCACACTATGAGCGACCCCGGCTTTCTTACACCAACCAACCAACAGTAAAGGTGTCCAGAAATTGAGCGGTTTGCATTAAACCGCTCAATTAAATTTTAAAGTATTCTAATAATTATTGTTTTGAGTTGCTTTGGAATTATTCCTCATTTCGTCCTGCGGAATTGGGAACACTTCATGTTTTCCGGCAGTGAATCCGAGTGAACCCAAAGCAGCAGGAGCATCTCCCCAGCGCACGAGATCAAGGAAACGAACACCTTCGAAACAAAGCTCAAGTTCGCGTTCTTTCTTAATGGCAGTCATAATATCGCCGGAGAAAGGAGCAAGACCAGCACGTTGTCTTACACGATTAAGGTAAATGGTTGCTTTACCATCTTCGCCGGCCATATGATTTGCCTCGGCAGCCATAAGAAGAACATCGGCAAAGCGAATAAGACGCAGATTGGTACCATAATTCAATTCAGCAACAGCACCGGCATCACCATTGGTTTCGTCCATTCTGGTTCCGTATTTTACACGGATACAGCCGTCCCATCCCCATGAGCTTTCATTGGTCCAGTCTCCGCCAAGTGCTCTCAGATCGGCAAGCGAAAGCACGGAAGCCGATTTTCTAACATTGTCACCAGCGGCAACAAATGCATCGTAAAGGCGCTGTTTCGGATAGTTGAAACCCCAACCACCAATCAGTCCTGTTGTACCTGGCTGGAAATAATCGCCGCGAGGGCCGGTAAGCTGCCAGGTAATGTTGTTTTCCATGGCTCTGTTGCCTCCCCATTGGAAAGTACCCCAGTCATAGCCGCGGGTTGTAACCCAGGAAACTTCAAAAAGCGATTCTATTCCGAATTCCGATTCTTTAAGGAATAATGAAGAATAATCAGCCTGAAGATCATATTCGGTTGAAAGAATTACCGGTTCAAAAGCTGCAGCAGCTTCGGAGTACTTTTTGGCATACAGATATGCTTTGCCAAGCAGAGCCTGTGCAGCACCTTTTGAAGCTCTGAAAGCATCTTGTGAAGCATATTGACTCTTTAAAGGAAGTCCGGCAATAGCATCGGTAAGGTCAGTATATACCTGTTCGTAAATGGCGTCAGCCTCAACAAATGGCTGGCTGTATTCACTGGGAGCGAGTTCAGTAAGAATGAGTGGACCTTTGCCAAACATTGAGGCAATTTCAAAGTAATAATAAGCACGCAGGAATTTAGCTTCGGCAATAATCTGTTTGCGCAGATCTGTTTCGGGCAACACATTGTTGATAACCAGGTTGGCACGATAGATTCCGTAATAACATGATTGCCATACAGCAGTAATTGGCGCATTGCTGGGGCCGTAGGTATAACTTCCAAGTTCCTGATAAGGTGGCTGATCACCGGCATCGCCGCCGCCAACATTTGATTCATCTGAAGGGAAGGTTTTCACAAGATAAGCACTGTTCCAGTCGCGGGCATTCATCCACTGAAGAATGTCGTAGGTGGCCATTATTGCTTTGGTTGCATCCGCATCGGTTTTGTAGAATAATTCTACCGACATTTTTCCAATGGGATCAACTTCCAGGAAATCTTTCTGGCAACCCGAAAACAGCGTTATCATGGCCAGGGTGAATAAAATTTTAATTCGATTTTTCATTAGATATCTTTTTAGTGTTGACACTTAAATGTTTGTTAAACGGACAGATCACCATTACAATGAACATGAAATCCCGAAGAGAACCTTACGAGGAGTGGGGTAATAACCACGATCGATTCCCTGAGAGTTATCATCTCCTGATCCAGTCACCGGATCCATTCCCGGATAGTTGGTGAATGTGAAGTAATCGTCGAATGACACGTACATTCTCAGATTCTGCACTTTATTTCTCATCAAACTTTTAGGAATGGTATAACCAAGCTGTATCTGTCTGATTCTTACGTACGAACCTTTGAAAATCATCAGGTCACTGTTGTAGATATAAGGGCTTGACTGATCAGCTCTTGGTCTTTCATTTGTGCTGCCTTCACCTGTCCATCTTTCATCAAAGAAGAACTGCGGACGATTGGAAGTAGAGCGGTCGTAACGATTCCATCCCAACAAAACATCCTGACCGTGAACGCCCTGAAGGAACATTCTGAAATCAAATCCTGCATAACCAAGGCTGAGATTAGCGCCCCACATAAAAGTCGGATGAGGACTACCGATATTGGTCTGATCTTCGTTGTTGATAAGGTTATCACCATTTGTGTTGACTACGATAGGATCGCCTGGAACCGGGTTGTAACCGGCCAAACCACCATTGGCTTCTTTGTAAGCATCGATTTCAGCCTGATTCTGGAAAATACCATTGGTTTCGTATCCACGGAAGAACCAAACCGGACTGTTCAGCTCAAGATAAGTTGCTGTCCAGCCTGTTCCAACTGATGTACCACTAACCCTGTCGAGCAAAGGATTAAGGAAAGTAACCTCATTGCTCATCCATGTGAAGTTAGAACTGATGTCATAACTAAACTTTTTTCCGTAGTTTCTGTATCCAAGCTCAAGTTCAACGCCTTTATTGGTAACATCACCGGCATTAACAAAAGGAGCTTTGTTACCAACAGAAGATGGAGGTGTACCCGGCACAAGAAGATCACGGGTAACTTTATTGAAATAATCCATGCCGATGGTAAGTTTGGAACCAAACATCTGCAAATCAAATCCTAAATCCAATTGTTCGCTGGTTGCCCAGGTAAGTTCAGGATTGGCTAAGAGTTCGGGTTCAGCACCGGTATAAAAACCGCCGCCTGGCATTGGATATTGAATTCCTGAAGCAGTGATAAGCGAGCGGAACTGGTCGGGACCCAAACCGGAAAGGTTTCCGTTGGTACCCCATGATGTCCTGATTTTAAAGAAATCAACCATGCTGACATTCCAGAAATCTTCGCGTGATACAATCCATCCTGCAGAAACTGAAGGGAAATTTCCCCATCTCTGGTCGGGATGCAGCAATGAAGTTCCATCGCGGCGAATGATTGCGCTCAGCAGGTATTTGCTGTCATATTCATAAGTAGCACGACCAAAATAGGATGAGGTGCGTGTATCCAGCAGGTTGCCACTGACTTTACCATCAATTTCTACTCCGCCATGCTGAGCAAAGTTGTCATCTTCGGCAAACATAGGCCCTGACTGGGTGTTGAGAAACTTGTGGGTGTATTGCTTGGCTGAAATACCTGCAACAGCACTTACATTATGTTTACCAAAAGACTTGTCGTATGAGATGAAATTTTCCCACATCCAGGTAAACCATGTATTGGTATTATCTCTGACATTGGCCTGAGAATTTAATCTTTCAGATGAGAACCAATATGTCGGGAACCAGGTATGATACGACTGATTGTTAATGTCGGCACTGGCGCGGGTGGTAAATTTGAAACCTTTCCAGGATTCATCACCAAGTGTAACATACATATTACCCATAAACTTGTCTTCTTTCACGCCGCCTTTGGCAAGCTCAATCATAGCAAGCGGATTGGCAATTTCACCTTTCACATAAGGAGATAAACCATAATAGAATCCATCTGAATTGCGAAGCAAGGTATTGCCGCCATTCAGCGCAGTTTGAGCAAACTCAGGAAGATCGCCGCTATAAAAGACAGGAGTTAACGGATCGAGCATCAATGCAGAAGCAACAATGCCACCAAATTCATCATCTTCAACGATTGAATTTCTTTGATTATGATTGTAGGTGAGGTTTGTTCCAACTTTTATCCATGGTTTAACCTGCTGGGTAACATTGGCACGCATGGAGAAACGCTCAAAATGCGATTTATCGCCACCAATAACTCCGTTCTGACCGGTATAGGATCCTGAAACATAGTAGTTCCCTTTATCGGTTGCACCGCTGAATGCCAGGTGATGCCTCTGTAACATTGCTGAGTTGAGGGTTTCATCCATCCAATTGGTATTTACACCGGAGTTGGCTGGGATTTCCACACCAACATTGGCTTCGTTTATCCAGATAGCATAACTTGCTGCATCCATGGGTTGGGTGTAGGAGCCTACACTCTGAGAGCCAATCTGCATGGTATATTCAACTTTACCAGGACCTTTGGCTCCACTTTTGGTTGTGATAAGAATGACTCCATTGGCAGCTTCAGCTCCGTAAATTGCGGCTGATGCAGCATCTTTAAGAACAGTAACTGACTCAACATCATTGGGTTCCAGATTGTCGATGTTTCCGGTAGCCATTCCATCAACTACATAAAGAGGCTGAACATTTCCATTGGTAGCTACACCACGGATAACCACTTTTTGTCCTGCACCAGGAGATCCGGAGGTGCTTGTTACATTTACCCCGGCAATACGTCCCTGAATTGCTTCGTTTACATTAGTTGTAGGAAGCTGAGCCAGCTCCTTGTTGCTTAGTTTTGCAATGGCACCTGTAATGTTCGATCTTTTCTGACTGCCATATCCAACAACAAGAACCTCGCTTAGTCCGAATACACTTTCTTTCAATACAATAACATCTTTCGAACCAGGCTTCAATTCTTTTTCAATAGTTTCAAATCCAACCATTGAAAAGGTGAGAACCACTTTTTCTTTGGCTGAACTTATCCGGAAAGTTCCGTCAATTTCTGAAACAGTACCATTGGAAGTACCTTTTTCCAAAACATTGACTCCAGGCATAGGTTCTCCGCTTTCGCTCTGAACTACACCGCTGAATTTATTCACCTCCTGAGCTGTTAATGTTAGAGTAACACTAAGAAAAAACAGTCCTGTCATAAGGATTGCCTTTTTTGCGCGGGTGTTCAGCTTTAACAAATTGTAAACATCTGATTTCATAAATGACCCTCGGGTTTTAGTTAATGTATAAAGTACACAATGGCAAAAATACATAAAAATTGTTAAAAACAAACTTCTGCAAACTTTTTTCTCTATTTATAATGTTTCTAAATAATACCAATTTTAAGTAATTGTATTTCAGCCTCTTTATCTTTGTAAAGCAAATCAACATTTTTATGTACTTTTGCATTTTCTGAATAAAAGTATATAAATTTGCATTGCGTATTTTTTACACATCACAAAAATATGGACGCTTTTATAAATAACCTTTCGGTGGATTGTGTGATCTTCGGATTCAGCAATAAAACGCTAAATGTGCTTCTCACCAAGCGCGAATTAAAAGATCCTGATTCCGGCATGGTTCTTTTTACGGACTTTACCGTTCAGGGGCATCACGTTTATAAGGGAGAAAATATCAACGATGCAGCTTCGCGGGTTCTCAAAGACAAAACCGGATTTGAGAATATATTTCTGGAGCAATTTTACACTTTTGGCGATACGGACCGCGTGCTTAAAGAAAGAGATCAATTGTGGATCAAAAAGAAGTATCCCATGATATCCGATCATGTTATTTCGGTTGGGTACTGTTCGCTGGTTGACAGTTCAATTTTAATGCCCGACACATCTCATCAGGATACTGTTTGGTTTCCGATTGACGAACTTCCGGAACTGGGCTTTGACCATGCAAAAATGATAGCAATGGCACTGGATTTCCTCAGGAATAAACTTCGCCATGAGCCCATCGGCTTTGAACTGCTCCCTGAAAAATTTACCCTCAGCGAAATGCAAAGCCTCTATGAAGTCATTTTAGGTAAAAGTATCGACCGGAGAAATTTCAGCAAAAAAGTAGCTCAGATGAAATTTATAATTCCACTGAATGAAAAGCAAAAAGGAGTTGCTCACCGCGCAGCTCAGGTTTATATCTTCAGCAAAGATGTTTATGAAAGAACAAAAAAAGACAAGCTGATTCTATCCTATTAATATCTCACCGGAAAAGTGCGTTGAAACATCGCCAAACAACAATAAACTATGGCCAACTCCAACAAAATTACTTTTAAAGAGAAAATCGGGTATGCTTTAGGCGATGGTGCAGCAAATATTGCATGGCGTGGTGTGGCTACTTTTCTTTTTGTTTTCTATACCGATGTTTTTGGAATCAGCCCTGTTGCCGTAGGTTTGCTGATGCTGGTTGCACGCTTCAGCGATGGGATAAGTGATATTGCGATGGGCGTGATCGGCGATCGCACAAATACCCGTTATGGCAAATTCCGCCCATGGATTTTATGGACCGCAATTCCGCTGGGCATTGTTTTGTCGTTGCTTTTCACCACTCCCGACTTAACCTCTACCGGTAAAATTATCTACGCCTATGTAACCTATATCCTGTTTACGCTCATATACACGGCAAACAATATTCCCTATGGCGCACTCATGGCTGTTATCACCGGCGATGACAAGGAAAGGACCATTCTTGGATCGTACCGCATGGTAGGAGCTTTCGCCGGAGGAATGATTGTTCAGGGTGCACTGTTGTTTCTTGTGGCTCATTTTGGCAATGTTAACCCCGAAGTACTTATAAATGAACTTGCCAGCGACAGGTATCAGGTGACCGTTTCGGTGTCCAAAGATGTTGAGAATGTTAACATTAAAACCAAAAATGGAATTGCACATTTTTCATGGTTTGATCAGGCCGGCAGTCAAGCAACCCGCGAAACAGCTAATTCGGTCAGTTTTTCGATGAAAGCTGATTCAAATTATGTTTTTCTGGTGGAAGGTGAAAAGGATATTGTGGCAGAAAAAATATCCATTATTGATCAGAAGCGAGGTTACAGCAATTCCATATACATAATGGCGGCCTTTCTTTCGCTGTTTATGTTCATCACTTTTTATACCACCCGTGAAAGGGTGCAACCTCCCAAAAACCAACAAACCAATTTAAGACAGGATTTAAAAGATCTGGTAAGCAATAAGCCCTGGCTGGTTCTGCTGGTAATCGGGCTTTTGTTTAATGTGTATAACTCCATAAAGCAGGGAATTGTAGTGATCTATTTCACGCATTACCTGAACGACCAGCTGCTTGCAGGATCATATCTTGTCGGGCTTATGGTTGCATCCATTGCCGGAGCAATGATAACCGGCATGCTTGGAAAAAAATTCGGGAAACGCAATCTATTTATCTATGCCCTGATTTTTTCGGCTCTGGTTAATTCACTTTTGTTTTTCTGCAGCCCTTCAGACATCTACCCGATTTTTGCACTGGGTATGATTTCAGAATTTGCATCGGCCATCTTTCCTACCCTGTTTTTTGCAATGCTTGGCGATGCTGCAGACTATTCGGAATTTAAAAATAACCGCCGGGCAACCGGACTAATTTACTCGGCAGGATCATTTGCCACTAAGTTTGGCGGTGGAATTGCCGGCGCAATTATTGGCCTGATGCTGGGTGCATTTCATTATGACGGACAAGATAACGCAGCAATTCAGGGGGCAATCCCAGGAATTAAGATGCTAATGAGTTGGGTGCCGGCTATCATCGCATTGCTTGCAGCCGGGCTTATGACACTTTATCCGTTGACACAATCGAAAATGGATGAAATTACAGTGGAATTGACTAACCGCAGAAACAATGAATAAATTATTATTTCTGCATTAACAACGACTAAATACAAACTACGGCATGAGATTCGGACACTTTGATGACAGCAACAGGGAATATGTAATTACCAACCCGAAAACGCCTTACCCATGGATCAATTACATGGGAACCGGTGGATTTTTCAGCATTATGTCCAATACCGGAGGAGGATATAGTTTTTACAAAGATGCGCGTTTACGCAGAATCACCCGTATCAGGTACAATAATGTGCCGGTTGATGATGGCGGAAAATATTTCTACATAAACGATGGCGGTAAAATATGGTCGCCCGGCTGGAAGCCCGTTAAAACTGAGCTTGAGAAGTATGAATGTCGTCATGGATTAGGATATTCCGTTATTAAAAGTGAATTAAACCTGCTGGAAGCTGAAGTATTGTACTTTGTGCCGATCGAATTTGATGGGGAAGTTATTCGTGTGAAGCTGAAGAACAAAAGTTCTGAAAAAAAGACTGTCAAACTGCACTCTTTTGCCGAATGGGCTTTATGGGATGCGCTTGACGATACCACCAATTTCCAGAGAAACTTCAACACCGGAGAAGTTGAAGTTGAGGATTCCTGTATCTATCATAAAACCGAATACCGGGAGCGCCGAAACCATTATGCTTTTTATTCGGTGAATGCTAAAATCAGCGGATTTGACACCGACCGCGAAACATTTCTGGGCATTTACAACGGATTTGACAATCCTGAAATGGTAACCAACGGAAAGTGCGGCAATTCAATAGCTTATGGCTGGTCGCCCATTGCTTCGCATTTTATTGAAATGGAACTAAATGCGGGCGAAGAAAAAGAGTTTGTTTTTATGCTCGGTTATGTCGAAAACGAAAAAGATGAAAAGTTTTCGGCACCCAACATCATCAACAAAACCAACGCCCATCGCATGATCAACCAGTTTAAAACATCGGAGCAGGTGGATGATGCACTTCAAAATCTCATGGGATTTTATAGCGATCTGCTTGGCAAACTGAACATCAGTTCAGGCGATGAAAAGCTGGATCGAATGGTAAATATCTGGAATCAGTACCAGTGCATGGTTACCTATTTCTTTTCCAGAAGCACTTCTTATTTTGAATCGGGTATTGGCCGGGGCATGGGCTTTCGCGATTCAAATCAGGACATTATTGGCATGGTTCATATGAATCCGGAATGGGCCCGTCAACGGATTATTGATCTGGCAAGCACACAGCTCAGCGATGGAAGTGCGTATCACCAATACCAACCCCTCACCAAAAGGGGAAACCACGAAATCGGCGGCAACTTTAACGACGATCCCCTGTGGCTGATTCTATCAGTTTCTGCATATATCAAAGAGACCGGAGACTGGACACTGCTCGATGCATTGGCCCCTTTCGACAATCAGGGAGAGGATGCCACCATTTTTGAGCACATAAAACGTTCATTTTATCATGTCGTAAATAACCTTGGTCCTCATAACCTTCCGCTTATCGGCCGCGCCGACTGGAATGACTGTCTCAACCTCAATTGCTTTTCAGATAAGCCGGGTGAATCATTTCAAACCACCAACAATCAGATTGGACGCACCGCAGAATCGGTGATGATTGCCGGTATGTTTATTCTTTATGGTGAAGAATTTGTACGCATTTGTGAATTGACAGGTCGAATAGAAGAATCCATAGAAGCCCAGATTCAGATTGAAAAAATGAGAGCAGCCATCGATTCTTCAGGTTGGGATGGAGATTGGTTTCTGAGGGCTTACGATTTCTATGGGAATAAGGTTGGAAGCAAAGAAAACGAAGAAGGCAAGATTTTTATTGAATCGCAGGGCTTTTGTGTGATGGCTGGCGTTGGAATTGAAGATGGACGGGCTGAGAAAGCACTTAAAAGTGTTGAAGAAAAACTGTCAACTCCCTACGGTATTGTGTTACTGAATCCGGCTTATACCAAATATCACCTGAATCTTGGTGAAATCACTACCTATCCCCCGGGATACAAGGAAAATGCGGGCATTTTCTGCCACAACAACCCGTGGATAATCATTGCAGAAACCATGCTGGGTCACAACGACAAAGCTTTTGATTATTACAAAAGAATCACTCCGGCTTATCTGGAAAACATCAGCGAGTTGCATAAAACCGAACCTTACGTATATTCGCAGATGATTGCCGGAAAAGATGCTGTAAAACCCGGTGAAGCAAAAAACTCATGGCTTACCGGCACTGCAGCCTGGAATTTGTATGCCATAAGTCAGTATATTCTGGGAATTCGTCCTGATTACGAAGGATTAATCGTTGACCCATGCCTTCCATCAGAAATAAAGGAATTGAATGTCACCAGAAAATTCAGAGGGAATACTTATCACATAAAGGTTCAAAAAGTCGGAGGCTCAAAACAAAACTGTTTTGTGAACGGACAAAAATGGGAAGGACCCCTGCCATGCAAGTCAAAGGGGGAAATTTACAATGTTCTTATCACCTTAAATAAATAACTCATGGAAACTATTTTTCAGAAAAACCGTAAATTTCCGGTCATTTTATTTCTTGTATTGTTGATTGCATCAGCAACCGGGTGCAAACAAGCAACGAATAAAAAAACCGAAGACCCTATGAACAGCAAAGTAAAAGAATTGCTTTCAAAGATGACTTTGGATGAAAAACTCAGTCTGATCCATGCAAGTTCGTCTTTCACTTCGGGGGGCGTATCCAGACTTGGTATTCCGGAACTGGTCATGTCCGATGGCCCGCATGGCGTGCGTCATGAGCATGGTCGTGGCTGGTTTGCGCTTGAAGATGCTGATGACAGAGCCACTTACCTGCCCGTAGGGATTTGTCTGGCCTCAACATGGAACAAAAATCTGGGCTATGAATATGGTGTTGTTTTAGGCAATGAAGCCAAGGAGAGGGGTAAAAATATAATTCTCGGGCCTGGAGTCAACATCATCAGAAGTCCACTCAACGGACGAAATTTTGAATACCTGAGCGAAGACCCCTTTCATGCTGCCGCAATGGCAGTTGGATATATAAAAGGCGTTCAGGAACAGGGCGTTGCCTCATGTGTTAAACATTATGCTGCAAACAATCAGGAAACCGACCGCCATAATATTGATGTAATAATAAGCAAAAGGGCTTTGCATGAGATCTATTTCCCAGCTTTTAAAGCGGCAGTTCAGGAAGCCAATGTTTGGAGTGTGATGGGCGCCTACAACAAAGTCAACGGTCAGTACACAACCCATCACGAATACCTCAACAATGTTGTGCTCAAAGGCGATTGGGGATTTGACGGCGTTGTTATCAGCGACTGGGGTTCAGTGAAGGACACCCGTGAAGCGCTGCTTAATGGAACTGACATAGAAATGGGTACAGAGCTGCTTAAGTCGTTCAGCAATCCTGATTACGATGATTTTTATCTTGCAAAACATGCGAAAAAAATGATTGAAGACGGTGATATCGATGAAAGTGTGGTGGACGAAAAAGTAAAACGTGTTTTGAGACTGATGTTTCGCACAACTGCACTTGGAAATCATGCTCCGGGCAAAAGAAATGTGCCGGAACATCAGCAACTGGCCTTAAAAGTGGCTCAGGAAGGTATTGTCCTGCTTAAAAACGATGGTCTTTTGCCGTTTGATAAAAAAGAAATTAAAACCCTTGCTATCATTGGCCATAATGCTAAACGTAAATTTGCTGAAAGAGGCGGAAGCTCTCAGGTGAAGCCATTGTATGAGATCACGCCGTTTGAAGGTATTCAGAAACTGGTTGGTGACCATGTCGAAATCATTTTTGCTGAAGGTTATGAACCCTATTATGATGAAAGTCTTTTCAGAAGTTATACCAGTGAGGTAGCCTCACAGTCCAGAGACAACAAGAAAAGTACAGACCTGGCAAAAACAGCCAATGCCAAACTCTTGCAGGAAGCTATTGAAATTGCCAAAAGTGCTGATGCTGTAATTTTTGTTGGTGGCTGGATTCATGGCCACGATGGCATGCCATGGGGCGAAGGCACTTACGATGCCGAGGCACGTGACAAACTGAACCTTAAGCTGCTGTTTGGCCAGGAAAAACTGATCCAGGAAATCAACAAGGTGAACAAAAATACAGCAGTAGTGCTTTGGGGAGGCAGTAATGTGGAGATGAACAACTGGTTACCTGAAACACGGGCTTATCTTCATGCCTGGTACCCCGGCATGGAAGGTGGTACTGCCTTGGCACAAATACTTTTTGGAGAGGTGAATCCTTCCGGCAAACTGCCCATGACATTTGCAAATTCACACCTGGATTATCCCTCTCACTCAGTTGGTGAATTTCCAGGCAAAAATACGGTTAATTACACCGAAGATATTTATGTGGGTTACAGATATTTCGATTCAAAAAATATAGAAGTGGTGTTTCCGTTTGGCTTTGGACTTTCATACACAACGTTCGGTTTTTCTGACCTGAAGTTAACCAAAAAAGATAACAAGGTAATTGTACAATGTACTGTTACCAATACCGGAAAACGCACTGGTGCCGAGGTTGCCCAGGTTTATGTTCATCAAATACAAAGCTCGGTTGACCGCCCGGTGAAGGAACTTAAAGGTTTTGAAAAGGTAACGCTTAATCCGGGAGAATCAGCCAAAGTAAATATCGAACTTGATGAATCGGCTTTTAGTTTTTACCATCCGGAAAAACTGAAGTGGGTTCTTGAACCCGGATTGTTTGAAATTTCGACAGGTTCTGCATCAAACAACCTGCCCCTGAAAGGCACAATTGAATGGTGAACCGACAACAAGCCGATTGGCAGCAGATAAGAAATAAATTAAAAACGGTGAATATGGAAAAGATGACATCAAAAATTCGTTCAACGCAGTTGCTGATATTTATCTTTCTGTATTGTCTGACTTTTGTTAGCCAGGGTTTTTCTCAGAAAAGTCCAAAACTGATAGCCCCTGAAGAAAAGGTGGTTAAGCTTGCAGATGGATTTGCTTTTACCGAAGGCCCGGCAGTTGACAGCCATGGAAATGTTTATTTTACCGATCAGCCCAACAATAAAATCCACATCTGGACAACCGAAGGAAAGCTGGAAACCTTTCTCGAAAACTCCGGCAGGGCAAACGGACTTTACTTCGATCTGAACGGAAATCTCCTTGCATGTGCCGATATGGACAATCAGTTGTGGAGTATCACGATCGCTGACACCAGCCACACAATTCTTGTTTTAAATTACAATGACAAAACATTGAACGGCCCGAATGACCTTTGGGTGCGTCCTGACGGCGGCATCTATTTTACCGATCCTCTTTATGTGCGCCCTTACTGGGTGCGTAATTCAAGGATGGAGCAGGACGGCGAACATGTGTATTTTCTTTCGCCCGACAGAAAAACACTGAGTAGGGTTGCCGATGATCTTGTAAAACCAAATGGCATTATCGGTACACCGGATGGCAAAAAGTTATATGTTGCCGATATCGGCGCAAATAAAACCTATGTGTATGACATTCTGCCAGATGGAAGCATTGCCAATAAAAAGTTGTTTGCAGAATTGGGCTCAGATGGAATGACCATTGACCAAAAAGGCAATGTCTATCTGACCGGAAATGGCGTGACGGTTTTCAATAAAAAAGGCAGACAAATAGCACATATTAAAGTTGATGCTGGCTGGACTGCCAATGTTTGCTTTGGCGGCACAGAGATGAAAACACTTTTTATCACCGCTTCTGAATACCTGTACAGCCTGAAAATGAATGTCGAAGGTGTGAGATAGTGAACTGCGCTTTCCGGCTGAAGCACAATCAGGAAGGCAAAACTCAACAGGAAATTTTTGCCTGAAAATGAGCATTAATGAAATAAAAATATCTGCAGGCAAAGCATGAAACACCAAATCAGAAAATGGGGCATTGATCCACCAGGAAACGAAATCGACCTCTATACGCTTACCAACGACAACGGCATTACGATTTGCATCTCTAGCTACGGCGCCATCATCACCTCCATTCAAACCCCCGACCGATATGGTGTTGCCGACGAAATTGCACTGGGTTTTGACTCAGCTGAAGGTTACCTGAATGATTTTTACATAAACAATTGTCCGTTTTTTGGAGCCATTGCCGGCCGGTATGCAAACCGAATTGCAAATGGCGAGTTTTCTATAGACGGCATAATATACAGGCTTGCCAAAAACAACCTTGGCAATGCACTTCATGGAGGAATTAAGGGATTCGACAAGCAGTTGTGGAAGGGAAAAATTATTTCTGGAGATGATTATAATGGCGTTGAACTCACATACTTCAGCCCTCACCTCGAAGAAGGATACCCGGGCAATCTTTCAGTTACTGTCACTTACAAACTTAACAACAGCAACGAACTCGCCATTGAATTTTCTGCTTCTACCGACCAGAAAACTGTTCTCAACCTGACCAATCATACCTATTTCAACCTTTCCGGTTGCCGGAAACCAATTACCGGCCACAAACTCACCATTTTCAGCCGGCAGATGCTTGAAACAGAAAAGCTGATTCCCACAGGTGAATTTCTTGATATCTCAGAAACTGCTTATGATTTCAGCAAAAGCAAAACCATCGGTCGCGATATAGACTCCCTGCCCTTTGGTTATGACAACAGTTATGTGCTAGAAAACAGCAAAGGAATTTCCCCAATGGTAGCCCTGCTTCAGGATGAAGAAAGTGGCCGGTATCTTGAAATATTCACAGATGAGCCTTCACTGCAATTATATACAGGGTTTTACATTCCTGAAGTCACAGGACATAAAGGCATTAAATACGGGAAGTATATGGGTGTAGCTCTGGAAACACAGCATTTTGCTGACTCACCGAACCAATCAGAATTTCCATCCACAATGATCAGCCCCGGCGAAACATTTGAAAGCAAAACTATTTTCAGGTTTGGGGTAGATAAATAGTATTCTGTTACCCGTGTTAAAATCAGAACCTTCACAAACGCAGGTTCTGATTTTCTATTTCCCGAAAGTATTCCTAAAATTATTTAGAATAAATCCAGGGTCAATAACTCCTGACTTTTCTCCCGGAATCCAATGATACAGCCATATGCAGCAATTAAACTATTGAGCCGATTGCTTATATAACAACATCTGAATAAAAAAAATGCATTCGCTTGATCCGGTTTTCCCTAAAACGGTGTATTAGCCTTTATAAAGAACCATTAAAACAAATGCATCATGAAAAATTCAACTTTTAACTTCATGTCAGTTCTGCTGATGTCCGTTTCTATTTTATTCAGCGCCTGTAAAAAAGACAAGGATACGGATCCTGATAAAGATCCTGACAACAATAAACCGACCCTGGTTTATAGTGAAACGATAATCGGCATGACCGGTGTTACCTCCCGTATTGAAATTGCGGCCACCGATCCCGATGGTGATGAGCTTTCCTTTACCTGGACAATTATCACTTCTCCGGTTGGTTCTTCACCTGCACTTACACAGCAGGTAAGCCGCGCAGATTTTATTACCACAACCCCGGGTATTTACAAAGTTGAAGTTTTGGTAAAAGACAACAAAGGCAGTCAGGCTATAGCAACTGTAAACCTGTATATTGGCGGAGAACTTCCGGCTAACATCAACAGCAACACCATTCTTCCCGACCTGTTTGCCGATGAAGCCTATCCCGATTATTATGCTACGCGGTCGGTACAAATCACTGCCGGACTCACGCTTGACCCGGGGGTAGTAATTGAATGTGCTTCCGACATTCAGATTTTTGCCAATGGAGCCAATGCCTACCTCAGCGCCGGGGGTACCGCATCGAAAAATATCATATTCAGGGGAAGTGAACAAATTAAAGGCTGGTGGAAAACCATCAATTTCAACTCGGTAAACCTGAACAACAAACTGGATCATGTGCAGGTACTTCATGCCGGGAGTTCTAACATTGCCGGATATAAGGCTGCAGTTTACATAAATAGCAACTCGTCCAACAGGGCCACAATCACCAACACACGTATTTCAATGACCGATGGTTACGGATTATTTATTGACGGAAACAGCAACGGACTGATCGAATT
Organism: Bacteroidales bacterium UBA5197; assembly: GCA_002412885.1. GTDB lineage: Bacteria > Bacteroidota > Bacteroidia > Bacteroidales > Lentimicrobiaceae > Lentimicrobium. The sequence continues at coordinate 94,766 of DHVX01000064.1, forward strand.
TTCGGGAAATGAATTTTCAGATAACACTGCCGCTCCAATGATGCTAGGGGCCGAGAATCTGTACTCACTTGATAATGCTTCGATATTCACAGGCAATGGTATTCAAGCCATTGTAGTGAAAGCGACCGGGAACGGAAATGCCCGCTTTAATTCAGCCGGAAGTATAAAAGCACTGGGCGTTGATTATCACTTTATGAGCAGTGCTGAACTACAAACAAAGCTCACCTTTGAACCCGGAGTCGTCTGCCTGTTTAATTCAGGAACAAGGATTTGGGTAACTGCCGCAGGAGCAATAATAGCAAACGGAAACGCTTCTGAAAAGATCACCTTTTCGGGAATTACCTCAAGTCCGGGCGCATGGAACGGGATAGAGCTGGCATCTTCCTCTCCTGAAAACAGTATAGATCATGCAATTATTAGTTATGGAGGCAACAGCAGCGGCAGGAAAGCCAATATTTACATGTTTAATCCCTCGAAACTTACACTGACAAACAGCACAATTTCTGACAGCCAGACCTGGGGTGTATTTAAAGCTCCCGGAAGTATCGACCTTACCGAAAGCAACAATACTTTTATAAACAATGCTTCAGGTGACATCGGTGGGAACATTTAAACCATTTGGTTCACGGGTAACGCTGCTTGTTTTGCAGATGAAGATTAAACAAATACTAATTCCTGACAAAAACTTTCTTACAATGAAAAAAATGACTTTAATTTTTGGGTTGCTTTTCGCTGCTCTTTTTATGATATCCTGTGAAAAGGACAAGAATAACAATAAATCAGGTGTTTTATTTCCTGAAAAGTTCACCGCGATCATAACCGGGGAGCTAAAAACTGAAATTGAATATGACGAGAACAAGGTAATTGCTGCCGGAAATCTTATGAGTGATTATTCGGGAGAATATCTTGTCATCACGGGTACAAACAATGACCCCAATATTGTAATCAATTTTTACCCTCCCGATGATCACCCATTCAGTGATGATGTGATTTCGATTCAGATAAAATCGAAAGATCCTAAACCATGGGCAAGGGACAAGTCTTATACCACAGTTTATATCGCACAACATCCCTATGTTGATGAATATGCAATTGTCAGCTACTGGGATGAATCAGAAAGACGAGACTATATATCTTCCATAAGACCTGAATCTATGGGTGGAAAGGTAAAGCTGTGGAGAGAAGGAAAGCTGCTTAAGGGCGAAATTAAAAGCCTGGGACTGATGTCGAGGGATTTTCGGCTTATCTACCTAACCATTAATTTCGAACTCAGGCCTGAGGATGACGATCTGACGGATTAGAATCAGATATCCACAATTGTCCGATAATTATACATCCAGAATGTTTTCATCCCGATTGACATTGAAAGTCAACGGAATTCCAGATGTATGTGCTTCCTGATTAATAACAACATAAAATGATGTTGCAATGAGATACAAAAAGTTAAAAATAATTGCCATACTCCTGTCAGGACTAGGACTAACAGGACTAAAAGCACAGGATGCAATCTCTGTTTCAGGGGGTGATGCCACAGGCACAGGAGGTTCGGCAAGTTTTTCAATCGGGCAGGTTGTTTACACTACCAATGCAGGGCCAAACGGTTCGGTAGCGCAAGGTGTGCAACAGCCTTATGAGATTTCTATCGTTACTGAAGCGGGAAAAACAAACGGAATTGAGCTTTTGATTTCTGCATTCCCAAATCCTACAACCAGCCATTTAACTCTGAATATTGAGAACCCGGGCACAATTGACCTCCGGTCTTTAAGCTATCAACTTTTCGACTTAAATGGAACCCTTTTGGAAACAACCAAAATTAATGGGGATCAAACAATTATTGAGATGAATAATCGGGTTGCAGCAACGTATTTTTTAAGTGTAACCAACGAAAACAAAACGCTTAAAACATTTAAGATAATTAAAGCTCTATAAAAACAGGGTTTCAGCCCAAAAAAATGCTTCTGATCAATCCCATAAGCGAAACGCTTCGGGGATAAAAAAATATTAACCTCCAAAATGACAAACCAATGAAACGAATATTCGCCTTTTCCGCTTTCTTATTAATAACTGTCTGTTTGTTTGCTCAGGCGCCCCAACAAATAAGCTACCAGGCGGTAGTTCGGGATGCAAACAGCGTTTTGGTCTCCAATCAGGCAGTAGGAATAAAAATCAGTATTTTGCAGAACTCACCTTCCGGTGCCGCGGTATATGTAGAAACCCAAACAAGAACTTCCAACATAAACGGATTGATAAGTCTGGAAATTGGAAGCGGAAATGTAGTTTCCGGTTCAATGGCGGGCATTAACTGGGCCAACGGAACTTATTTTATTAAAACCGAAACAGACCCGGACGGAGGAGCAAACTATACCATTTCCGGGACAAGCAAATTGCTGAGTATGCCTTATGCACTTCATGCCAAAACGGTAGAATCTATCACCGAAACCGACCCTGCTTACAACAATAGTCAGGCGGCAAACATCACAGCTGCTGACATTAACAATTTAAATAATCTGTCAGGTGTAAACACCGGAGATCAGGACGGCTCAGAAACTATAATAACAGCCGGAACAAACATAACAGTTTCAGGAACCGGAACATCTGCGTCTCCTTACGTTATAAATGCAAGCAGCAACAGCAGCTGGGGACTTACGGGAAATGCCGGAACCAATCCAACTATCAATTTTATCGGCACAACAGACGGTACCGACCTGGTATTTAAAACAAATAATTTTTTAGCAGGGAGACTGAATCACAATCAGGAAAATACATCTTTTGGCGTTAATGCTCTTTCATCAAACACCAATGGTATCAGCAACACTGCCAATGGAGTATCTGCTCTTTCGTCAAATATCGCTGGCAATTACAATACCGCCAATGGAGTTTCTGCGCTAACAAATAACACCATCGGCAATGACAATACCGCGAATGGAGTCTCTGCACTTTTTTTTAATACTACAGGAAGCAACAACGCTGCCTATGGAAGAAGTGCACTTTATAATAACACCAGTGGAAGCAACAACACTGCCAATGGATCATTTTCACTAGCGGGAAACACCACTGGCATTGACAACACTGCAAATGGAGCATCTGCACTTTTTTTTAACACAACCGGATACAGTAACACCGCAAATGGAAGAAGTGCACTTTATAACAACACCACAGGAAATGACAACACCGCCAATGGACATTCAGCTCTCTTTAATAATACCACAGGATTTGATAACACTGCAACAGGGAGATTTGCACTATTCTCAAACACCACCGGACATAGCAACACCGCCAATGGCCGCTCAACTCTCTTTTATAACACCATAGGAATAAGAAACACGGCCAGCGGTTCAGGCGCTCTTCAAAACAATACGACAGGAAGTGAAAATACCGCCAATGGAGTATTCGCACTTTCAACCAATACCACTGGAGAAGACAATACCGCCATTGGCTATTATGCGCTGAGCTATTCAACTACGGGAAGTCGCAATACTGCCATCGGCCACTCTGCTCTTTCTTCAAATACTACCGGAAACAACAACACCGCCACCGGCGTTGATGCCCTTGAGTTGAACACCACCGGTTACAACAACACCGCAATGGGTTTATTGGCACTTTCAAATACCACCACAGGAAACAACAACACAGGCCTTGGCTTTGATGCCCGGGTGCCAGCTGCAACAGCAAGCAATCAGGTGCGTATTGGAAACACAGCCATTACGTATGCCGGTGTTCAGGTGGCATGGACGATTACCTCGGATATAAGATGGAAAGAAAATGTTCAAACGTCGGATTTGGGTTTACACTTTATAAATTCCTTAAAACCTGTTTCTTATGAGCGTAAAAACGACGAAAACAAAAAAACCGAGTTCGGTTTTATCGCTCAGGAACTGGAAAAAACGCTTCAGGAATTCAATGTAACCAACAGCGGCATGCTTACCAAAGATGATGAAGGAATGCTGAGCCTTCGCTACAATGACCTGATCGCACCGATGGTTAAAGCCATTCAGGAGTTAAAAGCAGAGAACGATGCCTTAAAACTGAAGAACAGTTCCTTAAAAGCAGAAATTGAAAACTTAAACTCTGGCAACAATAAAACAGAAGAAAGACTTGAAAAATTGGAACAATATTTCAAAACAACTGCCGAAAACAAGTAAAGTAATGAGCGCTTGTTTTAGTTGTTAAAAATCAGAAACAAAGCAATTACTTTTTCACTTCTGTTTCTTGTTATCCAGTTCTTTCAACCTGTTTTCTACGCTTACTATTCTCTCATCACTTTCCGGAAGATACGAGCGGTTTTCAGCCAATGCTTTCTGAAAATAAAGCCTGGCAGAATCAAGCTTTGCAATCTCTTCATAAAATTCACCAGCCTGCCAGTAGGTTACTGCCCGCTGCCTTGCCTGAACTTTTGGTGATTTTCCTACTGTCAATGCTTCGGCCAGGTATTTTCGCACCGAATCGGGCTGTTGCGTTTTCACAAAAAGTGAAAGCAGGTTATTGGTTGAGATCATCACATGCACATTATTTCTTTCAGGAAATAGTTTGTGCCGGATATTCATTCCCTTGATGAAATAATAATAGGCACTGTCCGTCTGGTTCAGTTTCAGAAAAAATCCCCCAAGATTATCAACCGTAGTCGCAGTTTCCATATGGCTTTCCCCATAAAGCCTGAAAGCAATATCCTTTGCCCTGCGGCCATGTTCCATTGCTGAATTCGGATTGCCTGACAGATTGTATGTGGATGCCAGCATGTTGAGATTGGCAATGGTTCCAGGGAAGTAGGTTCCCATTAAATTTTCGCAAAGTTCAAGCGAACGCGAAATACTTCCGATGGCTTCAGGAAATTGTCCCTGATTTCGCTGAATCACCCCAAGTGTGTAATAGCTTTCAGCCAGGTTAATATTCCGCTTATCGGGCCATATCTGTTCTTCGAGCGCAATGGCTTGAAATATAAGTTCAGTGGCTTCGTCGTTTTTCTCAAGGCTGCGATAGATGTAGGCAAGATATTTCAGCGAAGCAGTATATAAACTGTCTTTTTCAGGATAACCTATTTCCTTGTACAGGCTGAATACCTGATTCATAATGGAAGCGGCAGAATCGTAATTACCGACATCGCGCTGATAAAGCGCAAGCTGCTGAATTGCCTGCACATAGGTCAACGACAATGGAAGTGAAGAGTCCTTTGCCATTGCATACACCTTATCCAGAACGTCCTTCGATTTGCTGTAATCACCCAGAGAACGGTATAATTTACCGATGGTTGTAAGCATTTCCAGCTTGATTTCAGGAGAGCCTTTATAGTTTTCAGCTTCCAGATAACCCCTGTCAAGAAACTGAAAAACAGTCATGGTATCGCCTTTGGTTTTTGAAGGATGGGCTGCCATAAACAAGTCGAGCAAAAAATTCTTGGTCGCCGTAGAAACTTCATCACTCTTCAGTGCAAGATCACGTTGTTTTGTGGCCTGATCGGCCTGCCAAAGACTGATTGCTGTGCCGGCAATCAGCGAAAGCATAATGAAGGCTATACTGATTACCTGTGTTTTATGTCGCTGATAATACTTGAAAGCCCGGTATTTAAGACTATTTGAAAGAGCCGTCACCGGATAATGTTGCTGGTAATTGCGAATATCCTGCAAAAGATCAGACAATGATGAATACCGTTCTTCGGGATTATGATTCAGGCATTTCGCAATGATGGCTTTCAGTTCAGAAGCTATCTCAGGAGAAATTTCAGGGTTTCTGATCAGTTTTTCAGGGTTAAAACGCGTGAATCCTTCTGCTGATGAAGGTGTTTCTGCTACCGGATATTTGCCGGTAATTATTTTGTGCAACAGCATTCCAAGTTGAAAAACATCGGCAGCTGCTGTGAGGTTTGCGCCCATCAATTGTTCGGGCGGTGCAATCATTGGCGTTCCCACAAAGGGTCTCTGCCCGCCTGTACCGGATGTTATGGCAGTTGCTATACCAAAGTCAAGTAATTTGGCCTGCCCGCTTTTATCAACCAGAATATTGGTTGGTTTCAGATCAAGATGAAGAATCAGATGGCTGTGTGCATATGCGACAGCGCCGGCGACTTGTTCAAATAAACGTAATTTTGCAGTAAGATTCAGCTTTCTCTGTTCAACCCACTCATCAACCGGAAGGCCGTCAATGTATTCCATAATGAAGTAGGGCACTCCGGATTCAGTGATTCCGGCATCATAAAGTGTGGCAATGCCGGGGTGTCTGAGCCGTGCAAGAATTTGCTGCTCACCTATTTGCGATAATGTATCTTTCCGACTGAATACTTTTGCTGAAAAGCATTTTATGGCAACCCGCTGTTCATATTGTCCGTCATCGCGATCGGCAAGATACACATTGCTCATTCCTCCCTTTGCCAGAAAGGCTGCCACATTATAATTGCCTACTTTCTCGCCCGGGGCAAGTTCAGGAGTGGATTCCTCATCAACAAGCCCGCCCATAAGGGTTTGCTGCAATCCTCCGAAATAATTTGCTGACTGTTGCTCATTGTCAAGCATCAGATGAAGCACCCTTTTAAGGTCTTCATTATCACCACAGGCCTCGTTTATAAAATCCTTGCGTTCATTTGCGGGCTTTTCAAGACATTGTCCATACAGATCTTCAAGCAATTCCAGTGAATAGGCCATATCAGGAAGCCTTAAACTGTGGAAGGTGAATGTAAAGCCATGAACGGGCCATCTGCCATTTTCTTTTTACTGTGGCAGGAGAAACCTGAAGGGCTTCAGCGGTTTCTTCAATACTAAGACCTGAATAAAACCGGCATTCCACAATCCGTCCGTATAGGTTATCCTTCTCTTCGAGTTGCTTCAGCAACTCATCAAAATCTATAAGCTTTTCTGAAGCTGTGGTTGAGAGCACAATATGATCTTCAATTTCATCAATACTCGAAGGAGCGATTCCTCCTCCCCTTTTATCGCGTTGCTTGTTGCGGGCAGCATTCAGCATCACTTGCCGCATGGCTTTGGCTGCTACCGAAAAAAAATGAGATTTATTCTCCCAATTCCCATCACTATCAGCAAGTTTCAGATAAGCTTCATGAATAATGGCAGTGGTATTCAGGGTGTCTATTCCGTGAAAATTAAACCTGATGTTACGGGCTATGGCAAAAAGCTCACTATAGATTATAGGAAATACCTTATGCATAGCTTGAGGGTCACCTTGTGCCGCTGGTCTGATAAACTGAACTATAGGATCGGAAATCATCGCATATCTTTTTTGAATGTCGGTTTTAGAATAACAACTAACCCGGCTATTTGTTAATCCGCAAAGCAATGCCTGAATAACCGACATTTCAGATAACTAAATATAGCCCCGAAAAATGTAGTGGCTTACTGAACTTTCCTGCGATTATTGTGAGTTCAATCAATTTTCCTTCGACTGATCCAGCTTTTTAGCGCAATCCCGACCTCAACACTGTAAAATGAATTTCCAAGCGCCGGGTGTATTCTTTTCATGCCTGAGTAGTTGATATTATTGTCAAGATAAACCACAAAATAGTTACCGAAGCCTTTTAACTTAAAGTATTTGTTAATCTTCACTCCGGCAGTAAATCCATTGCCTTTTTTAATATTAAGATTTTTCCTGAGATCTTCATCCGCTAAAACAAAATTAGTTCGAAGATAGGCTGCATAGGGTTCAATGCCAAAATCACCACCAAGGTTATAGGTGTATCCAAATCTATGGGTGAAATTGAAAATGGTAATTTCATATGATCCTTCAAAATTCTGACTGGGAGGAAAATTCAGTATTCTATTTTTGTTACGGATATATACAATTACAGGCCTAAAATCAGCCATGACAAAAAAATTGTTGTAAAAAACTGTAGCACCAAAAATTATTGATTGCGTTTTTCCTAAAATGGAATTTGATTTTTTATCATAAATATTTAATGCTGTTCCGTTGTTAATAGAAAAAGCAAAATCTGTTGTTTCGTATTCTTTCACATATCCGGTCTTGTCGCGCGTAATTTTATTCGTATGCCTTGAAGTCTGAGAAAAAGCAATATTGGCAGCCAAACTACAAATAAGCAGTAAAATGATCTTTTTCATAATTATAAGATTTTAGTTATCAAAAAAATGACTCTTCTGAAGCAAAACCAGCCGGTTTAATATATGCCCTAATATAACTTCTGATTGCAATCACCGGAATGGCGCACAAATTTATACAAATATATCTCTTTTCTCAGCGGCTATTGCTGAATTCATCAATTTACAAAACCAGCATGCTTATTTGTTAAAGAAGTGATAGGATCAAATTCGACATTTAGAATTCTGCCAATCTGGGATTGGTCAATGCTATATTGCTGTTCTCGACAAATTGGTGATTAATTCAAAGAGAGAGCTTCCGTTTTCTTACTTCGGGATGATATGATCATAGCTAAATCCCCGGCTCAACTTCCACTCTCCGTTTACCAACAACCAAAAGTGCATGAACTTTGCAATACTGGTATGCTTCTGTGATTTATCCTCATTGATCTCATAAAAGCGATGAATGCCAGTTTGAATCGCACCGTACAACACGCCGTTATTTTCCATTGGATAGACTTCCATGGAATTCTCTATCATTACCCGACGGGCTTTGTAATCCATTTTACAAAGTCCGTCGCGGATGCTGGCAATAAAATCTGACTTGGTTGCCGTAATGCCCGACTTATCGTGATAAAACTCAAAATTCTCACTGAGCAGTTTTTCAAACTGACTGATGTCGCAGGTGTTAAAACCTACTTCAAACAGCAAACTGTCCTGAGTTTTCATTGTTCTGAAGAGATCCGAAGATTGCGTGACCTGAGAGAAGAGCGTGGAAACTGCCAGGACAAAGGAAATGGATAAGAGGAAAGGTTTCATAGAAATGCATTTTGATTTACTTAGCCTATATCAAAAATAGCAATAATCAGCATAAGTTTTTATGCTGTTGCATTTTAATGCGTTTGGATATCTGACGAACACTACCAACCTATCAACCGTGACTATCATATTTAGGAGCATTTAATAATGTATGGGAAAGCTTTTCGGGACAATCGCTTCTTTTCGTAATTTCGCAAACACACATGAACAAAGCCCTTTTATATAAAAACCGCTTATGGTTGCTGATTTTTATTTCAGCCATTGTGCGTTTGCTTATCGCAGCTTTAACCGAATTGGGTAATGATGAGGTTTATTACATCAATTACGCACTTTACCCCGACCTCAGTCATTTCGATCATCCTCCGATGACCGGATGGATCATTCAGTTGTTCAGCCTGAATCTGTTGTTTGATTCGGAACTCTTTATACGTCTGGGCGCTGTTGTTATCGGCTCACTCAATACCTGGGCGATCTACTTGATCGGGAAAACCATAAAAGATGAAACCACCGGCTGGTATGCTGCTTTGCTTTACTCCGCTTCGTTTTACACTTTTGTAATCTCCGGCATTTTTATGATGCCCGATGCGCCGCAAACCTTTTTCTGGCTGCTCACATTGTTGTTGTTTGTTCGTGCCGTAAAGGCCGGACACAACAATCCCAGTGTTTCCGGTATGATACTGATGGCAGGAGTTACCGGTGGACTTGCGTTGATGTCAAAATATACCTCAATCTTTCTTTTTACAGGAGCCGGGCTTTATTTCCTGATCTTTGACCGGCAATGGTTAAAAAAATGGCAGGTTTACGCGGCAATCCTCATCGCTTTACTAATTTTTTCTCCGGTCATTCTCTGGAATATCCGCTACGATTTTATCAGTTTCAGCTTTCACAGCGAAAGGGTAGAATTGGTAAAAACCATTCTCAGACCCGATCTTTTTGCCATCGAACTGGGTGGGCAGATCTTTTACAACAACCCATTTGTTTTCGGCCTTGTGCTGGCGGGAATTATTGCTTTTTTCAGGAATCGCTTCGGAGATCACAAACCTGAAACCCGCATTCTGCTTACGATCGCATTGCCGGTGATCCTTATTTTTCTTGGATTTTCGCTTTTTCGCCGCACCCTGCCCCATTGGACCGGACCTGCATACATGACACTAATTCCGCTTGCAGCACTTTATCTGAGAAACATCACTGCAAAAGGCAGAAATGGTGAAATAATTCCTCCTGTGGTCAGAGGTGCACTTGGGTTTTTGTCTCTGGTGTTGGTGGTCGCTCTTTTGCAGATAAGTCAGGGATGGTTTCTCAACAAAGGCATTAACCCCGAAACCGGCAAAAGGCTTGGAATTAAAGATATTACGCTTGATATGTATGGATGGAGGCAACTCAGGAAAGGCTTTGAGACCACCTACCAAATCGACACTGCTTCAGGCCGGATGCGCAAAGATGCTGTTATAATTCAACAACGATGGTTTCCGGCGGCAAACATTGATTATTACGTAGCCAGGCCTTTGGAAATTCAACTTCTCACTCTGGCTGACATTGAACGAACCCACAAATATGCCTGGATTACCCAGCATCGGGGCAGTTTCAACCCGGGAATGGATGCATATTATTTTTCATCGAGTTATGATTTCTCCGATCCAAACGGGCTGTACAAGGATTATTTTGTGCGGATTGAAGGACCTGAAAAAATTCCGGTTTACCGCAACAATGTACTGGTGATGTATCATTATGTTTGGCGGATGCAGGGTTTGATGACCGTACCTCCGGACAAACTTACGGGAAAAGATATTTTATCCGGGAAGCGATAATTGAGGACGAATCGTGAGGCGGTTGGTATGTGAGTCGAAATCTCATTAACTCAATTAAAGATTGATCAAGCCATAGCTAAAAATCGCTTTCTTCGCCAAATTACAACATAAAGACCTAACAAGCTGAAAAAAAACTTGTTAGGTCACTTCTTAACCCGCTTCGTTCGCTTCAGTCTCCTTGTCCCCCAGTCTCCAAGTCGCCGTGTCCTAAAAGCCTCCCCTTCTCCAAGTCGCCCTACCAGCCCAACCAGACACTCACTAAATCATCTGCGCCGGATCCACCCATTTATCAAACTCATCAGAGGTAACCAACCCGAGCGCCAATGCTGCTTCGCGGAGTGTGGTTCCTTCTGCATGCGCTTTTTTTGCGATTTTTGCCGCATTTTCATAGCCGATATGGGTGTTGAGCGCCGTAACCAACATCAGCGAATTTTCGAGATTACGTTTTATAAACGGCTCATTGGCTTCAATGCCCACAGCGCAATTGTCGTTAAATGAAACGCAGGCATCGCCCAGCAATCGGGCAGCCATCAAAAGATTATAAATAATCATTGGCTTAAAAACATTCAACTGGAAATGTCCCTGCATCGCACCAATCGAAATGGCAGCATCGCAACCGATTACCTGCGCACAAACCATGGTGAGTGCTTCATTCTGGGTGGGATTTACCTTGCCGGGCATAATGGAGGAGCCGGGTTCATTTGCAGGAAGCATAATCTCACCGATTCCACACCGCGGACCTGAAGCCAGTAAACGGGTGTCATTGCCGATCTTCATCAGGCTTACCGCTAATGTTTTCAATGCTCCGGAAGTTTCCACCATGGCATCATGAGCTGCAAGCGATTCAAATTTATTGGGAGCGGTAACAAAAGGATAAGCGGTAAGTTCAGCAATTTTATCGGCAACCATTTCGGCATAACCTTCTGGAGTATTAATTCCGGTGCCAACCGCTGTTCCGCCCAAGGCAAGTTCAGCAAGATGCGGAAGTGTATTCTGCAATGCCCTGATTCCGTGGTCAAGCTGAGAGACATATGCCGAAAACTCCTGTCCCAGTGTCAACGGTGTAGCATCCATCAGGTGAGTGCGTCCGATCTTGACAATTTCGCTGAATTCTGCTGATTTGGCGGCTAAAGTATTTCGCAGTTTTTCAATCCCCGGAAGGGTGACTTCCATCACCATCTTATACGCGGCTATTGACATTGCCGTAGGGAATGTGTCGTTGGATGACTGGGACTTATTCACATCATCGTTGGGATGCACCGGGCTCTTTCCTTCCCCTAAAATTCCTCCGTTCAAAACATGGGCCCGGTTGGAAATTACCTCATTCACATTCATGTTTGACTGCGTGCCTGAGCCGGTTTGCCAGACCACCAGCGGGAAATGTTCATCCAGTTTGCCTTCAGATATTTCGTCGCAAACAACCCCGATCAGCTCAGCTTTTTCGGCAGACATTACACCAAGATCTCGGTTGGTGAAGGCTGCAGCTTTCTTAAGAATGGCGAAAGCACCAATCACTTCGATGGGCATTTTACCATCACCTATTTTGAAGTTTTCAAGTGAACGCTGGGTTTGCGCTCCCCAATATTTATCCTGAGGAACCTGAACAGGTCCCATGGTATCGTGTTCGGTTCTTGTTTTCATTGAGATAAGATTAAAAATCATTGTCCTGGGAAAATTTTAGCCTTGCAACCAAAACACTAAATCACCAAAAATCATCAATTTATTTGATTCATTTTGTGTATCCAGATAGCTATCGGGATGGAGTCTTGGAGATTTAGTGGTAAGAATTTATTCGATTTTTACCGGACAATAGTGATTTAAAATTAAGCTATCAGAAAAGTTTAGCAGCAATTTCCGGAGGATCAGCCAATACAGCCTTTCCATTATTCACAACCACCGGCCGGCGGATCAAACGAGGATTTTCTGATAAAATTTTAAACCACTCTTCATCGGAAATGTTCTTCCCTTTAAGGTTTTCTTTAAAATACTCTTCCTGCACACGAACCAACTCAAATGGCGTGATTCCAAGCATTTTAACAAGTTCCTTTATCTCTCCGGGTGAAATGCCTTCGCGGATGTACTCAATTACTTCAGGGCTTAGTCCTTTGGATTTAAGAAACTCAAGACCGGATCTGGATTTACGGCATTTTGCATTATGGTAAATTGTAATCATAGTGTTGATTTTGCAGCTTTGTGCAATAAAGATAAGGCTATTCGATTTGATCTCTGGTAAAAAGCAAAAAAAAGCCGGCAATTATTATACCGGCTAATTTTTCAGTCTTTAGTCAACATTACACCGCATCTCTTCCAAACTCCATCAGGTAAGCTTTGATGAAATCATTCAGATCACCATCCAAAACCCTGGCGGTATCGCTGGTTTCATGGTCGGTGCGAAGGTCTTTCACCAATTTATAGGGATGGAGCACATAATTCCGGATCTGAGAACCCCACTCAATCTTTTTCTTATTGCCTTCAATGACAGCGATGGCTTCTTTTTTCTTTCGAAGTTCGATTTCATACAGCTGCGACTTCAGCATTTGAATGGCTTTCTCACGGTTCTGACCTTGCGAACGGGTTTCCTGACATTCGATAACAAGTCCTGAAGGCTCATGTTTGAGTCGAACTGCCGTTTCTACCTTGTTCACATTTTGCCCTCCGGGTCCGCTTGAGCGAAAAGTATCCCATGAAATATCTGAGGCATTGATCTGAATGTCAATATTATCATCAACCACAGGATAAACATAAACTGAAGCAAAAGAAGTGTGCCGCTTATTAGCTGAATCGAAAGGCGAAAGTCTCACCAAACGATGAACTCCGTTTTCACCTTTCAGATAACCAAAAGCATGTTCTCCCTCAAACTCAATAGCAACGGATTTTATGCCGGCCACATCGCCTTCGTGCATATCCAGTTCCTTGATTTTGTAGTTGTTGCGCTCGCCATAGCGCAGGTACATCCGCATAAGCATTTCTGCCCAATCGTTGCTTTCAGTTCCACCGGCTCCGGCATTTATCTGCAGAATAGCGCTGAGGCGATCCTCCTGATTGCTCAGCATATTTCGAAGCTCAAGATCCTCAATTCTATTAACTGCGGCAGCATAATGCTTGTCCAGATCAGCTTCAGTAGCTTCATCGGCTTCATAGAAATCGTACAGTACAACCAGATCTTCGTATGCCGAGATGGCAGCAGAATAATCAATGGTCCACTTTTTCTTTTCCTGAATGGACTTCAGCAATAACTCGGCTTTTTTAGGTTCATCCCAAAAACCCGGCCTGTGGGTTAAAGCCTCTTCTTCATTTACTTTGGCTGTTTTTCCCTCAATGTCAAAGGAACCTCCATAAGGCTTCAAGCCTTTTATTCAGATCTGTCAATTGTTCTTTCTGAACCATAATTTAAATTCCCTTTTTTTTCATCAAATCTTCAATCACTTCGTTAACCAGCTCGGGTTCATAGCCTTTGGCTATTGCCGGCTTGGAAAGTCTGTGTTTGAACAGGACAACATTTGAATGGTCGGTAACAGCAATTTTATGCTCAACCATCTCTACAATATTCTTCCTGTATTCATCTTCGTCAATTTCGCTGATGCCTTCACGAATGGCGTCTTCGCCGATCTGACGTGCTCTCAGTTCGCCAACGATACGCTCACGACCCCATTTCTTGTTGCGGAATTTTCCACCGGCATACAATTTGGCGAAACGTTCTTCATCAATAAATCCCTCATCAGTAAGCGCGGCGACAATTTTTTCAGCATTTGCTGATGAAATTCCCAGTGATGATGCGTGAATTTTCACTTCCACGATGCAACGCTCCTGCATTGCACACCAGCGGCGCAATTTGGCCAACTGTTTTTCAAATTCTCTCATACTTGATTTGTTTACACATTAATTTTCGATGCAAATGTATAAAAACAAAGTCAAAATATCAAGAAATTATTTACGTAATTCATTGCAAATGCAGCGATGACAGAAAATATTATTTTATATCATTCAGGTGAATATTGAATATTAAAACCGCATTTACCCTGATGCCCGCAGGTGGCTTGCTTCCATAGCCCATTTTACTGGGGACCAGCAATATACCTTTTCCTCCCTTGCCAAAAAACTGCAATCCTTCCTGCCAACCTTTAATTACTCCCGACAAAGGAAAAGTTAAGGTGTTGGAGTCAAAAACTTCTTCATCTGTATAGAATCCGGTATAAGTTACCCTCACATCGGAGTTAATGGTTGGCTTTTGGGCCGTGCCGGGAACATCAATCACATAATATAATCCCGAAGCGGTTTTTTCAGCCACCAGGTTATTGGCAGCGATATATTCCTTGATTGCCTTATCATTCTTTGCATCAACATCTTCATCTTTTTCGCAGGAACTGACAAAAGGAATGATGAACATCAATATCAGCATCATAAATGGAGTGGTGATTGAACTTAATTTTTTCATTTGTGAGAGTTTTTTTAGTTGTTAATTTCAGCGAGTAATTTGTTTACCAGTTCAGGCACACCTTCACCGGCTGTTTTTTTTATGATTGTAAGATTGGGGACTCCGGCAACCGGCAAACTTCCCGGATCAATCAGGTATTTTTTGCATTGCGGGGAAGCGTAATGAAGTAAGCCAGCAGCGGGGTAAACGAGCAATGAAGTTCCGATAACCATCAGAATATCAGCTTCCATTACCATTTCCGCGGCCACTTCAATTAATGGAACAGCTTCGCCAAACCATACAATATGAGGGCGGAGCTGAGCGCCTTTTTCACAATTATCTCCGGCATTTATCTCCTTATAACCGATATTATAAACCAGGTTTTCATCAAGCGTGCTTCTTACCTTAGTCAATTCGCCATGCAGATGAAGTATTTTTGATGATCCGCTTCTTTCGTGCAGGTCATCAACATTCTGGGTTATAATCAGAACATCATACTTTTCCTCAAGGGCAAACAGTGCAAAATGCGCCGGATTGGGCTTTACAGTAGCCAGCTGGGTTCTGCGTTTATTGTAGAATTCAAGTACGAGATTCTGATTCTTTCGCCAGGCATCAAATGTTGCAACATCTTCAATACGGTACTCTTCCCATAGTCCGTCGGAATCGCGAAATGTCCTTATTCCGCTTTCGGCGCTAACTCCGGCACCGGTAAGAACGACTACTTTCTTTTTCATTGACATTCATTTTCGACAAAATTAGGGCTTATTCTCAAATGAAGTTAAAAATCCTGATCAGCATCATCAAATTGGGTTATGGGCCGTGACCCTGCTACCATAAGCAAGAAATCATCTTGCAATAATATATTTGTGCTTGCCTATCTGAATTGCTATATCCATTATTTGTGTACCCACCTTCAATAAGGACTGAATTACGTACCTTTGCTCTATGGTTAAATGACCTATTGCAACTTATTTTTGGCGAGGCCATGAACGCCATTTAACCTTTTAGGGCAAAGCGGTGGGGGAAAATTTCCATTCTCTTTGTCGTAAAAAATACCTTTATTTGTTCCTTCGTCAATCGCTTCAGTTGCATTGGTTAATTGAATCTAAGAAGTACTAACACAAAAAATAGTTTTAGTAAAATGAAAAGACTGATATATTTTTTAATAGTATGTGTTTTAAACCTCTTTTGGTCTTGCGAAAAAGTAAACAATAAGGATACCACAATTCAAATTTATAAATTTGATACAGCAAGGAATTATTCAAATAATGCTCCGGTAGAACTGTCTTTTGATAAAAATAAAATAACATCTAACCCGAGTAAAATAAATACGAGATGGCCTATAAAATTGGTTTCAGGATACTATTTGAATGGTTCAATGGGTGTAAATTCCGGATATTTATCGATGACAATTGAAGAATATAATTCATATGACATTATCCCGGGTGTTGATAGCTTATTTAAACTATTAGTTGAAAAGGATCCATACATTGAATATTATCAGCGCAATGATGATGGTACATTTAGTAATGAAAATGGAGTCTATGGAATTGATACGGCATTGATAAATAATTTAATAAGAACAAATAAATTGGAAAATTACTTTGATAGAATGAAATAGTCACTTTTGCTAACAAATAAGACACTGATCCCCTGGTGATGGCAAAGATGCAGTTCACCGGAAGCTACGCATATCTTCACTGGGAAGGAAAAACAGAGTTTCTGTTGAAATACAAACAATATCATTAAAGAGTTGATTTTGTTTCTATAATGCATTATATTTGCATCACAATAGAAACAAAACCGCAAGAATGACCTTTTTAGAGTTTAAGGAAAAGCTGTTTGGGTTGGCATGCTTTAATATTCATCAGATATATGCATGGCATCCTGATTTTGACCGTAACAATCTTACCCGCTGGGTTAAGAAAGGTTACCTTTTTCGGTTACGACAAGGATATTTTGCATTTTCTGAATATAAAAGCAATCGCGACTATCCCTTATATTTTGCCAATAGAATTTACCGTCCTTCTTACATCAGCCTTCATACTGCTCTTGAATTTTATGGATTGATTCCCGAGGCTGTTGTTCAGATAACAAGTGTATCGTCGCTCAAAACTGCATTGTTCAGCAACGATTCCGGCGAATATTCATACAAGAATGTCAAAGAAAACCTGATGTTTGGATTTGAACAGAAAATCATTGCTGACAATAAAACGATCCTGTTTGCCACTGCCGAAAAGGCACTGCTTGACTTACTATATCTCTATCCCTTTTACAATAGCCTTCAGGAACTTGAACAATTGCGACTAGACGAGGATTATATGCAAGAGAATCTTAATCTTGATTTGCTTGCCGGTTACCTCACAATTTTTAATAATAAGGCACTTAATCAACGGGTCAAATTACTTTTTAAAGTTTATAATTTATGATACACCTTGAACAAATCAGTAGCTTTTTTCCCCCGCTCATACGCGAGAATGCAGTTTTTAAAAAGTACATGCTCAAAGAATATCTGCAATTGATGATTCTGGATTTTCTGTCTTCCACGCCCTATATCCGCAAAATAACTTTCATTGGCGGGACCTGTTTACGTTTGGTAAAAGGGATTGATCGATTTTCGGAAGATCTTGATTTTGACTGCAAAAATTTGCCTGAAGATGAGTTTAAAGAAATGACCGATGCAGTTATCAGGTTTTTGATACGCTCTGGATACAATGCAGAAGCGAAAGACAAAAATAGCAGCAAGCTCAGGGCTTTCAGCTGTAATATCTATTTCCCTGAGTTGTTATTTGACCTGGGATTGAGCAGTCACAAAGATGAACGTTTTTTAATTAAAATAGAAAGTCAGGATCAGGGTATCGCTTACCAGTCAACACTTACCAATATTAAAGGCTGCGGATTCTTTTTTCCGTTTCCTGTGCCTTCAGATGCAATACATAGCAGTATGAAAACGGCAGCTATGCTGGCTCGCTCCAAGGGCCGGGATTTTTATGACCTGATGTTTCTGCTGGCACTAACCAACCCTGATTATGCTTTCTTGTCAGAACGCAGTGGAATCAAAAATTTGCAGCATCTGAAACAGGCTACAAAAGAACTTCTGAAAATCACTGATTTAAAGCAAAAACAAAGGGACTTTGAACACCTGCTTTTCAATAAAAGTAAAAGCGAAAAAATATTACTTTTTGAGGATTTTGTCAACTCGCTAACTGACTGAAACGGAAATTGTAAATGTTAATCCAGAGTGTGATTAGTATGCAAAAATAAATAGATTTTTTAAGCGATCCATTCTTGTTTTTCTTCGTTCTGCTTTTTCGACGGTACCCCGGTTATGCAGAATTTAGTATTCCATATGTCGCTCAGCGACCGGGCATAGTTTGTTTCTCCTGAAAGCCAAACCAGTATATAAAAAAACGGCAGGATTTCCCGCCGTTTTTTTAAATTCAAGTTTTCAATAGGAATCAATCATCAAACAGATTCATATCATCAAGCACTTTCATGACACCTTTTACTGATGCTGCGGATTCTTCGAGCATCTTTTTCTCTTCTTTGTTCAGGTTCAGTTCAATGATTTCTTCAATGCCTTTAGATCCGAGTTTTACGGGCACACCCATATAAACATCGTTTAGTCCGTATTCGCCGGTGAGCAGTGTACAAACCGGGAAAATCCGTTTCTGATCGTCAACTATGGCTTCAACCATTTGCGCTGCCGCAGCGCCGGGAGCATACCATGCAGATGTACCCATAAGGTTAACGAGCTCTCCGCCACCTTTTTTGGTTCTTTCCACAATTTTATCGATTTCATCTTTATTCAGCAGATCGGGAAGCGGAATTCCGGCCACGGAGGTAAACCTTGGCAGTGGAACCATGGTATCGCCATGTCCGCCCAGAAGCAGCGAATGTATGTCTTTTGGGGAAACATCAAGTGCTTCAGCCAGAAAAGCCTTATAACGTCCGGTATCAAGAATTCCGGCCATTCCGAATACCCTGCTTGAATGTTTGCGTGCAGCGCGATAAGCAGCATAAGTCATTACATCCAAAGGATTAGAAACCACAATAATAATGGCTTCCGGCGAATACTTAACTACCTTTTCGGTGACTTCCTTAACAATGATCGCATTGGTTTTAATAAGGTCATCGCGGCTCATGCCCGGTTTGCGGGGCAATCCTGATGTAATTACAACAATATTGGAGCCTTTGGTTTTCAGATAATCGTTGGTAACCCCAACAACCCGTGTATTAAAATTGTTGATGGAAGAAGTCTGCCAGATATCCAGGGCTTTGCCTTCAGCAACACCTTCTTTTATATCAACAAGAACAACTTCACGGGTAAGGTCTTTATGTGCAATTACATTTGCACAGGTTGCGCCTACATTTCCGGCGCCGATAACAGTGATTTTTTTCATTTTAAAACATTTGCGATGGTTAATATTAAACCTTTTGCTTCAAAGCTTTTCAGGAAATATCCTCAACAAAGGTAGAAATTTACATATTTACATGCCGAAAAAAGTACAGAAGTTTTTCATTAATATGAATTTTTCCTGACAATTCACTTTCAGCAATCAACTGCAAACCTGATCATCATTGCATTGTGCATCAATAACGGCAATGGTAACCATATTGACAATTTCCGATACACTTGAACCCATCTGCAAAACATGTATTGATTTGTTAAGTCCCATAAGAATCGGCCCTATGGCTTCGGCTCCACCCATTTCCTGCATCAGCTTGTAAGCGATATTGCCGGCAGTGAGGTAAGGGAATATCAGCGTATTGGCGGGGCTGTCAATCAATTTTGAGAATGGGAAATTCTCGCGAAGCAATTCATTATTCAGTGCAAAATTTGCCTGCAAATCTCCGTCCACAACCAATTCCGGATGCTCTTTGTGCAGTCTTGCAACCGCATTTCGCACCATAATGGGGATATTGCCTTCAACTGAACCAAAATTTGAATAGGAAAGCATGGCAATGCGCGGTTCAATGTTAAACTGGCGAACCATTTCTGCAGTCTGAAGTGTGATTTCAACCAGTTTGTCAATGTCCGGATTCATATTAACGGTAGTATCAGCAAAAAAGAAAGGTCCCTTTTTGGTGATCATGATGTACATGCCCGAAACAATATTTGCTCCCTGTTTTTTTCCTATTATTCTGAGCGCCGGACGAATGGTAGCCGGGTAGCTGCTGGTAAGTCCTGAAATCATGGCATCGGCAAACCCGTTTTCAACCAGACTTGGCCCGAAATAGTTTCTGTGTGCCATCATGTCGAGTGCGGCATTCATGGTAACGCCTCTGCGTTTGCGTTTTTCGTGAAACTGTTTGGCAAACATTTCCCTTCTTGGTTTTTCCTCATCCGACCGGGGGTCAATGATTTCAATATCCTGTAATTCGAGATCATGCTCCAGAATCATACTGAGAATGGTATTCCGGTCGCCCAGAAGGATTGGATGTGCAATTCCCTCCTCTACAACAATTTCGGCGGCTTTCAGAATTTTATAGTGTTCAGCTTCAGCAAACACAACCCTTTTCGGATTTTTCCGTGCCCGGGCTTTTATCTGCCTGATCAGCGGATTGCTGAGTCCCAGTCTTTTATTGAGTTCGTCGTTGTAAGCATCCCAATCCAGAATGGGCTTGCGGGCAACGCCAGTTTCCATAGCAGCCTTAGCTACAGCAGGCGCAATATGTGTAATCAGCCTTGGGTCGCTTGGTTTTGGGATGATGTAATCTCTTCCAAATTTAAGATTGGTAACCTGATAGGCAATATTTACCTCTTCGGGAACAGGTTGACGGGCCAGATCGGCAAGCGCATGTGCCGCAGCCAGTTTCATAGTATCGTTGATGGCTGTAGCTCTGACATCGAGGGCTCCTCTGAAAATGTAGGGAAATCCGAGAACATTGTTCACCTGATTGGGAAAATCGGAGCGGCCGGTTCCCATAATAAGATCGCTTCGGGTTGCAACGGCTAGTTCGTAAGATATTTCGGGTGTCGGATTTGCAAGAGCAAATACGATAGGATTACTGTTCATTGAAAGGAGCATATCCGGTCTTACTGCACCTGCTACCGATAACCCCAGAAACATATCCGCACCTTTCATTGCATCGGCCAGCGTGTTTAAATCACGGTCGGTCACAAATTTCATCTTCCATGGATTCAGGTCCGTGCGCGATTTATTCAGCACTCCTTTTGAGTCCACCATCACAAGGTTTTCGGGCTTGACTCCAAGTTTGAGATATAATGCCGAACATGAGATGGCTGAAGCCCCGGCTCCATTTACCACAACTTTGATATCTTCAATTTTCTTTCCGGTAATTTCCAATGCATTCAAAAGCCCGGCTGAAGTAATCATTGCCGTACCATGCTGATCGTCGTGCATTACCGGAATATCCAGCAATTCCTTCAGGCGGTCTTCTACTTCAAAACACTCGGGTGCTTTTATATCTTCGAGATTAATTCCACCAAAAGTTGGTGCAATGGCTTTGATGGTGCTTATCATGCCATCAATGGTTTTGTCATTGATCTCAATATCAAACACATCGATATCGGCATAGATTTTAAAAAGCAGTCCTTTGCCTTCCATAACGGGTTTTCCTGCTTCGGGGCCGATATCGCCCAGTCCTAAAACAGCGGTACCATTAGAGATAACAGCAACCAGATTACCTTTGGCTGTATATTTATAAACATCCTCGGGATTGTCTTTTATTGCGAGACAGGGCTCTGCAACCCCCGGGCTATAGGCCAATGAAAGATCGTATTGTGAGTGATGAGGTTTGGTTGGTATAACCTCAATTTTGCCGGGTCTTCCATCAGCATGATAAGCCAATGCGTTCTTTTTGCTTAAAGGGACTTTCATATCTCAGATTTTCAGGTTGGTATTATTGTAAAAATTCAACATTCTATGCGCATAACAAATGTATAAAACTGCATGAGAACTTCAAACTATTTTCAGAAAACTTTTACCAACTTGAAAGTGTCTGCCCAGGGTCAACGCATTTAAATT
>DHVX01000034.1 GCA_002412885.1 Bacteroidales bacterium UBA5197
CCTCATAAGCCCTTTTGTTATCGCCTTTCCCTTGCCATGCTTCTGCCATGCCTTTATATATAAAGGCATGGAGAATGAGTTGATGCGGTTTGCGAAAGTCAGTGCTTCTTTAAAATAGGAAATAGATTCATCAAATTCTCCCTGCTCAAGCTTTAACTGACCAAGTCGTGCAGCAACACTTGCTTTTAAAAATCCGCTCGGATGATTGTTTGATACCCGCTGCGCTTCCATTAATGCAATGGTTGCCTGATTGAATTCTTTTCGAAGCAGATGAATATTTCCCGTATTCATCAGACTGTGAATTATCCCTTCCTTATCGTTGTTCTTGCGTGATAATTCATTTGACAACCTGTTAAATTCCAGCGCCTTTCCATAGTCACCCTTCCATTCATAAACAAGTCCCAGATTACTGTAGCTTGTTGATAAACCTCCCAAACGGTTCAGACTTTTGTTTATCCGCAGAGCGTTGTTGTAGTATATAAGCGCCTGATCATAATCCTTCAGGCTAAGATAAACATTGCCAATATTATTATAAGCCTTCGAAATTCCAACGCTATCCTTTAATTTTTCGTTTAACCTGAGAGAAAGCGTCAGGAAATGCAATGCTTTATCGAAACGACCCATTGTGTAATAGATATTTCCGATGTTGGTATATGACAATGAAAGTAAAGCATCGTTGGAAACCTCAATTGAAATTGCTTCGGATTCCATGTATCTTTTCAATGCTCCGCTGAAATCGCCTTGTTCCTCGCGGATAATCCCGATATTATTAAGCACCGCTCCAGCTTCGCCTTTCATATCCAATTCACGATAAATAAAAAGAGCCTGCTCATAATATTCCAATGCCTGTCGGTTATTCGAAAGATTCATATGCGAACTTCCAAGTATTTTCAACAATCTTGCCCTAATCTGCTTCTGGTCAGAACCTTTATATTGCTGAAGCAAAGGCTCAGCTTCTGAGATTGCCGAATCAGGAAATTCGAAAGATTTTTTCGAAAGTTCATCAAACTTCTGCTTTTGTTCCTTGCTCAGCAATTTATCAGCACCAGATTCATTGCCCGATGAATTTTGATAAATACAGAAAAGAAACAAAAACAGCAATCCGGTTAACCTCAAGCTTCTCATATTTTATTAATTGTACATGTTAATCATGTTTTACGGAGAACGTAATCCCTAAAAACAAATAAAAAAAATATACTGTCAATTGCTTCACTTCAAATGGTGTCGGGCAATGGATTTCAGCATCTTTTCAAAAACTTTAAAGAGACGAATTTATTGCATTTCTTCAGCGTTATGTGGCAACTAGTTGCCGATAACCCGCAACAATTCTTTGGTTGCGCCTTCCCAGCTGTATTTCCGGTGCACAAAATCATACCCGGCTGTTGCAATTTTTTCACTTAACGCAGGGTCATTCAGCAACGTAATAATATGATCCGCTACTTGTTTGGGGCTATCGCCGATAAGTATTTCTATTTCCGGGGCAGCCTTTAATGCAGAGTTACACAAGGAAGATGTGATGCAAGGCATTTTCATCGACATTGCTTCCAGCAGTTTATTCTGTAAGCCTGTTCCCATTTGCATAGGAGCCAGAAACACCCTTGCACTCGCGTAACTGCCGGTAATATCATCAACCCAACCGGTAACAGTTACAAATTCAGAGGCAAGAGCCTTAACCTTATTGTGTGGAGTTGCGCCGGCAATCATTATTCGTGTACCTGGCAATTTCTGGTGAACAATCGGAAGCACTTTTTTAACAAGATACTCTGCACAGTTTACATTGGGAGGATATCCCATATTGCCGGTAAATATCAATTCATGCGTTTCCGGCATTTTTCTGGGCTTAAAGTAGGAATGATCAACGCCATTCGGAACAATAACAATTTCATCGCGACCCGGATGAGGTATCTGTTCACGATCAGGAACCGAGATTATGGTTTTGTTCGTGAAACGTTCGAAAACCCGGTATTCGTATTTAAGTAAACGCTTGTATTCCATGCCAAGCAGCCATTTCATCAATCCTTTAACCTGTGGTATTCTGCGCTCCACTCCCTTTGAGAATACATCCTGATAATCTATGGTGGAAGGAATTCTGTATCCTGAACCATATTCAGCAGTGCGCAGCAACTGACAATAAATGTGCTCAGGATTAAAGGTTTTAACTGCCTGATCGATTTGCTTTTTTGCCTGCGCTGAGTAATAATAACCTACCTGAAACGGCAGCTTGCTGAAAAATGCCCTGACCAGATTCAAACCTACACCTATCCATCCCAGCCTGATTATTTCAATGGATTTACAAAACGGCTTTACTTTCTCAATATCCCTGTCTTCTACTTTCTGATGGCTCAACGCAATGAGATGAATTTCATGGTAGCGCGACAAAAGGCGCAACTGATGAAAAGCCCTGAGTTTATCCCCTTTCTCAATGGGGTAAGGAAAACGCGGAAGAATAACAAGCAATCTCATTGGTGCAATAGTTTACCATAACCTCATGTGCCGGCATTTGGCTGAAAAGCATTTCAACTTTCAACAAAACCAAGCATCATTAATCAAAAACAAAGGTATGAAAATCATTGCACGTGCGGGACTATCAATAACAGTTTGTATTTAACACTCCTTAATCAGGATTGCATGGTTTGAAAAATTGAGCGTTTTATCCTTCGTTCCGATAGTATCGGAACCGCTACCAATGACAGACCGTCGTTTTGTGTTTCGACTCCGCTACCAATGACAGAT
>DHVX01000049.1 GCA_002412885.1 Bacteroidales bacterium UBA5197
AGCCGGGCATCAATTACCGAAGAAGTAAGCATAGGTTTAACATCTCCAATAAGTACAGGCGGCTCACCGGTTCTTTTCATCCACTTTTTAAGTTTACTTTCGGCAGTATCGCCGGCAGCCATATACCTCCATAATTTGAAGCGCATACCTAGAAAGCTGCTGTTTGGCTCGGGTGTAAAAGCATCTGCAGCTGTTCTTTTTATTGAACGCTGACTGCTTTTACTGATTTTGTCGCTGCTTTCAATTTTGATATCAGCGCCGGTGTAAAGCTTTTCACCTGCGGGCAAATGCTTTGTTCCGCTGCATGCTGCCAGCATCAGAATACTTACTATCAGAAGGGATTTCGTCAAAATTGCGCTTTTCATGGCTCCTTATCTTTTGCTGAAGCACTTCTTCTCTTTCCCGATCTTAGAAAATACTTCCACCTGTTAAAATCGCGGATATACATGACTCCGATGCCGGTTTCCACCAGTTGGCCTTCAATGGCACCTTCGTATTGATTGTGACTGAATCCTTTCAGCCGCAGGCGGCCATCTTCGGTCAGTTTGTATTCTATGGTAACATCGGTGGTAATATCGCCCGCAGAGGTTTGTCTGGCCTTCGATCCTTCAACATCAACCACACCACCAACCTGAACAGAAAGGCGTTCGTTGAAAAGTTCCTTTTTTGCGCCTATGTCCACCTGCGTCCTGCCTTCGGCTGTACCTGATTCATAATCCTCAAATGACTGAACATCAAAATCAAGCTCAACACCCGGAACAAGTTTTGAACTTAATTTATTGAGTTCTGCCGATAAAAATTTGCTCACTGTGGTGCGAACTGCGGTTGAAACTCCCGAACTGCCTTCGGTTTGCAATGGATTCTCCTGAATAAACCGGCCAAGCACCAGCAATGCAAATACCTGTTTGTTCAGTGCTGATGGATCTTCATTCAGCATAATCAGTTTGGCATTCACTGCGCCGCCAAATATTCCTTTATCCTCGGGACGAAGCTGAATATCGAAACTGATGATGGGTTGCATTATAGCACCCCGGAGTTTCAGGTAAACCAGAAACGGATAGCGCTGCTTGTAGGTGTTCTTGTCGGCATCGCTGAGGCCTGATATCTGATCAGCCACCAGATCGATCGGAGCCGCCCTTACGTTATAGATGGCATTTAATGATATGTCAGCATCCAGTGGATCGCCATTCCAGATAATTGTGCTTCCTGCCTCTATATTAAATCTTCTCTTAACCACTGATTCCAGTGTAACAATGTAGCTTCCTTCGTCGAGGTGATAAGCACCGGTAAGGCTCATCTTTCCGCTCCGGTCAATGGTCAGGTTCAATGCAGCTTCGCCTCTTACTACCAGTGAATCAGACGAAGTCGGATCCATCATAAGCCGGAGTGTTGCTTCTTTATCAACTTCAACAATGGCAGATACATCAAATCCGGTGAAACCGGTTTCTGACTCTTTTTTAACTTCGTCTCTGTAAAGAATAGGATTGATTTTCAGCTTATTGTCAATTTCCACAACATCCTCGCCTTTGTATGTAGTCAGCTCTTTTTCAGGAACAACAAAGGAGAAGTTTGAACCTTTCCTGATCTTAATTTTTGCATCTACTACCGGAAGCGACATTGGTCCTCTGACACTTATTCTGCTGTCGATGATCATTTTACCGTAAAACAGTTCATTGTCCTCTGATGTGGTGTTGAATAACCTGAAATCCTGTGATTTGACATCCAGCGCAAAAATGAAATTCTTAAAATTTTCCATCTTCACCGAACCATCAATGGTTGCTTTTTTCTGTTCGGGATCCAGAAGGGTGAAATTGTTAAAATAGAACCCGTCATTTTTCAGTTGGATGGTTTCATTTTTCAGCTCCAGCATATTTTGTAATGCTGCCGGTTTGATAAAGGAATTATTAAATTTCAATTCGCCGGTTATTTCCGGTGATTCGGTGCTGCCCTGCACTGAGGCATTGCCAGTTATATTCCCGGAAGCTTCGGTGATGGCTCCCATTGAAAATGCTTCGAGGGTTTTCAGGGAAAGCGATTCAATATTGGCTTTTATATTCAGGGATTGATCTCCACCTTTCGGGATGAAATGCCCTTTTATTGTGACATTATTATCTGCCCCGGACAAATTCACATCAATATCAAACTTTTGGGAGGTTGGATTGTCAGCATTCACCGTCAGATTGCCAACAGGGATTTCTCGCACCACCAGATCGGTTATTTTCAGATCAGCCACCAGGCCATAGGTGGTATCAACCCTTATCAGTAAAATATCCCCGTCAACATTTCCCTTTATCATTCCCGAATCCTGAGAAACAATTCCGGAGATATCATTCAGATTGAAATTTTGTATTTTAATGCTCAGATCGTCGTTAAATTTATCATTCACTGACTGGACGTTAAGCTGACTCCCGGCTTTATTGAGGAAGAAATTATGGATTAATATTCCCGGTTCACCGAATGCGATGTAATTATCTGCTGCAATGTTCCAGCGATCATTCATCAGATATAATTCTGCCGGATCAAGCGAAAGTTTGTAGATGTCGCTCTCTTTAATAATCTGAGCATTAAGCAACAGCTTTTTCTTCTGCTTGTTATCGGTTGATGAAACACTTGCCAAAATGGTTTCATCGGCAAGTTTACCTCCGATTATTAAATTATCAAGGTTATACTGCGGGCCTGAGATACTGCTGCTGCTGATTTTATAGTTAAGTGCTTTGTCATCTGAGCTTACATCCAGAAGCAGGTTTCTGACTTCAGTAGTGCCGTAAACAATTTTTCGTATATCGGCAGTCAGTTTCAGGTCGTTTTTTTCGCTATCGAAGCTCCCTTTTATTAGCCCCGGCTCAAATTCCTTTAACTCAGGTACGAATAAATCGGCAATAATGGGATGGTTATGAAGCTGTATTTCAAATTCAAAATTTTCGGATTTACTTCCCGGTAACAAGGAATCAGGATCTGAAAAGTGAAAATATCTGTTCATGAAAATCATGATCTCTTTTGAGAGGTGAGCCGGTGCAAATGTCCCCTTGTACTTTATTCCAACCAGTGCATTGTCAACCATCAATTCACTTTTCCCGGTTTCATTTACCGAAGCCAGCAGGAATGATTCAAGCAGGTATTCTTTGTCTTCATGGGCAATGTAAATCTTTGTGATTCCGGCAGTACCATTAATTTCGCCGGCTGTTTTACCCTTCAGATCTGATTCTGCCTTCAAACTAATTCTTACATCTTTGCCGGTGACTTTTAGTTTCTGAAGGTTGGCGGCTTTCAGGTCCAGTTTGAATTTATACTCTTCTTCGGTTGGATTCAGATTAACCAATCCATCAAAGTCAAATGCAGCATTTTCATCGTCAAGGGTCACTTGCCCCTCGAATTTCTGACCTGTAATATCGCCATCAATCATCAGTTTGTGGTAGTTATACTGATTCAGATAAACCTCAGCAACATCGGCTTTGATATTTGCCCTGATGGTGTTCTTATCCAAACCCTGCCCATAAACATCCGCCTTTAGCGAAACCGGGCCAAACATCGAAGTGTCCATCAATAACCTGCCAACATTGAAATCAGGAATGCTTATTTTGGTTCTGAAATTTTCGCTTTTGTCAAGCGTTGCCGTAAGGTCAGCGGATCCATAACTGCTGTTCATGGCAAGGGTTGATACAAATGATTTAAGCACGCCTTTGAAAACTATCCGCAAACTGATGTCTTCCGGCAACGAAATGCTGTCGGGAATGGCTTCGCCAGCCATCATGGTGATATCCTTCCTCCCCGAATTTATTCTCAGATTCGGGAAGTTGTACCAGGCAGTTTCTGCATCGGGCAAGCCTTTGATTGTAAAATCGGTTTTTATATCGGTATTACTTCCGGTTTTTATGGCGAGGTTTTTCCCGTTCAGGTTGTTCACCGATCCGTTTACACTTCCTGAAATGGTGGTAATGCCTGACTTATTGCTGAAGAATGGCTGCTTTGCAAGTTCATTGCTGAAGTAAAGAATATCAGAATTCATCACACTCACCTGATTCATATTTACATCTAAAACCAGATAGGGCAATGAATCCACCAATGATCCGAGCGATGAAAACTGAAGGTTCACATCGGCATCTATCAGCGAACCCGGAGTTTTGATTTTAAGTTTCTTTGCGGATATTGATTTCTGATTCATGCTGAAATCAGTCTCAAACTGATCGATAGAAAATCCATTTTTATCCACCGCGGTGAATTTTTTTACGGAAACCCCGGTTTTGGCAAGTGAGTAATTGAAATCATCAGCAACCAAAGTTAAATTCCTGTAATCCATATGATTTACATCAAAACCATTTTTTATTACAGGCGCATTTACAATGTTGTATGACAGTGTATTATCATCGAGTTCGAAGCGTTCAACCAAAACTTTCCAATCACTTTTTTCTTCGGGGCCAGGGATTGCTTCAAAAGATAACTCAGGCTTCGGGGCTGATTCAATTGATTTGTAGCGGACAATACTTTTCGCTAAAATCACTTTTGCAGATGACACCGTTTCTTTGTTCAGATCGATGGCTGAATTCTTCAATTCAAGTTGCGCAACAGAAGCTACCACCGATTGCCTGACGATTGAATCTCCGAAGCTGATAAAAGATTCTTTGATTTGTATTTTTTTTGCCGAAATGATTGGCAGCACATTCTCAGATGCTTCAGCGGTTGATTCGGAAGCCTTATTAATCAGCACATCTCCTGTTAACTTCTCAATCAATAATTCATCTATTTTGTAAATCTGGTTTGCCAGATCAATTTCATCGACATTCAGTCGGAGTTGATTCAGATTCATTTCAGCATAAGTTCCGCTGTATTTGTCATCGAACAGAAAACGAATATTTTCGAATCCAACCTTGTTCACGCTGATCACCCATTTATTGTCTTTTTCGGGCTCCGCCACTTTTTGTTTTTGACTGGCAGTATCGCTGAAGGCAGTCAGCAGGAAATTAAAGTTAAAAAGGGAATCTGATTCAGTGCGGCTCAGGTTGAGCACAGTATTTTCGAGCGTGAAAGAGCTGATGTTTATCTTGTTTTTAAGCAGTGCAAACAACCCGATATTGACTTTGACCTCGCCTGCATAAAGCAGTGTATCTTTCTGAATATCTTCAAGATAAAGCCCTTTAATGACCACTGATTTGGGGAATGAAATGCTGATTTTTTCCAGCTCAATCACAGTGTGGGTTTTGCTGCTGACGAATTCAATGGCAAAGCCGGTAATCTTGTTTTGAATCGCAGGAACCTGAATCAGCAAGGCGATGAGAATAAACAGCACCACAAAGCCGAGGGCCATCCATAAGATCACCCTCAGTATTATTTTCAGAATGGCACCAAATTTATTCATCTTTCAAAACGAGATATTGATGAAGCAAATACCATGCTCAAGTATTTTTTCATCACAAATATTTCTGACCCTGCCTTGTTACTGAAGTGGAGTTTTAGATTGCAAAAGACATGATTAATAATCTCATGCAATAATTCAGTTCAAACTCATCAGTTAATAATTCAAGACAGAAAAAAGACAGGGTTTAAAAACTGAACAAAATATTACATCCCCAGCAAAATGGTACTTTTAGCCCGGTGTTGCGTTTGCGGTGGGGCGATTACACTTGTTTGTTGTAATGGGATGGTTTTCATTTTGTTGTTTAATCAATCATTCCTGTCTATTGCAGTTTCTGTAATGTTATTATTTCCGTCAATAGCAATGTCATAATTATAACAGTCTTCCATTTGTACCGTTTTAACGTAATTGTTGTTAGAAACAGTAATAGTGAAAGTCACTAAACCCGGTGCATAAGAAGCATAAGACGAGGATGTGCCTGGATCAACATTATTAATGTTGACAGTATTTCCACCTGAAGTTTTAATTTGAACACTTGCTTTTTCCGTCCCATTATTAATTATTCTGGCAGATGGGTCTTCATTCTTGCATTTGCTGCAACTGCTTAAACTTGCAATTGTAAATGCTGTGATTAAAATCAGAAGGAAAATTTTTAAGGGTTTCATAACAAAAGAGTTGGGATTCTTACTCATATGGCTTTTCAGTTTCGCCCCGTTTTTTTAGTGGCTTCTGGACTCCACTTTTTTCTTTTGAGACTTTGATTGGTAAGCCACCAAACTTTCGCAGACCGTCAGTTGGTTTACACATGCCACAAAAGAACAAATATGAATCAACTAGTCATAAAATGCATTACACAATTATAACGAAGAGTTGCATTTTTCACACATATCAAACGTTCAAATCGTACCTCATCCCTCACTTTCTTCCCTCGTCTCATATTTGTTTAACATTTCAAATTGCTCATTATTATCTTTGTCAGCATTCCCCGGTTTATTGGTTTTGTGAGATATTCATTACATCCTGCTTCAATTGCTTTCTCCTTATCTCCAGACAAGCCATAAGCCGTTTGTGCAATGATCATCACATCTTTGTTAAAATTTCGGATGAGCCTTGTTGCCTCATATCCATCCATAATTGGTATCTTCATATCCATCAGTGCCAGGTCAATATCAGGATGGTTGCGGCAGGTCTCAACTGCTTCAGATCCGCTGCGGGCATACAAAATTTCTTTTGCAACTTTTTTGACTATGGTTGAAATATACAATTCAGATATTATGTCATCTTCAACAATCAGTATTTTCAGGTTGCCGGATTTCTTTTCTGCTTCATCAATTATAGCAACCCCGACTTCTTGTACCGGGTTCCAGGGAATAGTGAAAAAGAAGGAAGAGCCTGTTTCTTTGTTTAGCGCTGAATTTGTCTTTTGCTGGTTACTTTCCACCCAGATTTTTCCACCCATAACTTCCACAAAAGCTTTTGAGATAGACAAACCCAGTCCTGCACCTTCATAATTCCGGTTTAATGATTCACTGCCCTGCCTGAACCTGTCGAAAATCAAATCTTTTTGTTCCTCAGAGACTCCCGATCCAGTGTCTTTTACAAAAAACTCAAGGAAATCACCTTTTTTTTCATAACCAATTTCAATAGAGCCTGTCCGGGTAAACTTAATCGCATTTTTCACGAGATTGGTAAGTATTGCGAAAAATTTATCTTTGTCAGTCCTGATATTTGCGGTATGGCTGTTAGCTAATTCGCTGTAAAACAGGTGTAAATTTTTTAGTTCTGCTTCGGGCTTAAAAAAATTAAAAATTTCCTTAATCTGTTCATTCACATTCGTATTTGAAAGTGAGACTTCAATCTGGCCGGACTCAATCCGTGAAATGCTGATAATATCGTTAATGATATTTAGCATACGATCTCCGCTTTTTTCAATAATGCTGATATATTTGTGTTGCTCTTCCCCAGTCAGATGCGGTTCTTTTAATAACCCGGCAAATCCAAGAATTCCATTCATGGGTGTTCTTATTTCATGGCTCATATTTGCCAGAAAAGCTGATTTTAAACGATCGCTTTCTTCGGCTCTTTCTTTAGCTTTCAACAGGGCTTTTTCAGCATCTTTGCGTTCAGTGATATCGCGCCCGATGCCAAGTACGCCCATCAGGTTATGATTATCATCAAACATAGGGGCTTT
The DNA here is from genome assembly GCA_002412885.1 of Bacteroidales bacterium UBA5197. Taxonomy (GTDB): domain Bacteria; phylum Bacteroidota; class Bacteroidia; order Bacteroidales; family Lentimicrobiaceae; genus Lentimicrobium. The sequence goes on from DHVX01000049.1 coordinate 7,542, forward strand.
TATGGTATCCAGACATACCCGGTGCCCGTCATCAGCAAATGTGACCCATTCTTCATTACAGGTGGGCTTTCCGGCTATGATTGCTATGCGGTCATTTTCGCGGAAAAAATCGGCCAGTTCGCGGTCAACAAAATCATAATCAGTTTTTCCGACAATTTCAGCTTCCGGAGCACCGAAAAAGCGACCGAACATTGGATTACAGGTGAGATAAACTCCTTCCTGATCTTTGACCCAGATCAGGTCGGGAATGGTTTGTACCAGGGTGCGCAAACGGGTTTCAGAAACTATGAGATCATGTTCCGCTTTTTTACTTTTGGTGATATCCCGGATATTGCATTGAACAACTTTTTTGTTATTTACCAGATAGACATTGCTGATGAACTCAACATTGATTTTACTGCCGTCAGCCGTTTCGATCGGCAGGTTATCATACCTTACATATTCTTGCTGCTGCAATTCATGGAATTTTTCTTTATTGGCAGCTATGTCTTTAAAAAAACCGATCTCCCAGATATCCTTTTCTTTAAAATCCTCTTTGGTATAGCCTAGTAACTCAACCAGAAACGGATTTACATCGATAATCGCTCCGGTTTCTGCATCAAGAATCAGAAGACCGTCTTTTGCTGATTCAAAAAGCCTTCGGTAGCGGGTTTCCAAAATTGCTATTGCATCCTCTGTAACTTTACGCTGGGTAATATCCTGAGCCACTGTGGCGACAACTTTTTTTCCTTCCGAATCAAAAATATTGGTTGAGTTCCAGAGAACGGTTTTAATTTTATTGCCTTTTGTCAATAGATCTACTTCGATAATCTCCGGCCTTTCCTTATTTAACGATTTTTTAATCAATTCAATTGAAGAATCGGCTCTATCTTCCGGAAAAAGAATATGAAGTCTGATATCTTCCTCGTCATTCAACTTATAACCAATCAGCTCTGCAAAGGCACGGTTGTAAAGTGTTACTAAAGAATCAGCATCCCAGATAACAATCGGTATATGGGCGTGATTAAAGAGAATGTCAAGGTATTCATTTGTCAGGCGTTCTCGTTCGTTGGAGGAATCTTCCGAGATTTTACGATCGGTAATGTCCTCAATTGCAAGCAAAATAATCATTTCTTTTTCCGGGGAACGTTCAATCTGGCGGGCATTCAGTAGCATTGTCCGTTTGCCGATCACTGAAAAGACATGCTGTACTTCGTAGTTTTCGAAGGTTGTTTTTTCAGGTAAAATAGTCTCCAGCAACTCTCTAAGGTCAGGAATATCCCACTGATTGTCTCCAAGTTCATAAATAAGTTTCCCGATAGTATTCTCCTGGTTAACCCTGAAAAATTTGTAAAATGACCTGTTTGCCTTTACCACCCGTAAATTACTATTCAATAAAAGCAGTGGTTCCCTGATGGTGTCAATGATGTTTTCGGCAAATTCTCCAACCTCGTCATCAATCTTTTTTGCTTCGGCGAGCTCTAATCTGGCTGTTTCCAATCCAGTTTCTACAATTATTCTCCTGGTAATATCCCTTATGTTAAATTGTAAAAGTTTCTGATTGCTTTCTGCGTATATATTGCTGATATATTCCACGTCGATCATATGCCCGGTTGCTGTTTCCAACTGAATATTCCTGTAGTCGGAATTCCCGTTTTCCTTCAATGCCAGAAGTTTTTTCTTACTACCGATAAAGTTCTTTAAGAAATTTGTTTTCCATATCACTTTATTAATAATTTCATCTTCGGGATAGCCCAGCAAATCAATTAAAAACGGGTTCACATCAATGATTTTTCCCGATTTAGTATTAAGAATCAGAATTCCATCCTGCGATGTTTCAAAAAGCTGATGATAATGAAATTCTGAGGCCACAATTGACTTACTTGTCAAGGCCGATTCCTTTTCAGTTTTACAGGAACAACTTCCGGTGCCAGTTTCCAGAATATTTTTCATTTAATTTCCTTTTCAAATTCTACAAACAGACGCACTGGTTAACGCATTAAAGTCAAACACTTTTTTTTAAAAAACCCCGTGTTTATTGCCAATTGACGTTAAGCATATTACCAATAAAATTAGTACTTTCAGCATGTTAGATGTTACATAACTCTTAAAAAGACTTATACATTTCCCACATTAACAGGGCGGATTTTGGCTATTGTCTGTCAGTAACATTTTCGGCAATGCGCACAATTTCTGCGGATATTTCTTCCGGAGAAAGGATAAAATCAACGTATCCGCTTGCTATTGCAGTTTCGGGCATATCAGGCTGTTTGGCAGTTTCGGGTTTTTGGGCAATGGTAATGCCTCCTGCCTTTTTAATGCCTTTGAGTGCGTCTGCACCATCACCATCATATCCTGAAACAATAACTGCAATGAGTTTGCCATCCCAGTTTCTTGTAAGGGAACGCATAAAAACAGTGATTACATCGGGCCATCCCCAGGGTTTTGAGATTGGCTTCAGTCGAAACTCTCCGTTAAGTATGTGTAAATCGCGCTTTTCGGGAATTATGAAAACCTGATTCGGTTTGATATCAAGTTTTTCCGTGATAAGGGTGACTGGCATCTGAGTATGCAGGGGAAGGATCTCATGCAGCAAAGTGGCTACCTCCCTCAGGTGATTAACAAAAACGATTGCAACTCCCATATCAGGAGGCAGGTTCTTTAGTAAACGGATATAGGCATCAAGGCCTCCGGCTGATCCGCCTACACAAACAACCGGAAAATCTTTTTCATGATTCAAAATTGCCATAGCGATCATTGCTTTTGATGATTACTAAAGCAAAGTTAAGTGCTTATGACCGGCTATGTATTACATAACTATTTATAGAAATATCAAAATTCCTACATTTCAGAACCAGAGTTCTTCTGCTTTTCACATTACTATCTGGCAGATACGTTTAAGATCCGGCACTAGCTGCATTGTCCGAGTATTAACCATATAATTACAAAAACCACAATGGTTCCCAGACAGCCACCGCCCAATTTATAGGCCCCGTACCCTGAAATTAATCCTCTGAATAAATTGTTCATTTGAGTTCTTATTTTTAGTTAGAAAGTTAATGCATTTCTTATTTTAAATGGCACGTTTTTTTATACAATGGCTTTTGAAAAATCATTGCCCGGGTGCCGGTAAGTAATTTTTTCTTGTTGTGGCTTGGGAGTCAAAAGGCACAAAAGGCACATTGATAATTTTCAGAGCACTAAATTAGAACGTTATAATTGGATAGTCTTTACAAAATAGTGATGGAAATTATCATAATTCACACATCTGTTGTTTTGGATAGACCATCAGTCCGGATGGCTCAACAGAAGCACGTGAAATCTAAAACAAGACTGATGAAGCAAAAGAACACTAAACGGTGACAGACGATAATTTTTTAATGAAAATTTTAAAGCGAAACATTGAGATATTGCATCATTAATTAATGTTTTTATCCGGCTTTTTGACCTTTATAGATTGATTAACTGAGTAAAGCGGATTTGAGCAGGTAATGCGGGTCGGGATAATAAATAAACAGGCAGGAGCCATTTTCAATGGTTTCAAAAACAGGCTCAATCAAATCAGGTGGGAGCGAAGGACAACCATAACTTCTGCCCAGTCGCCCATGTTTTTTAATAAATTCTTCGGTTGCATATTCAGCTCCATGCATAATGATCTGGCGGTTTACGGCATTGTCGTTAAAGCCTTTTTCAACTCCCTGAATAATAAGCGACAACCCAACCGTATTCCCCATGATCTGATTTTTGGTCACATAAAAGCCCAGACTACTTTTCAGGGTTCCCAATGTATTGGAAAAATGTCTGGCAAACTCTTCGCCGGTGTTCCGGCCATGAGCCACCAAAGTGTTGAACAATAGTTTGTGGTTGAGCATGTCAATAATGTACATCCGCTTATTTTTGCTCGATTGCGAGAAATCGACAATGGTCAGAATGTCTGGATTTTCAAGCTGGCCGGCTGATTCAAGTTTTTGATGTCCGGTTAAAGCAAGTTGAAACACTTCAATTGACAATCCCAATTCTGACAGCTTTAAATCAGCGTAAATATCACTTTTAGCTTCAGTAAAAGGATACAGTATTTCTGATCCTGCTTTATTAATAATGGGAAACAGAAAAAATATGAGATAGAAAAGATGTTTTTTCATTTTCTGAGATTGATGATCCAATAAGTATATCCATAGTTTAGCAAATAGTAATTGTTAAAAATTGCTCCTTATACAGATTCCGGGAATGACAAAAGTCTGCATCGTCCATGCAGAGGAGGATTGAGCAAATGAAGTTTTTTTGCGTTGGCTATTGATTTCTGAAGCTGAATGTCGCATCATCTGGCAGCGAATGGCAGCTGAGCGGCATTTAGCTTCGCTGAGCTCGTCCGCTAAGGCGGCCTCGGTTGCAATGCCGCTCTGAACACAGGATAATTTGGAATTATCAAAATAAATGCATAAAATAATATCTATTGCCGTTTGATTGCGGAAAATTGAATTACAAATTCAATGATATTCCAAGCGGCATTGCAAATGCCGCTTAGCCGGGGGAATTATCTAAAAAGCTGCTTAAACGACCTCTTCATTATGTCGTTTTGTTAAGGATTATTGAATTGCAAATTCAATGATATTCCAAGCGGCATTGCAAATGCCGCTTAGCCGGGCAAATGAAGTTTTTTTGCGTTGGCTATTGATTTCTGAAGCTGAATGTCGCTTAGCCGGGCCGCTTTGCAGGAATTTAAACAGAAACTGCGTGTTTCAGAATTATTGGTTACTTTTGCGTTGATTATTACGGATTTACATCTGTATTCGTACCCAAACCGAAATAAAATCAATTCCTGAAAAGCCGGATTAATCTGCATAATGAAAATGCGGAGAGGTTTTTGGAGGGCTTTGAATAAATTTTCTAAATGCTTAAAATGCTTATCAAAATTTCATCTATTGCCTTTTTACTTCTGTTTAGCAATTGCTTTCAAGCGCAAAACAAAATGCCGGAAGCAGAAACAGTGCAACATGAATCTGATCGGACTTCCATTCGCAGACTGGATGTAATTTCATTTGCAAAAGACTATCTGGGCACTACTTATAAGTATGCCGGAATCAGTCCTGTAAAAGGTTTTGACTGTTCAGGCTTTGTTTATTTTGTGTACAAGAATTTCAATATTGATCTGCCAAGGGGTTCAAAAGAATATAAGCTTTTGGGAACTGCATTAAAGCCTGAAGAATTTAAGGTGGGTGATATTCTGGTTTTTTATGGGTACAAAGACCTGACGCAGATCGGACATGTGGGCATCATCTGCGAAGCCAATGGCATGAAGTCAAAATTTATACATTCATCTTCGGGCAAGGCTTATGGGGTAACCATCAGCAATCTGGATTCAGATCATTACGCACGACGGTTTTACAAATGCATTGATGTAATTCAGGAGGGAAGTCAGAACTGATTTTCTTTTGAATAGTATTAGTGATTCAATGTTGTTTAGTTAAGACCTCGGACGGAATATAAAATGAATAAGTATCCTTCGACTCCGCTCAGGATGACTGTCAGTCTGAGCGGAGTCGAAGACAATTTTTCTTAACTAAACGACATTGATTAGTGATTATTCTTTATAAAACATCAACGCAGCTAACCTCTCATCTCTTTCATAAACATCTTTATAGAAGCTGATTACACCCTGCTCGTCAGCCCAGGCTGTAAAATAGCCGATATGAACCGGTATTTTATTTTTAAGTGAAGCAATGTTTTCTTTGCCTGAATGCATGGCCTCATCTATTTTTTCAACAGTCCAGCTATTATCTTCTTTAAGAATTGTAATTGCCAATTCTCTGGCTTTGTCAACCCTTACACATCCATGGCTGAATGCACGGCTCTCTTCTTTGAACAGTCCTTTGGAAGGAGTGTCGTGGAAATAAATGTCATTTGAATTGGGAAACATAAACTTTACCAATCCCAGAGAGTTTTTGTTTCCGGGCAACTGCCTTACCTGACCATTGTTCCATTCCATGTTGTGCGATTTCAGATAGTTTTTATTCTTAGCTATCCCTGGTTTAACCTCATCTTCAATAATGCTTTCGGGTAAATTCCAATACGGGCTAAAAACAATATAGCTCATCTTTCCTCCGAAAATTACGGTTTTTGACATCGTTTTACCCACAACCACAGATGTATGAAATTCAACCTTCTCATCACGGATGAACGAGAGTTCGTATGAAGGAATGTTTACAAAAATATATTCACGGGAGTTAAAGATGTCAGGGGATAGCCAGCGGCAACGCTCCATATTAATAACAATTGCTTTAATTCGCTCGCCAATTGACAGATTCATGCTCCGGATATGCTCTGATGAAATCATGGAGTCTGATTGATAGCCATTGCGCACCTGATATTTGTTGACGGCCTCAAGCAAATCGGAATCAAATCTGTTACTCTTGTTGTTCTGTTTGATGTCGGCAGTAATAAACAAACGGTCTCTTATTTGCCGGATTACTCTGCCCGTATCGTTAGGCTTATACTTTTCATCAGGATGTAATTCAATGGTTTTCCAGCCTCCTTGTTTCTCAATTTCACGATATTGTTTCAGGACATCGCGCAACTTGTAATACTGACTGAATAGTATCTGATTATCAGCATCCTTGTCTGAAATAAGCGTATCAAGAATTTTGGCATAAGAAACCTTTTTTCGCGGAAGTAACCATTCCATTGCATTGGTTGTTTTCGGATCAATGCCTTTGTAAACTTTATCTACATAGTACAGATATAAACTGGTCAACATCAATTCGGTATCTGTATCGTTCAGTGTGTTTTTTGCAGCATTACTAAAAATGCCGTCAACTTTTTGCTGATACGGGAAACCTCCGGAAATACCTTCCTCCGCTACATCATTGACTTTGCTGTAAAGCGAATTTCCGTATTCCACTATGCCATCTTTATCGAACCATATATAGGTATAGTTGCAGTTGCGGTACATGGTAACCAGATCTTCTTCATATTGCTGCAGCACTGGGTGTGCCTCAAAAAAGGGAGCAATCAGCGTACTGTCAAAACGAGCACTGCTTTCAGTAACCGGGCTTTTTGCTTTTTGCTTGCATGATATGCTGAAAAAAGAAAGAGACAGGACTGTGACCACGAAAAGGAACGAAAACTTTTTCATTATGTAGATGAGATTAACCGCATGAGTGTTTTTATAAGCCTCCCGAAAGCAGGCTATTTGAAGATACGAAATAAGACAATCGGGAGTAAATAAGTATTACAGAATTATTATAAATGATTGTATTATTCACAGATTTCAGGGATTTTAGTCTGCAGGTTCAGATGGTGATGATATGCGATTTGCAGTTATCCTGAAATAAAAAAACGAAAGGGGATTCCTTTCGTTTTTTTCGAATACCTGAAATCTGCAAGTCACATACTTGCGGATATAAGGAAGGCATTTAAACACATTAATTGGCAGAATAATATTTAAGGGCTTCAGGCATAAACTGGTTGAGTTTTTTTATTCTGGTTTGATCGGAGGGGTGAGTACTTAAAAATTCGGGCGGGCTTGCACCTCCTGCTGCCGACATTCTCTGCCAGAAAGGAATGGCTTCGCGTGGGTCGTAGCCTGCCATTGCAGCAAAAATCAACCCGTATTTGTCAGCTTCGGTTTCCTGCTGACGCGACCACGGCAACATTGCACCCACCTGACTTCCTATGCCATATGACATAAGAAAAAGTTCCTGAGTTTGCTGAGGTTGTTGCGCCAATGCAACCTGCAATGCCACGCCTCCCATTTGTTGAACCATAGCCCGGCTCATTCTCTCGTTTCCGTGTTTGGCAATGGCATGTGCAATTTCATGCCCCATAACAATGGCTAAACCAGCTTCGTTTTGTGTAATGGGTAAGATTCCGCTGTAAACCATAACCTTGCCTCCTGGCATAGCCCAGGCATTGGCTTCTTTGCTGTCAACAGTGTTAAATTCCCAACTGTACCCTTCAAGTATGGAGGTTTGTCCTTTGCTGTCGTAATATGTTTTAATGGCACTTGAAATCTTTGCTCCAACACGGGCAACCATTGCGGCATCTTTACTGCTGGAAGGATTCAGTATCTTGTTTTCCGATAAAAATGCGCTGTATTGATCTCTTGCCATCAGTTGTAACTCAGCTTCCGGCACAAGGCTCAATTGTTTGCGACCAGTAACAAGATTTAGCGCACAACCAGCCATTAATGCTGTGATAAGCAGTAAAACTAAAATCTTTTTCATGTGATTGCGAGGTTATTGTTAATAAAATCCGGGGTTTTAAATCTTTCCGGAATTGGTTGAAAACTGCACTGATTAAAGCACCAAAAAATACCGAAATGCAAATGCGTCGGTAAAGGTAGAATTGGATACTTAATTGATTGTTACAAAACTAATAAAAAGAGTTTCAAAATTCACACATTCTCAATAGGCTTGCGTCTGTTGTTGCGGAGGCGTTTGTAGTATGAAGGTGTTAATCCTGTAATTTTCTTAAACTGACTCGAAAGATGAGAAAGGCTGCTGTAATGCATCTTGTAAGCGATTTCGGTAAGGTTTAATTCATCATAAATCAGTAATTCTTTTACCCGTTCTATTTTGAGGTTTATAATGTATTGCTCAATAGAGGTGTTCTGAGTTTCAGAAAAAAGGTTGGCCATGTATGTATAATCGTAATTCAGTTTCTCGCTAAGGTAATCCGAGAAGTTGGTTTTGGGTGGTTTTTCAGCATAATAAACCAAATCAATAATTATGTTTTTTATTTTTTCAAGTAAAATGCTTTTCTTGTCACTTATCAGCAAAAGCCCTGTTTTCCTGAGATTTGAATTCAGATTTTCCTGTTGCTCGGCCGAAAGGGTCTCCATAATCTCCACCTCACCTATATCTACCATTACATAGTGTAACCCGAGCTTCAGAAGTTCTGATTTCACAATCATCTTGCAACGATCACTCACCATATTTTTGATGTAAAGTTTCATACTGTTTCATTAAATGCAACAATTTGTTTACTGATGGCTATGCTAAAATTGCAGTGTGATTTACATACTATTGTACAATGAAATATCAACCACCGACAAAAGGCATTTCTGATCATCGTCAGTAACAATACCTTCCATATATACATAACCAAGTGGGTTATTGTCGTAGCCCAGTTTTACATTACATGATTCCTTAACAAGTGAAGAATACAGGGTGGAGAAAAACCTGTTAAATTCAACTTTTGATTCATCGGATACATAAAGCTTAAAGTTGCTGTTTATAAGGCTGAAGCGTTTATCCTTCAGCATATCTGCACCGGTAAAGTTCAAATCGTTGATACTGCCATCAGCAGACAGTACAAAATATCCAATGGGGGCCAGGTCGTATAACATGGTGTATTTTTTCAATGCAGTTTCGGCGGTATTGTATGCCTGGCGCAACTCCTCGTTCTGCATTTCAAGTTCAATCTGATGAACCTGCAGCTCATGAACGAGCTTTTTTGCATCGGATTCATTGAACTCGTTGACTTTGTATTGTTTGCTTCTGAGCTTTTCTTCTGCTTTTCTACGAAGCATTTCAGCATTGTTGAAATCCAGTTCTTCGTCGTTCATGGCTTGGTTGTTAAGGTTGTTCTTTTTAGTGTTCATTGTAGAAATTGTGTTTACCCGATTTTGACTTTTATTCATTCTTCGCAACTAAAATCATTCCGTCGGGCGCTTGCAAATGGTTGTGCAAAATAATCAGCGTCCATTCGGCTACGACCATTTTCCCTTTGCTGTTTACCACCTGCATTTTAAACGGTTTATCATTCATCTCTTTCAGCCGCTTGCTCAAGTCTTTCTCAATCTTTTTCTGCGATGGCTCAGGAATAAATGTCTCAATGAAATTCCGGTTTATCACTTCTTTACTCCTGATCTCAAAGAATTTCTCGGCTTTGGGATTGAAATCCAGCATATTGCCTTCAACAGAAAGCCTGATGAGTATATCGTTTGATGATGAAAGGAGCAAGGTAAGCATCTTCTCAGCTTTTGTTAATCTCCTTTCCACATCTTTAAAATCCGAAACGTTGATAAAGGTAATGACCAGTCCATCAATTCTATCATCGAATGTGCGGTATGGCATTATTCGAATGGTAAACCAGCGACCATCTTTGGCAGGTATTTGCTTTTGAATAAAAACCAGTGTTCGCAGTACTTCCATTGCATCTTCAGCCAAGCCGGGGTAAATGAGATCGGATGCCTGATCGGTAAATGGCCGCCCGATGTCACTTTTAATGAGTTTGAAAATTTTGGTTGCCTGGTTTGTAAAACGCCTGATATTCAACTCCCTGTCCAGAAACAGTGTAGCAATATCTGTGCTGTTCAGCAGGTTTTTCATGTCGTTGTTCACCCGGGCAAAGTCATCTACCTTCGATTGCAATTCTACATTCACGGTTTGAAGCTCCTCATTCAGACTTTGCATTTCTTCTTTTGAAGTGGTCAATTCTTCGTTGGTAGATTGCAATTCTTCATTGGCTGATTGTAATTCTTCGTTGGTCGATTTAAGTTCCTCCTGCGAGGTTTGCATTTCCTCAATGGTATTCTGAATCTCGTCGCGCAGGCGCTGTACCTCTTCTTCAAGCTCTTTCTCGCGGATGGTACTTAATGATTTGGTTCCTTTTTTTAACTGCGATTTTGACTCAGGAATTTCTGATACGTCAGTAAAAATTATCATTACAGTGCCAAGCAAAGGCACTGGTTTTTCTATCCATTGAATTTTTACATTAACAATATGTGTGGTTCCATTTGTGCCGATTTTTACATTGTGCAATTCCACAGCCTCCTTTTTTACGATTGACTTCCGAAAAGCTGAAGGAAATTCGGTGCGTAAACCTTCGCGCAACATGGCGAAAATATTCATATTGGCTTTGCCGACTGCCGGTTCAAGGTATTTGCCGGTACGCCCGCTTATGTATAAGATATCGCCATTCTCGTTTACCAAAACGCCCGCTGGCGAGAAATGCTGCAAAAGTAATTGATCGGCAAGCGTTTGAATGTTCACAACTGATTTTTCAGGCATTTGATTCTCAGTTATTAAGGTTTTAGTTCGGGAATAAGACGAAGGAAAATCCAATAAATCAGGGTTCGCAGGATTCAAAGCACGTGTGAAAATTTTAAGTTTTAAATCCACTGTATTGTAAAGCGATCCTTGCGATCCGGGAGTTTCTGAATTTCCTAAAAGTAAAGTACCACCGGGGTTAAGGCTATAATAAAATACACCGAATAACTTTTTCTGAAGCTCTGGCTCCATGTAAATAAGCACATTCCGGCAGGTTACGATATCCATTTTGGTAAATGGCGGATGCATAATGAGATTATGCTGTGCAAACACTATCATTTCGCGGATTTCAGTGTTTATTTTGTATCCATCTTCGGTTTTACTGAAATACCGGTTCAGCCGGTCGGCTGAAACATCTGAAATAATATTTGAAGCAAAAAATCCTTTTCTGGCTGTTTCAATGGCTTCGATATCGAGATCAGAAGCGAAAATCTGCAAAGAAATTCTGGCGGATGGCCTGAGTTTTTCCAGCGCTTCCTTAAATACAATGGCCAGCGAATATGCTTCTTCACCTGTAGAACAACCAGGTACCCATGCCCGCAGGATTGTAGTGTTTTTTTGTTTCGAGATCAGGTCAGGAATGATGGTCTCTGCCATTTTATCCCAGATCAGCGGATCACGAAAAAAGCTGGTGACACCAATCAGCAATTCTTTGAAAAGTATTTCAACTTCCTTTGGGTTTTCCTGCAAAAAATGGACGTAAGTAATAATTTTTTCAATTTTGTGCACACCCATGCGTCTTTCAATACGGCGATACACCGTATTCTTTTTATAAAGCTGAAAGTCGTTGCCGGTTTGCAGTCGAAGAAGAATCAGAATTTTTTCGAGTGCAGACTTATCTTTGATTTCAGGTGCCTGATCAGATATTACGGAAGGTGTAAATTTAAGGAATTCAATCAACTTTGCAGGCAGATTATTTGCCGGTGCAACAATGTCGGGCAATACGGAGTCAATGGCATTGCGCGGCATACTGTCAAATTTTGCAGTTGAAGGCTCCTGTATCAATACAATTCCGTTGTTTTCCTTTATTGATTTTATTCCTGCACTGCCATCAGAACCCATGCCTGAAAGAATCAGACCAACTGCCAGTTCCTTACAATCATCGGCAAGAGAACGAAGAAAAAAGTCGATAGGAAGGCGAAGACCGCGGGCTTCAATCGGCTCAAAAAGAAGTAGCCTTCTTTTTAATATTGACATGCTTTTGTTGGGTGGGATAACATAAACACAGTTGGGCGCGATGGTCATACGATCTTCGGCCAGATGAACTTCCATTTTGGTAATCCGTTGCAGCAACTCCGTAAGAAATCCTTTTTGAGTTGGATCAAGATGCTGAATGACAATGTATGCCATTCCACTGTTTAGCGGTACATTACTTAAAAATTGCTCCAAAGCTTCAAGGCCACCAGCAGATGCACCGATGCCAACAATTGGAAAAAGTCCGGCATTATTTTCACTGGTCTTTTCATTCGGAATCACTGCCTTCTTAAGCTTCATGAGCTGTGGGTTTTAATTTTACATCCCGAAATTACAAAAATTTAAGACAGTTTCAATCAAAGCGAAGTAAATTTACAAGTATCGTTTAATAAAACAAGTTTTGACAGGCAGCAGTTCATCAGTTTATTCATTAAAAGGGGAATATCATAAAAGAAAGCCTGGGTTCATTCTGCTGCAAATTTAATGAGAGCTGCATTGAATTTTTTTGTTTCATCAAGGAATAAGCTATGGCCGCTCTTCTCAAAGGCAATCAGCGTTGATTGCGGAATGCCGGCTTTCATTTGTTCAGCAAGGTCGAATGAACAGATTTTGTCTTTTTTGCCATGCATGATCAGGGTGGGAATTATTATTTTTTCAAGATCCCCTCTCAGATCAGTATCGCGCAAAGCGATAAGGCATTGTGCAGTTGCATAGGATGATGCGCTTAATCCAATGCCATGAATCCAATCGCTGATTCCTTTATTTAGTGAAGTTTCGGTAACAGAAAATATTTTGGCAAAATTGCTAAGTAGTTTTGGCCGGTCTGTGTAATTTAAATCAATCAGTTCATTGACTGCTGAAACAGGGAGATTAAACGGAAAATCATGGCGTTGTGTCCAAACCGGGGCTGCTGCTCCGAATAATGCGAGTTTTGAAACATGTGCACCGGCATCCACCGAAACATAACGTATGGCGATTGCACCACCCATCGAAAAGCCACCCATAACGGCATTTTCAATGTTCATTTTATTAAGAACGCTTTTGATATCCTCTGAATGGGTATCGTAATCATAGGAACCAAAAGGTTTGTCTGATTTCCCGAATCCGCGAAGCGTAATGCCAATCACACGGAAATTATTATTTATCAGGTCGTTGTATTGGTATTCATACATTTCGTCGCTCAGCGGCCATCCATGAATTAATACAATTGGTCTTCCCTTGCCCATGTCGGTGATGTGAAGCCGAATGCCATTTTCTACTTCGATGTATTCCATGTGAGGATTACCGGGCTTAAGATTATCAGGATTTAGTTTCATAATTTTTAAGTTGTGATGTTTCCAAACATTTGGTTTTTTATTCAATTCAAATCCCCAATCAGCTATATGGGTAAGGTAAAAGTAAATCGGCTGCCTGTTTCAGGTTTGCTCCATATCCTGAGTTCACCCCCGAGGAGTTCAGCATATTCCTTACAAAGTATCAGACCCAGTCCGGTGCCTTGTTCGTTGTTGGTCCCTTTTGTTGAAAATAGTTCGTTGGTTTTTAATAGTTTATACTGAACATCCTCAGGTATGCCAACGCCATTATCTTCAACTTCAATTTCGATGAAATTGCCTTTTTCAAATGCAGATATACTGATTCTCCCTTCTGGTTTTGTAAACTTGGTAGCATTGCTGATCAAGTTGCGGAGAATGGTTCTCACCATTTGAAAATCTGAGTTCACAAATAAGTAAGGAGCGATAGAATTAATGACCTGAATATTTTTTTGTCTTGAAATGTTTTCGAAAATTTCAATTTCGTCACAAAGCAATTCATGCAGATTTACTTTCACTAAAGTAATATTATTATGCTGCAGATTCTGCATCATGGCCCATGACAACAGGTTATCCAAAAGAGCAATTCCCCGGTTGGTGGAATTATATGCGTAATCAGCATACTTCTCAATTTCATCAATATTGTAATTGGCCAGACTTGCTTTCAGCAATTCCAATCCAGCCAGAATGCTGCAAAATGGGCTTTTCAGATCATGAGCTATAATGGACAGGAATTTCATATTACCGGCAATCACTTCTGAGAGATTGATTTTTTCCTGTTCCGCCCGATCATGCAAAATGGTATTCAATTCTTCCAGATCCCGAAGATGAAGGTGGGATTCATTCTCTGCAACTGGATTTCTTTCGGAGGGGTTTGACTTATTCCCTCTGGAACTATTGTCCTTTTTTGTGCTGAAAGTTCTGATTCCAAAAGAATTCAGATTACCAGAAGTGTAAAACTGTTGAGAGTTCATTGGTTGAGGCTTATCTGGTGGAAAAATATTAATCTTTTCTTTACTGATTTTTAGTCAGCTATGCTTTATTGATGGTTTAATTTCAGCGCAATAAAAGTTGAAAATCTGAACAACTTTGCAGAAAAATGAGGTCAGCAGAATCTGGTTATTATGGTTTGATTTTGACGTAGATATAAGCCCTTTTCACGTATGGTGCTCCAGGCTTCTTGTCAGGTTTTTGGTGAAAATCCGGTTTTTGTTATCCACTTGATTCAAAAGTCAGTTCAAACTGCTGCTGATATTAATCCGCTTGAAAGTCAAGCACAAAAATAGCGGCTGACGTTATTTCATTTGTTATACAATTAATGGTTTGATTTTCATAATTCACACTAAATCATAATGATCAAGGCAAGATATCTGATGATTGATTTAGCCTGTGTGCCGGGTTTTGAGTCAGATTTTGGAAATATATTTTCCGGAATCGGATAATAATACTATGAATTTTTATGCCTCTTTTTTTGCCACCAGATTATTTAATTCCTCCTCAAGTTTTTCAAAGTCACTATATATTTCATTTTTGAATGATTCCCAGTCGCCTGGATTTCGGGGATAGGCTGAAACTCTATCTGCAAGCTTGGCATTCTTTTGCTCAAGAATATAAATCCACTGCTCAAAAATCATCTCACTTCTTTTACCGGTCTTTATTTTGCCATATCTCAAATCCTCAAATAGTTGTTTATTGTCTTCTATAATTTTATCGGTATTGTACTTGAAAGTGTTCCATTCTTCCGTGCTTACATAAATTTCCATTTTTGAAGTTGAATCATTCTCTCCATCAAAAGAGGGGCTTACTTCATTCATTGTTCTTTCAACAAAGCCTTTCTTTTGAGCTGAAGACTCACAACCCATAAATGTTGTAGCAGCAATTATTGACAGGAATGAAGTTAAAAAGAGTATTCTTTTCATCAGGAATTTTTAATTAGTGTGTATAAGTAATGTAGTTTCAACCTGTTAATTTAAAATGTACTTAGCCTTTCGAAACAGACTTCACTCACTTTTGAAGCGCTTTTATGATGATTAACCTGGCCCTTGATGTTAATTCACAATTGGTGCCAAAGGTAATGGCTTGATTTTTTTAAATCGTTGTATAATTTCTGAGCGGAGTTATAATATTCACACTTTACATAAGATGCTAATATAAGAAGGTGTATTAAAAAGCAGTTTTAGTAAGCCCTGAGATGTGTGAATGATGCAATTTAATTGTAAAGTTGTGTAACAGTTCAGAATTGAACACAGCCGACCTTTGTACCTGTCTAATGACATTGCGACTGCACAATGAAACTGTCACAACGCAATCCGCCTTAGAAGTAAGTTATGAAAGGAAAATCGAATGAATCTGAACCGGTATTCTTATCATTTTTTACTGAGAGCGATGTTGCTAACTGAAAAAATATTGGAGGTGCAATTCATTAGTAATAACAAACCATTAAAAAACACCGATTATGAAAAAGTTAAGAATTAGCTTGATTATGCTGTTTAGCGTTGCATTGATTGTATCAGGTTGCTCATCGTGGAACAAAACCCAAAAGGGTGCTGTTGCAGGAACTGCAGCCGGAGGCGCAATGGGAGCCGTTGTTGGAAAAGCTACAGGCAATACAGCCCTTGGTGCAATTATAGGTGCTGCTGTTGGAGGTACAACAGGAGCCATAATTGGCAACCAAATGGACAAACAAGCTGCAGAAATCAAGAAGACCGTTCCTGACGCTAAAGTTGAACGCGTAGGAGAAGGCATCGTTGTTGAATTCAGCAGCAATGTTCTTTTCGGATTTGATCAATCAAGCCTGTCGAACGACGCCAAAGGCAGTCTCGACAAACTGGTAACTGTGCTGAACTATTATCCCGATACAGATATTGAAGTACAGGGACATACTGACAGCAAAGGGAGTAAAGCTTACAATCTGTCATTATCAGAGCGACGTGCATCTGCAGTAACTTCTTACCTTGCCACACGAGGTATTTCACAAAACCGCACCGTAATTAAAGGTTATGGTGAAGCAATTCCTAAATACAGCAACGAAAGTGAAACAGGACGTGCAGAAAACCGCAGGGTTGAATTTCTGATTACTGCCAACGAAAAGATGATAGCCGATGCTGAAAAAGAAGCAGGTAAATAAAACAATAAACAATAATAAACAGTAAACTCTTAAATCATAAAAAAATGAAAACGAAAATAATTTTATTTTTTGCAGTATTAATGTTCTCAACCACACTGGTGTCAGCACAAAGTTCAGGAATGCAGTTTGGCATACTTGGAGGTGTAAATTTTCAGAACCTCAATGGCAAGGATTTTAGTGGAGATAAGCTTGAAAATGATATGATCATTGGTTTTCACGCCGGTGTGAATGTTCTCATTCCTGTTGCTCCTGAATTCTACTTCCAGCCAGGATTGCTTTTTTCGACAAAAGGAGCTAAGAACGAGAATGTAGTTTTAGGAACAACTTTTACTACCACAACTAAACTTTCGTACATTGAAGTACCCCTTAATCTGGTTTACAAAGGTGCGTTAAGCAATGGTTTTGTTCTCGTTGGTTTTGGCCCTTATGTTGGCTATGGTATTGGCGGAAAGGTAACTATTGAAGGAGGTGCGGTAACCCTTGAAAACGATGTTGAATTTAAGAACGTTGTTGAAACGGATGATGCACTGCTGACACCTTACTTTAAAGCATTTGATGCCGGTGCCAATGTTTTTGCCGGATATGAAATGGCCGGAGGACTCTTTTTACAACTCAATGCTCAATTGGGCTTGTTGAATATTAATCCTGAAGACAAACGTATCCCCGATGATAAGTCATCGGTTAAGAATACAGGCTTCGGGTTATCGCTCGGATACAGGTTCTAAGCTTAAGAACTAAATCAAAAATGACCATCTCAATCAGGAGATGGTCATTTTTTTTGCCGGATATTTTGGTGAGTAGAATTGTAGTAGTTCAAGTTATTTTTCCATTCAGGAAAAGTATAGTTGACAATAGGTCTTTAACAGATAAACAGGCCTTCAATCTTATGTAAATCTTTATGAATAGAATACCCGACCATTCTTAGCAAATCCTGTTCAGGAGATTCATGATACTCTACGTCCTCATCTGAAATCTCAGGGAACTTGGTTTTAAGCCTGCATTGGATTTCATGCCATTGTTCGGGGGTCAGGATTTCGTCCATTTCGTAAGTTTCCATGTTAAAGAATAATTATCGGTTGAACCTTATTTTCAGGCCAGTTTAATGCCATTGGAGAAAAACCTTTTCTCGTGCCAGAAATGTCAGAGGATGATCATCACTAATCAGGAAATCGAAAATGTGATGATTAATTCAAACAAAAATGGCAGACATTATGATCCTTAAAACTACATGATTTACTAAGGAAATGTATTACATTATTTTCTCGAATTTTGTCAATATTCACACATTTATGTTGATGAAATATATTATACCTGCAGATGTTATTTATTTTTCAAAAAGGCATGGCCCATTGCCATAGGTTTAAGGCGTTTCTTTACAAAGTGATTTCAATATACACCAGTATTTCGAAATATATAGGTCTGATTTTTACTTATCACATCTTCTCCATATACCAATTGAGTGTTTTTTCGATTTTACGGGTGTACAATGCTCTTTCAATTGCTTTTTGCATTCTTATAAAAGCCGTTTCACTTTTGACTATGTAATCGAAAGCCTGGTGGTGCATGCAATCCACTGCCACTTCAATTTTGTCCTGAGCGGATAATATGATTACCGGAATTTCAGGATTAAAAGCCCTTATTTCATCCAGCGTTTCAATGCCGTTTTTTGCATTTTTATCGATACCGTCGAGTAAATAATCCAGGATAATCAGATCAGGGGATTTATGAAGATTTTCAATGCAAAGTTCCCCGCTTGGAAATGTTTCAATCTCAAAATCGGCCATTTGCATAAATTCTATTTCGATTGATTTGAGATAAAGGGCATCGTCATCAACCAGAAATAGCTTGATTTTATTGTCGTGAGTCATGGTGTTGTTTTTTTTATAGTATTGAAATCTTCTTTTAATTCTTCACATGCCTGAGCGCAAATGTTTTCGAGTTGATGAATCATTTCAGGCATTTCATCCGCTTCCAGGCGGGCACTTGCATAATCCTGAACTTTCCTTGCCATTTGCTCAAAAGCAGGGTTCATCCCCATTATTGAGAAGGATGGAATCATTTTATGAACTGTTGCATACAATGTATTCCAGTCTTTGTCGCGCATGCTTTTCTTCATCGCCAGAATCAATGGAGGAGTTTGCTCCAGATAGAGCGAAATCATATCCATCATCAACTTAGGGTTTGACTTGGTTCGGCGGTTCAAACTATTCAGATCGGTGCATTTTAATCGTTTTGAATTTTTGTTGGGACTTTTTTTAAAAGTCTGCCCAACTTTCGACTTTTTAACCAGTTTCAGAATTTTTGCGTACAATATTCTTTCATCAACAGGCTTCGAAATATAATCGTTCATGCCCACTGCTTTGCATTTTTCAAGGTCAACAGTCGTTACATCGGCAGTAAGCGCCATGATGGGGATCTTTGAATTCATCTTCTTTCTGATATAATCTGTTGCTTCAAAGCCATTCATTACAGGCATTTGTAAGTCCATCAGAATTATATCGAAGGGTTCGGCTTCGAGTTTTTCAACGGCTATTTTACCATTGGCAGCAATAATGGTTTCAAATTCGAATTCATCCAGCAATGTTTTCATTAACAACTGATTGAGTGGAATATCTTCAACCACCAATACCTTAATATTTTTGAATTCTTCTTTCAGTTCCAGATCTATTAATTCTGTTTCAGCTTCAGCCTGTGCATTTGTTTTTATGAAATTCAGCGCAAAACTAAAAGTTGAGCCTTCGCCTATTTTACTTGTAACGTCAATGCTTCCATCCTGCGCTTCAACCAGATGTTTTACAATAGCAAGACCAAGCCCGGTGCCTCCGAATACTCTTGATGTGCCACTGGTTGCCTGTTGAAAGTTTTCGAATATCTTCCTGATCTTGTTTTTTTCGATACCTATTCCGGTATCAGAAATTGAAAATTCGATATTCGCTGTCTTAGCATCTTCACTCAATAGTCTGACACTGACTGTTATTTTTCCTTTTGAAGTGAACTTTACAGCATTGCTTACCAGATTTAGTATTATCTGGTGTAACCGAACCGGATCGCCAACCAGAACTTCAGGTATATTGTTGTCATATTCCTTGACAAGTTCAAGGTTTTTTTCCCTGATTTTTGTTTCAAACAAATGAAGCATTGCCGAAATGGATAAAGCCAGCTTGAACGGTGTTTGTTCAAAAGTCATTTTTCCGCTATCCACCTTAGCCAGGTCCAGAATATCATTAATCAGCACAATCAAAGCATCTCCGCTCGTCTTTATGGCTGAAAGGTATTCCCTTTGCCTTGCCGACATATCTGTTTTCAGTAGCACCTTTGTAAATCCGATAATGGCATTCATTGGAGTGCGGATTTCATGACTCATGTTTGAAAGGAACTGCTGTTTTGCCCTTACGGCACTTTCGGCTATTTTTGTTGCCTTTTCAGCTTTTATTTTTGCTCCTTCAGCTATAGTGGTTGCCATTTCCGAAAATTCCATGGCTTCTGTCAATGCTCTTGATATTATTTTTTGCTCGGTTATATCCCGGGCTACTACAACCACCCCAAGCACATTGCCATCATTGTCCTTGTAAACAGATCCATTGAAGAGTACATCGGTAAGCTTACCTCCTACATGTTGAAGGGTAAGCGGAGAGTCAGATACAAAGCCCTTTGCAAAAACTTCCTTATACACTTTGCGGGCTTTGCGGGGCTCGGTAAAATACTCAAAGAAGTCGGTTCCGGTAAGATGTTCACGATTTACGCCGGTAATATTAATGGTTGCCTGATTCATATCCGTAATCTTGCCTTCGGTGTTGATAGTTACCAAAGGATCAAGACTTGCTTCGATCAGACTTCTGGCGTAATTGGATTCCTGTTTCATTGTAGTTTCAAAGCTGATCTGTGTAGATTTTAGTAAAATGGCAGTAAAGGAGCGTGTTGAGTATTCTCATATTTCTTCAACCGGGATGCGCCTTTCACCTTTTAATTTCTTAAAATGCGATGGCGAAAGTCCGGTAACTTTTTTGAATTGATTTGACAAATGAGCAACGCTGCTGTAATTCAACTTCCAGGCAATCTCGGTAATTGAAAGTTCATTATAAATAATGAGCTCTTTAACCCGTTCTATTTTATGTGCAATGCTGAATTTCTCGATGGTAATGCCTTGAACTTCAGAGAAAAGATTTGACAGATAAGTATAATCATAGTGTAGTTTCTCGCTCAGATAGTCAGAGAAATTAACTTTTGGCAATTCATCGGAGTGATGAACCAATTCAATGATTACATTCTTGATTTTTTCTATGAGCACAGCTTTCTTGTCATCCATCAGTTCAAGCCCTGATTTTCGCAGTGCCAATCGAAATTGTTCGCGTTGTTCGGTTGATAAAGTTTCCATCACATCTACAACCCCCAGATCAACCAGAATATAATGAACGCCGAGTTTCTTTAATTCAGATTTTACCAGCATCTTGCACCGGTTACTAACCATGTACTTGATATAAAGTATCACTTTTTATTGTTTTTTTGTTGATTGCCATAGGAATATTCCTCCGAGCCCCATAACACCTATCCCTATTAATGGAGACCAGTTAAGGCTATGTTTCTTTTTTGCATTGATTTCAATTTCTCCCAAATCAACTACTTTCTCTTTTGTGAAATAAGTGAA
The DNA here is from genome assembly GCA_002412885.1 of Bacteroidales bacterium UBA5197. GTDB lineage: Bacteria > Bacteroidota > Bacteroidia > Bacteroidales > Lentimicrobiaceae > Lentimicrobium. Next base: position 28,848 of record DHVX01000049.1, read on the forward strand.
GGCTGTAAAAATTGTCAGCGCCAGACCGATTAAAATTGTGATGATGCCTGCTGTTTTCATGGTTTATGGTGTGTTGAAGTGTTACAATACTACGACAAATTATTCGTAAGTCAATTTTAATAATGTGAGATCTTTTCTCAAACAAAGCGTGGTTCAGTATTTACATAGAGAGAGAAGCCAATCCAATGGAATTTGCATTCCGGCCAGACCGCCTCTCACCTCCGATCCCGCAGATTTCCCTCCCACGGAATTGGTTTAAATGCCATTATACTATTGTTCAAGAATCTTAAAGAGTTCTTTCAGATCAGGAGTTAAAATGATATCTGTCCTGCGGTTTCCTGCCCGGCCTGCATCGGTTGTATTAGGTTGAACCGGGTGAAATTCGCTTCTGCCTGATGCTGTAATCCTTTTGGCATCAAAACCATAGTCAAGTGTCAAAATTCTGACAATAGATGTGGCTCTTGCTGTACTCAAACTCCAGTTATCAGGAAATACCTTTGTTTTGATGGGAACATTGTCGGTATGACCTTCAATCATTACTGAGATGTCTTTGGTGTTGTTGATTACTTCAGCAAGCGATTTTAAGGCTTCTTTTCCTTTTGGATTTACAACATCACTGCCCGATTTAAACAGAAGTTTTTCGGCAAGCGAAACATACACATTTCCGTCCTTGATATAAACAGATAATTCATCGGCAGCATAGTTGACCAATGCTTCCGAAATTGTATTCTTTAGCCTGGTCATTACATCTTTCTGTGATTGAATTATTCCTTGCAGGTTTTTCAAACGAATGGCCTGATCGGCAATGGTCATTTTCGATTCAGAAGTAAGCAAATGCATGTCTTTTTGAATCAAAGCTTTTTCTTCGTTAAGTCTGATTAAATCAGCCTGACACATTTTCAAATTATTATGCGTACTGATGCTGTCTTTTTGAAGTTGGTCAACCCTCGCCTCGGATACTTGCAATTTCTTACCGGTTCCGCACGACGAAAACAGCAGGCCCAAAGCCATTGCAGCTAACGCCATGATGTGAATTGTTTTTTTCATATTTACTGAGCTAATGGGTTCTATTGATTTTACAAAGTTGTAAACTCCACGCATTTTTATTGTTACATAACTTTTTCAAAAAGTTGTATAATTCACACTTTTATATTAAAAATGCAAACTCAGTATGAAAGAGATTCCGATCGAGTCTCAGGATTCAATAGATTAATGGAGGGATTCGACTTGAATATAATATTTTCCGCGAGCTTGTAATTTCCGTTTCCTGACAGGCCGTAAACCATTCTGTAATGATAGCCATAAATTGAGTATTCGATGGCATCAGCCAACGATGTTGGCTGAAATACAAGAGTCCAGATCATAAACTTCCAGAAATCGCTTTGCCCTTTGCTTCGAATGCCAATAACATATATTGATTTGGCCAGAGCTTTAAGTATCGGAATATTAATTTTTTGCTGTTTGGGATTTTTTCTCCTGTAATTGGCAAATAGCTTGCGAACCCTTGTGTAGTAAGGTTTGGTTGCGTATATGTCATTTATAATTTTTTTATATCCGGCAATCAATTCCGCTTGGTTCATCAGGGGAATAAAATTCATGGAGTAATCAGTATTATTTCCCGATGAAGTACTAATAAGCCGTTTCTCTTCGCCAAGCCGATTATATAGTTTTGTATTCTTTGGAGCATTCAGCAATCCCACCATAGCCGAAACAATTCCACTCTGCTGTATAAAATCGATCTGCTGCTGAAAAACTGAAGGAGAATCGCTATCGAAACCAACAATGAAGCCACCGGAAACCAGCATCCCTGCCCGTTGAATTTTCATCACACTATGCAACATATTCCGGTTTTTGTTCTGAACCTTGTTGCATTCATGCAGCGAAGCGTTTGAAGGTGTTTCAATGCCAATAAATGTAGAACTAAATCCCGATTCCATCATCAGTGAAAGTAACCGATTGTCATCAGCCAGATTAATAGATGACTGTGAACTAAAAACAAATGGTTGTTTGTGCGACTTTTGCCATGCGATCATAGCCGGGAGCAATTCATTTTTAATGTGATGAGTGTTGCCGATAAAATTGTCATCAACCACCGATACCGATCCCCGCCAGTGGAGCTTGTAAAGTGTATCAAGCTCATTAATTACCTGCGCAGTACTTTTCATTCTCACCTTATTGCCCAGCAATGTTGTAATCTCGCAAAAGTCACATGCATATGGACATCCTCGCGAAACCTGAATGCTCATGAAAGCATAATCTTTCATGCTCAGCAAATGAAAATCGGGCACGGGGCTTTGAATTAAATCCGCAAATTTGTCAGTTTTGTATAATTTTTCAGGAGGTCTTCCGGCTTCCAGATCACTGAGAAACAAAGGCAATGTAATTTCAGCCTCGTTCAGAATGAAATGGGATACATCCGGATAATTCTGGTATTCCTGTGTGAACAAAGGCCCACCGGCAACAATTTTTACGCCCTGTTTCACACATTCATTTATCACATAATCCACAGAGTCCTTTTGAATATTCATTGCGCTGATAAAAACCATGTCAGCCCATTGAATATCAGTGGTTTTGAGTTTGGTAACATTCATATCTATAAGCCTTTTCTCCCAGGAGGTGGGAAGCATTGCTGATACAGTGATCAAACCAAGTGGAGGAACAGCTGCTTTTTTTGAAATAAAACTTAACGCATGCCTGAAACTCCAGAAGGAATCAGGGGAATAGGGATACACCAAGAGAATTTTCATGCTTACGCGAATTAAATTAATTATTGGGAAATTCCTTCCGGTGGCTTATAAAGAAACTCAGCGTTAGTCGATTGTTTGTTGAAGATTGACCAATAGAGGAGTTACTTTGCAGGCAATAAAGATATATTGGCTGAGGGTCTTTCATATTATATTATTCTATGATAAATTTTTATAATTCCCATATTTGTGGCCTGGCCAAATCAATAAAAGATACATTTGGCAAATGAATAGAGTTTCAAAAAAAATCAAGGGAATATAAATTCCCTTGATTGAAGTAAATCATAAAGCCGTTAATTTCCATACGCAAGTAATCGTAGATATCCGATTGCAGCAGATGTAAAATCTCAGAAAGTTATTAATAAGCTGTGGTTGGTTGGCTTAGCTGTCAACTAACTGATTTCAGACTCCTGATATTCATCTTCATAAGGCCGCTTACGACGTTTGAAAAGGCCGATAATGCCAGAGCCAATTGCTTTCAGCGTTTCAGGATTTTTTGAAATAAGTGATTGCATGCCAAACATAACAGCATTTCCAATCAGCCTGTTTAGTGGTCTTCTTAAAGTTGCCTGAATCAATACTTTTGAAATATAGCCGGCACCAAAACCAAGTGAATTGCTGAGAAGACTGCCGGAAGTATCATCAGCTCCGGAAGCATCTTTGATAAAACTTTTGACTAGGTTGATCGGCTTGAGGCTATTATAAGCCAGGTTGAATTGATCATGCAATTCAACACCCAGTTGCGCCTGTTTAAATTCAAGTTCCTCAATGGCTGCTCTGAGTTCGGAGATTGTCGTTATCTTTTTCATGATATATCTGAATGAAGGACATCGGAAATTATTGAATCGCTCAACGGCTTACGGATCCAATTATGAAGAAAGTAATGAAAAACGACACCCACGACCAGATCAAATGCTGCAACAGCGAAAAACCCAAGATAAATTTTGCCGAGAATTTCGCCCAGATAAAGTGCCAGGCCAATATTTAAAATAAGAACAAACAGGGATATTACCAGAATAACAATCAGTCTGGATACCAAAGATGACATTACAACAGTAAATGTATTCAGCGCTTTCAGCTTCGAAAGTTCATAGGTGGTTAAGCCCAGATCTTTAATTTTTTCAAACAGTGATTCGAACAACTCTGACCGGGTTTCCATGTTTTGTTTTTTACAATATTAACCTGCATCCGGAAAAGGCAATATCCATCAGACAATTGCCTACTGGATATTGGGCTTTTTCAGACTTCTGAATTTTTCAATAGACAATTATTACTTCTTTTCATTCGCAAATTTACCAGTCGCTTCGTCGGCTTTAAATTTGATTTCCTCGGCCAGGTCATTGGCTTCATCATGAAGTTTGTCAAATTTCCTGGAAAAAGTGTCAACAAATTTGTTGAATTTTCTTTCAAGATCATCTGTCAGATCATGACCTTTTTTCGAAATTTTCTTTCTGGTGGAGGCGCCCTTGTCAGGTGCAAATAAGACTCCGATTGCAGCACCAACGGCAACGCCTGCCACAACTCCTAAAATTAATTTACCTGCATTCATTTTTTTTGTATTTAAGGGTGAATAATTTATTTAATGCTACAAAGATCGGCTACCTGTAAGCCTAAAGCGTTACATAATTTTGTATCTGTATTACATTATTCCCACATTGTATAAAAACAAAGACCGCCCGTTTACCGGACAGCCTTTGTTTATTTCAGCTGAAATCTGCAGCTTATCTTGCGGGAAAAATATCGATGATCACGGTACGGTTGTAAAAGCGTTCCTCAGGAAATTTATTTGCAAACGGTGTTGACTTTTCGCCTTCACCATAAACTTCAAATTTAACATCGCTTCTGCCTGCTTTTGCAAGGCTTTTTTCAATAATACCCTTCACATCGTTGGCTCTGGCCAAAGATAGCTTCTGGTTGTTGGTTTCATCACCGATAATATCGGTATGACCGCGAATAACTACTCTGCCATTAGCAGGAATTTTAGGAGTTACGACTTCGGTGAGGTACTTTTCGTAGATCTTAATGGCATTCGATTCATTGAATTCATAAATTACACTGAATCTCATGGCCTCTTCGGTTTTGGCAGGTTCCCAGAGCACAACGTGAGTCGTAGCTTCTTTCTTATATACTTTTCCATCTTCCGTTGTGCCGGTCATGGTAACTTTATAGTCACCTTCAGGTTTTGCGCCTAAAATGGTTTTTGTAGGGATACTCACTTTTTCCTCGGTGTAAGGTCCGTAATTCTGAACAACACCATTGTCATCCTTGAGTTCCAACGACCATGATGAATATGCTTCTTCTCCACCTTCGGCTTCAAATACAACATAGCTATCAACCGGAGCTTCAGGAACCATAATGAGTTCTACCGGTTTCAGCGGAGCATTGGGCCCACTCTGGAATTCCATAAGCAGCGCAGGTGAATTGCTTTCAATTGAAACCCTGCGGTCTCCTTCGCGAAGCAAATCAAGTTCGAGCGTACCACCCGGTTGTTCCGATGGAATAACTGGTTTGGTGCGGCCAGAGGTTGTTATCCTCGAACCGGAAATTCCAAATACATCCACCAGGTAAGTTTTGATTGATTCTGCCATAATGCGACCATCAGCAGGACCTTTTTCCGATGAACCAACAAGTGTAATATTGGCCGTTGGGTTCTTAACCATGCGATCTCCCAGTATGTTAAGAATGTTGTAATAAACATTCATCTGGCGGGCTGATCTGCCTGAAGCACTGCCGGATGCGGATGATTCCAGATTGTCCTCTCTGAATCCTGCTACCTGGCTTTTGTTCAGTAAAACATAACGCTTAGGTATTTCGGTTGAATTGAGATCGAAAAATACATAGTTGCGAATAGGGAAAACTTCCTTCACCTTTAGTTCTGATTGCTTATTGGCAGGTGAGTTAACCGTAAACTTAACTTCAGGTTCCTTGGCTACAATAACTACCGGAAGCAATTCTTCCTTTTTAGCGGTTTCAATTTTGCTTCCTCTTCCCAATTTGAGAGCAGCACCTGCTCTGATGGTGGTTATGTTCCAGGTTTCAATTGAACGTGGGGTCTGACCAAAGTAAGGCTGAAAAGAAACAAAGGGAGAGATGACAAACTGTGTTTGTTTGTTTTGTGAAGAAAGCGGGATATCCACGCCTGCTCCAATCTGACCTGATATCTGCAATTCATTCATTTCGCTGAAATCACCGGTTACATCGGGTACAGGAGTCTGTTGAGGATAAGCAGGATTTACACCTTGCTTGTAGGTAAAAGATTTATTCATATTATATGCGAAGCGCGGGCCGGCATATAAGTAAAAACTTGATTTGAACGGCGCAAAACGCAGACTTGGCTCAAAAGAGATATAGCTCAGGTCTGTCGATAAATCTGCCGGACAGTTACAAGGAGTGTCCATTTGTGCAAACTTGCCTTTGCGGCTATCGTATCCAGCCTGCAGCATCAGACCAAGTCTTGTATCGGGCTTGTAAAACTCAATAAGAGGAGCAACGTAAAGTCCGATTCCAGTCCCATCATGAAAAGTAACTGGCGATCTGAAATCTGCATTCAGTTGTTCGGTTGAGCCTTCAAAGAAATTGAAATTTGCACCGGCTGCCGCACCAAAATACCATGAGGGTCTGGTATATTGAACATCCTGTGCCTGAATGGAAGAATGAATCCCTGCTACTACAAAAGCACCGATTAACAGGCTTTTGATGGTCAGGTTATAAGGCATACACATTTTGCGTGTTCCCTTTTTGATAATGGTTTTTAATTTCATTTTTTTTTGATTTAATATTTTTTACTTCAGTTTATGAAATCCCGCCCGGAGGCGGGATCTAACAGCTGTTTTATTGATCAATGTAATTCAATTATTCAGCAGGCACATTGATAGTTGTATTTACCATTGTAACTGAAGCAACCAGTGAAATTGCTCTTCCATTCAGAACTGTCTGAACTGCATTTCCAGGCGTGGAGAAAGTAACTCCTGCCATTGAAATGATAGTTCCTACCATGACACCACCTCCGGCTGCATTGATGGTTGCTGCACTACCAACATACCAGAATACATTTGCGTCTGAGGCTCCGTTGATCAGAATAATACTGCGGGCACCTGTTGGTCCGGCAATACCTACTGTAAGTGCGGATGCTGTCTGGAATACAAATATTGCATTTGGATCACCCTGAGCATCTAAGGTTAGAGGCCCGTTTGAAATATTGAAAGTTCCGCTTGCAGACATATATACGCCCGGAGCAAGGGTCAAATTTCCAAGCTCACCAGCACCAGGATCAATACCACCCGGCATCGAAGCCGGTGAAATACTGTTATAGGCATCTGTAGCATCCAGTAAGCCCTGTATAGCAATTGCCTCGGTTGTGGCAGTTCCGGGGAAAGGTGGGGCAGTGTAAATACCGTTGGTTACCAAACCTATGTTTAGTGGGGTTTCTGTGTAAACATCACCAGTAAGTCCATCATGGAATCCGGTTACCAGTGTAGAAGCTGCTGTTGTGGCAATAGCTCCGTTAACTACTGTATTTATTCCCTGATTGGTTATGCCGGCATTTCCTCCGAAAGCACCGAATATGGAAGCAGATCCAAGATCAACTCCGGGAATTACTTCGGCTTCAGTACTAAAACTCCATACATAGTCATTTTCCAAAGGAGTTCCGCCTGTATTCATCGCTCCGGTTGTTATTGTTGCTGTATAGGTCAGTCCGGCAAGCAGATCGTCAGAAGGATTAAAGGATGCGGTTGTTCCGGAATATGTTACAATTCCGGTAACCATATTAGAACCCTGATAGAGTGTAAAGGTTGAAGTATTGATTGTCAAAGGATCCATCTGCATGTTAAAGGTTGCAGTAACCGTTTTATTTAATGCTACATTGGTTGCATTATTCATAGGATCGGTTGAAATTACCAACGGAGCTATTGCAGCAACTGTAGTAAATGTCCAGATATAGTTCTCGGTAAGCGAAACACCGGCTAAATTTTTAACGGCTGTAGTCAGCGTAGCGGTGTATAGGGTACCAGGCAAAAGATCTGATAAAGGGTTAAGGGATGCAGTTGTTCCGGAGTATGTTACCAAACCGGCAACCATATTGGTTCCTTCATAGAGTGTAAAGGTTGAAGTATTGATCGTCAACGGATCCATCTGCATGTTAAAGGATGCTGTAACCGTTTTATCCAATACTACGTTGATTGCATTATCCTGTGGGTCAGTTGAAATTACCAACGGAGCCATCGGGGTAAGTGTAGTAAACGTCCAGATATAGTCAGCAGTAAGTGATACCCCGGCTAAATTTGTAATTTCTGTAGTTAGCGTGGCGGTATAAAGTGTGCCTGGCAACAGATCAGAAGCGGGTGCAAAAGATGCCATTGTGCCTGCATAAGAAACCATTCCTGAAACTGCATTTGCACCGTGTCTAAGTGTAAATGTACCCGTATTCAAGGTTAAAGGATTCATAGCCTCGCTGAAGGTTGCAGTAATAATTTTGTTCAGAGCCACACCAACTGCATTGTTTGTCGGATCGGTAAAGAGTACTGTAGGAGCTGCAACCGAAATGGTTGTGAATGTCCACACATAATTGTTTGCCAATGGAACACCGGCAAGATTCTTGGCTCCGGTTGTAATGGTAGCTGTATAAACAGTTCCTGGCAAAAGATCAACTGTAGGATTAAACGAGATTGTAGAACCGCTATATGTAACTGCTCCTGCAACAACCACTAATCCATGCCTTACAATAAAGGTTGACGAATTCATTGTCAAAGGATCCATTGGTGTACTGAAAGTAGCGGTTATTGTTTTATCAAGTAAAACACCTGTTGCACCGTTTGCAGGATCAGTCGAAATTACTGTTGGAGCAGCAATGGATCCTGTAGTGAAAGTCCAGACATAATTCTCTGCAAGCGCAATACCTGCTTCACTTTCAGCACCGGTGGTTATTGTTCCTGTATAAACAGTGTTAGCTAACAAGAGACTGCCTGGGTTGAAAGTTGCTGTTGTTCCGCTATATGAAACCGTTCCGGCTATCAACGTATTACCTTGTTTAAGTGTGAAGGTAGAAGTAGTTATAGTCCAGGGGTTCATGGGAACACTGAATGTTGCAGTTACTGTTTTGTTAAGAACTACCTGTGTTGCTCCGTTTGCCGGATCGGTAGAAATTACAACAGGAGCCGTAGCTAATGTGGTAAATCTCCACACATATTTATTGGCAACCGGAACTCCTGCAACATTCTTTGCACCGGTTGTAATGGTTCCGGTATAAGTGGTGTTGGGCAATAACGGAATAGATGGTGCAAAGGTTGCTGTTGTTCCTGAGTAGGAAACAACTCCAACTACCTGACTAATTCCATTATATAAAGTAAAAGTTGACGTAGTAATGGTTGAAGGGTCCATTTGCATGCTAAAAGTAGCAGTTACTATCTTGTTCAAGGCTACCCCTGTTTCAAGGTTTGCCGGATCAGTAGAAATTACTCTTGGGGCAATGGATATTCCGGTTGTGAATGTCCAGACATAATTGTTTTGCAAAGTAACACCCTCAACATTCTTAACGCCGGTAGTTAAGGTAACGGTATATAATGTGTTGGCAGCAAGATCATTGGCTGGATCAAAAAACGCTGTTCCTTCGTCATATGAAATGGCTCCGGGTACGGTAGTTTCTCCGTTTTTAACAATAAATGTGGATGCCGTAAAAGTCAACGGATCCATAGGCATGTTAAAAGTTGCTTCAATTATTTTATTCAAAACAACTCCGGTTGCATTATTCTCAGGGTCAGTAGAAGTTACCTGAGGATATATGATGGAACTTGTACTGAACGACCATATATAATCAGTTTGCAGAGCATTGCCCCGTAAATCTTTTACATTGGTTTTCACCGTGCCTGTATAGGTGGTGTTGCTGGCAAGCGGGTTGGTTGGTTTGAAACTCAGGGTCATTGTGGCTTCATTATAAGAAACTGTACCCGCAACGCTTGAATTGGTTGTACCGAGCAATGTTGATAAATCAAAAGAGGTCTGAGTAATGGTGGCCGGATTCATCTTTTCATTGAAAGTAGCTGTTATAATCTGATCCAGTGGCACATTGATAGCGTCACTGGCCGGATTTGTTGATTCAACCAGCGGACATATGCCTGCGATTTCATCAAAGTCGTCTTTCTTGCAACCTGCGATAAAGATTGTAAGACTTACAGATGCCAGAATTACAGACATCCAAAATCGGTTTATTCTGGTTTTCATTTTGTAGTTTTAATAGTGTGTGAATATTTCATGGTACAAAGGACCGATCTATTTTCTGTATAAGTCTTATACAATTATTAATATTATTTGCATCATTCACACCTTATTTATTGGCCAGAGTGCAGTTATAATCAAAAAAATGCATATATATAACATGGCCAATCAGCCTATTATGAGTAGGTTTGATGATAATTGTGAAATAACCACTATTAAAATTATGATTAAAATAAACGAGTTAAATTATCGAAATGGTATTGTAAATAAAATTTACATATACGCATGTGCGATGCTTTAAAAAGTAATCGGGAAATATTCGGTAAAATATATCGGCAAGAAAAAAGTACTGAAATTTTAGTATTTCTTTTTGTTGACAAAAAAGGCAACTGCATACAAAAGCAAGGAAAGAGTTTAGTAAGGAAACATTATCAATAGTTTTTATTGCGTTGATGTGTGAATCATGTAATTAATAATCATATTTATGTAACGATTCAGCCTTTGCTGCATACTAATTTTGCTGTCTGAAATATAAGGTTTCCGCACGACCTTGGTTCTGGTTTATCCGTCAGGTATTTTGATTGTCGGATTGATTGACCATGTCTGAGCGTGTTTATACATGATCGGGAGTGCAATTATTGCAACTGACGATATAAACAGATTTAATTTTCAATACAAGATTGAGCCACTTACAAATATACGCCCGGGCATGATCAAAATTAAGAAGTATATTCCATCTGTAAAGGTGATCCCGAAAATCCGGGATGCAACCGTGCACACAATGAGTAAGCTCAGCGACAACACGATTGCCAAAACTGCTGCAGCCAGCAACTTTTTGACGGATGTTGCTGATGTTTTCCTGTTTATCACACAAGTAACCAGAGAAACCTTTTCGCGCGATTTTGAATTCAAGGAATTTCTACGCCAGTGTTATCAGATTGGCAATAAAACTTTACCATTGATTACCGTAACCGGAGCCATTATGGGTCTGGTACTTACCATACAATCGCGTCCTGTGCTCGTCGATTTCGGAGCAGTTTCCATGCTTCCGGGCATGGTTGCGGTATCGCTTATCAGAGAAATGGGTCCTGTAATTACTGCCCTTATCTGTGCCGGAAAAATCGGATCGGGTATGGGTGCTGAACTGGGATCGATGAAAGTAACGGAGCAGATTGAAGCCATGGAAGTGTCCTCAACAAATCCCATAAGATTTTTAGTGGTTACAAGGGTATTGGCTGCAACAATTATGATACCCTTACTGGTTTTGTATGCCGATGCTTTTGGTATTCTGGCCAGTTGGGGAGGTGCAAATATCAAAGGAGATGTTACCCTTTCGCTCTTTTTTGCCCAGGCTTTTAAAGTGGTTGGTTTTATGGATTTATTTCCTGCAACCATCAAAACGTTTTTCTTTGGCGCTGTCATCGGATTTGTCGGGTGTTATAAAGGCTATCATGCAGGACGTGGAACAGAAAGTGTTGGCGTAGCTGCAAATTCTGCCGTAGTTCTGGCATCACTGCTGGTGCTTGTTGTAGATATGATTGCAGTACAAATAACTGATATGCTGGTATTATGAACTCTGACAAAGCCGTGACCTTAAATACAAACCAATCAGTCGAAAAGCAGGCTGAATCGGTTATCTCTATAAATAATCTGCAAAAATCATTCGGGAAACTGCAGGTTTTATCAGATGCATCATTGAACCTTTATAAAGGTGAAAACCTCGTTGTTCTTGGAAAATCCGGGACCGGGAAATCAGTTCTTATTAAGTGTATTGTTGGCTTATTGAACTACGATGGCGGAACCATTGATGTTTTCGGCAAAAATGTGAAAACCCTGAGCAGAAAAGAGCTTGGCGAATTACGACAAAAAGTCGGGTTTCTTTTTCAGAGTGGCGCATTGTATGATTCTATGACAGTAAAACAGAATCTGGAATTTCCGTTGGTCAGGCTTAAAAAGGATCTCTCAGCAGAAGAAAGGGAAGACAAGATAAATGAGGTGCTGGAAAATGTCGGACTACCGAATGTGAAAGATAAAATGCCTTCGGAATTATCCGGCGGTATGCGCAAACGCATCAGTCTGGCCCGTACCATTGTTGTAGATCCGATGATTATGCTGTATGACGAGCCCACAACCGGACTCGATCCGGTGACCTCTGACGAAATCAGCTCACTCATCAACGATGTGCAGGAGAAATACAAAACTTCTTCCATCATCATTACCCACGATATAAAGTGCGCGCTCAAAACAGCAAACCGCATCATTATGCTTGACGCAGGATCTGTTTACAAGGAAGGAACTGTGAAAGATTTCGAAGATTCTGACGATCCTGTAATTCAGGCTTTCTTTCTATAGGTTTTAAATTGACTTTAAACCGATTTAAGCTGATTTTTTCAAGTACGAATTACTGCAAAAACTAACAAAATGGATACACACACTCAAAAATTTAAAGTTCGCCTTGGACTGTTTGTCATCGGAGGACTTGCACTTTTCACCATCGCCATTTTTATTATAGGGAAACAGAAAAATTTGTTTAACCCTGTTTTCAAACTTACCACTACATTTTACAACGTAAGTGGATTGCAGGTAGGCAATAACATAAGATTCTCGGGTATAAGTGTCGGAACTGTGGATAGAATTTCCATCATCAACGATTCAACGGTAAAAGTTGAAATGTTGGTCAGAAAAGAGGTTCAGCAATTTATAAAAACCGACTGCGGAGTTGCCATTGGTTCGGAAGGGCTCATCGGCGACCGGCTGCTGATAATTACCCAGGGTAGTACAAATGCACCTATGGCGAAGGATGGGCAACACCTTACTTCGACCGAACCTGTTGAAACGGATGCCATTATTGCCAGTCTGCAGGTAACTTCGGCCAGTGTCGAAGTAGTAGCCAGTCAACTAGCAGAGGTGATGACAAATATTAACTCAGGAAAGGGTACCCTTGGCAGGTTGATTCAGGATTCAACCATTGCTGAAGATATTAACCAGACCATCCTTAACTTTAAAGAAAGTTCTACCCGATTGAATGAAACCATGGAGACTTCACGGCAAAATGTGGCTGATATTATGACAAGTTTAAAGGTTACAACCAACAATACCGAAGGCATTACAAAGCAACTTGAGAGAAGTATGATCGAAATCAATGAAGGCAATGGAACCCTTGGAAGGTTGATTTACGATACCATTATAGCCGGCAACATTAACAGTACCATCTATAATCTCAACAAAACTACTGAAAGTTTAAATTCAACCATTGATGCCTTCCAGCATAGTTTATTATTGAGGGGAATGTTCAGAAAGAAAGCTGAAGCCGAGGAATTAAAAAGAATAGAGGAGGCTAAGCAATTGGACAAGGAAGACAAAAAAGCCAAAAAAGAAGAAGAAGCAAAAGAAGAAATAGAAGAAAAGTAGTAATTGTCACCACAAATAAAATGCGGTTTAGATCGCTTAAAATGGGAAGCAAATGCGGGTCAAAACTGTTTTTATAATCTTGTTGGTCTCAGTTTATGCAGGTGATTTTGCCTGGGCGCAGCAACCGGATGTTAAAAATGACTCAACCCTTAAATATGAAAACATTGAAGCCTATCATGACCAAAGGAGATTTACCCGGTTTATGTACCGTTTGTTTTTTAAGCCGGTAGGGGTAAGCACTGGTAAAAAAGACGCAAAAAGAAAAACTGCGAAAAGGCCATTGCAGAAACCATACAGTTCATTCGAGGGGAAAACCATCAGGCATATAAACATTGAAACACTTGATCCTTTTGGATTCTCTATTGGGGATACCATAAAATCATATCCGAATCTTCTTTCAAGAGCCGGCAACCGGATTCATATTCAATCCCGCCCTGCCACAATCCGGAATCTATTGCTTATACAAGAGAATCAGATTTTCGATTCATTGCTGGTAAAGGAATCGGAACGGCTGATTCGGAAAAGAAATTATGTTACAGATGTTGATTTTTATGTGCGTGTTGTTTCCGGAAAATCCGACTCTGTTGATGTTTTTATCCGTGAGCTCGACAAATGGAGCATCATTCCGAATGTCGCACTCACTGAAGCGCGAATCACTTTTAAACTGACGGAACAGAATTTTCTGGGTCTGGGTCATGAAATCCGGGATGGACTTACATGGCGACATAAAACCGGGAACTTTTCAAATACTGCCGGTTACTTTATCCCCAATATCCGCAACACTTATATAAATTCAACTTTCCAACTGGGTACCGATGAATTCCGGAATTTTATCAGCAGAGTTGCCATTGAACGGCCGTTTTATTCCGCCCTCACAAAGTGGGCCGGGGGCATCGATTTCATGCAACAGGCGCGGCAGGTGTATATGTACACGGGCGATACAATTCCATCACTTCAGCCCATAAAGTATAATTCGCAGGATTATTGGGCTGGCTATTCAACACAGCTTTTTAATGGAAGTTCCGAAAATATCCGAACCACACGTCTGGTTTCTGCCATCAGGTACGTAAAAATCAGGTACCTAGAAAAACCTGATTGGATAGGTGAGGGCCAATCACCTTATTTTAATGAAAATTTTTATCTGGCAAGTGTTGGAATATCAAAGCGGAGGTATATTCAGGATAAGTATGTTTTTCAACTCGGGCTAACTGAAGATATTCCGTTTGGAAAGGTGTACAGCATTATAGGTGGATTCGGGCAAAGAGATAATTTACCCAGCAAATACCTGGGATTTCGGGTTTCATCAGGTAATTTCCATAAGTGGGGGTATTTTGGCTCTAATTTTGAATTTGGAACATTTATCAATAAATCACAACTCAGCCAGGGTGCTTTTTCAGTAGGAGCCATGTACTTTTCCGGACTAAGAGAAATCGGAACCTGGAAATTCAGGCAATTTGTGAAACCTCAGCTTATTATTGGTATAAACCGATTACTAAACGACAGTTTAACGATCAATGATGGTTATGGAATCGATGGATTTAACAGTCCTTCGCTTTCAGGCACCAGCAGGATGCTTCTCACTTTGCAAACACAATCATACAGTCCCTGGGATTTTATCGGATTCCGGTTCGGGCCATATCTGATTTGTTCTTTTGGTATGCTGGGTGATCAGGCTGATGGATTTAAAAACAGCAAAGTGTATTCCCAATTCGGAATTGGAGTATTAATCAAGAATGAAAGTCTTGTCATGAATACATTTCAGATTTCAATCGCTTTTTACCCTTCAATTCCGGGCAAAGGACAAAGTATTTTCAAGCTGAATCCATTTGAAACTACTAATTTCGGTTTTAGTGATTTCGAAACCGGGAAACCGTCGGCAATTTTATTTCAATAACCTAAATAAGATGGAACCTACTACAGTAACAATAACTACAACAGTATCACCAACTACTAATGCATCACCAAGAGGGTTTAGAAACTCATCAGTTAAAATTTGGTATCTTATCAGAGAAACATTCAGTGAATTCATCGATGACAATGGGATGAAACTAAGCGCTGCTCTCTCCTATTATACCATTTTTTCACTGCCTCCATTGCTTATCATTATCATAAGCCTGAGTAGTATCTTTTTTGGTGAAGAAGCAGTGCGTGGCGAAATTTTCGGGCAGATTAACGGTTTGGTAGGCAGCGATGCCGCACTTCAGATACAGGATATCATTAAAAATGTTAAATTATCGCACAGCAGTAAATTTGCAACTTTTTTGGGTGTGGGTTTTCTTCTGATTGGTGCATCGGGTGTGTTTGCTGAGATTCAGGACTCTATAAATTACATCTGGGGAATTAAGGCCAAGCCAAAGCGCGGTATTGTCAAGTTTCTGATTAACCGCCTGATGTCATTCTCAATGATAGGCTCCGTAGGATTTCTATTGTTGGTTGGTCTGATTGTCAACTCATTGATGGATGTTCTAAGCAGACAACTGGCAGAGTATTTTCCAAAGGATACTGTTTACTTGTTTTACATTCTGAATATCTTGATTGTCTTCCTCATTATTACACTGCTTTTTACAGTCATCTTTAAAACCTTACCTGATGGAAAAGTGGTACTAAAGGATTGCGTTATTGGCGCAGCTTTTACAACTTTTCTTTTTATGATCGGAAAATTTGGTATTGGCGCTTACCTCAGCCGGTCGGTTATTGCTTCCTGGTATGGCGCGACTGGTTCGATAATACTGATTCTGGTTTGGGTATATTACTCAGCAATCATACTGTATGTTGGGGCCGAATTTACCAAAGTTTATGCCATCACACACGGAAAAAAGATAATACCAAACGCCTATTCGGTTCAGATTGTAAAAGAAAAAATCGAAATTGAACCGGTCAGAATGCCGAACAAATCAAAACGGGCAAAAAGATAAATTGATGAAGACGTAATAGTTTTCAAGAAGACCAGTAAATACCAAACACAAAAGTTGCAACGAACCGGATTTGTCCGGCTCGTTGCAACTTTAAAATTAAGTTTACAGCTTAAAACGTATTATGATTCATCTTTGGTAGTACGAACCAGGCTGATACCTGAAACAAAAAATATCAGACCCAGAATTCCGTAAATTATCAAAGGTTTGAGACCGGATGTACCTGCTGAGTTGCCGGCAAATAATACAGCTGCGTAAATCATGCCGACAATCCCAAGGATTGTTAGTATTCCGCCAAAGATTCTTTTGAGATTCATGTTTAGTTTTTTTAGGATTGGGTTCAACAGAAAACTGTTTTGATCAGGCCAACTGCTTTCTGATGTCAATCAGTCGATAATCAGCAGGTTGTAATCTTAATGATTGAAGTTTTAAACAGTTATGTTCGCCAACGAATCTAGAAGCCCAAATGCATTTAAGAGCCAGATGATGACAAGAATAACGACCAGAATATTCAGTATCGACTTTATCTTTCTGTCCATGGGGATGAAAGAATTTACAAGCCAGAGCAATACTCCAACAACAATCAGAACAAGCAGAATTGTTACAAGTGACATAATATATGGTTTTTAAGTTATGTCAAAGGTAGATAGCTGCCGGCCTTCGTATGTTATATAAATAATCAAATATGTTATATAATTCACACATACCATCTTACATAAATAAACAATTGGGATGCTGTTAAGACCTGAAATTAATGATTTGAAAGTGGCGGCGAATATGTTGAATAAATATATCCGGGTATTTTATATACGTTATTTCCCGGATTTTATGATTCTGTTAATTTTATACTGAACCTTCTATAATCTCCCTTGTTTATATTTTGGTATATAACATATTGATCATTTTTTCACCATGAGATTTTACATAAAATATGATTTTAACGCGGCCTGCAAAAAAATTCTGGAGGAGCAACTGGATAAAGCCGGCGTGTCTTATACCTTGTTGGGTTCCAGAGAAGTTGAAATCAAACAAAGCATTTCAGGAACAAAAATGACTCAGCTGATTGCCGGACTTGGAAATTATGGTATCGAGATTGTCGAATCGCAAAAGAATATTCTTGTTCAAAAGATAAAAGATACTATTGTTGAAATGGTAAATCTGGATGAAACACAAACCCCGCTAAGAGCATCAGACTATCTTTCCGAAAAACTCCAGTATAGTTACGGATATCTATCCAATCTGTTTTCAGAAGTTACTTTTACTTCAATCGAAAATTTTATCATCCTGCAAAAAATCGAAAGGGCCAAGCAACTGATAACCACTACTGAATTAAGCGTTAGTGAAATAGCCTGGGAGCTGAATTACAGTAGTGTGGCACATTTCTGCACGCAGTTTAAGGGAGTTACAGGTCTTACACCTACAGTATTTCAGCGGATTATTAAGAAGCGCCGGAAATTGCAGAATGGAGAAACAGATAACGATCTGATCATTGAAATTCAATCTAAAAACAACATTAATAAAAATCCATAATGAAAAACGGACCCATCTATGTTTTGCTTGCTGACGATGATGAAGATGACCGTCTTTTTTTTAAGGATGTGTTTGACGAATTAAAAATCAATACCGTTGTAAACATGGTAAATGACGGGGAGGAGTTGATGAAATACCTTTCCCGGAATGATCATACCTTGCCTCATATGCTTTTTCTTGATCTGAATATGCCATTTAAAACCGGATTGGAATGCCTTACGGAAATCAAGAAAATGGATCATCTGAAGGAAATGGCAATAGCCATTTATTCCACATCGGCATCTGAAAAAGAGATAGAAGAGACCTTTGTAAACGGGGCCAACATCTATATCAAAAAGCCCAGTGATTTCGGCACATTAAAAAAAATTCTGGCAGATGTGATAACCATCAACTGGCAATATCAAACTTCAGGTTTAAATCGTGATAACTTCTTGTTAAGTATATGATCTCCAAGCTAAATAGAATGAGACTTATGGCAATTACTGCCAATCATATCTTTTTGAGAAGTATTTTTGCTGCATCTTTGTTTATCCTCATTTTTATTTCAGGCATCACATATAGAAATACTGTTTCACTTACCGATTCTATGGAGTGGGTGGTTCAGTCCTATAAATTCCAAACAGAGGTAGAACAATTATTCTCGTTGCTTAAAGATGCCGAGAACAGCCAAAGGGGATTTTTAATTGCCGGCGACAGTGCCTTTCTTGAAAAGTATTTTGAGTCACACAAGAGCGTGGTAAAATCATTTGCAAAATTGGATTCATTGCAGACAGGAAACCCGCAGCAGCAAAAGAATCTGAAGTTTCTGAATCAGTTGATCGATCTCAGGCTTCAGCAATATGATCTTTCATTGAAATACGGTTCTGACCTGTTCCTTAATCAGGAGGAACTTACTGCAAATATGAGGAAGGGATCTGAAATAACAAACCTCATTGATAAACAAATTGATAAGATAATAGATCTCGAGAGCAGCAACCTGAAAGAACGGCAAGAGAAATATGAGTTCAAGTCATTCTTTGTGCCCTGGTTTACGCTCTTCATCATGCTTTTTTCCCTTTTTGTTTTTGTTTTGGCTTATGTAAAAATCAACAGTGATCTTGAAGAGCAAAAACGATCGAATAAGAAATTGCTGATTTCAACAGAATCGATGAAACACGCCGAAGCAATCGGAGAATTCTTTATTACACAATGGGACTTAAAAACGAACCGGTATATTTTTTCCGACAACTTATATAGGCTTCTGGGTTGTGAGCCGCAATCATTTAAAGCAACAGCAGAGAACTTTTTGAAATTCGTTCATCCAGACGATATACATATTGTAAGCAATGGAACGGAAAGTACAAGGCAATCCAGTATGGTTTTTCCGCGTACCTACAGAATTATTCGAAAAGATGGGGGAGTGCGTTACCTCAAATCGATGGGGAAGATCATAACCGATAGCAAGGGAAACCTTACGCATGTAAGTGTTGCCAAAGATATTACCCAATTTCAGTTGAGTAATATGGCTCTTGAAAAAAGAAATCAGGAGCTTTTACAAAGCATATCCGAGTTAGAGTCATTCAACCATGTGGCCAGCCACGATCTGCAGGAGCCATTGCGCAAAATCCAAACTTTTATATCACGCATTTCAGAAAAAGATCAGTTGATTATGGATGAAAACAGCAAGGAATACTTTGCGCGGATTCAAGCTTCTGTTAGTCGTATGCGCACTCTTATCGATGATTTACTTTTATATTCCCGCACTACCAAAACAGATAAAGAATTTGAAAGAACCGATTTGAATCTGTTGCTCGAAAACACCCTTCAGGAGTTATCACAGCAAATTGAAGAGAAGAATGCAGTTATCCATACAGAGAATCTGCCGGCTTTAAGAGTGATTCCTTTTCAAATTCAGCAACTTTTTTATAATCTGATCAGCAATTCATTGAAATATAGTAAACCCGGGCTTGCTCCGATAATAAAGATTGAATGCCGGAAAATAGAAACTCATGAAAATCCTGAGTTATTCTCTGATTCAGGCAAAGAGTATTATAAAATCTCGGTTTCAGATAATGGGCTGGGTTTTGAACAGGAATATGCCAATAAAGTATTTGAACTTTTTAACCGTCTGCACATCAAAGGCGATTATCCCGGAACAGGCATCGGACTGTCAATCTGTAAAAAAATAGCTGAAAATCATTCGGGAGTTATTACAGCAAAAAGCAAGCCTAACGAAGGTGCTGCTTTTTCAGTATTTCTTCCTGATTAGTCGGAGTTTATTTTACCCGCCCTGTTTGCTGCATATGGGAATCATGTAATCATTAGCAAAAATCATGTTGCACTTTTCAATTGAAAGGATTGCATATTTGCGCCGATAAGTTTGTGCAAATGGTTTTGCATTTTCAATGGCGGTAATTAGAAAATTGTCTTTCTTCCTGCCAATCAAGTTTGGGTTTACTGTAATCAATAAACAAATGGCACATGTTCTTTATACCCTCGCAGTTATTCTGATTATACTCTGGGCTATTGGATTTCTGATCTTTAGTTTTAGTGCAATTATCCATTTATTGCTGGTGGTCGCTTTTATTCTTGTATTGTTTAAAATGCTAAAGGATATTAAAGAAAATTAGTTTGGCTTTAACATATCTTCCCTGTAGTTGCTTTTAATATATCCGGCTGAAGACTTTTTTTCGGAATAAAAACTCCGGTATTCATTCATTTCGGCGGTAGAATTACTATAAACCTCAATTCCCTGAAAAAAAAAGTCCCTGCCAGCAAGCAGGGACTCGATTTCACTAAGGCTCAAAGTCATATTTAGGGGAAAATATAAAAATCATTCCATTAAAAACATCCAATCAAACATAGGGGATACAAGATTTGCTGGTTATTCTCGCCTTAGTATATTTTAATAAACCTGAAGAAATAAAACAGCAGTTATATTTTCTTCCCTTGAATCAGCCTTAGAATTACTGCAACAATGGCAATAACAAGAAGTATGTGAATTAATCCACCGGCATGAAACCCTGCCCATCCTATCAACCATGCAATGATTAATACGACAGCGATGATATAAAGTAAATTTCCCATTTTGGTCGGTTTTTATTGGTTAATAAATTGATTATTTATCAGAGAACTTAAAGCAAGAGGATCAGAAGCAGAACGATTAATATTGCAGCTCCAACTGAAATATACAATCCACCACTGCTGTTCAGATTTTCAGCTTTGAGGTCACTTTTTATCATTTTCACTTCAGCACGCAGTTCTTTTTTCTCCGATTTGGTTTTCTCGGTAAGATCCATCGCTTTAATTTCTTCCAACCGCAATATCATTGCCTGTGCTTCGGAGGAGATTTCGATTTTTTCCTTTTTTGCAAAAGGATTTACTTTTGAATTATCTTCTGCATGAGCGGGGATAAATAGCAGCATAACTGCTGCAGTCATCAAACCCAAAATAATTTTTTTCATTTTCGTTCTCTTTTAAGTGTGTGAAATTAATAAAGCAAAGTTCGGCATCAAAAGCCCGGTTTCAGTTATACAATTGCCTGAAAAAATTATATCATTCACACATTCTGCTATTTATTTCTACCCTTACCTTTTGTACCGCTTTTTCCGGGTTTGTTTCCGTTACCCTTTGAAGGGCCCATCTTTGATGATTTTTTAACAACCCTGTTATTCTGTTGTTTCATTCCGGCATTTTTGTGATCAGGTTTTGGTCCTATACTTTTTTGTGGTGGTCCTTTGTAACCTTTTTTATACTTCACCTTATATTCTTTAAAATGGACATAAGGAGAATTCCCGCGGTAATCGGTCATCACTACTTTATAGCCGCTGTAGAGATCATAGGATCTGTAACGATATGGCAGATTAGCACGCCTTACCCAGGTTCCTCTTTCATAATAAATGAACCTTGAATTATGAACATCATAATACGATTCCACATCAGGAAGATAGTAGTATTGCACACTGTTGTAACCGGAAGGGCCCCAGGCCGGAGGAGTTCCCAACACTATGGTAACCTGCGAAAAAGCAGTAGCTGTTATAAAAAGCAAAAAACCGGCTATGAGTAATTTAATTGTTTTCATTTGAGTAAGTTTTAAAATGTTAAAACAATGACAGATTTTTTTCAAAAACAGTTGACTGAATATTCAAATGCCCGAGCAGCCAATTCTGTTTGATTTCCAAACAATATTGACCACTCAGGCACTAAACTTTCTTAAATGACAGAAAGAAAATTTAACTAAGTCTAGTGAATTGCAAGTCCTATTGTTGAGACTCCTGTTGAAAGATCAAGGAATATTCCTACTTTCTGACTCAGGTGATATTCAGCTCCAACGTGCAGATCGAGAAAAAGAGGGCGCGGACGTACGTAATAATCCCTGTTGCCATTGTAATCGTTATCCCATCTTGAATTTACCAGTGCAAATCCAAGTGATCCGGCAAGGTAAAAGTCCCATGCTGAATTGGCCTTCAATATTTCATCCAGATACAGTGATCCTTTAACTCCGATAGGAATAACGGATTCACGATAATGATCACCTCTGAATGAGTAAAAATTTACAAAAGGAGCGAGGGTAAAATTTCTGGCAACGTCAAATTCATAATCCAGATGAAATACTGTAATTGACCGGTTTGTGTAACCATAATAACCAGAGTATCCGCCAATTCCCAATCCCAGATTCAGCGTATTTCCATATCCTCCACCCGAAGTATTGCTTTGGGCAAATGAACCATATCCGACTATTGAAAGGCAGAAAAGCATAATAATAACAAATTTTTTCATGGTGTGTTGTGTTTTTAATGCCGTGCAAAGATCATCGCAATTGCCTACTAAAGCATTACACAATTAACAGTATTAGTTGTATCTTTCACACATTATCCATGGGCAAATATTTGTTTTGCCTGAGCTTCCTGTAAAAAGTAGGTGTAAGTCCTGTAATTCTTTTAAACTGGGTTGATAAATGCGCAACGCTGCAATAATTTAATCGGTAAGATATCTCCGTTAGCGTAAAATTCTCATTGAGAAGCAATTCCTTTACCCGTTCAATTTTCGATTTTATATAATATTGTTCTATGGTTATTTCGTTTAATTCCGAAAACAAGCTTGCAAGATGGTTATAGTCAGTTTGCAGTTTTGCGCTGATTGCATCGGAGATATTTATTTTAGACAGTTCCTCTTTACCGTAAACAATTTCAAGCAATGCATTCTTAATTCTTTCATTCAGAATGGCTTTCTTGTCATCCAATATTTCAAGCCCCGATGCTAAAAGAACGGCCCTCAATTGTTCCAATTGTTTACTGCTCAGTTCTTCGCTGATGACAACCTCGCCCAAATCAATCATTAAGCAGTGAAATCCGAGACTTTCCAACTCCGATTGAACCACCATTTTACAGCGGATCGAAATCATGTTTTTTATAAATAGTTTCATCTGCAGATAAGATTAGCAATTATGCTTAATACAAAAATAAGCATTTCTTATCATAATAATAAATACAACGGGCAAAACATTCCTGAGTTTTCTGACATATGTTGTAATTTTTGACGCATCGGCCTGTACTTATCTTCTTCTTTTTATTCTCTATCTTTGTGCCATGGAAAGTACAAGACAACAAAAAATTTCGCGACTGCTTCAAAAAGACCTGGGAGAAATTTTCCAACTCATGGCCCGCGACCATTTGCAGGGGTTCTTAATCACCGTTACCAAGGTTTATATTTCACCCGACCTTTCAATTGCCAAAGTTTATCTGAGTCTTTTTGGTGCTGGTGACCGTGAGGAAATCTTCAAGCGCATCAACAAAACAAAGAAAGAAATACGGCATCAGCTTGCACTCAGGGTTGGAAAGCAAATGAGGATAATTCCCGACCTGGCTTTCTTTATCGACGATTCACTCGATTATATTGAGAATATAGATAACCTTCTCAAAGCCTGATCGTTACAAACAATCAACATCCAAAATATTGAAACTGCCGCTTTTCATAGCCTGGAGATACCTGAAATCGAAGAAATCGCACAATGTGATCAACATCATTTCAGGTGTTTCGGTTGCCGGAGTTACCATTGGAACCATGGCACTTATTGTTGTGCTTTCGGTTTTCAATGGATTTGAGAGTCTGGTGGTTTCGCTTTTCAATACTTTTGACCCTCACATTAAAGTATATCCTGCAGCGGGTAAAACTTTTGCCGACAGCACTTATCCCTGGCAAAAAGTAGCTGATGTGAAGGGCATTGTTGCACAAACCGGTGTGATTGAAGAAAAAGTGCTGCTTCGTTACGGAACAAATCAATATCTGGCCACATTAAAAGGCGTTGATAAAAACTACGAAACCTGGACCGGACTCAGCAGCATGATGTCTGAAGGCAGTCTCATGCTGGAGTTCAAAGGCAGGCCGCTGGCCATTCCCGGACAAGGAGTCGCTTACTACCTCGGATTGAATCTCGATGATTTTGAACAGGAAATTGAAGTGTATGCTCCCCGACGTACCGGAAATATCGGGCTCAATCCTGAGCAGGCATTTAATCGTGTGGATATAAGGCCTGTGGGGATATTTTCTGTACAGCAGGATTTCGACTCAAAGTACATGATTGTTCCACTCTCGTTCGCACGCGATGCCCTTGAATATCAGGGTGAACTTTCGGCTGTGGAGATTGCAATTGGTGATGAAAAGAATCTGATTGCCATGCAGCGCGAAATTCAGGGAATTCTGGGAAGTGCTTTCGAAGTAAAAAATCGTTTTGAGCAGCAGGAAATGCTTTACAAAATCATGAGGTCTGAAAAATGGGCCATCTTTATGATCCTGGGATTTATACTTTTCATAGCAACTTTTAATGTAATCGGTTCGCTTTCAATGCTGATTCTTGAAAAGAAAAAAGATATTGCCATTTTGCAAAGTATGGGAGGCGATGAGTTGCTGATTCGACGGATTTTTCTTGTGCAAGGCATGATGGTTTCTTTTGGTGGTGCATTTGCAGGAATGTTGATCGGGGCAGCCATCTGTTTCATTCAGCAGCAATTTGGCCTGGTAAAGATTAATACCGAAGGCGGCTCATTTTTGATAGATGCTTATCCAGTGCTCATGCAATGGAAAGATTTTATTTATGTTTTTGTGGTTGTTTCTGTCATTGGTTTTGTTGCAGCGTGGTTTCCTGTCAGAAACATTGGCAGGATCGGATCAGTAATCGTTGCGCTTCACAGCAGATAAGATTATGGCTATTTTCGTTGGCCGGATCTAAAAATCAAAATATCTGGTTAATTGCCACAGCCGTAAAAACTGAAAAATAATATGAAAAGTGTGTTACATTCAGGCTGCTTTTCGGATTAATAGGTGCCCTGATTAATAAAATATTTTGCAAAGTCAGGCTAAATTAGATTTGTCACCCAAGTTCTTGTAGCAATGAAATGATTTATTGATCTGATAAACAGCTTTATAGATCATTTATTTTTTTTGCTATAAAAGTTGGATCGATGTGATTTATATATAGTTTTGCAGGGTTAACAAATTCCGGGATTTCCTTATAAAATTCTTTTCATGAAAAAAGCTTTACTCCGATGGCTCACTGCAGGATTCTTAACAGTTTTCCTGCTTACGGGCATTATGTCTTCAGCGCAGGTTGTGCTCAACAACAATCTGAAAAACGGCATTGTGCTTCAGGAAAATTCATTCACCGGCATCAGGGCAAACAGCTCTTTTGCAGGATTTGATCACTTCGAAGTAAATACTCAGCAAGGGCTGTTTACCGAAGTAACAGCTGAAGGCTATACCTTCACCTGGGAAGAAGGTTCGCCAAAGCTGCCGGTAATGCGGCGCTTGATTGAAATTCCGGTAGGAGCTGAGCCCGTGGTTACTGTGGTATCCTACGATGTAAAGGAGTATAGCCTTAGCGATCTGGGAATCCAGCATCCGATTATGCCAACCCAGCCAGCTGTAGCGAAAAGTTTTAAAGGCAAGGTTGATTTTGTAATCAACAACGCTGTTTATGCTACCGATAAGTTTAACCGTAATGTTCTCGCAAAAGTTGAGGTAATTGGTTTTATGCGAAATACCCGCATTGCACGCCTCGAAATTTCACCCGTTGAATACAATCCGGCACTGGGAATCATCAGGGTTTATGAAAATGTAGTGGTTGATGTAAAATTTGAAGGAGCTGATTATTCAGCAACATCGAAGCTAAACGATAAAACCCGCTCACCCTATTTTGGTGGTTTTAATTTCCTTAATCAATTGCCCAAAGGAAATGGTCAGCGGGATAATCTGACCTCTTACCCGGTAAAAATGGTAATAGTATCGCACCCGATGTTTCAGGATGCACTGCAACCTTATATTCAATGGAAAACCAAAAAGGGTTTTACCATGGTTGAAGCTTATACCAATGATCCTGCGGTTGGTACAACCACCACTTCTATAAAAAATTACCTTCAGAGCCTCTACAATGCAGGAACTCCTGAAGATCCGGCTCCCAGTTTTGTTTTGTTTGTTGGTGACGTAGCTCAGATTCCTGCTTTCAGCCAGAGCGGTCATGTTACCGATTTGTATTATTGCGAATATACCGGAGATGCGCTTCCTGAGGTTTATTTTGGCCGTTTTTCAGCAACAAGTGTTGCGCAACTTCAGCCACAGATCGATAAAACCATGATGTATGAGCAATACCAGTTCCCCGATCCTTCATTCCTTGGTGAAAGTCTCATGGTTTCAGGAGTTGATGGAAATTATGCTGCCATCCACGGAAACGGACAGATCAATTATGGTACTTCAACATACTTTAATGCAGCTCATAATATTGAAAGTCATACTTACCTTTATCCTGCATCAGGTAGTTCTGCTGCTGCAATCAGGCAGAATGTAAGTGATGGAGTTGCTTACGGAAATTATACAGCACACGGAAGTTCAAGCGGTTGGTCCGATCCGGCTTTTGAAATATCTCATATTCCTGCACTTCAGAATTATGGAAAATATCCATTGCTGGTTGGTAACTGCTGTTTGACCAGCACTTACAACACCAATAGCTTTGGCGAAGAATTGCTTCGTGCACAGGACAAAGGCGCCATCGGATATATCGGTGCTTCAAACAGTACCTATTGGGATGAAGATTATTATTTCGGAGTTGGTGTTGGTGCAGTGGTGCTAAATCCAACATATGCAAGTACCTCACTCGGCAGTTATGACCGTGCTTTCCACGATCATGGTGAAGCATTTGAAGATTGGTTTACAACGCAGGCTCAGATGTTTGTTGCCGGAAACCTGGCAGTTACTGAATCAGGATCTTCAAGAACTACTTACTACTGGCAGATCTATTGCCTTATGGGCGACCCATCGCTGATGATTTATTTTGGGGTTCCAGAACCTTTAACAGTTGCTTATGAACCAATAATGCCGCTGCAATCAGCTTCATTTACAGTAAATACAGATCCATACGCTTACGTTGCAATTTCAAAGGAGGGCGTTTTACACGGTAGTGCCCTTGCCAACGCTGCAGGATTGGCAGAGGTAATGCTGAGTCCGATTTCAGTGCCAGGCGAAGCCGATGTTGTTATCACCGCTCAAAATCGCCAGCCGTTTATCGGAACAGTACTGGTGGCCTCACCCGAAGGTCCTTATGTTTTGATGCAATCGCAGATAGTAAACGATATGAATGCCAACAACAATCAGATGCCGGAGTATTCTGAATCATTCGGCTTTAATATGGCGCTGAAAAATGTTGGAAATGCCGAAGCACAAAATCTTACCGTTACTTTAACTTCTTCAAGCCCCTACATTGAGGTAAAAGAGAACACCGAGGCATGGCCCAACATTGGTCCCGGTGAAATCGTAAATCTGGATTATGCTTTTGAGGTAACTGCCAGTAATTGGCTGCCCGATCAGCATCCTGCTCAGTTCAATCTTGAAATTACCGATGGCAATGAAATATGGACTGCCTCTTTCATTGTTAAACTCAACGCACCGGTGCTTGTCAGCGGTGAAATGGTAATTGATGATCTGATCAATGGAACAGGCAATGGCAACGGCCGATTAGATCCGGGTGAAAATGTAGTGATTTCATTCCCTGTTCAGAATCAGGGACATTGTACCGCTCCCGAAACCTTGGCACACCTCTTCTCTGAAAGTGAATGGTTAACCATCAACACTATTCAGTACGAAGTTGGCAATATTGAAAGCAGCTCAGCACTAATGGCAATCTACAATGTTGCAGTAAGCCCTGATATTCCGGTGGGAACTTCGGTTGACTTCTTTTTTGCCAATGCTTCAGGGCTCTATAATTCTTCAAGAGTATATTATCCCAAAGTCGGACTGGTCATTGAGGATTTCGAAACCGGTGATTTTTCTGCATATCCCTGGATAAATGCAAGCAATGTACCATGGGCGATAACTACTTCTCCGGTTAATGGAGGTACTTATGCAGCGCGTTCAGGTGCTATTGGTGACAATGCTTCCACTACATTGCAGATAACCATGAATGTTACAGCCAACGACAATATTTCATTTGCCCGAAAGGTTTCAAGTGAAGGTGGTTATGACTTTTTGAAATTCTATATCGGCAGTGTTGAAAAAGGTGCATGGTCTGGTAATGTTGATTGGGCAATTGAATCATACCCTGTTGCTGCAGGCCAGCATACTTTTAAATGGATCTACAGCAAAGATGGTAGCGTAACCGGTGGTCAGGATGCCGCTTTTATTGATGACATCATCTTCCCGTCTTCAAACGGTGGAGGCCAGGGTATGGAATTTACTGTGAAAGCATTTGCTTATCCCGAATCTTTCTGCGGCGAAGGAGAAGTAAATCTGTTTGCCTTTGTTACCAATGCATCAGGCAATGTGTTGCTAAACTGGACTCCATCAGAAATACTTTCTGATCCACAGATTTTCAACCCGGTAGCCTGGATCAGTGAGCCTGTTGAATTCAGTGTTCAGGCAGTCAATCTGTTGAGTTCTGTAAACGACAATGTTCTTGTTAATTTCTCTGAAACTCCTGCAACCCCTGTTATTACTCACAATTCAACTCAGCTTATTTCAAGTGCAGTTGAAGGAAACCAGTGGTACAATCAGCAGGGAGCCATTGAAGGAGCTATAAATCAAATATTTGAGCCTCAGGTTTCTGACTTTTACTATGTAATGGTTACCTCGGCAGAAGGCTGCGTTTCAGAACCTTCAGCAGAATTTTACTTTTCCATGGTTGATGTAAAAAATATGGCTGGCGAAGAGTTCAATGTTTACCCGAATCCTTTCCGTAACCAGTTGAATATTACCTTTGGTGTTAAACAACAATCGCAGGTAAAGATCAGCCTGCTAAACCTTTTGGGACAGGAAATACGGGTGATCAGAGATGGCTCTTTTGCCGGAGGAAATCACACATTAACATACCAAACATCAGGACTTACATCTGGTATCTATTTCCTGAAGCTTGAATCAGGTGAAAAAACCTCAGTCCGTAAAGTTGTTTTATCAGAATAACCAACACAAAAAAACTTTCATATGCGTTTAAAAAGTTCATTTCTCATAATAATATTTTTTCTCCTTGGGGGATTGGTTTCTGCCCAGAACTGGGTTACCATAACTTCCGGCAATCCGGTTGCGGTGGAAACAAATCTAATTGTCTCCGAATCTTCTGCTACTATTGTAGAATTTTCCATCGGGGGTTTCTACCTCAATCAGGTAAGCACCCCCAAAGGTGATGCTTATGTTATTGATGTAAAAGGCGCTACCCCGCTTCTTGAGAAGGGGATGCCTGATCTGCCGAAACTTACAGCATCGGTAATTATTCCTGATCAGGCGCAAATGGAAGTAAGGATTATATCTTCGCGATATATTGACTATCCTTTTATTGAAATTGCTCCTTCAAAAGGAAACTTCACCCGCGATATTGATCCTGTATCAGTACCTTACACATATTCAAAGGCTTACGAAAGAGACGAGTTCTTTCCAGCCATGCAGGCAAGTCTTAGAGATCCTTATATCCTTCGCGATTACAGGGGACAAACCATCATTGCCAATCCTTTCAGCTACAATCCCGTAACCAAAACACTGCGTGTATATTACCAGATGACGGTTGAGGTTTATGCTGCAGGAGTTTCTTCTTTTAATGTTTTGTCGCGTCAGATTCAACCCGAATCTACCGTTGATGAGTTCCAGAAGATTTACAACAGGCACTTTCTGAATGCCGGTAGCGGATCGCGCTATACACCGCTTGAAGAGCAGGGCAAGATGCTTATTATTTCGCACGGTGCTTTTATGCCTAACATGCAGAAATTTGTTGAATGGAAGAAAACCATTGGTATTCCAACTGAAATTGTTGATGTATCAACAATCGGAACCAATTCTACTGCCATCAAGAATTTTGTTGCCAATTATTATGCAACCAACGGACTAACCTACCTTCTGCTGGTTGGAGATCATGCACAGGTGCCTACCATAACAACCGGAAGCATTGGCGGGCCTTCAGATGTTGCTTATGGATATCTGGCTGGCAATGACCATTATCCCGATGTTTTTGTTGGTCGTTTTTCTGCTGAAAACACCACACATGTTGACACTCAGGTTGATCGCTCAATTGATTATGAGCAGAATCCTGATGTTACTGTTGACTGGTTCTCAAAAGGCGTGGGTATCGCATCAAGCGAAGGCCCCGGCGATGATGGCGAATATGACTATCAGCACATACGTAACATTCGCACCGACCTGATGGCCTACACTTACACTGCTGTCAGCGAATTGTACGATGGCAGTCAGGGTGGCGAAGACCTGCCGGGAAACCCCAATTCAGGTCATGTTTCAGCCGAACTGAATGCAGGTCGCAGTATCATCAATTACACCGGACACGGAAGCCAGACATCATGGTCTTCATCGGGATTTTCAAACAGCGGAGTAAACGGGCTTTCAAACAATAATATGTGGCCTTTTATCTGGTCAGTTGCCTGTGTAAACGGCGACTTTCTGAACAGCACCTGCTTTGCTGAAGCATGGCTCAGGGCTTCCAATGCCAGCGGACCAACCGGTGCTGTTGGAGCACTTATGTCAACCATCAACCAAACCTGGAATCCTCCCATGGAAGGTCAGGATGAAATGGTGGATATCCTTGTAGAATCATATACCAGCAACATAAAACGCACTTTTGGCGGCCTGTCAATGAATGGCTGTATGAAAATGAATGACACCTACGGTTCAGGTGGTGCTGATATGACAGATACCTGGCTTATTTTCGGTGATCCTTCTTTAATGGTAAGAACTGCGCTGCCGCAAAATCTGACAGTTAACCATAGCCCTGTAGCTTTTATCGGGTCAAACCAGTTTGTCGTAAACAGCAATGTTCAGGGTGCTTTGGCATGTTTGACCATGAATGGAGAAATACTGGGCACTGCAACCGTTAACGGAGGATCTGCCGTAATTACAATTCCAACACTTACAAATGTTGGAACCATGAAACTGGCTGTTACAGCTTTTAATTACATTCCGTATATTGCTGATATTGATGTACTTCCTCTTGAAGGCCCTTATGTTGTTTACAACAGCAACACAATCAATGATGAAAGCGGAAACAACAACCAGCAGCTTGATTACGGCGAAGCTGTAATGATGGCACTGGCGCTTAAAAATGTGGGCACCGAAGATGCTGCTGATGTTGAAGTTAGCATCACCTCTGCAAATCCTTATGTTACCCTGACCGATTCTACCGAAATTTATCCTTTGATTGCTGCAGGCCAGATTGTTTCTATCCCTGATGGATTTGCTTTCAGTATCAGTGGCGACGTTCCGGATGGCCATCCTGTTCTTTTCGATTTTATCGCTGTTTCAGGAGAATATGAATTCACCGGAAGCTTTAATGTAATTGCACATTCGGTTGTACTTAACTTTGCTGGTTCAACGCTTACCGACGAAAACGGAAACAACAACGGCAAAGCTGATCCCGGTGAAACTTTCAATTTGCACCTTTCCATTATCAATGCAGGTACTGCTCCGGCCTATAATGTCACCGGGCTGCTTACAACTTCAGATCCAAACATTATAATGAACGTCGATAGTGTTAACTATGGAACTGTTAATGGCTATGAAACAGCTGTTGCCACATTTACTGTAACAGCACTTCCAACAACTCCGTCAGGCCATATGGCTGAATTTACACTCTATATGTCGGCTGATGGCGGGTTTGCTTCAACAGGAATGTTTAGTGTGGTAATTGGTCAGATTCCTGTGCTTATTATTGATCTTGATGGAAATCGTAATTCAGGACCAGTCATTCAAAGTTGCCTGAGCAATCTCTCAGTTTCTTCTGATTACCTTACTTCATGGCCGCTGGTTCTGGGGTCATATCAATCGGTATTCGTTTGTCTGGGAACCTATCCAAGCAACACAGTTCTTACATCGGGACAGGGTCAGGTTCTGGCAAACTTCCTGAATAACAACGGAAAAGTTTACATGGAGGGCGGAGATACATGGGCGTACAACACACCAACCGCAGTGCATCCGATGTTTATGATAAACGGCGAAAGTGATGGAAGTGGCGACCTTAAAACCCTTAATGGAATGGATAGTACCATGGTTGAGGATATGTCCTTTTACTTTGAAGGTGACAACAGTTATATCGACCGTATCACTCCTCTGCAATCTGCAACAGCATTGTTCAATAACTCTAATCCGCAGTATTTTGCAGCTATTTCGTACGATGGAGGCACATACAAAACCATTGGTTCATCTTTTGAGTTTGCCGGACTACGCGATAGTGACTCCCGATCGATGAAGGATTCACTTATGATGGAATACATCAGTTTCTTTGGATTAAGCTCGGCAGCTCCTTTGCTTGCGAATTTCATAGCCTCTGATGTTAAGGTTTGCGAAAATGAAGAAATTACATTCACCGATTTCTCAGCAGGTGGTGTTATATCATGGGCGTGGAGTTTCCCTGGAGGAACACCTGATACATCAAATGATCAGAACCCGGTGATTTCATACCGCGAACCTGGTGTATATGATGTTACGCTTACAGTTTCAGATGGAATCAGCTCACACACCGCAGTCAGAAGTGAATATATCACCGTTGATTATTGTATGGGCTTTACAGGCATTCAGAACAGAAATGAGATACTTGTATATCCAAATCCGGGCAACGGCAGGTTTACTGTTGAATTGCCTGAATTTACAGGTGAAACTACATTGAAAGTTGTTTCAGCCTCAGGCGTTGAAGTGTACAATTCCAAAACCGGAAAATCAGGATTGCATCTGCTTCAGTTGCCCGCTTCATCGGTCGGAGTATATGTGTTACTGATAGATAATGCTCAGTTCAGCAAAAGAATCAAGCTGATTGTCGGACACTAACATTTGCCCCTTAAATTATATAAGAAGAGGGGGAAGTTTCTCCCTCTTTTTATTTTTAATGAACTTTTAACACTTTTTTTACCCTGTTTTCTGTTTCATGTTTTGAAAGGTTTTTGTCTATTGATGCGACCTTCCACACTTTTTGCAAGTGTATAATTGAAAGACTTTCTGAATATTTTAACACATTTTATAAATTTTCGGAACAATCTGAATCATTTATACTTAACTTTGCAAATTCAAGATATTGACAACATTGAGAGCAAATCTGGGATTTTTTTTATAATTCATATCATTACTAACAATTATTTTTTATCAAAATGAACGACTCAAATAAAACGAACAGAATTGGCGTTTTTTATGATGGCAATTATTTTCTTCATGTAAGTAATTACTACTATTACGAACACGAACGCAATGCAAGGATAAGTATTGAGGGATTGCATAACTTCATCCGGAATCGTGTCTCGAAAGAGGAAGGGATTGACGCTAAATTGTGCCACATTGTAGATTCACACTATTTTCGGGGGAGGCTTAGTGCCTATGAGGCTCAAAGCAGTGAAAACAAACTTTACGCAGAGAGGATCTTTGATGATATTCTCATGGGCGAAAAAGTTATAACCCATTACCTGCCATTGCGCATGCGCGGCGGAAAACGTGAAGAAAAAGGGATTGACGTATGGCTTGCTTTGGAGGCCTATGAGCTGACAGTATTCAAAAAATTTGATGTGCTCGTGCTTATAGCTTCTGACGGCGATTATGTTCCCCTTGTTCGAAAGCTCAATACCCTGGGAACCAGAGTTATGCTGCTCAGCTGGGATTTCCGCTATCAGGACATGAATGGTCGCGAAAGCGTTACCCGTACTTCTCAGGAACTTCTTGAAGAAGTAACATACCCTGTAGCTATGCACGAATTGATTGATAACCGTCTCAATAAAAATGATTCAATTATCTCAAATCTGTTCGATAAGCAGGACGAAAACAGGATGAAATTTATCAACAAACCTGTTCCTGAAGGTGTTCAGCGTAGCCGCACCCTCAATATGAAGAGTGGTTACGGTTTTATTGCCTTCCCACCCAACAACCTTTTCTTTCACTTTGAAGATGTTATGGAAGGTAATTTCAATGACATTATGGACGGAGATATGGTTGAATTCGAAATCCGCCGCAATGAACGTGGTGAGGAAGTCGCATTTAATGTCCGAAAGATTGAACCAGGATTGGTTTAAATCCGATGATAATTATTTTAAAAGCCGGTCGAAAGCCGGCTTTTTTTATAGGCGGTAGTAAGCCGAAAGTACAAGTGCATCGCTGAACTGCCCGTGATCCCACAGCCGCCATACATCGCCGGTTACAGTTCTTTTACGTAAGGAAAACAGGGAATTATCTGTTCTTAAATTAATCCGGAGATTATCATTTATTCTGACAGATAGTCCGGCCAGAAAACAGAGATTGGTTAGACTGAATGTTGATTCTACAGTTTCGTAGCCATTAAATTTCTCATTGCTGTGGATCAGAATATTCAAGCTTAGTCCGGTTTCGAAACTGAGAAGTTCATTGTATTGAATTCTGTAAAGCAATGGCATATTAATATATCCCAAACGCATAAGGTATGCATCCAATTTATCTTTCTCGTAATCCGGATTTTCACGGCTGCCTTTTTGAATGTAACCCAACTCCATCTGCATTTTTGATCTTGCGCCAATATTAAGGCTGATCCATCCTCCGGCGTTTATACCAGCTTTGTTGTAGCCCGAATATTGATCGCCTGCAACCTGACTGCCCACCAGGCCAAGCATTACGCCGCCCTCAAACTTCTGGGCGTTAAGGTTAAAAATACAGAGAAAGCAAAAAAAGGTGAGTAAAAATCCGAATTTCATGGGTGTATTTTTAGTTGTGCTGATGATGGTTTAATCGCAAACTAAAATACAAACAAATCCCACATCAGCGGCAAATTTCAGGTGAGCCTGCAGCATCTTTTACTTCGCCAAACCACACCACGATGAATTGATCGTTTGCTCCGATGCCCATTGCCTCCCAGGTGGCAGTTTTCCATTTCCCCCGATTCATCATTACTTCATGGTGTCCGCGGCTTTTTTTCCAGCCTTCAAGGGCATCTTCAACAAACAACTGATTATTGGCGTAATCGTGCGTAGAGTAAAATGCAATTTCAAATCCATCTCCTTTATATTGCGTAAGTTCACGTGGTTTATCCCACATACAGGCCGCCTGACTGTGATCACTGCCATAGCAGCATGAACTCCATGCAGGATTCTCTGACCAACTGTGCAGGTTGCAGGAAGTCCCATATTCATAATGCTCGCTCAGGTCAGTTACATGCGTACGTGCCACCCATGACAATGATGTTGAGAGTGGAATCGCCTTAAGACCTTGTTTTTTGCGGTATTGATTGATTGCGGTTGCCATTTTCTGTTCAGCGTCATTCAAACAATGTGTTCCGGAAAGCTTTGCAGAAACGGGTGGAATTGACTGCCCGTATGCAGTCGCTTCTATCAACATCAGCAAGCTGAGAAGTCTGAGTAAGTTCATAGTCAATTGTAGTTCAACGTATTTTTTTCCCTTTAAAACCGGAAAGGTGTTAAATTAATTCAGTGAAATTTTGGTAAAGTTACAAACCAGAATTATAACGCAGATTTTGTTTCAAAAATTGCACCAGAAATTTCATGTCAGTTTTTCGGGAAAAACCATAGTTTACTCCAGAACATCGACTTATTCAACCCAGTGAATGAATCTATTTTTCTCAACCACAGAATAAAGTTTTATTATTCAACCGATTTCGCTTAATTTTGGTACGGTGCAATTTATTCCTTCATGCCCACATGCAATAATCAGAAAATATTATGGATAATAACCAGTTCAAAATTCTTTTGGTCGATGATGAACCCGATGTCCTTGAGTTTCTGAGCTATAACCTCAAGAAAGAAGGTTACGCAGTTTATAAAGCCAAGAATGGCCGTGTCGGACTCGAACTGGCTGTGCAGGAAAAACCTCAGCTGATTATCCTCGATGTAATGATGCCTGAGATGGATGGTATTGAGACTTGCCGTGAGATAAAACAGATTCCCGGTCTAAAGGATTCTCTGGTTGTTTTTCTGACTGCACGTGGTGAAGATTATTCTCAGATTGCTGGTTTTGATGCCGGAGCAGATGATTATATTACAAAACCAATAAAACCCAAAGTGCTTACCAGCAGGGTGAAAGCATTGCTGCGACGCTATAAATCCGCGCAGGAGGAATCTGTCATTCATACATTGCCTGAAATGATTATTGATCGCGAAAAATATGTCATTTTCAAAGATGGCAAAGAAATTACCCTTCCGAAAAAGGAATTTGAATTGTTGTTATTGCTTACTTCCCGTCCCAATAAAGTATTTTCCCGAGACGAAATATTTGCCCGCGTATGGGGAAATGACGTGATTGTTGGTGACAGAACCATTGATGTTCACGTCAGGAAAATCCGTGAAAAGATCGGTATCGAGAACATTAAAACCATTAAGGGCGTAGGTTACAAATATGAATCCTGATTGCTATGAAAGTTGACTTCTCAAACCCGAATAAACTCGCCATCAACAACGCACTGATTGTTGTTATTTTTCTGGCTGTACTGTTTTCAGTTTTTGCTCTTTTTGTGGATGAGAATCCTCAATGGTGGTTTATGTTGATTTTACTGCCGGCAATGTTTCTGCTTACCTATTATCTTTTCCGGTACACACTGGAAAAATTTATTTACGAAAAAATAAGGATAATCTATAAAACCATTCGAAACAAGAAATCGGTAAGGGGAAGTGAACAGCCTGAAATAAAGGGCAAAACTATTGAGAATGTTTATGAAGAGGTGGTGGACTGGGGCAACAAAAAAAGCATGGAAATTGAGGAACTTAAGGAAATGGCAAAATACCGGAGGGAGTTTCTGGGAAATGTATCACATGAACTTAAAACACCCATCTTTAATATTCAGGGATATGTTTTGACTCTGCTCGACGGAGGTCTGGATGATCCGAGCATCAACAAAGAATACCTGATGCGGACTGAAAAAAGCATCAATCGCATGATTGCCATTGTTGAAGATCTGGAAACTATTTCTTCGCTGGAATCAAGTGAACTAAAACTTAACCTTAAAAAGACTGATATTCTCGCGCTGACCCGTGAAGTGGTTGAATTTCTTGAAATTAAAGCCCGTAAACGAAGCAACAACATTACATTTGGTGACAATTATGACAAGCCGGTTTATGTTATGGCTGATAAAGAGAGGATTCGTCAGGTACTGATTAATCTGATTGATAACTCCATTAAATATGGAAATCAGGAGAATGGAAAGACCCAGATCAGTTTCTTTGATATGGACGAAAATATACTGGTTGAGGTTACTGACAACGGAAATGGAATTGATCAGGCTGACCTGAAGCGGATTTTTGAACGATTCTACCGCACAGACAAAGGCCGGTCGCGTGAGCAAGGTGGTTCAGGGCTCGGGCTTGCCATCGTTAAGCACATTATTGAAGCACATGAGCAAGCCATTAATGTTCGCAGCACTTCCGGAGTGGGTACAACTTTTGCTTTCACACTCCGAAAGGCATAAGATATTAAATATCAGTATTTTCGCTCAGTGGTAAAGATAACCAGTTTTTCAAGCGAACTTCTTGAGATGTTATCCGGAAACTCACTGAGTAATTCCAGGGCTGCATCTCTGTATTCAAACATTTTTTTCTCGGCATAGGCAATTCCGCCTTTTTCGTAAACTTCCTTAATCAGCGCATTTACCTTTGCGGGATTATCATTATGGTTTTTCACTATATTTATGATACGTCGCTTGTCAAGCCAGGATGCATTCGTTAAAAGAAAAATCAGAGGAAGTGTCATCTTCTTTTCCTTTATGTCGATGCCATTTGGTTTGCCGGTGTCCATGCTTTTTGAGTAATCAAACAGATCGTCTTTAATCTGAAAGGCAATGCCGGTCAGCTCGCCAAACCTATGGTACTTTTTTATCGTTTCCTGGTCTGCTCCGGCTGATGCTGCCCCGCATGCACAACATGAAGCAATCAGAGAAGCTGTCTTCTTACGGATAATTTCAAAGTATATATCCTCACTGATATCCAGGCGACGGGCTTTCTCAATCTGAAGCAATTCACCTTCACTCATTTCGCGGGTTGCATCTGCAACTATCCGAAGCAGATCAAAGTCATTGTTATCAAGCGAAAGCAACAAACCTTTCGACAACAGAAAATCACCGATCAGCACCGATATTTTGTTTTTCCAGAGTGCATTGAGCGAGAAAAAGCCACGTCTTTCGTTTGAATCATCCACCACATCGTCATGAATAAGTGTGGCGGTGTGCAAAAGCTCAATCAGCGATGCAGCACGATAGGTAGAGTCGTTTACCTGACCGTGGGTTTTGGCTGTAAGAAATACAAACAAAGGCCTGATCTGCTTTCCCTTTCTTTTCACAAGGTAAGCGGTAATCCGGTCAAGCAAAGGGACTTTGCTGCGCATCGAGTCCCTGAATTTCTTCTCAAACTCCCTGATATGGTCTTCAACCGGTGCTTTAATTTCGTTCAGTAAGCTCATCTTAAGCCATTAGCAATGTTAATGTATGCAAATATATTGCAAAACAGTCGTTATCGGCCCATTGTTCTGATTTATTATCAATAATCATAAAGGATTTTATGCATTGCCTTACTTATTTACTCCATTAGCCTGAGATCATCCTTATTTTTTATAAGAAACCAGATTTTTTATGACGCTTTCACCAAAGTCAGTAATTCAATTCAAATACATGAGAGTTATTCTCACACTGCTTAATTCCTACCTTTGCAAAAAAATAATTATGTCAGGTTTTCTTTTTGATGATATTGTATTCGGCCCGGTCAAAAGCCGTCGATTCGGAGTTTCGCTGGGGATTAATCTTTTGCCCGAAAACAGAAAAATATGTAATTTCAATTGTGTTTACTGCGAATGTGGTCTTTCTGATTACAAGCAAAACGCAGGAGCCAGACTTCATACTGCAGTCGAAATTATTGACGCGCTTCGTACACGTTTTGATTCACTTTCAAACGAAGGTCTCAAGCCCGACAACATAACTTTTGCCGGAAACGGCGAACCAACGCTGCATCCGGGTTTTGCCGAAATCATCGACCAGACCATTGAACTCAGAAATAAATACTTTCCCAAAGCACTGATCACTGTACTTTCCAATTCCACACGGCTTCATATCCCCGAAATCAAAAAAGCTTTGCTTAAGATTGACAACAATGTACTTAAGCTGGATGCCGGCAGTCAGGAAATGTTTGAAAAAGTCAATCGATGTGCCGGTAATATTTTGCTTCAGGATGTGGTTAATCAACTGGCTTCTTTCGAAGGAAAGCTTAGCATTCAGACACTTTTTTTGCGCGGAGTTGTGAATGGAGTTGAAGTGGACAATACAAGCAAACATGAGCTTGATTTATGGCTTGATCACATCAGGATTATTAAACCTGAGCTGGTAATGATTTACCCCATTGAAAGGGAAACTGCAGAGAGTGGCATTGAAAAAATAGGGAAAGAGGAACTTAATGGCATTGCAGCATTACTACAACCTCTTAATATTCCGGCCGAGGTCTTTGCCTGATCGGAAACAAATATGTTTGGTTGTTGTTGATTCTTGAATAAAGCTGCTTAGTTATGTGGGAAAAAAGAATGATTGCAGACGACTCAGGGCGTTGTTATCTTGAGAAAAGTTTTGAATTCAGTAATTTTACTGAAGCTTTTGCATTTATGACCAGAGTGGCATTTCTGGCTGAAAAGCACCGGCATCACCCCGACTGGAGCAATGTTTATAACAAAGTTGTGGTGAAATTAAGTACGCATGATGCCGGTGATATAGTAACCGAAAAAGATTACGAACTGGCTGCAGCGATTGACCTTTTATAACATAAATTGCAATGTTTTTATACACCTGGTTATATGCTGAATTACCCTGTTAAAGTTCTGCTTGCATTTGGCGAAACATTCAGTGGAAATACTGAACTGCACGATTGGCTTTTAAAGAACGGATATCCTGAACTTGGAGCACTATCCAGCGCCATAAGAGGCAGCGATGAAGCACTTGTTTGGCTGATGAAAAATGGTTTCCGTGAACTGGCAGCGCTTGATTCAGCCATCGATGATAACGAAAAAGCTTATCACTGGCTTAATCTCAACAAGCATTATTTTCTGGCTGCTTTTTCTGATGCCTGTCACAATCAACCGGAAGCCGTTGAATGGTTCACAAAAAATGACCTGAAAATTTTTCTGGCAATTGCTGCAAAAATCCGATTTTACAGAGACAATCAAACTTTTGATCATCACAAACTTCATTTCTGATGCCTGTCAGAAAATATTAACTCTGTGCTTTGAAAATGAATGCCGGAAGTATTCACAATTCTTTAATTTTCACACAGCCCAGCTTTAAAACTACGGGGATAAAAAAAATCCCTGCTTTTTCAGGGCAGGGATTATAAGGGAATTTGTTGTGGTTAGCCGCACTTGGAATATCCGCAATGTTTACACGTCATACATCCTTCTTTAAAAACAAGGGCATTTTTCTCGCCGCAACTCGGGCAGGTTTCTTTTGCACCCGTTGATGTACCATCGGGGATGTAACGTTTGAGTGATCGTACAACGCCGTTTTTCCAGGTTGTGATGCTGTCGTTGTCGAAGTTGAGATTTTGAATCAGGTTTACAAGAAATGGCAATGGCATTCCATGGCGCAGGATTCCTGAGATCAGCTTGGCGTAGTTCCAGTACTCTTTGTTGAAAGAACGCGAAAGTCCTTCGATGGTTACTTTGTATCCATCCTTGTCCTCAAACTGAAAATCGTATCTGGCCGATTCGCCTTCGTTTTTATAACGATAAACCCATCCTTTAACTACCCATGGCGGAAGATAGAAACCTTCAGCTTTACCTGTAAACACTTCATAAGGCTTGCCATCCATCAGTCCGATAACGGCGATCCATTTTTCATAATCATTCTGAAACCTAACAACATCTGCTTCCAGTTTCAATGGACGGGTGGGTGCTTTGGTTTCGCGAAATTCAGAGACTTCCTCTTGCTTCTCATTGCTGATCAATACTCCAGAGCGTGAACCGTCGCGATATATGGTCATGCCTTTGCATCCGCTTTCCCAGGCAGTTTTGTAAACTTCGCTTACAAGCTCTTCGGTGGCTTCTTTTGGCAAATTAACGGTAACGCTAATGGAGTGGTCAACCCATTTTTGTATGGCACCCTGCATACGCACTTTGCTCAGCCAGTCAATATCGTTTGAAGTTGCTTTGTGATATGGTGACCTGGCAATGATTGGCTGAAGTTTTACATCATCAAAAAGTTTTACCTCATCAGGATTATATCCGTTTATTTTCAGCCAATCGAGGAATTTCGGGTGAAATACATTGTACTCTTCCCATGAATCGCCAATCTCGTCAACAAAGTTAACAGTAACGTTTTTGTCGTTTGGATTAACCTTTCGGCGGCGTTTGTAGCTCACCATAAAAACAGGCTCAATACCCGATGAAGTTTGTGTGCAGATGCTCACACTTCCGGTTGGCGCAATGGTAAGCATGGCAATGTTGCGTCGTCCGTTGCGGGCCATCTTTTCATACAATTCAGGCGATGCTTCTTTCAATCGCTGAATAAACGGGTTGTTTTTTTCGCGCTCGAAGTTGTAAATCGGGAAAGGTCCTCTTTCGGCAGCAAGATCAGCGGAAGCTCCATAAACCTCGGTAGCCAGCGATTTATGCACATCAACGGAGAAAGTGGTAGCATCTTCTGACCCGTAACGCATGCCCAGAGCTGCAAGCATATCACCTTCGGCTGTAATGCCAATACCGGTGCGGCGTCCAAGCAGGGTTTTCTGGCGGATATTTTCCCACATTTTGCGCTCAATCCTCTTGATTTCTTCATCTTCAGGATCGGCTTTTACTTTGGCAAGAATGGCGTCTATTTTCTCTGATTCCAGATCAATGATGTCATCCATAATCCTGAGCGCATATGCCGAATGCTTTTTGAAAAGATCCATATTAAACCTGGCTTGAGGTGTAAATGGATTTTCAACATAGCTGTAAAGATTTATGGCAATCAGCCTGCAACTGTCATACGGGCAGAGTGGAATTTCGCCGCAGGGATTGGTTGACATGGTTTTGAATCCAAGGTCGGCATAGCAGTCGGGAACTGATTCTTTTATAATGGTATCCCAGAAAAGCACACCGGGTTCGGCAGATTTCCATGCATTGTGAATAATTTTATTCCAGATTCCCAAAGCATCAATTTCCTGAATTTTCGTCGGGTTTTCCGAGTATATCGGATATTGCTGGCGGTATGGAGTTCCATTGATAACTGCCCGCATAAACTCATCGTCAATTTTCACCGAGACGTTGGCGCCGGTAACTTTTCCCTGCTCCATTTTGGCATCAATAAAATTTTCGGCATCGGGATGTTTCACCGAGATCGAGAGCATAAGTGCGCCACGTCTTCCATCCTGAGCAACTTCGCGGGTTGAGTTGGAATAGCGCTCCATAAAAGGAACAATTCCGGTTGAAGTGAGGGCGCTGTTCATTACGGGGCTTCCGGTTGGACGAATGTGTGAAAGGTCATGTCCGACGCCTCCACGTCGTTTCATCAATTGCACCTGCTCCTGATCAATCTTCATGATGCCGCCATAAGAGTCGTAATTGCTGTCTCCACCAATTACAAAACAGTTTGAAAGCGATGATACCTGAAAATTATTTCCCATACCAGCCATTGGGCTGCCTTGAGGAATGATGTACTTAAAGTTGCGAAACAGCTCAAAGATTTCTTCCTCGCCCATTGGGTTAGGGTATTTTTTCTCAATGCGTGCCACTTCCGAGGCAAGCCTGCGATGCATGTCGTCAGGGGTGAGTTCATAAAGATTGCCAGCACTGTCTTTCAGCGCATATTTGTTCATCCACACACTGGCCGCAAGGGTATCTCCATCAAAGTATGCTGTAGCATTTTCAAGAATTTCCTCATGTGAATAGGAAACCTGTTTTTTTGTCTCTGCAATATTTATTGTTGCAGATCTTTCAGTCGTAAT
Organism: Bacteroidales bacterium UBA5197; assembly: GCA_002412885.1. Taxonomy (GTDB): domain Bacteria; phylum Bacteroidota; class Bacteroidia; order Bacteroidales; family Lentimicrobiaceae; genus Lentimicrobium. The sequence continues at coordinate 72,015 of DHVX01000049.1, forward strand.
TGTGTCCATGTTTTTTAAATTCTGTTCCGGTTCAATAATTTTTTGTTCCGGTACAACAGGTCGCACTCTTTGCCCGAGTACTTCTTCATAATACTCAGTTTTGCTCCCGGTTCCTGATGTTTCAGCAACTTCTTCAAAATTAGCAAACAGGTTATTTTCCATAGCAATAGGACAAATGACAGTGAATCAAATATTTTAACTATACTTCAGATTCTTTTGATAATAAAGCACTTATCTGAAAGACAAGTGCTAAAGAATCATCAGACCAATATACAACAACCATTAGGGTAAGGCAAAATAGACTTATTAACAATTGACCCTTTTTGTGTCGTAAATGCCTGAACCCGAAATTGTAATAATCTTAATAATTATTTTTCGGACGGGCTTTTTATGGCTGAAATACTTAGTTGCCGGAAGTTCTGAATAACAAGTTGATTATCAGTATAAAAGCTGAAAGTAGCGCTGTTGTAGCCAAAGTACAAAGATCGGCAAGTTTATGATGTGAAAAGTCCAAAGATTTTCACAATGGCTTTTGAGTTATTAACAATCGTAAAGTGGAAACCTTTGGCTGAGTCCAAAGTCGTTGCTAAACGCAGAATGTAAGACAATTGTATTGAAGGAATGATCGCCGGTCTATAATTATCAATTCTGAAATTACACTTGAAAACTTCCCAATAAGCTAGAAATCAAGGCTTAATGAGATGTAGAAGACAGGTTTATTGATGACCATATCTTCAATTCCCCAGGCATAATCTGCCCTGAGGAAGTAACCCAGAATGCGGGTTCTGGCGCCAAATCCCAAGCCTCCCACAACGGGTTCGCGTTGTTCGCGTATGGTTATAAACAGCGGTCCACGGCGGATAATTCTTGTAAAAAGGGCATTCTCATCCGAGTAGGGTGTAGGGCCTGTCCAGGCAGTACCCAGATCTCCGAAAGCAATTACCTGAAAATTATTAAGGAAGTCAGACCTGAGCGGCCGGTTGGCGAAATAGCTGAATACCGGGAAACGCAATTCAGAATTGATTACAGCAAAACTATTTCCGTTTCTCACATTCTGATAGAACCCGCGCATATTGGTGGCCAGGGTCTGATAAGCATAGTTTTGCGAGTAATCGATAGGTGCTTCGGTTTTGAATTTCGGCGTAAGCCAGGTGTCAACACCACCCATATAATAGATCAGTTTACTATGCCCGAATGAAGTACTTGTTGCAAAACGGTTGGCCCAGATAAAATTACGGTGAATAGGCATGTAATGACGTATGTCGAATCCGACAACAGCCATGTTGTTGAACCCGTCTTTGCCACCGATCTCCTGATAATACTCCCCGAAAAGTTTAAAACGCATTCCATCCAGCAAATTCAGTCCCAACTGCCGGGTGCCATCATAGGTTACTTCTCCTTTTGCCGAAACCCAGTGTTTGTTAACATCCGGTTGACGCAGGTTATACTGGTCGGTTGACATAAAAACGGCTCTATCTTTTCGGAAAGTAGCTGTTCCTTTAATGCTCAGAAGTGGATTTATGGGATATCTGAGAATATAATGCAGTTCATGTATTTTATACCTTACAATTGAATACAAGCTGACCTGTTCAATAGACTGCCGATGGAAGTAAATTTCCCTGTCGAGGCGATGTTTGAGGTTGGCAATTGAAATAATGTACTCATTGTTTACAAGATTGAAGTCGAGCCTTACCCCGGCAACAATGCGGTAATCTTCAAGCAGATCTGTCATGCCGACTTTAAAAAATGCATTCAGTCCGGGAGTCAGAAAAATGGGACCGCCTCCACCCGAAAAAGGCTGATAAGAAGTGCTCAGGAAGTTAAAATCGAGCTGATTAACAAGCTCATTTATTTTGTACTCAACATTGTAGTTTCTTTGCTTTGGAACAACAAACTCTTCCAGACCTTCAATCTGCCCGCCTCTTCTTCTTTTACCCCCTGTCCTGCTGCTTTCCAGCGATATCCGGTATTCTTCCAGATCAATAAGGCTGTCGGAAGCAGGGAGTTCGGGATCGCCTGCATAAACACTCATAAACTGCCGCCTTCGTGTTGATTTTACAGGAATCTGACTTTCAGGTTTGCTTGCTGCTTGTGTACTGCTCAGAAGCAACTGCTGATCCATGTAAGGAGTGTTCTGAGGAGTTACATGCTCAATTCTGCGGGCTGGTATCTGATCGTAAGTGTGAATGGTCATCAACTGACCAGAATGTATAACTTCGGCAATTTTGCCGGCTGCAGGCGAGGCAGTGTGCGACAATACATTCCGGGCATAGTTGGTTAATCCGTAATTTCGGGTAAAGTATCGATAATGGGCAATGGTGTCAACATGGGTAATCACACTATCAAAGCCGGCCAGATAGCGGTTGTAGATGCCCGATTCGTCGCTCAGATAAGAAATATAGCCTTTTTCATACTGAACGGGCTGTATTTCGTTGGCAGAAGGTGTATCGGTTATTCGCCGCAGGGTTTTGGTTTCGGGGCCTATGTCATAGATAAAAAGATCGTGGGTCCGTTCCAATCCTGGTCTGGAAATTACCGGATTGTCCCTCAGAGTATCATCCGGCCGGTTCGAGCTGAAGACAATCTGCTTTGAGTTGTTGAAAAAAACAGGGTTCAGGTCATTGTAAACATCTTTGGTAATCTGATTGGCCGAGGATGCAGCAATGTTGAAGATGAAAATATCGCTTTGACCTTTTCTTATGGCTGACATGGCAAGATTTCGTCCGTCGTGCGAGTAATTGATGTCGATAATTTTCTGAAATCCATAGATAAACTGCCAGGTTCGTTTGCGGGTATCCGTGTCTATCTGATAAAATCTGATTTCACCTTTCCGTTCAGTTATCAGACCTATAATATTGTTGATGGGATGAAACTCAATGAGCGGATACGACATATCTGCTTTTTCATCGAGGCGCTGACCCTGCCGGTAGATTATTTTGCGCTTCCCTGTTTGATTGTTGTACAGCCATACCTTTACCTGCCCGGCTTCATTGCTTATCCAGGCCATGTGTCTGCCATCAGGGCTTATTCTGATGCGGTCGTAAACAACCGTCTTTTTTACCTTTTTCTGTAAAGGCGGAGTTTGCGGAAGTACTCTTTCCTGGTCGCTGTTCTCATATTGTTTGCGATAAGCTTCATACCACTCCTTTACGAGATTGCGGAAAGAGACATTGAGCACATAAAGAAATCCGGTTTCTACATTACGACTAACCCGGGCCAGGTAAATAATATTGGGAATGCTCTGCTTTCCATATTTATCTGAAATATATTTCCAGATGCTGTGCCCTGCATAAATCGCATCATCACCTTTAAGATGGTTGAACTTTTTATATCGGCCACTTATTATACCATCGCGCACATAATTGTCGATTTCTGTGTTCCATTCTTCAGCGATGTACGATACCAGTCCATCGATAAACCATGGAGGCATTGTCATCAAGGTAGAATTTGTAATCTGCCTTCCTACAGAACCACCGTAAATTGACTGGTCGATAAGTGCTCTGGCCATTCCTGCCCTGATCTGTTTCTCAAATCGGGAATAATCTCCATCGAAATAAATGAAAACCTTATTGGCAACAATGTGCGTGATTCCCCCGATGTTGTATTGCTGTTCGCTCAAAAGTCCTATATTGCTTTGTTTCAGATCGGTAAGCGAGTTGAAAACAATAAATTCAACCTTGTCGGTCAGTCTTGTTTCGAGAAATGACTCAAGTTCGGGTTGAATTTGTTTGGCATAGCGAGCGGTATAAATGGCGAGCTCTTTACCATTCAGGTAGAAGTAGGTGTCAAAATCTTCAAAACGGTAATACGTCCAAAGGAAATCGCCATATTGAACCCTGTTTTTTCCAAAAGGCATCTGCGAGCCATTATAAAACTGGGCAAACACTCCAGTAGAAAGCAGCAGGCTGGTAAGCAGAAGTAAAAATTTCCGCTGATATTTAATACAGAAGCATGAGCAAGCTGGTCTTTTCATCCGGGGTTGAATAGGGATGTAAAATTAACATAAAAAAAGCGGACTTGTTGAAACAGATGCTTCAAAGAAGGCTTTTTGCAACAAATGTTGTGCCGTGGGTTGTTAATTGGATGGTTTTGATACTGCAAATGCATTATTTACACGATAAAAATGTTATCGTTGACCACCTCGATCTGAAATTTTTCAGCCATGGACAGTAAAACATAAAAAAGTGAGTGTTGACACCGGGATGAACAGAGAAATGCGGATTATCCTTTGTTTGAAGTGGGGTTGCGGGTGATGATCATCATATTTCATCGGGTAATTTCCTGCTGTACATATTCATAATATGGCTTCCTGCTCAGCTGCAACCCAATATTTCATGTAAAAAACCAGCCTGAATATCATCAGCAGATCGATATTTTTTATACGTTTACGTCCTGATTCAAAAAGGCTTCTGAAACCCGGCGATTATGAAAAAAATATTACTTGTATTTTACCTGTTTTGTATCTCCTTGATTTCGAGTGCCCAGTCACCCTGGCGCGAAGGCGAAATGCAGGTGAAGGTTTTTGCTGAACAGCCGGAGCAGCAGCAACTAATAAAGCAGCTTAATATAAATGCTGATTTTGCAGGGGATTTTTTAAGATGTTACCTTACTCCTCAGGAATATGAATCACTGCTGGCTTCCGGTATCCGCTGCGAAGTTGAAATTCCCGATCTCAATCATTGGTCAGCATCTTTCGGTCCTTTGGGCGTGCCAACCGGTTATTATACAGTAGCCCAGTTGAATGAAATTGCCGATAGTCTTGCTACCCATTTTCCGGATATCTGCACCCTTCACACCATTGGAATTGCCAGCAACTTTGATGTGATTTACGCACTGAAAATCAGCGATAACTCTTCAGTTGATGAGAATGAACCTGAAATTCTGTTTGATGGAGGAATACATGGCGATGAGATCGGTGCATCTGAAAACATGATACGTTTTGCCCGCGATCTTTGTCTTGGATATGAAAACGACCCGTACATAACTGATCTGGTTAATAACCGGGAAATCTGGATAATCTACTGTCTGAATCCTTACGGGAGATCAGCCATGACGCGATATAACCTTGCAGGAGTTGATATCAACCGCGATTGTGGATATATGTGGAATGGCGAAGGAAACAGTACATCTGCTTTTTCGCAACCCGAAACCAAAGCGCTCAGAGGAATGCTCACCGACAATCAGTTTGTAATCCATTGCAGTTATCACAGCGGAATTGAGTTTATAAGTTTTCCCTGGAGTTATCGCGCTTCACAAACTCCTGATCATGCACAGCATCAATATCTGGCATCCTTATACGCAAGTACTTCAGGTTATGCAAATATTCCTTATCAGCAGGGTTATTCGGGCATGTATCCGATAAACGGGAGCACCAAGGATTTTGGCTACGGTGCTGTGGGTGCAATCAGCTGGTCGGTGGAAATATCTGTAAGCAAACAGCCTCCAGCCTCTCAGATTGTGCCCATTTATCTGAAAAACAAACCGGCCATGCTGGCCATGTGCGAGTATGCCGGCTACGGAATCTCAGGAATGGTAACCGACGAAACTACCGGTGAGCCTGTGTCGGCCAATATATTTGTAAACGATTTTTACCCCATCAGCACTGACCCTGAAGTGGGTGATTTTCATAAATTTCTGGTTCCTGGAAATTATGAATTAAAAGTGATTGCCAATGGTTATGAGCCACATACACTCACCAATGTTGTTGTCAGCAGTCAATCTTCAACATTTATAACCATTGAACTACAGCCAGCTACGGGTCAGTATGCGCGGGCATTGGTCAGCAGTTATATTCCCAATAACAATCCTAATGACGAAGGATTTACCCCTGCAGCACTTGGGCCACCCGATGGAGTTCAGTATTCAATAGGTCGGTTCGGATGGGCAGTTTTTGATATGGGGACACCGGTAATCAATGGCGAAGGTCCCGATGTGATAGTTCATGAAAATGATGCAACACCCGAAGGATACACACTTTTTGCAGGCGTCACCATCGACGGGCCATGGCGGCCTATGGGAACGGGCATTGGTACCAGCTCCTTCGATTTGTCTGTAACATTTCTGTCTGAAGCCCGGTTTTTTAAAATCACCGACGATGGCGACGGACAATCGCAGGCAAACAATGCTGGGTTCGACCTTGACGCAATTGAGGGCATTGTTAGAATTCCTCCCGTTGATTCAACCGGGTATATTTCGGGATTTATTTACGAATATCACAATCCAACTCAGGTAGTAGAAGGTGCGACGGTCTATTCCGGGGAGTATTCAACCATCAGTGATTCAGATGGTTTCTTCCTCATCAGGGCCGATACCGGTAATGTTCAGATTTGTGCTGAACACTGGAGCAGATGGCTTTACGATTGCGATTCGGTGTATGTAAACCCAGGTGACACATTAAACCATAACATGTTCCTATATTATGTGGAAAATGTTCGTAAAACAGATTATCCTGCGATAAGCATTTATCCGAATCCGGTTAAAGGTCTGGCAAAGATTTCTATACAGGGAAAAGCTGTGATCGAGAAAATAATTGCTTTGGACAATTCAGGGGCTGTGCACAATGTTCCATTCTATCCGGACGGTTCCGGTTCTGCTATCGCTGATTTTTCGGGTCATAGTGCGGGGTTTTACATTCTTGAAATCAGCCTGAAGGATGGTGAAATCATGCACGTAAAAATTGTAATTCAGTAATATTGTTTTTATGAAACCCATAATATCACCGCCTGAAATTGAATTAAATTTGTAACTGCAGAAACAGCACACTCAACACTTTCTTATTAAATTCCCGATGAAAAGAACATTTACCTTCCTGCTCATTTTTTTGTTTGCAGCAACACTCTCGGCCCAGGTAACCGAATTCACCTATCATTTTGACCAGCCTGAAACCAGTGTATTCGGGTCAAATCAAATCATCAATTTTCCGAACACCATGCTTCAGGGAAAACCCGGCGAGCCAATGATGCCCTATCATGCTGTAAATCTGTTGATTCCCCCCGGCCATGAAGCCATCAGCATTTCGGTAACCGGAATCGGTGAAGTATTCCTGACAGGAAATTATAAACTGCCTCCTGCTCAGTTTTCAAGGCCGATTTCAATTCCGGGATTTATGGCGCAACCCGAAAATGAAGAAGTTTATAATTCATCTGACATCTATCCTTCAAAGCTTCATGGTAACCTGAGCACCCATTATATGAATGGATATGCTTATGCACAATCGGTTTTTACCCCGGTACGATACATTCCTGCCGAAGGGAAAATCAGCTTTTTCAGTGAAATATCCATCCGAATAGAAACCCGTGAAACAACCCGGGGACGGGAAGCCCTGAAAAACCTGAGTTCTTCAGCGGCTCTTCAGAGATCCGCGCTGAAAAATGCCCAGAATTCTGAGATGGCTTCAGTTTACTCATCTCCGAGAGCTTCGGCTACCGATTATCAGATCCTAATAATCACTCCGCAAACCTTTACTGCCACCTTGAATCAACTGGCTCAGCTTTACCTTCCGGCTGGATTGAAATCGCAGATCGCCACCATTGAATTTATTCAGGCAAACATTGCCGGCTTAGATCTTCCTGAGAAAATCAGGAATTATATTATTCAGCAATATCAGCAAAACGGAATTGAACATGTAGTACTTGCAGGCGATGTGGAGCATGTTCCTTACCGTGGTTTTTATTGCTCGGTTCAGTCGTCAAGTGTTTATACCGACACCAATATTCCGTCAGACCTTTACTATTCGGCTCTTGACGGAAACTGGAACACCAATGGCAATAACCTTTGGGGCGAAATCGGAGAAGACGATCTCCTGCCTGAAGTATCGGTTGGCCGGATGTCGTTCAGCAATTCAACCGAACTGGCTGCCATGCTCAATAAAACCACAAAGTATCAGAATGAGCCGGTGACTGGCGAATTGAGAAATCCATTGCTGGCTGGAGAGAATCTTTACTACAATCCCGATACATGGGGTTCAGATTATCTTGAGCTGCTGATTGGCACCCATAACGAAAATGGCTATACCACCACAGGAATACCTGAAAATCACAATTTTGTAAAACTTTACGATGAAATTGAAATCTGGGATAAATATTCCCTGATGGCCACCATAAATGCAGGTCGCAATTTCATACACCATGTTGGACATGCCAATCAGGATTATGTGATGAAATTAAATATGTGGGATATCACCAACTCTAATTTTTCAGGAGTGAATGGAACCACGCATAATTTTCCGGTGGTTTACACGCATGGTTGTATTTGCGGAGCTTTTGATGTAAGTGATTGTATAGGTGAAAAAATGGTTTCCATTGAAAACTTTGCTGCTGCTTTTGTCGGAAATTCCCGTTATGGCTGGTTTAATGAAGGGCAAACCGAAGGGCCTTCGGCGCATTTGCACCGGGAATTTACCGATGCACTTTTTGCCGACAGCCTAAACCGCATAGGACGGGCACATATGGAATCTAAAGCAGCAACGGCACCATGGGTCAATGCTCCGGGACAGTGGGAGGAAGGTGCACTGCGCTGGTGCTTTTACGATTGTAATGTTCTCGGCGATCCCCTGATGGCCATATGGACCAATGAACCCATCGCCATAGCAACTGCATATCCGGCAACAATTACCACAGGAACTCCGCAATTTGAAGTAACAGTTACTACCGGTGGACAACCCGCCAAAGGACTCACTGCGGCTTTGCTTATGAACGGAACTCTTTTCGGAAAAGGTATCACCGGAAACAACGGAACAGCTACTGTTGTGATTGATCCGCTCATTACCATACCCGGCAATGCTCAACTGGTAATTTCGGGATATAATTGTTTGCCGGTTTATTATCCCATAGCTGTTGTAAGCGGAAACAGCCCTTATGTTGTTTATTTCAGTCATCAGATTATTGATAACCAGGGAAATAACAACGGACTTGCAGATTATGGCGAAACCATAGATTTGTCGCTTACAGTCGAAAACATCGGCCTTGCTGATGCAACTGATGTAACTGTAACCATCTCTACCACTGATCAATACATTACCTTTACTGATAATGAGGAAAGCTATGGACTTATAGCAGCAGGTGAAAATAAAGCAACTGAAGGTTTTACATTTGAAGTAAGTCCTGATGTTCCGGATAACCGGTTGGTAGAATTTACGGTTTCGGCAGAATCAGAAGGTGAAATCTGGATTTCATCTTTTACCATAAATATGCATGCGCCGGTAATTTCAGCCGGTTCGGCGTTTATTGACGATGCTTCGGGCAACAACAATCACATTCCCGATCCGGGAGAAATTTTCAACCTTAACATATCCGTTTTAAATACCGGCCACAGCAATAGCCTTCCATTAACAGGTACTTTATCCTGCAACAGCAGTTATGTAACGCCAAACTTTATGGAGGCAGGACCTTATGTAATAGACCTGCTTTCAGAAACTATGTTCGAATTCCAGAATATTGAGGTTTTACAGGATACCCCACACGGAACTCCGATTATTTTTACTTTTTCTGTTACAACCGGCGAACCACCGATAATGATACTTGAGCAGGAGTATGCTTTTGTTGCAGGTCAGATTATTGAAGACTTTGAGTCGGGAAATTTCCTGATGCACCCATGGTTACACAGCGGCCATGCAAACTGGACAGTAACTGACGCCAGTTCTTTCGAGCAAAACTATAGTGCCCGCTCAGGAATAATCGGTCATAATCAGTTATCGCAACTTGAAGTCAATTACAAGGTTTTAGCCGACGACAGCATTTCATTTTATCTGAAGGCTTCATCTGAAGCGGGTTATGATTTCCTAATGTTCTATATAAATGATGTGAAAAAGGGGCAGTGGTCGGGCGAGCAGGATTGGATGCGTGTGAGCTACCCTGTTTCAGAAGGAAATCAAACCTTTAAATGGACATATTCCAAGGACATGTCGGCTACCGGCGGACAGGATGCAGCCTGGATCGATTATATTATTTTTCCTCCGGTAGAAATTGGAGTGGGAAATGTCGAAATTTTACTTAACAATACCAAAGGGATGTATGTTTTTCCTAATCCTGCTAAAGGGACAGCGATGTTATATACAGGAAAAACGGAGAAAAACGCTGTTATCCAACTAACTGATATTTCAGGGAGGCTGATTAAAAGTTTTGATGGGATTTCAACAGATCAGTTTATTACTTTAGACCTTTCAGGAATCCGGGCAGGAATTTATTTTATCAGAAATGCCGGGCAAATTCCTGCACAGACCATAAAAATAATCATTCAATAATTCATACAACCTGGCTTTTAACTTTAACGCACACACACCGTGAGAAAAAACCTGATAATTATTTCGCTGGCAATGTTGTTTGCCGCACCTGCAATTTATGCCCAGAAACCCCAAAAACAAATGTACACACCCAATGCTCCTGTCCCTGACAAGTATAAGGTAGATACACGAATTGATAATATGTCTTACTGGAGACGGATGGCTTCGCTCGGACTGGTTCCTGTTGCACCTGATTATCCGGCACCCTATGGAACTTACACAGGCAGTAAACTCACAGGCAAAAGTGTTTTAACGGATGATTCACCAGATATACCAGTAACCACAGTTAATTCCACACAGAGTGAAAACTCGATATTTGTAGATCCCAACAATTCTTCGGCAGTTCTTAACTCAAACAACTCAACACCCAGGCCGGCATCGGGGGTGTATGGAGCCAATGATTTCTGGTCATCAGATGCAGGAAACACCTGGGGAGGGCATGTACAGGGAGCTGGTGGCGAAAACAGTGGTGACCCTGCAACTGCAATCGGTCTGAATGGCTGGTATTACGTGGGTTATATTCACTCGTCGGGGGGGCAGGGCGTGTCCTATTCAACCAATCAGGGCAATACCTGGACTCCGGTGCTTGCAGCTCCGGCACCTTCAGGGTTTAGTGCATTGCTCGATAAAAACCATTTGTGGATTGACAACAGCATCAGCAGCCCTCATGAAGGAAACCTCTATGATGCCTGGACCAACTTTGGCGGCAGCAATGATGCCGAAATCGAAATCATAAGATCAACCAATCAGGGACTTGCCTGGTCGGCTCCCATAAATATTAGTTCAGCAGTTAATGCCGGAAGTCATAATCAGGGGGTCAATCTTCAAACCGGGCCCAATGGCGAAGTTTACGCAATCTGGGCAATTTATGATGGCTGGCCAACCGACGAAAATGCAATAGGCATGGCGCGCTCGCTCGATGGCGGAGCCACTTATCAGCCAGCTACCAGAATCATCAGCAACATCAGGGGAATCCGCAATTCAGGAACCGGCAAAAACATGAGGGTAAATGCTTTCCCTACCATGACCGTTGATATCAGCAACGGACCAAACCGCGGAACAATTTATGTTGTATGGCCAAATATCGGCGTTCCGGGTACAAACACCGGCAGCGATATGGATATTTACATGATAAAATCCACCGATCTCGGAATCACATGGTCAACACCTTCAAAAGTTAATCAGGATGCATCAGGTTTGGGCAAAAAGCATTATTTCCCATGGATTACCAGTGATGCCACCAACGGAAATCTAAGTGTAATTTATTACGACGACCGCAATGTTTCTTCCACTCAATGCGAAGTATATGTTTCAAACTCCTCTGATGGAGGCGCAACCTGGGAAGATATGAAGGTAAGCGATGTATCTTTCACCCCACAGCCCATTTCGGGGCTTGCAACCGGGTATTTCGGCGATTATCTCGGAATTCATGCTCACGGACGTTGGGTTTATCCAGTTTGGACCGACAACCGCCAGGGTTTTGCAATGACTTATGTATCACCATTCCAAACCGGACCTCCGCCAAACCAGCCATGGGTTATTTATCAGTCGCATCAGGTAAATGATGCTGTTGGAAATAACAACGGATTGCTCGACTTTGGCGAAAGCCTCCATTTGAACATTACACTGGAAAACATCGGTGATCAGCCGGCGACCGCTGTAACTTCAACACTTTCAACCGATTCTCCTTTTATCACCATTACCGATGCTGCCGAATTATTTGGTGATTTCGAAGTGGGTGAAATCAAAACAATTTCTTCTGCGTTTGCTCTGAGCGTTTCCGAAGCAATTCCTGACGGAGAAAAAATAACCTTTACCATCACTTCAGTGGATGCGGTGGACAGTACTTTCATCAGCAATTTTAACATTGAAGCACACGCACCTGCGCTACAAGCCGGAACGCTGACAATAAATGATGCATCGGGAAACGGGAATGGACGTCTGGATCCGGGCGAAACAGCTATACTCACAATTTCTACATCAAACCCGGGTGATTATGTTGCCAATGCAACCTCAGGACAGTTAAGCACATCCAGCCCTTTTGTAAGCATTACCAACTCAGTAGCCGATCTTGGAAATATTGAACCAGGTATCCTTAACGCTGTTGCTGCTCAGTTTGACATTACTGTTGATCCATTAACACCCATTGGCCACTCAGTAAGTTTCAATTATACAGCTACATCAGGTTTGATAACAATAAACAAAACCTACAACACCCCGGTTGGTCTTATTCTTGAAGACTGGGAAACAGGAGGTTACGAGTCATTTGGGTGGGAGTTTGCAGGTACTGCCCCCTGGTCAATTGCTACTGATCAGGTTTACGAAGGCACATATAGTACAGCCTCAGGATCAATAGGAGATAACAGAACCTCGGAAATGAAAATCACCTATAATGTAATGAGTAACGATACCATATCATTTTACTTTAAGGTTTCTTCTGAAACGAGCTATGATTTTTTGAATTTCTATATCGGGAGCACCATGCGAGGACAATGGTCAGGTGAAGTTGACTGGCGGCAGGTAAAATTTGCTGTTGCACCGGGCTCGCAAACCTTCAGATGGGTTTACAGCAAAGACGGATCAGTAACAAGTGGCAGTGACAAAGCCTGGGTTGATTTCATTATTTTCCCGGCACCACTTCAAACCACTGCTTTTGCAGGAACCGATGCGTTTGCCTGTGGTTCTGAAGCTGTACTTCTCAACGGATCGGCAACAAATTATACTTCTGTGCTTTGGTCAACAGCAGGCGATGGAACTTTTCAGGCCCCATCACAACTCAGCACATTCTATACTCCGGGCATCAATGATCTTTCTACAGGAAATGTAATCCTCTCCCTAACAGTTAATGGACCTGAAGGCCAGATTATGACTGATAATCTGACATTAACTTTCAACACACCGGCTATAGTATCGGCGGGTGCTGCAGCATCTATTTGCTCAGGAACAGATCTGGCTTTAAATGGAAGCGGAGAAAATTATGTTTCAGTTAACTGGCTGACCTCAGGCAACGGAATATTTTCCGATCCCAACATCCTGAACCCTGTTTACACACCAGGAACCGCGGATATTGAAAATGGTGGTGCAGTGCTTACCTTGGTTGGAATATCAGGCGTTCCATGTGCCGATGCAATCAGCGAACTTACCCTTACCTTGATTCCGGCTCCGGTTGCATCTTTGAGTGGAGATACTCTGGTTTGCGCCGGATCTCCTGTGCCGGTATCACTTCAGTTGACCGGAACAGCTCCATGGACAATTGAGATGGAAGGCACCGGTACATTTCTGGCAACTGAAACCCCTCATGTTTTTTCTGTGTCACCCGTAAGCTCTCAACTTTACCAGATCATTTCTGTGGTGGATGGAAACAACTGTGCCGGTAGTGGTGATGGCTCTTTTATGGTTAATGTTAATTCATTGCCTGCGCTGCATCTTGTTTCTGATACCATTGCTTGTGTCAATCATGTGGTTACCCTTACTGCTCAAACTGATGGAGATGTTGATTATCTGTGGACTCCCGGAGATTACATTTCGCAAAGCATAAGTGTCGATACAACTGGAATTGGATCAGGAATTCACACATGGACAGTCAGGGTTACGGATATCAATGAATGTATATCTGAAGCATCAGTCAACATCACATTCAATGAATGTACCGGAATCGTTGAAACAGGCAACAGCAATATAGGCATTTACCCGAATCCATCACAAGGGAATTTTGCACTTCGCTTTGCTCAATCACCTTCAAAGCCAGTCAGTATTTTAATTTCAGATGCTTCAGGTAAAGAGGTTTACCGTTTGCAAAATGCAGTCATCACCCAAAATGAAATCAGATTTTCCAATACAGGTTTCGCACCTGGAGTCTATCTGATTAAAGTTTCTGAAAACAATGAAGCAACAAGCATTAGGCTGATTATAAGATAATTATAATTTCAAAAGTTGTTTTAAGAGGGCATGCTACGGTATGCCCTCTATTATTTTTAATCTATCTAAATAGACAGTTTTTTTTCTAAAAGTGTACTTTGTTTTGAATTTTAATTATTTTTGCGGGGGATGCAAGTTCTTTCATTATCAGTCCATTAATCTGGCTGATAAGTAAATTTATTTCACACATTCTTCATTTAACAACACCTCATGAAAACAACTTTACAAAGGTTATTTTCGAAAAGCTCTCTGGGATCAGTAGCAATAGCTCTTTTACTGTCCTTGACTTTTCTAACCACTTCTGCTACCGAACATCGCTACTCTGACAGTTGGGGCAAACAGGGACTAAGTCTGAACCGACAAGGTTCAGATGGCGTGAGTCTGAATTTTTCAATTCAGGAGTTCCGTTTCACCGAGCGCAACATCAATGGAACCAACATGACCGGAATTGAGTTCTCGGAATCATTTCTTCAGAACGAAGAAGGATCTCCTGATCTTCCGGGGTTTGGCAGGTATATTGCCATTCCAAACGGCGCAACACCAGTTCTGGAAATTGTTAACATGCGCACCGAACGCTTTGTAAATGTTGAAATTGCTCCGGCTCCACGAATTCCGCTTGATACAGACCAAAGTCCGTTGCATTTTGAAAAAAATCAGGCAATCTATGCACAAAATGCATTTTATCCTGCGCAGCCTGTTTCGCTTGGCGAATACAGCAAAATAAGAGGAGTTGATGTGGCAATGCTTGGAATTACACCATATCAATACAATCCGGTAACCAAAGAATTAATTGTGTACCGCGATATTGAAATCAACATTCGTTTTGAAGGTGGTAG
The DNA here is from genome assembly GCA_002412885.1 of Bacteroidales bacterium UBA5197. Lineage (GTDB taxonomy): Bacteria > Bacteroidota > Bacteroidia > Bacteroidales > Lentimicrobiaceae > Lentimicrobium. Next base: position 87,048 of record DHVX01000049.1, read on the forward strand.
CCGGCAGTTTGGTGAAGATAAATACCGCAGCCATTACTGGGATGCAATTATGGAAGATGCAATTTTCAATTATACATCCCTTCCTGAAATCGACTACAGTGCAAGGTCACACAATTACAACAGAAGCACCGGATGGGAATATCTTATTATCGTTCCTAACGATGCTATTTTCTCACAGTGGGCCGATTCAATTAAAAAATTCCGCACCGAAGAAGGTATTTACACTGGAATCGTAAAGCTTTCTGACATTGGTGCCAATGTAAGTGCTGCTATGCTCGAAACTTACATAAACAACGCATACAATACCTGGGATATTCCCCCGGTAGCCGTATTGTTACTTGGCGATTATGGTCAGGCATCACAAAACAGCAACAGCATAACATCGCCGATTTATGACAACTATTGTGTTTCTGATAACATACTTGCTGACGTAAGCGGCAATCATATGCCCGACATTATTTTTGCCAGAATTACTGCACAGAATGCAGCGCAGCTTGAATCAATGATCGGACGTTTCCTTAAATACGAACGCAATCCTCCAACCAATCCATCCTTCTACGCAAATCCAATAACTGCATTGGGTTGGCAGACTGAGCGCTGGTTTCAGATATGTTCTGAAACAGTTGGCGGTTTCTGGAAAAACACACTTGGAAAAACTCCGGTTCGTATTAACGAAATCTATTCGGGAACTCCCGGAAATACCTGGTCAACAGCTCAGAATACATCAACAGTTGTTGGTGTTTTCGGTCCCAATGGTCTGGGTTATATCCCTGCTTCACCCGCATCAATGGGCAACTGGAGTGGCGGAAATGCAACAATGATTAACAATGCCATGAATTCAGGTTCTTTTATGCTGATGCACCGCGACCACGGAATGGAAACCGGTTGGGGCGAGCCTGCATACACCAATGGAAACATGAGCGGATTAACAAATACCGATCTTTGCTTTATTCTTTCAATCAACTGCCTTACAGGTAAATATAACTGGAGCGGTGAAAGTTTCACCGAGAAATTCCATCGTTTGACATATATGGGACAACCCGCCGGAGCACTTGGCCTTATTGCCGCTTCTGAAGTTTCCTATTCTTTTGTAAATGACACTTATGTTTGGGGGATGATTGATAATATGTGGCCTAACTTTATGCCTCAGTATGGTTCAAATCCCGGATCACGTGGAATCTTACCAGCCTTCGGTAATGCTGCCGGAAAATACTTCCTGCAACAATCCAACTGGCCTTACAATACCGGCAACAAGCAGGTTACTTATCACCTGTTCCACCATCATGGTGATGCCTTCCTGCGTGTATGTTCAGAAGTTCCGCAAACCATTAGTGCAACTTATGACCCTACTATTTTTGAAGGTGCCACTTCAGTTTCTATTACTGCCTCACCAAATTCAAAAATAGCCCTTACTGCCAATGGTGTTATTCTCGGAACCGGTGTAACCGGATTTGTAACTACTGTTGAAATTCCTATTCCTGCTCAAAGCGAAGGTACCCGCATTAAAGTGGTTATTACCCGCGAAAATAGCAACAGGTATGAAGGTTGGATTGATGTAGTGCCTATGGTTACATCTGCTGTTGCTGGTGAAGACATCACAATTTGCGAAGGATCGGAATATCAGCTTAGCGGTTCTGCATACAATTACACTTCACTGCTTTGGACAAGCAGCGGAACAGGTTCATTCAGCGATGCAACCATTCTTGATCCGGTTTATACTCCTTCGTCAGGAGATATTGCTCAGGGTGCTGTAATGCTTTCGCTCACTGCTTCAAATCCGGCAACCAGTGATTCGACTGACTATATGACCTTGTCTTTTAGATTGGCTCCTGTTGTTTTTGCCGGAAACACTACCGACTTATGTGCCGGAAGTAGTTTCTCAGCCTCCGATGCAACTGCTGAAAATTATACCGAAATGATCTGGTCAACCAGCGGAACCGGAACATTTGATGATGTTACTTCGATGAATCCACGTTATGTTCCTGGAGCCGAAGATATTGAAGCCGGCGAAGTAATTATTACCCTTACTGCATGGAACGATATATGCGAGCCGGTTGAATCGCATGTTCAATTGCTAATCCATGCACTTCCTGAGCCGAGTGTTGCCGGTCCTGCATCTGTTTGTCAGTTCCAATCAGAAGTTATTTATATAGCCGGAACAGAAACCAATACTTACCAGTGGGATGTTACCGGAGGTACAATTACCGCCGGACAAAACTCAGCAGCCCTAACCATTACCTGGGATGAGCCGGGAACCGGAATCATTACCATGACTGAAATCAATGAATTCGGATGCGATCAGACAACTAGTTATGAAGTTGCTGTGAATGCAGCTCCAAGTCCGGCAATTGATGGAAACGCAAGGGTTTGCGCCAACAGCGGCCAGGTTGTTTACTCAACGCCTGTGGTTGAAGGAAATACTTACGAATGGTCAGTTACAGGTGGCGAGATTGCAGCAGGAGTAAACACGAATGAAGTGATCGTCAATTGGGGCGAAAACGGAAATGGTATCCTCTCTTTGCTGGAAACCAGCACAACAACTACCTGTTCAGCTCAGGCAGAATACAATGTAATGATCAGTTCTCCTAATACAAGCCTTGGAGCCGATACTACCATCTGTCTTACCCATAATCTAACGCTCACCGGTGAAGCCGGATTTGCATCATATGCATGGTCAAACGGTGCAAATACTCAAATCATACAGTTAAGTGGTGAAGCACTCGGTATCAGTTCAACTCCATATACTGTAACCGTTACTGATGAGTTTGGCTGCGAAGGTACTGCTACCATAATGGTTGCAGTTGAAGCATGTGCCGGAATTGAGGACCCTGCAATCAGCACTGGAATTTCAATATTCCCTAACCCTAACAGAGGTGAATTCACCCTTGAAATCAATAATGCAAGTGCAGGAAATGCAGCCATTAGCGTAGTTAATGCCAATGGCGAAGTTCTCTACAAAAGGAGTATTGTTATCAGTCAGAAGCTGCACAAAGAAAACATCCACCTGACAATCAGCAGTGGAGTTTACTTTGTGCGTGTTGAATCGGCCAATGGCATCAGTATTCAAAAACTTGTTATCAAATAAATTTGTTTTTAATTAAATAAAAAGCCCGCTTTTCAGGCGGGCTTTTTATTTTCTTCTATTGGCAGGATTACAAATGCATCAACAATCAATTAATTTATTAATTTAGCTTTAAAACTAATAGTAATTTTAGGTGTTTCAAATTTAAAGTATATAACACGAAAATGGCCGGTTCCGAAAAACCAAAAATTCTTATTGTTGACGATATTGAGGTAAACCTTATTCTTTTGGAGACTGTTCTGAGGAAGGAGAATGCCACTATACTGAAATCAACCTCAGGCCCCGAAGCCATAGAAATATCTGCGGTTAACGAACTGGCACTCATCATTCTCGATGTTTCCATGCCAGGCATGAATGGTATTGAAGTTGCCGAACATATCAGGTTACAGGAGAACAACCTGCTTACACCGATAATTTTCATCTCTGCAATAATGTATGATCAGCGCAGCATTGTTCAGGGATATCAGGCCGGAGCAGTTGATTATCTGACCAAACCTTTTCAGAATGAAGTTTTGCTGGGGAAAGTAAGAATGTTTCTGAAAATTCATCAGCAAAACAGAGAAATCCAACACACCAGTCTTGCATTGAAGGAAAGTGTTGCCCGATATCAGAAAGCCGAACAAACCCTTTTGTTCAGATATCAGCTTGAACGTATAGTTTCTTTGGCATCAGCAAGATTCTCAGGAAAATTTGATCCTGATAGTTCTATTCAGTTTATGTTGATTGATCTTGCACAGCTACTGAATGCCAATGATGCTTCATACTTTACCATCGGAGATCAGAAACCAGGAAATCTTATTTCATCAGCAGGCAATGCCAGCATTGAAATTCCGACACCTGCCGGTCCATTTATTCAGGAACTTTTCTCAAAAAGAGACAGCAGCAATATTCTGATTCATTTTCTTACCCTTGAAAATCATTGGTATAGTCCCGGCAAGGGATTGGAAACCGGCAACGACGAAAAGAGTGTTGCAATTCCTGTAAATCTGTCGGAAAAACCTTATGGCTGTATTCTGATAAGAGGTTGTACAGAGCTTGATCTTCTTGAACCCCAGGACATTTACTCTCTTGGGGTTTTTGGCACCATTACAGGGAATGCGCTTGAACGTGCTGCCACCAGAATTGCTCTCGAAAGAAGTGAACAGAGGTATCGGAGCTACATTGAAAATGCCCCGAATGGAATACTGGTAGTGGATGCAAACGGGGATATTCTGGAATCAAATGCCGTTTCAACTCTTCTTTTTGATTTAAGTGCTGATGAAATACAACTTCAGAATATTAATATATTGCTTAATCCTGAAAAACTTTCAGGTCAGTTTCCCAATTTCACAGGACTAATTCAAGGCGAGAGGAGTCAGGCAGAGTTTATAGTGACAAAGGATAAATCAAACCTGATTATCAGGGCTGAAAGTGTCAGGCTCCCTGATGGTAATTATCTGATCTTTTGTTCCGATATTACGGCAACCCGTGATATGGAGAAGCATCTGATTCATACCGAAAGAATGGTTGGAATAGGAGAAATGGCCACCGGAATCGCTCACGAAATCAATCAGCCACTCAACACCATCTCCTTTGGAATTGACAACCTGATGCATGCCATTTCATCCAAACAAGCTGATGATAATTACATTAAGGAAAAATCGCGCAAAATATTTGAGGGCATTCACCGCATGAGAACCATCATTGATCATGTAAGAACTTTCTCAAGAAGCAATGACGATTATATCAACTCCGTTTTCAGCCTCAACGAAAGCATTATTAATGCATTATCGCTGGTAAATGAACAGTACAAAAATCAAGGCATTGAAATATGTACCAACCTGTCGCCTGATCAGGATGTTTCCATAAGTGGGAATACCTATAAAATGGAACAGGTTATTTTGAACCTGCTTTCCAATTCCAGAGATGCTCTGGAGGAGAAGAAACAGCAGTTAAAGGTACCGTTTACACAAACCATTGATATTTTAAGCATTGGGAATCTGGAAAATATTGAAATTACTGTCCGCGACAACGGGAATGGAATTCCTTCAGAGCATCTTGAACATATTACAGCTCCTTTCTACACAACAAAAGAGCCGGGAAAAGGAACCGGACTGGGGCTTGCCATTTCCTATGGAATTATAAGGGAGCATGATGGTGAAATCAGTTTCAGCAGCGAACCCGGAAAGGGAACTACTGTTTCTTTATTATTTCGACGAAACCTGAAGACTGCGGATAAATAAAACCAATACAGGTTATCATGGCTAAAATGAAATTAAGGGTACTGATACTCGATGACGAAACCGATTTTGCAGATGAACTGAAAGAGTTCCTGGAGCTTCGCGATTTTGAAGTATTTACTGCCAATACACCCGGCGAGGGTTTTGAAAGTCTGAGGCGCAGACCTTACGATCTGATGATTCTTGACATCAGGCTTCCGGGCATGAGTGGATTAGACATTCTTATACAAGTAAGAAAGTTATACCCCTCCATGGAAGTAATAATCATATCCGGGCACGGTGATATGGATACTGTAATACAGGCCATGCGCGACGGAGCAATTGATTATCTGAGAAAGCCATTCCGGCACATCGACATACAGCTTGCCATTGAGCGTACTGAAAAGTACCTGAAACTTTACCGGCAGTTTCGCGAAATACAGGATCAGCACTCACTGATATCTTCGGAGCTTGAGCGGATGATCGACCGCAACTTTATCGGAGAAAGCCGACCCATACGACAAGTGCTTGAGCTGGCGAGTACAGCTGCAAAATATCCCAATACAAATGTACTGATTACCGGAGAAAGTGGTACAGGAAAGGAAATTATTGCCCGCATTATTCACTATGCCAGCGAACAACACAATCATGCTTTTTGTGCTGTCAACAGCAGTGCAGTTTCGGATTCGCTGCTCGAAAGCGAATTTTTCGGACATGTAAAAGGTTCGTTTACAGGTGCAATTAATGATAAAAAAGGCTATTTCGAAGTAGCCAATGGTGGAACTCTCTTTCTTGATGAAATAGCCGATATGCCCTTTGCACTGCAGGCAAAATTGCTTCGTGCCATTGAAGAAAAAAGGATTAAGAAAGTAGGAGGCAGTGAGGAGATACAGGTTGAGTTCAGGATAATAGCAGCAACCAATCACAATGTTGAGAACCTTATTGAGAGCCGTCAATTCAGGCTCGACCTTTTCCATAGGTTGAATACGCTTACCATCAATATCCCGCCTCTGCGCGAAAGGCCCGAAGATATCGAACCACTGCTCAGGTATTTTGTGAATTTCTTTGCGGGGAAACTCAATAAAACCATTCCAAAAATCAGCTCTCAGCTCACCGAAACCATAAAGGAATACGATTTTCCGGGGAATGTACGTGAATTGAGGAATATGGTGGAACGTGCAATGATTTTCTGTAATACACAAACACTGAGTACCATCGATTTTCAGTTTGCCGACAAAAAGGGTGGAAAATCAACCAAAGCCGTTGTGCTTAATCTTGAAGAACAGGAGCAGAATCTTATACTTGCTGCACTGAACGAGTGTGGTTACAATCAGGTTCTGGCTGCAAAAATGCTGGGCATTTCGCGCGATTCACTCATCAGACGGATGAAGAAATTCAATATCAGGATAATGAAGGATTAATATGCCGCTTGTTTGGTCTTATAGTTTGATTTACTGAGAAGTATTCCGAAAACGCATAAAAAAACCTTTCATTCTTGCTTTCTGGTGACTGAATTGCCATTCTGGTTTTTACCAATCATATCCAGCGGTATCCTTTCCATATTTGATTTTCTGTATTCGGTTACTGAAACTCCGGTAATCTGCCTGAACTGATTGGAAAGGTAATGAACAGAACTGTAGCCAAGCTGATTGGCAATTTCGCTCAGGGTAAGTTCGTCGTACTCAATCAACTCTTTGGCTTTTTCTATTTTATGTAGTATAATGTATCTCTCCAGAGTTATGTGTTCAACCTTAGAAAACAATGCCGATATATAAGTATATGATAATCCGATACGTTCAACCAGATAATCCGAATTCCGTATGATTGAATTGACATTTCCTGCTTTATGAATAAGTTCTATTACTGCGATCTTGATTTTATCCACCAACTGATCATCCCGGTTTATGGCAGGTTCGAATCCATTGGCAGCAAGCAAATCGATAAAAAATGCCTTACTTTGCAGTAATGGGTCAAACAAAATGTCAACCTTGCCAGGTTTAATTTCTTTAACTTTGGCGCCTGTTCCTTCTATTAACTGACGGATTACCAGCATGCAGCAACTGCACGTCATGTTTTTTGGATACAAAGTCGAAAGAACAAAATGATCTGTTTTATGGTCTCTGCTGTCCATCAGGGGTTAACGTTTCATTAAAGTAAAAGAGAAGGTTAGGGTTAAGACACGAAAAATTTGAATTACATGCATTGTTGCGAATAATTTAATGTGCTCCTGATTTGTAAAAATACGTTATCAAGCAAAACATTTCAACAATAAATTGTTAAAATTGCAGTTTAATATGAGCCCGGGCAAAAGCTCACAAATCAAATTTACTAAAAATGAAAAGATCATTATTCCCAGTTATAGTTATTATAGTTCTGCTATGCTTGCCAGTCCTGAAATTATCCGGACAGGAAATCGGTATCGGACAATGGCGCGACCATCTTCCGTACCGTAAAGTTATTGCTGTAGCAGAGGGCGAGAATAAGATTTTCGCTGCAACTCCTTACAGTCTGTTTTATTACGATCTGTCTGACAACAGTTTGAACAGGCTCACCAAAATAAATGGATTGAGCGATGTTGGCATTAGCCATATAACTTACCTTGCCGAGGTCAAAACCCTTGTGATTGCATACACCAATGCAAATATCGATCTGATAAAAGACGGGAAAATCATCAATCTGTCGGATATCAAGCGCAAGCCCATCCTTGGGAACAAGACAATAAACCGCATCACTTCTATCGGGAAAAGAGCCTATCTCTCCTGCGGGTTTGGAATATTGGTGCTTGACATTGAGAAAGAAGAATTTCCGGAGCCCATTTACTACATTGGCAGCCTGGGAAGCGCATTGAATGTGAATGACATTACATACAATCCTGCTGATTCCATTATTTATGCAGCCACCGATGACGGTATTTATAGTGCTCCATTCTATGGATCGAATCTGGCCAATTTTGCTGAATGGACCCGTGAAACTGCATTTATACTTCCGTCCGGACAATATAATCACATAGCCACATTAAACAATCGGATTTACATCAACAAAAAAGGGCCATCCTATTCTACAGATGCTATGTTTGTTAAAATAGCAGGAGAATGGCAGAAATTTGATGAGACCAATACATCTAACCGATTTAGCATGAAGGTTTTCAATAACCTTCTTGTAGCTAGCACCAATCTTTCCATCTACATCTATAATCCTGACGGAACCCTGAAGGACAGGCTTTACTCCTATAATCCAGGCAATATATTTCCAAAAGACGCCTTTCTCGACAAGGATAATAACCTATGGATAGGCGATGAATTTGAAGGGCTTGCGAAAATTTCAGCTGCAGCAGGAACTGAGAAATTCCTGCCCGATGGTCCCGATTTTCCGGATGTTTATGCAATGTCATCAGGAGGTAATGATGTATGGGTTGTTCCCGGCGGCAGAAATTCATCCTTTGGCGGGCTATACCGGCAAGCAAGATTTACCGGGTTTTTAAACGGGCAATGGAAAACGATAACGAACAAACAGGATGCTTTTCTGAGTAATATTCGTGATGTACTCAGTGTGGCTGTTGACCCTTCAAACAGCAAAAGGGTGTATTTTGGAACCTGGGGGTATGGTCTTCTGGAATATGTAAACGGAGAGTTCAGCCAACACTTTACCAGCGAAAACAGCAGTCTTGAAGGTGCTACTTTTGAAAGCACATGGATTGGAATTGGTGGAATTGCTTTTGATGAACAGAATAATATGTGGGTGACCAATTCAAGCGCCCCTTCTGTGCTTTCTGTTAAGCGTAACAATGGTATATGGCAATCATACAATCTGGGTTCAGTTGCAACCGGCGTGGATATGGGTCGCATTATGGTTGATAAAAGCAATCAGAAATGGTTGATGCCGCGTGATCATGCATTGCTGGTTTTTAACGACAATAACACTGATACTCCCGCAGACGATAAAGTAAAGCGACTTACCTCATCTGTCGGAAACGGGAATCTTCCCGGTTCCTTTGTGCAATGTATGGCAACCGACAGAGAAGGCCTGGTTTGGATTGGAACCAACGAAGGTGTCGCGGTATTCTACTCCCCCGACAATATATTTGGAACTCAGAATTTTGACGCACAGCGTATTCTGATCGAACAGGATGGTTACGGGCAGTATCTGCTCGAAACAGAGTCGGTTACAGCAATAGCCGTTGATGGTTCAAACCGAAAATGGTTCGGAACCGACAGGGCAGGAGTATTTCTTATGTCGGCTGATGGCACAAAAGAAATTCTGCATTTTACCGAAGAGAATAGCCCGTTATTAAGTAATTCAATAACAGACATAACCATCAACGATGCAGGAGAGGTATTTATTGGCACTTCTCTGGGTGTAATTTCTTACCGCAGCGAATCGGTTCCTCCCAAGATTGACCTGAAGGAAATTGTGGTTTTCCCGAATCCTGTTCGCGAGAGTTACAACGGGAGCATTGCAATTCGCGGTTTGGTTGAAAGCTCAAGCGTTAAGATTACTGATATTAGCGGTAACCTCGTGTTTTCAACCATGAGCGAAGGCGGACAGGCCTTGTGGAATGGAATGAACTATAGCGGAGACAGGGTTAAAACAGGCGTTTATCTGGTTTATGTTACCAATGCTGACGGTTCGAAAACCAAGGTCACAAAAATCATGTTTATCAACTAATGTTTTTTGTAAAATTGGTCCTGGATAATTATTTCTGACTCATGTGCTGATTGTTTTTTCCTTAACCATGCTTTGGCGTAAACCAGTATTTTCAGGTGTTTTTGTTTGGCGTTTTCTGAAGAGTTGCTTTTGTAACTTATGTAATTACTTGATTTTAATAAGCCTTTCTGCTAAAAGTTAGTATTTATTTACTTTCTCCCCTAACTTATTTGCTTCCTTTCTGTTTCTATTGGTATATTATCAAATTTAATCAGATATGGAAAATCTACTTATTAAAACCCTGCTCCATTCATTTGAAGCAGAAGCAGGCGACAAGGTTGATAATGGTGGCAATAAACCATTTATTACCATTTCGCGTGAGTACGGGTGCCAGGCAAATCTTTTGTCAGAATTGCTGATTCAAGGAATTTCCAGTAAGGGAAAACATTGGCAAGTGGTTAATAAAGAAATTCTAATGGAAACGGCCAATGAATTAAAGATCCATCCCGAAAAAGTAAGGAATGTGGTTTCTGATGAAAACCGTACCCATTTGGATGAGATATTTGAAGCCACTTCAACAAAATACTACAAGAGTGATAGAAAAATCAGGCAAACTATTGCTACGGTAGTAGGTTCTTTTGCAAAGCAGGGCAATGTAATTATTGTTGGTCGGGCAGGTGCAGCAATAACCCGTGGTTACCACAATGGTCTTCACATAAGGCTTACAGCTCCCGCGACCTGGCGACTTGAGTCGGTGATGTCGAGGCACAAACTTTCACGCGAAGATGCATTCAAACAGATTGCTTCAACCGATCATAAAAGATTTAAGCTTTACCGCGATTATATGAAAGGCTGGCAGGATATGGACGGACTTTTTGACATCGGATTCAATTGCAGCAAAGTCACGCATCAGGAAATAGCCCGTTTGGTTATTAAACTGATGGAAGATCGAAAAATGATCTGAAAAGATTGAAATGAAAATCTGAATACCGGATTTATGCAATTGTTGAAAATCAAGAATTACTTAATTGCGGTCACAATTGCGGTAGCTCCCAAAAGCATTGGAATGCCGCCAACTTCGCTGAACCCTGCTTTTATCAGAACGTCTGATATTTCGGGAATTGAATAGTAATGATTGGCTGAATATGCTAGGTAATCATAGGCTGGTCTGTTTCCGGAGATAAGTCCTCCGATTGGAGCTGTAATGTATTTCTGATAAAAATGATAGCCCGATCTCACAATTTTATTCTCAGGCTGGCTGGTTTCCACAATCACAAAACGTCCTCCAGGCTTTAACACCCTGAGAACTTCCTGTATATGCAACTGTGCATCAGGATTTTCGAAAGTAAGGTTGCGGAAACCAAATGAGATTCCGATTGAATCGAAAAAATTATCTTCAAACGGCATTTTCCCGGCATCACCCTGAATCAGTTTCACTCTGTCTTTTCCGAATACAGCAACTTTTTCATTTGCCCTTGCCAGCATGGTATGGCTAAAATCGAGGCCGTAAAGTTCTGTTGCTGAGGCTGCATTTTTTGCGATGTGCATCATAAGATCGGCTGTACCACAGCATAGATCCAGCACACGTGAAGGCCTGTTTTCCAATACCTTTGCGGCAGTTTTCCGGCGCCATCCTTCATCAAGATTTAAAGTGAGGATACGGTTGAGTATATCATACTTCGGAGGTACTTCGGTAAATATCTGTTGGGTTGGGCGAAAGCCCTTTTCGTCGCGGAACATTCCTGATGGTTAGTTTTTATGATACAAAGTTACAAACTTTACGGGGATAGGTCTGGTATGAGTGAAACAGTTTGTGATGTGCCGAAGAAAATCAGAGGCAATCAGGCTGATGGTTTGATCCCGATTTTTGAAAACCAGAAAATCGCTCAACCTCTTTACATTTCACTTCAGAACATTTACAGATTAATTTATCATCAGATTGCGCCAATTTCATACATTTGTACCAACCCTAAAAATACTTTAACATGCGTAACCTTATCATTCTCACGGCTATGGCAATAATATTTGCCACAGCTGGCTGCGGCAAGAAGCAAGCAGCTGTTTCCGATGAACCCGTAAAAGCATTTATTGAACAAACAACTGTGGAAAAAGTTATCAAAGCACTCTCTGATTTGCATGGCAACGATGCAAAATTCCGTATAGAAAGAGGAGTTGAACAGGTTGCGAAACTTTGGCGCGAAAGTGACGGAACTTCGGCCGATTTCGAAACTTTCTGTACTGAGAATTTCCTGGCCGACGATTCAGCACTTGAAAATCTGTACACAAAACTCGAGCGCAATTTTGAGGTTTTCAACGGATACTTCCATAAAATGGATGTTATGCTTAAGGAGCCGCTTCACATCGAAGGGCCTGAAATTGAGCCGGTTGATATGATGTTTGGCAGCTACAATCCTGCAGCACATCTTACCGACGATTTTTTTAACAACAAAATTGCATTCCTGACGGCATTGAACTTTCCTTTCTATTCACTGAAAGAGAAAACCGACCTTGGTGTTAACTGGAGCCGCAGAGATTGGGCCTATGCACGCATGGGCGACCGTTTTACTTCTCGCGTTCCGGCTGAAATCATTCAGAATGCTTCGCAAATTCTAACAGCTGCCGATACCTATATTTCGGAATACAACATTTATATGGGCAATTTGCTGAACGAAAATGGAGAAACCCTCTTCCCGTCCGATATGAAACTGATTACTCACTGGGGATTGCGCGATGAACTGAAATCGAACTATGCAGGCGAAAACGGACTGGTAAAACAGCAGATGATATACAGCGTTATGAAACGCATTATCGACCAGAGTATTCCCGAACAGGTAATAAATAAAGGCGATTATACCTGGAATCCGGTTGACAACAAAATATTTAAAGATGGGGCAGAAGCTACTGCAACTGCTGAGCCGGACAAGCGCTATGAAGTTCTTCTCAATAACTTCCATGCAATGAAAGCCATTGATGCTTACAATCCAAACTTCCCAACATTCATCAGCAGGGCATTTGAGGGTGGAATGGAAATCCCTCAGGAGGATGTTGAGCGCTTGTTTACCGAATTTGTTTCATCGGCTCAGGTGAAGGAAGTTGCTGCATACATCAGCAGCCGTTTGGGTCGCCCTTTGCAGCCTTTCGATATATGGTACAACGGATTTAAATCGCGCGGCGGTATTCCCGAGGAGCAGCTCACCGCCATCACTTCCAAAAAGTATCCCAATCCCAAAGCATTTGAGGCCGATCTGCCGAACATTCTGGTAAAACTGGGATGGGATAAGCAAAAAGCCACTGAAATTACTTCGTTGATTTCTGTTGACCCATCGCGCGGAGCCGGACATGCATGGGGTGCTGAAATGCGCAACGACATTGCACGTCTGCGTACCCGTATCGGTCCCAACGGCATGGATTATAAAGGCTACAACATTGCAGTGCATGAATTCGGTCACAATGTGGAGCAGACTGTAACCATAAACGATGTGGATTATTATATGCTGCAAGGTGTTCCAAATACCGCTTTTACTGAAGCTGTTGCCTTCCTTTTCCAGAAACGCGACCTTGAATTGCTTGGTTTGCCTAATGCCGATCCCAATAAGGATCATATGATGGCATTGGATAATTTCTGGGGAAGCTATGAAATAATGGGTGTATCGCTTGTAGATATGAAGGTGTGGAAATGGATGTATGCAAATCCTGAAGCGACCCCTGCTCAGTTGAAGGAAGCTGTGATTGCAGCAGCCAAAGAAGTGTGGAACAGTTATTATGCGCCCGTACTTGGCGGAAACGATGAACCCATACTTGCCATTTACTCGCACATGATTGATAACCCGCTGTATCTTTCCAACTATCCCATGGGTCACCTGATTGAATTTCAGGTAGAGCAACAGGTAAAGGGAAAGCCCCTTGCCGCAGAATTTGATCGAATGTACACACAAGGCCGCCTGATTCCGCAAACCTGGATGAAAGGTGCTGTCGGACAGGAAATTGCTATTGAGCCAACCTTGAATGCCGCTGCCGAAGCACTGAAAGCTCTGAAGTAAATTTCTTATAAGTGATTTAGACGAACGAAGCTATTGTTCATTGACCTAACAAGTTTTTCAGCCCTTGATGTGCAGGCTCTCAACTTGTTAGGTCTTCTTTTATTCAAAAAGCGAACAAAGCTATTTTTCTCTTGCAAACTATTTTTTTAATAATCTGTTAAACCCTACGTACATTAACATATAAATTTATTAACCATGCAAACCATACTCGGTGCCGGTGGTGCCATAGGCAAAGAACTAGCCAGGGAATTACATACATACACAAACGATATTCGTTTGGTGAGCCGAAACCCCAAAGCTGTAAATAAAAATGATCAGCTGATGACAGCCGATCTTACTTCTGCCGAGCATGTTGACCGTGCAGTTGAAGGGTCTGATGTTGTTTACCTTACTGTTGGCCTCGATTATAAAGCCAGTGTGTGGAAGAAACAATGGCCGCTGATTATGCGCAATGTAATAGATAGTTGCAAAAAGAACCAGGCAAAACTCGTGTTTTTTGACAACGTTTATATGTATGACCGGGATTACCTTGCCAATATGACCGAAGATATACCCACACGTCCTACCAGCCGAAAAGGTGAAGTCAGAACGCAGGTGGTTCAGATGCTTCTGGATGAGATGAAATCCGGAAAGATTACCGCTCTTATTGCACGATCAGCTGATTTTATCGGACCAACCAACAGTGTGCTGGTAGAGATGGTTTATAAAAACTTCAGCAAAGGGAAAAAAGCAAACTGGTTCTCCAAAACTGACAAAATTCACAGTTTCACAAACACAATTGATGCTGCCCGGGGTACCGCCAAACTCGGAAATGCCCCCGATGCATACGGGCAGGTATGGCATTTGCCTACATCTGATGCCAGACTTACCGGCAAAGACTGGATAAATCTGTTTGCCAATGAGATGGGTGTGGAACCAAAAATCAGTATCCTACCCGACTGGTTGCTGGCAATTTTGGGATTTTTTATTCCCATTCTAAAAGAGATGAAAGAAATGTCTTATCAATATGACCGTGATTATTTCTTTAACAGCAATAAGTTTAATAATCGCTTTGGGTATAAACCAATTTCGCCGGACGAAGGGGTGAAAAAACTGGTGAAAGAACTGGAAGCCGGAAAGTGATTCCGGATTGATGATTTCGGTATTATAATCACAACTTTCCTTATGTATTGATAACATTGCAAAGTCCTGAAAAGCAATGCAATACTCTCATTTACTTGCATAATCGTCTGAATATTACTATCTTTAGGCCATGAAAGCACATATACGCCCTGGCTCAGGAACCTTGTCAGCAGGTTTTTTGGCCTCCGCCATTTTGTTACTAATTTTTATGGAAATGACACCGCTCTATGGACAGGATTCTTATGCTGTTGCCCGTGAGAATATGGTAAAGTCCCAGATAGCCGATGAGGGCATCAAAGATGCGGCAACCCTGAAGGCCATGCGAAAGGTGCCCCGACACCTTTTTGTTCCCGAAAATCTCAGGTCGCAGGCATACCGCGATATGCCATTGCCTATCGGTTACGAACAGACTATTTCTCAGCCCTATATGGTTGCTTATATGACAGCAGCAATACTTCCTGCAAAAGGTATGAAAGTGCTGGAAATAGGCACAGGATCGGGCTATCAGGCTGCGGTACTGGCTGAAATCGTTGACAGCGTATTTACCATAGAGATTGTGGAGCCATTAGGCAAACAATCGACCGATCTGCTCAAAAAGCTTGGATACAAAAACATAAAAGTGAAAATTGGAGATGGTTTTGCCGGTTGGCCGGAACACGGACCCTATGATGCCATTGTGGTTACTGCTGCTGCCGAAGATATCCCACCTCCGCTGTTTGCTCAATTGAAAGAAGGTGGACGTATGATTATACCTCTCGGGAAGCGCGGCAGCGTGCAAACATTGGTTATGGCAACCAAAGAAAAGGGAAAACTTGTAAAGAAAAATTTGCTGCCCGTTAGGTTTGTACCGTTTGTAAGAGAATGAATATTGAATAAATGACCTCTCAAAAAGTATGGTTTATTTTATAAGATCATACCCCTCTTTAGCAGAGGAATCTCCGGGCTTATTCATCAGTGCTTTTCCAAAAAGGACTTTAGCTTCCCGCAATTTACCCAAACGGTAATTGGTCCAGCCAAACATCAGCAAGGCATCGTAATCAAAGGGATAAAGGTTGGCGATTTTCTCAAAGTATTTATAGGCTGCCTGATAATCCTGCTTGCCATAATAAATCATCCCCATGCGATAATTCACTGTGTAATTGCTGGGATCTATTTTAAGAATTTCGTTGTATCGCGTAATTACCTGATTCCAGTTTCCAACTGCAGCTGCCGGAAGTACAAACCCAAGACGTGCCTCAACTGACAAAGGCATAAGCAAAATACTTTTGTTGTAAAAAGCAATGGCATCGGTAAACAGACCTGACTGATAGCTTAACCAGCCCAGCCGGAGGTTTATTTCATAGCTGGACTCATCGTACACTTTTTTAAGGACTTCAATTGCTTTTGAATACTCTGCAGTGTTTTCAAATGTGTAGCTGTTTTTAAAGACTTCTTCCAGTGAGCCCTTTTCCTGGGCAAACAAATCTGTTGCTGATACAGTGATCAAACAAACCACAATGATTACAAAATTTCTTATTGAAGATTCCATGACATTCCTCCTGTAATACTAAGCGTTTGGTAATTGTATGAATAAATTCCGGCTTTGCCGGTTTCTGTGAAAAACAGTTCTGTACCTTCTCTTATGAATACTTGTCCTCTTAAACTGAATTTCAGGTGATCGTTAACGTTGAGAATCAAGCGTGTGCCAAATCTGCTTTTTACCTTATCGAAGGCATTGTAAAACACCTGCAGATTATTTTCCCCGGTGCAGGAAATGTCTCCTATCGTCAAAAATGCTTCGCCCCATACCTTTCCA
>DHVX01000035.1 GCA_002412885.1 Bacteroidales bacterium UBA5197
AATATGTGTCCGAAATATATTTCATTCGTAATTTCTTTCTGCGCCATCCATATACTATCAAGTTCATTGGGAGGCATGATAGAGTTAAACCGTTCACTTTCTGAAAGCAGATAGCTCAATTTAGAACGCAGATTTGAATAATTCGGAGTTGTGATCAATAAAGTTCCATTTGGCTTTAACACCCTGTTAAATTCCTGCAACGCCTGATATTGATCGCTGAAATGTTCAATTCCTTCCTGACAAACAAGGGCATCAGCAGATTTGCTTTCCAACGGGAGACCATCACGAATATTTGCCCTTGTGCAATTTAAACCTTCCACATCAAAATACTCCGTAAATAAATCCAGAGGAATTGGATTGGCACCAACTTCCTTCAAAATTCCTGAAGTAATTCCATTCCCTGCCGGAAAATCAATTACTTTCTTTCCCTTATAGTAGGACGCATTCGCGAGCAGGTATTTTTTTACATAATACTTGATGCTTGAAGGATTGTTTTCGTAATTCATTTTGTCAATAGTTAATAGGATAGATCAATCAGAAACGTTATCAAAGTAAGGTAGTGTACTAATGATGAAATGGGATTTAAAGCATTTAATACCATTATCAATCCTGAAAGTATCGTAATATTCTGCCATTTGGTCCGATAGCAAGTCCTGTCTGCGGTGTTGGGAAACAGATATCGGTAATTTCAACATCGGGTTTTGACATTTGCCTGAAATTGAGTCCTCCGTTATCAGAAATGTAAATTCCAATTTTGTTTGATACACATACAAAGTTTTCTCCGGCACTGGTAAGTATGCTGCAATTACTGGCTGGCAAGGTTGATATGTTATTCCACGAGGTGCCTGTGTCATCCGACACTGATAAAATTCCGGAGAAACTGGCATACCAGGTTGAACCGCCTGCGAGGGCTAATTTTTCAAAAGAATTGGTATTCTGCATCAGTTCCAGCTCTTCTCCGTTTTCATTGTATTTGTATAAGTTCCTTTGCGTCAATATTAGTGCCTCTTCGGGATGGCCGGGGATATTTTCAATTCCGTTGATGAAAGGAATCGGTGCCGGAAGTTCAATTCGGTTTGAAATGATTTTTTTGAGCTCACCATCTCCGTTTACCGAAACCAGAACGCAGCCTCCCATAAAAATATTGGTATAGAGAAATCCGTTATCGGGTCCGGTAAACTTAATTTTCTGGAATACACTTGATTTTGAAGTATAATCATAAACCGCAGTATTTTCCATAATTTTTTGCCAGCTTACTCCACCGTTCACTGTTTTGTAAACGCCATCAGCCGACAATGCAAAGCCGTGGTATTCATCTACAAACGACATGTGTTTGTATTTTGAGAAAGGCAGTGTAACGGGATTCCAGCTTTTGCCCCCATCAATAGTTTTATACATAATGGAAGCTGAAGGTAGCGTGTCAATCAAACTGCAGGATAAATATGGCAAAGTATTATCCAAAGAAATATAGTTGTTGCTATCTGCTGGTTGAATTTCAGTGCATATAACGTTGTATTGCCCGCTATTGATGAAACCTGCCACATAACCCACGTTCTCATTAAGCATCTGAATGTCCTGAAAATCGGTTGTGGATTCCGGCGAAACATCCGTCCATTCCTGTTTTTGATTGTTATTTTCTTTTTTGCAGGCCAGCAAGGCGAGCAGTGACAAAATGAATAAGAGCTTTTTCATAATGTAAAATAAGGGTTATCTGGCTGAACTATTATTTCTGATATTTAGGCAGCCTGGAATGTAAAAGTGGTCCTTTCGCTTTTTTGGCTTCATAAGCACCGGTCTTCCAAAGGTTCATGGTTACAAATGTAGTGATAAAAATTATCTGGTTTATTATATGCATACACTTTGCGGAAAAGCAGGAAAGAGGAGGGAAGAATGAAACGAAGAAAGATGGCTTTTTGGTTATCATCCGAAAAACTACTGATGGGTGGTTTTTTGATCAAAATTATATGTATATCTTTGAGGTGTAAATTCTTTTACATATTTATAATATAACTTTCTGACTTATGCATAAAAAAAACCTTTTGTTTTTACTTGTTATTTGTATTCTATCTCCGTCAGTTAATGCTCAGGAAAGATACAAGGTTGAAATGGTATTTGGCGAGAATGATTTTGGTCCGATGAATACCTTATTGATTGCAAAATATGACGAAGCAAACAAATTAGTTCAATTTTCTTCTCCCCCCGATGCTTACAAAAGAATTTTAGGAAATGGGAAGTCATTTTTGCTCAAGATTTTTAAAAAAGTGCCGAAAAATGGTGCTTTTTTAACCATCAATGATATAGAAAGCTTTCATAATATGGATGGTACTGATAGTCTTAAAGGGTATATATCCATGCCAATGCTGGGCATAAGTCCATTTAAAGGTATTAAAACAAACGATAAAATTTCTGGAAGCTTTTATAGCAAAAGCTACGGAGTTACTGTAAAATTATCAGGTTTAAAAACTTCATTAGATGAGACATTTACTTATGATAATTTTCCTCAGCATATTTTCGATACCACGCAAAAATATCTTTTCAACACGAGTTATCTGGAAACAACTAAGTGGAAAAAGTTTAAAAAACGTACAGTAAAACTTGCATCAGTTGCTATTGATGATATTGATTGGTTTTTTGGATTCAATATGAGCTCATCAAAACTTCCCTTTAGCCACTATAACCTTATGTTTGGAAATCCAACAGTTAAAAAAGTCGAAGAAGAATATATTGAATACAAGACTTACAATAATGTATTTTTTAAAGAAATATCCAATAAAACTGCACTTCTCGAAGTAAAGAGTTTTTCGGGTGGAAAAATTGAGATGGATAGTATCATTTCTATCGTGCATTCTGGTAATTATCAAAACTTAATAATAGATTTAAGGGATAACTCTGGAGGTGGGCTTTCGCCTGCTCATGTTTTAGGTAGTTATTTAATAGAAGATGAGATTAATATTGGTTATTTTATAACAAATAAATTTAGTACTGGGGGCGAAAAAATTACTGATTTTGAATCACTTCCTGATTCTAAAGAAAAAAATACCTATAAATTACAGGCATATTTGTTAAATTCGAGAGGATGTAAATTAGTAATTGAACCAGGTGAAATGAAATTTAATGGGAATGTATTCATTTTGACAAATAAAAAAACCGCAAGTACATGTGAACCATTTGTTTATGGACTTAAATCAAATAAAATTGCCACTACTGTTGGTGAAAATACTTCGGGTGCCATGCTATCTGCTTCTAATATCCATGTAATAGACAATTTCTATATTTTTATGGCAATTGCTGACTATTACACCCCCGACAAAATGCGACTTGACCAAATTGGAGTAGCTCCTGATATTGAAGTTCCATCAGAGGAAGCATTAGATTATGTGTTAAAAATGATTGGAGACACAAAGTAACTCAATAAACATTAGCGCTGTATATAACTAATGAATTGGAGTGAAAGTTTCTTGATGATTATGCTATCAGGCCATCGACAAATGGATAGAATTTCAGTAAAACAGCTTCGATCAAAAAACTATCTATCAAGTCGAATAAAGTTTTTTCTGAATTTGAAGCCCGCTAAATTGTAATAGTTTCCCTACATTTGGTCTATACAAATCCTATAATATAACATGCCATGAAAAAGAGTTTCCTTTTAGTCCTTTTGGGGTTGTTGATAATAACAACTCAAGCTCAGCGCGCCGACTATAAGCCCATAGATGTAGAGGTTTACCAACTTGAAAACGGGTTGACCATCATTTTGAATGAAGACCACAACTTACCTCAGGTTTTTGGCAGTATTATGGTTCGTGCCGGAGGTAAGGACGATCCAAAAGGTGCAACCGGCATGGCACATTACCAGGAACACATGTTGTTTAAAGGCACTCAGGAATTGGGAACCATCAATTGGGAAGCTGAAAAACCGCATATCGACAGCATTTTCAGGCTGTATGATAAGCTGGGCAGAGAAACCAATCCGGAAGTAAGGAAAGGCATCCAAAAGGAAATCAATGAAGAGTCATTAAAAGCAAATGAATATGCCGTTCCCAACGAAATGTTCAATCTGCTGCGAAGCATGGGCGGAACAGGCGTAAATGCCGGCACCGGACCTGACTATACCATTTATTACAATGCCTTTCCACCCACGCAGATCGAAAAATGGCTGGATTTATACAGTCATCGGTTCGAAAATCCGGTTTTCCGCTCCTTTCAGGCTGAGCTGGAAGTGGTTTACGAAGAGAAAAATATGTATTCTGACATGTTTGCATTTTCAATGATCGAAAATTTCAATAAGAACTTTTACCGCAACCATCCTTACGGCCAACAAACGCTGATAGGAACCGTTGAAGATCTGAAAAATCCTTCTCTGACCAAAATGTATGACTTCTTCACCACCTGGTATGTGCCCAACAACATGGCGCTTATTCTGACCGGTGATTTTGATAAAGAGATTATCAAGCCGGTCATCGAAGCGAAGTTCGGAAAATGGGAACGGAAAGAGATCCCTCAGCGTGAAGTATATAAAGAGGCGCCGTTTAACGGAAGAGAGCAGGTTGAAATGAAACTGAGTCCGATAAAACTTGGCATACTTGGTTTCAGGACAGTGCCGGCGGGTCATCCTGATGAAATTCCGCTCTCAGTTTGTAATGCGGTGCTTTCCAATCAGAGCCAGACCGGATTGCTGGACAAACTGATTCTTGAAAACAAGATGATGGCAGCTCAGGTAATTAATATGCCCTATAACGATGAAGGCGCAAGCATAATATTATTTGTTCCTAAAATATTGGGACAAAAGCTTGGCAATGCTGAGCAACTGATTATGACACAATTGCAGAAACTGAAGTCCGGGGAATTTGATACAGCAATGATCAGCAATATTAAAACAGAGCTGTTCCGCGATTACCAGATCAGTATGGAATCGAATACGTATAAGGGAAATATGCTTGCCGTTGCTTTCGGACGATATCAATCCATTGAGGATTTGCTGCAGTATCCCGATCGGTTGATGGACATTACCAGAGAAGATGTGATTAACATTGCCAATAAATACTATGGGGATAACTATCTGGCTTTTTATTCAAAGATGGGATTCCCCAAAAAGCAAAAAATTGACAAACCTGATTACACGCCGCTGACTGCCAATAAGAATGCATCTTCTCCTTATGCATTGAAATTTGAAGCAATCCCCGAAACAAAACTGCAACAAAAATTTATTGATTTTAATGAAGATGTTGAAAAGATTACGCCCACAGAAGGCATGAATGTGTATTGTGTAAAAAATCCGGCCAACAATGTTTTTCAACTGAATGTTGATTACAAAGTCGGGCACCATACAATTCCAGCGTTGGAGTATGCTGTGGAAGCCATGAATCTGGCTTATCCACAGGGCAGTAAACTGGATGATTTTAAGGCAACCATAGCAGCAAGCGGATGCACCTATTCCATATCGGGCAACGAAAGCTACACCAGTATTGAGGTTGTCGGTTTTGATGAAAAATTCAATGAAGCGCTTGAGCTGATAGGTTTATTACTTGAAAATCCTGAGCTGGAACAATCAAAACTGGGTGTTTTATACGAAGCAGCCAAAACGGAACGCAAAATGGAGCGAAGTGAACCCGACAATGTGGCCAGTGCTTTGGTTGGTTATGTTAAATATGGACAATCTTCAGAATTTATCGACCGTCCCGGACTTAAGGAGATAAAGTCTTACAAAGCAGATCAAATGACAGCTGCGTTTAAGTCCATTCAGGAATATGGCGTCAACATTCATTATTCCGGGAACCTGAAGCCGCAGGAGATCGCTGCAACCTGCCAAAAAGTTTTTAAAACCAGCGGCAGTAAATCTGTAGAAACGCCGGTTGTGATGGATATGAATCAATACGCCGAAAACACGGTTTATTTTGTGGATAAGAAAAAAGCCACCCAAAGCAATATTTACTTTTTCGCAAATGGCAATGCATACGATCCTGACCAACAAGCAATAACGGATGCTTTTAATTTGTATTTCGGCGGCGATTTTTCCGGTCTGGTACTTCAGGAAATCAGGGAATCCCGTTCAATGGCTTATAGTGCCGGAGCTAAATATGTGGATCCATTGTTAAAAGGCAAGGAAAGATATTTTACGGGTAAAATCGGCACACAGGCTGATAAAACCATTGAGGCGATCACCATTTTCGATAGTCTGGTGCGCCATATGCCAGCCAAGCCGGAACGTACCAAAATGATCCAGCAATACCTGAGTAATTCTTCTTTGAGCAAACGCCCCCATTTCAGGGACTTAAGTGCGCAAATTTTAGGCTGGCAAAACCAGGGTTATGAAACTGACCCTGCATTCATCAAGCAGAAAGCCTATGAAAATCTGAAATTTGATGATATCCAGCAATTCTATGCCAGTAATATTGCGGATAAACCAATGGTTATCTGTATTGTCGGTGACAAAAAACGCATCAATACCAAAGAGCTGGAAAAATTCGGCAAGTTGGTCTTTGTAAAAGAAAAGGAATTATTTGGAGATTAAAGATAAAAACCTGAAAGGGCTTATCCGGGCTTGTCAGGTCTACTTTAAAAAAATGTTTTATGAAATTGGAGTGACCTAACAAGTTTTCTTTCAACTTGTTAGGTCTTCTTTTTAGAGTAACAGATGCCATTCTGGACAATTTTATTATTCCTGCCGGAATGAGGAATGTGACCAAGCAAGTTTTCCCGCCCAAGGCGGAGAGGTTTTCAACTTGTCAGGTCATCTTAAAAGATGCTTTATGAGATAGGATTGACCTGACAAGTTTTCTTTCAACTTGTTAGGTCTTCTTTTCAAGATGTAAGACTCACGGTTATTTAAAATTCGCCCCCTTCGGGGACCAGGACAGAGCGCCGAAGGTGCTCAATAACAATAACCGTGGGTGAAGCCCTTCGCAGAACCCACGGTTAAGCAGGATATCAGTAACTTCAGCCCTGAAAGGGTTGAACCAGCTGATTAATAATGCAACTGACCGGACAAGTCCGTCCCGTCCCAAGGCGGACAGGCTTTCAATTTGTTAGGTCTTCTTTTCAAGATGTAAGACCCACGGTTATTTATAATTCGCCCCCTTCGGGGACGGAGTTGTATCCTATCATTAGTAACCGTGGGTTCCACTTTGCTACACCCACGGTTAAGCAGGATATGAGTAACTTCAGCCCTGAAAGGGTTGAACCAGCTGATTGATAATGCAACTGACTGGACAAGTCCGTCGCGTCACAAGGCAGACATGCTTTCAATTTGTTAGGTCTTCTTTTCAAGATGTAAGACTCACGGTTATTTGAAATTCGCCCCCTTCGGGGACGGAGTTGTATCCTATCATTGGTAACCGTGGGTTCCACTTTGCTACACCCACGGTTATTTGAAATTCGCCCCCTTCGGGGACTATGACAGAGCGCCGAAGGTGCTCAATAACAATAACCGTGGGTGGAGCCCTTCGCGGAACCCACGGTTAAGCAGGATATAAGTAACTTCAGCCCTGAAAGGGTTGAACCAGCTGATTGATAAAGCAAATAACCGGACTAGTCTTCCTACCCAAGGCGAAAAGGATTATGGCTTTTCAGTCCGCCTCCACCACCTGATTTGTAATAAATACAAACTCTTCAACACCCAATCGTTCCGCCCTTTTGGTAAGTAGTTCTTCCAGGGCAGCATCAGGTGAAAACCTGAATGATTTGAGCGCATTTCTCAGGGTTTTCCGGCGCTGATTGAATGCTGTTTTCACAATATTGACAAACAATTTTTCGTCACATCCAAGCGATTCCACCTGGTTTCGTTTTAACCGAATTACCGCCGATTGAACTTTTGGAGGAGGCACAAAAACATCCGCACTTACAGTGAAAAGATACTCAATGTCGTACCACGCCTGAAGCAGCACGCTCATAATTCCATAGGTTTTGCTTCCAGGAGGAGCTGCAATTCTTTCGGCTACTTCTTTCTGAAACATTCCCACCACTTCCGGCACCCGATTTCTGTTTTCAAGTACCCGAAAAAGTATTTGTGTGGAAATATTATATGGAAAATTCCCGATAACTGAGAAATTCCCCGGAAACAGATCATCAATCGGAATCTTCAGAAAATCGCCTTCTATAAAGCTATCTGCAGCCTCCGGGAAAGTCGTTTTCAGGTATGGTATCGAATCCCAGTCAAGGTCGATGGCCAGAAATTTCTCAATGGGGAGTTTCAACAAATATTTGGTAAGCACACCTGTGCCAGGGCCGATTTCCAGAACAGCACTGCCGGGCATAGTAAGGCTATCCACTATTTTTCGGGCAACGTTCTCATCTTTCAGGAAATGCTGTCCCAAATGTTTTTTAGCTCTTACAGGTTCCATGCAATTTCGGATTTTGGATTTCGGATTTTAATTTCGGACTTCAGATTTCGGATTTCGGAGTGACCTAACAAGTTTTTCCGCCCGAGGCGGACAGGCTTTTAACTTGTTAGGTCTTCTTGTTAAACCTTTTGATTTCAGATTTCAGAAATTAGAAATTGAATTTGTTTATTAATGAACATTTGTCTTCGGCTTCACTTCCAATGACGGATCCTTCGACTCTTCTACCAATGACGGATTGATCGTCCTATCCTTCGACTCCGCTCAGGATGACATCGTATAGGTCTGATAACGTGTGCATTAAAAGAGAACCAATGCTGACCAAAAAACGAATGTCACACTGAGCGAAGTCGAAGTGTTTTTGCTTTAGAAATTAGAAATTGCTTGTTTCAAGAGCGAGAACCGATAACCAGAGAAATCAGAAATTAAAAACCCACAATCCGCATTCCGCAATCCGAAATCCGAAATCAGCATTCCGCAATCACAATCCGCAATCCGAAATCCGCAATCCGAAATCCGCAATCAATTAACCATATCTCCCCTCAACAACCTGAACCTCTTTCTTGCTTCCACGGTAAACAAACTTCCCGGATATTTCATCAGCAACTCCTGATAAGCGGCCATAGCTTTCGCAGGGACTTTAACTGTGGGATCCTGAATGTTTAAAAAAAATAGTAAAGTCCGGTCAATGTATTCATTATCCGAAAGAGAGGTTTCAGTGTCATATATAATCGCCAGATTAAACAACGCGTCATCAGCCAGCACGCCATTGCTGAATTCGTCGGCTACCTGGCGGTATAAAACAATTGCTTCAGATGGTTTGCCCTGTTTAATTTTAATTTCAGCTTTTTTCATCAGTGCATCATCGGTAATCGGGTGACCGGGAAACGCAATCAGCAATGAATCAAGCAAAGCCAGTGCTTCACCGGGTTTTTCACGGTAGAGTAAAAGATCGGCTCTGGCAAAAGTGGCAAGTTGAACGGTAGAACTATCCATATCAATATTATCGCTGATCAGCAGCGACATCGACATGGCATCGTTTGCAATAAGCTTGGAAGTGGCTGCTTTCAGCACATCAAGCTGAGCCCTTGCCCAATTGAATTCACCGATATAGAAGGACAAACGTGCATTCCGAAAACGTGCTTCATGCCCGATCGGCTCATTTTTAAAAGCTTTGTCAACCTGCGAATAAAGCAACGTTGCTTCCCAGGGTTCGCCGGTAAAAAGCATGATATCGGCAAGTTCCAGTTTACATTCAGCCTGCAGCAAACGGTTGTTGTTGGTAAGGCCGATCAGTTCCTCAAGCATGGTGATTGCACCGGCGGAATTGTTGAGGTGGAATGCCTGAAGATGCGCAAGATTCCGCATCAGCGGAAACACAAGGGGATTTCGCCCGGCTTC
>DHVX01000054.1 GCA_002412885.1 Bacteroidales bacterium UBA5197
ATAAGCAAGAGCTTATTCAGCGAACTACTTTCTTTAAACATGTCAGATTTGCAAAGCCCCTCCATATCAAAATGGACGGAAAGAAACGCATAGCTGCTGCATTGTGGGAGGGGAAATAATGGGTTATGTTGCCTGCATATATTCTGCCTGAAATATTATCCCATAAGAAAAGCTGTTTACTGATGCAGTCTCTTGATTAAGGGCAAAACAACCCAACGCGGCGAAAACCTGAGGCCGAAAACCATAAACCTGTTCATCCAACCATTAATGGCAAGTCTTTTTCCGCTCATCATTGAATTGTATCCATAGTTGGCAATTTCAAGTGCTGTGGCTGGTTTAATCATTTTCAGGAGTGCAGGGTCTTTAAATTCAGCCTTTTTTTGAAATCCTGTTTCAACCGGGCCCGGGCATAAGGTTGTGATTTTTACACCGCTGCCAGCCAGCTCTCCGGCCAGGGCTTCTCCAAAAGAAAGTACATAGGCTTTTGAAGCATAATATACCGACATCAGCGGGCCTGGCATAAATGCAGCAATGGATGCCACATTCATAATTCTGCCCGATTTTGCTTTTCGCATGTCTGGCAGAAATTCGCGGGTTAGATGGGTAAGGGCGGTTATGTTGAGCTGTATCATCTCCTCATTCTTCAGCCAGTCCGAAGTTTCAAAAGCGCCAAGGTCGCCGAAGCCTGCATTGTTGACCAGGTTTTCAATATGAATATTTCGATTCCTGATTTCACCAATGAGTTTATCTCTGTCGGTTGCCACCGATAAATCAGCCGGGATACTAATGGCATCGATGCCGTGATTTTTGATCAGCTGACGGGCGATGTTGTTAAGTTTTTCTTCCGATCGGGCTGTGAGTACCAGATTATGGCTTTTGAAAGCCATAATAACTGCAAGTTCAAAGCCTATCCCGCTGGAAGCTCCGGTTATTAGTGTGTATGGTTTTGAGAATGACATAATGTTAATATTTAACATATTTAACAGAAATAAATTGCTATTGTTCAGCTACCGAAAAAGCAGTGGTGGTAGTAAAAGGAAGTGTATGCCGGGATTTGGTGGTTCCTGATACAAATCATTCCCCTTTTAAGGAAATCCGGATTTTTTAAATGATGCCGGATGATAATGAACGAATGATGGCTTTATGCTTATGCACAAATGATTCAGTTTGCCTGTCAATTCATCATATCCATTATGGCTTCCTTATTGCCATCGGTTTTAGCCGGAATAATTCCAAGCAATTCCGCCAGCAAGGAATAAATGTTTGTATTCTGAAATGATGGATGAGTGTATCCTTTTTTGAACCGCGGTCCGCATGCATAAAAAATGGCATGCATATCAGTATTTTGCGGATCATAGCCATGTGTTCCGCCGGTAAAATCTCTTTTAGGTTTGTTAAGTGTGATGCTCCATGCTGAATCGGCAAACACAATCACATCGCCAACCCTGGGGTTTTTGCCATAATTCAGATGTTCGGGAACCTCAGATGGCCTGTACACCGAAATGCCTTTTAGCGGTTTAAGTGCAAGATATACCGAATCAACATAGCTTCCATCGGCATAAAGATTGAAGTTCGGATTTCCGCCTTCGGGTCTTACCGGCCAGTTTCCCAGGATATGTTCACTTAAAGCAATATTTCTTTCCGAGGAGATGGGCCCCATCCCGTGATCGGACAATACAATAAAATTAACACAATTGCCATTTGGCAAAGCTTTTATGCGGTCGTACAGTGTTCCTGTAATGCTGTCCAGTTCTGTCACCAGTTTCAGGGTACGAGGGTCATCAGGACCATAATTATGGCCAACCCCGTCGGGTTCGTGGTAATAGGCCATGATGAGCGAAGGCCGTTGATCATCCGGAAGGCTCAGCCAATGAATAATGGTATCTATCCGCTGCGAAAAAGGGGTATTTTGCTGATACATTTTCCAGTAGTCGGGTTGCATTCCCTGAATGGCCACATCGGTTCCCACCCAGAAGTATGATGCTGTGATCAATCCCTGACGTTGAGCAGTTATCCATATGGGTTCGCCTCCATAGAAATCGCCGTTGTTGCGGGCTTCTTTATTGCCGATGGCATAAGGTTTATCCATTTCCCGGTCAAAAAAGGAATTATTTACCAATCCGTGATTGTCCGGAACCAAACCTGTAGCTATGGTATAATGGTTGGGAAAAGTTTTTGAAGGAAATGAAGGGATGAGAGATTTTGCTTTTACACCTTCTTCTGCAATTCTGTTCAGAGCAGGAGTGTTTGTTTTTTCAGG
The DNA here is from genome assembly GCA_002412885.1 of Bacteroidales bacterium UBA5197. Taxonomy (GTDB): domain Bacteria; phylum Bacteroidota; class Bacteroidia; order Bacteroidales; family Lentimicrobiaceae; genus Lentimicrobium. The sequence goes on from DHVX01000054.1 coordinate 2,261, forward strand.
ATAATCCCAGCGAAAACCATCCAACGAGAAAATTACTGTTACCTGTTTTTCGTTGCATTGGGCACGCAATGAATCAGGACTAATAAATTGAGCAATAACAAAAGCAAGTATGATGTTGAACCTGAGGATTGTCATGATAATCTTTTTTTGAAACACAAAGATAAAAAAAGGAGTCCCGGAATCCGGAACTCCTTTAAAAATTCACAAGAAATTAATTTAGTTAAAGATGTACCTGATGGTCAACTGACCTTGCCATCTTGAACTGAGGATGCCTGAATCGTCGATTGACCAGGTTTCGCCTTTAGGTTTCTGGAATGAGAATTTAGCAGTAGTGTTGTCTGTTTCGTAACCCTGCATTCTGATGAGCGGGTAGTTGCTGTAATAAGCTCCTGAGGAGAAATACATACGACCCCAGTCTTTGTTGATCATATTTCCAAGATTGAAAACATCAAGAGCAACCTGAA
>DHVX01000033.1 GCA_002412885.1 Bacteroidales bacterium UBA5197
CGTTACATAATCTGTCATTGGTAGCCTGCCTGCTGCGCAGTCTGGCAGGCGGAGTCGAAGCACAAAACGCGCAATTTTTATAAACAATGTAATCCTGATTATGGAGTAAAAAGGGAAACCTATTTTTGGTAGCGATTCCGATATTTTTCTGTTTATTTCAAAGTGTGGTTTCAAACTTTAAAACATCATATTATGCGCATTACCGGAAGACGTGGAAGTTCAAATGTTGAAGACCGCCGTGGCATGTCGGGCGGCAAAATGGCTGTCGGTGGCGGCATCGGCACAATTGTAATTGTATTGATTGTCTGGCTGATGGGAGGCGATCCCGGGCAAATGCTGGGTACTATGGATGCCGGACAGAACCAAACAGTTGAAGCCACAGCCGAAGAAGATCAGATGGCGCAATTTGTATCGGTGGTGCTTGCCGATACGGAGGATGTCTGGAAATTGATTTTTGAGCAATCAGGACAAACCTACCGGGAGCCTAAATTGGTACTTTTCAGAGGTGAAGTTGAGTCGGCCTGTGGATTTGCAACGGCTGCCAGCGGTCCGTTTTATTGTCCGGGCGATGAAAAAATTTACATCGACCTCAGTTTTTGTGATGTGCTGAAGGACAGGTTTGGTGCTCATGGCGATTTTGCTGTGGCCTACGTGATTGCGCATGAAGTCGGACATCATGTGCAGAAGCAGCTTGGCATTCTGGACAATGTGCAGTCGCAACGCCAACGCCTCAACGAACGGGAAGCCAATGCACTGACAGTAAAGCTTGAGCTCCAGGCCGATTTTCTGGCCGGATTATGGGCACATCATGCCGATAGGATGATGGATATTCTTGAAGACGGCGATATTGAAGAAGCACTTCGCGCCGCCGCAGCAGTAGGGGATGACAACATCCAAATGAAATCACAGGGACGTGTGGTCCCTGATGATTTTACCCACGGCACCTCCAAACAACGCATGGATTGGTTCCGCAAAGGATGGGATTCCGGCGATTTGTCGGAGGGAGATACTTTTAAGCGGGGTGCGGTTTGATAGTCAGGGCTTGACTTGCGGATTGATATCCTGTTTCGCAGCTTTTTTACTTCCATCATAAAGATCGAACCCAACGTATCTGCATTCCAGTTGTCCGTTGAAAAGTATATGCTTTTTCATCGGCTTCAGCCCTATCATTTTCAGCGCCCTTAAATCGGAGCTGATTACCCAGGCTTTATAGCCGGCAAATTTGCGTTTCAGCACATTTCCCAGATCCTGATACAGTTCAATGATATCCTCAACTACAACCCTGTCGCCATAAGGCGGATTTGTAATCATAACGCCCGGCGCTTCGGGTGGGGTAATTTCCTGAAAAGGAGATACCCATAATCTGATGTCTTTATGAAGTTTTGCCTGTTTAAGGTTGGCTTCTGCCGATCGCAGGTTGATGCCTGAAATGTCAGATCCAATGATGTCAGCATCCAGATCATGCTGCTGCTGAAGGGCATCGTTTACTACATTTTCCCAGATGTCTTTTCTGAAATCTTTCCATTTCATAAAGCCAAATTCTTCCCTGAATTGTCCGGCAGGAAGATTCATCGCAATCATTGCCGCTTCGGTAAGCAGTGTTCCTGAACCGCACATCGGATCGATAAAAGTGGAATGCCCGTCCCAGCCGCTGAGCAGAATCATGCCGGCAGCCAATACTTCGCTGATGGGTGCTTCTGCATTTGAAACGTGATAGCCTCTTTTGTGCAGTGAGTCGCCCGAACTGTCAAAGGAAACGGTTAATTCGTTTTTTGCAAGATGTATGTTTATTTTAAAATCGGGATTAATCGTATCTACCGATGGCCGCTGTCCGGTTTTTTCGCGGAAACGATCGGCTATGGCATCTTTGGCCCGCTGCGAAACATACTGAGAATGCGTGAATACCGAATTGCTCAGGGTTGAGTCGAATGCAAATGTTTCTGCCGATGAGAAGTAGTCCTCCCATTTTATCGATTTCACGGAAGTGTAAAAATCTTCCTCGGTAAGAATGGTAAATTGTTTGATCGGCAGCAATATTCTCAGGGCTGTGCGACACTGATAATTGGCAGCATACATCAGTTGCTTATCTCCTTCGAATGAAACTGCCCGGGTAAGGATTTCAATATTGGTGGCACCCAGATCTTCAAGTTCCTGAGAGAGAACACCTTCAAGACCTGAAGGGCATTTGGCAAGCATTTTTATCTGGCTTGCTGGAAAATGGTCTGACATATGATGTATTTTGGTTGATTGTGAGTGTTGATTTATGATGCAATTGTGTGTTTATTTTAAGAAGATTTGTCTTTCCGCATCTGTATGCACTTCGACTCCGCTCAGTGTGACACCCGTTTAGAGTGTACAATGTTTCATCTTAATGCACTAATTATCAATTCTATACGATGTCCTCCTGAGCGGAGTCGAAGGATCTTTTTCATTTTGTACTCCAATCCGAGGACTTAACATACCGACATTGTTTTGTGATGCGTTATTTCCCTGACTTCAGCTTCTGCATAAACTCAGCGGCATTTACAATGTACCTTTTGTGTGTGCCTTCGCCGATTAACCCGGATTCGTCGTGGGCTGAAACCTTGAATAAAAGTTTCTTTCCATCCACTCCGATCAGTTCAGAAGTGCTACTGACCTTCATCCCCAGCGGGGTAGCTTTCACATGAGTAACATTTACTTCTGTTCCCAGGGTAATGAATCCATCAGGCAAAAGATGCTGAATGCTGAGTTGTGCAGTTTTTTCCATCAGACCGATCATTGCCGGAGTGGCAAATACTTCGATAAGTCCTGAACCATAATGGGTTGCAGTGTCAGCAATACTGACTGTTAGACTTTCTGATCCGGGAATGCCGGTTTTAAGATTGAATTCCATGGTGTTATTTCATGAAAAATTAAAGGTCACTGTTTGTTTTAGATCGGGGTGCAGGCTTTGCGAAACCGGGCATATTTTGGCGCACTGCTTAATGATCTGTTTTTGTTTTTCGGAGTAATTGTGATCGGGAAAATCAAGTTCAATCACCACTTCGCCAACCCTGCGGGGATCAGAAGCCATAATTTTTGTTACCCTTGCCTTGGTGCCTTCAATGCTGAAACCCGAATTATTGGCAGCAATCCCCATAATGGTAATCATGCATAGCCCCAGTGAAGTAGCCATCAGATCGGTGGGCGAAAATGCCGAGCCTTTGCCGTTGTTGTCAACCGGAGCGTCAGTGATTATTGTTTCTCCCGAACGGGTATGCGTTGCTTTTAGCTGCAAATCGCCCAGATATTCCAAAGTTGCAGTTGTATCCATCAGTTTTTGCTGCAAAGATAACTGCATAAATGAAACTATTGAAATATCTTCCCTGAATGAAATCTCCATCTGTCATGCCAGATACCCCCTCTAACTCCCCCTTTGGAAAGGGGGAGAACCTGCTAGCCACATCCAATAGCATCTCCCAACTATCTAAAAAATAACAATGTATCGTCCCCTTTTCCCGAAAGGGGGATAAGATAAGAGGATGAAATCTCCACCTGTCATGCCAGATACCCCCTCTAACTCCCCCTTTGGCCTTCGACCAGGCTCAGGCACCAGGGGGAGAACCCGCTAGCCATATCCAATAGCATCACCCAACTGTCTAAAAACCAACAATGTATCGTCCCCCTTTCCCGAAAGGGGGATAAGAGGGGGATAAGAGGATGCAAAGTCCAGTATTTTTTGTTAATGTTTTTGCATAAAACGAGAAAAGCCCGCAACTTGCAGGGCTTTTTCTTTCAGAATCGAATTCTGTTTACTTTACATCGGGTGCAGCTACAGCAGCAGTTGCAGTTGTAGCCTTCTTGCCTTCAACATCAGTTGATGCTTTGGCTGATTTATCACCACATGATTTGCTGCAATCGCCTGAAGAGGCTTTGGCTGATTTGTCACCACAACCAGCCTTGGTTCCATCGGCTTTGGCAGCTTTCTTGGTTCCGTCAAGATTTGGATTATCATCGCCGGTGTAGTTAACTGAGTAGAAACTCACTTCACCTGCTGAAGCATCAACGGTGATTCCTGAGAATGCAAACAAGAACGCAAATACGGAAAATGCTACTATTACTTTTTTCATGAGAATTTTGTTTTAGGTTAGATTGCAAACTTAATGCTTATCAAAAGTGTAGCTTGTTAAGAAACCGTTAATTACTGTTAAGGTGCTGTTAAAAAAAACCTGTATTCTGGTCTTGAATCATTTACCTTTGCAAAATCAAACTTCAATAATGAAAAAACGCACCATCGTCATCCTTATTTTAATCACTTCCCTGTCACTTGTCGGGATAGTGCTGATTCAGATTTACTGGGTAAGGAAGGCCTTGGCAATGCAGGAAGAGCAGTTCAACAATAAGGTTCAGCTTGCTTTAAAAGGAGTTGTTAACCTTATGTTTGATGAACGCGATATACAATCGGCCGATTCAACAATTTGCCGAACGAAGTGTGATCATCGCACTTTTGAGATACTTTCAGCCATCAATACGGTTCGCCTTGATTCGCTTTTGCAACAGGAGTTCGGCGGCATGACAATTACCCGTGAATATGCCTGGGGAGTTTATAATCCGGGCTGCGAAACCATTTTTGCCGGAAACGCAGGGAATTACCCTACACAGCTTGTCGCCACCAATCACAGGGTTTCACTTTCGTGCCTTTACCGCAGCGAAAAATTATTTCTGGGCGTTTACTTCCCTGCTGAACGCGATGTGTTGTGGCTGAGAATTTTTCCTTACCTGCTACTTGCTTTTGTGCTGCTGGGCGTTATCATCTTCGCTTTTTCATTCGTTATTTTCTCTTTCCTAAGGCAAAAAAAGCTCTCAGAAATGAAGAGCGATTTTGTAAATAATATGACTCATGAGTTTAAAACACCGATTTCAACCATTTCGCTTGCCAGTGAAATGTTGCTGAAACCCGATGTGTATGAATATCCGGTCCGGACAAAGCGTTATGCAAGGATTATTCATGATGAGAATCTTCGCCTGAAACAACAGGTTGAGCAGGTTCTGCAGATTGCCATCCTTGACAAAGGCGAATACAGATTGAATATCATGGAATTTGACGCCCATGAAGCCATTAAATTATGCCTGAAGAATTTCGAGCTTATTATACGCGACAAGGGCGGGTTTCTTACCAGTAAATTGTCTGCAGATCAAAGCATTGTGAATGCAGATTACAATCATTTTATCAACATAATGAATAATTTACTGGACAATGCCACCAAATATGCCCAGGGTTACCCCGAAATTCAGGTCATAACCAAAAACATTGGGGCGCTGTTGGTTGTTGAAGTACACGACAAAGGAATTGGCATCAGCAGCGACAATCTTAAATATGTTTTCAAAAAGCTGTTCAGGGTTCATACAGGAAATGTGCATGATGTCAAAGGATTTGGTTTGGGCTTGTATTATGTAAAAACGATGGTGGAAGCCATGGGTGGATTGGTCAAAGCGAAAAGTGAGTTAAAGAAGGGAAGTATTTTTGAAATTCATTTGCCGGTTCATAATCAAACGAAACTAATAACAGATTATCATGGATCAGAAAGCAAGAATATTACTGGTTGAGGATGATCACAACCTGAGCGCGGTTTTGCAGGATTATCTGGAATTGCTGGGCTATCATATTGTTCTGGCAACTGATGGCGAGCAAGGTCTTGAGTTTTTCAAAAAGGGTGAATTTGATCTTTGCATCCTTGATGTTATGTTGCCCCGAAAAGATGGTTTCGCCCTTGCCGGGGATATCAGGGCAATCAATCAGCAATCACCCATAATTTTTCTCACAGCATTGGGTCAGAGCGAAAGCCGGATCAATGGCTTTAAAATAGGATGCGACGATTACATCACTAAACCCTTTAGCAGCGAGGAACTTGCGCTGCGCATCGAAGCCATTCTGAAGCGCTGCATGAACCAGAATATGCGGCCGAACTCCGATTTTTTCAAACTGGGGACAACCCGCTTCGACCCTGCCAATATGGTGCTGATAACCGACAGCAAAGAGCAGAAGCTTACGCCCAAAGAAAACGCCTTGCTCAAACTGCTTTGCATGAATAAAAATAATCTTCTCTCACGCGACAGGGCGCTCACCGAAATCTGGGGCGAAACCGATTATTTCTATGGCAGAAGCATGGATGTTTTTATCACCCGGCTGCGCAAATACCTGAAGCACGAACCTGACGTAAACATTCAGAACGTTCATGGAACCGGCTTTAAGCTGGAAGTGAGGGAGTGAGGAGAATTGCTTATTAAATATCCTTCGACTCCCCTTCGACAGGCTCAGGGCAGGCTACTCAGGATGACATCGTATAAATTGAAAATTAGCGCATTAAGATGAAACAGTTGACACTCTAAACGAATGTCACACTGAGCTGAGTCGAAGTGCCTTATTTTTTTATATGTTTGCCATATAAAGATCCGAATTGCTTTTCTCAACTTTCAGGCAGACACAGTCGAATTGAAAACATTTACATACCCATCACCATGCAACTATCCGAAGCACAAACCCTTGTAGATCAATGGATAAACACCACCGGTGTCAGATATTTTAATGAACTCACCAACACAGCCATACTTATGGAAGAAGTGGGCGAAGTGGCCCGGATTATGGCACGTCGCTACGGCGAACAATCAGAAAAGGAATCCGATAAATCCGCCGATCTTGCCGACGAAATGGCTGATGTTCTTTTTGTGCTGATTTGTCTGGCCAACCAAACGGGTATAGATCTTACCCAGGCACTCGAAAAAAACCTGATCAAAAAAACCAGCCGCGATGCGAGCCGACATTTGAATAATCCGAAGTTGGGGATGAATAGCTAAATAACCGGCCAAATATATTGAATTGCAAATTCAATGATGTTCAAAGCGGAATTGCAACCGAGGCCGTCTTAGCGGACGAGCTCAGCGAAGCTAAATTCCGCTTAGCCTGACGCTAAAACCTTCCAGGTTGAAAGAAAACCTGGAAGGTTATTCCTAAAAGATTAAGACGCCCCAAATCACCACCGGTAGGCGGTAGTTTCCTGAAACACTCACCTAATCCGTGTGAATCCTTGGGAATCCGTGGATAAATCTTTCTAAATCAGCGGAAAAACCTGGAAGGTTATTCCAAAAGGGAAAAGAAGCCCAGTCCCCGGATGCCGCTATTTACCTGTTGTTTCTCCTGCAAGTTTAATTGCATTGTAAGCATTCACTACCCCTCCGGTTTTTGATAGCTCAGAAAAAGCTGTTTTTGTCTTCTTTTTGGAGGAAGTATCGGGAATATTGACTTTCAGTTTAGGATAACTTGTTGCTGAACTAACCAGGATTTCCTTTAGCTGTTGTGCCGAAAGATCAGGGTAATAAGACCACACCAAAGCTGCAACTCCGGTAACAACCGGTCCTGAATAGCTGGTTCCATCTCCCATTTTATAGGCATTTTCAGGGAAAAGCGATATAATGTTCACCCCCGGCGCAAAAAGATCCACGGAGTTTATTCCATAATTTGTAAACACCCCGCAGAAATTCTTATCGGCTTTTGCTGTAGTTGCCCCGACAGTGATCCAGTTTTTTGCAAACCTGCCCTCACCAATTGCTGCAGAAGGATAATGATCAATAAGGTCAAGGTTGTCCGATTCATTTCCGGCAGAGTGAATCATCAGCACATTGTGATCTTCGGCATAACGGATGGCATCTTCCATAAAACGGTGGTAAACGGAAAAATATTTTCCAAAACTCATGTTGATAATGTTGGCTCCATTGTCAACCGCATAGCGGATAGCCAGGGCAACATCCTTGTCACGTTCATCGCCATCAGGCACAACCCTCAATACCATAATCTCAACATTATCGGCAATGCCGTCGGTTCCGATTCCATTACTTCTGTTTGCCGCAATGATGCCCGAAACAAAGGTTCCGTGAAATGACCTCGGGCCTTTTACATCGGCATTTCCATAATCAACATCAGTGATGTCATCGGGATTGTCTCCAACCAGTTTTCTCGGGTCATAATCAAGATTCAGGTAGTAGTTCAGAAAATCACTGTTCCTCTTTCTCATGCCTGTCAGATCGCTGTAAGTAAAGCCTTTTTTATACAAATCAAGCAGTACTTTTTTCGCTTCATTCACATTTTTTGATTTCGATTTGATGGCTTTTATGTCTTCCTCGGTGATTTTATCCTTTCTCAGAAACCTTTTCAGGTAATCTTCTTTTGATTTGTAATAGGCTGCAAAATTTTCGAGACTTTTATTCATTTCAGATTTATTCTTAAGCTCTTCATCATATTTCGCCCTGCACCTGTCGAAAAGTTTGTAACGATCCCTGTCAGCAGCAGCTACCTTTTCAGGATTTTTTATCTCACCGAATTCATCTTTCATCGATTTGTAAATCCGCACATACTCCATATTCTCATACAGAAGGTTTTCGCCCAGATTGTTGCCAATAAAATTCCAACCATGGATATCGTCAGCATAACCATTGTTGTCATCATCCAGGCCATTGCCGGCAATTTCACGGGGATTTGTCCAGATCTTTCCTTTAAGATCAGGATGTTTTATATCCACGCCACCATCAATCACAGCAACCACAATCTTTTTCCGGGGAGTTTTACCTGAAAGGAGTTCAGCATAGGCTTTGTTCACAGCTGCACCTTCAATTTTGTCGCTTTGCGCACTCAGGTTATACCAGTTGAGGTATTTGAGATCAAGTGAATCGAGGGTAGAAACTCCGGACGGCTGAGCATAAAGCGCCGAAAAACAGAGCAAAAATGAAAGTGTAATTAAAATTCTGTGCGCATTTCTTTTCATGAGTGATGATTTTAGATATTGTTGGAATTGCTGATTGTCAGATGTTTTTTTGTGCGTTAGCTTTCAAGCAATTTGCTCTTCAAGTAAATCTTTCCAAATTATAAATCCCTTTTTGTCGTCTGAATAGTCGTGCAAAATACGACTAAAATTTGTTGGTTGATTTTCAAGGAAAACCTGTCTGCCTTTGTTCCTGATGATGCTAAGTTGTTCGTCAATTTCTTTCAACTTTATTTTAAGTGTCGGCTTGTCTTTAGGAAAATGCCACAAGTAAGTTGCTTCTTCAGTATCCAATGTTTCAAATACAATGTGGAATTGTTCCTTGCCTGTTAATAGAAATACAAAAGAGAAAGGACTTAGAACAAAGCGAATCTTCAAAGTGCTTCGATCGTGGCGTTGCGATAAGAATTGTAAATGTTTGTGATGTTTAAAGTTACCTTTCTTCAAAATATCTTCCAGTAATTCCTCACCAGAACTGTAAAGAGGATTGCTTTTCTCACCTTGAATTTGATTGATGTCTAAGAGATTTTCGTTTTGCAGCAAGTGTTTTCCAATAATATTTTTTGAAATAAAAGTGAACTTCACACCTTCAATTACTTCACGATTAATTTTCTCTACTTCGGTTGAAGTTGCCAATTGTGATATCAGTTTGTCATTCTCAAACTCTGCTTGTATGTCAATCTTAACAATTTTAGATTTAAGTGCTTTTGAAAAGTATGGTTTCAAAACTTCAAACTCAGGCCTTACTACAAGATTTTCAATTTCAAACTCAAGTTCGGTTTTCAATTCAGGAATGGTGTGTTTAAATGAAATACTTCCGTAGCGAAATTCAAGCTGTTCAATCGGAATTTTTATTTGACGTTCGATAGTAATTGAGCTAGTATTTGCAATCTCTTCCGTTGGTTCATCGAACAAGGTTGCTAGCTTATCAATCTTTCTGTAAAAAGTATTTCTTTTAAGAAACAGTTTATTCAGATACTCAATCTTTATATCACGGAAGTCGTAAATAGTTGGAGTGACTTCAGAACGTTGAACTCTGCCGATGTATTGAATCAACTTTCCTTCAAATGAAAACGGATAAACAAGAAACAAGCAATTTGCGTTTTGTAAATCTGTCCCTTCTCCAAAAAATTGCCCAGTTGTAATTAACACTTGATAATTTCCTCCTTTAAGAATTTTCCATTTTGAAACTCTGTTGCTTTCAGAATCTTCTCCACTCAGAGTAATTGTCTCATAAGATTGTTTCAAATACTGGTATAAAGAATCAATGTGTTCTTTTCTTTCAGTAATTATCACAACTCGCTTACCTTCTTTTAATTCAATATTTACATCTTGAAGAATCAATTTGTTTCTGGCTGAATCGTGAATAAGAATTTTTGATAGTGTTTCAAATTGGTCTGTTTTTGAGTTGAAAGGAATGTCAAGTTCCGTGTTTCTGAAAATAATTTTTGCTTGCTTTGATCTACCAATCTCGCTTGATTTTATCTCAGAAATCACTTCCCCTAAATGGATAAAAATTAGTTTGCCATCATTGTATTTTCTGAAGGGAGTTGCTGTTAATCCATAGAGATAAACTGTTTGAAGTTTGGCAATTGTGTTTCTAAATGTTTCGGCTGGTATATGATGGCATTCATCAACGATAATAGTTCCGAATGCTGTTTTCAAATTTTCACTATCAGGTTTATCAAGTTCCTTTGATAAGCTTTGAATGGTTGCAATGGTAATTTCCTTTCCAACCTTACTTTTTCCTAGTCCGATTTTACCAATTTCATTTTTAGGAATTCCTAAAAATGTTTCAACTCTTTCTGCCCATTGCTCCATTAATTGTTTTCTGTGAACTACGATTAATGCAGGTTGATGTTTATCCGAAATAATTTTCAATGCAACAATTGTTTTGCCGGAACCGGGTGGAGCTACTATTACCCCAAAATCCTTCTTAGCAATTGATTCTAACACTATTTGCTGATGCTCTCTTAGTTGAGTGTTGAATGAAAAGGGAATTGCTTTAAGCTTCTTTCTTTCATCTATGAACTCATGTTCAATTTCAGTCTCTCTGCAAAACCGAATTAACTTCCCAATAAAACCTCTTGGAATGAACACTTCGTTTTCTGTTTCTTCCACAAATTTGAAATATCGATCAGATCCAAAAGTGTTCTTGCCGATTTTCTTTTTGATAATAAACTCTGTGCTTGCAAAATTTAATTCACTTTTTAGAAAATTAATCAAAGGAGCTGTCATTCCATCACGGCTGATTCTTGCTTCGTTACTTAATACAATTACTAACTTTCCTTTGCTTGCTTTCGGTAAAGTTGAAAATGTGGCTGCTGAAGTTATTTGATAAAGCGTATCTAATTCTGATACCGAAATTCTCTTTATGCTTTTCAAAAAATCAAACTGTTCTTTTACTGGTTGCATCGTATCAACATCTATAAAACAACTATTGCCTTTCTCCAAAGTATTTTTGAAGAGGGGTAATGCAATTAAATTTCCTAACCCTTTCCCTGAAAGAAAATCTTGATTTGGAAATAGTCGGTCAAAACTTGAACTCTTGTCAAATACTGAAAATACACCTATTTGTTCAAGTATTGAAATGAGAATCTTTCTACTTCTAATAGCAGGATAGGGTTGGTCAAAAAATATCCAAACATGACCTCCATTGCCTGAACGTGAACGCTCTATGTATGCAGGAATATTTTTTTCGTCACATGCTTTGAGGAATTTCCTTGCATCATCAATCCAATTAGCCTTATCAAAATCTGCTACAATAAAATTTGAAGTATTGTCTTGTAATAAAGGATAAACTCCAATCAGTTGTTCTCCTCTAAAATGCTTTGCAATTTCTTGGTCTGTGAGTTTTAAATAAGTCTTTTCGGTATAATTCTGAAAAGTTCCACCTTTCATTTTATGTGCCCGATACATGTAAGGGTCATAAAAATATGCAGGCATATATCCACTTTTCTTTTCCTTTTCCCAGCGAATAGCAAACACATCTTCTCTGCCTTTGAAAACAGATTTGAAAAGTTGGATTTGATATAAGAGAAGTTCATCCATTCAATTACATTCTTTCAATTAGTGTTTCTGTTCCCAATTCAAATGCTTCTACACTCCCCTTGTCTCCCCATCTCCCCGTCTCCTTGTCTTAAATTCAATCCCCTTGTCTCCCCGTCTCCCCGTCTCCTTGTCTTAAATTCAAGTCCCCTTGTCTTCAGATCAAGTCTCCATTACCCAGTTCCGATTCCATCATCCTGATAATCTCCATATGCAGAAAATGCTTCCGCTCACCGGTTTTTTCAAGCAGTAATTTATAGCGGCTATAACCAGGATAATCAACCGTGCTTTTGTTGTTCAGGAAATTAAACAAAAACTCCCGTGCCACATCATGATCGTGCCATTCGCCCAGCAGATTGTTTGCTTTTTCGAGAAGTTGCAGGGTTTCACTTAACTTCGGCAAATCAGGGTCATCTTTATCGAAAACCGAAAGGAGATAATTGCATTGTTTCAGTTTGCGCCGTATCTCATGCAATTGTTCATCGTGTTGCTGATCCTCATTCATTTCGCGAACTTTATCCAGCAAATCCTCCACCAGATCATTGATTGCATTGACAATCTGAGCATTCTCACTTCTATTAAACAGCTCAGAAAGTGTCTGGCTGAGGTTTCTTGTAAAATCCGTTGAGGTGTTGACTTTTAAATAGGAGGTGAATTTTTTAATGGATTTCTTCTCAAAGTTCCTGAGCCAGAGGTCATATTCACCAAAACTGATGTTCAGATTTTGCGCGTAATCGGCAAGCAGTGATTGTTGCACCTGTGCATCCCGCATTTTGCCCGAAAGTTTGAAAAGCTGCCGCAATTCTCCCTCAGTTTCAGCGATGTTGAACGAAGGTTCCAGTTTTTCAGCAAGTATCATCAATGCCCTAAGGCGCTTCACCGCTACCCTCATGTCGTGGATGGCATCAAAGTCAAAACTGTCGCATACTTTGACGAAGTTGTTGTCAAATGCACTCAGTTGCTTTTCAAGGTAACTTAGTAAACGTTTAAGCATTTTTTGAAAGTTTTCTCTACAAAGATAATCAAGCCTGTTTTTATAAGCCGCCAAAACCTTAATTTTGGGAACAGATTTTCGGCATAAAATGCATTGTAGTTAAGTTATGGTTTCGGAATTGAATATAATTGATCGTTTGTCCTTTCCGGCACGTGCATGATTACCAATGACAGATTAGAATTCAATCAAATGCTGATCGAAATAAAAATCAACCTTAATCACTCTTAATAACCTTAGTAAAAATACTGACCCAACGATTTTGAACCTTATTTCTTCTTCAGAACCTAAAAAGGCAAAACTCTTTAATACAAGCAAAAGTAAGGTTGGGAAGAAATATTAAGGTTGGAGGTGTTCTGGTGGGTTGCCTGTTACTAAGGTTTGAAAGATAAATTAAGGTTGGCCTGCTCACATTAAAGCTGAAAAATGCTTTCAAACTTTCTGAAAATGAATAAGGATGCTGTTTCCTGTCACAATGAGTTCCGTACGTGCGGGAAATATCCTAAACGCTTGATATACTGTTAACTAACATTATGCTCAATTTTATTGATAAGTTTCAACTTAACAGGACGTCGTATTAAATTGATAATGAAATTATTGAAATGCAACAATGCAACTCCCATATGAATGTCACATTGAGTTTGCCTACCACGCAGTCTGAAAGGTGGAGTCGAAGTAATCTAAAACTGATGCTTTTGCTTCTGGTAATGTTGGTAATAAGTCCTTTTTTGTCTGTTTCGGGGCAAGGTTACACCCTGAATGGTCGGGTAACAGATTCCCTCACCGGTGAACCTCTGGCGTTTGTCAATATGCTTATCAACGATGGCCGGCATGGAGGCGTAACTGACATTGATGGCCGGTTTGCCCTTTCGGGAAACGAACCTTTCAAAACACTTAGGTTGAGTTATGTTGGCTATAAGCCTGTAAATGTGCAGGTGTCCGGGAAACAACTGAACATAAGAATGTCGCGGATTCAGTTTGAGCTTTCGGAAGTCGTTATTGCAGCCGGAGAAAATCCTGCACATCGAATAATCATCAATGCGGTGAACAACCGAAAGATCAACAATCCTGAAAATATCCCCAACTACACTTTCACTTCTTACGATAAAATGATTTTTACCGTAAATGCCGATTCGCTAAGGGCCGGAATCAACGAGATGCCCGATTCATCGGATATCCGGCTGCTGGAAGTCATTGAAAAACAGCATCTTTTTCTGATGGAATCGGTGGCTGAGCATAGCTACATTTCTCCGGGAAGGAGTTTTGATAAGGTCATAGCCACGCGGGTTTCCGGATTTAAAGATCCGCTTTTCCTTTTCCTCATTTCACAACTTCAGTCCACTTCGTTTTACGATGAAACCATTAATATTCTTGATAAAAAATACATCAATCCGGTTAGCCCGAATTCGGTGAATCATTACTTTTTTGCGATCCGCGATTCTGTTTTCTATGAAAATGAAAGAGATACTACCTTTGTCATATCCTATAAACCCAGGCCCGGAAAGAACTTCGACGGATTAAAAGGACTGCTTTACATCAGCAGCAACCGCTGGGCAATAAGGAATGTGATAGCCGAGCCTGCAAATGCTGATGAAAAAATTGGCGTCCGCATTCAGCAGATGTATGAATTTATAGAGGAAAAACATTGGTTCCCGGTTCAGCTGAATACCGAAATTACTTTCAACACCATCAATCTCAGCAGCACCCGACCTGTGGGAATCGGCAAAAGTTACCGACGTAACATTGACCTCAGCGGGAAACCGCAAAAACCAGCACCTCCGAATATTTCCGCAGAAATTATGCCCGATGCCTATGGCCGTGACGAAGCCTATTGGTCGGCTTACAGGGTTGATTCGCTGGTGATGCGCGAAATAAATACCTACCGGGTGCTCGACAGCCTTGGTAAGGCAAATCATTTCGACAGAAGAATGAAAGGACTGAACGCATTGGTCTCAGGACGTTTGCCCATTGGTTATGTTGAGATTGATCTGAACCGAATTTTCCGATACAGCAAGTACGAAGGTACTTATCTCGGACTGGGATTGTCAAGCAGCGATAAACTTTCCTCCATTGTGAATATTGGTGGTTATTGGGGTTATGGCTTTGGCGATAAGCAGGCAAAATATGGAAGCCGGCTTTCGTTAAAGCTTCACAGGTACGGCAATTTAAGGTTAGCTTTTGGTCACTCTTTTGATCTTACCGAATCAGCTGGCACCACTTTTTTTGACGATCAGACTGCAGGGTTCAATGCCTTGAGCTATCGAAATTTCTATGTGAGATTAATGGATGAAACCCTCAGAACTGATGCCATGCTCACCTTCAGGATGTTTCGCTATATTTCGGCGGGCATTGGCATTGCAAGTGAGTATAAGCAGTCGGGTGCTGATTATGCTTTCCGGATGAGCAGCGAAAGTCTGGCTGTGCTCAGCGATAACCACCGCTATGGCAAGGTGACTGCAGGGATGAAATTCGCATGGGGTGAGCGCTTTATCAGGGATCAGTTTAATCAGGTTTCAACCGGAACCAGATACCCTGAATTGTGGCTGCAATATACCCGAGGTCAGAAGGGCCTTTTCGACGGGCAGTTTGATTTCAACAGAATTGATTTCAAATTAAAAGCCGCCGCTGATTTCCGTTTTGTCGGAAAAACCACTGTCTGGCTTGCCGGTAGCATGGTTGATGGCGAAGTGCCTATGTCAGAATTAATCAATGGCAGGGGAGGAGGCGGTTCAGGTTTTTCGCTGTTCGCCCCTTTCAGTTTTACCACCATGATCCCCGATGAATTCCTGAATGACAGGTTTGCAGCGGCTTTTATCACCCATAGTTTTGGGAAGCTCTTGTTCCGGACTAAAAAATTTGAACCTATTCCCTCGCTGGTGGTTAATGCAGGTATCGGAAGTCTGAAAAACCGGTCAAACCATAAGTATTCACAGCTGAAAACGATGGAGAAAGGATATTTTGAAGGTGGACTCTTGATCGACAATCTGATCAGTTCATCCATTTCGCCAATCGGGCTTGGGGTTTTTTACCGCGCCGGGGCATACAGCAGTGATAAGTATAGCAGGAATCTGTTTTTCAGGCTGTCAATAAATTATGCTTTGTAAGTCAGGGGCAATTCTGCTGAAATGATCAGTCCGCACAAACGCAAATGTCTGTTTTTTGTGTCTTTATGCTGATTTCCTGCGTTTTTGGAATTACATTTCCCCGATTTATGAATCAATTGTATATTAGCATAAAAAATTACGTCTTATGAACCGTACGGTTAAATTAATTCTGGGAATAGCGTTGGCTGTTGTTGCGATCTTTTTTGTCTGGCATTTTTCAAATATTGTGTTTTATATCCTTGCTGCAGCAATAATCTCTATGGTTGGCCGGCCTATGGTTCATTTTCTGGATGGATTGAATTTAGGGCGGTTTAAGATCCCTCATACGCTCAGTGCATTATTGACGTTATTGTTGATACTTCTTACTGCAGTTTCTTTTGTGGCATTAATTGTCCCTCTTATTGTTCAGCAGGCAATGGTCATAGGCAGCATTGATACACAATCGCTTTCGAATGCTTTCAGGGAACCATTGGCATTTATCGATTCCACCCTTCACGAACTCAGGATTCTGAAAGAAGGATCGGGCGTTCAGGAAGCGATTATACTCAAGCTTCAATCTGTGTTGAGTGTTGCAACATTTACCAATGCTTTGAACTTCGTGGTTTCGTTTACCGGATCCTTCTTTATGGCTGTGTTTTCGATTCTGTTTATCAGTTTCTTTTTCCTGAAGGACGAAACACTGTTTTACAACTCATTTATGCTGCTTGTGCCGATCAAGTACAATGAGTCGGCCATACGTATTCTGGCGGAAGTTAAACGTTTGCTTACCAGGTATTTTCTCGGGCTATGTCTGGAGGTTATTTCTATGATTACCCTGATTACCCTTGGCCTGACCATTTTCGGAGTGCAGAATGCATTGCTGATAGGTTTTATTGGTGGATTGATGAATGTGATCCCTTATCTCGGTCCTTTGATCGGAGCATCTATTGGTATCGTAATAGGTATTATAAGCAGTCTTTCGCTGGGGGCTTATACTTCTGTGCTGCCTTTAAGCCTTACCATTGCTGCTGTTTTTACCGGCAGCAATCTTGTTGATAATCTGCTGCTTCAGCCCATTATTTATTCAACCAGTGTAAGGGCGCATCCCATTGAGATCTTTCTGGTGATTATCATTTCCGGCAGTGTCTTCGGAATTGTTGGTATGATTCTGGCCGTGCCCACATATACTGTGCTAAGGGTTATTCTCCGCGAATTTTTCAGCGAAATGAGAATAGTCAGGAAACTGACTGAGAATATGTAGGGGTTTAAACCACGAATTAAACTGATTTTTTTGAACCGCGAATTACGCAAATTCCGCTTAATGATTTTTGCCACGAATTACACGAATCAGGTAAGTTTTTCAGTTACTACCTCCTATTTGCAGCTATTGCGGCAATTTATTTATCCATAAAAAAATTATGAACCACATAGAAACAATAGGACACATAGGTCGAAATATTTAAAACTATGTGCTCTATGTGCCTATGTGGTAAAAAAACTGCGGGAAAATAATCATGTTTTCTATGTGCCTATGTGGTAAAAAAAAACTGCGGGAAAATAATCCGCTAAATCCTGGTCACCGTGTCTCGGCCTTAGACGAGATCTGTGTGCCATGGTATTCCAGATAATCCTTCAAAGCGAAAAGCCGGACAAATAATGTTCCGGCTCTTCTGTTCAATATGGCAATTGAAAATTTGTTCTAAACCGTCATGATGTCCTTTTCCTTGAGGTCGAAGAGTTTATCTACTTTATCGGAATATTTATCGGTAAGCAACTGGACTTCTTTTTCCAGCTGTTTGATTTCATCTTCAGGCACTCCGTCTTTCTCGAGTTTTTTACCGGCATCAATGGCACTTCTTCTGATGCTACGGATGGTAACCTTTGCATTTTCGAGTTCCGCTTTGGCTCTTTTTACAAGGTCCTTGCGTCTTTCTTCGGTGAGCGGGGGCACAGCAATGCGCAGTACTTCGCCATTGTTCTGGGGGTTAAATCCCAGATTGGCTGCCATAATTGCTTTTTCTATGGGAACAAGCATTGCTTTTTCCCAGGGCTGAACTATGATCTGACGGGGATCAGGGGTGTTGATGTTTGAAATCTGGTCGATTGGCGACATGGCGCCGTAGTAATCTACCCTCACGCCATCCAGCATCGCCGGACTGGCTTTTCCTGCCCTGATTTTATGAAATTCTTTTTCAAGATGCCCTATCGCATTCTGCATTCCTTCTTCGGCTTCGTCGAGCACAAATCCTGCTTCTTCGTTCATGTTTGGAAGTGTTGAAAGGTTCAATCCATTTTTGCCCTATGGCTAAGTGGCTGCAAATATACAAAAGCAGCAAGGCTTTCGCAATAGTGGTTGGTATGCTTTATCGGATTATTATCACGCAACCACAGTGCCAATATTTTCTCCTTCAATTATTCGCTGAAGATTTCCTTCAATGTTCATATTGAACACCAGAATGGGAAGCTTGTTTTCCTGACAAAGTGTTATTGCTGTAAGATCCATCACATTCAGCTGTTTTTCGTAAACTTCAGCAAAAGTAATGGTTTCAAAACGTGTCGCTGTTTTGTCTTTTTCAGGATCGGCAGTATAAATTCCATCCACGCGTGTACCTTTCATAATTACATCGGCCTGAATTTCAACGGCACGTAAAGCTGCAGCACTGTCGGTGGTAAAAAACGGATTGCCGGTTCCGGCAGCAATAACCACAACATAGCCTTGTTTGAGGTAGTCAATGGCTTTGCGGCGGCTCATTGATTCGGCTATCGGATCAATGGCAATTCCCGAAAGGAGCTTAGCCGGAACGCCCGATTTTTCAATCTCAGCCTGAATAGCCATGCTGTTTATTACTGTGGCCAGCATTCCCATGTAATCACCCTGAACCCTGTCCATGCCTTTGGTAGCGCCCTGCATTCCTCTGAAAATATTGCCGCCACCAATTACAATGGCAACTTCAACACCTTTATCAACGGCAGATTTTACTTCGGCTGCATACATGGCAAGCCTTTTCGGATCAATGCCATATTGCTGATCGCCCATCAGCGCTTCACCACTGAGCTTAAGCAGTATTCTGTTGTATTTCATTTTTGTCAGTTATCGGATTATAACCAAAGGTTTGGTTTGTGTAGATCTTTCGGTTACGAGTGTGTAAAAGTACCGTCCCGGCGATAAATGTCTGAGGCTGGCAACAATAAGGTGGTTCCCCGATCCGAATTTACTGTTGGCAAGCTCGGCTACTCTCTGTCCATACTGATTGTAAACATCCAGTCTGATATCGGAGGGTCTGCTCAGTACAAATTCAATATTGGTAATGCCTGTTGTTGGGTTAGGATAATTTTGAAGTAATTTGTCGGGTGTTTCAACATCAACACCGGAAACTGCGGTGGTTTCATCATGGAAAAGAAACTGCAGACACCATGAATCGAGTGTGCCGGTATTGCCTGCTCCTCCGTCGTTCACGCGTATTTGCCATGTTCCTGCAATGGGTTTGTCGTTAAATGCACTTAAACTCATTTGTGGTCTGAATCTTCCGGTGAAAGGAGGCGTTCCTTCGGTGATAGAGAGCGCAGCATCGTCATCAAAAGTAGTATTGGTGTAGTTGTCGCCGTTTCCGCCATTTCTGTCGCTCAGCATCGACACAGTTCCATCAGGCCCTGTAAGTATCAGCCTGAGTTCGCCGGTGCGGGTGTGTGAAATATTCATGTTTACATTCAGGTCAAGGATTGTACCCGATGCAGTAATTACTATGTTGTCGTAAGTGTTCTGGAAATCAACAATGGGTAATGGAGTGAGCTGTGAGCATTCAGATACTGAAGCAATATTGTCGATCAGGTAATTGAAATATGTTTCCGGAGCTTGTGTGCCGGCCGGGCTGATTCCTTTTCCTCCTGCCGGAAGTGTAGCCATCAGGCGTGCCAGCGAATCCTGCACTGCGAAGTAGTATCTTACTTCAGTGCCAAACTCAAAGCCGGGGATCATAAATGTAAATGTGTTGCCGTTATTTTCTGCAGGAAGCACAAATTCAAATGGGTCGCCATTTGCTGAATAGTATAACCTTGGCGGGAAGTTCAGATTGTCGATGGGGTGTGAACTGCTTACTGAAATCATTGCCTCGCGCTCTTCGGTTGAGTTGCCGGAGAGTATCGGGTCGTGTTCTATTGCAATACGGTGATCCCAGGCCTGAGCGCCTATATTAGCGATGGCTGCACGAAGCAAAGCCACGTAATAATCCATATTCAGGATGTCAATATCGTCCTGAGGTGTATGGTAATAGGCATTAAAATCGCCCCAGTCTTCAATCACAAGAATTGCCGGGTAACCAAATTGCCAGAATGATGCATGGTCACTGGCAACTGTGTAGTAATAGTTATGGGTCAGCTGTGGCTGATATAGCCTTGTTGTGCTCAGAAAATCATTGGTGAACGACTGTGAAGCTGTATTGGTGGCGATGTTATAAACATTGTCGTTGTTCGAATCCCAGGCAATCATATCAAGATTGAGTACACCAACAATATCATGGCCTTGATTTGCAGCCCTTTGCGCATAAGCATAACTTCCTACCAAACCGATTTCCTCTTCATCCCATGCGGCAAACCTGATGGTGTAATCGAAATCAAGATTTGCGAAAAGCCGGGCGGCTTCCATTACTGCAGCTGTTCCCGATGCATTATCGTCAGCTCCGGGCGAATTGTTGCCCGAAGGCATATTGTCGTAGTGCCCGCAAATGATAAATTCTTTTTCAGGGTATTTTGTGCCGATTTTAGTGGCATACACGTTTTCACCTCTTCCGTTGCTGAATGTCTGTATCTCAGGGGTGTAGCCATATTCCTGAAACTTTTCGAAGATAAAATCTGCGGCTCTTGCATTGCCCGGGTTGTTGTAATGCCTTGAATTGATCGTAACTACCTGCCCGTTTACTGTTACCGAAGTATCGCCTGCCAACTGACGTGTCAGAAGGAGCACCGAATTGTGATCAGCAAGCTGAATAATTGAATCCAGATAAGGGCTGTAAGCAATCTGGGCACTCAGGTAATTACCTATCAGAGTAACTGTCAGCAAAAGCAGTACGATCTTTTTCATCGGTTGAGCATTGTTTGTGAGATCCAAAAATAATAAAACTAATTTAAGAAACTACTCTGTCAGACCATGGCAGCTCTTATATTTTTTCCCGCTGCCGCAAGGGCAAGGGTCGTTTCGTCCTACTCGTTTTTCTACCCTTATTGGTGTTGATGCCTGGGGTTCAGAGGTGCGGCCGGCCTGACTCAACAGGTCTGTGCGCTCTTCCTTCAGTTTGCTGGTGTCGGTGCGGCGCGGCAAATGGGCTTCCTTTACCTGTGTAGATTCCTGAACCGGCAGGTTTGCTTTCACTATGAATGAAGTTATGTCGCGGTTTACTTTCTGCAACAATGCCTTAAAGAGTTCAAAAGACTCAAATTTATAGATAAGCAACGGATCTTTCTGCTCATAAGTCGCATTCTGCACCGAACTACGCAACTCATCCATTTCGCGGAGATGATCTTTCCAAGCATCGTCAATCACGCCCAGCGTAACTCCTTTTTCGATGGCAAGATTGATTTCGCGGCCTTTGTCGGTATAAGCTTTTTTGAGATTGGCAACCACCTGCATTGTTTTGATTCCATCGGTAATTGGTATGGCGATGTTTTCGTAACGCGGATGATTTTCATATACATCTTTGATCACCGGATGTGCCCTTAAAGCGAGTTGTTCTGATTTCTGGCGGTAATTTGAATATACCCTGTCGAACAAATCATCCACAAGCTGCGACTTATTTGCCCCAAGGAATTCACCGGAGCTGATGCCCGGGTCGGTGGCAAATGTTTTCAGCAGCGCAATCTGATACCCTTCAAAATCGCTGTCTTCGTGGTGGGTGGCAACAATGTTTTCGCAAACATCATAAATCATATTCGAAACATCAACCGCAAGCCGCTCACCATAAAGGGCATGGCGGCGTTTACGATAAATTACTTCGCGCTGAGAGTTCATCACATCATCATACTCAAGAAGTCTCTTACGTATGCCGAAGTTGTTTTCCTCAACTTTGCGCTGAGCGCGTTCAATTGACTTGGTAATCATCGAATGCTGAATCACTTCACCTTCCTTGAGTCCGAGGCGGTCCATGATTTTTGCAATCCTTTCTGATCCGAACATACGCATCAGATCATCTTCAAGCGATACAAAGAACTGCGAACTTCCGGGGTCTCCCTGACGTCCTGAACGTCCGCGGAGCTGACGGTCAACGCGCCGTGATTCGTGGCGCTCTGTACCGATAATGGCCAGACCTCCCGATTCCTTGACGTTTTTGCCCAGTTTGATGTCGGTTCCACGGCCTGCCATATTGGTGGCTATGGTTACTGTGCCTGACTGTCCGGCTTCGGCTACAATATCGGCTTCTTTCTGATGCAGTTTGGCGTTCAGTACGTTGTGTTTGATGTTTCTCAGCTTGAGCATGCGGCTCAGCAATTCTGAAGTTTCAACCGATGTTGTTCCCACAAGTACCGGCCGCCCTTTGCCAATCAGATCAACAATTTCATCGGCAACAGCATTGAATTTTTCGCGTTTTGTTTTGTAAACCAGATCTTCTCTGTCGCTGCGGACAATGGGTCGGTTGGTTGGAATTACCACCACATCAAGTTTGTAGATGTCCCAGAGCTCACCGGCTTCAGTTTCAGCAGTTCCGGTCATACCGGCAAGTTTGCGGTACATCCTGAAATAATTCTGAAGGGTTATGGTGGCATAGGTTTGGGTTGCGGCTTCAATCTTTACATTTTCCTTGGCTTCGATGGCCTGATGGAGTCCGTCGCTGTATCGTCTGCCTTCGAGAATACGACCGGTTTGCTCGTCAACAATTTTAATCTTGTTGTCCATCACCACATATTCAACATCCTTTTCGAAGAGGGTGTAAGCTTTCAGCAGCTGATTTACCGTATGCACGCGCTCCGATTTAACGGAATAATCGCGCATAAGTTCTGCTTTTCTTTCAACCTTCTCCAGATCAGAAATGCCCGTTTTTTCCATATCGGCAATCTCTGCACCAATGTCAGGCAGGATATAGAATTTCGGATCATCGTATGATGTCGTAATCAGGTCAATTCCTTTCTCGGTAAGCTCAACGGTGTTATTTTTCTCGTCAATCACAAAAAAGAGTTCATCGTCGATGATGAACATATTTTTGGATTGTTCCTGCATGTAGAAATTTTCGGTTTTCTGCATCATGGCGCGCATTCCCGGCTCACTGAGGAATTTGATGAGCGCTTTGTTTTTGGGAAGTCCGCGGAAAGCCCTGAAAAGTTGTTCGCCTCCTTTTTTCTCGTTTTCAGCATTGTTGCCTTCGCTGAGCAATGATTTTGCCTCGGCCAGCAGTTTGGTAACCAGACTTCGCTGCGCTTCGTAAAGTTTTCTGATTTCGGGCTTTAGTTGCTCAAACTCCTGATTGTCGCCTCTTGGAGTAGGACCTGAAATGATGAGCGGTGTACGTGCATCGTCAATCAACACGGAGTCAACCTCATCCACAATGGCGTAGTTGTGAGGTTTCTGCACCATTTCCTCGGGATTGCGGGTCATGTTGTCGCGCAGGTAATCAAAGCCGAATTCGTTGTTTGTTCCGAAAGTAATATCGGCCAGATAGGCATTGCGCCGGGCTTCTGAGTTGGGCTCATGCTTGTCGATGGTATCCACTTTCAGTCCGTGGAATTCATAGAGTACGCCCATCCATTCCGAGTCACGTTTGGCCAGATAATCGTTGACAGTAACAAGGTGAACGCCTTTCCCCGAAAGGGCATTGAGGTAAACCGGAAGCGTAGCTACAAGGGTTTTTCCTTCACCGGTTGCCATTTCAGCAATTTTGCCCCTGTGAAGTACAATACCCCCGATCAGCTGTACATCGTAATGCACCATATCCCAGGTAATCAGATTGCCACCGGCGTTCCATTGGTTTTTATATGAGGCTTTTTCACCTGAAATTTCTATGTGCGGTTTGCTGATGGAAAGGTCTCTGTCCATCTGGGTTGCAGTAACCTCTATGGTTTCATTTTCCTTAAAACGTCTGGCAGTTTCCTTTACCACTGCAAAAGCTTCCGGCAGAATCTCATTGAGCACGTCCTGTGTCAGCTGGTATATTTCATTTCCCAGCGTATCAATCTGCTCATAAAGTTTCTCTTTCTCATCCATATCCATGTTCAGATCGGATTCGATTTTTTCGCGGAACTCAACAATGAGCTGCTCTTTTCCAGCGGTGGCCTCAGCAATTTTCGCTTTAAATTCAAGCGTTTTGGCTCTCAGACCATCGTTGCTGAGTTTTTCAATTGAAGGGTAAATTTCCTTGATTTTGTTCAGAACCGGGGTTATCTCCCTGATATCTTTGTCGGATTTTGTGCCGAGAAATTTCTTAAGTATTGATAGCATGTTGGAAATGATTTCGCAGTAAATGCAGTAATTTTGGTTTGGTCTTTTTCAAAGAAGAACACTTTAGCACAAAATGTGCCGCTCATGCCCAAAGGTGCAAAGTTAGCTTATTTTTTAGATAATATACCTTCAGAACATTGGTAAATACTAAGAGTCAGGTACTTTTCGAAAATGAAAGGAATAAAAAAAAGCCGCGACATTTTGTCAGCGGCCGGTTTACATTTTAATACTCATCTTCATGAAAGAAGAAATCCTCCTTAGAGGGATAGTCGGGCCAAAGGTCCTCGATGCTGTCATATACTTCACCTTCGTCCTCAATCTCCTGCAGGTTTTCAATAACTTCCATCGGAGCGCCAGATCTGATGCTGAAGTCAATCAATTCTTCTTTGGTAGCCGGCCAGGGAGCGTCTTCAAGCTTTGAAGCCAATTCTAAAGTCCAATACATCAGGTATAAATTAACGGTTTAATTTTTTGCAAAAATAATCTAATTTCTTACAAATGCAAGGTTATAACAACGCTTTATATCGCATAGTTCAGATTGTTATGTAATATTTTCTAAAGCCTTGCTTTCCAAGGAGTTTCAACTGAATTGAAATCTTTCGAAAATTTCCTTGAAAGTACAAACAGATAATCTGACAATCGGTTCAGATACTTTATTACTGTATCTCCCATCAATGTTTCGGGCTGATTCTCTACCAGACTGATGGTTATACGTTCGGCTCTGCGGCAAACACACCGGGCTACATGGCACAATGAAACTGCCTGATGCCCGCCCGGAAGAATAAAGGAGGAGATGGCCGGAAGGTGGGTGTTCATCTCATCAATGGCTTGCTCTAGCAATAAAATATCGGATTCAAACAAAGCAGGAAGTGCCTGGATTTCTTTGCCGGGATCTGCTGCCAGTAATGATTCAGCCGTAAAAATTCTGTCCTGAATTTCAATAATCAGTTCACGGGTTGGCTGGTCTATCTCCTGATCGCGGATCAGCCCCAGAAATGAGTTAAGTTCATCAAGCGTGCCATAGGCTTCAATTCTTTGATGATATTTTGGCACTCTGGTGCCTCCGATCAAAGATGTTTCTCCTTTATCGCCGGTTTTGGTGTATATTTTCCACTCAGGATTCATAATTCTGTTTAATGTTAGTTTTCAGAAGTTAAACAAGATGATCGGTGGAATGTTCAATTATTTTACAGGCGCATGATCCTGATAATAACCAACCATTCTGATGTTGGTGTTTATTTCATCTGATGAAACCAATCCGTCAGAAAGTCTGATGATCCGATGTGCATGTCGGGCAATATCTTCTTCGTGTGTAACGAGTATGATGGTATTTCCCGCTTTGTGGATTTCCTCTATTAATCCCATTATTTCGACCGAAGTTTTCGAATCGAGGTTTCCTGTTGGCTCGTCGGCGAGAATGATGGATGGTTTGTTCACAAGTGCCCGGGCAATGGCAACGCGTTGTCGCTGACCTCCCGAAAGTTCGTTGGGTTTGTGTTTCACCCTGTCAGTCAGTTTAACATCGTCGAGCACCTGCAAAGCTCTTGCTGTGCGCTCAACCTTGGGCGATCCGGCATAAATCATCGGCAACGCCACATTTTCGAGGGCGGTAAGTCGCGGAAGCAGATTGAATGTCTGAAAAACAAAGCCTATCTCCTTGTTCCGGATTTCGGCAAGCTCGTTGTCTTCCAGCTTACTCACGTCCATTCCGTTAAGCCAGTAACTTCCGTTGGTCGGAGTGTCCAGGCATCCCAAAAGATTCATAAGTGTTGACTTTCCTGAACCCGATGGACCCATCAGCGCCACAAATTCATTTCTTTTTATCGATAGAGAAACTCCCCTGAGGGCACGAACAATTTCAGAGCCAACCCTGAAAAACCTCGTAATCTCTTCTAGACGTATTACTTCTTTATTATCCATGCCGGTGATTTTATTCTGAACGGACAAATTTATAAATAATTGTAAGGCCTTCTCCCAAAATAATAATTGACAGCAATGCTCAACCTCAACCTCAACCTTAACCTCAACCTCAACCTCAACCTCAACCTTAGCCTTAACCTTAACCTAAAACCTCACCACAAAATCCTGCTTGCTCAGTTCGCTTCTGAAAAATACAATTCCCATATAGAACAGGTCAATGGTAACTTTTACTTCAGTATCCTGCTTTATCTCTTCCCAGGCCCTTTTCATTCCTTCTGACCAATAAATATCATGAAAAATCAGAATGCTGTTGCTGCTGACATGATTTTTCAATTGATTGAAATAACTCATGGTGCCTTCATAAGTGTGATCGCCGTCAATAAAGGCATAATCAAGGTTTGTTGCAAGTCCTGAAAGATAATCAGGCAAGGCAGTTTTGAACTGCGCCATTATAAGATTAACATTGGTGCAACCCACTGCATCCAGCGAGCTACGGGTTATCGAGGCCACTGTAGCGCAGCCTTCGATTCCTGTAAACTGCGCATCAGGATTGCCCTTTGCCTGATACATGGTGCTGATGCCCAATGATGTGCCCATCTCAAGCAGGGTTGCCGGCTTAAAATGTTTTACAATCCGATAAAGCAATCGCCCGTGGCGTTTTGATATTCCCGAAAGGGCGGCAATCGTACTTATTCTTCTGAAACGGGTTTTATACCCCTGCTTATTGCCGGAGGCTCCGAAATCAACGATCTCCAATACATTGCGGTTTTGTTTCAGTTTGCTGATTTCCTTTTCAATGATCGCATATTCAGGATAGGTTTTACCATCGTAAATTACCTCTTCAATAAATGAATAAATGAAGGGCGAATGAATCCCATGGCGGGTTTTAGCGTGCAAACGGTATTTCAGGTATTGAAGAATCATGTGCACTTTATTCATACGTTTGCGTGTTTTGATGCTGAATCCGAAAGGTCAGTCTTTAAATTGTTTTCTCTGGTTAAACGATAACTTCCTGCACATTATTATTACGTTCCCCAGTTTTCGCGATCAAGGCTGCGGTAGTGTATGGCTTCGGCCAGATGCTCGGTTCTGATGTCTTCGCTGGCATCCATGTCGGCAATGGTGCGTGCAACCTTAAGGATGCGGTCGTAAGCTCGTGCCGAAAGATTGAGTTTTTCCATGGCATTTTTCAGCAGAACATGGCCGGTTTCATCAATTTTACAAATGGTACGCAGCATTTTGCTGGTCATCTGTGCATTGGCATGTATGCCTTTGTTTTCCTTGTACCGCTCTTCCTGAATCAAACGCGCTTTAACTACTCTTTCGCGGATTTCAGCACTTTTTTCAGAAATACGGATATCTGAAAGTTCCCTGAAAGGAACCGGAACAACCTCCACATGTATGTCGATTCGGTCGAGCAGTGGCCCTGAAATTTTATTCAGGTATTTCTGAACAACACCCGGAGCACAAACACATTCCTTGTCGGGATGGTTGTAATATCCGCAAGGGCATGGATTCATTGCCGCAACCAGCATAAAACTGGCCGGGTATTCAACGGTAAGTCTGGCGCGTGAAACGGTGATCTGCCGGTCTTCAAGCGGTTGTCGCAACACTTCCAGCACAGTGCGTTTAAATTCAGGAAGTTCATCAAGAAACAAAACGCCGTTGTGTGCCAGTGATATTTCGCCCGGCTGCGGGTTTGAACCACCCCCAACGAGAGCAACATCAGAAATTGTGTGATGCGGACTTCGGAAAGGCCTTACCGAAATCAGCGAGGCATGACGAGCCATTTTGCCTGCCACCGAATGTATTTTGGTGGTTTCCAGGGCTTCATGAAGATTCAGCGGAGGAAGCACGGATGGCAATCGTTTGGCCAGCATGGTTTTTCCTGAACCGGGAGGCCCGATTAAAATCACATTGTGCCCGCCGGCTGCCGATATTTCAAGTGCCCGTTTTATATTTTCCTGACCTTTAACATCAGAGAAATCAAATTCATATTCGCTCAGCTGAGCGTAAAATTCTTCGCGGGTATTTACAATTTCGCGTTCAAGGGTTGCATCGCCATTAAAAAACCGGATCACATCCAGGATATTGTCGGCGCCATAAACTTCCAGATCACTGACAATCGCAGCTTCGCGGGCATTGTGCCTTGGAAGAATAAATCCTTTGAATCCCTGTTTTCGTGCTTCAATGGCAATGGGTAGCGCACCTTTTATGGGCTGCAATCCGCCATCGAGCGACAACTCACCCATAATTACGTAATCGCCGATCTGATCCTTTTTTATCTGCTCTGAAGCAGCCAGAATGCCAATGGCAAGGGTAAGATCGTAAGCCGAACCTTCTTTGCGGATATCAGCCGGCGCCATATTGATCACTATTTTTTTCCCGGGAATACGGTAGCCATTGTTGCGCAATGCAGCTTCGATACGCTGATGGCTCTCCTTAACTGCGCTATCGGGCAGCCCAACCATAAAAAACTGAATGCCGGTATCTACATTTACCTCAACGGTAATGGTGATTGCATTGATACCAATAATAGTACTTCCAAATGTTTTTACAAGCATAGACGGTAGTATAATCAACTAAATAATTCATTTTCTGATGAGCAAAGATAAGGGAAAAGTTAAAGAAGTGTTTTTTGAATAATCAGGGAGGAATCTTTTTTTGATGTTCAGGTAATTTGAGTGCTTTTTATTCGCCCCCTTCGGGGACGGAGAGAGATCTTGTTTCATCCGTTAGCCGTGGGTTCCGCTTCACTCCACCCACGGTTATTTATAAATCGCCCCCTTCAGGGACGGAAACAGAGCGCCGAAGGTGCTCAACAACAATAACCGTGGGTGGAGCCCTTCGCGGAACCCACGGTGAGAACGGCAAAACGTAACCTCAGCCCTGAAAGGGTTGAGCCGATGCAGACAGGTTATACGCTCGATATTTTTCATTGCATTCGTTAGCCGTGGGTTCCGCTTCACTACATCCATGATAATTAAAATTCGCCCCCTTCGGGGACGGAGAGAGTCAGAGCGCCGAAGGTGCTCAATAACAATAACCGTGGGTGGAGCCCTTCGCGGAACCCACGGTGAGAACGGCAAAACGTAACCTCAGCCCTGAAAGGGTTGAACCGATGCAGACATGTTATACTCTCGATACTTTTCATTGTATTCGGTAACCATGCGTTCCGCCTCACTCCACCCACGGTTATTTAAAAATCGCCCCCTTCGGTTACGGAAACAGAGCGCCGAAGGTGCTCAATAACAATAACCGTGGGTGGAGCCCTTCGCGGAACCCACGGTGAGAAAGGCAAAAACGTAACCTCAGCCCTGAAAGGGTTGAACCAATGCAGACAGCTTATACCCTCGTTATTTTCGAACTTCTAAGTTTCCCCGCCTCAACTTTAACCCAAAAAGTTTGTTTTAATTTTTCTAAGTCTGTTCTTCACTTCATTAAAGGAAAAAACCCCCGTATGATTTGACGGTGCCGGACAACAGCATAAACTTACAATGCAAATAGGAAATTTAAACAGTATCCCATGAAAATCATTCTTACAGGTGCAACAGGTATGGTAGGAGAAGGAGTTCTCAGGGAATGCCTCATTCATCCTTCGGTGGAAGCCGTGCTGATCATCAACAGAAAACCTTCAGGTTTCACCGATCCAAAACTAACCGAAATAATTCACAAGGATTTTTTCGATCTCAGCGCAGTGGAGTCTCAATTTATTGGCTATGATGCGTGTCTTTTCTGTCTTGGTGTATCATCCGTTGGTATCAAAGAACATGAATATACAAGGCTGACCTATGATCTGACCATGAATTTTGCCCGCACAGTCAGCCGCCTGAATCCACAGATGGTATTTTGCTACATTTCAGGTGCCGGAACAGATAGCACTGAAAAGGGAAGGATTATGTGGGCAAGGGTAAAAGGCAAAACTGAAAACGACCTGATGAAACTTCCATTTAAGGATGTTTATGCTTTCAGGCCCGGAGTTCTTATTCCTTCGGAAGGTGCAGTAAATGTTCTGCCGGCGTATAAATTTGTGAAATGGTTGGTCCCTGCCATTAAACCTCTGTTTCCTGCCTTTGTTGGGTCTCTGAATGAGCTGGGAAAAGCCATGATAAATGTCTCTTTATCGGAATATCCGCAAAAAGTACTTAATGTGAGGGATATCAGGAAGTTGAGTGAATAAGATGTTGAATAGCAGATGTGTGGATGCCTCCGTAAGCAGATCAATAGCCAATGATGAATATGTACTTTAGATATCGTGGATTGCCCTTCCATACATCTGAAAAAATAATTTTATCAGTTATGAGCCAATAAATTTTCAGGAATTGAGTTCCGGTAATAAGGCAAATTTTATCAACCGGATTTAATGAACAATTCAACCCGACTGAGGTTTATTGACAGAATAAACGACCCCGCTGATGGAATCTGACCACCATAGTAAAGAACCCACTTCACCCTGCAAAAGGGTGTGCCGCCTCGATGAGGAGGGTATGTGTGTTGGTTGTTTCCGCAATCTTGATGAAATTGCAAACTGGTCAATTTTGTCGAGAGAAGAAAAACTTGAGGTGCTGCGAAAATCACACCTTCGTATGCAGCTCCGCGATCTGAAATTCTGATTACTTCTTTCTGGGTTTATAACCCGATTTCTCAAGTATCTCCCTCGAATTTTCAATGCCTGTCATTTGCAGCAGGGGTGTGCTGTTTTTCTTCATATACGCATTCACAATCTGCCATCCCAGCCATGCACCTGTGCGTGAAGGCGAATCCTGCGAAAACGAAGAAGTAAAAGGGCCATCAACCATAAACATGCTCATTGGTTTGGAATCGGTGCTGTAAAGCAGTTCGTTTTCAATGATAAACTGCCACAAATTGCTTTCGTTATCGCTGCACCATTTTAACTGTTCCTTGCTGAAGCCTGCAACAATGTGGTCGGGTACATCGGGCGCCAGTTTTTTCACAAAGTGGTACAATTTCCCTTGCTCAATCATTGCATCCAGCAGGGTGTAGGGGCCTTTTTTTTCGGGAATGTGCGGATAAGCAATTTCTTTCATGCAGTCGGGTATGATATGTGCAGGAGTGTAACGGCTTGAGATATAATTCGGGATTCCCATTTTTTTGTACATCTCAAAGTCGCTGCCAAGATACATATCCAGGGCAATAATCATTACCGTATCGGCATATTTTATGGGGTATTGAAAGTCGTAACCCGAAATATAGGTGTATGTATTTGGCGAGAATTGTACGCCGGTTTCACGTGCATAGTTTTCGTAAGCTTTTTTAAGCCGGGTGTTCAGCTCTTTAAGATCGGGAAATCTCTTCAGCACTTCGGCAAATGCAGCATTATTGTTCTCGTCGGCAATAAAGCTGCTGATCTGACTGATATCGTCCTGCGAAAAGTTTCCTTTCCCTAAAAATACACTGAATCCGGGTCTAATGGCTTCCAGTTCGGCTTTCAGGTTTGCTTTATCTAGTTCGAAAAGGGCCTTTTCGTACCTTTTTATGTGGAAGCTTGCTTCGGGTGTTCGCTTTGCAGAAAGTTCAGCTACGCCTGATGTATCGTCGCGGTCTGAGGATTCCGGTTGATTTCTCCCGGTGCATCCGGCAAGCAGCAAAACAAAAGCGATAAAAGCGGGCAGTGAAAAGTTTCTTTTAGTCATGGATTTTTAAATTCATTGGAAATATTATGCAAAAAAACAAAAAACCCCCGACATACAGATGTCAGGGGTTCAATAACGCAAAAATGGCAGTCTAAAGTATTTTCCAACCAAGACTAACCAAAAACATATTGTTCTTCAGGGTTAGTCCCTCTTCTTTTGAGAAGTTGCTGATACCGTATTCGTATCTCAGGTCAAGTGTAAACATAAGCAAATCCACACCTGCACCGAACTGAAGTCCCCAGTTGGCGGTTCGTATATCGTCTTCAGTAACAACAGTACCCCAATTTTCGGTGGAGACATCCTTATTTAAAGCAAGTGAAGCCACCGGGCCTGCCATAACCCTGACATTGAAAACTTCTGATCCGAAAATCTTGCCACCCAATAATACTGGAATATCCAGAGTCTTAAGGTGAATTGATTTACTGCTTCCGGCAATGTTATCGGACGAGAATTCACCTTTACGGTTCATAAATAAAACCTCAGGTTGTACATAAATCTTGTTGCCTAATCTTACAAAAGCACCAAAATGCAGTGAATTCTTCATCTCTTCTTTAATCTGATCCTGGTCAGATGTGATCTTTGAGAAAGTTGCACCAGCCTTCGGGCCAATGGAGAAGTATGGAATCTGAGCCATAGCTGCGGTTCCAAGTAATGCAACTAAAATTACTAAAAGGAACTTTTTCATAAGAATGTTTTTTGTTAAGCAAAATTAAAAAAAAGCATCAATCAGCACTATCAAACAATTAACTTGCCATTTAGTTACTTTATTGTCGCAAAAGCTTTGTATTTTTGTATAAATTTAAATACTTGTTAACATGAGAAAGAAAATGGCAACCGCCTTAATGATATTGATGGTACTCGCACTTTTAAAACCCGATATGCTTTTCGGCCAATATAAATCTGTGGCTATGGGAGTGAAGCTTGCTCCGAATATAGGCTGGCTTAAAGTTGATGGAGATGGCTACAACAGAGAAGGCATTGTGCCGGGCTTAAGCTGGGGATTGATTACAGATTTCTATTTTGCCCAGAATTATGCATTTTCAACGGGATTCACCGTTTCGTTTCATAATGGCAGAATCTCTTATCCCGATATTCAGTCTGATGCAATTGGTGTGCTCGATCGCCGTTACAGGCTGAAATACATCGACATTCCTTTAATGGTTAAAATGAAAACCAATCAGATTGATAAGTTCCGGTTTTTCGGACAAATTGGTGTTCAACCCGGAGTTCGTATCGCATCAAAAGCGAAAGATACATTCATAGCATCATCCCCCGTTTTTACTGTGAACAGAGATTGGCACAATATAGATTCGCAAACCCATCTTTTCAGGGCTACAATGATTGTAGGAGTCGGAATTGAATATCCAATTGACAAATCATCTGCCATTGTTGCGGGTATTAACTTTGTAAACGGACTCAGCGATGCGCTTAAAGGGAAAAATGCTGTGGATGGAACAATCAATCACAAAGGAATTCCAAATGCATTTGAATTGTCATTAGGGGTTATTTTCTAGTTTTGCGGCAGGGTTTCCCATCTTTTTGCCTAAAATTGTGATAAATGATTTTTTCTCCTCTTTACATTCTACCTCATAGACCGGAAGAGCAGATTCTCTATTGCTATGCACAATAAATTGAATTTCTGCAGATTAAGCAGGTAAATGAAATTCATAATTCCTATGAAAATCGCACTCGCTCAATACAACTTTGTTATTGGTGATTTTGAGTACAATACAAATGTAATCAGGCTTGCCATAAAGAATGCGAAATCAGCCGGTGCTGAACTTGTGGTGTTTGCCGAACTTGCCCTGACCGGTTACCCGCCCCGGGATTTTCTCGAATTTGATGAATTTATCCGGAAATCAGAAGTTGCTATGCACAGCTTAGCTGCTGAATGTGAAGGCATTGCTGCCATTGTTGGCGGTCCCTCAAGGAATCTCACCGGAGGAGGTAAGCCCCTGTTTAATTCAGCCTGGTTTTTAAGCAATGGAAAAGTTACAAAGCTTTTTCACAAAAGTCTGTTGCCGAATTATGATGTTTTTGACGAATACCGTTATTTTGAACCAGCCATTGATTTCGATGTGGTTGAAATGAACGGAAAGAAACTGGCAGTTACCGTTTGTGAGGATATCTGGAATGTTGACGAAATACCAATGTACAAGCGCTTTCCGCTTGACGAGGTCAAAACCCTGAATCCTGAAATCATCATCAATATTTCAGCTTCACCTTTTCATTACAATCAGGGAAAACTCCGCAGGAATGTATTGCGTGAAACGGCTTTAAAGTATGGGCTTCCGGTGATTTATGTAAATCATGTGGGTGCACAGACTGAGTTGATTTTTGACGGGGATTCCATGGCCTGCGACAGTGGCGGGAACATTCGCGAAAGTCTTCCTCTTTTTACCGAAGCCTTGAAAATTGTAGAAATTGATCAGTCATGGTACAACAATAATCCGGCAGCAGCGATAGAGATTGACGAGGAATCGCGCGACATCGCATTGATTCACGATGCATTGGTGATGGGCATTCGCGATTATTTTGGAAAAATGGGGTTCAAAAAAGCCATCCTCGGACTTTCGGGCGGTATTGATTCGGCTGTAACACTGGCTCTTGCTGCTGAGGCACTTGGTCATCAAAATGTAAGGGGAGTGATGCTGCCATCCGGGTTTTCATCACAACATTCCATTGACGATGCATTAGCGCTGGCCAAAAATCTGGATTGTCCGCATGATCTTATCCCAATCGCGGAAGCATTCAAAGCATTTGAAAACACCCTTGATCCTTTATTCGCTGGTTTGCCTTTCGGACTCACTGAGGAAAATCTTCAGGCAAGAACCCGTGCCGTGATTTTGATGGCGATGTCGAATAAGTTTGGATATATTTTGCTCAATACCAGCAATAAAAGTGAAGCAGCTGTTGGTTACGGCACCCTTTACGGCGATATGTGCGGCGGAATTTCGGTGCTGGGCGATGTCTATAAAACCGATGTTTTTCGCTTGGCGCGATACATAAACCGTGATCGGGAGATTATTCCTGTAAATTCAATAACAAAGCCACCTTCCGCCGAACTGCGACCCGACCAGAAAGACAGCGATTCTCTGCCGGAATATGATCTGCTTGACAAAATATTGTTTCAATACATCGAGAAACGTAAAGGCCCCCGCGAAATTGAAGCTTTGGGTTATGATGTGGTGTTGGTGAAAAGAGTCCTCAGTATGGTAAATTCAAACGAGTGGAAACGATATCAGACTCCGCCCATTCTGCGTGTGTCGCCAAAAGCATTCGGTATGGGGAGACGAATGCCCATTGTGGGGAAGTATATCGGGTAGAATTGATAAATTCATGACTTTTCTCGTTTTTAAACGAAAAAAGTCAAAACTATTTTCGTTTTGGATCGAAAAAGGTGCGTTCAAACTTCTGTTTATGATTAAAATACATAGTAGAATGCCGACAAGTATTTGATATTTTTCTTGTTTGATGTAAATTTTCGAAATGCAAAGCCATTATTCCATTTATAATGAAAGATAACTTCCATTGGTGGTGGCAATAACTTGATTTGAGTCAATAACATAATTACACAGCCCCAAAGACTTCTCAATAAAAGACTTTGAGGCTGTTATTTCAGAAAATTAAGCTTTCACAAAGAGCTGGAAATTCACAAAACTCTTTGATTCCCAATTTAAATATTCAGCGCTTCCACCGATTTAATCTCCGGCAGTGCTTTTCTAACGGCTTCTTCAACGCCGTTTTTCAGGGTCATCCGGCTAAAAGGGCATGAACCGCAAGCGCCATGCAGTTCAACATTCACCACCTTTTCATCAGTAAGTTCCACAAAGCTGATGTCGCCGCCATCGGCCTGCAGATAGGGACGGATTTGCTCTATAATGTTTTTAACCTTTACAGTGAGTTCTTCGTGATTTGACATGTTATGTTGGTTTTGAGTTAATTGACTAATTGTTATTCAATGTCATTTAGTTAAGAAAAGTTGTCTTTCCCGCACGTGCGGGACTCAGACTGACAGTCATCCTGAGCGGAGTCGAAGGATACTTTTTCATTTTATATTCCATCAGAAGCCTTAACTAAAGGACATTAAATTGCTATTTTGTAATCTCAACAATTTTTGTAGCCTCCAGCGTGGCATTTCGAATGGCAACCTGTTGGGCTGTTTTTTCTGCCAGTTCAATGAACGCAGCCGAAACCGGTGAACTGAAATCAAGGGCTATCGGGTTGCCGTTATCGCCTGATTCACAAATGCCCTGTACCAATGGAATTTGTCCCAGCAAAGGAATATTGTGCGCTTCGGCCAACCGCTTTCCGCCATCTTTGCCAAAGATATAATATTTATTGTCAGGAAGTTCGGCAGGGGTAAACCATGCCATATTTTCTATCAACCCGAGGATGGGAACATTGATGCTATTCTGGGTAAACATGCCAATGGCTTTGCGTGCATCGGCAAGTGCTACTTCCTGCGGGGTTGTGACTATACATACACCTGTAACCGGGAGCTGCTGAACAATGGTAAGATGAATATCACCGGTTCCTGGAGGCATATCAATCACCATATAATCAAGGTCGCCCCAGTCGGCTTCGCTGAAAAGCTGGGTAAGTGCATTGCTGGCCATGGGACCACGCCACACCAGTGCTTTTGAAGGATCAACAAAAAAGCCAACCGACAGAATCTTGATTCCATGTTTTTCAATGGGCACAACCAGAGTTTTGCCGTTTTTTTCAATGGCGTGAGGTTTGGTGTTGACTTCATCGAACATCAGCGGAACGGAAGGTCCATAAATATCGGCATCAATCAGCCCGACTTTGGCACCTGTGCGTCCGAGCGCAACCGCCAGATTGGCCGCCACAGTTGATTTTCCAACACCGCCCTTGCCCGAAGCAACCGCGATGATGTTTTTAACACCCTGAAGTAAAGGTTGTTTGTCGGCTCTGCGGGTAGTCACGCGAGAAGTCATTTCTATATTTATTTCAGCCCAGGGATCAACCAGTTGCTGAATTGCGGTGATACAATCCTGCTTTATTTTGTCCTTTAGCGGACAAGCCGGCGTAGTAAGCACAACTTTGAAGAATATCTTTTTTCCGTCAACTTTAACATCTTCAATCATATTCAATGTTACGAGGTCCCGATGAAGATCGGGATCGTTGACAGTGCGTAAAGCATTGATTACATGTTCATTGGTGATAGACATGGTAGTGTTTTTTGTGTTAATTTAGAATTGGTAAAGATAAGGGTTTTGAATTTCCAATTTCCAATTTCCAATTTCTAATTTCTAATTTCCAATTTCTGATTTCGGATTTCGGATTTCTGACCTCTGATCTCTGACATCTGACCTCTGACCTCCGGCCTCTGACCTCTGCCCTTGGCCTCCCACCTCATCATTTCTGAAAAAGATGTACATCTCTTTGCGGAAACGGTATTGATATCTCATTGCCATCAAACGCATTTTTAACCCGTTCGTTCATCGCAAAAAAAACATTCCAGTAATCGGGAGTCTCAACCCAGGCTCTTGCTACCAGATTTACAGAGCTGTCGCCAAGTGAAATTACCGCGGTAAATGGTGCCGGTTCTTTAAGTATCCGATCATCAGCATTAAGCAGCTCAATCACAATTTCTTTGGCTTTTTCAATATTGTCGGAATAGCTGATGCCAAAAGTCCAGTCAACTCTTCTTCGGGGTTCTGCCGAGTAATTGGTTGCTGCCCCGTTGCTCAACGGTCCGTTTGGAATAATGATAAGTTTATTGTCGGGCGTATTGAGTACCGTGTGAAAAATCTGAATTTCCTTAACGGTTCCCATAAACCCCTGAGCTTCGATAAAATCACCTGATTTGAATGGTTTTAATATCAGCAGCATTACTCCGCCGGCAAAATTCTGAAGTGTTCCAGAAAGTGCTAGTCCAAATGCCAGGCCTGCGGCACCCAAAATGGCAATAAATGAAGTCATTTGTATGCCAACCATGGTGACAACACTGATTACTAAGAGTATCTTTAAGGTTGTGGCAATCAACTGAATGAGAAAAGTTTGCAGCGTTTGTTCAAAGGATCGCATCTCAAATATCTTTTTCAGGAGCTTGCTTAACCTGCCAATTAACCAAAGGCCAATGAGCAATGTAATCAAGGCAAGTACGAGTTTTCCGCCGTAAGTGATGGCAAATTCCATAAGCCATTCAGTAGAAGGTAAATAGGACGTCAGTTCTTTCATTTTTCTATTTTTATTGGTTCGTAAACAAATTCAATTCCGTCAGCTTTTTAGCAACAGAAGCCCAATATACAAAAATTACAGGTAATGGCAAGTGTCAGCCTGACCCAAGATTAAAAGTCCGGGGTTTTTCCCGGCTAATAATGGAATGATCAATGCCCGGGAGATCGCTTATTTCCAGAAAACGAGAGCAATGGATATTTACTTTTTGGTTCTCTCCAGTTCCTTCAGATTTTCAAGTTTTTTCTTTGCCAGGAAACTGTTGATGTCTCCCAGATGCTCTTTTATCTGCTTGTTGCCAAATTCGAATACCTTATTAACCAGTCCGTTAAGGAAATCTCGGTCGTGGGAAACCAATATCAGTGTGCCGTCATAATCCTGTAAAGCACTTTTCAGGATATCTTTGGTTTTGATATCGAGATGATTGGTTGGCTCATCGAGGATCAGCAGATTTACCGGTTCCAGCAACAGTTTGATCATCGCAAGTCTGGTACGTTCACCACCCGAAAGCACTTTTACCTTTTTATCCCAACTATCGCCACCAAACATAAATGCGCCGAGAATGTCTCTGATTTTTGTCCGGATATCGCCTTTGGCAACATCGTCAATGGTTTGGAATACTGTAATTTCTTCGTCGAGCAGCGATGCTTCATTCTGCGCAAAATAGCCGATCAGGGTGTTGTGCCCGATGCTAAGCTTGCCGTTGTAATCGGTTTCGCCCATAATACACTTTACCAGCGTTGATTTTCCTTCTCCGTTTTTCCCGACAAAAGCAACCCTTTCACCACGGGTTATGTTGAATGAAGCGCCTGAAAACACTGTGTGATCGCCATAGTGTTTCGCCAGATCTTCAAGAATAACCGGATAGCTTCCCGAGCGGGGAGAAGGAGGGAACTTTAAACGCAGCGAAGAGTTGTCTTCCTCGTCCACTTCAATAATATCAAGCTTCTCGAGCATCTTTACCCGGGATTGCACCTGATTTGTCTTTGAAAATGTTCCCCTGAACCGGTCGATAAAGTCCTGATTGTCAGAAATGAATTTCTGCTGTTCGTCGAACTGTTTTTGCTGTTGCTCGCGTCTTTCGAGGCGCAATTGCAGGTAGGATGAGTAATTGACTTTATAATCGTAAATCCGGCCCATGGTTACTTCAATGGTTCGGGTGGTGATGTTGTCAACAAATGCCTTGTCGTGAGAAATCACAATTACAGCCTTTGCACTGTTGATAAGGAAATCTTCGAACCATTGTATTGATTCGATGTCCATATGATTGGTGGGCTCGTCAAGCAGGATAAGGTCCGGTTTCAGCAGCAGGATTTTGGCCAGCTCAATGCGCATGCGCCAGCCTCCGCTGAATTCGCCGGTCGGGCGCGTAAAATCGCTTCTGAGAAAACCCAGTCCGATAAGGATTTTCTCGACTTCAGCATCGTAATTTATATCTTCAATTGAGTAGAATTTTTCGCTGAGCGTTGAAACTTTTTCAATCAGATCATAATACTCAGGTGATTCGTAGTCGGAACGTGAATTGAGCTGCAGGTTAAGATCTTCAATTTCTCGCTCCATGCTGTGCACATGGGCAAAAGCCTGCGCTGCTTCTTCAAAAACAGTGCGGTTGTCTTCGGTAAGTAAATGCTGAGGCAGGTAAGCAATCACCGCGTCCTGTGGAGCTGAAATCTTACCACGCGAAGGTGTTTTTGCGCCGGCAATAATTTTGAGCAGGGTCGATTTGCCCGCTCCGTTTTTGCCCATGAGTGCAATCCTGTCCTTGTCGTTTATTGCAAAGGATACATCTTTAAACAGCGTTGTGCCGCCAAATTCAACCGTTAGTCCGTCAACTGAGATCATTCTGTATTTTTAAATAAGGCGGCAAAGATACTTATTTATAGTGAGCCCCGGAGTTAAGCCCCGAAAGCCAGACCCACCAATCGAGCGAATCTGCAATGCTGTTTGGAGGAGAAGGATATTTGGAGAGGGCTTTGTTTTTCGCTTTCTTGTTCTGGATTCATGAGCACGGTATATTTTTTATCTTGAATTTTTTACGGTTTTTTAATAATCAGGCTGCACAAAAATTTGTACCTTTCTGATGAAAAAAAATCAGAAAAATGTACAATCGACTCATCAACAACATCAAACCTCTTGGGTTTACATGGGAAACCCGAGATCCATTTTTATTTTGTGTTCATCATCTTGATAATTATCCTGCAGGAAACGATGAAATGGGGCCTGCAGCATCGCTGGCCGGGCGAAATCTCGGGCAGGATTTCACCACAAAAGACGGCTGGCGTATGTATCATGGTGAAAAGATTCCTGGTTTTCCTGCACATCCGCACCGTGGTTTTGAAACAGTAACTGTAGTCCTGAATGGATTTGTCGATCACTCTGATTCTCACGGTGCCGCCGGAAGATATGGTGGTGGCGATGTGCAATGGATGACTGCCGGATCGGGTTTACAACATGCTGAAATGTTTCCGCTTCTGAATCAGGATAAACCCAATACCCTGGAGTTGTTTCAGATATGGTTGAATCTTCCCAAAATCAGCAAGTTTGTAAAGCCTCATTTCAAGATGCTTTGGGCAGATGA
Source organism: Bacteroidales bacterium UBA5197 (assembly GCA_002412885.1). Lineage (GTDB taxonomy): Bacteria > Bacteroidota > Bacteroidia > Bacteroidales > Lentimicrobiaceae > Lentimicrobium. The sequence continues at coordinate 40,672 of DHVX01000033.1, forward strand.
AATTCCTGTTTATTCTGAAAAAGATGAAAAGGGAAAATCAACGGAAATTAAATTGATTGCGGGCAATATCGGCAATATTTCTGCACCGGCACCAGCCCCTGATTCATGGGCGGCCAATCCTTCAAATGAAGTGGGTATATGGTTGATAAAAATGGAGGCTGGGGCTCAATGGATTGTACCTCAGGCTTCTGCTGAGGTCAATAGATCCCTTTATTTTTATAGAGGTTCTCAAATTACTGTTGCAGGTATTCCTGTCGGCCCATATCATTCGCTTGACCTTTTGGCTGATGGCTTGGTGATTATTGAAAATGGCGACTCCGAGGCATACTTGTTATTGTTGCAGGCAATGCCCATCAATGAGCCGGTCCTGCAGCATGGCCCTTTCGTAATGAACACCGCCGCCGAAATTCACCAGGCAATCGCTGATTACCGGCAGACACAGTTTGGTGGTTGGCCATGGACCCGTTATGATAATGTTCATCCCCGCGAAAAAGGAAGATTTGCAAAATATGCCGATGGTAATATAGAGACCAGATAAGAGAAACCGGTTTTGTTGACTTTCAGATTAATTGAAGGTTTTGATAATGCCTTGCCTTTTAATCTTACTTGAATTAACTTTGTAGTGATGTAATTTTCAGGAATTACAATCAATTGAGCGCTTTAATTTTGAGTTCAGCCAACATTGTTTCAAATAGGAAATCATGAGAACCCCATTTGTACTTCCGTCAATCCTTCTTGCGTTTTTATTGATTGCAAAGTCACCCCCGGTTTTATCACAAATTATAGCTGACCACACTGTTGTGGATAAGTATGATAACATTCCTCAGGTCTGGATTGATGAGGTAAAAAAAATGTGGGTGATTGTTGCGGGAGAATCCCATTCAAAGGGTTTCCGGATCGGATGTCAGCTGCTCGAAAACCTTGATTCCCGTTTTCAGGTAAATATCCGTGAATCAGGCACTCCCGAAGGTTATACCGATCAGTACATGCGTTTGAGCCGGGCCACCTGGGGCAGTTATAATACAGCTAGTGGCTGGATTTATAGCTATGGCGAAGAAGACTGGTTTACCAATGCCACGGCAATTGCCCGCACCAAAGCGCATCTTACTTACTGCAATACCAACAATCTTCAGATTGCTGCTATGGGTTTCGGGTGGTGCTGGGATATGACTGCCGACAACTGGCCCGGCGGCACTCCCGATCCTGTTCATCAGGTACGTTGGGCGGGCCGTTCATACAATGGGCCCGAAGGAAGTCTGCGCTGGGGGCTCAACGCTGACGATCAGTCACTGACCAGCAATTCCATTTGTATGGATACCTACCTGAATGCGACTCAGGAATACATGAGTTATTGTCAGCAAAAGGCGTATCCCACCAAAATGTTTTTCACCACCGGCCCGGTTGACGGCAACAGCAACCTCAGTGAAAACGGTTATCAGCGCAGCATCAAACATCAGTATATCAAAGACTTTGTGCTTACATCTTCCGACAGGATATTGTTTGATTATTCCGATATTCTTTGCCATAGCGATGCCGGAGATCAGAAAACCCTGACATGGACTGATTTTGGTGGTACACTCCGATCCTTCCCTTATATCCACGACGACAATATGCTCGATATGGATGGTTCTTATTCAGAGGATGGTGACCACATCGGGCAGCGAGGTGCACTGCGTTTGGCGAAAGCCATGTGGTGGATGCTGGCCCGTATGGCTGGATGGGATGGGCAAACAGTTGGAGAATTACAAATACCTTTACAACCCCGGATGGCTTATCCAAATCCTGCCGGAGATTATATCAGGATTCCTTTGTCAGCGAATACTCCCATTTTGCGTGTAACCATATCCGATATTACCGGAAAGCAGTTTTTAGAGTTTTTTTCTCCTGAAAATGAGTTGATTGTTGATCTGTCGGGTTTTAACCCAGGGGTTTATCTGATTGGCTGTCACAACGGTAATGGATCAGAATATCAGAGATTTATGAAGCGTTGAAATGGTATTCTGAGCAAATTAAACAAGGCCACATGAAATTTATCCTGATTGTTTTCTTCCTGATGGCTTTTCTGGTTTCGTGCAAAACGGTTAAACATCAGCGGCCGGATCATTTATCAGGACAGTATGAATCAGTATTCCCTGATGATCACGCAAGGCAGCAGTTCAATGAAATGAGCAGATCGGTGATCAGGCTTACTTCCTATGTAAATTATCAACTCAGCATTTTTGAAAACGGAAGTCAGGTAACACTTGATATTGCTGAGGATACCTCTGTTCTTGCGAAAATACGCGCAAGGTTTAATCGTAACGAGTCTTTCAATGGAACAGCATTTATTATCGCACAGGATGACAGTTCACTATTTCTGGTGACCTGTGCACATACTGTGACTTTCCCTGATACAATAATATCATGGGACAACAAGGCTGATAATAATGGCAATAGATTTTTACTTTCTATAGCCCGAAAATCCTCATCGCTGGTTCAGGCATCATTTCCCGAAAGGGCAATAAGGATGAAAATATTGTGCATCGATGAAAGTTCTGACCTTGCATTGCTGCAGACCGAAGAAATAACGGGTAATGTCAATCCGCTTTCTGCAGCTCAAAAATTATGCACCACTTTGCAATGGGGCGATAGACTCTGGATTGCAGGTTTTCCCACCGGTCGTTTTATGCTGACCACTGGTTTGGCAGGGAAACCCGGCAGTGATGGAATATTTGCCACAGATGCTCCTTTAAGTGAAGGTTACAGTGGATCGCCGGTTATGGTTTACGATATTGAAGCGAAGAGTTTCGGGCTGGCCGGTGTTGCACGCTCAGTGCCGGCGAAAGCTTTGTATGTGCTTAAGCCTGAGTTTGAAATTCACGAAGTGCAGTATAATCCGGCTATTCCATATACAGGGCCTGTTTATGCAGCAACGGATTACAGGAGCGTGGCAGGGGTGTCGCTTATCGTCACTTCCGAAAGGGTAATCTCTCTGATGCAGGAAGCTGGCTTTGCGCTGAAAAATAATATGTGGATAAGGATTGCAGCCGTGAAATAAAGCCTGTTCGATATATTTTCTGTGCTTTTAAAGCACAATCTCCTTTGCGGGATCCCAGAACATCTGACGGAAATTCAGAATTTTGTCATTTTCAATCTCAGCACCTTCATTGATAAGTAGTTGTGCCATCAGATCATGATCTCCAAAATGAAATTTCCCGGTGAGCATTCCATTGCGGTTTACCACGCGGTGCGCCGGAATTTGGGTAACATTTGAGTGTGAAGCATTCATGGCCCAGCCTACCATGCGCGATGAACCTTTGCTTCCGAGGTAGGATGCTATGGCTCCGTAAGAGGTGACCCGCCCTTTGGGAATCAGTTTCACCACTTCATAAACCTGTTCAAAAAAGGAAGGCGTTTTGGCCTGCTCTGATTTTGTCGTCATTGGTTTTTAGCCTGAACCTCAGATATTTGATGGGAACTCCCTGTGCCAGAAATATCTTTTCGTAGTGCGTTTGGGTAAGCATCACATCTTCGTTGAGGTTGCTGTTGTACAGGTCGAAAGTATGCATCAGCAGTGTGTGTCCCTCTGCAGCAATGGTAGAGAGTGTGAATTCGAAAAATTCGAGATTATCGGTTTTCAGATGTATGATGCTTCCTGGTTTCAGCAACTTGTCATACCGGTTGAGAAACATTGGCGAAGTAAGTCTTTTTCTTGCTTTTGTGGGCTGAGGATCGGGAAAAGTGATCCAGATGCCCGAAATTTCCCGGGGAGAGAATGCATTAAGAATGGAATCTATTCTCATCCTTAGGAAAGCAACATTGTTGTGCCCTTTTTCGAGGGATGTTTTTGCGCCTCTCCATATTCTGGCGCCTTTTATGTCAACACCAATATAATTGTTACCGGGATATTGTCCCGAGAGTGCAACTGTATATTCACCTTTGCCACAGCCCAGTTCAAGAATGATGGGATTGTTATTTCCGAAAAATTCCTCCCATCGTCCTTTCAGTTTGAATCCGGATTGCAATTCATCGAATCCGGGCTGAAAAAGATGTGGGAAAGTCTCATTTTCAGCAAAACGCGCTAACTTATTTTTTGTCAAAGCTGATCAATAATCTGGTGAGTAACTATGATGGATTACTGCTGCAAAATTATGAAAATGTGGATTTTATTTCCTGCAAAGGCAAAGTTTACCTTAAAGTCAATAACCATGCACCCGGGAAATCGCCTTTACGCATTTCTTCGGTTTTCTGAAGTGCAATTTCCATTTCTGAAAATCCTTCAATGCTCACCCTGAATAGTCCGTTTCGGTTCTGTCCGGCTATGGATGCATCGTAGCCTTTTGCTTTAAGGGATTCAACGAGTTTGTCGGCATTTTCCTTTACTCCGAAAGCTCCGGCAATAATAAAGTAGTTGTTTTCAACCTTTACGGCTTCTGGAGTGGCTATGACTTCAGCTTCTTTGACGGTCTCAGGAACAATAACTTCTGCATTATTTTCAGCAGCAGGAATATTAACCGCAAACGGAGTAGCAGTTTTTGTTGAGGACGATTCAGCCGGTGAAGGAATTACCGAAGCAACATTGTGATATAGGTTGGTTACTTTGTTGGTATTGAACGCGCTCCAGAACGAAAGTGCTGCCAGTGGCAGTAAAACAACTGCCCATTTAAGCGACGAAGGTAATTTTCTTGCCGATGAAACGGCATTGGTGCGAATCCGCTTTTCGCTTGATTTTTTTAGCGTTCCAAGCTTCTGAATAGGCAATGAAGAAAATGAGGTAAGACCAAAAGCATCATCCAGCAAATTGATATTGCTTTCAGGAATAAATTGCAGATTATTTTCTTTGTCGCTGAAAATAAGCCCGATACCCTGAATTATGACTTTTTCGCTTTTATTGAGGATGTTAACCCATTCAACCGATAGTTTTTCGATAGCAGCAACAGCTTCAGCATAGGTGATATCAAGTGACCTCACAAGATGATTTGCCAGAATGCCATCATTGTTGCGCAGCCTTGCATTGAATGCCACCTGCCGTGAAGGAGGTGTAAATACATGGGTTACCGGATTTATACCAGCCGGAATGTAATTGGTGATAAAGCCTCCGAAACCCGGCACAATCACGCAATCCTGTTCGGCTAAAAGACCGCTTAAATGCTTTTCAATGTTCATATTTTGTACTTACTTCACGTGAAAACAACTTTGCCAGAGGGTTTAAAAACTCTTAATCAGTGTATTATTGTTTTTTGTGACATTTATCCTTGAACCTGCTAAGGTAAGGTGTTGTCTGTGTTTTTTCAAGAAATGTTGGTAAGTTTTAATAAGTCTTCGGGCGAATCAATTCCAATGGTTTCAAAATCAGTAATATCGGTGTGAATCTGGTAGCCATTCCAAAGCCAGCGCAACTGTTCCAGCGATTCGGCGGTTTCGGGCGGGGCAGGAGGGAGTGCGGCTAATTTTTTAAGCACTTCGGTGCGGTATGCATAAATGCCGATGTGCTTGTAAAAAGTAAATGATGTAATCCATTCTTCAATTGCTTTCCCACGGATATGCGGGATGGGCGATCGGCTGAAAAGCAAAGCGCGCCCGTCTTTGTCGGTCATCACTTTCACCACATTCGGGTTAAACAGATCTTCTGATTTGTCAATGGATTTTATCAGCGTAGCAATGTTGGTTTCTGCCTGACTGAATAGTCTGATCACTTTTTCAATCTGCTCAGGTCTGATAAAGGGTTCATCGCCCTGAATGTTAACTGCTATATGAAAGTGTTCATTTCTTTTTTCCAGGATTTCTATGGTTTCGGCTATTCGATCGGTTCCGCTGGGATGGTGACTGCTGGTCATAACTGATTTTCCTCCGAAAGCTTCAACATGCGAAGCAATTCTTTCATCATCAGTTGCAACAACCACGGTTTGCAGCAGTTTGCAAAGCGAAGCCTGCCGGTAAACCCGTTCGATCATGCTAATGCCGTCAATCTCAACCAATGGCTTTCCCGGAAAACGGGTAGAGGCATAGCGTGCGGGAATAATCCCGGCAACCCTCAGTCCGGTTTTAGAAAAGTCCATTAATTTCAGCATTAATTTTGTCAATTACCACCGCAAGGTCTTCAGGTCTCTCCGAGAAATTGAGGTTATCAACTTCCACGATGAGCAGATTACCCAATTTGTAGCCTCCTATCCAGGCTTCATAGCGATCGTTAAGACTTTTCAGGTAGTCGAGACGGATTGAGTTTTCGTAGTCTCTTCCACGCTTCTGAATCTGACTGACGAGGGTTGGAACGCTTGCCCTGAGATAAATCAGCAAATCGGGTGGTTTCACAAAAGTACTCATCAGTTCAAAAAGTGAAGAGTAATTCTGAAAATCGCGGGTTGTCATCAGGTTCATGGTGTGAAGGTTGGGCGCAAAGATGTATGCATCTTCATATATTGTCCGGTCCTGAACTACGGTTTTGCCACTGCTGCGGATATCAATAATCTGCCTGAACCTGCTGTTGAGAAAATACACCTGCAGATTGAATGACCAGCGCTGCATATCTTCATAGAAACTGGGAAGGTAGGGGTTTGTTTCTACATCTTCAAAATGGGGGTCCCAGCTAAAGTGTTTGGCCAGCAATCCGCAAAGGGTGGTTTTTCCGGATCCGATATTTCCGGCAATGGCTATGTGCATTTGGAGTTTATTTAGGGTTGAAAAATAAGTTTTTTAATCTTTTATTCCGGTGATTGACAGGATTTCGTCGATGTATTTACGGTCATTGGCAAGTCGTGGCACCTTGAATTGTCCGCCGAGTCTGTTTTTTTGCTTCATCCAGTTATAAAATGTACCGATTGGCAAAGGTCTTACAATGGGTTCGGCAAGTATCATGTTGTGATATCGCTTGGCTTCGTAATCCGAGTTAAGTGCTTTGAGCGCATTGTCGAATACTTCAATAAAGTATCCCATATCCTGGGGAAGTTTTTCAAATTCAATGAGCCATTCATGTGCACCGCTGCCAGCTTCGCTGAAATACACGGGTGCAGCAGTATATTCGTTGAGTATAGCACCGGTTTTAATACAGGCACTTTCAAGGGCATTTTGTGCATTGTCGATGATAAGCTCTTCCCCAAAGGCATTGATAAAGTTGCGTGTACGGCCTGTTATTCTGATACGGTAAGGATCTGTACAGGTAAATGTAACTGTATCGCCGATTTTATAGCGCCACAGCCCGGCATTGGTGCTGATGAGGATGGCATAGTTTGTTCCGGTTACTACCTGCTCCAGAGTTACCGGTCGGGTCTCCTGCTGATCATGCTCATTCATGGGAATGAATTCATAGAAAATCCCATAATCAAGCATTAATAGCATGTCATCTGCCCCGTTTCTGTCCTGAATGCCGAAAAATCCTTCCGATGCATTGTAGGTTTCCAGATAGTTCATCGGGCCGTCAATAAGCTTGTGGAATTGATTTCGGTAGGGGGTAAAGCTCACTCCTCCATGAACAAAAAGCTCGAGATTGGGCCATACTTCCCTGATGTTCGATTTGCCGGTTATTTCAAGTATCCGCTTAAGCAGTAGCATTGTCCATGAAGGAACACCGGTAATATTGGTTACATCTTCTTTGCTGGTAATGCGTGCTATTTTTTCTATTTTTTCTTCCCATTCGCTCATTAGTGCAATGGAGAGTTCAGGTGTGCGGATCAGTTCAACCCATGCCGGAAGGTTCTCCATAAGTATTGCAGAAACATCTCCAACGAAAGTTCCTGTATCGCGGTTGTCGCTGAAGTGTGAGCCTCCCATGCCCAGTAGCTTGCCTGAGAAAATGTGTGTATCGGGATTGTTGTTGCAATAGATGGACAGAAGATCTTTCCCTCCTTTTATATGACACTCATCAAGCGCTTCTTCACTAACCGGAATAAACTTGCTTTTGTCGCTGGTGGTGCCCGATGATTTTGCAAACCATTTAATATCAGAGTTCCACAAAAGATTTTGTTCGCCTTTTCTTAGCCTGTCAATGTATGGTTTCAGATCATCATATTCATTTATTGGTACTCTTTCGGCAAAAGTACTGTAGTGCTCAATCTCAGAATAACCATATTTTTTCCCCCATTCTGTGCCACGTGCCGATAGCATCAGTTTCCTGAACCATTCTTCCTGCACATCGTGTGGATATTTCATAAAAAGTTCAATCTGATGCATTCGCTTCTTCATGAACCAGGAAATCAGGGAGTTTATTAGGGTCATTTGGTCAATTTATTATATCTACAAAAATAGGGGTTTAATCCGGAAACCCACACACCTATTCCGGATGAATGTGCCGTTTTTTTTTATATAATTATCATTTTTTCCGTTTTCGGGGATTTAAGTTATTGCAGGTGGTGTTAATGTTTTGTTAAAGCAGATATGTTGCTTAAAAATGCTAGCTTCGGTTGTTTAATAATTAATAGTGGTTTTGAAATGCAGTAAATGAGCTCATTGAACGTTTTGTCGTCTTCTAAAGGTTTTTAAATAGAATTTGTGAACTGCCGGGTATTGAATGTATATTTGCATAGCCGGTTTCACCATTGACCGCAATTTTATGATCGTATTCCCGAATGCAAAAATTAATCTGGGCCTGAGGGTTATCCGGAAAAGAACTGATGGTTACCATGATATTGAAACCATCATGTATCCCATCGGATTGTCAGATGCACTGGAAATTGTTCCAGCTGCTGACGGGCTATTTGGGTTTTCGGCAACCGGAATTATTGTTGAAGGTGATGCAGAAGATAATCTGTGTGTTAAGGCTTTTCGTTTGATGCAGTTGAAATATGGATTGCCCGACGTTAAAATTCACTTACACAAAGTTATTCCTACCGGTGCAGGGCTGGGAGGTGGCTCTTCGGATGCTGCTTTTGCATTGAAAGTGCTTCGCAGGATTTTTACCATCAAAAATTGTAACGACAGTTTGCGTCAGATGGCGATTCAGCTTGGAAGTGATTGCAGTGTTTTTGTGGATAATGTTCCGGCACTTGCCCATGGAAGGGGTGAGGAGTTAATGAAGTTGTCAATCACATTGAAAGGCTATTATCTGCTTCTGGTTAAGCCTGAAATTGAGGTTTCTACACCTTGGGCATACAGCAAAATCATTCCATCGGGCATTACATTGCCTACCGCGAATGAGATTCCTTCAGATGTTAATAGATGGCAGTCATTGCTTAGTAATGATTTTGAGTCGGTTGTAATGGATGAATATCCACAGATCAGACAGATCAAAAACAGAATGCTTGAGATGGGAGCGGTTTATTCCGCAATGAGTGGAAGCGGTTCCGCGGTTTTTGGATTGTTCAACACCCAGCCTGAGATACAGGGTGATGAATTTAAAAATATGTTTATCTGGACACAGGAATTGTAGTTTAATCAGTGATTTTGCAGAATAGGAGTGATGCGTTATTTTTTATATAAATGATGCCTTATTTAGGAGCAATTTTCAATAGCCAGAGTGCAAGAATCCCAAATATAAAGTTAGGAATCCACACAGCAATAACAGCCGGCAGATTGCCAAAAGTTGCAAAAACAGTTGTTACCTGCATAAACAGGATAAAGGCAAAGCAAATTGTTATACCAATGCCCAGATTAAATCCCAGTCCTCCCCTTACTTTCCGGCTCGAAAGAGAAACCCCGATAAGTGTAAGCACAATGGTTGCAAAAGGAAATGCGATTCTTTTGTGTTTTTCAATTTGAAATGTCGTCAGGTTTCCCGATCCGCGTAACTTCTCCATATCGATAAAATCGCGCAGTTCGCGATAATTCATATACATTGCATCATCAACATCAACGGCAAAATCACCCGGACTGATATTGAGCAGGGTATCCATTTTTACTCCCCGGGTAAGTACTTCTCCTTGTTTGCCGATTTCTCGTTTGATCCAGTTTTCAATTGCCCAAAGCCCTGTAATGCTGTCCCATTTCAGGTAATCACCCGAAAGTTTCTCTACCATTCCGCTGTCGCTGAATTTCTCAAGAGAGAACCGGAATCCTGTATTCTTTTTGACATCAAAACTTTCAATATATGCAAATACACCGGGACTTATCTGCATGTGGATATTTGATTCGTTGCTTCTTTTCTGACTTTTCAGATAATTCTTCTGAAAGTTCTGCATGTTTTTGCTGGTTTCAGGAATTACGAAATTAGTGAGTCCGAACGACATCAGCGCAAGAAAAAGTGAGGCAAGCAGGTAAGGTCTTAACAAACGGCTGAAGCTGACTCCACTGTTGAGAATGGCAATAATTTCGGTATTTGCAGCCATTTTTGATGTGAAGAAAATTACCGAAATAAATGTGAAGAGTGCGCTGAAAAGATTAATGAAGTAAGGGATGAAATTGGCGTAATACTGAAAAACAATAGCGCTCAAAGGAGGCTTTTTTTCCAAAAAATCATCAATCTTCTCTGAAATGTCGAAAATGATGATTACAACCGCAAGCAAAGCAATGGCATAGAAAAAAGTGCCGAGGAATTTACGAATGATGTAAAGGTCGAGTTTTTTCATGCAATTTCTCTGTAACCGTTGATTGTTAACGATGTTAAGCCGTGAATATTATAAACGCTGTCCAAGCCGTTTTACCATAACTGCTTTCCATTGGGAAAAAGTTCCTTCAATGATTTTTTTGCGAGCCTCATCAACCAGCCAAAGGTAAAATGCAATATTGTGCAGACTGGCAATCATGGGCCCCAGCATTTCGCCGGCAACGAAAAGGTGCCTCAGATATGCCCGGGTGTATGCAGAATCAACAAAAGATGTTCCTTCAGGATCAAGGGCTGAAAAATCGGCTTTCCATTTTTCGTTTTTCAGGTTGATTATGCCATTGCTGGTAAATATCATGCCATTGCGCCCGTTACGTGTCGGCATTACACAATCAAACATATCCACCCCCTGCGAAATGCCTTCCAGAATATTAATTGGTGTACCAACTCCCATAAGGTAACGAGGCTTATCTTTGGGTAAGATGTTGCACACCATCTCAGTAAATTCGTACATGATTTCTATCGGCTCTCCCACGGCAAGTCCTCCGATTGCATTGCCTTCTGCACCGCAGGAAGCTATCTTTTCGGCCGACTGAATCCGTAAATCGCGGTAAACGCTGCCCTGAACTATGGGAAACAAAGCCTGGCGATATCCGTAAAGGTTTTCAGTTTCATTAAAACGGGTTATGCAACGATCCAGCCAACGATGGGTCAGTTCCATAGATTTGCTTGCATATTCGTAATCGCAGGGATAGGGCGTACATTCATCAAAAGCCATCATAATATCTGCTCCGATCACCCGCTGAATGTCCATTACCCGCTCAGGACTGAACATATGCTTTGAACCGTCGATATGCGATTGAAATACAACGCCTTCTTCTTTCATTTTCCGGCGATGGGCAAGCGAATAGACCTGATATCCGCCGCTGTCGGTAAGTATGGGTTTGTTCCACCCGTTGAATTTATGCAGGCCACCGGCTTCTTTCAGAATATCCAATCCCGGACGCAGGTACAAATGGTATGTATTGCCAAGAATAATTCGGGCTTTAACATCTTCATCCACATCGCGCATATGCACGGCTTTCACGGTTCCGGCTGTGCCTACAGGCATAAAAACGGGGGTTGCTATTTCGCCGTGATCGGTGGTGATTACTCCCACCCGGGCGTTGCTGGAAGTATCGGTATGCGTAAGCCTGAAATCCATGAAATGCTGTATATGCTTTGTTTAAAGGCTGCAAAGTTAGCAATCTTCTGCTGACTTTAGCTCAAAAGAAAGGAGAGCAGGCAGGCACCGGTTTGTGCATACCAACTCTCCTTTTAATTATTGAAAGTACTTGTCTGTGCTGACTTTTTATTTCTTTTTCTTCTCTGAATGAGCAATTACTTTGGTTTCCGATACTTTAAACTGCAGCGAAAGTTTGCCTGTCATCAATCTGAAATCGCCTTTTTCAAGTATGGTTTCATTGTTGATGTTAACAAAAGCAAGGTCGCTAACCGGAATTTCGAAAGCAACCGTTTGTGTTTCGCCGGGTTGCAGCAGAATTTTTGTAAATGCCCTCAACCGTTTTACAGGAGGAGTGTTGGATGCAATGCTGTCGCTCACAAAAACCTGAAGCACTTCCATGCCTGCCTTGCCTGAATTGTTATGAATCCTGACCTTCCCCTTTATGGTTTCGGTGGATGTATAATCCGTTTTATCAATGCTGAGTTCGCTGTAATCGAATTTAGAGTAACTCAGTCCAAAACCAAAAGGATACTGGGGATTGAACCCGGTTTCTGCGGGAACTCCAACAATGGTCAGAGCTTCAGTATGTTTGTGGTAATAAGGCTCAAGACTGTAAGCGTATCGCGGGTAAGTATAAGGCAGTTTGCCAGATGGATTGGCTTCACCGAAAAGGATACGTGCAAGCGCTTCTCCACCGTAGTTCCCTGGTAAATAGGTATTTAAGATGGCAGTGGTGAGTGGCTCAATGTTATTTATTAATCTGGGTCTGCCTTGCACAAGTGCCATTATTACCGGCTTGCCTGAAGATGCCGCAACTTTTACCAACTCCTTCTGATTTGCTGATAATTCGAGATCAGTCGCATTTCCCGGTGTTTCGGTGTATGAGTTTTCGCCCACACAAAGCACAATGTAATCGGCCTGCCGGGCTTTGGCAAGCAACAGATTCAGATCTTCTTTTTTCTCATTTCTGTAATCGTCAGTTCCAATATAACTAACTCCTTCAAACAGGGTAACATTTTCAGGAGAGGTTGAAAGCTCTTTAATTGCTTCATAGATGGTAGAATGAGCTGCAGCAAATTCATCGACCAGGTTACCCTGCCATGAATAACTCCAGCCGCCGAGCATGGGACGCATGATGTTAGCAGCTGGTCCGCTGATCAGGATTTTCGCATCTTTTGATAACGGAAGGATATTGCCTTCGTTTTTTAACAGCGTTATAGATTCCAGTGCTGTACGTCGTGCGTCAGATGCAAAATTCTCAGATGCAAATTCCGGGTAATCTTCCTGAAAAGTCATAGGTGTTTCAAAAAGTCCCAAAAGAAATTTGACTTTTAATATCCGGCTAACGGCATCGTCTATTCTTGACATGGGAATTTCACCTTCATTTACCAATTCAGTAACGTAGCCGGCAAAATCAAAATTATAGGGCACCATCGACATATCTATGCCTGCATTGATGGCTATCTTTACAGCTTCTTTATGATTTTCTGCAATTTTATGTCTGGTGTGCAGATACTCAATGTCCTGCCAGTCAGTAACTACCAGTCCTGAAAACTTCAATTCATTTTTGAGCAGATCAGTAAGCAGGTATTTGCTGGCATGCACGGGTAAACCATTAATTTCACCTGAGTTAACCATTAGGGTCATGGCTCCGTTTTCTACGGCCTTTTTGAATGATGGCAGGTGATATTCCCTCAGGACATTCATCGGTATTTGCGCAGGAGTGCGGTCTTTGCCGCTTAAAGTTTGCGAATAACCGAAAAAATGTTTCATACAGGCAGCAATTCTGTTTTTGTCTGCCAGATTATTATCACGACCCTGAAGGCCTTGTATCAGCGCTTTTCCCATTTCGGCAGAAAGCAAAGGATCTTCGCCGAAGGTTTCCCATTGCCTTGGCCAGCGTGGATCTAAGCCAAGATCAAGCACCGGGCTGAAAGTCCATGGGCAGCCAATGGCGCGGGTTTCGTAGGCAGTAATTTCGCCCGCCCGCTCAATAAGTGCAGGATTCCAGGTAGCAGCCATACCTATTTGCTGAGGGAATAAAGTTGCTTCAGCAACATAGGAAGCCCCGTGAATCATATCCAGTCCATAGAGTACCGGGATTTTCAACCGCGTATTATTGGTCGAATATTCCTGAATCTGATGAATCAATCGATTCCATTCTTTGCGGTCTCTGGCGCGGTTATTGGCGGTGTTCAGCACCGATCCCACGGGGTATTTGCCAAAGGCTGTCTTTAAAATATTGGTGTCAAGTACCAATGGTTCGTCGCTCTCACGCGGACTCTTGCCAACAGTGAGTGCATCGATGGTTACCTGCATCATCTGTCCGGCTTTTTCCTCAAGCGTCATTTTGCTCAGCAGTTCTTTGATCTTCATGCCAATTTCGTGGTCGGGATCAGCCGTTTTTGAGTCTGATTTGCAGGAACTGAAAAGTAATATGCTGATTAAAATGGAAAAAAGTAAAATCTTTTGCTTCATCTTTTTGTAGTGAATTAATTTTATCCGGAAAATTTCCTGCAAGTATTTCAATGTAAATTCGTTGACACAATTTTTCCGTTAATCCAGGAAAGAATCTCAGATTTATGCCATCCCCTGAGCTGCGAAGAAAAATGTGGCTTTTAGGAATAGGTTTGACCAGGAAGGAATTTTACTTTTTCTGATAAACCCTTACATAATCAACTTCCATAATGGCTTCATTGAGCATCGGGTCTATGCCCTCTCTGCCGCCCCAGTTACCGCCAATGGCTATGTTCAGGATGATGTAGAAAGGTTTGTCGAATGGCCAGGTTAAGAAATCACTTTTTTGGTCATTCACGAAGGTGAAGTATTTTTCGTTATCGATAAAAAAATCGATCTTCGATTCGCTCCATTCCACTGCATAAACGTGAAACTTCTCCGAAAAGTCAGGGATTGTCAGGCTTTTACCGACCTGTGTGCCAATTGAATGGTTGTAAGCCCCGGTATGAACAGTCCCATGCACAACACCCGGGTCGAAACCAACGTGTTCCATAATGTCAATTTCCCCGCATTCCGGCCAGCCACTATAGGTCCATTCAGCCGGCAACATCCAAAAGGCTGGCCAGGTGCCCACTCCTTTAGGTAACTTAACACTGGCTTCAATCCTTCCATACAGAAAATCCCTTTTGTTTTTGGTGACCAGACGGGCTGATGTCCATACATCTCCGTTTTTTACAGCCCTGATGGTGAGAATGCCGTCTTTTATACTTGAGTTTTCGAGAGAACGCGTGTAATTCTGCAATTCGTTGTTTCCCCAGCCATGGCTGCCGGTCTCGTAATCCCAGTTCTCTGATGACGGAGCTCCGTTTTGCTCAAACTCATCCGACCAGATCAAATGGTAATTATCCTGAGCCGCCAGCTTAAATAAGCTGACAAAGCTGAGGATCAGGATAATGAGGGCTGTTTTTTTCATTAAATTGTTTTTTTTTACACCGATGAGGTTACCGGAGCATAAGTGCCAAATACTTAAACTTACCGCTAATTTCCATTTACGGATATTTTCGGGTCCCTTAAGTTTTGTATTCATTCAGCGATTGCTCCGGTATCTCATCGTGCTTACTAAACCAACCAACCAAGGTTATCTTCAATTTTTTTGTCTGTTTTGTAATCAGATTTCTTTTAAAAAGTAATCTGTGTTATCAGTATCCCTGATTTTGAATAAACGTTCCGGCGGAAAGGTCCATTTCAGATTGAGGGATAGGCAGAAATCCTTTGGTGGTAGCGTTAAAGGTAACATCAAACAACTGCTGATCGCCTACATAATTAGGCCCTCTGATTCCTGAATGGCTAAGTGTGCTGTTGGCAAATGCAATTCCTTTGCGCAATACATCAAAGTAGCGAATGCCTTCCAGCGAAAGCTCAAGCCTGCGTTCCTTGTATATGTTTTCAGGAGTAGCCGGAATGCTTCCCAGTCCAACCCTTGCTCTTACACGGTCGAGGTATTGCTGGGCATTGCCGCTGCCGAGTTCGGCAGCCATAAGCAATACATCCGAAAAACGGATTACTCTGTGGTTGCAGGTGCGGTTCAGCTCAAACTGACCGCTTGATCCCCAATGTTCAGCATCTGAACTGTACTTTTTCGAGAAATAGCCGGTATGCTGATACCCGATAGATAGTGACCCATCAAGTTCTTCCTGTGTAAGAACAGTATGAACGTATCTGGGGTCACTGCTGATGTCATTTACAAGTTTCTGACTGACAGTTCCGAAGCTCCATCCGCGGTTCCATTTCTGTGATCCGGAAACTCTGGGGCCCAACATCTGAGCTGAAAGATTGCCTTCGCCGCCCCTTACATAACCCCAATCCCACCAGGGAGGAGTGTCACCATAAGAAATTTCAAATACTGATTCTTTTCCGTTTTCACCAGCCAATTTGAAATTCTGAGCATAGTCTGCAAGCAGATCATGTCCACTGGTGGCAATCAATTCATCGAGATAATTGACCAAAACACCTTTGTTTATTACAGCACTTCCTGCCATCAGGTCTTTGTTATAAACACCGTTGTAAAATAGGTAAACCCTTGCCAGTAATGCCTGAGCTGCCCATTTGGTAACCCTTCCGGCTTCAGCCGAAGGAACAGATGCCGGCAGATCGGCCATAGCTTCGGTCAGATCAAGTGCAATCTGATTGTACACCTGCTCGGGTGTAGCCTGCGGTTGATTGTATTCCGAAGGCCCGGCCAGAGTGCGCGTAAGCAAAGGAATGTTCTCAAAATAAGCAACCTGCTCAAAATAGAAATATGCCCTCAGAAACTTGCTTTCGGCAATCAACCTTTTCTTGAAATCTGCAGAGGCATCCACGCCTTCAATTTTTTCGATCAGCAGATTAGCTCTGTAAATTCCTGTGTAATTCTTCAGCCAGATGGCATGAACAATTTTGCTGGTTGGGGGAATATTGAAGTTATTTAGTTCATTTTCATCCTGGCCATCGTTGGCATCAGCTCCGCCGGCATAAGAGTCATCGGAGAGAATGTCGGAAATTACGATAAATGGGGCCCATGAAACTCCAGGAGTTTCCTGATAACCAAGTACATCGTAAACAGCTACAAGAGCCTGAATGGCTTGGTCCTCGGTTTTATAGAAGGAAGTGGTTACCTCCTGATCTAATGGTTTCAGGTCAAGGAAATCCTTGTTGCATGCCGATAAAAGCGTAATCAGCGAAAATATACCGACAATTTTATAAGTGATTTTTTTCATGTTCTGATTTTTTTGCTGGTTAGAAAGAAATGGATGTTCCCAAACGCCAGGTTCTAGCCTGAGGGTAAATACCACGGTCAATTCCTATATCGAATGAACTTCTGGCACCAATTTCAGGATCTGCACCAGTGTATTTGGTGAACGTCAGAAGGTTTTCAGCTGACACATAGAATCTCCAGGTTGAAGCACCCATTCTCCTCAGTAAGCCCGAAGGAAGCGTGTATCCTATCTGAACATTTTTCACCCTGAGGTATGATCCATCCTCTATGTAGAGGTCAGATACACGGTAATTGTTATTTACATCAATCCATGTGTATCTGGGTACTTCGGTTGAAGTGCCTTCAGCAGTCCAGCGATCCAGAATTGCAGTTGTACGATTGGTGTAGCGGAGATCCTGTCGCTGGCTTCCGTTAAAGATTTCATTTCCTAGGGTTCCGATCAGAAGAATTGAGAAATCAAAATTCCTGTATTCGGCTGAAGCGTTAAAGCCCAGTGTCCAGTCAGGGGTTGGATTCCCGATCATTGTGCGGTCATCGGCATCAATTTTACCATCACCGTTTATATCCACAAAGCGAACATCACCTGGCTTCGCATTTGGCTGAAGTACCTGTCCGGTACTTCCGATATGCTGAAATATTTCGGATTGATTCTGGAATAATCCATCTGTTTTGTATCCCCAGAAATAAGCAATCGGTAAGCCTTCTTCAGCTCTGGTTACAGCACCTGCAATAGCCCAGCTGGCTCCCGGAAGTACTTTTTCTTCGTTACCGATTTTTGTCATTTTGTTTTTGTTGTATGATGCATTCACACCAAAAGCATAGCGAAATTCTTTCACCTTGTGGCGCCAGTTTACCGATACTTCTACTCCGCGGTTTTCTACGCTTCCAACATTTGCAACCGGTGCATCGTTGCCAACATGGCCCGGTATCGGAATTCTTTCCAGAAGACCACTGGTTGTTTTTATGTAATAGTCAACAGTTGCAAGGAGCCGGTTATTGAATGCAGCCAGATCGATGGCAATGTCAGTTTGAATTGATTCTTCCCAGCGGATATCGGCATTTTCAATGTATGAAGGAGAAGCTCCTACAATTCTTCCTGATCCGAAAATGTAACCTCTGCTTTTGTTAATGGTTGAAATAAACTGGTAATCACCAATTTCCTGGTTTCCGTTTATTCCCCAGGATGCTCTGAATTTCACCTGATCAAGATTTTTGATTTTCGGGAAGAAACTTTCGTCACTCGCTACCCATGAAACGCCGAGGGATGGAAAAATACCAAAGCGGTTGTTGGCTCCGAATTTTGAAGAGCCATCTCTTCTGAGAATACCGGTAAATGAATATTTACTTTTGTAGTCATAATTTATCCTGCCAAAGACAGATGCCAGTGCTGAATGTGCGGCACCACCAGTGGCAACCCAAACGGTATCGGTAGCCATGTTCAGATAAACATTGTCAGGATCGAAAAGAGGCACCTTGGCATTGAAGCCGGTGAGGTTTTCGTATTTGAATTTACTTGCGGTTGTTCCGGCAAGCAATGAAAAGTTATGGTCGCTTATCTGCTTTGTGTAAGAAATGGTATTTTCCCATTGCCATGTGAAATAACGGTCGATGCCTTTACTTACTGAAGTTTTGTCAATATTTAATTGTGCACCGTTCAGGTAATACAGAGGTCTGTAACTGTCGTTGAGCACATAAGCCAGGTCAATTCCAAGGCTGGTATTTATTTTTAGCCCTTTGATAATTTCAGCTTCACCGAAAATGCTACCTACAATTTTATCAACCCGGGTTTCTCCGGTCTGAATTTCAAGCAATGCGAGCGGGTTAACAACCTCAGCACCAACATAATTTGATATTCCATATGTTCTGCCAAGTTTATCTTTTACTACCGGCTCATTTGAGTAAGGAGGAAGGCTGAGATTATCAGGATTTTCTTCGTACAATGGAGTTAAAGGATCGAGATTGAGGGCACTGCTGTATGCTCCGTTAAACGATTCATTGCTTCCGATTCCTCTTCTGATGATGTGAGTATAAGATAGGTTGTTTCCAAAACTGAAAACTTTGTTTACCTGACTTTTTGTGTTGAGACGTGCTGTAATTCTGTCGAATTGCGACTTCTCTCCGCCTATGATTCCCTGTTGTGAAAAATACGACATGGAAGATGCATAGGTTGTTTTTTCATTTCCGCCTGTAATTGAAACCTCATGGTTTTGCATGGGAGCATTTTTAACAAAAAGATGTTCCTGCCAGTTGGTGTTGTGTGCGGGTATTTCGTTCAGATCAAAAGGTTCTGTAAGCCCTGCATTGCGGGCACCTTCATTCATAATCATGCGGTATTGATCACTGTCGAGCATTTCAAGTTTTTTGGCAACATTCTGTATGCCGGTGTATCCGGAATAAGTGATGCTCATTTTTCCGGCTTTACCTGATTTGGTGGTGATAAGAACAACTCCGTTGGCAGCTCTGGCTCCGTAAATCGCTGCCGATGCTGCATCTTTTAGTACATCAATTGACTCAATGTCACCGGGATTCAGATAGTCAATTCCGCCAACAGCAATTCCGTCAACAATATACAGGGGGTTTGCATTTCCTGTTGTACCTGCTCCGCGTATGCGGATGGTTGGTGCTTCTCCGGGTTGTCCCGAAAGGTTGGTTACCTGAACTCCGGCGGTGCGGCCTTGCATAGCCTGATCAATTCGGAGAACGGGTGTTGAAGTAATTTCCTGTGAAGTTACACTGGAAATAGCTCCGGTAACTACTTTCTTCTTTTGGGTTCCGTAACCGACTACAACCAACTCGCTCAGCTGGGTAACTTCAGGAATGAGTACCAGATTGATTGCAGTCCTGTTGTTAATCTGGATTCTCTGAGTTGTGAATCCTATAAATGATATTTCAAGGGTTGCCGATGGGCTTGAAACGGTGAGAGAATATTTGCCGTCAATGTCGGTCGTGGTCCCTTTGAATGTGCCTGCCTCAACAACGGTTACTCCGGGCATTCCCAATCCCGATTCTTTATCGGTAATGATGCCGGTAACCGTGTGATTCTGTGCAAATAATACACCTGCGTTCAGAAGGGACATTACTATTATGAGTAATTTGTAAAGGTGTGTTCTCATCAGTTTTCAGATTAAGAATTAAATTCTTTTCTTGTTTGGTTGATTGTGTGTGGTTGATTTATGAAGAATCTGCTGAAAATCAGTTTTTCTGGAAAACGCGGATGTAATCCACTTTCATTTGCTGCGGGAATACAGTTGCATCGTTTGGACTTCCGGGCCAGTTTCCGCCAACAGCAACGTTAAAAATAAAAAACTGTGGTGCATGGAACTCAGTCATGTGAGCCGGAGTAATGTCTATTACATGAAACTGAATGTCATTTACAAACCATTTGATGTTATTTTCGTCCCAGATTATGGTAAATACATGATACTCATCAGCAAATATTCCTGAAGGCTTTGTGTAAGTGCCTCCGGTGTTTACATGTCCGTTAAAGTCCCAGTGCAGGGTTCCGTGCACTTGTTTTTCACGTCCGCTGCCACCAATCATCTCCATAATGTCAATTTCGCCGCAAGCCGGCCATCCTACTGTGGTAATGTTGTTGCCCAGCATCCATAAAGCCGGCCAGATTCCCTGCCCCTTAGGCAAAAGTGCTCTGATGTCAACCCTTCCATAGGTGAATGTTTTCTTGTTTTGCGTAATAAGTCTTGATGAAGTGTAATTGCGGCCCTGATAACTTTCTTTGCGTGCTTCAATGGTAAGCAATCCACCATCAACAGTCGTATTTTCCTGACGGTAGAACTGAAGTTCATTGTTTCCCCAGCCTCCGCCGCCGGTTTCATAAGTCCAGAACTGCGAATTAAGAGAATTACCATCAAATTCATCGTTCCATACCAGATTATAGCCAGCATGATCCATTGGTGTGGTGTAGCCTTCGCCAATTGTAATCGGGTCGTTATCGTTCAGACTTATCTGCTTTTCGTTTTTAACATACCTGCCCGAAGTGCCGTAAGCCCTTACTTCAATCTGATATGTACCCGGTAATGTGAATTCATATTCAAAACGACCATTGGTATTGCTCGCAATAGCCTGAGTGCCCGTCCCGATGAATAATTTGTATTCCACTGCATTTTCAGCACTGGCCTGAATAACAACCAGGCCCGGGCCTTGATCCGGCAATGTTATTTCAACTGTCAGATTTGTGGGGTCGGCTGTGTTGTCAGGTTCTTCTTTTTCTTTGCAGGAAGTTGAAGAAAATGCAAGCATCAGCAGCATTAGTAGCAAATGTACCGGAAATACAGTTTTTTTCATGGGATTAAGAATATAAAGTCAGGGCCAGACAGGCTGGCCCTGATTTTATCAAATGGTTTAGTTAAATCTAAAATTGCGGATATAGAAAGTACCCTCATCAGTATGGCCTCCGCCACCAAGTGAGATGGCAAAGAAGTCAAGATCTGTTCTTGTAGCTGGGGTATATACACCCATTCCAGGGCCGCTGGTTGGTTCGTTCAGGTTAAATGTATAGGTTACCCACGCATCCATTACAGTAACCTGAGCATCGTATTGGATATGACCTGTCCACCATTGTGAAGTTTGACTTGCTTCGCCGATAATGATGGCAATATCTTTTGTCAATGTACCTGAATAATTATTTGAACTGGGCATGTAAACATCAATAGACACTGTTGAGAAGTTATCAAATTGAATGTCGTTTTCCCTCTGAAACTGAAGTTCCTGATAAGTGCCCTTTCTGTCATATTTACCGCAGTTAGCTCCTACTCCAGCAGGATCAGCAACTCCAATAGTAAAAGCCATTCCGCCGTTGGCAGCTGATCCATTACCCGGATATACACCGGCTGTATCAAGTACTACGAAACTTGTAGCAGTCTCAAAAGTATTCCACATTTCGGTTGGTGTTAAATCAGGAAGATCCTCACCATAAGGTGGTGCTACTACAACAACTTCTGGCTCAAGCGCTGGGTTTGAATAACTTGCATAGCTAAAATCCCAGTAAAACCCATCATATGTATAGGAAATGGTCAACAAGTCATAACCAGTCCTTTGTTCAATAACTGCTTTAAATGATTTGCTTGCTTCCGGGACAACAGAAGTAGCCGATGTACCACTTTGTGGATTTCCCATCCACGCACCAAGTCCTGTAAGGGTAATGGTGTTGGTTGTAGGTTCATAAGTATAGGCATGTGTTCCACTCAGCCATGCACTAACATCAGCACCTGCTGTATTAACCATATTTGCCGGAATCGCTTCAAAGCATACTTCATTTTGGGCAGTACCTGAAAAAATTGCGCCCTCACCCCAGAAAGCACCCTGGTCGTCAAACACAAATGAGCCATCTTTTTTAAATGTAAATGTTTGGTAATAATAACACGGCCTGGCGCCTGTGTTTTCAAGTGCCCACCATGTACGGGCACCTGCTGCATCCGGACCAACACCCATAGAAGTACCTTCTCTGAAAAGTTTCCAGGTTTTTGAAGTTTCACCGGCAAGTAAGGTCAATGCTGAGTTGGGATCCTGTAGCTCAATAGCTGAGTTAAAGGTGGCAGATGCATTGACTGAATTTTTTGCAGTTAATACTATTGTGTAACTACCCGGAGTTGCATAGGTATGCACTGGATCTTTTTCGGTGGAAGTTTGTCCATCACCAAAATTCCATTCATAACTGGTTGCATTCTGCGAAAAATTGGTGAATGTTACTTCCAGATGGTTGGTTGCGCTCACTGCAAACTGAAAACTTGCAATCGGATTTTTTGGAGGATCGTCGTCTTTGTCTTTTTTACATGAGGCCAAAGCCACAAGTGAAACGACTCCGATTGTAAGCATAAACATTCTGCTCCATTTTGAAATACTGTTTTTCATGTGTGTGTTTGTTAATGTTAGTAATTATTGTTGGTTGATTAATAAATGTCTTTACGTTTTGTGCTCAAAAATCCAGTCATAAATAGCAAATGGGCAACTTGTTTTTCAAAAATTATTTTTTGAGCACCGTCATTCGATTTGTTAACACAAAAATAATATTGTAATGCACTATTCCAAATTTATTTTACCCATCACAACCACAGCAACAGGCAGATTATACTACATCAATACTACATCACATCAATTGTAATGTATTATATATCAGTAACTAATAATGTGAAATTTGAGGTTTCAACTTAGCATTTGCTATCGATCTCGACTTGTTTCGGATTTCGCTCAACAATCACCGCTCGATCTCCGATCTTAGCTCCCCTTGTCTCCACTTCTCCTTGTCTCCTTGTCCTATTTTACATTGACAAGATATGGTCAGTCAGATTCACATCATGCTCAATGTTAAGTTTTTTTCGGAGCCGGTATCGGCTGATTTCCAATCCCCTGACGGAAATATTCATCAGTGGGGCAATTTCTTTACTCGAAAGATTCATCCTCAGGTACGCGCACAATCGTAATTCTTTAGGGGTCAGTGCAGGATATTTATCTTTAAGTCTCAGAATAAAATCCTGATGAACATCATCAAAATATGAATTGAATGCTTCCTGATGTTGTTCGTTTTTGATCTCCTTGTTGATCTTCCTGATCAATTGCGACAACATATGTTTTTGGTCCTGCTCTTGCCGCGATTGCAATAATGAACTTAGTTGCTCTTTAAGGTTGGTGAGTATTTTTGTTTTATGAACCAGATTAAGCGTGGTGTTAGCCAGTTCTCTGGTTTTGTGGTTCATTTCAGTCTGAAGGGCTTCGTTTTTCAGGTGAATAATTTCTTTTTCCTTGATAAGCGCTTGTTCTCTGAAGGCCAGTGTTTTTTCTTCGAGTTCTTTCTCATGTTTTAGTACCTCATCCTGACGGGCTTTTTCAATTCTCTTTTTCAGGAAGAAGATGTTGCCGGCAAATATCAGAATCAGCATCAGCGTGTAGAAAATTTTGGCAGCGAGCGACCTGTGAAGCGGAGGTTTTATAATGAAACTGAAATGCACCTCTTCGCTTTCTGCATAAAATGCATTTCGTGTTTTTATCTCAAAAATATAATCGCCTTCCTTGAGATTTGTGTATTCTTTAAAACCCTTATTAACCCAACCCGACCATTCTTCTTCAAATCCTTTTAACCTGAATGAAAAAAGTGTGCCTTCAGGATATTCATAAGATGGACAAGCAAAACGAAAACTTACAGAGTTAAAACGGAAAGGAAGCGAGATCTCATGAGATTTTTTTCTTTCATGATCAGTATTTTTTGTGTATTCCGAATAATTGATCGTTGAATCGCTGCTGATGAACCTGATGTTACGTAAGAACGCCGGGTCTTTTCCTCTTTTTCTGAAGTCGGTGGTACGCGGAGAGTAGTGGATTAAACCCTGCTGTGACCCGATGTAAATATTGTTCTGATCGGCAATATGAATATTCTCAAATGAAGGCAGTAGCATGGTATTTATTCTGTAAAAAGGTGATAACTCTGTTGAGTATTTCCCTCTTTCGGTTTCTCTTACCACGCCCATGTAAGTATTTGTAAAGAACCAATAATTTCCCCACTCGTCTCTGTTTATCTTATCAATAAAAGGAAGGTCTTTGAAGGTTTCTGTAAATTTCGGATTTTTATAAAAAACATCTCCTTTTTTGTCATACCGGTATATTCCGTCGTTGGTGGTTATATTGAACTCATTGTCAAGCATATGAATGTTGTATGGAAGTTCAGGTGGCAATCCTCCTGACGATTTGTATAGGGTTACCGTCTCAACCCGGGTAAGCGCTTTGTTGAGCTTTATTCTGAATAACCCGCGATAGCCATGCGACATCCATATGGTTTTGTCTTCCTCCTGCAATATGGTACGGCTCGATTCTTTAAATCCTGTTACTTCGTGCGAAAATGCCCAGTTACCCTGCTTTTTTGTAATGATAGACAAGCCGTTGTATGTTCCGGCAATCAGAGTGTCACTGTTTCCGCGATGTCGGATAAATGTCCAGTACCCTGGCTGAGTTGAAATCTTTGTGGCTTTGTCCGACTCAATGATAAAGCACCCGGTATTGTGGCCGCAAAGCAAATGCCCGTCAAAAACAGCCAGGCTCCATACCTGACCTTCAGTGCCGGGAATAAATTTAAATTTTTCTGTTCCGTCGGCAGTTTTTCGAAGTAAGGAAAGATCCAAAAAAAATAATCCCTGATTGGTGCCCGCATAAAGCCTGTCGTTATGCACACACGAGGCATAGGTGGCTTCGAGATTGTAATTGAAATCGAAAACCGACAGCGGAGAGCTGATTTCAGCATAGTCTATCCCATTGTCAAGTCCCATCCACAGGTTGTAGTGCCGGTCTTCAAAAAGACTCAATATTGTGCTGTTTTGCAGGCCTTTCGAACGATTCAGATGCTGAAAAATATTCCCGCTCTTATCTGTCAGATATATACCGTTCTGAACAGTTCCAAATACAAGGAAATTGTTCGACAGCGCCAATCCAGTAAATAGTTCGTTACTCTTGAGTTTTTCATTTACCGGCGTTTGCCATGGCTCAACCACTTTTTGTCTGATGACGAATATTCCCTCTGTTGATGTTCCCATCAGAAATTCATCGGTATTTGTTGAGATCAGAAATCTGATTTCAGTTTTCTGGAAAACCGGATCATTCAGCACAGGCTCTATTCCGCGCTCACTCAGGCGAAGAAGCCCTTTCGTACGATCAACTATATATACGCTGCCATTGACCAGAAATGACTGAGTGAATGAAGAAAATGGTTCTATGACCTTTATCTGATTATTCTTGTATATGAATAGATACCGGAATGATTGAAAAACTATCCCCAGTGAGGTATGATGTATTCTCCATATTTCATCGAAAGAGCGAAAATATTCAGGTATCAGGTGAGACAATGAACTGAATTGCATCCCTCCATCCGACCCCGGTGTGTAATAGCCGATTTCTTCAAATGCACCGGCAAAAATGGTATCACCTTTGGCAAGTATCGATCGCAATATCGTTCTTTTGGGCAGTGGATAAAGTTCCCAGTCTTTTCCGTCAAATTCAAGCAAGCCATCGTTGTTACCGAAGTACATTAACCCTTTGACATTTTGAGTTATCGCCCAGTTTTGGTTACTTGCTTTGTAAACTTTTTTCGGATAATTATTAATAAATGGAAGGCCGATATCCTTTATTTGTGCATTCAATCCGAAAGGTAAAATATTGATTGCAAGGATCAGGAAAAGCCAGAGTTGTCTGTTCCGGTTTTGTTTGCCGACAGAAATATGCATCATAGGCTTTGTTTTGTTTTCAGGCTTCATGGTAATTAAGCAAAAATAACAATTTTCAGAACTTATTACTGAGAAATTGAAAAAGACAATGAATTGTGCAAAAATGTGTTGTTTTACTGATGCAAGTTTACTCTTCTGCCAGGTCAAAGCCAGCCATAAACTATTGCCCGTTTTTTGTTTGTTGAAAACTTGTCACCACCATTTCATCTGCATTGGGTAAATTTGTCGGTCGAAATACAAATTTATGGATTGGTTGCAAGGTATATTATCATCACAATGGCTTATCCTGATATGGATATTGTTGGCGGTTTTGCTGATACAACTGGTTTATTACTGGTTCATTTTCAGCAGGCTTGCTTTTTATAATGCTGCAAAACGACCGGTCAGTGATAAACAAGAGCCCGTTTCGGTGGTGATTTGTGCCAAGAATGAATATCATAACCTTGTCAGGTTTCTTCCGCTTATACTTGAACAAAATTATCCTGAATATGAGGTGATTGTAGTAAATGATGCTTCTGATGATGATACGTTTTACCTGCTTCGCGAGTTGAGAGATAAGTACCCGCGGCTAAATGTTATCAACATTCACCAAAACCTCAATTTCTTTGTCGGGAAAAAATTTCCGCTTTCTATCGGCATAAGATCATCAAAATACGAAAATTTGCTTCTGACTGATGCCGATTGTTACCCATCGGGGCCCGACTGGATTGCCTCCATGCAATCAGTTTTCACTGAAAAAACCCAGGTGGTGATTGGCTACGGAGCTTACCTCGCGCAGCCCGGATTGCTTAACAAACTTATTCGTTTCGATACACTTCAGGTAGCTATGCAGTATATGTCGCTGGCTTTGGCCGGACTTCCATACATGGGAGTAGGACGAAACCTGGCCTACCATAAAGAGTTGTTTTTCAAGGCCGGTGGGTTTATGAAGCACTATAAAATTACCTCAGGCGACGATGATTTGTTTATCAACGAAGTAGCCCGGGGAAGTAATACCCGAATTCAGCCGACAGCCAGTGCAATTACCTTTTCAAAGCCTAAACAATCTTTTGCATCCTGGTTCCGGCAAAAAAAACGGCACCTCACCACAGGAGGTTTTTATCGCACACCACACAAAATTACACTTGGCCTTTTTTCGCTGTCGCAGCTGGTTTTTTATACACTTTTGATTGCGCTCGCGGTGCTTGGAGTAGACTGGATGCTTCTGCTTGGTATCTATGTTGTACGCTTGATTTCCCAAACCATCATCATAAAAAAGTGTATGTTAAGGCTGGAAGAAAAGAATTTTCTTCTGTTATTTCCTTTTTTTGAAGTATTTTTGATGATAATCAATCTGCTGCTTGGATTTGCAGGTTTGTTCTCACGAAAGACGCAATGGTAACCAAAAACTCTTCCGAGGCATCATCAAAACGTGATTATCTGCTTGTAGAGCAAGCAATTAAAGGAGATCAAAAAGCTTATGCTGAATTGATGTCGCTTTATCAGGATACCGTGTATAGAGCCATTCTCAAAAGGGTCGGAGATATGATGGTTGCCGAAGATCTGACCATTGAAACCTTTGGTAAAGCATTCAGAAGCCTTGAAAAGTTCTCTCCCGATTTTGCATTCAGTACCTGGCTTTTCAGAATCGCTATCAATCATTGCATCGATTTTCTGCGGAAGCAAAAAAATGATCCCTGCCAGCGCGACAAAGGAAATTACCAGTTTCCACAGCCCGATGTTGCGGACAATACACCCGATCCGGAGGAAACATATATCCGTGAACAACGCTTTGGACTAATGCGCGACACCGTTGAAAAACTGAAACCACGCTACCGTCGTCTGATCGAACTCAGATATTTTGAGGAACTGACCTACGAGGAGATTGCAGCAGAACTGGATGTGCCGATTGGTACAGTTAAAGCTCAGTTATTCAGAGCCAAAGATTTTTTGTATCAGATTCTTTCCGTTTCAAGAGAGTTGTGAAGTTCCTGCCAGTAACTCACTTGCTCTTTCTTTTTCATATTCATCCAGCCTTGTATTCATTGCATCATATCCAGCCTTAATCAGGCTTCCGGATTTGTAAAAATCAAAAGTGTCGGCCAGATTAACCGGAAGGTTGAGCAATATTTCCGGGGTTTGATGCCCAAGGGCATATAGGGTGAGCCTGTGTTGCATCAGCTCAAATGAGTTGTTAACAATAGTAAAAATGCCATTTACCTGATTCCGCTTCGGATGACCACCCGTCATACTGTTCCACTTCTCATTTATCAGTTTACGTGCTTTATTGATGGTACTGTCCTCATTGTTTTTTGTTGGAAGCAGATTTTCCTGCCTAGGAGCATTTACGTTTACCGCCACCAGAATATTTCCTTTCAGGATCTTTACATGTTCCATTGGTAAAGGATTGACCAGCCCTCCATCCACAAGAAGTAAACCATCTGTACTTACCGGCATCAGCACGCTAGGAATTGATGATGAAGCCCTGATGGCCGAAAGCAGATTGCCTTTGGTGAATATTACTTCCGTATGATTGATCAGGTCAGCTGCAACGGCGGCATATGGAATCGGGAGGTCTTCAATCTGGGTTTCACCAATAAAACGTTTCATTTCAGCAAAAACCCTTTCCCCTTTTATAATGCCGGTTTTACTAACCGCCAGATCGGTGAGCCGGATTACATCCATTCTCGATAAACCAGTCATAAACTCCCTGAATTCATCCAGCTTACCACATGCAAACATTCCTCCCACCAGTGAACCCATCGATGTACCGGCTATTGCAGTGATGGTATAGCCGTGTTCGAGCAGTGCATCAATTGCGCCGATATGTGCAAGCCCTCTGGCACCGCCACTTGACAGAACGAGGGAGACGTTTTTGGATTTCATGCCTGGTGGATTAGTTCGTAAATATCCAGAATAATAACTTCTTTACAAAATGTTTCGTTTAATGCACAGGCCGAAAGTTTGTAGCCATCCTGAAAAGGGAATGTTTTTAAATGATAACCTTCAGCTTCAATATCATTTTTTAATAAAAAGCATCCTTCACCCGAATTTATTACTGTAAAAGAGTTCAGATTTTTGGTCAGTCCTTTGCCAATGGCTTTCAGGAAACTCTCTTTTAATGTCCACAAAGTGAAAAAGATTTCAGCTTTTTGCTGATCAGATTCTGCACTTTCAAGCCATTTTTTTTCATCTTCCGAAAAGAATCTGTTTGCTACGCCTTCGGGAACTTTTCGCATTTTTTCAACATCAACACCAATCTGCATCGGCGATAAAGCCACAGCCACCCAACGGCCGGAATGTGAAATGTTGATGTGGATTCCTTCGAATCCGTCGGGTACAGGTTTGCCTTTTTCTCCGGTGGTAAAGGGTATCTCAGGCAGAGGTTTTCCGGTTGCTTTGTGCAGGAGATGTCTGGCCGTAACTTCTCCCAACAAGCTGCGTTGTGCATCTCCGGGGCGGGCAAACTTCTCAATTTTTTCGGAGGTAGCCTCCGGTACAAGCTTCAGAAGGCGCGGTTTTAATGCGACAAATTCTTCATCAGTCACCAAAGGAATTGCATAAACCTCAGTCATATTAACGTCTTATTTGTATTACGGTTTTTTAGCCGGAATGTTTCATTACATATTTGCTGCATACTTTTCGGTGCTGCGCATTACCCTTAAGAGATTTTTGCCCCAGATCATTTTTATCTGACGTGCCGTATAACCGCGGCGCACAAGTTCGAGGGTGATGTTTCCCATTTCAGCAGCATATTCACAACCGATCACAGCGCCTCCGCCGTCAAAATCGGTGCCAATGCCAACATGCTTTATGCCGGCAATCTTTACAATATGATCAATATGATCAACAACATCGCTCACCGCGGCAAGTTCCTGTGGAAAAACATCATCAATGGCATACCATTCTTTACGGGCTTCATTCATTTCCTCTTCCGACAAGTCTTTAAAACCCCGGTATTTAACCCTTAGCGCTGCATGAGCCGAATCGCGCTGCGGATAAGGCAAAGGAGTTTTTACATAACTGCTCAGAATGCACATTTGTATGACACCGCCACTTTTGGCCAATGCCCTTAGCATATCATCTGAAAGGTTACGAGGGTTGTCGCACAATGCCCGAGCACAGGAGTGCGATGCAATTACAGGTGTTTTACTCAGGCTTATGGCATCGTAAAACGACTTGTCAGAAACATGCGAAACATCTACCATTACGCCCAGGCGGTTTATTTCTGCAATTATCACTTTGCCAAATGCCGAAACTCCGTTATGTTCCGTCGTGTCGTTGGCCGAATCACAGATGTCGTTGTTTCTGGAATGACACAGTGTAATGTAACGTGCTCCGAGTTTGTGGAAAAGCGCTACATTTTTCACATCACGGCCAATGGGATAACCATTTTCGAGTCCGATGTAAAGCGCTTTTTTGCCTTGCTTTTCAAGTTTAAATGCGTTTTTGGAATTTGTCGCTTTTTCAATTCTATTGCTGTGAAGTTCCAATTGCTTGTCGATGGCAGCAAATGTGCGCATTGCATCGTCAAAAGCCCTTTTGTTGCCGGTTTCTGAGCGTTCTCCTTGTCCCACAAAAACAGCAAAAAATGCAGCATCTAAACCGCCGGTTTCCATTCCCGGTATATCAACACGGTTTCGGGGGCGTTTGCCGCGATGGTCTTCAGCAAAATTGAAAGTTGAGTCAGTAAACCACATCGGCGTGTCGTTGTGCGAGTCAATGGTTAAAGCCTTTGCATGAATGCGGGCTGCTTTTCGTGCCGTTTTCTTTTCTTTTGTGTTGGACGAATAAACGGATTGTCCACAGGACAGTAAAATCAAAACGATCAAAAGAAATGCGGCAGTTATTTTTTTCATAATGTTGTCCGGTTAGGAATGAGTGGTTTTTTAGCGAAGAGTCTGATTACATGGGCTTCGCCCTGATGCAGCGGACCTTCGTCGAGATGAGAGGTAGTTTCAGAGAATTCAATAAATTCCATTTTGCTGAAGTCATTTGCAATAA
This sequence comes from Bacteroidales bacterium UBA5197, assembly GCA_002412885.1. Lineage (GTDB taxonomy): Bacteria > Bacteroidota > Bacteroidia > Bacteroidales > Lentimicrobiaceae > Lentimicrobium. Next base: position 71,763 of record DHVX01000033.1, read on the forward strand.
AATTCTTTTCGTAGAGAAGCATTTCAGTTTTCGGGCCACCACTGGTGTTTTTCAACTGATCTTTTGTAAATGCTTCAAGAATCAGATGTCCGCCAGGTTTCAGAAACTTCAGCAATTGCTGATGAACAGTCTGCCTGATTTCTATCGGCATATGCACAAAGATAAGTGCAATGACGTCAAATTCCCATTCCGGCGCAACAAATGATGTCAGGTCATCAATGAGGTATGATATTTCAACTTCACTGATTTCAGCAAGTTTCAATGCTTTTTTCCGACCCGCTTCACTTTGGTCAAACGCTGCTACATTCCATCCCTGTCTGGCAGCATAAACGGCATTTCGCCCTTCGCCCTCAGCCGGGAACAGAATTTTCCCGGGCTGAAGCCCGGCCAGTTTTTCGGCAAGCCACGTATTAGGCCCCGTTCCGTAAATATATTCTGAAGCGGAATACCGCTCGTTCCATTGCTCTTTCATTAAATCCTGAGTTCAAAGTTAAATGTTTATCCCGGTTTTAACCTGAACATGGATTTTCCCAGTCATTTCCACGATCAGTTGCCATGCCGCTTCAATATGTTCCATTTCAACATAGGTTTGGGCCGAAACCATCCTCAAAGTAAATTTACCATTGAGTTTGGTGTGCGTCAGATAAAGTTTGCCTGAAGCGTTCAGCTCATTCAGCAATTGCTGATTAAGTTGATTTAATGATTCTTCATCATCAATACCATCCGGTTTCCAGCGGAAACAAACCAGACTGAAAGTTACCGGAGCCATCAATTCAAAATCTTCGGTTTTATTTATTTGCCCGGCAAACCATTGAGCCAGACTTATGTGTTTTCGTAATTTTTCTTTAATGCCTTCAACTCCAAAGCTTCTGATTACAAACCATAATTTCAGCGCCCTGAATCTCCTGCCAAGCGCGATGCCCCAGTCGCGGTAATCGTTTACCTGTCCCCGGGTTTTGGTTTTAAGGTATTCGGGCAGGATTTCAAAAGTTCGTATCAGCATTTCCGGATCGCGGACAAAATAGGCAGAAGCATCAAAGTTGGTAAACATCCATTTGTGCGGATTGAAAACGTAGCTGTCGGCATATTCAAGGCCATTTGCAAAGTGATACATTTCGGGCAGAATCAGTGCAGTGCCCGAAAATGCAGCATCCACATGAAACCAGATGCCATAAGCTGCGCAGATTTTCCCGATCCTCTCAATCGGGTCAACTGCAGTAGAGCCAGTGGTGCCAATTGATGCAATCACACAAACAGGCAGATATCCTGCATTTTTATCCTTCAATATGGCTTTTTCAAGTTCTTCCGGAATCAGGGCAAAATCTTTATCTACGGCTATTTTTACGAGGTTTTTTCTGCCGAAACCTGCAATTTTTACAGCTTTCTCTATGGAAGAATGTGTTTCAGTTGAACAATAAATCCTGAGTTTGTCAGAAGAGGTGAATCCTTCCTCATTGATACGAAATCCCGTGGCTTTTTCCCTTGCAGTGAGCAGTGCCGCTAATGTTGAAGCCGACGCAGTATCCTGAATCACTCCTGTCCAGTTGACCGGCAGACCGCACATTTCGCGCAGCCATTCCATCACCCTTTCTTCAAGCTCAGCAGCAGCAGGAGAGGTTTCCCATATCATGCCCTGTTGTCCCAACGCGGCAGTCAGCATCTCGGCCAGGACGCTTGGATAGCTTGAGTTTGCAGGGAAAAATGCATGAAACGCCGGACATTGCCAATGTGTGATACCGGGCATGATAATATGTTCAAAATCAGCCATTATGCCAGCCATGCTTTCCGGTTGTTCGGGCGGAGAGGCCGGCAATTGTGCCAGAATTTCACCGGGCATTACCTGCGATTTCACCGGATATTCTGAAATATTTTCATAATAATCGGCAATCCGATCGGCCATACGGTGGGCTTCAGCCCTGAACTCAGTGATATTCATTGCGTGGTTTTTTTTGTTCGCTAAGTTTAAGCAAAATCTTCTCTGATGGCGGTAATCAATGCATTTAACTCTGTCATTGTTGTAAACGGGTTCATGAGCGATACCCTGAGATACACTTTCCCGTTTACCATGGTTTGTACGATGTAGAACCGGGCATCTTTAAGACTTTTATTGCGGATGGCAGCGTTCAGCACATTGAGGTCACCATTATGGTTTTCCGGACAATACCTGAAACATACAATATTTCCGTCGGGTTTCACGGCAAGTTCAAAATCAGGTTGTGCATCGATCAATTCAGCAAAGCTTTGTCCCAGATCATAGGCATTGATGATGTAATCCCTGAAAAGGTCGTCGCCATATAGCTTAATCATCGCATAAACTTTTACGCCCAGCATTTTTTTTGTGCATTCAAGTGCTCGGGCAGCGCTGTCGTACCATGGTTTTTGCTTGCCATCGCCCAAAAGGTATTCTGCTTTCTGGGCAAAAGTAGCATAGGAGTGTTTTCCGTTTCTGAACAGTACAGCTGTGGTAAGGGCCGGAGCCAGCATCATTTTATGAAAATCAATCACCACAGAATCAGCTCGATCCATGCCTCTGGTGAGATGGGCGTATTTTGCAGTCATTGCTGCAGCACCGCCATGTGCGCCATCAACATGAAACCAAAGTCCGTGTTTTTGTGCGAAGTCGGCCATTTTATCAAGCGGATCATACGTTCCGGTTGAAGTGGAGCAGGCATTTCCTACAATCGCAATCACTTGTAAACCATTGGCAGTCGCATTTAAAAGTGTTTCTTCAAGTTTGGATGCATCGAGTTGCATGTTTTCATTTACCGGAACTTTTACCACGCCTTTTTCGCCCCAACCCATTATCCGGGCAGCACGGGAAACGCTGTAATGTGCTTCCTCTGAGACCATGAGTGCAAACGGATGATCACCATTATTGCCTTCGTCCCACACATTGAATCCGCACATGGCTTGCCTGGCAGCAAGCAATCCGGTAAGGTTTCCGGCTGAGCCTCCCGATGTTAGTATTCCTTCTGCTTCATCAGGAAAACCAATATGTTCGGACAGCCATCGTAAAACTACTTTTTCAATGGCTGTAGATGCCGGCCCCATTTCATAAATGGCCATTCCGTTGTTCAGTAATGCTTCCAGCAGCTCTGTCAGGGCCGAAAGCGGAGCAGGAGGCACCACCTGATGTCCCATATAATTGGGGTGGTGAATATGATTGGATTGCAAAATCAGCGTCTGATAAAATTGCTGAAGGTTAAAGTCTCCCTGTTTCAGGTCATTTTCCCAGAAGGCCAGCATTTCATCTGGTGTTGAAGGTGGCAAAACAGGCATTGTTGCACCCGCGCGGCAATCCTGAAGGTAATTCGTGAGCAGATCAACAAGTTGGTAGCCTTCTTTTCGGAAGGTTTCCGGATCAAAAGCCTGAGAAAGCAAAGTATTCATGGAGAAAAGGTTTAGAGGGTAAAAGTAGGAATTTTGATATTTTCAGAAAGCCTCACTTGTATTAAAATCTCTTTGATTTGAAAAAGTTTAATTTTCAGTGTTTTAAAGCTTTAATATCCAGGTGTTTTCATTGTCGGGTCGCCAACAAAAAGTTTGGAAAGAGAAATCAGGATAAGCATCCTTAAAAGCTTTGACAGCAGAATGATTGGGTTTTTGATTTCCAAATTTAGCTTCATATGCCTTTCTGTTTTGATTTTCCTTAATTACAAAATCAACTTCGTTGCCGGATGCCGTTCTCCAGAACATTACTTCTTCGTGTCCGAAAATGGTTGACAATCGCTTTAGCAGATAGTTTTCGAGCAATGCCCCTCTGTCATCACGGTCAGTAAGCGGGCTGAAGTTATTTAGCAGGGTATTTCGTAATCCGGTATCACCGAAATAAGCCTTCGGCATCTTGACCAGTTCCTTTCTTAAATTACTGAAAAATGGCCTGATTAGCATTATGTGAAAGCATTTCTGCATAACATGAAGATAAGTTTCGACGGTTCGGACATCAATACGTAAAGTGGAAGATAATTCGCTTCTATTTACAAGGTTACCTGTTTGGGAGGCCAGTAATTTCATCATCCTGAAAAATGCTTCTTCATTTCCGAGGCCTGCTTCCAGTATGTCCTTTTTTATAAATGAATTTCGCAATTCGTTCAAGCGGGCTTTCTTGTCATTAAAATCCGGGTCAAGAACTACAGCAGGGTAGCCACCATAAATTATGTACTCTTCCAGAAGTATATTTAAAGGTTCTGCAAACGGAGACAAATACTCATCGGTTTGGCGAATTTTAACCAATTCATCTATAAGTGATTGCTGGTTCTTAAAAAGCAGAAACTCCTCAAAATTCAGTGTCCCGAGCATAAAAATTCGCTTTCTGCCTGCCAGGGAGTCTTTAAATCGGGTATCCAGATAAAAAGCACTGCTGCCTGTAACTATAAGTTTCAGATTTTCAGCGTAAGTATCATATAAGTATTTCAGGAACCCGGATGGAGATGTCAGGTATTGAATTTCATCAATCAATAAAAAAATCTTTTTGCTGATTCCATTAGTCAATGGATTTTCAGGTCTTGGGGAGAATTTGAAAATCTGTTCCGGATGCTCGTTTGCAGCTGCTAAAATGCCGGGGTCCTCCATCGAAAAGTAAGAAACAGTTTTCCCATGTTCTCTTAAGTCGCTATAAATCTTTTTTAGCAGCGTAGTTTTGCCAGCCTGACGAGCGCCTGTTATTACAGTAAACTCTTTCTTCTCAATATGCAGCTTAATCTGGCTGTAAAGTTCTCTTTCGTAAAACATATCCATGCGATTTTAACTCACCAAAGATAATCATAAATCGGATAATTCCTGCAGTGTGATGTATAAAATATCCGATATTTCATACATAGGTATGTATAAATTATCTGAAATTAGATAAAATATCAATGTCGTTTAGTTAAGGAATACTGTCTTCGACTCCGCCGCGCAGACTGACAGTCATCCTGAAATTAAACTCAAAAAGAATTGAGCATAATGTGAGATAACAGCAGATCAAGCGTTTAAACACTTTCCCGCACGTGCGGGACTCAGTGTGACATTCGTGTTTGGGGAGCATTGCCCGGCTAAGCGGCATTTGCAATGCCGCTTTGAACATCATTGAATTTGTAATTCAATATATATGCCCGACTGATTCATTCCTTAAATCGCCTATTTGGATAATTGCAAATTATCCAGTGTTCAGAGCGGCATTGCAAATGCCGCTCAGCCTTCATTGGTTTCTCCCTTTCGGGAGTCGAAGGATAAAACGACAATCTGTCATTGGTAGCGGAGTCGAAGGATATTTGATTCACTTTTCTGCAAATTCGAAACCTTAAATAAATGACATTGGATGAATTATCCTGACAAGTCCTTTTATGACTCGCTGAAATCCAAAATCCTTTCCTAACTTTGCCGATAATTATTGTCAATCACTTGTAAATCAAAATATAATGCATCTCTCTGAATTTCAGCAAGCAATCATTACCGGCATTCCTGAAACACTGCCATCAGCCAAATCCATTGATCCATCCGTCAGCCACGCTCCTGTGCGCAAAGACATCCTGAATCCCGAAGAAAAAAAGCTGGCCCTTCGAAATGCACTGCGCTATTTTGCACCGGAACATCATGCGGCTCTGGCTCCTGAGTTTGCCGAAGAGCTTAAGAAATTCGGACGTATATATATGTACAGGTTCCGCCCTGATTACAAAATGTACGCCAGGCCTATCAGCGAATATCCCGCAAAATCAAAGCAAGCCGCCGGAATTATGCTGATGATCCAGAACAACCTCGATCCCGCGGTAGCCCAACATCCGCACGAGCTGATAACTTATGGCGGAAATGGCGCTGTTTTTCAGAACTGGGCGCAATACCTGATTACCATGAAGTACCTTTCGGAGATGACCAATGAACAAACCCTTGTTATGTATTCGGGACATCCCATGGGCTTATATCCTTCGCATAAAGATGCGCCACGTGTTGTGGTAACCAACGGAATGGTGATTCCAAATTATTCAAAACCCGATGACTGGGAAAAATTCAATGCGCTGGGGGTTTCACAATACGGGCAAATGACGGCCGGTTCATATATGTACATCGGCCCGCAGGGCATTGTGCACGGAACTACCATTACAGTTTTGAATGCCGGTCGTAAGATTGATAAAAACGGAGCAGGCATTGCCGGAAGGTTGTTTGTTACCTCAGGTTTGGGCGGAATGAGTGGAGCTCAACCCAAAGCCGGAAATATTGCCGGAGTGGTTACCATTTGTGCGGAAGTTAATCCACATGCTGCGCTCAAACGCCACAGTCAGGGTTGGGTGGATGAGATTTCTGACAATGCAGACACTGCCATAGATCTGGCTTTAAAATACCAGTCCGAGAAAAAAGCCCGCTCCATTGCATTTATCGGCAATATTGTGGATTTGTGGGAACGATTGGTTGAGCGGAATATTCATGTTGATATGGGCTCTGATCAGACATCGTTGCACAACCCATGGGCCGGCGGATATTATCCGGTCGGTCTGAGCTATGAGCAATCCAATGATATGATGGCGCATCAGCCTGAAGAGTTCCGCAGAAAAGTTCAGGAAACCCTTCGCCGGCATGTGGCTGCTATAAACACCCTGAGTGCGCGTGGAATGTATTTCTTCGATTACGGCAATGCATTTTTGCTGGAATCGGGTAGGGCAGGAGCCGATATTTTCATCGATGGTGGAAAGTTTCGCTACCCGTCTTATGTTCAGGATATTATGGGACCTATGTGCTTCGATTACGGCTTCGGACCTTTCCGTTGGGTATGTGCTTCCGGCAAACCTGAAGATCTGGATACCACCGATCGAATTGCAATGGAAGTGCTTGAAGAAATTTCAGCAACAGCGCCCGTGGAAATCAGTCAGCAAATGAAGGACAATATCCACTGGATCAAAGGCGCAAAAGAAAACCGGCTTGTGGTAGGTTCGCAGGCACGCATACTTTATGCCGACTGCGAAGGCCGCACAAAAATTGCTGCAGCATTCAACAAAGCCATTGCCGAAGGCACAATCAGTGCACCGGTGGTGCTTGGCCGCGATCATCATGATGTTTCAGGAACAGATTCTCCTTTCCGTGAAACCTCAAACATTTATGACGGCAGCAGTTTCACCGCCGATATGGCTATTCAGAATGTAATCGGCGATTCATTCCGCGGTGCCACCTGGGTTTCCATACACAACGGAGGTGGTGTTGGCTGGGGAGAAGTGATCAACGGAGGTTTCGGCATGTTGCTTGATGGGAGTGCCGATAGCGATCGCCGCCTGCGCTCTATGCTGCACTGGGATGTGAACAATGGCATCTCACGTCGTTCATGGGCCCGTAATGATGAAGCAATTTTCGCAATAAAACGAGCTATGGATGCTGAACCACTGCTGAAAGTTACACTCCCGAATTTTGCAGATGATAATCTGATAAACGGACTGTTTTAAATACTTGTACTTTTTTAATTGATGAATCTCGCAAAGACGCAATGGCGCAAAGGTGCTTTGCATTAGCCTGATATTTGAAATGATATAATAATCAGATTCTTAATATTTTAACGAAGTATTAAAAAATGGCGGTTCCACATTGTGAAACCGCCATTTTTATTTCTAAGTGAAACCGTCGACATAACTTTCACTCTTGAGTACCCGATCTAACTGGTCTTTCTGCAAACTAATGTGTCCCCAAAAAACGAGAGTAATCGTCCCCCTTTTCCAAAAGGGGGAAAAGAGGGGGATATAAAATGCGTCTTATTTGAGGAAGTTAATTTAATATTCCTCATAAGTCAGGGTTTGATTAATTGAAAAAGTCTCGTTTTATTAAAACTTAAATTATCAAGACAAGCCCTGACTTTCAATCAGTGGCTTATCTGATCACACTTATCTTTTTGCTGCTAACTGCAGAACCGTTGTCCAAAACAATCATATAGATACCGGCAGGCCATGCAGAAGTGCTGATCTCAAGTTTTCGGGTTACATCAGATGCAGCCTGAACTTCATTGGAATATACAGCCTGACCTAGCTGGTTTACAATTTTGATTTTAATGGTTTGGTTACGTTCAGGTGTAAATTCAACAAAAACCTGATTGGTGGCAGGATTCGGGTAAGTCTCAAAGTTTGTAATTGCAGGCATCGGATCGAATCCAACACTTACCACATCAAACTGTGCAGTGAGCATTTCGCCAAAGTTTGTTCCCTGAGCTACAGTAACCGATCCCGATGACAAACGAACAAATCCGGCCCCAAATGCACAGCACATGCCATTTGCTCCTGCGTCATAAACGAAGAACTCATAACAGCCATCGGCTTCAACCGAAACGTCGGTATTGATAACTGTATTTGCTTCGGTGTAAGGTCCGCCACTTGCCACAACTTCGCCTTCCATGTTTTTAATTTCCCAGGTGGTTTCTTCAGGGTAATTATCTGTCCGAACCTTAACAAGTAAAGCGCGCGTGGTGGTTAGTGCTGGTTCAAAAACATGCAACAGTGTGTCGTTTTTTGCATATTCGTCGATTCCGCCATTGGTAGCACTGGCATAAACCTTAAGTGTATTACTCGCGAGAAGTTCGTATGGAATTCCCGGAATTTCAATAAGTTCTGACTCAAGAAGTTCCAGATTTCCGCTCCAGTTAAGGGTTTGAATTTCTTCGTTGTTAACCTGGTATTTCAATTCCAGCGAAGTAAGCGGAGTGTTTCCGTTGTTGCGGATGCGCAGAACAGGGTTCAGTTCAGGTGTACAATAACGGTCGGTCATATTGGTAAATTCCAGTACATCAACATCATTGTCGTAAAGTGCCGTAAATGCACCTTCAGTGAGATTGCACGACTGATGTACTTCCTTTGTGATCGGATTCTGAACAAATGCTACAACACTCAACTGATTGATGTTATAAACATTGGCCAATGGCCAGTATGATTCAATAATATGATAATCACCTACTGTGAGCGGAGTTGGTAAAGCAATACCGGTTTTTGTGGGGAGCAGTTTTTTCATGACATTGTAAAAGTCTTTCTCGCCATTTGATCCCGGAGGAGAATTGAAATGGATATGCTCCTCAATAACCGACATAAATGCGGATGCCTGCCCGGTTACCTCTGCCGTTACCTGAATTAACATGGTAACAAAAATAGTGTCGTTCGCTGGTGATAGACGCTGATAAACGCTTAATTCAAAAGGAGAAGGTACAGCATAACGTGCATTTACCGTATTTATGTTCCATCCTGAAGGGAACCCGTTGAAATAATTGCCATCCAGCACTGAATTCGGAACTCCGGTAACGCTGTAATAAGAAGTTCTGGCAGCATTGTCAGCTGGATTATGATTGTACATAGGGTCATATCCCGGCCAGCTGGTGTGGTAATTAATTGATGTAATTTTATTCGGATTATTCACCAGCAGGGTGTGGATAGTTGGGTTCTGTGAAGCGCATGGACCACAACTTGCCTGAGTAAAATGCTCAAGCAGAACCAATCGCTGCGATTGGGCTGACAAGCTCACTGCAAAAAGAAATGAGACGAAAATGAGGGTAATTTTTTTCATGATTTATGATTTAGGTGTCGCAGATGCAAATATCTGCATTTTTAAATAGCAAAACACCGGTTGAATAGTTTTTAAAATATTTTTTGAAGATTACTTGCTTTTCAACCGCTAGTTATTCTAAATCAGGCATGTAATAAAAAAATGAATGCTTGCTATTGATCAAAAAAATGATAAGAGTACGCATGATTATAAAAGACATATTAATTGGTTATAAAGCAGAATAAAAAATAATGAGATATAACTTATTATTATGACATAAATGAATGAATCAGGTTCATTTTTGCGATATAGATTTTTAGAAAACAACAGTATATGAAAAAAATGAAAACTGCATTTGCATTTATCGCAATGACCCTGATGCTTATTAACTTAGTTTCAGCACAAGATGTTAAACTTGATTATGATGAGACTGGCAATCGTACTCAAAGGTATAAAGTACTAAAGAGCAGCGAAGTTACCTTTGCTGATACTGCACTGATTAATCAACCTATAGTTGAAGATGTCATGATCTCGGGAAAGAAAACGAATGTATTTCCAAATCCTGTTGGTAATCATCTTAACATTATTTTCTCAGGAGAACAAACAGAAAGTGGAACGGTCAATGTTCACCTTTACGATGTAAAAGGTAATCAATTATATAGTTCAACCACCACCCAAAATCTTCATCAAATTCCTATGCAGGATTATCCTGCCGGTTTCTATTTTCTCAGAATCAGCGATTCAGATAAAACAGAACAATGGAAAATTATCAAAAAGTAAATAAATCCTTCAATCACATTAATCAATCCATAGCAAGATGAAATCAATTCTGATCACTTTCTTTTTATATTCTGCATTTATTTTGAATTTGAATGCACAGGACTATCTTGGTTCTATTAATCAAAAAGATGAAAACGGATATACAGCAGGAACAATTAGCGGTAGTCTAAGCGTTAGCCCCGGCGGAGCTGCTTCTTATGTTGTACCAATAGAATTACCTGAAGGAAGAATGGGAATGACACCACAATTGGCTCTATCTTACAGCAGCCAGGGTGAATACGGACTTCTGGGAAAAGGATGGTCTCTCAGCGGGTGGTCGTATATTGCTAGAGCCGGAGAAAATCTTTATTACGATGATAAACAAAGTAGTGTAAACTTTGCCGGCGATGGTTTTACCATTGATGGGGCAAGAATGATAAGAACGAGTGAGTCTGATAAAGGCAGTGTAATATATCGGACAGAAACTGATATTTTTGCTAAAATAGTTCATTTAAATACTCAGGAAAAAGACACAAAGGATGTATCATATTTCATGGTTTATACAAAAGACGGCCTTACAAAAACTTATGGATCTTCCAATAATTCGAAGCAGGTTTATGGCTCTCATGATAAACCCGCTATACGCTACCATTTAAACAAGGTTGAAGATTCCAAAGGTAATTTTATTGAGTATAACTACCAGCGAGAAATTGAAAAAGGTGAAGTGAGGTTAAAGCAAATTTTATATACAGGTAATGAAAAGGTTGCTGGAGATGCAGGAAAGGAATATTATTCTATTAATTTTCTTTATAATGCAGATCAACTTGAATTGGGAAATATGGTTACTTCATATTTTAACAAAGAAAGTGATTTGTATGCATATAAAGTTACTGGTTTGTTGAAAGAGATTGAAATCAGATACGGGGCTACTCAAATTAAAAAATACCAGATTCAATATAGTAAGGAGGGTGATTTGGAGTATCCATATTTAACAGGCATTGAGCTATTTGCGGGCAATGAAAAAATGAACCCGCTTAAATTTACCTGGAATCATCCAGTAAATAATACTCTTGATAATTTCTTCTACAGAAAAGATAATTTTTCCCCTAATTATTCCTATAATCAAAAAAATAAGTATCTGAAAGATGATCTAGACTTTGATGGGAAGGATGACATTATTGAAGTTGGTAATTTTGGTCAAATAAATGATTGGGATGATAAGGGTACTTACATTCGCTTAGGAAAAACATTGAGCATTCGGAAAAAGTTGGATGATTATACAGGGCAGTATAACAAAGAGAAGGAAGTTTACCTGATTGATTTTAACGGTGATGGTGAAAAGGAATTATTCATAGACGGAAAGGTTTACAATTTCGATTTCAGTTTGCCGTCATATTTGATTCAACGGCTTGATAAACCAACAACGGGGGAATTTTTGATTAAGCATATTGGAGATTTTAATGGTGATGGTATTCAGGACGTAATAGTAAAGCAAGATGCGATTTACAATGTTTATTTTGGAAATTCAAACATCGCGCAAGGTTACAGTAATAAATATGAGATTGAAAATTACGGCATTGTTTCTGATGCAATTGCCTGCCTACCTGGTGACTTTATTGGAAAGGGAACAACCAATTTCTGCATTGTTGGATCAGATTATTCGTTTTCAGTTTACGAATTAGAAAAAAGTGATTCTAGATACGCTTTCTCACTTCATTCAGTAAATGCAAGTTTATTAACGCAAATATATCGATTAGCCGGTATAACTCCTGGTGATTTTAACGGGGATGGTAAGACCGATGTTTTAGTTTCTTATCGTGAGTTTTCTACAAATGATAAAACCAAAATTTTATATAGTTATGGAAAAGGTTTTGATTCACACGATATTACACCTTATACACCATTAATTGACGATTTTGATCAATCGGGCTATCACGAGGTTACAGATATTAATAACGACGGGATAAGTGATATAGTTTTTTGCATATCGGAAAATAACTATTATGGATCTAATGGGGTTTACAAACTTATAGTACGCAAATACATTAAGAAACCAAATGTTTCCGGAGGGTTTGTAATGACTGAGGTTTCCGAAGACAGTAAATATATCAGTCCACAAGGAGGCGATGAGTTTTTTGATGATGGATTTATTTTAGGTGATTTTACCGGAACAGGTAATTTTGATTGCTTCAGAAGTTTTTGCTTTTTTAATCTGGATTTTCTACCTAGGGATGCTGGAAGAGTGAGTGAGATATTCAGCTCTAATTCGACTATTCAACCAATTGATGCCATTACTCAAATCACTGATGGTTTTGGGAAAACAGACAAAATAGTTTACAAAAAATACATACCTGGAATTACCGATACCAAATTCCCGATAACCAATTTTAATCAGGCATTTTATGTGGTTGACCAAATTGAAGCAGATCTCAGCAAAACTGTTCCGGTGCAGAAATATACATACAAGAATATGCTCGCTCATGCACAGGGAAAAGGCTTGCTTGGTTTTGAATACACTGCTGTTGATGATTTGATTAACAATACATTAAGCGAAGTAAGAAACGTTGTATATAATAGCAGTGAGCAGGGTGATCAGTATAGGCCAGTTGTTTTCCTTTACCCCGAAAGCAGTGTGGTTACATATTTGGATGAAAATCTGGTTACTAAAAAAATAAGTGAAAGCAGCAGCGAGATAACCATTAAAAGAACCTGCGAAAATGACCTCTTCAATCATTTTGAAAACCTGATTCACATACCAGTTGTCACCCTTAGTGTAAGTCAAAATTGGGATATTGACGACAACAATACCTATATTGGTTGCAATGTACAGGTGCAAAGCATCAACGACATTGATTTATATGGCAATAACAAGAAAATTGTTTCTTATGCCGATGAGTCAAAAATGTCGAACTTCCCCGGGCTGGAATCAGATTATAGTTGGGTTGAAATAGTAGAAACAAGTTATGTAACACCCGACGACAATGACCTGGCAAACTGGATTATTTCCCGGCCCGAAAAAATTAAAGCTACATCAAAACACCATCCAAGAAGTGGGGATTGCAAACAACCAGAATCCCATTTTAGTGTTACAAATTTTATATACTACCCCAAAGAGCATGAGCATTATCCTCTTTTGCAATTCAAAAAAGAATCACCTTTGGGTAATGCTGACCTGGAAACATCTGCTGAGTTTGACTATGATGATTTTGGCAATGTTATAAAAAAGACAATAACTACTCCTGAGGATCCCGAGGAGCCTAATATTAACAGAGTAAAAATTACGGAATACACCTATAACCCCGATGCGAATTACCGGGGACGATTTCTTACTGAAGAAAAAGTGATAGCTGGTAGTGCTGGTAATGATATGATTACACGATACGATTATTATATTAATACCGGGGCTTTAAAAACACTAACCGACATCAATGGTTTAACTACTACCTTTGGTTATGATGCATTTGGCAAGAAAGATCTCACCACTTTGCCTGATGGAACGAGCATGATTTCCATTGTAGGGTGGAGTAAAGGAATGGAAGATGCCCCTGAAAATGCCCTGTTTTGTATTGCAAAAGGGAAACAACTGGCAAACAGTTCTATAATTTGGAATAAAGAAGTAGTTTTCTTTGATAAGTTACAACGTGCATTAAGATCAGTTTCATTGAATCTTTCTTCTAAGTTTGTTTACTCATCTAAAGAATACGATGAATTTGGAAGACTAAGCCGGGTTTCAGAGCCCTATTTTAAAACCAGTGAAGCATCACTTTATACAAGTTACAAATATGACAGAGCAGGAAGAAATTTTGCCACAATTACTCCAACTGGTGCCATAATAACGACCGAATCTAAAGGTCGTGTAACCACAGTAACCAACGATGCTACCGGAAACTGGAGCGAAAAAGAAGTGAATATCAAAGGAATGCCCATAAGGATCAACGATAAAACCAATGGTAATATAGAGTTTTGTTACGATGCTGCCGGGCGAGAAACTGCTGTAAAAAAGTATGGATTATTGACAACATTCACATACGATGATTTTGGAAATAGAGAAGAAATTAATGACCCCGATGCCGGAGTTACTTTTACTGAATATAACAAACAAAACCAGATTGATAACTCTACTGATGCCCGAAAGAACAGGCTTGAGTTTAAACACGATCATCTTGGCCGGCTCTGGAAAAGGAAAAATATTACTGACAACGATGAAGTTGAGTACATATACTACGACAAGTCGAACGAAGATGGTTTCGGAAAACTTAAATACATAATAAAGAAAGACCTGAGTACAGGAGTCGAAATTCATAAAACTGAATTTATTTACGACAACCTTGAAAGAATTTCTACAAGAAAAGAATATATTGACAGCGAAATTTATACCTTTGTTTACAATTATAATTCCAGTTCAGGTGAATTGGAGTATTACCAGTATCCAACAGGATACAGAATTAAGTACCGGTATAACAATGATGGTTATATGAACATGGTTGAAGATGTATCCACCGGTTTAATGTTATGGAACGCCCTTGACAATAATGCAAGAGGGCAGTTAACTGATTTTAGCCTGGGTAATGGGCTTTACACCCAAAACCAATTCGACCAGTATGGTTTCCCACGAAGGATTACCACGACAGACTTTAATAAAAAGCAATTTATTAAACCTTATTCAGAAAGCCCTGAAACTGCACCTGATGCAATACCGGAAACCATACAGGATAATACGCATTATTTCAATATTCATAATGGAAATTTAATGCAGAAGTGGGATTTATATGACGAGAATAAATGGTTCTGCGAAAAATACGAGTACGATCCTGTGCTTAATGAACGTCTTACAAAGTGGTACAAATATCCGGGTGGAGTAGAGTATAGCATCAACTACAGCAATTCTGGCAACATCAACAATAAAACCGGCATTACCGTTCCCGGTGGTAGTTATAATTATGGTTCAAATGCAGGGCCACATGCGGTAACAGGTATAACCGGCGCCACTCAGGATTACATAGGTGCAAATGCCCATTACATGCAGAATGTATCTTACAACGGTATTAATATGCCTTATTATATGCACCAGATGCCTCAGTCAGGAGGTTTTAAAATGGATCGCATAAGAATTACCTATGGCAATGGCGACCAAAGAGTTAAAACCGAGTTTAGCACGGTTTATGAACATTACGTTGAAACTGACACCCGTTATTATTTTGGTGATTTTGAGGTAGAGAAAAAACACAATTCATCCGATAAAGTCTATTACCACTACCTTGCTGGTACTAATGGCGTTTTTGCCATTATGAAATGGAAAGGAGTAGAAGACCTTTCAATTTACTATATCCATCCCGATTATCTTGGTTCATTGCAAGTTATAAGCGATGAGTATGGCAATAAGATTGAGCAAATGAGCTTCGACCCATGGGGTCGCCGCCGCAATCCTGCCGATGGCACATTCACCAATTTGCCAACCACTTTCCTGTTTACGCGCGGCTTTACCGGGCATGAGCACTACGATAAGTTTGGTCTGATAAACATGAATGCCCGCCTATACGACCCATTCCTTGGCCGTTTTCTCTCACCCGACCCGCAAGTACAAGCACCCGGCTATGGCCAAAACTACAACCGCTACACCTACGCGTTAAATAACCCGCTGAAATACACGGATCCGGATGGGGAGTTTGTGCATTTGATCTTAGGTGCAATAATTGGCGGTTATATCAATTTAGCCATGAATGCCCATAAAGTTGATAATTTTTGGCAAGCATTAGGCTACTTTGGTATTGGCGCTGCTGCTGGGGCATTGTCGGCTGGAGTTAGTATAGGTGTCAGTGCTGCAATAGCAGGCGCTGGTGCAACGGGTGTTGCTGGAGCATCATTTGCAACAGGTTTCCTAGGTACTTCTAGTGCAATCTCAACAGGGTTTTTATCTGGCTTTGTTTCAGGAAGTGCTGCAGGATTAACGAGTGGTTTTGTTTCAGGTTTTGGGAATGGTGCTTTAACCACCGGAAACCTCGCAGGTGCTTTTAGAACAGGAATTGATTATGCATGGAAAGGTGCTATTTCGGGTGGAATAATAGGTGGTACACTTGGAGGAATAGATGCAAGAAAAAATGATCTTAACTTTTGGACTGGCTCAAAAAAACAAAATATATTGTTTGCTTTAAAAGAGAATGGCAAAGTTGTTTATACTTCTGAAGCGGATATAGATCGAATATCAAACGGGTATAGTAGTGTTAATAAATTGCCAGATCACTACAAAACATTTGTAACGCAGGAAAATCCTTTCATAGATTTCAGCGAAGTTGATCAATTATCTTTCAATATCCCAAAAAGGATAGATTTTGTTGCATCTAAGGTTTTTGCACCTAGGGGTAATGTTTTTTTCCTTGAAACAAGGATAGAAAAAAATATTTTTACAATGACTTTCTTTCCTGGGGAAGATTTTCCAAAATTTTATCTTTTATTTGGTACTCGATATCCTACTGTTGATCATTTTGGTGACTTATTTCATTCACGTCTAATAAAATGGCCATGGTAAAACTAAAAATGTATTGTTGTGTTGCTTTAACACTCCTTTGTTGCCCTATATATGGTCAAATATCTGATCTTCCTGAGAAAGGCGCTGCTCTCACTCAAAAAATCACAGGTAAATATGACAAATTTGTTTTTAAATGCGATACTGCCTTGTTTAGCTATACGGCAATTTATCCAACTGAGTGGGGTTTAAAGTTGGTGCAGGATTTTATTGATCCTGAGAATAGTCAGACCTCATCACTTTTTTTGACAGTAAACGATAGTTTAAAATTAACTGAGTATGTTGTTAACACCAAAATAGACACTTTAACTATTGTGGATTGGAGGAACTGTGATACTTTTAACAATGAAAACAATATTTCAGTACTTGAGCAAAAGGCAATTTACTCCTACATCTTACACCAATTTAAAGAATTCGGGATTTCGCAGGAAGGTTTTCCTTGTGTCAGGTTGTTAGTCCGGGAGGGAGCTTCCTTTGGTTCCTATAAATGGAGTTTGTATAAAATTAATTTTCGAAATGATTCAATTGCATTTTTAAAACAAGTGATAAAACTGGATAATAAAAGTCTGGAAACAAGTATAATAACTGACGAATTTCTTGACCAAAATGACCATAAATTAAGGAACCTGAAAATAAATCTAAAGAAGCTTCAATCATTCAATAGCGTTGAAATACTTAATTCTGTTTCCCGTTATGATCATTATCCGTTTTTGTTGGAATATTTTGATGGTTCTGAAAGTAAAGTATTTATTTATAGTAATAAGAAGGACTTAGATAAGGATTTCAGGCGTGTTAATGGCAAAGTAATTAACCTGATTTTGAATATGTAATATTTAGTTTACGTGGATACCCATGAAAATTCACATTTTAAGAGTAGTTGTGATTTTTTAATAATTACTGATCAGTGAATTTTTGTGTATTTTTATCCCGCAAATTCAAACTCATGCACTTCAACGGTGGTTTATCGGCTTATGTTTTTTGTGGTTTTGCGGGTATCTCTATTACCGGTAGCGACAAAACCCAGTTTGACAGGCTCATTTTAATTGCTGTAATCCTTTACCCTGTTCGCAATCCTGCCGATGGCACATTCACCAATTTGCCAACCACTTTCCTGTTTACGCGCGGCTTTACCGGGCATGAGCACTACGATAAGTTTGGTCTGATAAACATGAATGCCCGACTATACGACCCATTCCTTGGCCGTTTTCTCTCACCCGACCCTCAAGTACAGGCACCCGGTTATGGCCAAAACTACAACCGTTATACCTACGCGTTAAATAACCCGCTGAAATATATAGATCCAGATGGAGAAGTTGTTTGGTTTGTACCTGTGATAATTGGTGCTGTAATTGGGGCATATACAGGTGGTGTTATCGCAAATGAGGGCCAATATAACCCAGGGAAATGGGATTATAGGTCTGGTAAAACTTGGGGTTACATGTTAGGGGGTGCAGTTGTTGGCGGTGTATCTGGTTTTATTGGCGGTGCAGTAGCTACAAGCGGTATGCCCTTTGCGAATACAGCAGGAATTATGGCAGGGTCCTTTGTAAACTCTGTTGGTACAAATATATATACGGGAGGGCAAACTGACGTAAGTGTCAATTTTGGTGTAGCTTCATATAATTTTGACCAAAACGAATGGGGTTATTTGGGTAAAAAGGGAAATTCCAAACTTGAAAATTTTGGTTACTTTCTAGGCGCCATGTCAAATCTTCGCGATGTGAACGAAATAATTAATAGTACGTTGGCAACAATATATACGGATAATAGTGATTTTATTTCTCATACGGCAATTGCTGAAAGGGATGGGGTGGGGACTTTAATGTCTTTTGGTCCTGATGATTTAAAAGCTCCTAATGGTAAGTTGGGTTATGCAACTTATTTTCGGAAAAGTACTTCTGATTTCCATTTTAATAATACCCTCCCAATAGATATAACTGTTAATAGATTTACAATTGGTGTAGTAAGAGGATTAGGTAAAATACTGCCTTTTCAAGGAATAACCTCTAACTGTGTAAACATGGCTTCACTATCATTATGGTTAAATGGGATGCCCAATATTGGTCTACATCCTTATCTGTTGTATGCTTCAATGTGGGCTTATACTAACGGCATAAGACCTGATTTATTCTCATATTATCTCACTCAAAATAGAAAAAAATGACTTTTCTCCTGATTTGTACTTTTTTGTTGATGCCTAATCATCTTAATAACCAAGATGGAAAAGATAAGTTGTTCGAAGACGATTGTTATTTCTACGAATATGCGATCAAGAAACCAGGGCAGGCCTATATTGGTTTTATTGTCATAATTGATTCAGTAAGTATTAGAAAAGTGGATTATACATTGTTGATTAAAGATGAGCAAATCATCAAAGTTAACAAGCAGTCCGATACTATATATCGAGAAGTAAGCATTAACAAATTGCATAATGGCAATATATATATTATGAAACATAATCTTCTTTGTTATAGTTCAGTTAATCTCAAAAACAGAGAAACATTTTTACATAAAAATTATTGGGATCAAATATCTGAAGTTTTTTTTGATAAAAAAAATGTTGATAAAATGCGCTTAATACAAGACTTTGTTGAGAAAAGAATATATTGACAACGAAATTTATACCTTTGTTTACAATTATAATTCAACTTCAGGTGAATTGGAGTATTACCCGTATCCAACCGGATACAGAATTAAGTACCGGTATAACAATGATGGTTATATGAACATGGTTGAAGATGTATCCACCGGTTTAATGTTATGGAACGCCCTTGACAATAATGCAAGAGGGCAGTTAACTGATTTTAGCCTGGGTAATGGGCTTTACACCCAAAACCAATTCGACCAGTATGGTTTCCCACGAAGGATTACCACGACAGACTTTAATAAAAAGCAATTTATTAAACCTTATTCAGAAAGCCCTGAAACTGCACCTGATGCAATACCGGAAACCATTCAGGATAATACGCATTATTTCAATATTCATAATGGAAATTTAATGCAGAAGTGGGATTTATATGACGAGAATAAATGGTTCTGCGAAAAATACGAGTACGATCCTGTGCTTAATGAACGTCTTACAAAGTGGTACAAATATCCGGGTGGAGTAGAGTATAGCATCAACTACAGCAATTCTGGCAACATCAACAACAAAACCGGGATAACCGTTCCCGGTGGTAGTTATAATTATGGTTCAAATGCAGGGCCACATGCGGTAACAGGTATTACCGGCGCCACTCAGGATTACATTGGTGCAAATGCCCACTACATGCAAAATGTATCCTACAATGGTATTAATATGCCTTATTATATGCACCAGATGCCTCAGTCAGGAGGTTTTAAAATGGATCGCATAAGAATTACCTATGGCAATGGCGATCAAAGAGTTAAAACTGAGTTCAGCACGGTTTATGAACATTACGTTGAAACTGACACCCGTTATTATTTTGGTGATTTTGAGGTAGAGAAAAAACACAATTCATCCGATAAAGTCTATTACCACTACCTTGCTGGTTCTAATGGCGTTTTTGCCATTATGAAATGGAAAGGAGTAGAAGACCTTTCAATTTACTATATCCATCCCGATTATCTTGGATCATTGCAAGTTATAAGCGATGAGTATGGTAATAAGATTGAGCAAATGAGCTTCGACCCATGGGGTCGCCGCCGCAACCCCGCCGATGGCACATTCACCAATTTGTCAGCCACTTTCTTGTTTACCCGTGGCTTTACCGGGCACGAGCACTACGATAAGTTTGGTCTGATAAACATGAATGCCCGTCTATACGACCCATTCCTTGTCCGTTTTCTCTCACCCGACCCGCAAGTACAAGCACCCGGCTATGGCCAAAACTACAACCGCTACACCTATGCGTTAAATAACCCGCTGAAATACACTGACCCTGATGGAGAGTTTTGGCATTTGGTTATTGGGGCTGCAATTGGAGGTACAGTTAATTGGCTTGGACATGGGGCAAAGTTCAATGCACAAGGGCTTAAATACTTTGGTGTAGGTGCACTTGCAGGCGCTTTGGCCGCGGGTGTTGGAGCCGGCGTTAGTGCTGCATTTGCTGGTGGGTCTTTTGGTGCTGGCTTTGCGGGCACTGCAACCACAGCAGCAGCAATTGGATTCGAGTCAGGTTTTGCGATAGGCCTTTTTTCCGGAGCTACAAATGGCTTTGTTAGTGGTGTAGGAAATAGTTTAGCAAATGGAGATGATCTTGGTTCTGCATTAAGAAATGGCCAAAAGCAAATGCTGATACAAGGTTTTTCAGGTGGGGTGGTTGGTGGGCTTGTTGGTGGAATTACTGCTTCTATAAAAGGAAATAAATTCTGGACAGGGGAATTAAACCCCAACAAACCAACAGTTTATCAATATGATATCTACCCAGCTCAAGGTGAATTAAATAATGGATGTTTCCCAATGACCCTTGATAAACTTAATCCAAATATGACAACTGAACAATTTCAGTCAATGGTGGATTTTTTCTATTTTGATACTTATGGTTTTGATCCAGGTACACAAACTATGAGGAATTTAGATATGGAGTCTTTTTTTAAATTTTGGAATATCAATTCTGAGTATTCTAATAATGTTTTGGGTTTAATATCTAATCCTCCAGCCAATGGTTCTACTGTAATGGGGTGGGGTCTTACACCTAAAACCCTTTCTGGTGGCCATGCAATGCCAGTATTAAAACTAAAAATTTGGCCAAATGTTAAAGTGAACGGTTTCCCAAAATTTAGAGTAGTTTTCTGGGATCATGGAGAGAGATTTGTTTTCAACAATTCCAATACTCAGATGGGTTATCGTTTCTTTAACATTAAGTTCTAAAAATACCTTATGAGAAAGTCAATGCTATTATCAGTTCTATGTATCCTCTTGGTAAATAATGTTTTTTGCCAATTTGATAGTGCCTCTGTTTTTATTTCAAAAGACGGAGACTTCTTACATTTTTCCAACAATTATGCTGAATTTAAGCGAGGTATTTGTTGGGGTGGTGGTAGGATAATTCATAAAACCAAAAAGAAGTTTATAATTGAAAATGATATTACGTATAGCGGCAATACCCAGTCCTATTACCGTATCGACTCATCGCATATGGCTGTTGATGCTCAACCAAAATTCATCATTTTGGACGAAGAAGGGAACTATATAGATGAAAGAGACATTATCATTTACGGATCTTCCTCTGTTGAAAAAATTAATATTGCTGTATCTAAAGATGGCTATTTTCAATTTCCTGATAATAATAACGAAAAACAAATTGATGTTGCATACATATCTTCAGCCATATATTTTCCATTAAGGATTAGACTCACTGCTGAATCTTTTGGTGTATATACGGTTACACTGAAAAAATTTACGCCTGATTTTTCAATGATGTATTTGCCTGATTTTTATAAAAAAATTAAATGTAAGTGTATTAATAAACAACAAATTAAGTGTGCATTTTTCGGGAAGCATCGTAAACTTCTGCCATATGAGGTTTTGTCAAGGATCGATAATTAACTTAGCAAATTCCTTTCTACACGGTATAATCTTTTCGGCAATTTACTCGTTTGTATTGAAATAAGTTCGCATGTATTCCCCAATATAATTAACAAGGCCGCAGTTTGTTATCATAAGTAAGCATTCGTTCGATTTCAAAGGGTATTAAATTACTTCTTATCCCTTTCGAACTGTGCATCAAACTTTTCAACAAGGTTATAAATCTTTTCTTCCAGCTTTTTAACCCTTAAGCTTAAATTCTGGCGTTCCTCTTTTTCATTATGATAATGGTTAACAATATTTCCACCTTGATTGTGTGGACTATGATTATTAAAAATGTATTTATCATCAAAGCTCATCAGTGTAAACGGGTCAATTTCAAGTGTTTCGGCAATTTTCTCCAATCGTTGCAGATTCATCTGAGTTTGTCCGGTTTCAATTTTGCTATAGGCTACCTGAGAAATTCCCAATTTTAAAGCCATAAATTCTTGCGAGTAGTTTCGCAATTCTCTAAGTTTTCTTATTTTATGTCCAATTTCCATGTCTCTTGGTTTTATTGTTCAAAAATAGCAATATTTTCAATCGTTACAAAAAAATAATGTCCTTCATGCTTTTTCATAAAATTACTTCTCATTAATCTTAAATAATTGATACCATTCAGTTTTTTATTGCATGAAAATCAGTGATTGCACTTCAATATCTCTAAATCTGATGGAATGTTTTGTTATTAGATTCTGGGCTCAATTGGGCAAAACTTTTCTTGTAATTTTTATTTCAGTACAAAGTTGAAAAGTTTTTAAAATATTTTTTGAAGATTACTTGCTTTTGGCATCTTTAAAGTACTACTTTTGTTCCGGCTTAAGGCTTGAATTGTAGCGACACAATTGTTCATTTTATTGATTTATTTCTAATTAAGGTCAGATATTGTGCATGTTTAGCACGATTTTTGCTGCCTTTGCTTTGTTGAATGTAATTTTCAAAATCTATTGTTTATGAAAAAAACACTACTCTTTTTACTGGTCAGCATTTTGATGTTGCCTTTCGTTTCAGCCCAATCGTTGGTAGTTAAGGAAAAGTCAGGCATTGATGTTTCAGGTCAGACTATTGAGCAATATTGTGTGCCCGGACATGGTGATGGTTCAAGGGCGCTTGATGTTTATAATATAGGCAACGAAACAAAAAGTGTTAAGGTGAAAAAATATGACATCTCATTGGTTGACAGCGTTTATTCACATTTTTGCTGGTTATCGTGTTACCCTGATTTTATTACTATTTCACCTGATTCGATTTTTATTGATGCGGGTTCGTTTTCTACAAACTTTACCGGAGATCTTACCTACAAAAGTGTGAAAGGGACTTCTAAAATTAAGTTTGTCTTTTTCGACTCGGAGAATGAAACGGATTCAACTTTTGTAATCATCGATTTTATAATCGGAACTGTTGGTATTAACGATTTGCCAAAACTTGCAAATGTTGAAATGTCAAATGCTTATCCTAACCCGGTTATGGGCGTTTCATTTATCGACTATAAACTTCCACAATCAGTTGCCGGTGCTTACATCAGAATTAACAATCTGCTTGGAACCACAGTTCGTGAAATTCCTCTTGACCGCAGTCAGGGAAAAGTTACCCTGGATGCTGGAAACCTTAAGGATGGAGTATATTTTTACTCACTGATCGTAAATAAATCAGCCACCATTACACGAAAATTTGTTGTTAAGCGTTAATAATACTCAAACTAGGATTACTTGGATTACTTGTTTAGCTTAATGTGATGAAAAACCCCGGTGATCCGGGGTTTTTCGTTTTCAGATACCTGGGTTATCGCAAAGCATCGTAATGATTACTGAAATACCAATAAGATACAAAGCTGTGACAGTATGGAGTTTTTATAAAAAATAAGGCCGGATCATCGATCCGGCCTTAATTTTTTGTCATTCAGTTTATAATCCGAAAGCAGTTTTGATTCTTTCCACATAGTCTTTTTCTTCCCAGGCAAAGAGTTTTACTTTCTTGAAATGGCAGATTTTTCCATCAATCACTTTATCGAAAGTATCTCCGTTGGAGTAATAAACTTCTACCTCTGTTTCTCTTGCTTCGCGGCCGAAGTGTCCATAGCTGGCGGTTGGTGTGTAAATCGGGTTGCGAAGTCCAAAGCGGTTTATGATTGCATATGGGCGCATATCAAAAATTCCTTTTACAACTGAGGATATTTCGCCATCAGAAATTGCTTCGCCGGTAAAACCTTTAACATGCGCAGTGCCGTAAGTATTCACATAAAGTCCTACAGGCTCGGCAATGCCAATGGCATAAGCAACCTGAACCAGAACTTCATCTGCAACACCTGCCGCAACAAGGTTTTTGGCAATATGTCGGGCTGCATAAGCCGCTGAACGGTCAACTTTTGAGGGATCTTTTCCTGAAAAAGCACCACCACCGTGAGCACCTTTGCCACCATAGGTGTCAACAATAATTTTTCGCCCGGTAAGTCCGGTATCACCATGAGGTCCGCCAATTACAAATTTGCCGGTTGGATTTACGTGCAAGGTAAAGTGATCATCAAATAATAGCTTAATGTGTCCTGGCAGTTTGGCAACTACTTTTGGAATTACAATTTCCCGCACATCCTTTTCAATTGCAAGACGCATCAGCTCATCACCTTCTTTTTCGGGAAGAGTTTTGTCGGCAAAATCATCATGCTGTGTTGAAATAACAATAGTATCAATTCTGATGGGGCGATTATTGTCATCATACTCAACGGTAACCTGCGATTTGGAATCCGGTCTCAGATAGGTCATTTCTTTTCCTTCTTTCCTGATCTTTGCAAGTTCCTGCAAAAGCATATGAGATAGCTCGATAGGCATCGGCATGAAATTTTCCATATCGCGGGTGGCATAGCCAAACATCATTCCCTGATCTCCGGCGCCTTGATTTTCAGGGTCGCTGCGAACTACGCCGCGGTTAATATCGGCCGATTGCTCGTGAATGGTAGAAATAATGCCACACGATTCACCTTCAAAACGATATTCGTTTTTTGTGTAACCAATATCTTTGATGGTTTTCCGAACTACTTTATGAAGGTCAACATATCCTTCGGTGAGCACTTCACCGCTGCAAACAGTCAAGCCTGTAGTAACCAGGGTTTCACATGCTACTTTTGAGTTTGGGTCGAAACGCAGAAACTCATCGAGCAACGCGTCTGAAATCTGATCGGCAACCTTGTCGGGATGCCCTTCCGATACGGATTCGGATGTAAATAGGTAAGCCATTATAGCAAACGATTAGTATAATAAAACAGGTGAGATGGAAATCAAGATCAAAGGCAGGACTTGCTTTAGCATTTTTTTTAATGGTTGCAATCAATCAAATCTTTCCATTCCGGTTCTACCCGGCGCTGCAAAGGTAGTTTTTTATTGAATACAGGAAAATCAGAAAAAAGAAAAAAAGGAAAGTTAAGATGCGAACTCGTAAAAGGAAAGTAAGAGATGTGATCGCTTTTTCCTGAGTTATTTTTTGGTAAGCTGCTGAAAAACATCCTCAAGCCGGTTACTTTGCTTTTGCATGGAAAGAACGGTGAAACCTTTTTCAACTGCAAATCTGAATAATTCCTGCCTCACATCAAGGTCTTTGCCTGATTCAACCAGCCATGTATTTGCCGAAACTTTACTGATTTTCAGCACTCCTTTAACTGATTTCAATAATTCAGCTTTCACTTCCTGATCAAATTCAACCACAACCATCTCAGTATTTTCTGTTTTGTTCAGCAGATGATCTGTGGTGTCGTCGGCCACAATTTTACCAAAGTTTATAATAATGGCGCGATTGCACATGGCTTCAACTTCCTGCATAATGTGCGTGGAAAGCATCACCGTTTTTTGTTTACCGATTTCCGAAATCAGGTTACGGATTTCAACCAACTGGTTAGGGTCGAGTCCTGAAGTTGGTTCATCAAGAATAAGCACATCAGGATTATGAATGAGCGCTTGTGCCAGGCCAACCCTTTGCCGGTAACCTTTTGAAAGCGCACCAATCTTCTTTTTCTGTTCATGCCCGAGACCGGTCATCTCAATCATTTCGTTCACACGCTTTTTTGAGTTTTTTCCCAACTCATGAATGCCAGCGACGAATTCGAGATACTCCTTAATATACATATCGGAATAGAGTGGGTTATTTTCGGGCAGATAACCTACTTTTTTTCTGACTTCAAGCGATTGCTCATGAATATCGAAACCATAAACACTTGCTTTGCCCGATGAAGGTGGGATAAAGCAGGTGAGTATTTTCATCATGGTGGATTTCCCTGCACCGTTCGGACCCAGAAGACCGACAATTTCGCCTGGTTTAATGGTAAATGAAACATCATTAAGGGCAAGCTGCCCGCCGTAATTTTTGGTAATATTTGAAACTTGTATTGACATGGTAAAAACTTACTTGGAAGTGCAAAGGTAAGAAAGAATCATTAGCAGGGCTTTCGGTTGGATGCAGGGATTCTGGCTGTTTAATTCAATTTAAGTTATTGAACCACATAGAAACATAGAACACATAGGTGGAATGTTTTTGTCAACGTCCCCGAAGGGGGCGAATTTTAAATAACCGTGGGTGGAATGTAATGGAACCCACGGATAGCGGACGTAATGATGAACTGGCGTCCCCGAAGGGGGCGAATAAAATTTGCTAAATTTGCGGGCAAATCAAAATAAGGATCTTTCGTTATTGACTTTCACGCATCGGCTCTGAACAAACATTCTGAAAAGAGACAAATAATACATTTCGCGGGTAAATTAAGGGAGAGTATCCATTAGAATATTTATCAACAATTTATTGTTTACAAATTTGTTATATCAAAAAAATACCTCTACCTTTGCACCCCTTTTTAAGGGGAAAGTGTACCCGTGAACGGCCGTAACCTGAAGCGACTTAAGCTATTCCATTAACAGGGCGAGTTGCAGTAAGTTGAATCTCATGCCCGTGATCAGCTTCCAGGTAACTGGTTTTATTGTTTTTCAATCAATAAATCATCAAAAAAAATGAACACATTAAGTTATAAAACTTTATCAGCTACACCTGATAACATACAGAAGAATTGGGTGTTGATTGATGCCGATGGACAGACCCTGGGTCGTCTTTCGAGCAAAGTTGCCAACCTTATCAGGGGGAAATACAAAACTAATTTTACCCCTAACCTGGATTGTGGCGACTATGTAATCGTAATCAATGCGGAAAAAATTAAGCTCACGGGCAAAAAAATGACC
This sequence comes from Bacteroidales bacterium UBA5197, assembly GCA_002412885.1. Classification (GTDB taxonomy): domain Bacteria; phylum Bacteroidota; class Bacteroidia; order Bacteroidales; family Lentimicrobiaceae; genus Lentimicrobium. Next base: position 99,265 of record DHVX01000033.1, read on the forward strand.
GAAAAGGTTTATGTTCGTCACACAGGTTATCCTGGCGGACAGCGTTTTGCAACTCCCTGGGAACTTATGCAAAAATTTCCCGAGAGGATCATCGAGCACGCTGTAAGAGGCATGTTGCCAAGCAACAAGCTCGGAGATGCATTGTATCGTAACCTTAAAGTGTATGTCGGTCCTGAACATCCTCATCAGGCTCAGCAGCCACAATTGATTAACCTAAATTCAATCAAATAACATGGAAGTAATCAACACCCTTGGCAGACGCAAAACTGCTGTAGCCCGTATCTATCTTAAGGATGGTAATGGCGCTATTACCATAAACGGAAGGGATTATAAAGAATATTTTCCAACAGGTACACTTCAGTACGTTGTTACCCAATCTCTTGAGATTGCTGATTCAATTGGAAAGTACGATATCAAGGCAAACCTTGATGGAGGTGGAATTACAGGTCAGGCAGAAGCTCTTCGTTTGGCTATTTCCAAAGCACTTTGCGAAATCAATCCTGAAATGCGTCCCCCGCTTAAGGCCAAAGGTCTGTTGCGCAGGGATCCACGTATGGTTGAAAGGAAAAAACCAGGCCAGAAGAAAGCCCGTAAGAAATTCCAGTTCAGCAAGCGCTAATCTCAAATGGTGTTTAGTATCTAAATTGCCGGGACCTCTATGTTGCTTTAAGGCAGCATAATTCAGAGCTACCCGGTGATTGATTTTCACAGAATGTAAACAAATAACAAAAAATTAAATGGCAAGAACAACTTTTGAAGAATTACTGGATGCAGGTTCGCATTTCGGTCACTTGAAACGCAAATGGAATCCAAACATGGCTCCTTATATTTTTATGGAGCGTAATGGTATTCATATTATTGACCTTTACAAAACCATCGCCAAGATCGACGAGGCTGCTGCTGCTATGAAGCAGATCACCAAGTCAGGCAAGAAAGTACTTTTTGTTGCTACCAAAAAGCAGGCTAAGGAAATCGTTGCGGATCACGTTAAAGTTGTAGGAATGCCCTACGTTACTGAACGTTGGCCTGGTGGAATGCTTACCAACTTTGCAACAATCCGCAAAGCCGTCCGCAAAATGTCTTCAATCGACAAACTGATGGTTGGTACTGCATTTACAAGTATTTCAAAACGTGAGCGTCTTCAGATTGCCCGCGAACGTGCCAAACTCGAAAAGAACCTCGGTTCTATCGCTGATCTGAGCCGTTTGCCTGCAGCTTTATTTGTAGTTGATATTGTTAAGGAACATATTGCCATTGCAGAAGCAAGGAAACTCAATATCCCCACTTTTGCAATTGTTGATACCAACTCTGATCCCAATCTTGTTGATTTCCCGATTCCGGCCAACGACGATGCTTCAAAATCTATTTCGCTGATTATCAGCAAAATGGTTCAGGCTATCGAAGAAGGTTTGATGGAACGCAAAATCGATCGTGATAAACGTGACGAAGACAGAGAAGATGGTACTTCAGGTCGTGCTGATGGCGATTTTGATCTTGATGATGACGATGACGAAAGCAGTGTTGCAAGAACTGAACGTCTTCGCACAAAGCCAACTCCTGCTGGTGAAGCCGGTGGAGAAGGTCGCAGAAGCAAACCAGGTACCCGCAAACCGCTGGGCAAAAAACCAGGTGGTCCAGGTCTCAGAAAATAATTTTTAACTTTAAATACGAATTGAAGCTATGGCAAATATAACCGCTGCTGATGTAAATAAATTGCGCCAGATGACCGGAGCAGGCATGATGGATTGTAAAAATGCTCTTCAGGAAAATGAAGGTGATTTTGAAAAGGCAATTGATTATCTGCGTAAGAAAGGCCAGAAATTAGCCACCAAAAGGGCTGATAAAGATGCAAACGAAGGTATCGTAATCGCAAAAACCAACGAAGCAAAAGATTATGCAGTTATTTTTATGCTTAACTGTGAAACCGATTTTGTTGCTAAAAATCAGGAATTTGTTGATTTTACCAATCTTTTACTTTCCAAAGCAATCGAACATCAACCTTCAAACAGTGATGAGTTTAAAGCAATTGACCTGAATGGTCGCAATGTTGCTGAAAACATCACCGAAATGGTTGGTAAAACAGGAGAGAAAATGGAACTGGCTCATTTCGAAGTTATTCGTGCAGCCCGCGTTTTCGCTTACAATCACCCCGGCAATCGCCTTGCAACTATTCTTGGTCTGAATAAGGCTGGTGTTGAAGGCATTGATCAGGCTGGTCATGAAGTAGCTATGCAGATTGCTGCAATGGCTCCTGTGGCTGTTGATAAAGATGATGTTCCTGCTGAAACCATTGAGCGCGAAATTGAAATTGGTAAAGAACAGGCTCGTCTTGAAGGCAAACCAGAAGAAATGGTTGAAAAAATCGCACTTGGTAAACTGAATAAGTTTTACAAAGAGAACACACTGTTGAATCAGGAGTTTGTTCGCGATAACAAATTAACTGTTGGTGAGTTCCTTCATAAACTTGACAAAGACCTTACTGTAAGTGCTTTCAAACGTTTTATGCTTGGTGCATAACATCTGAATCTAAAGGTAAATTTAAAAAATAGCCGGCTTTTAAGCCGGCTATTTTTTTACTTTCTGATCAGTACCAATTGCTTGCTGTCTGCCAGGGCTGCCTGTTGCATAAACGCCTGAAACGCCTGATACTTTTCAGGAGGAAAATGGCCTTTGTTTATTCTGAACTCTCTGAAGCATGTGAGGACTCCATTTTCAACTGAGGATTTCATGCTGTAGAACCCGAATTCAGGCTCCGAAATGGTTGATTCCGGAATTGATTCCGGTTCATAACCCGATGGTAGCCGGACTGTGATTGTATCCTGACAATGATACGGATAGTAAATTACCAGTGGGGTTTTACGATTGCGCATACGTTCTGGTGCAGAAATCTTATTATTGAGATTGAGTGAAACAAAAAGCCGGTCGTTGTTGCCTGAGAAAAAAGATCTGATTTCGGCTTCAAACTGCAATTCAACCGTAGGCTCCTGTACATCATACACCTTAATATTATGGTTGTTCAATGTGAAATTGGTAAATTCAAGATTTTCAGTTACCCATTTTTGCTGATCGTGGAGGGTCTGTTTTGCATAACGAGCACTTGAGCCCATGAATATCCCCTTGTACCGGATTGTACCTGAAACTGCAGCATCTGGAGAAGAAGGTGTTATTATTAAATTGGAACTCAAATGATTGTCCTCCTGCCGGTATTCTTTGGTTCTGACCAGCTTTGATGATGGGCCATCTATCAGCAGGGCATATCGGTTATCCGTAAAATCACCCAGACTGCCAAATGGATTTACCTGACTCGTGCACTCCAGCCATATGGTGTCATTTTTTTGTGGAACGCATACTATAGCATGATTAAACTGATGGCCAGGATGATCAGTAATGAAATGATAGTCTTTTCTACCTGCATGTATAACTGAATAATATGCCTTAATCCCCACAGCATCAAGCATAGCCATCATATAGTTGCTCAGATCCTTGCAGTCTCCATATCCCAGAGATTCAACATCCTGAGCTGGGCTGGGTTGCAGGCCTCCTATCCCCAAAGAAATATTAATGTAGTGTGTGTTGGCTTGCAGATATTTGTATAAAATCCTCACTTTCTCTTTTTCACTGGAAGCTGAAGCTGTCATCTTTCGGTACTTTTCAACAGAAGAGTTGGGCAATGAATTTCTTCCTCTCATTAAATCGGATAGCCAGTCACCGTAGTTTTGCCAGCTATCTGCCATTCCAGAATAATCCGAGTAACTCAGATATTGAGGTGAAAGAAAGATGCCAGGAAGTATTTCGTCGGTTATAGTTGAATACGGCTCTATAATCAGGGCTGGAAGATCTCGGAACTCCCATTTATTCCCGGTGGGTGTTTTTATAGTTTCCAACCCCTCAACATTGCCTGAAAGTGAAATATGCACCGGAATATCCTGAGGATTTACAAGCTCTAAACTACTATATTGTATGGATTGATTTTCACTTTTGTATGGTTTGTAATAGTCGAGGCTGTAGAGTCTTTGCAATTGAATCTCATACTCGTATTCAAAGGTATATGGGTATGAGGAAGGTGAATATATGTATGCTTTTAACCTGTAATCAGAATAGAGAAATGCATCGCCACCCGCGCTTCGGTCAATAATTTCCGATTGCTTGAATGACTTTATCTTTTTACCGTTTGCATCGTAAACTGAGATTCTTTTAATGCTTACTTTGTCTGATTTCATGTGGTAAAAAAGCATCAGTGACATATCTTCTGCTTTTTTATTGAGAATAGTTACAGCAAAATATTTGTTCTGAGTTACTCTGTTTTTAGCGTCAATGGTTATTACTGTGCGACTTTCTCTTATCACTGAATTTGCACCTTTCAACAGATTTTCAGGAATATGAGACGTGGCAAAATTTTGTGCATTAGTGGCAACGGGGCATGAAATTAACAGCAAGCCCAGCATTATAAACCCCATGAATCCTTTCATAAATTACAATTTTTTCAGTACTACCATTTCAGCATTTTTAGCCACTATCTGAGCATATAATTCTCTGATTTCTCCATAATCCTGGAAAGTTATCAGAGGTGTTTTTATGGTTAATACACTTTGAAACTGTAATTGATTGCCGTTTACAACTGCAATATATTTGAAAATTCCCTTGTTATTGCTGAGAGAAAGGCTGATGTTTTTAGGCATTTCAACTACTTCATAACCTTCGGGTAAATTTATGATGCATATGTTTTTAGTCGTCCAGGGATTTATAAAATCGATTGGATATACCCTTTCTTCGGTTACAAACGGATTGCTGCTTATGCCCATCCCCAGTGCTGGATTCAGGTAAATTATATCCTTTGTGCTTTTGTCGGGATTGGTAATTAAGTCTGCCTTAAGCTTCAAATATAAGGGGTTCGTCCTGTCGTTAAGATTTTCAATCGAAAAATCTCCGATTTGCATCCCGGGTATTTTAGCTTCAAATTCATTGATATACTCTTCTTCATTGTTTTTTGCACGGATATCAACAGCTCTGTTATGTGCAAAATATCTCGTTTCCATAATACTGAAGTCCCCGCTGATGTTTCCCGAAGCATCCAGGTTCACTTGATTGTAATATGTTCTGCTATCTTCTTTCGGTTTATTCAGTTCTACCCAATTGTTGTTACTGGATTCTCTCGATATACGACGACCTTTATCATTGAGGCAGCGAATCGGCAACATATCGTAGGAGAGATTTTTTTCAGTAGCATCAAGCAGGTATGTATTGCTGTCGATAATTGCTTCTGCAATTACATAGTTAAACTTATTGAGCATGAGCTGTCCGGGGTGCAGCATTCCATTGTTTCTGGTACTGAGAATTACAGGATTGGTTTTGATGTCGCACTCATTCAATAGTGAGATCAGCAAAAGGTTGATATCTGATGATTTTCCTTTCTTTTCGTCCCATACTTTTCGCAACGATTCACTCAGATATATACCATTTGCGCCGGAATAATTAACTGAATTACGGATGAATTCGTGTGCTTTAACCATTCTTTCGAAAGGATCAGGGTAAGCAATTCTCAGTGCTTCAGCCTCTTTTTTTAACGGGCCACTGCGTTTAAGTGGTGATCCGAAATCTTCGTCAGACCATAAATCGTTTCCTATTTTTTCCCAGTTTGTTGTGAAGTCTTTGTAATTCTGAGGAAATGCAATAGATCCCAATTCAAATTCTATGGCTGCTATGTAATTCGATATGTCATTCATGTGGGCCTCTTCCTTTAAAGCCGGCACATTAAGGAAGGTATATTTAGTAATGTACTCGGTGTAATTAACACTGCTTGTTCCTTTCTGGCTGTTTACCCAAATAATACTGCGGTTTGTTGTTTTTGAGTCTGTTGCTGTTGCGGTCAGGTATCCTCTCATCAACCGTTTGTAATTGAAATACTCAGGAATAGAGACAGTTAGCTCGCTGATCAGGGCAGGAATGTCATGCTGGAAATTCCATTCGGGCAATAGCATAAAAAGATCTGATGTGAGGCTGTACTCAAGATCAAAAACACTGCCTTCTTTAATGTTCGGGATTGAGAAATTCCGGCTTTTTTCTTTTGAACTTATATGCTCTGTGAAAATATCGGCCTTATTAAGGTCAGTTTTAACTACTTTGTTATTTTCATCCAGATAAAAACTAGATGCCCGGAGTTTGGTAATTTTCTCTTCCAACGAACCGAATTTGTAGTATTTAATTTTGAACTTAGCCTGGTCAAATCCGCTTGAATTGAATATCTTAACCCTTAAATGACGCGTATAATTTACGGCAAATCCGGTCAGATCATTGTAGATAATACTGATGTCTCCGATGTCGCTTATAATCAAGGCTCCTGCGCTTGTGTCTGCATCATAGGCTTTAAGTGCCAAAAGATCAGAATCAATTTTGCCAAATTTTATCTGCGATTTTTGTGCAAAAGTGATGGTCGAAAACAATGCCAGAAATGTGAAGATGAAGATGTTTTTCATATGGATTGATGGATTGTAAATTAGTATATGATCAGGTTATCTTTAAAATTTGGAAAAATTGATTTATAAGGGGGTGAAATTAATGAAGTTTAAATATTTTGCAAAACGGAAGCGTAGGATCAGATGATTGCTTTCTGGTATTTGAGGATATCATAACATTCCAGAATACTCATAATCAGGGTAATATGATGATTTATTTGTATTATCTGGAATCAGTAAAAATTTCAGGAATTACAAAAAAAGCATATAATTGAATGTTTTTAACAATCCTTACAGAAAATGATTCACTCCGGAGGGTGCATAAAAACAAAAAAGCCTGCATATCAGGCTTTTTTGTCAATTAAAATCAAGTGGTTTTTAGTTTCCCAGTAGCTCTTTAATTATCCGGGATATTGTTTTATTGTCAGCTTTTCCAGCAAGTTTACCTGAAGCAGCAGCCATCACTTTGCCCATATCTTTAATGCTGTTGGCTCCGGTTTCTGTTATTATAGTTTGTATGATGGGCTTTAGTTCTTCAGCAGTCATTTGAGAAGGCAGGTAAACAGATATAATATCGGCCTGAAAAGTTTCAGTCGCAGCAAGGTCAGCTCGGTTTTGCTCAGTGTAAATTGTCGCGGTTTCCCGTCTCTGTTTCACAAGCTTCTGAAGGATTTTTATTTCTGTTTCTGCAGAAATTTCTCCTCCACCACCTTCACTGGTCAACTCGAGAAGCAGCGCGGATTTTACCGCCCGCAAGGCTTCCAGCTTGTCCTTTTCACGGGCAAGCATTGCTTTCTTTATGTCCTCGTTAATCTTTTCCGTTAAGCTCATGAATTGTGTTTTAGTCAACGTTATCGTGCAAAAACGAATTATTCTGCCTCATTTCAACAGAGTTATTCTCGGTTTTGAACAATGAATACCTGGATACTTCAGAATCTTTTGAAGCAGGAGGTTCATTCAGTTCTACTTTCTTGCGCAGGTATGCAGGTTGATTTTCCATTTCAACAAGCCCATCGGGCGTTGCAATTTTGTAGCTGAGATCTCGCATCCTTGCATATCTGTCGTTGGCTCTTTCTTCCTGTTTTATCTGAGCTTGATCAGTGTCTGAATCGTCTGTTTCTTCTGGTTTGAAGCTTTTCAGGAAATCGAAACCCGGAACTTTTTCTTTGGCCGTTTTAACCGGAATGGCAGTAAAACCTCCTGTAGGATTGTTTTCTTCAGGCTGATTGGAAGTGTTATTTTCTGTTTTATTTTTCAATTCGAAGGTAAAAGTTCGCTGAGGTTCCTGAGGGACAGGCCTTTCCTGCACAGGCTCTTCCATCACAGATTCAGCAGGTGTGTGATGTTTGTTAATCAACGTAATTTCTTCGATAGCTGCAGGCGCTGATTTTGGCGGTTCCGGGGTTTTTACAGTTTTGCGTGGATCGTCCTGATTGAGCGGATATACCACAACCTCAGGCTTACTTATTTCATTTTGTTTCCCGGAAATTGAATCAAATCCGGTGGCAATCAAGGTAATGCTGATTTTGTCGTCCAGTGTGTCGTCTGTTCCGTTACCCCAGATAATATCTGCACCTGAGCCGGCTTCATGCTGAATGTAATCAGTGATTTCCATTACTTCATCCAGCGTAATTTCTGAAGTACCCGAAGAAATATAGAGCAGAATATTGCTCGCTCCCCTGATGTTTGCGTCATCAAGCAGCGGAGAACTCATGGCTATCTGAACTGCCTCAAGAGCCCTGTTTTCGCCCGATGCCATTCCTGATCCCATGATGGCTTTGCCGCTATCTTTCATTACTGTTTTTACATCTTCAAAGTCAACATTGATGTAACCTGTAACCGTAATGATTTCGGCAATACCTTTGGCTGCAACAGCCAGAATGTTATCGGCTTTGAAGAATGCTTCTGAAAGTTTCAGATCTCCTTCAAGTTCTCTTAGTTTATCGTTGCAGATAATGAGCAGTGTGTCAACTGACCGGCGCAGTTCTTCAATACCCGCTTTTGCCTGCTGGGTTCGTTTTCTACCTTCAAATGAAAAGGGCAAAGTCACAATTCCAACAGTCAGAATACCGAGTTCTCTGGCAAGTGAAGCGATTACAGGTGCTGCACCAGTTCCTGTTCCACCACCCATACCGGCCGTTATAAACACCATTTTGGTGTTGTTCTCCAGTACTTTTCTGATGTCATCTATGTTTTCAGCGGCGGCTTCGCGGCCAACTTCAGGGATAGATCCGGCGCCTAAACCTTTGTTTCCCAATTGAATTTTGAGCGGTACAGGACTGGTGTCAAGTGCCTGGCAATCAGTATTGCAGATCATGAAATCCACACCGCGGATTCCTTGCTTGAACATGTGCGTAACTGCGTTGCTTCCACCTCCACCTACGCCTATCACCTTTATGATGGATGATTGATTTTTTGGCAAATCAAATTTGAGCATATCTGGCATTTTTTAGATCTCCTAAATTAATTGTTTAAATTGTGTTGTTTGCACTGAATTTGCATATTTTATCAACAGGTCTTCTGTTAATATCTTAGTTCACTCCTTCTTCGTCAAAGAAGTTTTTTATGGCATCAAAAAACGAACCTCTTGGCGGTTTTTTGGCTTTGACTACAGGTTTTTCAACTTTTTGAGCATCCTTCTCAACCCGTTTCAGTCCGATGATTACCAACCCGATTCCTGTTGCATACATTGGGCTTGCCATTTCTTCGGGCAAACCCGGAGCAAGGTGCTCATTGGGATATCCAATGCGTGTGTCCATGCCTGTGATAAATTCGGTGAGTTGAGTGATGTGTTTCATCTGAGCACCACCACCTGTAAGAACGATACCAGCAATCAGTTTTTTTTCGAAACCCGAATTTTTTATTTCGAAGTACACATGCTCAATAATCTCCTCCATTCTGGCCTGAATGATGGATGCGAGATTACGAAGAGTAATTTCTTTTGGCGGACGACCACGCAAGCCCGGGATTGCCACAACTTCCTCGTCGCGGTTTTCGCTGGCAAGGGCTGAACCAAATTTAACTTTCAAATCTTCGGCATGTTTCTTAATGATGGTGCATCCTTCTTTGATGTCTTCGGTAATAATATCACCACCAAAAGGAATAACAGCCGTGTGGCGTATAATTCCATCCTGAAAAATGGCAATATCAGTTGTTCCGCCACCAATATCAACAAGTACAACACCTGCTTCTTTTTCCTCTTCACTCAGCACAGCCTCAGCCGATGCAAGCGGTTCGAGTACCAGCGAATCCACTTCAAGGGTGGCCTTTTTGATACACTTGTAAATGTTTCGGGCCGCCATGGTTTGCCCGGTGATGATGTGAAAGTTGGCTTCGAGCTGATGTCCGAGCATTCCTTTGGGCTGCCTGATTCCACTTTCACCATCAACAGTATATTCCTGAGGAATTACATCAATGATCTCCTCACCGGGATTCATCGCCAGTTTGAACATATTTTCGGTCAGACCTTCAATATCGTTTTGACTGATTTCCAGTTCGCTGTTGGGGCGGATCACTGAACCCCGGTATTGAATGCTCTTTATATGCTGGCCGGCAATGCCTACATTGACAGTAACAATATTGGTATCGGAGGTGTTTTCGGCTTCCTTTACAGCACCAACAATACTTTTTACGGTATCATCGATATTGGCAACCACTCCGCGTTTTACACCAATAGATTCGGTTTTACCGAATCCCAGTATTTCAATTTTGCCGTTTTCGTTCCTGCGCCCAACAATTGCAGCAATTTTGGTTGTCCCAATGTCTAATCCGACAACGATTTCTGAAGGTTCCATATTATTTTATTGATTTTTTACAAACAACCTGATCCCGGTATTTCAGATTGATCACCCGGTAACTGGCCCAGGCTTCGTTTCTGTTTCCCATGGTATAGAAAATTTTCAATTTCTCAAGCTTTTCTTTGATGTGTGTGGTGTCTCCCAGAAGAATAATTTGTTCTCCTATCTTAGGAATCAACTCCAATTCGCCCGATTGGTTCAGATGAACCTGTTCAATAAGGGCACTTAAAAATTCGTCATTTTTAAGATTTCTTGATGTCACATAAACCTTTTGCAGGTCAGGTGATAACTTTTTATACTCCTCAGTTTTCTGGCGGGGATTGGTCTGCTCTGTTATAGAGGATTCCGACTCAATTTTTCCACTGGCAACCACTACCCGTGCTGAATATTCATGGCTGATTGGCACCCTTTTGCCATCGCAATCGAGATAAAAATGAGCGCCTTTGCTGTCAATAACCCTCACCAGCGGGCTGCGCTGAATCACAAGTGCTTTAACCTTGCCATTGACATCCATGGTCAGATTCGCTTTTTTTACAAAGGGACTTGCCTCAATTGCTTTGTGAATCTGAGCCATCGGAATCTCTCCAAGTTTCTCACCTTTTACTTTAATGCCTGCATCCGTTACGAGTTGTCTTACATGAATGCGGCTGACCAAAGCATCTCCGCCGTTGTAATCCAGTTCAATTACAAATTCCTGACATGTTGTCTGATCCTGCTTTTTGTTGGCAAAAATGAACAGTACCACAATTCCTGCCACAAGAACCGTTTTCAGAATGAGGTTTAAAATCCTTCTCATGGTTTCAGGGCTTTGGTGAATAATTCTTCAATAGGTGCAACCATCTGATCAATATCGCCGGCACCAAGAGTGAGCAAAATATCAGGTTGATTCCGCGCAATCAATCGCATTGCCTCTTCCCGTCCGCAAAGAAATTTTTCCTTTGATTCTATTCCTTTCAGCAACATCTCAGAGTTTATTCCTTCAATTGGTTTTTCCCTTGCCGGATATATTTCCAGAAGAATAACACGGTCGAGCATTGAAAGGCTTTTTGAAAAACCTTCGGCAAAATCGCGGGTACGGGAGTAGAGGTGTGGCTGAAAAATTCCTGTAATATGCCTTCCCGGATAAAGTTTCTGCACCGAACCTATACACGCGCTCAACTCCTCAGGATGGTGGGCGTAATCATCGATATAAAGTAAGCCCGGTGTGTTTATTCTTATGTCGAAACGTCTTTTAACGCCTGAAAATGAGCTTATACCAATTCTGATATCTTCATCAGACGCACCGCTCAACCAGGCTGCAGCAGCGGCAGCTACACTGTTTTCAACATTGAATAATCCGGGAAGTCCCGGTGATAAACCTGAAATCCGACCTTCCGGAACCACCAGATCAAAATGATAGCGATGATCTTCAATGCGGAGGTTTTCTGCATAAAAATCTGCCTGTTTATCGAGAGAATAGGTGTAAAATTCTACCTCCGGATCAGGGTCTGGTTCAATTCCGATTCCCGATTTGATCAGCAAAACACCACCGTGAACAACCCTTTGGGTGAATTGAGTAAAGGTATTTTTCAGATCCTGATGATCGGCATAAATGTCAAGATGATCGGCATCAGCAGATGTAATCAACGCAAGCCATGGTGAAAGTCTGAGAAATGAACGGTCAAATTCATCGGCTTCAGCAACCATCAGCTCACTTTTTGGATTCAGCAAAAGGTTTGAGTCGTAATTTTTTGAAATTCCACCCAGAAATGCAGTGCATCCGGCTTTTGAATTGTACATGATGTGCGAAATCATGGTGGAAACTGTTGTTTTGCCATGTGTGCCGGCAACAGCAATGGTTTTTTTGCTGTTGGTAAGATCGCCCAACACTTCTGCCCGTTTTTTAATACTGAATTTTCCCGAGGTCGCTTTCACAAATTCGGAAAGGTCTTTAGGAATGGCTGGTGTATAAATAATCAGGTCGGTATTTGCAGGAATCAGGTCGGGCCGATCTTCGAAATGAATTTTTATTCCTTCGGCTTCAAGCTGTGATGTGAGTGTTGTAGGCGTTTTATCATAACCCGAAACCATACTTCCGGCAGCGTGAAAGTAACGGGCAAGTGCACTCATGCCAATTCCTCCAATGCCAAGAAAATAAACGGTTTTCAGGTTTTTAGTTTCCACGGTTTATGCTATTTTTGAGTGAGTTCCAAAATTATGGTTGCAATATCGAGCGCAGCCTGCGGTTTCGAAAGTGAGCGTATGTTATTGCTCAATTCGTTCTTTTTCGCTGGATTGAAGGCCAGAGAAATGATGCCATCAGCGAGTTCTGAATCTGCACGGTTATCCGGAATCAAAACCGCAGCATTTCTTTTTACCAGCGCCATAGCGTTTTTGGTTTGATGATCCTCAGCCACATTCGGCGATGGAACCAAAATGGATGGTTTGCCGGTGATGCAAAGTTCCGAAACCGATAAAGCTCCTGCTCTCGACACAACAATATCGGCAGCAGCATAGGCAAAGTCCATACGTGTGATGAAGTCGTAATTTCTTATTCCATAATCATCAAATGGAATTGTCGCTGATTTCGCGATCTCAGCAAAAGTTTTACCTGTTTGCCAGATCAGCTGAAGTCCGGCATCTGCAAATTCCTTCAACGAGCGATGAATGCTGTTGTTGATGGTTCTGGCTCCTAGACTTCCGCCAATCACCAGAACGACTGGTTTTTGCGGGTCAAGTCTGAAAAAATTGAGTGCTTCTTCTCTTTTGGCTTCCGCAAAAATAATATCAGTTCTTACCGGATTTCCTGTCAGTACAATTCTTGATGCCGGGAAATATTTCTCCATATCTGGGTAAGCAACACAGATCTTTTTTGCTTTTCCGGCCAGCATTCTGTTTGTGATTCCGGGATATGAATTCTGCTCCTGTATCAACGTGGAAATTCCCATCGAAGCTGCTGCTTTTACTGTAGGTCCGCTTGCATATCCACCCACGCCAACAACCACCTGAGGTTTAAATTCTTTGATGATACTCCTTGCTTTGAGGGAGCTATGCGCCAGTTTAATCGGGAAAAGCAGGTTTTTGAATGTTAATCTGCGCTGTAGTCCGCTGATCCAAAGTGTTTTAATCTCATAGCCAGCTGCCGGAACTTTTTCGGTTTCCATCCTGCCTTCAGCACCTACAAAAAGGATTTTTACTTCAGGGTTTAGTGAAGTCAATGCATCCGCAATAGCAATGGCCGGAAATACGTGACCTCCGGTTCCTCCTCCGCTGATAATGATCCTTGTTTCAGGCAATGGCATGTTCGGTTTGTTTTGTTTGTTTTTCTGTTTTTGCTTCTTTTTCGAGGTTTTCTGATTCCTCAATTTCCCGGCTTACGCTCAGAATTATACCTATGGCAATGCTGGTAAACCAAATGGATGTTCCTCCCATACTTATGAGGGGTAATGTTTGCCCGGTTACCGGAAGTAGATTTACAGCAACCATCATGTTCACCATCGCCTGAAATACCAGACTAAAGGCCACGCCAAAGGTGAGGAAGGCGGCAAAATTCCGCGGACTCCGGATTACAATTTTTACAGCCCTGAACATCAGTATTAAATACAGAAATACAACCACAGTGCCTCCTATCAAGCCGTACTCTTCTATAATGATGGCAAAAATAAAGTCAGAATAGGGGTGGGGCAGAAAGTTTTTTTGTGTGGAATTGCCTGGCATTTTTCCGGCGATTCCTCCGGTAGCAATAGCAATTTTGGCCTGTTCCACCTGATAATTGGCATCACTGTCGCCGCTTCTGAAACTTTCAATTCTCGTTTGCCAGGTTCCAAAACGTCCGCTGAGTTTGGGAGAGTTCACTGCAACTGTTATCAATAAAATAAAAGCCACTATTCCAACCCCGACAAGCATCAACAGATACCTGATTTTAACACGACCAACAAACATAAGCACAAGGCATGTGGTAAAAATCAGCGCTGCAGTTGAGAAATTGGCTGGTATGATCAGTAAGGTGATCAGAACCACAGGAAGAAGAATGGCAACAAATCCTTTTTTGAAATCATCGATATCACTTTGCTTTTTTGCAAGAAGGCGGGCGACATAAATGATAAGCGCAAGTTTGGCCAGGTCGGAAGGCTGAAAAGTTATATTGATCAAAGGGAGTGTGTACCAACGACTGGCTTCATTCATCGAAGTGCCGAACAGGAGTGTATAAGCCAGAAGGGGAACTGAAATGTAAATTCCAAGCTGCGAAATGCGGGCGTAGTATTTGTATTTGACCTGATGAGCCAGATACATCAATACAAAGCCAAGCAGCAGAATGCCCATATGTTTTATCAGGTAGTACTCAGTATTGCCCGATTGATAGCGGTAGGCAAGTGTTCCGGTGGAACTGTAAACCGCCAGCAACGAGAATATCGACAGCAGGAACACCACTGCCCATATCACTTTGTCTCCTTTTATCCTGCTTAAAATGGCTTTCATAATCTGAGTTTCTTCAAAGGGCTTTTACCGCATTTTTAAACTGATTGCCCCGGTCTTCGTAGTTTTCAAAAAGATCAAAACTTGCACATGCAGGCGATAATAATACCACATCGTTGTTGCTGGCAAGGTAATATGCCTGATTTACAGCATCTTCGGCTGATTGCGTTTCAATGATTACAGGGATAATATCTTTGAAAGCATCTATCATAAGCTCATTGTCAAGGCCAAGACAAACCAGTGCTTTTACATTTGATTTGACCACTTCAAATAACTTGGAGTAGTCGTTGCCTTTGTCAATTCCTCCGGCAATCCAAATGACAGGTTTGTGCTGGTTTTCCAGCGCCCACCAAGCCGAATTGATATTTGTGGCTTTTGAATCGTTGATGAACTCAATGCCATGTATATTGGCCACATACTCAAGCCGGTGTGCCGTGTTTTCGAAACTTCCAAGGCTTTCTTTAATGCTTTCCTTGCGCAATCCGATGAGGCTTCCTGCTATTCCGGCGGCCATTGAGTTGTAGATGTTGTGCTTTCCCTGTAAAGCAAGTTCTTCGATTGTCATAGTGAACTTTTCTCCTTTTATGTTAAATACTATTGTGTTTCCGTCAAGCCATGCACCTTCGTGCCCTTTTTCGTGTAAGCTGATTTTGTAAATTTCCTGATGAAGTTTGGCGCTTTTTATGATCTCTCTGCTGGTTTCATCATCACAGCACCAGATAAATGCATCTTCTTTGCGTTGATTTCTTATGATTCTCATTTTCGAAGCTGCATATTTGTTGAAATCGTAGTCATACCTGTCCAGATGGTCAGGTGTGATGTTCAGCAAAATCGCAACTTCTGCTCTGAATTCTTCAGTTCCATCCAATTGAAAGCTGCTTAACTCAAGGCTGAAATAGTCATATTCCTTTTTTAATACCTCACTGGCAAAACTGTTTCCAATATTGCCTGCAGCGCATGAATTCAGTCCTGCTTGTTTGAGCATATGCTGAATCAGTCCAGTGGTAGTGGTTTTTCCATTGCTCCCTGTTACACATATTTTGGTTGCATTGGTGAAGCGCGAAGCAAACTCGATTTCCGAAATCACAGGAATCCCTAAACTTCTGGCTTCCATTACCAGTTGGGCGTTTTCGGGTATTCCCGGACTTTTTATAATTTCATTTACACCACTGAGAATGTTTTTGCCATGACCACCTTCCTCAAATTCTATATTGCCGGCAATCAGTTGATCTTTAAAATTATCTTTGATAATTCCATTGTCTGACACAAACACAGCAAACCCCTTACCGGCCGCTAGAAGCGCAGCGCCGGTTCCGCTTTCGCCGGCACCGAGTATCAGTATTTTGGGTTTGTGGTTCATTTTTACCTGATCTTAAGGGTGATGATTGTAAAAACTGCAAGCATGATCCCTACAATAAAGAACCGCTGTACTATTTTTGGTTCTGCATATCCAAGCACCTGAAAATGATGGTGCAGCGGAGACATTTTAAAGATTCTTTTTCCTTCACCATACTTTCGTTTGGTTCGTTTGAAGTAGCTGACCTGTATGACTACTGAAAGATTTTCAGCAACGAAAATTCCACAGAGAATCGGAATCAGCAATTCTTTACGGATCATAATGGCAAGCACTGCAATCACACCTCCCAGAGCCAGCGAACCGGTATCACCCATAAAAACCTGGGCAGGGTAGGTATTGTACCATAGAAAACCGGTACATGCGCCAACAAATGCGCTTACAAAAATTGTGAGCTCGCCCGTGTCGGGCAAATACATTATGTTCAGATAATCGGCAAAAACAAAGTTGCCCGAAACCCAGGCAAGTATGCCAAGAGTCACCCCGATAATGGCAGAAGTTCCGGTTGCCAGCCCATCGATTCCATCGGTGAGATTGGCTCCGTTTGACACCGAAATTATGATCAGAATTACGATGGGTACAAAGATTATCCATGCATGATTCATGGCCTTTTTTCCGAAAGGCTTAAGCAACAGGGCATAATCCAATTCGTTGTTTTTAAAGAATGGAATAGTGGTTTTTGTGGATTTGGAAGACTGCCTTGAAAAACGCTGACCATGATCGTTTACCTGCTCAAATTCACTCAGCGATTCAACCGAAACCGAGCTAGTCTGTAATATCTTTTCGCGGATGACCACATCTTCATGAAAATAGAGTGTTAATCCAACCACAAGTCCGATGATAATTTGACCAAGGATTTTAAACTTTCCTGCAAGTCCTTTTTTGTCATTTCTGAATACCTTGATATAATCATCTACAAATCCGATAAAACCCAGCCAAATGGTAGTAATCAGGATAAGAATGATGTAAATGTTGTTGAGTTTTGCAAAAAGAAGTGTAGGAATTATGATCGCGCTGAGGATAATCAATCCGCCCATAGTAGGAGTTCCCTGCTTTTCTTTTTGGCCATGAAGACCCAGATCTCTCACCTCCTCACCTACAAGTTTTCCTCGAAGATAATTGATCAGCGTTTTGCCAAACAAGAGTGAAATTATCAGTGATGTAATGACAGCAAGCGCGGCCCTGAAAGAAATGTATTGAAACATTCCGGCTCCGGGGAAGTCCAGGCTTTTATCAAGAAAATCAAACAGATAGTACAACATAAGCCCAGTTTTTACTGATTTTGGTTGTTATTTATTGCCAATGCTTCTTTCAGTTCTTCGCGGTCGTCGAAGTGATGTTTTGTACCTTTTATTTCCTGATAGGTTTCGTGTCCTTTGCCCGCTACCAGAATTATGTCACCGCTATCGGCCATTGTGCAGGCAACCCGGATGGCTTGCCGGCGGTCGCTGATCAGTAGCGTTGCTTTTTTCCGGTCAACAGTAACGCCTGTCATCATTTCTTTAAGGATTTCATCCGGGTCTTCGTTACGGGGATTGTCGGAAGTAAGAATGGTGAGGGTGCTGTTTTCGGCTGCAATCGAAGCCATTATGGGGCGCTTGGTTTTATCGCGGTTTCCTCCGGCTCCCACAACAGTAATGAGTTTTCCGGCGCCTTCGCGGATGGCATTGATGGTTGATATTACATTCAGCAGTGCATCAGGTGTGTGCGCATAATCAACAATTCCGATCACACCGGTAGGTGATTTCATATACTCGAACCTGCCATCAACCGGCACAAGTCGGCTCAGTCCGGTAAGGCACTCTTCTTCAGTTAACCCAAGCATTTCAGCAGTAGCATAAATACTGAGCAAATTATAGGCATTGAAATTTCCGACCAGCCTGCACCAAACCTCTTTTCCATTGATGCTGAGCTGCAAACCATCAAAATGATTTTCGAGTATCCTGCAATGAAAATCGGATTGTTTTTTAACTGCCAGGGTTTTCACAACGGCTTTGGTATTCTGAACCATTACCAGTCCATTGCGGTCATCAATGTTTGTAAGTGCAAATGCTGTTGATGGCAGTTTATCAAAAAATGATTTTTTCGCCTTGAGATAGGCATCAAATGTTTTGTGATAGTCGAGATGGTCGTGGGTGAGATTTGAAAAAACACCACCCTTGAAACTAAGCCCGGCAATGCGCTGCTGAACTATGGCATGTGAACTCACTTCCATAAAGCAGTATTCACAGCCGTCCAAAACCATTTCCCTCAGCAACTGATTCAGTGCCATTGGATCGGGAGTGGTATGCGTGGCCGGAATTTCGAGGTTGTTGATCATATTTCTTACCGTAGAAATCAGACCAACCTTGAAACCCGCCTGTAAAAACAGTTGGTACAATAAGGTTGCAATGGTAGTTTTTCCATTGGTGCCGGTTATCCCGATAAGGTGGATTTCCGAGGAAGGGTTATCAAAATAATTACCGGCCATAATAGCCAGTGTCTCAGCGCTGTCTTTTACCTCAATGTATGTGACATCGTGTTCGGTTTTATCGGGAATGGTTTCGCACACAATGGCTTTAACGCCTTTACTGATTACATCGGCAATGTATATGTGGCCATCGGTTTGTGTGCCTTTTACAGCAATAAATACCTTGTTCTTCTCAGCTCTTCTCGAGTCGGAAATAACTTCATCCACAGGTATATCCGTACTTCCGGCTATCCTGGCAATCCTGCAACGATACAATAGATCTTTCAGTGTTTTCATTTCTGCACTTTAGCCCAGTTCAATAATACATTTACTCCCTCTTACAGCTTTTGATCCTGCGGGCAGCGATTGCTTTTTTACTTTTCCCTTGCCATTCATCTGTACTTTTATTCCTGCCGATTCAAGTAAAAAAACAGCATCTCTTGCTCCCATGCCTCTTACGTCAGGTATTATTTCTTCTCCTGTTTCAATGTTTACAGTTTCAGCAATTCCATTATTATCCCTGCAGGCAATCCATTCATTCTGATCCATTTCTGCAGAAACCGGGACGCTGAGCAATTTGAAAATGGTTTGCAGTTCTTTGGCATTTCCTGATGCATATACCGGTGCTGAACGGAGTAAAGAATCTGATTTGGTGGCGGCGAAATCAAGTCGCGTAGAGTAAACCTTATCAGCCACCTCTTTAAAAACCGGCCCTGCAATTGATCCTCCGTAGTAAACTCCTTTGCTGGGATTGTTAATGACCACAATCATTGAGTATTTCGGGTCTTCAGCCGGGAAGTAGCCTGAAAATGATGCCTTGTAATTTGATTTATTATACCCCGCATTGTTTTGGGCAATTTGAGCGGTGCCGGTTTTGCCGGCGATTTTGTAAACCGGATTTTTTAAATGTGTGGCCGTTCCCTGCTGAACTACTCCTTCGAGTAATGAACGCGCCATGGCTATTGACTCGGGATTTTTTGTGATGGATTTTGAGAGAATTACCGGACCGAAAGTTTCAACAACCTTTCCGGCTGATCTTATTTCTTTCACAAATTGCGGTTTTACCATTACACCGTTATTGGCAATGGCATTATAGAAGGCCAGCGTCTGCAATGGAGTGAGTGCCACTTCATATCCTATCGACATCCAGGGAAGCGATACTTTCGACCAGTATTTATGTTTGGTGTCTTTTATTGAAGGGTTTCCTTCTCCGGGAATATCCAGCCCAAGTGGCTGATTCAGTCGCATCGCATAAAGCGCATCTATAAACTGCTGTGGCTTGTCTTTGTATGCTTTGTGAATGACTTTTGAAATGCCCACATTTGACGATACTTCAAATGCTTTGCGAACACTGATGCGGCCATAACCTCCTTTGTGGGAATCTCTCATGGTCCGGTTCGCAAACATTACTGTTCCACCCTGGGTGTCTACAGTGTCGCTGAGGCTGACCAGTCCGTCATCGAGTGCCGCCAGCAAAGAAGCCAGTTTAAATGTTGATCCGGGTTCTGAACTTTCACCTATCGCGTAGTTGTATTTTTCTTCATAAAAACCTTCTTTGTTTTTACCAAGATTTGCAATGGCAACAATAAAGCCGGTTTTTACTTCCATCAGAATGGCGCAACCATGATCGGCTTCATTGGCGATCAATTGCCGCATCAAAGCATCTTCTGCTACATCCTGAATATTAATGTCAATGGATGTTACAATATCATGTCCGTTTCTTGGTTCAATCTCATTTTCGTCATTCAATGGCCTCCACACACCATTACCAATGCGCTGCATAAGGCGCTGTCCGCTTTCACCTTCAAGCAGGTGGCTGTATGCGCCTTCAAGTCCAATGTCGTTTTCTGATCCGTCTTTGTCCCAGCCTATGGTTCTGAAAGCAAGCCATTTAAATGGAAGCTCTCTCTTATTTTTCGCCTGGGCAATCAAACCGCCTTTGTATTTTCCAAGCCTGAAAATCGGAAATTTTCTTACTTTTTTAAGGTCACTGTAAGTTATGTTACGCTTAAGCAATAAATAACGATTGTTTTTTTTACGGCCTTGTTCCAGTATTTGTTTGTACTCTTTTTTACTGCGGTCTCTGAAATGATTTGCCATATGCCAGGCGAGTGAGTCCACATTTTCGTAAAAGAATTCATCGTTATAATGGGTGTTGCCTGCATCAATACGCAGTTCAAAAATGGGAACCGATGCCGCCATTAAACTTCCGTCAACAGCCAGAATATTGCCCCTGGTGGCTTCTATATTTTCGTATCTGATGCTTAACTTTTTGGCTTTTTCGCGCCATTCATCGCCTTCAACAAACTGAATGTAGGCTGCCTTGCCAAGTATTGACAAGCCAAGCACTACCATGACAAAATAGACAAGGTAAACTTTCTTTAATATTTCGCCCTTATTGTCCATCAGTTTATTCTTTTACATGAATTTTTACAGGAGGAACTACTGATTCCTTTACGCCGGTGTTTTTTAATTTATTGGCAACTTCCGATTGCTTGCTGTGATACATAAGGGCTGATTTCGTGGTGATGTATTCATACCTCAGCTCTTCAAGCTCTCTTTTGGTTTTTGATATTTCAATCATTGTTTTCTCAGCATTGTAAGAATTGGCGATATAAAAAATGGCCATCAATGTCAGGAAAAGTATAAATGGTACTTGTGTAGTCAGGTTATCACGGGTAAGAAAGCTTCCATCTACAATGCTGTGCAATGATCCACCAACATTGACTTTTTGATTCAGCATACTGAATGCCCTGAAAGACCTCTTCTTTTTAAGGGGTTTTTCAACAGGTTTGGGCCTGACGGTATTTTTATGATCGCTAATCTTCGTCATGGTTTCTCTCTGCTATCCTGAGCTTCGCACTGCGGGCACGGTTATTTTCGAGGACTTCTTCTTCAGTTGCTATGGTAGGTTTACGGGTAATTGGTTTGAATGGCGCATGCAGATTTCCGAAGAAGTCCTTGTTCACAGTCCCTTCAAAATTTCCGGTTTTCATAAAGTTTTTAACCAATCTGTCTTCCAGCGAATGGTATGACATCACCACCAGTCGCCCGCCCGGCTTGATGGTTTTTGTGGTTTGCAGAAGCATTTCTTTTAATGCATCAAGCTCACCGTTTACTTCAATGCGAAGTGCCTGGAATATCCTGGCGAAAAATTTATTCTCTTTGCCTCTTTCTGCAAATGGCTGCAGGATTTCTTTGAGTTGAGCAGTTGTGTTGATGGCTCCTGCTCCTCTGGCTTCGGTCAGTTTTAAGGCAATGCGGTATGCATTTGGCAATTCGCCATACTCGCGCATTATCTTTATAAGATCTTCGGTTGGGTATCGGTTTATGACTTCCTTTGCGGTCAGATTCGATTTTCTATCCATTCTCAGGTCGAGATCAGCATCAAAACGGGTCGAAAAACCGCGCTCTGCCTGATCAAGCTGATGCGACGAAACACCCAGATCAGCTAGGATTCCATCCACCGGAAATGCTTTAAAAAACCTCAGAAAGTTTGTGAGGAACCTGAAATTCTGGTTTATCAGCGTAAAGCGGCTGTCGTCAATTGAATTTAAAAGTGCATCTGCATCCTGATCAAAGCCAACAAGTCTGCCGGTAGTCAGCTGTTCAAGTATGGCACGTGCATGGCCACCGCCTCCAAAAGTCACATCTACATATGTGCCTTCGGGCTTAATGGCGAGTCCATCCAGACATTCGCTGAGCATTACGGGCTTATGATACATTTTTCAGTTATTTATTCGTCGTCATTCATTTGTCCCATCACCTCTTCGGCAAGGTCAGAGAAGCTGCCAATGTTGTCGCGTATTGAAGCTTCGTACTTGTCCTTATCCCATATCTCTATGATACTGAGTGCAGATGACAGTACGATGTCTTTTGATATTCCGGCGAAAACTGCCAGATCTTTCGGAATAAGCAAACGTCCGGTAGAGTCAGTTTCAACTTCACGTACGCCCGCCATAAAGATTCTGATGAAATCGTTATTCTTTTTGATAAAGCGGTTTAGCTTGTTTACCCGTTTCATTTCTTTGTTCCACACCTGACGGGGATACAATTCAAGGCAAGGTTGAAAAATGCTCCTTTTCAGGATGAAGCCTTCGGAGATTATGGCATCAATCTGCGACTTGAGTGCCGAAGGCAGCATCAATCTGCCCTTGACATCAACCTTGCAGTCGTGAACGCCAATTATTTCCGTCATTATTCGTTTTGTTGTTTTTAGTGGTGTAAATATAGATGGTTTTTACCACTTTTTACCACTTTTTACCACTACTGTTAATAACTTTTTGCAGAAATGGTGTTTTATATATCCGATTCAGTGATTTAACATGTTGAAAATGAGTGTTATAAAATCATTTTGGGTTATTATTGTTTTCTAACCTTTGGCGAATTATGATGACTTTTTCTTGATTTTTTAAGTCGCCGGTAAATCAATTATCGAATTTTGTAAATTTGTTAAAAATTCAGGAACACAATTTTACACCTGAAACATGGAAGTAAACGAGACCGTACCCGAGGGGGAATATATCAGATTCATTGATCTTGATAAAGTTATAGAAGGCAAGAGTCCTCGTTTACGTAGGAACCTGCCTGGGTTTTTGCTGAGATATCTCAAAAGAATAGTCCATCAGGATGAGTTGAATAAGGCACTGAATAAGCATAAGGATAAGTATGGACTTGAGTTTTTTGAAGTAATTCTAAATGATTTTGGAGTCAATATTGCTGTCAAAGGCGAAGAAAATCTTCTGAAATCGGAGCGGTTTGTCGTGGTTGCAAATCATCCTTTGGGAGGACTTGATGGAATCGCACTTATGCAGGCTGTTGGCAGAATCAGACCCGATATTGTCTCTCCGGCAAATGATTTTCTGATGCATTTGCCCAACCTGCGTTCACTGTTTATTCCTGTAAATAAGCATGGCTCAAATGCCACAAACATTGCTGTTTTCAACGAAACATTCGCCTCTGACAAAACAATAGTTTATTTTCCTGCAGGTTTGTGTTCACGCAAAACAGGCGGCGAAATTCTTGACCTGGAATGGAAAAAGACTTTTCTGAGCAAAGCCAGAGCGTATAACCGCGATATTCTTCCGGTGCATATCAGTGGGCGTAATTCAGGTTTCTTTTATAACTTAGCCAACTTCCGCAAATGGTTAGGACTGAAAGCAAACATTGAAATGCTCTTTCTTGTGGATGAAATGTTTAAACAAAAAAACAAAGACATCGTCATTACATTTGGGAAACCAGTTGAATTAAGCACTTTCACCAAAAAGCACAGCGACCAGAAATGGGCTGAACTTTTGAGATCGCACGTTTACAAATTGGAAAAGGATCCGGATTTAATCTTTAATGCAGACTAAAAAATCTATGAGCCAGAAAATGGAACAGATCATTCCTCCGGTTGACCGGGAGGCAATTGAGTCAGAACTTACCAGCGACAAACTAATCCGGAGAACCAACGCCGGAAACAATCTCATATACATTCTCAATCACCATAATTCACCCAATGTTGTGCGTGAAATTGGCCGGTTGCGCGAAATAACCTTTCGTGATGCCGGTGGTGGAACGGGTCTTTCTATCGACCTTGACCATTATGATACCTGCGAAAATCCGTTCGAACAACTGATTGTTTGGAATCCGGTTGACAAAGAAATTATCGGAGGGTACAGATATTTGCACTGTAAAACCCTTACAAAAGGTGAAGACGGGGAATACCACACGCCAACCTTCAAACTGTTTCACTATTCCGACAAATTTGTTGAAGAATATCTGCCCTATACCATTGAACTGGGACGATCTTTTGTTCAGCCTGCATATCAGCCGGTTAACAATATCCGTAAAGGAATGTATTCGCTTGATAATATATGGGACGGACTTGGAGCATTGGTTCATATTTATCCGGATGCAAAGTATTTCTTCGGGAAGATTACCATGTATCCTGATTACAATACCAGAGCCCGCGATCTTATCCTTTGGTTTATGAAGAGATATTTTGCTGATCACGATAAGTTGGTTTATCCGATAGTTCCGCTTGTGCTCAAAACCGATGAAACTGAACTTGAACAGGCTTTTCCCAATGGAATTTACGAGAAAGATTATAAACTGCTGATTCAGCAGGTGCGTTCTTTGGGTGAAAACATTCCGCCATTGGTCAATGCATATATGAACCTGTCTTCCACAATGAAGTTTTTCGGCACATCGCTCAATGATGATTTTGGGGAGGTTGAAGAGTCGGGAATTATTGTAACCATTGCCGATATTTACGAAATTAAGATTGAACGACACCTAACAATATCCGAAAGGTAATCATGATCATACGAAATGCTGATTTTCTGGTTAGCAACCCCGATCCGTCGAAATGTCCGGCCCCCGACAAACCTGAGTATGCATTTATCGGAAGGTCAAATGTAGGCAAATCGTCGTTGATCAATATGTTGCTTGGTCGGCGAAATCTGGCAAAAACTTCTTCTACACCGGGAAAAACAAGACTCATCAACCATTTCATTGTCAACAATGATTGGTATCTGGTCGATCTTCCGGGATACGGTTATGCCAAAATATCGAAAAAGGAAAGAGAAAAATGGGAGGGGATGATACGTACTTATCTTACCCGCAGAGAAAGTCTGGTGAATACTTTTATACTTATTGACTCACGCATTGAACCCAAAAAATCGGATATTGATTTTATCGATTGGTTTGGCGAAGCTCAACTGCCATTTGCATTGATTTTTACCAAGACCGATAAACTCACGTCAAATACAATGGCATCAAACATTGCAGCGTTTAAAGCCAAGCTTTCTGAAACCTGGGACGAGTTGCCAACCATGTTTCTGAGTTCTGCTGAAAATGGTCTGGGAAGAGACAGTATTCTTGATTTTATTGAAGAGAACAATACTGCCTATCAGGAATTTTTGGAACAAGGAAACTAAGCATTTTCCTCTTTCACCTCCTCTATTAATCCCTTAAAAAAGAGCGAATTAAGAACAATTTTTATTTCGCTGAACGTAATCTGATCTCCGAGTGCAGCTTTTGCAGCACCAAGTTTCGGATTTTTCGAGTCGGTGAAATATTTGGTAATCAACTCAATTTTTTGCGGTTCAACCAATCCGGCAGGCTCAATTTCACCTCTTTTTACAAACATTGCCAGATGGCCTTCAATGGTGCTGATGGCCATGTTCCTTGCTGCTGCAATTTCGGACACACTCATGCCCTCGCGAAACATTTTCAGGCTTAATTCGAAGCTTTGACCTTTAACCGGTTTTACTGATTTTGAGGATTTGCTTTCTAACTCATCATCTGCTTCAGAAGTTGTCAGATCAGGCTTCCGGCCGGTGTGTTCAGCAATTATGTTTAAAATTTCACTGCCAAAAGCAGCAGCTTTTACTTTGCCAATTCCAGCGATTTTTTTCAAATCAGCCATATTGTGAGGTAAATCAGAGGTTAAGGCTTTGATGGTTTTTACAGGCAAAACATGATAGGACGGAACGCCCATTTCATCAGCCATCTGATCGCGCCAGTTTTTAATCAGATCGTACAGCTTCTTTTCTGAGTTACCCGAAAAAGGCGAAATTTTTGCCGGTTTGGATTCAAAAACCGGTTCAAAAATGGAAGAAATTGCCCTGACTTTCAGATATTGAATGGTGCGAAATCCATCTTTACACGCATTAAGACATGACAACCTCACCCAGGCTTCCTGATTCATGCGGTCGATGGTGTCATTTACCTGCTTCCGCAATGCCCGGTTATCAGTTTCAGGTTCAATTTTTTGTTTGAAAAAGATTTCTTTCAACCTTGGATGAAAATACGTGCAGGCTTTTTGTATGCGTTCCTGCAAAGTCTGGTTGACTTCAATATCTTCATTATTGATAAATAGCTGCAGGAGTTGCCGCTGAAATTTCTGAGCAACTTCAACGATTTCGTTATGCAGCAGAGTGCCCTTTTTTTCTATGGAATCAACAAATGGCTGATCAACTGAACCGGAATTTTCACTGATCAGTTTGAGGATCCGGCTCAGATATCGGTGTAAAACATCGAAATTGAACATCTCGCTGACAAGTGATTGCTGAAACTGAATTTTGGCAAGGTTGAGCGAGTTCTCATCGGGCTGATTCTCTTCAATACGGCTGACAAATCCACCAACGGCAAAATCTGTTTTTACTGCTGTGCGGCTAATGGGAGAGCTGAGAACCAGCCCCTCAAGCGTTTTACACCGGCTTAAAGCCACATAAACCTGCCCGTGAGCGAATGCTGAATTTGCATCAATCACAGCTTTCTCGAAAGTAAGCCCCTGACTTTTGTGTATGGTTATCGCCCAGGCTAGTTTAAGCGGGTATTGTGTAAAAGTACCCACTATAGTTTCCTTTATTTCCTTGGATTCTTCATTTATTGAATACCGGCAATTATGCCAGGCGAGAGGCTCCACTTCAATCTCATCCTCATCATCCGGACATTTTACAAAAAGCGTTTCATCCTCAATTCTTATGAGTTTACCAATTTTTCCATTGAAAAAGCGCTTTCCAACATCCGGATCATTCTTCACAAACATTACCTGTGCTCCGGTTTTTAGTTCCAGACTTAAGTCGGTAGGGTAGGCGTACTCGGGGAAATCGCCTTCTGTTTCAGCCTGAAATTTTAGAAGTTTTCCTTTGAGTCCGGCCAGCTTTTGCTGATTTATCTGTTGAGACTGATAATTGTGTGTGGTGAGGGTAATATATCCTTCGTTTTCAGGAATTTCAAAATTTCGGATGTACCTTTTATTCAACAACTCAATCGATTCATTATCAAGTTGATTGTCGCGTACTTTATTCAGCAGATCAATAAAATATTTGTCAGCCTGACGATAAACATGCTTTAGCTCAATGCTGACATATTTGCATTGCTGCAAAGCACGGCTACTGAAGAAATATACCGTTTCGTAATAATTTCTGAGCAATTGCCATTCTTCTTCCTTTGCAATCGGAGCCAGTTGCTGCAGGTCGCCGATCATTAGCAATTGCACACCACCAAAAGGCAGATGCCTGTTGCGGTAGCGACGAAGTACAGAATCGATGGCATCGAGCAGATCGGCTCTTACCATACTTATCTCATCAATAACCAGCAGATCAAGACTTTTGATGATGTTGATCTTTGTCCGGTTAATTTTTTGCATCCGGGCTGCTGCTGTTTTCGCATTTTCCGAATCGAACTCATTGCCGGGCGTATTTGATTCGGGCAATTGAGGGCCAAATGGCAATTGAAAGAAGGAATGTATAGTAACCCCGCCTGCGTTAATAGCAGCGACTCCGGTGGGCGCAACCACAATCATGCGTTTATGGGTCATCGATCTTATTTTGCGCAGAAAAGTTGTTTTACCCGTGCCGGCTTTCCCGGTGAGAAAAATATGCGTATTTGTAAAACGAACGTAATCCGCAGCAAGTTTGAGCATATCATTGCCGCTAAAATCAATCGCATCCTCTGTTATTGTATGGTTTGGTTGTATTGTCATTATAAAATCAGATATATTGGTCAAATGTAATGATTTTGCCAATAGCGTTACAAAAAAATAATAAGCTTAAGAAAAGCCCTTTCCATTCGCAGTATCCGCAGGCATCTGACAATAAAAAAAGCGGAGCATTACTGCCCCGCTTTCCTTGAATAATATTGAAATCAGTTCATTTCTACCAGCAAAACGCTTTTCGAAACAAGGTCTCCTGATTTTACATTAATTTTTGTTACGATACCATCAACAGGAGCTGTAATGTTGTTCACCATTTTCATGGCTTCCAATTCAAGTAACTGGGCTCCTTTTTTAACCTTGGCTCCTTCTTTTACGAACACTTTACGAACAGTGCCCGGGATAAAAGAGTAAACTTTGTTAAAATTGATAGGCTCATAAGACTTACGCGCCATAAATTTTTTGGTGAGCGTAGTCTTGTATTTGATGTTGTCGATAATTATTGTTTTAAATACCGGCGTTTCTTTGTTTTCTTCCATAGCGATGAATTAAAACGGTGGAATTCCATGTTTTTTAATCGGGCGGACCTCAACTTTTTCTGCAGATATTTCCAGTGCGTGAATGAGCATACTTCGTGTTTCGGCAGGTTCAATTACTGCATCAACATAGCCATAAGCTGCTGCCACATAAGGATTGGCGAATTTCTCCTTGTATTCCTTGATTTTGAGTTTGCGCATTTCTTCAGGATTTTCGGCATTTTTGATTTCATTTCTGAAGATAATATTGGCAGCACCTTCCGGACCCATAACTGCGATTTCAGCGGTTGGCCAGGCAAAAACAAAGTCGGCTCTGAGGTGACTTGAACACATAGCAATGTATCCTCCACCATAAGCTTTGCGCAGAATTACGGTCATTTTGGGAACTGTAGCTTCCGAGTATGCATACAGAACTTTGGCACCGTGTCTGATAACTCCGGCATGTTCCTGATCTACACCCGGAAGATATCCCGGAAGGTCAACCAAAGTAACCAGAGGCACATTAAATGCATCGCAATAGCGGATAAAACGAGCAGCTTTATCAGATGAGTCAACATCGAGCACGCCGGCCAGAACCAGAGGCTGATTGGCAACGAAACCTACGCTGTTTCCGTTCAAACGGGCAAACCCGATTACGATATTTGCTGCAAACATTGCCTGAACTTCAAAGAACTCCGAGTCATCAACAATTGATCTGATTATATCCTTTACATCATAAGGCTGACGTGGATTGGTAGGAAAAATGCTGTCGATGTTGTAGGTACGGGTGCGGGGTGGTTTTTTGGGGAAAGCTTCGGCTTTTTTAATGTTGTTCCAAGGAATGAAACTACAAAGGGTTTTGATCTGCTCGAAACATTCCTGCTCGCTTAATGCGAAAAAGTGCGCATTTCCGGTAATTTCACTCTGAACACGGGCACCGCCCAGCTCTTCCATTGAAATTTCCTCGCCCAAAACTGTTTTGATAACTTCGGGGCCGGTAATAAACATTTTCGAAATCTTATCGACAACAAAAACGAAATCGGTAAGGGCAGGTGAGTAAACAGCACCTCCGGCACAAGGGCCAAGGATTACACTGATTTGAGGAATAACGCCCGAAGCCTGGGTGTTACGGTAGAATATCTCACCATACCCGGCAAGCGAATTTACCCCCTCTTGAATTCGGGCCCCACCAGAGTCGTTAATTCCTATAATAGGAACCTTCAGCTTCATGGCGTGATCCATAATTTTGGTGATCTTTTTGGCGTGCATCCAGCCAAGCGAGCCACCGGCCACAGTAAAGTCCTGGGCGTAGATACATACCGGGTACCCATTTATGGTACCAGTTCCGGTAATAACTCCATCACCAGGCAAGTACTTGTCGCCCATGTTGAAGTCTTTACCCGCATGTTCTACAAACAGGTCGTACTCGTGAAACGATTTGGGGTCAACCAGTGCGATGATTCGCTCACGGGCGGTCATTTTTCCCGTGGCTTTTTGCTTATCAATTGCTACCTGGCCACCACCCATCAACGCATCACGCATCCTCTTTTTGAGGTCTGATGTTTTTTTGGTTAATGACATATCCGAAGATTTAGATAATGTTCCTTTTGTATCCCTGATACCGGCCTCGGTTGCCGGCAAAGCATACAAAGGTAACACTTAATTTAAAATTCAAACCAACGGTTAGGATAATTTACTGACATGAATTGGTCAGGAAATTACGCAAAAATCAGAAATCCAGTATGATAATGAGGAGAGCGTGTGTATTTTCTACTTTACCGCAATCGATTGAAACTGTGAAATTGTGAATAACTTTTCATATTAACCATCATATTAGGGTCAATTTAGTTTCGCTATTTTTATAAATGGAAACAGAAAACTGACTTTTGACCCGACATATTTTATTTATACAACACGGAATTAAGCAAAAAAGCCGGCTCTTTTCCTTATTCATTAATTTTTATCTTTGTGCTTTGCTGCCGCCATATCGCCGGTGGGTAATCTTAGTCAGCCCAGCATATGAACATTGAAGAACTCCGTTATTATTGTCTCTCTCTGCCGGAGGTAAGTGAGCATTTCCCTTTTGATGAGACTACCCTTGTTTTTAAAGTGAATAACAAGATGTTCGCCCTAACTGATCTGGAAGGGCCTTTGTCGGTTAATCTGAAATGCGACCCCGAACTTTCAATCGAACTTCGTGAACAATACCCCGCGGTTAAGCCGGGGTATCACATGAATAAAAAACATTGGAATACCGTGGAGATTGATGGTTCAATTTCTGATACCATACTAAAGAAATGGATTGAAATGTCGTACGGGCTTATTGCTATGAAAAAAGGTAAATAGGGAGACTACCCTGATTACTTTTCTTCATTTTCGGAGAGTGGAGTCTTCTCCTTCAATTTGAAAATATCGGCCAACAGGTATCCCATTAAGCCTCCCCAAAGCATGCTCATGTATGGATTTGAAGTGATCGCACAGCCACCGGAATTGCAACCTACCAAACGGTAATATAAATATCCTCCAAAAATACCCGCCAATAGTCCGGCCAGATTTTTCAGGGTATTACGGGAGGTTAACCAGATTTTTACATTGGAAATAAGATCATTGCTATGATTTGATGCTGTCATGTTTCGAGGTTTAATATTCAGGTTCCTGCATATCAACAATAATGCCATGCTAAGGTTCAGTAGAAACATGGGAAACGGTTATCCTTCCTTTTACCTGAAATAAACCAGCGTTACTCCATGTCCGCCACGTTCGATGCTTTCATCTTCATACCGAACTACTTCAGGCGTATCGCGAAGGTATGATTGCAGAATGTTGCGTAACACTCCATCACCTTTCCCATGAAGAATGCGCACTTCATTTACTCTGAGTAAAATGGCCTGATCGATATAACGGGCAATTGCTTGCTGAGCTTCATCTGCTTTTTTGCCACGAATGTCAATCGACATCCTGAAGTCGGCCATTTTGTCATTCAACTGGTGAATCACACTGGCAGATGGCTTGCTAAACTTCTGATTGGCCTCCCAGGTCCTGATTTCAGCATACGTCGCCTGAATCAGCTTGTCAATGGTTGTTCTCAGTTTTACTGAACCAAACAAAACAGTAGCTTGTTTTCCCTTTAATTCATCAATCTTTCCAATACTGTCCTGACCCTCAATTTTTACAAGGCTCCCTTGTTTTAATGGGCCAGGTGGTTTTTCGGAAGGAATGGATTTTTGCGATTTTACCATAAAGGTTTCAGGAGTATCTTCTTCCTTTCCTTCGGAGAGAAGCGCATCCTTTGCTTTAGCTAGTTTCTCGCGTAAGTCGCGTGCAATTGCATTGTCAGCCTTGCTTTCCTTTATTTCCCTGATGGTGTTTTCAATCAGTTTGTTTGAATTATCGAGCAGTTGCTGCGCTTTTTGTTTGGCTTCTTTAAGCATATCCTGCCGGCGGCTTTCAAGACTGCTGAGCAGGGTTTCATAACGGCTGACCAACGAGGCCAAAGTCTCGTCAGCAACTTTCAGATCAGTTTTTTTCTGGTCAATTATTTTTTTATCTACTTCCAGCTGAGCGAGTTGCTTTTCGAAGTCGAGTTGAGTCTGGCTGATTTTTGAAGTTGCAACGGCAAGCACCTGCTCCGGGAAGCCTATTTTCCGCGCAATTTCAAATGCAAAGGAGCTTCCCGGTTTTCCCGGACTTAATCTGAATAGCGGCTGCATAGCCAGTGTGTCATAAAGCATGGCTGCATTAAAAATTCCGGAGAATTTATCAGCCATCAGTTTCAGGTTTGTATAGTGAGTGGTAATTATTCCAAAGCAGCCTTGTTCATTTAACTTTTCGAGACTGGCTTCGGCCATAGCACCTCCCAGTTGGGGTTCGGTTCCTGCTCCAAATTCATCAATCAGTATAAGGGATTTATTATCGGCATGTTCAATGAAATGCCTGATATGAATAAGGTGTGAACTATAGGTGCTCAGGTCGTTTTCGAGGGATTGTTCATCACCAATCTCAAGAAAGATCTTACTGAAGATGCCTGCTTTTGAGTCTTCACTCACAGGGATAAGCAAACCACACTGAAGCATGTACTGAAGAAGTGCTGCAGTTTTCAGACACACAGATTTACCTCCGGCATTGGGACCACTAATGACCATTATCCGCTCTTCGCTATTGAGAGATATCTCCTGATCAACAATTTTACGACCTTGTTGCCTGAGTGCAAGCATTAACAATGGATGAATGGCTTTACGCCATTGAATAACAGGTTCATTGCTGAGTTCCGGTTTTACAGCGCCCATATCAATGGCCAGCAATGCTTTGGCCCTAACAAAATCTATGCGCCCAAGAAATTCATAATAGTTTAACAGTTCAGGGATAAAAGGCCGCAGGAAATTAGAAAAGTCTATCAATATACGCGTGATTTCCTGCCTTTCTTCCACCCTGAGGTTCTGGATTTCGTTGTTGATCTCAAAAACCTCAGCCGGTTCAATATAAACAGTGTGGCCGGTAGCAGAAGTGTCATGTACATATCCGGCCAGTTTGCGCTTGTTTGATGCCGGCAATGGAATCACCAGGCGGCCGTTGCGTATTGTCAATCCTGCATCATCCTGTGCAATACCTTCACGTCTGGCTGCAGCCATAATCTGGTTTATGCGCCGGTCAACTCCCGATACACGGCTGCCAATTTCCTTGCGAATGCTGAAAAGTTTGTCGCTGGCTTTGTCGCGGATTTCCGATTTATCATCCAGAATTTTGTCGATCTGCTTAATTATTGATTGATCTGGAATTTCGGCCAAAGCCATTTTATGAAGATAGGGGTAGCGTTCCTGATCGAGTTTTTGCAGATAGTGGATTATCCCGGTAATGGCAATGAGTGAGAGCCGGAGTTCGGACATGTGTTCAGGTTCAGTAAATGTGCCCGGAAGTCTGATGCGAAGCAGTTCTTCAGTTAAATCGTAATAATCCTGAGCAGGAAAGTTCCCAACAAACCGGAGTAAGTAAAGCATTTCATCGGCAGAACCAATTAATTCGCTGATTTTTTCAAAGCCATCAGTAAATTCAGTCTGCCTGGTAAGTTCAGCTCCGCGGCTGCTCAGGCAATGTCGTTGCAGCATCTGACGGATTTGGTCAAATCCGGTTTTGATCTCAAAGCTATCGGGGTAAATCACTTCTTTAATTTTCGGCAAAAATAGGCATTAATCAGCAGAGGGAGGCAAAGTGTCCGTTTCAACTTTCAAAGCATGACTTCTTTTCCGGAGAAAAACAGAAACAATAGAAACAATGGAAGCCAGAGCAATTACCAGGTAAAATATATTGAGCCAGATGGGTTTAAACAGTTTCATCGGACTGTAATCACCGATGGTAACATAAGCAGCCCAATAATAGGGGTGAGATCTCAGCATATTTCCTTCGGCCAGCATATCGAGCTTGGCTTGCCGCAGCGCCTCATCTTTTGGCATGCCTTTGTCAAGGTATTGGTAAAAACTTGTTACAATCTGCGCACTCGCCTGATCTTCAACCGACCACATCGTCATTACAATACTTGGAACACCAGCATATACAAAGCCACGGGCCAGATTCATGATGCCTTCGCCTTTGAGCAGTTTTCCTGTTCCTGTATTGCATGCACTCAGCACAGCCAGCCCTGCATTCAGTTCCATCCCAAACAGTTCATATGTGTTGAGCATGCCGTCATCAGTTGAATCAGCATCCTGATAGAACACAAGCTTCGAAAGCATGGGTTTCTCATTGTTGATCAGGGTGTGCATGGCGAAGTGAAGTATATTGTACTCCGAAGCAATGCTTTTAAAAGATTGCTCAGTTGCTTTTTCGCCCTTAAGCGTTTTCCCGGAGAGTACTTTTCTGATTTCACGTATCTCATTTTCAACTCCCGGAATGGGAAGCAGATATACTGTATTTCCGGTTTCATCAACAAAACCATCATCTTTCAGGTTGGTAAGATTCTGATATGATGGAGCCATTGCCAGTAAATTTTTAACTGGTCTTCGGGTGGCTTTCTGAAGGTTGGAGTATTGCAGTGCAGCCGAGGCGCTGTAACTGATGATATGATCATAGATAAGAAAGGGGAGGTTCCTGAAGTTCATGGTCGTGGTATCAGCCTGAGAAGTCAGAAGCATATCAAACGAAATGAAGCCGATTTCGGCATCAGGAATTATGATCAGTTTTTTATCATCGTTGATGCTCTTGACCGGTTTAAGTAAGTCAAGGTACAATGAATGCGCAGCATTGACATACTTCAGATAGTCAGTTTTGCGAATACTCAATAAATCGTTTGCAGTGGTTGAAGAGGTCAGCGTTCTTATGTTTTCTCTGAAGTCATTCCCTGTTTTGTGTTTAATTACTTCAAACTTTTCCTGATTAAGTACAAAAATGTACAATAATGTATCGGTGAGTGCATACTCAATTAATGTTCTGCCAGGCTCAAGATTCTGCTTTATATTTTCGATATCCAGAACAGGTTCCTTGTACTTAAGACTATAATAATCAGGATATACCCGCTCAAGAACTTTAATGAGACTGTCGTATCTTCCTTCAAGATCAAATGCCAGTGACTCCCAAAGCCTGATTCTGTCTTTGGCAGGTTCAGGTTTGAGTTGTTCTTCATAAATATATCTTGCATAGGAACTCAGCTCAAGTTTGAGTTTATTTTCAAGTTTGAGAATATTTTCAGGAATTTTTCCGTACTGCCTTGCTTCAACATCCATCATCGATGCCAGCAAAACTGCAGACTTTCCTTTGTCAGAATACCTGAAAGCCTCTTCAGCATAAAATGAATCATCAGTAATTTTATATAGCTCTGTGGCCACTTTCACTGCGTCGAGGTAAGTCTTTCGTTCATCTTCTGATATCAGTAACTTACTTTCTTCGTTCTGATACATTGAACGGAGTTTTTCCACTACTTTCACCGAAAGTTTGTAGGTCTCAAGACTATGTTGAAGCATGGGTATGTCATTTGATGACGCAGCCAGCGTAAATAATGCATTTGCCTTCCCGTTCAGCGCATTTATAAGGTAACGATCAGGAATAAGATCTTTTTCGGTGGGGTTGGTTGTGAAGTCTGTAGTATTGTAACTGCTGATCAATGCGACGATTGCCCTTTGGTATTGGTCAAGCGCTTGTTTCGGATCAGGAGTGGCCATGTAATAGTGTCCAAGGTGCAGATGATTATTTGAGACTTCCCGACTATCACTTCCATAATTTGCTTCTGAAATTTTAAGGGCAGTGGTGAACATTTTATATCCGAGGTCATCACGGTTGCTGCTCAATTGAAAGTAACCATAACGGGTGCAAAGCAAAGCGGTTTCGGGATGGTCAGTCCCAAGCAGTTTATCAGCCAGAAATATAGCTCTCTTGTATAGCTCCGCAGCTTTTTCTGATTCGTTCATGGCAGTATAAAGGCTAGCCATGTTGCTATAGGTTTTAATTACATTCGGATTATTTTCTTCTGATGGTATGCTGGACTGATAATAACGAAGTGCATTGTCAAACTCACCCTTCTTTTCAAGTACATAACCAATGTTCATATTCAGCGATAGTATAAGTGGATGACCTTCAACATAGTTTTTCTCGGCAATCGAAAGCGCCTTCCTGAAATAACTTAATGCTTTTTCATAATCAGCCAGATGAACGTATATCTGCCCCTTATTCATATATAGGCTGCTCAGGTCAATGTGCTCTACACCCAATCTGTTGGTGAGAATGTTTTCCGCACGATCATAGTATAAAATAGCGTCATTTTCTTTATAGGCAAGTACAAGCAATCTTCCCATATTTAAGAATGACATTGCAAGTGAAGGATCGTCTGGTTTTAAAATGCGTTGATTAATTTCAATGGATCTGGAAAATGCTTCACCGGCCCTTTCATAATTGCCTTCCTGTGCATGGATTATGGCAGCATTTTGAATAAACATGGCAAGGTCAGCATCATTGGGTTTTTTACGCTTTAGTTCAAGTTCGTAAGCCCTTGTGTATGCTGAAATGGCTTGCTGGTATTTTCTGGTATGGAAATAAATATTGCCGGTGGCATTATAAGTCATTGCCAGAAGTGTGTCTTCGTTCCCATTTGATTGGATACGGGTTTCAATGCTGGTATTCAGTATGATCAGGGCGCTGTCGTAACTGCCTTTGTCCATTAGTAATACACCCTGTTTGTGTTTTATATCTGCCAGCAGACTTTTATTGGTATTTAGTTTTTCCAGCAGGGTGATTTCTGCTGAGTGTATCAATTGCCTCGCATTGCTTCCGTTACTTCGCACCCTTTCGATATCAGCCATCCGGATAAGGGTATGTATATACCTATCCCAATTGTTGGTATTCTGATAATTGCTTAAAGCCAGTTCAAAGTATTTATATGCGCTGTCGTACTCAAAACTTTGATGAAACTGCTCGGCCAATTTAAAAAGGTCGGTCTGGCTGCGGGTAACAATTTTTTTTTCAGGGCTTCTGGTGCTGTCTTTGTCTGTAATTTCGGTGCAGCTTACAGTAAAAAATGCCAGAACAAGGAGAGGAAGAGCCTGTTTGAGATTCAAGGGTAAAAGTATATTACAATTTAATAGCATTTGAGGGTGCGGAGTTAAATCCTGCCATGGTACAAATGTAAAAAAATACAATTACAGATTACAAGTTCTTTGGATTATTTTTTAACTGAAAGGCGGTAGTATTTAACTTTCGCAAAAATAGACTCAGTTTTAAGTGCAATAAGTGTTTCCAGATAGAAATCAATCAGGGTGTTCACCCAGAGTTTACTTCAGATAAATTCTATAAAGGTATATGGTTAAAAATAAAACAGGGGGCTCGTCAGCCCCCTGTTTACCACAAAACCAGCATGATTATTAACGTGTAATGATCATTCTTTTAGTTTCATTCACGGAAATGAGTCCGTTTATATTTAAGGTATAGTAATAGACACCGGCATCAAGTCCATCGGCATTAAAACGATAAACATAGGTGCCTGGTTTGGCGGTTTCGTTGATCAGGTTTCTGACCAACTGGCCGTTTTGGTTGAAGAGTTTAAGACTTACATTGCCTTCGGCAGGCACAGTATAAGCTATTGAAGTACTTCCGTTGAACGGGTTGGGGAAGTTGGTATTCAGGTAGCTTTTTGATGAAGTAAATACTGGAAGTGTGAAGCTTGTGCCAATCTGATCGCCACTGGCATTGCTGAAGTGGCTGACTGGGTCAAGTTCAAACCTGATGTCCTCGCCATTGTGGCTGGCGCTTGTGGTAGCTTTTATGGTTACAATTGCTTGTTCAGGGTTTACTGTTGATGAAATGCCTGATTGATTGATCCAGTTGATGCGGATTTCTCCATTGCTAACCGACATGTTAAGATCACCAAGAGGGCTGCTGATGTCAGAAATACTGACTAGATTTTCAGGGTACCTGATTACTATGCCCATGGCAGCAGCTTCGGTAAGGTCATTAGCTTTTATATTAACGTCAAATTCCCTGCTGATGGCTAGTTCGTTGTAGCTAACTTCAATAGCGGCATAATCTCGGGTGGTAGGTACAAAGGTTCCGTTAACATCTCCTGAACTTGATCCGCCGACAGTAGGCACATTGGATTTTGCACCACTATGTACAAAAGTAACATCCTGAAACACCCATGGTCCGACCGGGAAAGGATATCCCTGGATAAACCATCCAAGAACAACAGTCCAGTAATCGTTCCAGGTAACTGTTCCATCTCCGTCAACATCGGCTGCCAACTGCTGAATTGGAGTAAATGGATAAATGCCTATCAGGTGCATAAACATCAGGAGTGCATCACCCATGGTAACACCACCAGCTGAAATCTGTGTAGTTACTTGCATTGTGTAAGTTCCATAAGGAACATTCGGAAAGAGGTAGCTTCCGTTGAGTTCGGTAATGGCATTGGCCACAACAGTTCCATCAACATCAATAAGTTGAACATCAGCCAAAGGCACTGGCTTGTTTGGCTTCAGGTGGTAATAAACCGAGCCGGTAACATCTGCCTG
Organism: Bacteroidales bacterium UBA5197; assembly: GCA_002412885.1. GTDB lineage: Bacteria > Bacteroidota > Bacteroidia > Bacteroidales > Lentimicrobiaceae > Lentimicrobium. The sequence continues at coordinate 137,700 of DHVX01000033.1, forward strand.
AGGAAATGCCTGAACGGTAATAAGCAGCATGACTGACAATGCTGCTGTGAATAGTGTAATTCTCTTTTTCATTTTTTCACGGGGTTTTGTTGTTCATAATCGGGTTTGTTTGTGGTTATTTTTTCGTTTTTTGATCTTGGAATCAAAAATTAAACAGATCAGCCGTGGTGTTATTTTGTAAATTATTCCGGGGTTTTCATTTCCTGAAATAACTATGAAAAAATCTTTTGGATTTTATTCAATAGAACCAAAATACTGTTTCAATCAACTTTTTTTCTTGCCGCAAAGCTAAAATAATTGCAAAGAGTACAAGAGTCACTTATTCAACACTTTATCCGGAAACTTTAAAAAGGTAATACCAATTAAGTGAAAAATTTATCATTTATTTTTTAACATATTTTTAACTATCAGTAAATCAGGCGTATAAACTTTAGAAAAAAAATCAGATAGATTTGTTTTTTTTGCGTTTTATATTTTTAACAGACCTAAAATGCAGTATTTTTGGGAAATTATTGAGAAGCACGGATTACTTTTAAACCGGAATGCTATTATTATAGGATTAAAGAGGTTAAGATTCAGTCCGGATTGTTGTTATTGCAAACTGAGAACAGTGAACTTGGTTTTAATCTGATTAAATGTTTTAAGATGTTCAAATACAGCAAATTAACAAGGATATGAGGATTGTTGATAACTCTTTTCTCAAAAAAAGTGATGAAATGGTATTACCTTTTTGTTAAATCCGGATAAAGTAACAGAATTATGATCCACTACTCTGATGAAGCAATCATAGAAGGCCTGCGCTTACGGAGTGATTACATCATCAAGTATATGTATCAGGAGATGTTTCCGATGATACGTTACCTGGTAGTAAAGAATAGTGGAAATGATGAAGATGCTGAAGATGTATTTCAGGATGGACTGATTGTAGTTTTCAAAAAAATCAGGGACCATGAATTAGATCTGACCTGTTCTTTCCGTACTTACATATATTCTGTATGCAGAAATATATGGCTTCAGAAACTAAGCAAGCGCAAACAATATGCACGTGAGTTTAGCGATGTAGAATCCTTTGTTGATTTACCCGATAAAGTAGATCAGTTTCAGGAAGAAGAAATGGAAAAATACAGGCTTTACCAGCAGCATTTCCTTACCCTGGGTGAGGATTGTCAAAAGGTGTTGCTCTTGTTCATGAAAAAACAATCTCTGAAAGAAATTGCATTAGAAATGGGTTACAAAACAGAAAAGTACGCGAAAACACGAAAATACCTCTGCAAAGAGGAATTAAAAAAGAGAATTATCAATGATCCCAAGTGCCATAAATTCCTGTCCGATGACAAATAAACTCAAGTATTCCCAGCTGATCGAAAGATTTATAGCCGGGGAAATGAAAGAGGATGAACTCCGGTGGTTTGGCAAGGAATTACATTCCAACGCAGAACTATCGGCAGAGCTGAAGCTTGATAAGGATATCGATGACATTCTTCAGGATGAAGATGTTGTTGAGTTCCGGAGGAAGCTGATCAGTGTATTTAACGAGTCGAAGCAGCAGGATGTTTCACCTAAAATTGTCAGAATGCAGCCACGCAGGTGGCAGATGGCCGCAGCCGCAGCTATTGCAGTACTGGTAATTGCTGGTGGAGCCCTGTTATTGACTCAGCAGCGCTCCTACACGGCCGAGAAGTTGTTCAGTATGTACTACGATTCCGAACGTACAATTGAACTCACCCGTTCAGGCAACGCTAACATAGTGGAAGCTATTCTTAAATTTCAACAAAAAGATTACCAGGGGGCATCGCTTCTTTTTGCTGAAATACTAGATAAGGACAGCTCCAATATCGCAGTATGGTTTTACAATGGTATTTCCTACATCGAGACCAACCGTATCGAAGATGCCACAAAAGCATTCAGGTACATTATCGAAGACAGAAACAACCTCTATGTGGAACATGCCGAATGGTATCTCGGGCTGTGCTACCTGAAAAACGAGCAAATTGATTTTGCCGTTGAACAATTCCGCAAGATTGCGGCCGACCAACAGAACTATCATCACAAAGAAGCTGATAAAATTCTCGAAAAACTAGGCCGTAAGTAAACACACCCCGCAAAAAAGGATCATTGATAACTAAAGAAAACCGGAGAAATCCGGTTTTTTTTTATGCTTAAATCACAAGAGGTGAATGGTCAAAAAAAAGAGGCTTACAAATAAATGTAAACCTCTTATTGATCAGGTCGGAGTGGCCCGACTCGAACGGGCGACCACTTGCACCCCATGCAAGTACGCTAGCCAACTGCGCCACACCCCGTGCCTTATGTTAAGAACTCCTGTGTAAACAGGCACGATTTAACGGTGCAAAAATACAAAAGTTTTCATACTCATCGCATGTTTCTCACAATTATTCTCCTTTGGCATTGTATGTCAAAATGGCGATATATTAATGTGTTGATTTATAGTCCGATAAAAACTGGCATAGTTTTGGGCATATGGCAGCAAAACCTTAATTTTGGGATCTCAATTGGATTCTTAAAACGACTAAATCAATAATAATTAAATACAATGAGCGAAGAAGTTGAAAAAGTAGAATGCCTGATCATAGGTTCAGGGCCTGCCGGATATACTGCGGCCATTTATGCTGCAAGAGCAGATCTCAAACCAGTTGTTTATCAGGGTTTGCAGCCAGGTGGTCAATTGACCTCTACCACCGAAGTAGATAACTTTCCGGGCTATCCGGATGGTGTTCAGGGTCCGGATATGATGATTGACATGCAGCGGCAGGCCGAACGCTTTGGCACCGATATGCGTTGGGGCATTATTACAAAAGTGGACTTTTCTGAGCGCCCTTTTCGCGTAGTTGCCGATGAAACCAAGCCCCTTCTTGCCGAAACCGTTATTATTGCTACCGGAGCCACTGCCAAATGGATGGGACTGGAGTCAGAAGCCAGATACAATGGACATGGAGTTTCAGCTTGTGCAACCTGCGACGGATTTTTCTTCCGCGGTCAGGATATGGCTGTGGTTGGCGGAGGTGATACCGCTTGTGAAGAAGCTACTTACCTGGCCAAGCTGGGTCGTAAAGTTTACATGATTGTTCGTCGTGATGAACTCCGCGCAAGTAAAGCCATGCAGACAAAAGTACTGAACACCCCCAATATTGAGGTGCTCTGGAATCATGTAACCAAGGAAATTGTGGGAGATGGTAAAACCGTAACCGGAGCTTTACTTGAAAATGTCAAAACCGGTGAAATTAAGCAAATAGAGGTGCAGGGCTTCTTTGTTGCCATTGGCCACACTCCAAATACTGAACTGTTTAAAGGTCAGATCGATCTGGATGAAAACGGATACATCAAAACCATTCCTGGAACTACACAAACCAATGTGCCGGGTGTTTTTGCCGCCGGCGATGTTCAGGATCACGTTTTCCGTCAGGCAGTTACAGCAGCCGGAACCGGATGTATGGCTGCCATTGAATCGGAAAGATTTCTTTCGCAGTAGAAAAACAAACTTTCTACCCTATGACATAAAAAAAGACGCCATTCAGCGTCTTTTTTTATGTCAGTATGTCAGGCCTGAAGATTATTTTTTTCTGAAACTGCCAGGACCACTTCTGCGGGGTGGCTTTTTCCAGGGTGAATCCTGTTCAGGTTTATTCTTAAAGAACTTATTTTTAGGAGCAAATGGTTTGTCGGTAGTGAATGGGCGTTTGCCTTTTTTATCTTCAGGCACAAATTCACGTTCTGAAGCAGTTTCGATGCGTACACCACGAGGGTTGGAACTATCACTTTCAAATGCTTTCAGAACTTTTGCCACAGATTTTGTGTCAACTTCAACAAAGGAGTAGCTGTCAAGAATGTCAATCCGGCCGATTCTGATTTCACGGGTACGGGTAACTTCGTTGATAAGTCCTATAATCTGAGGAGGCAGCACTTTGTCTTTGCGTCCGACACTGATGAAAAGCCGGGTAAAATCACCACCTCTTGAATCGCGGGGTGCACGTTCTTCACGGGGGCCACGATCTTCGCGTGGACCGCGTTCACTGCGGGGGCCTCTGTCTGAGCGGATGCCACGTTCTTCGCGGGGTTCGCGTTCCTTCCGATTGTCGTCTTCAACATTCAGATCGCGGGCATCGCGGTAATATTCAAGGAAACGGTTAAACTCAAGTGAAACAAATCGTTTGATAATCTCTTCACGATCCATCCACTCCAGTTTTCGCAGAATCACCGGAAGGAAAGTTTCAATTTCACTGTCAATGCCAACATTTTCCATACGATCAATGTGATGGAAAAGTTGTTTTTCGCAAACCTGTACGCCGGTAGGAATTTTGGCTTTGCCAAATTCACGTCCGACTTTCTTTTCGATCTGCCTGATTTTGAATTTCTCTTTCAGGTTGATGATGGAGATGCAAATTCCTGTTTTATCAGCCCTGCCGGTACGTCCACTGCGGTGGATGTAGATTTCGGTATCATCGGGCAGGTTGTAATTGATTACGTGGGTGAGGTCATTTACGTCAAGTCCGCGGGCAGCAACATCAGTTGCAACAAGCATCTGAAGGGTACGGTTGCGGAAACGAGCCATAACACCATCGCGCGCTGCCTGCGAAAGGTCGCCATGCAATGAGTCGGCATTATATCCGTCGCGGATTAAAGAATCAGCGATTTCCTGTGTTTCGATACGGGTACGGCAAAAAATAATCGCGTAGATTCTAGGGTTGAAATCGGCCAGCCTTTTCAGCGCAGCATAACGATCCTTTGCCTGAACCATGTAGTAAATGTGCTTTACATTGGCAGTTCCGGTATTTCGTTTTCCAACTGTTTTCACAACAGGGTTGGTCATGTATTTTGTAAGAATACGTTCCACCTCTTCGGGCATGGTTGCCGAAAAGAGTAAGGTGTGTTTTTCGTCCGGAGTTTCTTCCAGAATGGTGTCCACTTCTTCCTGAAATCCCATGTCGAGCATTTCATCGGCTTCATCCAGCACAAGCCATTCTACCTTGCTGAGATCAACCTTTTTGCGTCGGATCATGTCATTAAGACGACCCGGTGTAGCCACAACAATCTGGGGACCTTCATTCAGCTGTTTGATCTGAATTTCAATACTGGCGCCTCCATAGACGGCAGTAATTCTGACTCCGGGCATAAACTGCGCGAAACTTTTCAGGTCTCTTGAAATCTGAAGACAAAGTTCACGGGTTGGACACAATACCAACGCCTGAACCTTTTTCAGGTTTGGATTGATGTGATGCAGCACAGGAAGGCCAAATGCGGCTGTTTTTCCGGTTCCGGTTTGAGCAAGTCCTACTAAGTCGGTGGGTGTGGCTATGAGTACGGGAATTACTTCTGCCTGCACAGGCATGGGTTCTTTAAACCCGAGGGCTTCAACCGCTTCAACTAATTGAGGGTTTAAGCCAAGTTCTTGAAAATTAAGCATAAATACATTTACAATTGAGCGTGCAAAGGTACTGTATTTAATCGCGCGATAGTTAATAAGATAAAAATAAATGCGAAACATGAAGAAATGATGTCCAATAGGCTGAAATTAAGGTATATAGATCCATTTTGGAAGTGAATTATTTACACATATGACAATGACCTAATTCATGACCGAACTTTAGATGTGTTAATTTTTACTATACATACCATGACAACTTGAAGATAATAAGCACGAGGAAGACTTTAAGCATTTGACTTTTCGCAAGGTGAACAAACATGACCAAGGGTTGTTATATGGACTGATTTTTGATCTTCATTTTTGCCAATTTTTCAATAAAAACAATGGAAAGAACCAAGTCTTTCGGAATTAAGATTACCGATAAAGAAACTCTTAAAAACTGGTATTATCTCATGTCGCTGGGGCGGAAATTAGATGAGCGCGCACCCAACTACCTCAAGCAGGCATTAGGATGGTCATATCATGCACCCTATGCAGGCCATGATGGAATTCAGCTGGCCATAGGTCAGGTTTTTCAAAAGAGTAAAGACCATTTATTCCCTTATTACCGCGATATGCTCACCGCCATTTCGGCAGGTGTAAATGCAGAAGAAATCATTTTAAACGGAATTTCCAAAGCAACCGATCTGGCCAGTGGTGGTCGTCATATGTCAAACCACTTCGCAAAGCCCGAATGGAATATCCACAATGTGTCATCTGCAACCGGCAATCACACACTTCACGCTGTGGGGGTTGCAAGGGCAATAAAGAGATATGACGCACAGGCTGTAGCCATTAGTTCACAAGGCGAATCCTCAACCAGCGAAGGCTATGTTTATGAGGCCATCAACGGAGCCAGTAATGAAAAACTTCCGGTGATTTTTGTTTTTCAGGATAACAATTACGGAATTTCTGTGCACAAACGCGATCAAACTGCCAACTGGAGGGCTGCCGATAACTTCAGGGGTTTCAAGAACCTGCGTATCATTCATTGTGATGGCAAAAATGTTTTTGACTCGATGAATGCAATGACCGAAGCACGTAAACATGCCATTGAGAATAATGAGCCCGTTATTGTTCATGCCACTACCATTCGTATTCATTCGCACTCCAATTCTGATAAACATGAGTTGTACCGCGATGAAAATGAGCGCCATTGTGCACGCATCAATGATCCTTTCGACCGTTATCGCAAAACACTTGTGATTTCAGGCCGCGTAAGTGAAGAGGAACTTGATGAGATAGACAAAAAAGTCAAAGAGGAAGTTTCAAAAGCACACAAAAAAGCTTTGGCAGCTCCTGATCCTGATCCGGAGAGCATTTTTGATTTTGTAATTCCCGAAGCTTATGCTGCATCAAAGTATCCAGAAGGCATTCACGATCAGAAAACCGGAGAGAAACTAAAACTGATACAGGCATTAAACTCCACGCTTAAAGCTGAATTCCGCCATAACCCTGATACTTTTATGTGGGGACAGGATATTGCTAACAAGGAAAAGGGCGGAATCTTTAATGTTAGTAAAGGATTACAGCAGGAATTTGGCATCGAAAGGATTTTTAACGGACCGATTGCTGAAGATTACATTGTTGGAACTGCCAACGGAATGAGTCGCTTCGACAAGAAGCTGCGTATTGTGATTGAAGGTGCAGAGTTTGCAGATTATTTCTGGCCGGCCATGGAGCAGTTTGTTGAACTAACGCATGATTACTGGAGAAGTAATGGCGCTTTTGCACCCAACGTAACAGTTCGTCTGGCTTCAGGAGGTTATATCGGTGGTGGTCTTTATCATTCACAAACCATTGAAGGTTCGCTGGCAAATTTCCCGGGAATTCGAATTGTTTATCCGTCTTTTGCTGACGATGCAGCCGGATTGTTGCGCACATCCATTCGCAGTGAAGGTCCAACCATGTTTCTAGAGCCAAAAGCACTTTACAACGACCCGCTCTCTGAAACCTATGTGCCTGATGATTTTGAGGTTCCATTCGGGAAAGCCAGGATTCGCAGAGAAGGCAAGGATCTTAGTATAATTACCTACGGAAATACCACGCATATGAGTCTGGCTGTGGCTGAAAGAATTGCCTCAGAAACAGGAAAAAGTGTTGAAGTTCTTGACCTGCGTTCAATAATTCCTCTGGATAAAGAAGCCGTTCTTGCTTCAGTACGAAAAACCAATCGTGCATTGGTGGTTCATGAAGATAAGGTTTTTGGGGGTTTCGGTGGCGAAATTGCTGCCATGATTACCGAGGAAGCTTTTGCATCACTTGATGCTCCTGTAAAGCGGGTCGGCTCAACTTTTACTCCTGTAGGATTTAACCGGATTCTTGAAAAAGCCATTCTTCCTGATCACGATCGTATATTCAAAGCAGCAATGGAAGTGCTGGAATTTTAAGCCCTGCTCTTGCATGGTCTCATGCCTGAAAAAAAATTGTGATAACCGAAAAGCTCTGACAATTTTAAATCAATAAGATTGAAGCCCTGTATTTTGCAGGGCTTCTTCAATTTTCAGGCAGCTTTCATCCTGGAAACAGAGGGAATTATCAAAATACAATTAGAATCATTTCATGAAAAAGTCTATTTTTGTCCAAAATACTGAAAATTATTCGTTTATCATGAATCTTTCCCATAATGCTTGTGTGGGATTTCATGATTTAATATTCATCAAAATTTTTTCTAATGAAAAAACTACTTCTAATCTTAATGGCTGCGATCATGATAACAGCTTGTAAAACAGGTGGTGAAAAAACCACTGTGAGTGATAATCCATTCTTTGCAGAGTTTGACACCCCTTTTGGTGTTCCGGCTTTCGACAAGATTGAAAACAAACATTTCCTGCCTGCAATAGAGAAGGGAATTGAGGAGCAAACCGCAGAAATTGAAACAATTATCAATAATTCTGAAGCCCCTGACTTTGAGAATACCATTGCAGCATTTGATTACAGCGGAGAATTGCTTCGCAATGTTACCAGTGTGTTTTATAACTACAATTCTTCCAACACCAGCGATGAGATTCAGGCATTGGCTAAAGAAATAGCCCCAAAGCTTTCAGCTCATTCCGACAATATGAACCTTAATCCGGCACTTTTCAGCAGGGTTAAAGTAGTTTATGAGAACCGTGAAGCCGAAGGATTGGATGGCGAGCAGCTTATGCTTCTGGAGAAAACCTACAAGAATTTCGTAAGGGGTGGCGCTGCATTGGACAGCGTAAAGCAAGTACGTTTTCGTGAGATTAATCAGGAGCTTTCAATAGCTACGCTTCAGTTTGGCGAAAATGTGCTGGCTGAAACCAATGAGTTCAAAATGATTATTGACAAGCAGGAAGATCTTGCCGGACTTACTCAGGGCTTAATTGACCTTGGTGCTGAAACCGCAAAGTCGGCCGGAATGGAAGGCAAATGGGTTTATACCCTGCACAATTCAAGTATAATGCCATTTCTGCAGTATTCGGCAAACCGTGAATTGCGTGAAAAAATATACTATGCTTACATTAATCGTGGAAACAACAACAACGAAAAAGATAACAAAGAAATCATTGCCAAAATTGTTGCGCTTCGACTTGAACGTGCCAATTTGCTTGGTTATCCAACACATGCAGCCTTTATTCTTGAAGAAAACATGGCTAAAGATGCCACTCAGGTTATTGATTTTCTCCAGAAATTATGGACTCCCGCTTTAAAACGTGCCAAAAGCGAAGCCAAAGATCTTCAGGATATTATTACACGCGAAGGAGGTAATTTTAAACTTGAGCCGTGGGACTGGCGTTATTATGCAGAGAAACTCCGGAAAGAAAAATATGACCTCAATGATGAAGTGCTAAAGCCTTACTTTTCGCTTGAAAATGTTAAGCAGGGAGTATTTACTGTTTGCAATAATCTATTCGGTATTACCTTTACTGAACTAAAAGACATTCCGGTTTACCACCCTGAAGCCACTGCTTATGAGGTTAAAGAAGCCAATGGAGATCATATCGGTGTGCTTTATATGGATTTTCATCCCCGCGAAAGCAAACGTGGCGGCGCATGGATGAGCAGCTACCGCAAACAATATGTGAAAGATGGCAACATGGTAAAACCTGTGATTACCATTGTTTGTAATTTTACGAAGCCAACGGCAACACAGCCTTCCTTACTGACATTCGATGAAACCAGTACTTTCTTCCATGAATTCGGACATGCACTGCATGGGTTGCTTTCAAATTCTGTTTATTACAGACTTTCAGGAACCTCAGTGTCAAGGGATTTTGTGGAATTGCCATCGCAAATTATGGAAAACTGGGCTTCGGAGCCTGAAGTACTGAAATTGTATGCAAAGCATTACGAAACCGGAGAAGTTATCCCACAGGATCTGATTGATAAATTGCAGAACAGTGCTTATTTTGATCAGGGATTTGCAACGGTTGAATATCTTGCTGCTTCCTTCCTCGACATGGGTTACCACAATATGTCCAGTTTTAATTTGAAGGATGTCAACGATTTTGAAAAAGCCACGCTTGCTTCCATCGGCCTGATGCCTGAAATTACTGCACGATACCGCAGTACTTATTTTAATCATATTTTCAGTGGAGGCTACTCATCGGGTTACTATAGCTATATTTGGGCTGGTATTCTCGATGCGGATGCATTTGAAGCTTTCAGGGAGAATGGGTTGTTTGACCAGGCAACCGCAACTTCATTCAGAGAGAATATTCTTGAGCGCGGTGGAACTGAAGACCCTATGGAACTTTATAAAAAATTCAGAGGGGCAGAACCAGATATTACTCCATTGCTGAAACGCCGTGGATTGATCTGATCATTGCCTGACATAATTTTATCGAAAAACCTGCTTTCAATGAGAGCAGGTTTTTCATTTTAGTAACTAATATCGATCAGATTGAGACAATTGCAGTCCGCTATTTAAGTGTTTTAAAACGGGAAATGTGCCAGGTTACTCCTATGCCGATTGACATAAGCATCAGCCATATCCACCAATTGGAAGGCGAAAAGATAAAGGAGGTGGTTAATGTTACATACAAAAATGTCAGGCTATAAACTTTATTTCTCAAAGTAATTCCTTTTTTCTCCTTGTAGTTCCTGATGAATGGGCCTAAATATTTATTGTTCATCAGCTTATTATGAAGTTTGTCTGATGATCTTACAAAACACCAGGATGCAAGCAAAAGAAACGGTGTAGTAGGCAACAGGGGAAGAAATATTCCTAAAACACCTAAAAGGATTGAAACAGATCCCCCGATAATGAGTAAACCTCTGACTATCGGATTCTTAGGACCTCGTGTTGGGATGATCTTATCTGGCATCAGGAGTTTTTTAATTTTACAAACTTAAACATTCATTGTTGTGATGAAAAATGTACTTTTAAAATGGCTCAGATTAAATTTAGCTTAAAATTCATTGGCTGTAAAACAATTCATGCCATTTGATTGTATCTTTAACACACATTAAGCTAAGCAAGAATCTCAAAACAGCACGGAGCGTAAGTAACTCCTGGCTGTTTTTTTATTTTCATATAAATCAGAAGATTTTCGAATATTAAAATCCTTGTTATCAAAGGATTTACGCCTCTGCAGCACGGTTAAGAAAATCATTCAAAGGTTTCATGGTTTTGCAGACTTCCAGAATTTTCTCAGGAAAACTGTCCTCCAATATTTCTTCATCTTTCAGGTTGTGACCTACTGCATAACTTTTGTACATAAGCAGATCAATATGTTCGAAGTCTACAGGGAAATCTTTAGGAGGTCGTTTCAGCTTATCCCAATCCCCAAGTGCGCCAAAAGTACTTTTGAATTTTTTCTCTGACAAGATGGCGCGAAGCTCAGGTGCATTGAAATAAACTTCCTGCCTTAACTTCTTCAGTACATCGGGCTGAGGCATATAAATACCCCCGCCAATGAATGATTTTCCGGGCTCAATGTGAATATAATAACCTGATTTCGGGCTTTTGCGTCCTCCGCTGGCGATGAATGCCCCGAAGTTGGTTTTATACGGAGCTTTGTCTTTTGAAAAGCGAACATCCCGAAATATTCTGAACAAACAATCTTTGGCCAGAGGATGCCCGATTGAACTATCAAAGGCTCCGATGCCGGTTATTGTATTGGTAATGAGTGTTTCGTAAAGTGATTTAGCGCTCTGATACATTGGTTTATTTGCCTCAAACCATTCTCTGTTGTTGTTGCCTGATAGCAATTCAAGGAATTTCAGGATTTCTTTCATTTTCTTTTATTTAATGATTAACAGTTATAAAGTCAAAATTGATCATTCAGGTCAGGATTTAATTATCAGACCTTGTGTTTACTTAAGTCAGAAACCGCTATATTTACCTCGGAAATTGAAGGAAGTAAACTTCCTGAAAATCCGCAGACAAAGATATATTTTAGATTGCTTTTTTAACAATAAGTTCGTAAAAAATGAGCAAAAATTACCCTGTTTTTATTACTGCATTGTTCCTTCTATTTGCTTTAAGCGTCATGGCTGGAGGCGAAAATCGTCCATCAGGAGCGCGCTCAGCAGCCATGGGAACTTCATCTGTAGCGCTGACTGATGTTTGGTCGGCTTTTAATAATCAGGCTGGTTTGGCCCGACTGACAGATGCAACCGCAGGGATATATTACGAGAACAAATTTCTGCTGAAAGAACTGGGATACAAAGCCGGGGCATTTGCACTTCCGTTGAATCAAGGGACTTTGGGATTAAGTTTCTCCCATTTCGGATACGATGCATATAATGAAAGTAAAATAGGACTTGCTTTTGCGAAAGCTTTTGGAAAATACATTGCCTTTGGTTTGCAACTCGATTACAATATGGCCCGATTAGCCGAAAGTTATGGCAATCGCAATTTTATAACATTTGAAGCAGGAGTGCTTGCCAACATTACCCCCGAATTAGCGATCGGAGCCCATATTTACAATCCTGTAAGGGCAAAATTATCTGAATTTAACGATGAACGCGCTCCTGTAATCTTCAGATTGGGAGCTGCATACGAAATTTCAAAGAAGTTTTTGCTCACAGCTGAAACAGAAAAAAATATTGACCATACCGCAAACATCAAGGCCGGAATTGAATACAAACTGATCCCTCAGCTACATTTGAGGGGTGGAGTTTCAACTAATCCATCATCCAATTCCTTTGGAGTGGGAATATTTGCCGGCGATTTTATCATAGATATCAGTGCCTCATATCATTACTTACTCGGGTTCTCGCCACAGGCTTCTTTAAATTATAAGTTCTGACACTGATGATTATGAAGACATTACTCCGATTATTTTTCATTATTCCGGTTCTGCTTATTGCACTGGGATTGAGTGCGCAGGAACCTGTTAAACCTGAAAGTATTAATGCCGGTCAACTCGAAGAAAAAATAGAACAGCTTGGCGGACAGGCTGATGCCGATATTGATTTCTCGGAGATGGTTGATGAAATGCTTCAGTATATTTCAAACCCTATAAACCTGAACAAAGCTTCGGAGCGGGAATTGAGGCAACTTCAGCTTAATGATCTTCAAATAAACAATCTGACTTCTTATGTTCAGAAATATGGACAACTAACCAGTATTTACGAACTGGGGATGGTTGAAGGATTTGATTCCACTTTGGCCATCGCCATTTCTCCGTTTATAACTTTCGAACTTCAGCCCGAAGGAGCAAAAATCAATCTGAAGAATCTTTCCAGGTATGGCCGTCATCAGATTATTACCCGATACCAGCAGATTTTGCAGGAACAGACCGGGTTTTCACCCATTTCAGATTCTGCTTTGGCCTTAAAGCCAAACTCCAGATATCTTGGTGGGCCGGAAAGGCTTTATGTTCGATATGGTTATAGTTTCTACAACCGGATAAGGTTTGGAGTAACTATGGAGAAAGATCCGGGTGAAATATTTCTGCGGGGGCCTGATTCACTGAAAAAAGGGTTTGATTTTTATTCTGCTCATTTTTATTATACCGGCAACAAGTTTCTTAAGCACCTTGCTTTGGGTGATTATCACCTTGCATTCGGGCAGGGACTTACGATGTACAGCAGTCTGGCATTCGGAAAATCGCCCGGCGCAATCACTAACCGCAGAATTGCACAGCCGGTAAAACCAAATACCGGAGTAAATGAAAACCTTTTTATGCGTGGCGCTGCGGCAACCATAACTCCTTTCAGGAATACCGATCTTACACTCTTTTATTCCGATAAGAAAGTTGACGCCAACATCACCGGAAGCGATTCGTTGAATGCTGAATCGCTGTTTATCAGCTCATTGCAAGAAACCGGCTACCATAGGACTCCCCGGGAGCTTGAAGGCAAAAATGCCATTGAGCAAAAAGTTTATGGAGGTAACATTCAAACCAGAGTTAAAATGTTCAGGTTGGGTGCAACTGCATACCATACCAAGCTTGGGGCAGAATTAACGCGCAAGGATTATCTTTATAATCAGTTCGATTTCAGGGGCAAAGAGCTCACAAACTTTGGGATGGATTTCGCAGCAATACTGCGTTCGCTCACGTTTTTTGGCGAGGTGGCAGGTAGTGATAACGGCGGCAAAGCTATGCTTCTCGGAGCAACAGCAACTCCTGATCCACATGTAGCCATCTCAGCAGTTTACCGGAACTATGGTAAAGATTATCAGAGTTTTTTCAGCAATGCATTTGCTGAGGGCAGTCGCAATGCAAATGAAAAGGGTTTATATATAGGGATATTCACTCAATTGCACCGCAAGTGGAGTTTTTCTGCTTATGCCGATCATTTCAGGTTTTCATGGCTTCGTTTCAGGGTTGATTCCCCATCGCGTGGAAGTGAATATCTTTCTCAGCTGACCTGGAATCCCAACCGAAGAGCTGAGGTGCAATTCAGATACCGGTATCAGCAAAAGCAGCTTAACCCTTCAGGAGGGACAGGTTATACCGACTTCCCTGAGCCTGAAACCAGACAAAATGCACGTGTTCACCTTAGTTTTAAGCCAACCCAGGATATTACGTTGAAAAGCCGGATAGAAACAACATGGTGGTTTATGCCGGGATTTGAAAACAGAACCGGTTTTCTGATTTATCAGGATATTATCTATAATGATCCGGAAAAACCCTGGCTGTTGAACGCAAGATATGCTCTGTTTGATACAGATAGCTACAATGAACGCCTATATGCATATGAGAGCGATGTGCTTTATGCATTTTCCATCCCATCTTATTACTATAAAGGAAGCAGGTTCTACCTGATGGGAAAATATTCCTTTGGCCGCAGGCTTGATCTTTGGGTAAGGTATGCACTCACTCAATATGCGAATAAACAAAAGATAGGATCAGGTTTGGATGAGATAGACGGCAATCAAAAATCAGAGATCAAAGTTCAAATCCGGCTGAGGTTTTGAACAATTTCTTAACAATCGTACCTAACTGATGAAATCTGACTTTGTAAACTCAGATTTTTGGTTATTTTTGCTTCGGGAAAATTGACAGAAAAATAAATATTAACCACTAACACTTAATTAAATGTTCAAAAATCATCCAAAAGGGCTGCTTGCGGCTGCAATAGCAAACATGGGAGAGCGATTTGGTTTCTACACCATGATGGCTATACTTGTGTTGTTTATGATGTCGAAATTTAATATTTCGGGTACGGAAGCAGGAAAATTTTACTCAATCTTTTACGGTGCCATCTATGTTTTGGCTGTAGCCGGTGGTTTTATTGCCGACAGGTTACGAAACTACAAAGGAACCATTATTGCCGGTCTTCTTATTATGGGTGCTGGTTATACCTTTCTGGCAATGCCTGCCCTTATTACTACCAAATACATTGCGCTTGCAGCATTATTGGTAATCGCCTTTGGTAATGGATTGTTCAAAGGTAATTTGCAGGCTTTGGTTGGTCAGATGTATGATAACGATCAGTACCGCAACAAACGTGATTCCGGATTCCAGATTTTTTACATGTTCATTAACATAGGAGCGATGTTTGCTCCATTTATGGCAACATGGGTGAGAAACACCTTTGTAAAAATGCAGGGTTTCTCTTACAACGCTGATTTACCTGGTCTTTGCCATCAGTATCGCGACGGATTAATGACTGAGGATGTTGTTAACGGACGTTTCACCGAACTTGCTACTGCTGTATCAGATGGAATCATGCCAACAAATCTTGATAGTTTTGCGGTGGCATACTTAGATGCATTCAATACAGGTTTTCATTATGCTTTTCTAACTGCTGTTGCTGCAATGGCTATATCTCTGGTTGTCTTTTTACTGACTAAGAACATTCTCCCGAATCCAGTCAAACGAGTTAAATCTGCTGTTTCCAAAGAAGAGATCATGCAGGATGCCAAAGAGATAAAACAGCGCATTTTAGCCCTTTTTGCTGTTTTTGGTGTCGTTATATTTTTCTGGTTCTCATTCCATCAGAATGGATTAACGCTTACAATGTTTGCCAAAGATTATACGCTGCTGGGCGGAATATTCCCATCGGTTGAAATATTCCAGGCTATCAATCCTTTCCTTGTTGTGTTTCTTACTCCTTTGATTATCCTGCTGTTTGGTTCAATGGCTAAGAGAGGTAAAGAGCCTTCAACACCCAAAAAGATTGCTATTGGTATGGGAATAGCCGGGTTTGCATTCGTTATTATGGCTGTTGGCTCTATTGGCTTACCTTTACATAGTGATGTAGTTGCGCAGGGTGGGCTACCAAATGAACTGCGCTTGACTCCTTGGTTGCTGTTTGCAGTTTATTTCACACTCACAGTTGCCGAACTTTTTATTTCTCCACTTGGTCTTTCTTTTGTTTCTAAAGTAGCGCCCTCTCATTTACAGGGACTAATGCAGGGCTTCTGGTTAGCAGCTACTGCTATTGGAAACTTCTCTTTATTCCTTGGTGCTATGATGTACGAAAGCATTTCCATATCCATTACCTGGACTGCTTTTGTAGTCGTTTGTCTCTTGTCAATGGGTGCAATGTTTGCCATGGTTAAGTGGCTTGAAAGAGTTTCAAAATAAAACCATTTCTTTTCTATAAAATAAAAGCTGCTTCAGGGCAGCTTTTATTTTTTAATTTTACTTCAAAGCACTTCCATTTCTAATAAAGCAAAAATGCAATTTACCGGCAACAAACGCTACAACAGCTACAACGAATACTTCAAACGCACTTTCGGCAGCAGGGTGCAGAAAGTGTCTATTGATGCCGGATTTACTTGTCCAAACCGCGATGGTAAGGCCGGCTTAGGTGGTTGTACTTATTGTAACAATGATGCATTTAATCCTTCATATTGTCAGCCGTCGAAGTCCATAACGCAGCAGATCAACGAAGGCATTGAATTTCACAAAGTGAGGTACAGAAGGGCTATGAAGTATCTGGCATATTTCCAGACGTATTCAAATACTTATGCCCCACTCAATCACTTAAAGGAGATTTACAATGAAGCATTGCAACATCCCGATATTATAGGACTGGTTATTGGCACCCGCACCGATTGCATGGACGATGAAAAATTGCAGTATTTTGCTTCTCTCTCCAAAGAGTGTTACGTTATAATTGAATATGGCCTGGAATCGACCAGTAATATGACATTGGCAGCGATCAACCGCGGGCACACCTTTGAGCAGGCGGAGGCTATGATTCGTAAAACTGCCTCCTACGGAATAAAAACAGGGATTCACCTTATTTTCGGGCTTCCCGGTGAAAGCCGCGAAGAAATGTTGAGCAGGGCAGAGGTTGTATCCGAACTGCCTTTGAATACCATTAAATTTCATCAGTTGCAGATTGTAAAGGATACTAAAATGGCTCTGCAGTTTGTGGAAAATCCGGATTTCTTTACACTGTTTTCGCTTGATGAATATGTGGAATTTATTGTTGCGTTTATTGAACGGCTGAATCCCGATTTTGTAATTGAACGCTTTACCGGTGAAGTTCCTCCTCGCTTTTTGATGAGCCAACCCTGGGGAAGCCTGAGGGCCGATCAGGTTGCTGTTATGATTGAGGCTGAACTGGAAAAACGGGATACGTGGCAGGGGAGGTTGTTCAAGAAGTGAAGTGGGTTATCCTGAAATGTTCTGGTATAGTTTTAAAAGATCGAAAAAAACTGAATCTGAAATTTATATCCACAGCAACAACTAAATTGTTGATTGAATGAGGAGTTCGGGTTACTTACCCTTCACCCCGTTGCTGCTCCTGTTCGGGTGTTTTATTTACTTTTAGCCGCTTCGCATCCTTCACCGCCTTACTGATAATCCATTCCAACTGCCCGTTGGTACTGCGAAATTCATCGGCAGCCCATTTTTCAACGGCTTCGAGCAATTCTGCATCAATACGTAAGGCAAATGGTTTTTTTTGAGCCATTGTTTTTTGTTTTTGTAATCGGCATTTTGCAGCATTTTTCCTGACTGCTTTGTTTAGATCTACGAGCCGGCCATTGCTCCGTGTGAAGCCTGCCTCGATATAAATTCCTTGCAAAGATATACAGCAAGGATTGCCAGCAACTGGTGTTGCTCCCGACGTTTCATACTGTCGCTTACTTCAACATTGAAGCTGTAACTGAACTTCCTCCAATTGAATTCCGGTTTCACTTCAATCATTTTCCGGAGATCTTTATCAAGCAAAAGATATTTGCTTTTTAAAAAACCTTGATGTTTAAATGTGTATTCCTGATTATTGGTGTCGAAAAATGTCTTAACCAGTGAATTGCCATTCCATTTCCGGTGAAAGGAGAGAACGGTTTTCTCTCCTTTTTTTACACTGTAGGCTGTTCTCCAGATATTCGCCGGTTCAATTGAAAACACTTGTTTCTCCGCATCAGTAATGTCGGCTTTGGATGAAAATCTGCTTCGGAAAGTCAGACGGCCTGTTTCATCAACGCCATCATAAAGTACAATGGTTCTGGCATCTTCACGAATTGCTTTCATATTAAGGCGCTTACTGATTTATCTGACATTTCTATTGATGTAATGTACCGGTATTTATCACCGGACTTGCATCTTTGTCGGAACAAAGAACGACCATCAGGTTACTTACCATGGCAGCTTTTTTGTCTTCATCAAGATCAACAAGTTTTTTAACTGAAAGTTGCTCCAATGCCATTTCAACCATGCTCACAGCGCCTTCCACTATTTTTTTGCGTGCTGCTATAATTGCTGTTGCCTGTTGTCTGCGCAGCATGGCTCCTGCAATTTCCGATGAATAAGCAAGATAGCTGATGCGTGCTTCAATTACTTCAATCCCTGCTCTTTCCAGGCGTTCTGAGAGTTCCGCTTCGAGCTGATGGTTTACCTCTTCACCTCCGGCCCTCAATGATATTTCAGACTCGGCATCATCAAAATTATCATATGGATAATGACCGGCTAATTTACGAATGGCTGCTTCACTCTGAATTTCCACATAATGGATGTAATCGTCAACTTCAAATGCTGCTTTAAAAGTATCCAGGGCTTTCCACACCAGCACAATGCCAATCATAATCGGATTGCCAATCTTGTCGTTGACCTTGATGGGCTCGCTGTTCAGGTTTCGGGCTCTCAGTGAAATTTTCTTTCTGACATAAAACGGATTTACCCAAAAGAATCCGTTTTGCATCACGGTTCCGGTGTAGTCGCCAAATAAAACCAATACGCTCGATTCGTTGGGGTTGATTACCAGGAAACCCGGCATAAGAACAAAAGAGGCAGCAAGTGCAGTTGATGATACAATCATCAGCCATACAATGTGATTGTAGTTTACAACACTGTAAACAAAGAATGCAATCAAAGCCAGTACAACTACCAGCATTGCATAACCCGACATAGGGCGGGTGAATTTTTCATTTTTAGTTGTTTCCATAATGATATCAGATTGATATTGCAAATATACTATAATAAAGTTACCTTTGTCAAGTTTTTTAAAAGATTTTTTTTAAATCATCACAATGGCTAATTTTGGCAATTAATACGCGTTATATCGTGGCAAACAAGAAGTACGCACACATTTTCTTTGATCTTGACAATACGTTGTGGGATTTTGAAGCAAATTCCATCGAAACTTTCAGGGATCTGTTTATCAAATACGATCTTGAGAACAGAGGAATTGTTTCATTTGATAAGTTCATACAGGTTTATCATAAGCATAATTCATTGCTGTGGGAGTTTTACCGACAGGGTAAGATCGTTAAGGAAGTGCTGAACATAAGGCGGTTTTCAATGGCACTTGATGAATTTGGAATCGGGGATCATTTGCTGAGCAGCAATATGGCTGGCGATTATGTTGAACAGAGTCCCACCAAAACTCAGTTATTCCCTGATGCATTTGCAATTCTTGATTATTTGAGCAGCAAATACCGCTTGCACATTATAACCAATGGCTTTGAGGAAGTACAGTTCAGGAAATTATCATATTCTGGTCTCAGAAAATATTTTTCGGGAATTATAACCTCGGAAGAAGCAGGCACGAAGAAACCTGATCCAGCGATTTTTAATTATGCACTTTCATTCTGCAAAGCAGATGTAAATGAAAGTGTGATGATAGGCGATGATGAAGAGATTGACGTGCTGGGAGCCTTTAATGTGGGAATGGATTCTATACTGGTTGATTATGCAGGAAAAAATAACCAAAGCAAGGCAACGCATCGGATTAATTCTTTGCAGGAATTGTACGATATACTTTAAACGCAGGTAGCATCAGGTTTGATAAAAAAAAAGCCTCCGGAAAGGAGGCTTAAATCTTTTTTTGCAAATGTTACTTGCTTTCTGGAGCAGGAACTGGTTTTGCAGCTTTGGCTTTGTCACCACTGCAGCATGCTTTGGCTTTTTCAGTTGAGCAAGGAGTAGCGCAGGATTTCTTGGCATCGGCAGCTTTTTCGCTGGTTGCACATTTTGCGTCTTTTTTCTCAGTTGCACACTTTTCTGTGGTTTTGGTTGTTGGGGCGTTCTGCGCAACTACGGTTGTAGAAACTGCAAAAGCAAAAGCGAGAGCTGAAATGGCGATAGCAATTTTTTTCATGTGGTTTAGTATTTAATTTGTTGGCAAATATAGAACCTTATATTCAGGTGTCAATATGTATTAATGTTAATGATATGTTAAAGTCACTTCAAAACTTGACAATATTTAATAAAAACAGCCTTTTTAAGTTAAATGGAGGCAATAATGGTTTTCTTTCCTTTAACTTTTTGGTTAAGCTGAACATTTATCTCAGAGCCAATTGGCAGGTAAAGGTCAACGCGTGAGCCAAATTTTATAAATCCCACCTCATCTCCCTGCCTGATATCATTTCCTTCCTTTGCATAACAAACAATTCTTCGGGCCATGGCACCGGCAATTTGTCGGAGAAGTAATTTTTGTCCAAGCTCATTTTCCAGAACAACGGTGGTTCTTTCATTTTCAGTTGAAGATTTAGGATGCCATGCTACCAGATATTTTCCGGGATGATATTTCATGTAGCTAATCTTCCCGGAAACGGGTGCCCAGTTGACATGGACATTATTTGGCGACATGAAAACAGATATCTGTATTCTCTTATCCTTAAAATACTCGCTTTCAAATACTTCTTCAATAGCGACAACCTTTCCGTCGGCCGGGCATATTATTTTTGACTCATCAATAAATAATATGCGTTTGGGAGATCTGAAGAACCTGACAATCCAGACGAACAAAAGCAGTAGCACTATCCACACCGTATAATGCAGCCAAACAGGCATAGGCAATAAACCTGAAAGAGGTGAAAGTATCCCCAGGCCAATAAATGACAGAAGTATTATGATGTATCCTTCCTTGTGAATTCCCATTATTGTCGTTTTTTAGTTGAAAACGGAAAAGACTCAACAAAACTCTTTATGCACCCCGAAACAGAAAAATCAGAATAAAAACAACAGGTGCAGCAATAAAAACCGCATCAAATCTATCCAGAATGCCTCCATGACCAGGCAAAATGCTACCAGAATCCTTTATCCCTGCACTTCTTTTAAGCATGGATTCAGTTAAATCTCCCAAGGTGCCAAATATAATAATCATCAGGGCAATAATCATCCATCTGGACAAAGAAAATTCAATAAAAGATGCAGAAATCATAAATGCGGTTAGAACTCCCAATAAAACCCCGCCGGCAAATCCTTCCCATGATTTTTTCGGGCTGATTCGTTCCAGCATTCTTCTTCGTCCGAAAAGTGATCCGAAGATGTATGCGCCGGAATCATAAATCCACAGAATCAGAAAAAAACCCAGAAGAGCACCGCTGTGATGCCATGCGGGACCTTCATTCAGGTTGAAAAACCCATTGAGCAAAGCCAATGGAACAACAATCCAGAGAAGTCCTGCAATGCTATATGCTATATTCGCAAGCGGTGTGCTGGTTTTTCTGAAGAGCTCAGTACCCATAATAACCGGAAAAACAAGCAGTCCGTATATTAATATGGAAGGGTTAAAAAATCCGAAAACCGTAAGGGAAATCAATGAGTACACCAGCGTAGATATCAGAATAAGGAGGCTTTTATTCAGGTTTGAACCCAAAGCTTTCGCAATTTTGAAAAATTCGAACAGTCCGCCAAGCGAAACAACAAGAAACAAAGCGGCAAAAGCCCAATGACTAAGAATTACAGAGCCAATTATTAAGATGACGAAAATTACTCCTGTAATGGTGCGTTTTACAAAACTATTCACGATCCCTGTTATTTATTAATTGTGTGGCGGTAAATGCATTGTCGGTGGATACATGAACTTCAATATCTCCAAAAAGATAAACCGAATCCTGTTTATTAATCAGAAATGCGGTTATCTGATTTTCTTCCAACATGCCTTTGACCAATTCTGCTTCATGCAGGAAAGATGTAGTATATACGCAAGTCCATCCATCCATATTTTTTAAGTGTTTAGGTCGTCAGCCATAAAAACATAAAGTTCTTTGGGTCCGTGAGCTCCCATTACCAGCGTTTTTTCAATATCCGCAGTTCTGCTGGGCCCTGTGATCACCGAAACCAATGAAGGGATTTTGCCGTTGTATTTATTTTTTAATTTGCTCAGCGCATCCTGAAGGTCGTTCACAATCTGTGAAGTGAAGGCGATAACAACATGGATTTCAGGATAAACATTCATTTTTCGCCCCGAAACCTGCCCGCTTGAAACCATTACACTTCCCAGACGGGCAATTAAATATTCACAAGTGGTTACAGCCACCTTCATTTCGCGATCATCAGAACCTGGTTTGTTAACCTTAATGCCTGCATGTTTTAACAAGCCAATTAATGCACTGTCATTTGCCCAAACCTGCTCCCAGAGTTTACTATCGAAGAGTGAAATTACTTTTTGAGTCATATCTTCCGGTGATTCGCAGAAAATAAACTTTCCACCTGTTTTTGTAAACTCATCGGCAAAAGTAATGTCCGGATCTTCGGTCATTGGTTTGTAAACCGAATTATTTTTATCAGTTCGGGAAAAAGGATTTACAGCAGGCTCAATCAAGGCATGCCTGACATTCTTGAGCACTTTTTCCCGGGAAGTACTTTCCCGGATGTGCTCCGGACGGGTGTTAAATCTATTCCGGCTTTTCTTCATTCGATTCAATTACCACTGAGCCTTCAGCCGGCTTGTCAGCATCGGGAACAGTTTCAGTTTTTGCAATCAAAACAGGTATTTCAACTTCCGGTTTATCATTTTGTCCATTAAATTCCAATGGCTCATCAAACTGTCTGACTCCAAAAATTGCTTCAAGATCTTCTCTGAAAATTACTTCTTTTTTGAGAAGGATGTTTGCAAGTTCTTCGAGTTTCGAGCGATTTGCTGTGAGAATTTCTTTGGCACGTTCGTAAGCCTGTTCAACTATTTTTTTGATTTCAGTATCGATCAGTTGTGCAGTTGATTCGCTGTAAGGTTTGCTGAAGGAGTATTCCTGCTGACCGGTAGAATCATAATAACTTACATTTCCTATTTCTTTGTTCAGACCGAAATAAACCACCATTGAATAAGCTTGTTTGGTTACTTTTTCAAGATCGTTAAGCGCACCGGTTGATATTTTGCCGAAAATAACCTCTTCTGAGGCCCGGCCTCCGAGCGTGGCTGTAAGTTCGTCGAGCATTTGCTCGGTTGTGGTTATCTGCCTTTCTTCGGGAAGATACCATGCTGCACCGAGTGCTTTGCCACGGGGAACAATGGTAACTTTTACCAACGGATGCGCGTAACGCAGCAACCAGCTTACAGCAGCATGTCCTGCTTCGTGAAATGCGATTACTTTTTTCTCCTGAGGAGAGATGATTTTGTTTCGTTTTTCAAGACCGCCAACAATTCTGTCGATGGCATCAATAAAATCCTGTTTGCTGATCTGGGTTTTATCGCGGCGGGCAGCAATAAGGGCTGCTTCATTACAAACATTTGCAATATCTGCACCTGAAAATCCCGGTGTTTGTTTTGACAGAAAATCAACATTAATGGAGTCGTCAAATTTCAACGGCTTCATGTGAACGCTGAAAATAGCTTTACGTTCTTCAAGATCAGGGAGTTCAACGTGAATCTGTCTGTCGAACCGGCCGGCTCTGAGCAGAGCTCTGTCGAGAATATCAGCCCGGTTGGTGGCAGCAAGAATAATTACTCCGGCATTGGTGCCGAAACCATCCATTTCTGTAAGCAGCTGATTTAAAGTATTTTCACGCTCATCGTTGGCGCCGGTTACCTGATTTTTACCTCTGGCGCGACCAATTGCATCTATTTCATCAATAAAGATGATACACGGTGCTTTTTCTTTTGCCTGTTTAAAAAGGTCGCGAACGCGTGAAGCGCCGACTCCGACAAACATTTCGACAAAATCAGAGCCTGATAATGAGAAAAACGGAACTTTGGCTTCGCCGGCAACAGCTTTTGCAAGCAGCGTTTTACCTGTACCCGGAGGCCCGACCAAAAGTGCACCTTTTGGAATTTTTCCGCCCAGTGTTGTATATTTTTTTGGATTTTTCAGGAAGTCAACAATTTCCATGATCTCAACCTTGGCTTCTTCAAGCCCGGCAACATCCGAAAAGTTAACATTCACATGGGTATCTTTATCAAAAAGCTGAGCTCTGGATTTTCCGATATTGAAAATCTGACCACCACCACCTGAGCCACGACTCATCATACGCATGATAAAAAACCACGCGCCAACAAGGAGTAAGATCGGGAAAATCCATGAAAGCGATTCGCCCCAGACGTTACGTCGGGTAAGATTTTCGATGTAAACCGGCTTTTCAAGACCTTCCTGAATTGTATTTACATCAGCTTCGAATTTCTCTACCGATCCGATATTATAAACAAAATGGGGTTTTGGTCCTCCAAAATTGTCACTGGATTGAAGATCCTTGTATTTTTCATTCTGAAGTTTGTCTTTCCTGATGTAGATCTCGGCAAATTCCCGGTTGACAAGAACCAATCGTTCAATATCCTGATTCAGAAGCATTTCTTTAAGTTCACCTTCGCCAATATTTTTGGCGGGTGTGCTCCAGTTCATAAATTGCAAACCAACAATCAGCAGGGCCAGAATCGCATAAATCCAGTAAAAGCTGAATTTGGGTTTCCCCGGCTTGGGTTTGAAACCATTATTTTCTGTCTTATTTTCTTTAGGTTCGTTCATCGCGTTATTCTGTATCCCCCTCTGTAGTTTTTTTAGTTCTTTTTTTAACCGGTGGTGCCGGTTTACATTCTGTTATTTCGGCATCGGCCCATAAGTCCTCCAAACGGTAAAACTTACGTGCTTCTTCCTGAAATATATGCACCACTACATCAAAATAATCAAGTAAAATCCATTCTGCATTTTCAAAGCCTTCCTTCTTCCATACGTTCTGACCGACGGCTTTTTTAACCTCCATCTGAACTGAATCGGAAATGGCTTCAACTTGTGCTCTTGAAGTACCGTGGCAGACAATAAAAAAATCTGCAACAGCATTTTTCATTGTTCTGAGATCTATTTTTACTGCTGATTCTCCCTTTTTCTCAAGAATTCCTTCTACAATGATTCCAGCGAGCATTTCTGATGCAGATTTCACTTTTTTGACAGCCATAGGCTTAATTTTATTATATTTTTGCAAAGTTAATCAAATATCCCTTTCAAAGTCAGCAGAAAGAGAGGGGTTAACCTCCTGTTGAGTCTTAAATTGAGGATAGTTCATCAATCAACAATTATACCGGGGGTTTGGTTAGGTGCTTTTATCACCATAATTCAGATCAAATATGACATTCCGGCGCAATTTTATTTTTTTGGATAAGGTTAGTTCTACCAACCTTCACACCGAAAGTCTTTTACTTTCAGGTAGTTTGCCCGAAGGCTCAGTTATTTGTGCCAACGAGCAGACTTTTGGAGTTGGATTGGGAACAAACAAATGGTTCAGTGAGCCTGGAAAGAATATTACAGCTACGGTAGTGCTTTATCCTGATTTTTTACCTCCTGAAGATCAGTTTAAACTTACAATGGTGGTTTCTGTTTCGGTTTGCCTTTTGGTGGAAAGCATTGATATTGCGCTAAAACCTGAGATCAAGTGGCCCAACGACATCTATCTGAATGGCAGAAAACTGGCCGGAATGCTTATAAAAAACAGCATATCGGCAAACCGCATTTCTCACACAATCGCAGGAGTAGGGATCAATATAAATCAGACCGTTTTCGGTGAAGAAGCTCCGCTGGCAATTTCTTTGTCACAGATTACAGGGTCTGAATACGATATTCCTGACCTGCTGACAAAGTGGCATAATTTTCTGGGAAAGGTTTATCTTGATCTGAAAAGTGGCAAGTCTGAAGAGGTTTTTGCAGCATATATGGATAGATTTTATCTCAAAGGGGAAGCCGCAGGTTATATTATCAATGGCGAACAAATGATAGCTACCATTGTGGGAATCGGCGATTACGGGCAGCTGAAACTTAAATCAGCCGATGGCCGGGAATTTACCTGTGGATTGAAAGAAGTAGAGTTTATTTCTGATTCGGTGGTTTAGAAACACCTGAAAAAAGAGGATGATGAAAATGTGGATTTAAGCTTTCTCGCTTACTTCCTTTAGTTTTTCTGCAAGAATATTTACAAAATTTCCCAGCGGTCTTGAGGCCATCATCATCATCATGGGGCTGAGTTCCGCATTGAATTGAAGCATTACCCTGCATGAGTTTTCGCCCGATTCATGAATATTGCATTGCAGATTGAAAGGGAAAGGAGAATTTCCTTCGGATTCAATATCAATGAGTTGGAAAGGGGACTTTGATTTGTATTTCATTCCTAAAGTGGCCATGTTCTGAATGGTGAAGGAACATTTTTCACCATCAGAAGTCCAATTGGTAACCTGTTCCGGCATGAGTTTTTCAAAATTCCGGAAATCAGAAAGAAAATTATAGATGAATTCATTGCTTTTTGCAATTGAAACTTCATTGCTTTTGAAAGATGCCATATATGATATTATTTTCCCCAGGCTTCAGGGTTTTCGCGCCATTTGATAAGCGACTGAAGATCAGAATCCTTGATATAACTTTTGTCAAGGGCATGTTTAATCAGCTGATCGTAACTGGTAAGTGTAAAAAGTGCACAGTTTTCTTTTTTGAAATTGTCGTTAGCCGACTGAAGTCCGTAAGTGAAAATGGCAACCATACCTTTTACATTATAGCCTGCTTCTCTGAGGGCTGCAACTGCATTCAGGCTGCTGTTGCCGGTAGAAACCAAATCTTCGACCACTACAACTGATTGTCCGGATTCTGCAACTCCTTCAATAAGGTTAGTCATGCCATGCTCTTTTTTTGAAGAGCGGACATAAACAAAAGGAACGCCCAAATCCTGAGCAACAAGAACGCCGTGAGCAATAGCTCCGGTTGCAACTCCGGCAATCAGATCGATATCGCCGAATTCTTCGTTGATCATTTTTACGAATTCCTGCCTAACAAAAGTGCGTATCTTTGGGTAAGATAAAATTTTGCGGTTATCGCAGTAAATTGGCGATTTGATGCCCGAACTCCATGTAAACGGGTTATTGGCGTCCAGTTTAATTGCTTTAATTTGCAAAAGAAACTCCGCGGTGTCCTGTGCTGTTGACTCATTCTTATTCATGCTGCAAATGTACAAAGTTTTTATAAATGATAAGTCAGTGATTTTATGTGGAAAGCCGGATGACGGGTTTTCTCAGTGCATGAAAATTGAAGTTAATGGACGCAAATCAATTAAAGAAGCGCTTAGAAATTTTGCAGACAATGCATCGGCGCAAGATCAGCTTGTTATATATAACAACAGAGATGTTAAAAAATTGTTAGACGATTTTATTTCTTTATTCTGGTATCTTGAAGCTGCCGGAGGGGTTGTAATGAATCGGGAACGACAACGATTATTTATATTCAGATTTGGCAGATGGGATTTACCCAAAGGAAAGCTTGAAAAGGGCGAGAGTCCGGCAGAGGCGGCGTTGAGGGAAGTTGAGGAAGAAACAGGAATATCAGGGCATAGATTGATTTCAGAGCTTCCATCAACTTTTCACATATATGAGCACAAAGGCAAAAAAGTGCTGAAAATGACGTATTGGTTTGCTATGCAATATGATGGCAAAGAAATGCTTATCCCCCAGCTTTTGGAGGAAATTAAGGCTGCAGAATGGATGGGACGCGACAGGGATGATCTCATTTTTAGCAGTACCTATGCCTCGCTTCATGATCTTTTGCATGCCGATATTAATCAAAGAGGGTGACTTTCTTAAGGAATTATCTATTTTTGCTTAAATTATCAGTTTATGACAAAGCGAGCAGTATTTCCGGGGTCGTTTGATCCGATAACACGTGGCCATGAAAACATCATACTGAGGGCACTGCCATTGTTTGATGAAATTATTGTTGCCGTGGGTCTTAACATCGAAAAGAAGGGTTATTTTCCGGTAGAGGACAGAGTTAGATGGATTGAGCAGGTTTTTGCAGGTGAAAGTAAAATTAAAGTTCGCAGTTATTCTGGGCTGACGGTTGATTATTGCCGCGAGATTTCCGCATCTTATTTGTTGCGCGGACTGCGGACTTCTGCTGATTTTGAGTTTGAACGTACTGTTGGTCAGGTAAATAAAAAACTGAATCCTGATGTAGAGACTTTATTCCTTCTGACAACCCCCGAATTCACATCGATAAATTCTTCAATCGTAAGAGATATTTATAAAAATGGGGGTGATGTTAGTTTGTTTATTCCTGATGCTGTAGATTTGCCTAAGTTGTAGATTATATGGGCTGAGTTCTGACAAATCAGCGTTCAGATCTGTTAAGAAATTGAAAGCAAATTGTTATTCTACAGTAAGAGCTGAAGCAAAAATGCTGAAATTTACTTTTCCGTATTTTCTTTGTTGCAAAAAGCCCGGGTATTTGCTGAAATCGTAATCCCTTGAATGTTCCAGAATCAGCCAACCATCTTCTTTCAGTAGTTTTCTTTCATACACTGCAGTGGGAATAGTTTCAATTCCTTCAAGATCGTAGGGCGGGTCGCAGAAAATTATATCGTAAGTATGTTCGCAATTTTTCAGAAAACGGAATGCATCTGACCGGAAAGATAGAATTGCTTCGAAACCCATTTCTGAAGCTGTTTTCCTTATAAAATTCACACATCGGAGCTCAGTATCAATGCTGGTAACGCCAATTGCACCGCGGCTGGCAAATTCGTAAGCGATATTTCCCGTTCCGGAAAACAGATCAAGGACTTTAACATCCTGTAAATCAAAGTTATTGACCAATACATTAAATATAGCTTCTTTTGCTATATCGGTAGTTGGCCTTACCGGAAGGTTCTTCGGAACATGAATTATCCTGCTTTTATGAGTTCCACTTACTATTCGCATAAAGCCGGGTTTAAAAGGTCAAAATATTTGTGTGTGTGGATCAATTCAAGTGCATATCCTTTGGTGTAAGATTCACTACGCGACAGAAAGCCTACATTTCTGATGTATCGCACTATGAGCTGATGATTTTCATCGTCTTCGTCAATGTCTCCGCAAAGAAAAACATGAACCTTTCCCGGATTCAGCGACAATTGATCAAGCACAAACAAGGTGAAATATACGATGTCGGTGCCCGAATGCCATTCAAAAGTATTAATAAAACTCAGTTTGTTATCGCGCAATGCAATAATATCCAGATGTTTTTTATTGATATTGATAATTACCGGGTTTTCCGGCTCGGAGTGTTTAAATACCGGAAGCACCGATTCGAGCAAAGCGCCTGCATGGTGCATGAGTTTAACACTGTTGAACCAGGAGTTAAGCTCGTTGAAGATATTTTTATTTATCCCGAAAATTATCCGGCTGTCAGCAGCTTCTAGTTTTGAAGCTATGACAATATCATCCTGTCCTGTTTTATGCACAAAACTGAGGTAAGAATCCTTTTCATCAGAATTATACAAAGGCTCAGGAATCAGTGTGTAAATCCGGGTATTGTAAATAATTACCTTGTTCCGGAAATCCGATATAAGCCATGATTTTTCATCGATGGCTTTGGCGATGTTGTCGAGATAAATGGCTGCAGCAAGGGCTCCGGCTGAAGAGGCAAATTTATCAGGAAACGAAATGGATTCGATAGCAATGTATCGTTTATGCGCAATGGAATAAACGGCAAAAGAAAGTCCATCCGGGTTTAACCGGATGGACAGATTATATTGATGGGTTTGGGCCTGATCAAACAAACGGTCGTAAGAAGATACCTTTTTTATGTGATCAACCGCCATGTGTTATTCTAAATTTACTCCCAGTTACCGTCGGTAGTGGCTTCAGTCAATGATCCCAATCTTAACCCCGCATAGCGGTTCATTGTTTCCTGAGTAGCTTTGAGGTTAATTACATCCTGTTGCGAAAGGTCGGACAAGTAATATTCGTAAGGCACAAGAATTTCGATTACAGGAACCATTACTCCTCCTTTATCTACTTTGGCAGTGTTCATTTGGAATTTGCGTCCATCAGAAAAAGGAATTACAGCAAGATCTTTCATTACGAAATTTTTACGCTTTGAAAACAATGAATCTGCAATGCCGATAAACCCGATAGTATCGCTTATAGAGCGGGTAAAAGTTGTATCCGTTGGATCCGGAATCATCTTCACAACAGGAATTCTTCCCGTCTCCAGAAAAGCAAACAACGTATCAAAACTTGATGTGTAGGCATTGTTAAACTGTTTGTAAAAGATCTGAGCTGACCTGATATCCTTCAGTTTGCTGGAAATCTGTGAATTTCTTTTTGTCAGTTCTTCTTGAAAACGAATAGGTTTCATGATAGAAGCGTAAAGCAGATAGGCTAATACGATCACCACTATCGCCAAAACGACCTTGAGGATTGAGCTTTTCATATGGGAAAATGTTTTTTTTTTAGCATTGCAAATGTATAATAAAAATTAATTCTAAGCCCTGTGTCAGTATATATTTCTTGGGAATGTGTTATTTGTCAGGAAATAAGGATTGTTTTTAACCTTTATGTAGCCGGAGGTTATGAAGAAAACCTTAAATGCAATGAGTTCTTTGACCTGAAATTAGCTGAATGTATTTATCAGCGATTCAGCAAAGGCCATATTCAAGTATGGGTAGTGGATATCAAGTTTATCTGAAAACGCTGTTTTAATATACATATAGTGAAATTATTGGCTATGTAATGCATTGATATGCAGTGTTAAAGATTTTGGCGTTTATTTTTTTTATGATTTTTTAACCGAATTGATCGTCCTAATTGTTTATTTTTGCGATCAATGATTATTGCTAATAAACCTTTTTAAAATGAAAAACACAAAGAAATTCTTTACAGGTATTGTCCTGATTGCAACTTTATTTGGAGTTAAAGTAGTTTATTCTCAGTCACTTGAGGATGCTACAAATGCTTACAACAGGGGAGTAGAACTGGCTGCAACAGATATTCCCAAGGCAATTGAAGCGCTGAAAGAAGCCGCAGTCATTGCTGAAAAAGCCGGTGATGAAGGAGCAGATATCGTTAATTTGTCGAAACAGCAAATTCCGTTGTTGCAATACAATCATGCAACCGCTTTATACAAAGACAAAAAAGTTGAAGAAGCCATTACCAATTTTGAACTTGCTCATGATTATGCTGAGCAATACGGTGATGATGGAATTAAAGCGAAAGCCGATGAGCTGTTGCCAAAACTATACAGAGTTAAAGGAAATACTGATTACAGAGCCGATAAATATGCCGAAGCTTTGGCATCATTTGATAAAGCGCTGGAATATGATCCTGATTT
Source organism: Bacteroidales bacterium UBA5197 (assembly GCA_002412885.1). Lineage (GTDB taxonomy): Bacteria > Bacteroidota > Bacteroidia > Bacteroidales > Lentimicrobiaceae > Lentimicrobium. Next base: position 169,217 of record DHVX01000033.1, read on the forward strand.
TGCAGGAGCCTGGCTGAGTAAAGGTTTGGTTTACAACAAACAAAACAAATCTGATGATTTACGCATTGCCATGGATAAAGCCATAGAAACCGGTACAAAAATCAAAGACGAAAAAACAGTTGAGCAGGCAAGCAAATTTATGAGCGATAACTTCATAAACAGTGCCAACGGAGCATTCAAAAAGAACGATTTTAACGGAGCTGTTGCGCTGCTTGACGAATCGATAAAGTACAGCGACAAAAATGCTGAAGCATATTATTTGTATGCTCTTGCAAATAATAAACTTTCGAAATGGGATGAAGCTATTGAAAACGCACAGAAAGGTATGGAACTTGATGGTGATACACCTGCCAAACAAGCACGTTTCCATTTTGAAATAGGAACAGCTCATGCTGGTAAAGGATCAACTGGCGATGCTTGTGCTTCATTTAAAAAAGCAGCTGTTGGCCCGTTGGCTGAATCAGCAAATTACCAGATAAAAACTGTTTTGAAATGCAGTTAATCTGTTAAGAAATAAGAATTTATGAAATTCGGGCCACCAGAAGGTGGCCTGTTTTTTTATTCTGGAAATTTTGGAACTGCTGAATAAAAAGATCGACTAATATCTTCCCTTGTTCAGAATAATGAGCGCGGCAATTACACCGGGAATCCATCCTGCAAGTGTGAGCAAAAGAACAATCAGCACAGAGCCGCAGCCCTGGTCAATTACTGCAAGCGGAGGAAAAACGATGGCCAGAATTACACGCAGACAAGACATATGGTTTTTTTTACAAAATTAGTAAGCTATTTCAATGTTGTGGCAGAAGTTTACAGAAATTCAGGAATTCAACAGATTGCTGCTGGCTAAGTAGCTACTTTGAAATTGCATTAAGGTTCATTTCCCTGAAATCAGGTATGGTTTGCAAAAACTGCAATTGTGATGTCAGATAATCAACCCTCGCAATATGATGATCCAATCCGTTGGAAATAAGCAGATAATGAGCTTTCAACGCCAGGTTGTATCTAACCGCCTGATGGAAAGTTTCTTCACTGAGCGATACATCCGGAGATTTACATTCCACAATAAGCAAAGGCTTGCCGTCGGTTGAAAATGCCAGCAAATCAAATCTTTTGTGCATTCCGTTAATTTTCAGACCACGTTCAGATGCCAGCAGGGTAGGGGGAACATTTTTTTCATCGATGAGGTACCTTATCAAATGCTGACGCACCCATTCTTCAGGGGTAAGCGCAACAAAACGTTTCCTTTGGGGATCAAAAATTGTGGCATGACCTGACTGCTGTCCGATCCTGAAAGAATACTGCGGAAAATTAAGTTGCTGCATTTGAAAGCTGCTTTGGCGGATAAAACTACAACATTTTGCCAAAAAGCATACATTTGCATTGGTAAAAGACTCTTTTATCAATTAAAGCAAAAGTTTTTTTATGAAAACAAAACAGGAAATTACTGAGAACTGGCTGCCCAGATATACAGGTACATCGCTTAATGAGTTCGGAGGATATATTTTATTGACGAATTTCAATCATTACCTTGAACTCTTTGCCGAATGGAACAAAGTTGAAATTAAAGGCAGAGACCGGGCAATGCCAAGTGCGACTGCGGGAGATATAACCATGATAAACTTTGGCATGGGCAGTGCAAATGCAGCAACAATAATGGATTTGCTCGGATGCATCAAACCTCAAGCTGTTTTGTTTCTTGGCAAATGTGGTGGGTTGAAAAAGAGAGCCCTAGTCGGTGATCTCATTTTGCCCATTGCGGCAATACGGGGTGAGGGAACATCTGACGATTATTTTCCTTCCGAAGTTCCTGCATTGCCTGCTTTTAACCTGCAGAAAGCAATCTCAACATCCATACGTGACGAAGGCCTTGATTACTGGACAGGAACCGTTTATACCACCAACCGAAGGGTTTGGGAGCACGATGATGAATTTAAAGATTACCTGAGGCAGATCAGGGCAATGGCAATTGATATGGAAACTGCCACAATCTTCAGCGTAGGTTTTCACAATGAAATTCCAACCGGAGCACTTTTACTGGTTTCTGATCATCCTATGATTTCATCAGGAGTGAAAACAGAGGAGAGCGATAAACAGGTTACCGAAGAATACGTTCATTCACACCTGAAAATAGGGATTCAATCGCTGAAACAGCTTATAAATAAAGGGCTTACCGTAAAACATCTGCGTTTTTAACAGCAATTTGGAATGGCAAAAGATTACAAACAGATAATATCCGATATCCGGAAACGTATTTTTCATCCGGTTTACCTGTTGAGCGGAGAAGAGCCTTATTACATCGATTTAATCAGCGATGTGATTGAAAAAGAGGTACTTGATGAAGCCGGCAGAGAGTTTAATCAGTCCGTTTTGTATGGGCGCGATGTAGATGCCCGCACCATTGTTGACTACGCCAAACGATACCCCATGATGGCTAGTCATCAGGTGGTGATTGTAAAGGAAGCCCAGGATGTAAAAACATTGGATGATATTGCAAAATATGTGGAAAAGCCGCTTGAATCAACCATTCTTGTGCTTTGCTATAAATATAAGAAATACGATAAGCGGAAATCGCTTGCCAAAATTGTTGAAAAGAAAGGCGTTTATTTTGAGTCGGCGAAAATTTATGAGGATAAAATTCCTGCATGGATCAATGCTCAGACAGAAGCATCGGGTTACTCAATTTCGCAGAAGGCATGCATAATGATTTCCGAATTTTTAGGCAACGACCTCAGTAAAATTGCCAATGAGTTAAGCAAATTATACATCAGCCTTTCAAAAGGAAGCCAGATCACCGAAAAGCTGGTTGAAACAAATATTGGCATAAGTAAGGATTTTAACGTTTTTGAGCTTCAGGTTGCGCTGGCAAAGCGCGATGTAATGAAGTCGAATCGGATTGTGGCACATTTCGCATCAAATCCCAAAGAGAATCCCCTGACCAAAGTAGTCGTGCTTTTGTATGCATTCTTCTCCAAAGTCATTCTGGTTCATGCCATGTCGGGTAAACCAGATAATGAAATTGCTTCTGCAGCCGGCATCAGTGTCTATTTTCTAAGTGATTACAGAGCCGCAGCCAGAAATTACAATCTTGACAAACTTGCCATGATCATTGGTTTGATGAGGGAGTATGATCTGAAAGCAAAAGGCGTGGATTCAGGATCGGCTGACGGCGGAGAACTTACAAAAGAGCTTATTTATAAAATTCTTCATTAGGGTTTTCTCAGATCCGCATGTATATCGCTTATTAGTCAGGGCTTGACCTGACATTTTTAAGTTGGATAAAAATCACTTACTTTTTTCTCTTCCCGGAAGGCAACTGATCAATATCTGTGTCGTACATACCTGCAATCAGCGCAGCATATTTCTCATGCATAAATTTTCGTCTTACCTTTAAAGTCGGAGATAATTCACCCGATTGAACTGTCCATACTTTGCTCATAATTATAAACTTTCTCACCTGTGAAGTATGATCGAGCGAGGCATTGATGAAATTGACTTCGCGCAGGATTCTGTCCTGAACTACTTGCAAACAAGTCATTTCGGAGTTGCTAGTATATTCAATTTCTTTGGCATTGCACCACGATTTCAGGTATTCAAAATTGGGAACAATAAGTGCTGAAGGATAATTTCTGTTTTCACCGATAACCATCACGCTTTCAATAAAAGGAGACTCCTTCATTCTGTTTTCAATGACTTGAGGTGCTATATATTTCCCCAGTGATGTTTTGAAAATTTCCTTTTTTCTGTCGGTTATTCTGAGATATTCCCCATCAATTATTTCGCCGATATCGCCGGTATGAAACCAGCCATCCTTGTCAAAAACCTCCTCATTTCTGTCGGGTCTGTTCAGGTATCCCATCATCACATTGGGGCCTTTCACCAGAATTTCGCCATCGGGAGCCAGAATTACATCAACGCCGGGAAGAATTTTACCAACGGTTCCGAATTTAACGCCTTTTGGCTCAAAAGTTCCTACGGCGATAACCGGAGAAGTTTCGGTGAGACCGTAACCTTCAATTACCTGAATGCCTGCAGCCCAGAAAACCCTTGCCAGCCTCGGATGCAAAGGTGCTCCGCCGGAAACAATAATGCAAAGTCTGTTGCCAAAGGCTTCACGCCATTTGCTGAAAACAAGCTTATCAGCGATCCGGAGATTGAATTTGTAGGCCCACTTTCCGGCAATATCGAAATCGTATTTGTGACAAAGCTGAAGTGCCCAGAAGAAGACCAGTCTTGAAATTCCTTTTAAATTACGGCCTTTCCGTATGATGGTTGCATAACTCTTTTCCAGCACCCGCGGAACTGCACAGAACATATCGGGACTGATTTCTTTCATGTTTTCGCGGATGCGGTCGATATGTTCGGCATAATAAACCGATATGCCCATATTCTGATACATATAATTCAGCATACGCTCATACACATGGCAGAGCGGCAGGAAACTCAATGCCCGGGATACCGGTTTTTTTTTGAGAATTTCGGTGACGCTCAGAAAATTACTCACCATATTTGTATGCGAAAGCATTACTCCCTTGGGCTTTCCGGTTGTTCCTGATGTGTATATCAGCGTTGCCAGCGAGGATGGTTCAATGCTGCTTTTCAATAAACTGAGCTTCTCTGCATTTTGTGACTTTTTCCCTTTTTCAAGAAGATCACTCCAGTGTTTTACACCTTTCGTTTTTTCGAGGATATAAAAAGCATGAAGTGAAGGTATTTCGTGCAGAATTGTTTTTACCCGACTATAGGCATCGTAGCAGCCAATAAAAAGTACCTTGATCTCCGCATCCTGAAAAATGAATCGGTAATTTTCAGAACTTATAGTGGGATAAACGGGTACATGTACACAGCCGATTTGCAGTATGCCCATGTCAAGGTAATTCCATTCAGGCCGGTTGCCCATGATGGTGGCCACTTTATCGCCGGGTTTCAGGCCGATAGCGAGAAGCCCATGGCTTACCTGATCAGCATTTTTTACATATTCATTTGCAGAAACAGAAATCCAGTTTCCCTCTTTTTTATAGGCAAACACATCATTCTTACCGGCATATTCTTCCCGGTAAAGCTGCAGAAGATCGAAGATTCGGCTCAGTGTAGCCATTTAACACAAGGACTTTTCTGGGTTAGTGTGTTTTGGTTATTCTTCGCTAATGTTAAAAATTTTGTTGATTAAGTCGCTGTATTTCTGCATTATAAAGCGTCTTCTTAGTTTCATGGAAGCCGTTAACTCGCCTGAATCAACAGTCCATTCTTTGTCAAGGATTTCAATCCGTTTGACTTGTTCGGTGGCTCCAAAAAATTTATTGTATTTGTCAATTTCCAATTGGAAGCGCTTTTTTATCCTGGGCAACTCAACCATTTCGCTATCAGAGGTGTAGGGAATTTCCTTAATCGCGCACCAGTTTTTCAGGTGATTAAAATCAGGAACAATTAATGCAGCCGCATACTTTTGGTTTTCACCAATAATAATAAGGGCATCAATAAACGATGATTCTTTAAACCTGTTTTCCAATTGTTCGGGACTTATGTATTTGCCGAGAGAGGTTTTGAATATTTCTTTTTTTCTGCCGGTAATTCTTAGGTGACCGGCAGGTTCAAATCGGCCGATGTCTCCGGTATGGAACCAGCCCTCAGGGTCAATTGCTTCAGCGGTCAGCGCGGGCTCTTTGTAATATCCCAGCATCAGGTTGGGTCCTTTGGCCAGAATTTCACCATCATCGGCAATCATAACTTCTACACCCTTAAGTACTTTACCAACAGTGCCAAAGCAGATTCCGTCAGGGCTAAAATCATTAACCGAGAGAACGGGTGAAGTTTCAGTAAGTCCGTAACCTTCAAGCACCGGGATTTGTGCTGCCGAGAAAACCCGGGCAAGCCTTGGCTGAAGTGCAGCTCCTCCCGAAACAATTACCTGCATTTTATTTCCCAGTGCAGCTCTCCATTTGCTGAATATAATTTTATTGGCTAGTTTGAGTTTTGCCTCATAATACCAGCCATTGGCACCATTCAATTCGTATCTCAACCCCAGATTAAGTGCCCAGAAAAACAGAAACTTCTTTATTCCGGTTAGTTTTCTCCCGTTGGCAACTATTTTGTCATAAATTTTTTCAAGCAAACGGGGAACTGTTGAAAGTATCTCAGGTTTGACATCCCGCATATTTTCAGCAATGGATGCTACATTTTCGGCATAGTAAACAGAAATACCAAGGTATTGATACATATAATTGAGCATTCGCTCATAAACATGGCAAAGAGGCAGATAACTCAGCGCTTTTCCCTCTTCTCCGAAAGGAGGAATATGCACAACGGCTTTAACATTACTCAGCAGATTGGCATGGGTGAGCATTACTCCCTTGGGGTTGCCGGTTGTGCCTGAAGTGTAAATAACAGTTGCAAGATCGTTTTCGTTGATGGAAGCTTTAATGCTTTTGAGAAGTTCAGGATTGGAGTTTTTTTTGCCTGTTTCAACAAAATCAAGAAATTTTTCAGTTCCGGCAGTTTCTTTTACGGCGTAAACGGCTTTCATGCTTTTAATTTCAGGCAGAATATGCTCAATCTTTCTGAAAATTTCTTTACCGGAAATGAAAACAATTTTCACCTCAGCATGATTAAGGATGAACTTATAATCAGCTTCGCTTATGGTAGGATAAATGGGTACATGAATGGCGCCGGCCTGCATAATTCCCATGTCAATAATATTCCATTCGGGGCGGCTTGGCATAATGGTGGCAACCATATCGCCACGGACAATGCCCGCGTTTATAAGCGCATAGCTAATGTTGTCAGCCATTTCGCGGTATTCAGCAATGGAATATGTTGTCCATATTCCATTCTCTTTTCCGGCCAATACATCGTCTTTGATTCTGTACTTCTCAGCATAGTGCGGAAGCAGGTCAAAAAGGCGGGTAACTTGAGTCATAAGCTGTTTTTTTATTTCAGGTGAAAAGTTTGTCGATTTTGTTCTGGTATTTTGAGACTATAAAAGCCCGTTTTAGTTTGAGGGTCGGCGTAAGTTCACCGCTGTTTGTAGTCCACTCCTTACTCATGATTTCCACTTTTTTGATTTGTTCCGTACTTCCAAAAGTCTTGTTGAACTGTTCAACGACTTTAAGAATCCTTTGTCTTACTTTTGGCACAGCAATCATTTCCTCGTCAGTGGTGTAGGGTATCTGTTTAATTGCACACCATGACTTCAAATGAATAAAATCAGGGACAATAAGTGCGGCTGCAAACTTCTGATTTTCCCCAACTACAATAATATTGTCAATAAAAGGGGATTCTTTAATTTTGTTTTCGAGTAGTTCCGGAGCGATATACTTTCCGAGCGATGTTTTAAAAATCTCCTTCTTTCTACCGGTAATTCTGAGTTGACCTTCCGGCTCAAATCGTCCGATATCTCCGGTGTGAAACCAGCCATCTTCATCAATTACGCTGGCAGTAAGTTCGGGGTCTTTGTAATATCCCATCATAATACCAGGACCTTTGGCCAGAATTTCTCCGTCGGTTGCTATCATCACATCTACACCTCTTAACGGAGGACCCACTGTTCCTATCTTAATCCCATTGCTTTCGGTGCTGGTAACTGCAACCACCGGTGATGTTTCGGTGAGTCCGTAGCCCTCGTAAATGGGCAGCCCGGCTGCTCTGAAGGTTTTAACCAGCCTAGGCTGAATGGAAGCGCCGCCGGAAACAATAATTTTGAAATTACCGCCCAAGGCTTCTCTCCATTTACTGTAAATGAGTTTGTCGGCAATTTTGTGCCTGAGCATATACCATGAGTTGTTGTTGCCCTGAACATCATAATGCAGCGCAAGATCAACAGCCCAGAAGAAAATCATGCGTTTTACGCCCTTAAGTTTTCGTCCGCTAGCTTGAATTCTGTCGTAAATTTTTTCAAGAAGCCGGGGCACGCAACACATCATATCGGGATGAATTTCCTTGATATTGTCGGTTATGGTGGCTAAACTTTCGGCATAGTAAACAGAAATACCGAGGTACTGATACAAATAGTTCAGCATTCGCTCATACACATGGCAGAGGGGCAGAAAACTCAATGCTTTCCCTTCTTCGCCGAAAGTCGGAATGTAAGAAACTGCTTTGAAGTTTGAAATGATATTGTGGTGCGACAACATAACACCTTTCGGATTTCCGGTAGTCCCTGAAGTGTAAATTATGGTGGCTAGATCATGTGTGCCGATGTTGTTTTTTATCTCTTGTACTCTTTCAGGAACCGGATTTTCCTGTCCCAGATCAACAATATCATAAATATTGCGAAAATCCTTTCTTGTTTTGAATGTGAAAACTTCTTCAACCGTGGGGCATGCAGTTGAGGCTTCTTTTATTCTTTTTGACAACTCTTCCCCTGCAACAAACACGAATTTTATACCCGCGTGGTTAAAAATATACTGATAATCGGCAGCGCTGATGGTGGGATAAACCGGAACATGAATGGCGCCTGCCTGCATAATGGCCATATCCAGAAAGTTCCATTCCGGTCTGTTGTTGGTGATGGTTGCAATGGTATCGCCTGGTTTCACGCCCATAGCTATCAGGCCATAAGTCAGGTTGTCTGAAACCTGTATATATTGCCCTATGCTGAATTTTTTCCATACTCCGTCTTCTTTTACAGCTAGCGCATCGTCTTTTGGTTTAAAGTTTTCTACATAGTAGGGCAGCAGGTCGAAAATTCTTGTTATCTCTGTCATAGAAGTATTTTTTATGCACTTAATGAAGGAATTATGTGAAATTTCTTGTCATGACTTCCGATGAATAATTGTAGCCGAAGCCTGAGCAGTTGGCATAAGCAGCAGGTCGTTGATGTTTACATGTGCCGGCAAAGAGGTGGCGTAATGAATCACTTCAGCAACATCTTCAGGGTGAAGAGGTTCAAACCCATTGTAAACTGCTTTGGCTCTGGAGTCGTCGCCGCCAAACCTTACTTTCGAAAATTCGGTTTCCACAGCTCCCGGAGCAATCTGTGTTACTTTTATGCCATATGGCAGAAAATCAATTCTCATTGCTTTGGAGATACTGTCAACCGCTGCTTTGGTGGCACAGTAAACATTCCCGTTCATATAAACTTCCCGCCCTGCAATAGATCCAATATTCAGGATATGCCCTGATTTTTTCTCTATCATATAGGGAATCAGTTCTTTGGTGATATTCAGCAAGCCTTTGATGTTGGTATCAATCATGGTTTCCCATTCATCCTGATTACCTGAATTTATGGGATCAAGCCCCAAAGCAAGACCTGCGTTATTGATGAGGATATCGGGTGCTTTGTGATCATCAGCAAGCTGGTTCACCGCATTTGCAACTTCTACTCTGCTGCGGACATCAAATGCAAGTACGATAACCTCAGCTTCTGTTTTTTTCTGCAGTTCAATAGCCAGATCGTTCAGCTTTTCAGCTCTACGACCGGTGATAATCAATGTATTTCCCTTTTCTGCAAATCTGTAAGCACAAGCCTTACCTATGCCACTGCTTGCGCCTGTGATAAAAATTGTTTTACCCATTCGTGTAATCGTAAAATTATGATGAGAAGAGTTAGTTTATTCTGTCAAATGGTCCCCGTTTCCATTGAATGGTAAAAATATGTGAATTATAATTAATATGCAAATTGATAAATCTATATACGAGCGGGTTAAATAAAAAATAATTTTGGTGGTGTGATAGGAGAATAAGTGAAACTGTCGAGATACCTTCCCCATTTGAGTACCTGAGCTAACTGGACTTTCTTCAAACTAATGTGTCAAAAAAAACGAAATTAATCGTCCCCCTTTTCCTAAAGGGGGAGAAGAGGGGGATATAAAATGTGTCTTATTTGAGGAATTAATTTGATATTCCTCCTAGAAATTCCAAAGTACAATTCATGCATAACACCAACGTGAAACATTAATATGACAAAACCTTCCAGGAAAGAAGAATACCTGGAAGGTTATTTTGAAACTTCAATCCTGCCAATTTGAGATCGAAGTGTTTAAACGCTTAAGCTACAATAAAACCACAAATCAACTCTGCGCAAACACCCACTCTCTGGCATTCACAAAGGCTTCAATCCATGGCGATACTTCATCAGCTGATCTGCCAGAAGGATAGTATGCCCAGTTCCATGGGTAAATTGATCTTTCAAGATGTGGCATCATGGCGAGGTGACGGCCATCTTCCGAAACTACGGCCGCAGTGTCATAATCTGATCCGTTCGGATTTCCGGGATAGGCTGCATAGCTGTATTTCATCGGAATGTTGTATTGATTTTCCGGTAAGGGTAAATTAAAACGGCCTTCGCCATGTGCTATCCAGATGCCCAGTCGTTTGCCGGCCATGCTCCTCAGCATAACTGAATTGTTTTCAGGAATTTCCACATTCACAAATGCAGATTCAAACTTACCTGATTTGTTGTGAAGCATTTTTGGTTTTTCAGTGTGGTTTGGATGAATTAGTCCCAGTTCAACCATCAGCTGACACCCGTTGCAAACACCCAGACTCAGTGTGTCGGGCCTTGCATAAAAATTGTCGAGTGCAGCTTTTGCTTCCGGATTAAATAGGAAAGCGCCTGCCCAGCCTTTTGCCGAACCCAGAACATCAGAATTGCTGAACCCTCCCACAAAAACAATCATGTTCACATCTTCCAGGTTTTCGCGACCGGCAATCAGATCAGTCATGTGAACATCCTTCACATCAAACCCGGCCAGATACAGCGACCATGCCATTTCACGGTCACCATTTACCCCTTTTTCGCGGATGATGGCTGCTTTTATTCCCGTGGGTGTACTTCGGTTAATGTCGATTCCATAAGCAGAGGAAGTGCCTGAAAAATCTTCACCAAAATCATAGGAAAGTGGTTGTTTGCTGAAATTGTGATAGCGTTCGCGGGCAAGATCTTCACCGCTTTGCTTTCTGTCGAGCAGATAGGAGGTTTTAAACCACAATTTCCGCATCTGATCCACATCCAGTTCTGTGTTGCCTCCGTTGTAGCGCAATGTCAGAAATCTCCGGAACGAAGGCTTGCCAAGTATCTGATAATTCAATCCTGCTTCATGCAGGAAGACAGTTGTAAAATCGATGTCGTTTACCTGAAGAACCACGCCGGGGTTTTCACTGAAAAGCAATTTCACAATATCGCTTTCGCCGAAACCGCTGAGGTCGGCATCGAGTCCTATTCCCGGCTGTGCGAATAGCATTTCGAGCAAAGTAGTGACCAGCCCGCCCGATGAAATGTCGTGTCCGGCAATAACTACCTCACGGTTAATCAGTGCCTGAACTGCTTCAAAAGCTTTGATAAAATATTGAGCATCAGCAACGGTGGGGGCTTCATCGCCAAGGCTGTTGAGTGCCTGTGCAAGACTGCTTCCTCCTGTTTTTAGCGGCGATGCTGAAAAATCGAGATATACCAGTGTTGAGGTGAATTCGGGTTGAATTACCGGGCGAATTGTTTTGCGGATGTCGCTAACTTCTCCCACAGCTGAAATAATTACCGTTCCCGGCGAATATACTTTTTCGCCATCAGGATATTTCTGCGTCATTGAAAGGGAGTCTTTTCCTGTAGGGATGTTGATTCCCAATGCAATGGCAAAATCGCTGGCAGCTTTCACCGCGCTGAACAAACGGGCGTCTTCGCCGGGGTTGCGGCAAGGCCACATCCAGTTGGCGCTGAGCGAAACTCCTTTGATTCCGTAAGTTAGCGGTGCCCACACGATATTTGTAAGCGCTTCGGCAATTGATAAAACCGATCCTGCATCGGGATCGATCAATCCTGCAGCGGGTGCATGACCTATCGAAGTTGCTATGCCTTTGTTTCCTGAATAATCAAGGGCAACCACACCTGCATTGTTTAGCGGAAGCTGCACCGGACCTGCTGTTTGCTGAAGAGCAACACGGCCGGTTACCGAGCGGTCAACTTTGTTGGTAAGCCAATCCTTGCATGCAACGCCTTCAAGTTGAAGAACTTGCTCAATGTATTGACGGATATTTGCTGCCTTGTATTTGAGTGGTTTAAGATTGTTGATAACCGTATTGTCATCCATGATGGTGCGCGGCGGTTTGCCGAACATATCCATCAGGTGGAGATCAATTGGCTTTTTGCCTGTTTTATTGTTGATGAACGTAAGGTGCTGATCGTTGGTGGTTTCTCCTGCAATAAACATGGGTGCACGTTCGCGTTCTGCAACTCTTTCAAGAAGTTCAATGTCCTGCGGATGCATAATCAGACCCATGCGTTCCTGCGATTCGTTGCCGATAATTTCGCGCTCCGATAGGGTAGGGTCGCCCACCGGAAGTTTATCAATATCGATTCTTCCACCGGTAACCTCAACCAGCTCCGACAATGAATTCAGGTGGCCGCCAGCTCCATGATCGTGAATGGAGACAATGGGATTTTTCTCCATTTCAGCCATTGCTCTAACGGCGTTGTAAACCCGTTTCTGCATTTCAGGATTTGAACGCTGAACTGCATTCAGTTCAATAGAATTGCTGAACTGCCCGGTTGCAACCGACGAAACAGCGCCACCACCCATACCAATCCGATAGTTGTCGCCACCCATTACCACCACTTTGTCGCCGGGTACGGGTTCGTCTTTCAGACTGTCAGTTTTATAAGCATATCCAACTCCGCCGGCCATCATAATGACTTTGTCGTAGCCGTAGGTTTTTTCGTTTTCGTTGTGTTCGAAGGTAAGCAGGCTTCCGCAGATGAGCGGCTGACCGAATTTATTGCCAAAATCACTTGCTCCGTTCGAAGCTTTAATCAGCAGTTCTTCAGGAGTTTGATAGAGCCATTTGCGGGCAGGTACTGCCGATTTCCAGGTGTGAGAATCGCAGTTTCTTGGATAAGAAGTCATGTAAACGGCTGTGCCGGCAATGGGCATCGAACCTTTGCCTCCGGCCATGCGGTCGCGTATTTCACCGCCGCTTCCTGTGGCTGCTCCGTTGAAAGGTTCAACAGTGGTTGGGAAATTGTGGGTTTCAGCCTTGAGCGAAATTACCGATTCTATATCTCTTACCGAGAAGAAATCGGGCACATCCTGACGGGTTGGAGCGAACTGTCTGATGACCGGTCCGCCGATAAAAGCAACATTGTCTTTGTATGCAGAAACGATAAAATTAGGATGAGCTTTTGAGGTTTTTCTTATCATCGAGAAGAGGGTTTCCTGCTCTTCTTTTCCATCGATGATGAAGGTCCCGTTGAAGATTTTATGGCGGCAATGTTCAGAATTTACCTGTGAAAAACCAAAGACTTCGCTGTCGGTTAAGGGCCGGTTCAGTTTTTGGCTGAGCTCATCAAGATAAGTGATTTCATCTTCTGAAAGTGCCAGTCCTTCCTGCTGATTATAAGCCGCGATGTCATCAATATGCCTGATGGGTTCCGGTTCGTGAACTATGGTAAAAATATCCTGATCAAGGCTTTTGTAAAGCTTTTGCAACATGGGATCGAAAGATGCATCCGGTGCCGGAACTTCAAAAAATTCTTCAATTCTGGCAATGCCGGTGATGCCCATATTCTGCGTAATCTCCACAGCATTGGTGCTCCATGGTGTAATCATTTCGCGGCGGGGGCCAATAAAAAAGCCCGATGCAGACCGGGCTTCAAGACATTCGGCGCCACCGAACAACCAGCTGAGTTTCTGTACATCATTGTTTGTCAGCTCTTGCCCGCTGCTTACTGCGTATATGCTGCTTCCCTTGAAAAATCGGATCATTACTTTGATTTTTATGTTGCGGCAAAGTTAGTAAAAGGAATGGTAAGGCCGGAAAGGAAGTGCCGGTTTTTATACACGGATTATTAACATTTCATGCCACCAAATCTCCAAAACACCAAATCGAACTAAATTTAAAAATTAAGTTGGTGGGTTTTCGTGCATTTGTGCCTTGGTGGCAAGTGTTAATTCGGAAGAAGCTTAAAAATTCAGCCCTGCGGCAAAGTAAAAAGCATCAGCATAAGGATTATACATGGCTTTCAGCGTAATGGGAATGCTTATTTTGCGGTAAATCCGGATATTGCGGCTGGCTGAAATTCCGGTATTCACAAATGCAGATTTCTCAGCATAATAACTGCGAACCGGCGTAAAACCAGCCATAAGTTTAATGTCGGTATTAAATGGTGTAAACCTGATTCCCGGCTCTATGTAAGTTGAAAGGTAATTTTTTCCGGATTCCGGATTCAGGTCATCGCCATAAACCATAGTGGCCACGAGTAATTCAAAAGGATGCTTATCCGGCTGACTGTATTCAATATTCAGATCGAAGGTATGTTTTGTCTGGCCTTGCTCAAATTCAAAAAATTCAAACTTCTTTACCGGGTTTGGCGGACAAAAATAATCGTAAAGGGTGATGGTAAAGTGTTTCCAGGTGTAGGCTGCATAAATATCGAGTTCGGTATAGCTGCCATCGATGCTGTAGGCGGCCCAGGCTCCGGCACTGAAATTTCCGTAGCTGTATTCAATTGCCGGCTGAATGCTCAGCAAAGTCCCGTTTTTGCTGCCGCGCCACAAATGCGCTGTGTAAATATCAAGAGAAGCGCCAAGGCTGTGTTTCCTGATGCTGTCCTGAGCATAGGAACCGGATGTGATGAATAGCAAGGCGAGCAGCGCGAATAATTTCCTCATTTCAGTTTTGAGTCGTATTTTGAAAACGGCTGCAAAATTAGATATTTACAAAATGCCTGCAAAGGAAAACAGGAATTATTTTTATGGGTGAAATGGAGTTTAATGTGTTGATTTACTGAAATATGGTATTTATCAGTTAGAGTTTGCATTTTTAGTTCATAAGGTGTTGTTTTCATATCTTATACAATTTGCTGGTGCTCTTGTTGGGTTGCTGCGGAATGCTTTTATTCCTGTATAGTCGGAAAATATTTTTTCTTTTCACACTCCCAGGCGTCATTATGATAATTTCCATTAGCCATAAATATAATTGCTCCAACCTTGCTACTTATTCTCTCAGGAATTATTAATAAGTTATCTCTAATAGCAACCCTTTTCTGTTCCTTTGAATATTACCAAAGAAATTTCATAATAGTGAGAATATTTAAAAACCGTTTTATGCAGCAAAAAATGTCCTCTTTAATTTTTATCGTATTTTTTTAGCAATAGTAGTTGATCTTATCTATTCTATAGGAATTGCGTGCAACCGATTTTTCGCAAATAATGCTTAGCTTGCATAAAGACTAGCTTTTTGAACACTTTCTGGGGCATGAATCAGATCCCTTCTGGATTTTAACAGAAACCAGAAGAAATTGATTTCCTGAATGATTTAATCCTCACAACTAAAAATCATGATGATATTTTATATGGGAAATATGATACTTTTTTACAAAAAAGTATAACTCTTTTCGAACATTACAGGCTGAACTTTGCATTAATATTTTTTCACACTTAATACCCGGTTAAAATGAAAAGTAAACTACTACTTATTTTAACATTCATAGTTCTTTTTTCTTTCCAAAATAATAGTTTTGCACAGTCTCCTAACTTAGGGGCTGCAGCAAATTTTGCATTATTTACGTCAGCTGGAGAATTAACAAATGTTGGAGCATCCATAGTTAATGGTGATATTGGCACCTATGTAGGCGCGCTCACAGGTTTTCCTCCTGGAATTGTTATAGGAGATATTTACCCTGTTGGTCATCCACTTTTAGCACAAGCTGCAATAGATTTGGAGCTTGCCTATATGGATCTGGCATCAAGACCATGTGATATTGTTCTGGGAACACCCTTTGGAAACGGACAAACGCTTAACCCAGGCGTTTATTGCATTGGTGGTGCAGCAACCATGAATGGCGAATTAATCTTAGATGGTCTGGGAGATCCTGATGCTTTATTTATTTTTCAGATAGGCGGGGCATTTTCAACAAGTGGCAACTCGAGTATTACACTAATTAATGGAGCCTCACTCGAAAATGTATATTGGCAGATAAATGGTGCATTTACTCTGGGACAAGGTTCAGTTTTCAGAGGTACAATCATTGCTAATGGACAGATTGAATTATTGGAAGCTTCAACGCTTTATGGCCAGGCACTCTCAATTGCAGGAGCTATTCTCCTGCATAATAATATAGTTACACTTGCTGTGCCTCCAGAGGCACCAGAAGTGACAGTAATTCAACCCGACTGTTTTATATCTACTGGTACAATCACAGTAACATCACCTCTAGGACCAGATTTAACCTATAGCATCGGCGGAGCATATCAATCAAGTACTATTTTCAGTTCCCTGGCACCTGGGACTTACAATGTCACAGTGATGAACGGTGAAGGTCAAATTTCTGAAATAACAACTGTTACCATCAACGCCCAACCATTAACACCTCCTCCACCTCAGGCTGTCGCACTTCAGCCCGACTGTTTTATCAACACCGGCACCATCACCGTTACCTCTCCTTTGGGATCTGGTATCACCTACAGCATTGGTGGAGCTTACCAGTCTAACCCTGTATTTACAGAGGTGTTACCAAATACTTACAATGTCACCGCTATGAGTGCAGATGGCTGTATCTCGCCGGCTACGACCGTGATTATTGAGCCAGCTCCGGAAACGCCGGAAGCTCCTCAGGCTGTGGCGCTTCAGCCCGACTGTTTTATCAATACCGGCACCATCACCGTTACCTCTCCTTTGGGACCTGGTTATACTTACAGCATTGGTGGGGCTTACCAGTCCAACCCTGTATTTACAGAGGTGTTACCCAACTCATATAATGTCACTGTAATGAGTGTAGATGGCTGTATCTCGCCGGCTACGATCGTGATTATTGAGCCAGCTCCGGAAACTCCGGAAGCTCCTCAGGCTGTGGCTCTTCAGCCCGACTGTTTTAT
>DHVX01000019.1 GCA_002412885.1 Bacteroidales bacterium UBA5197
TTTGAAGTTCCGGGGTATATTAATGTAACGGTGAAGAGTCCGGTAAGGGGTTCGGTGACTTTGTTGAGATAGGGGCGAGGGACGGTTTTTCTAAGACAAGGTGACACGGGGAAGGGGAGACAAGGAGACTGTTCCAGGACAAGGAGACACGGAGACGGGGAGACAAGGAGACTGAAGCGAACGAAGCGAGTAAAAAAATGACCTACCAAGTTTTCTTCCAACTTGTTAGGTCTTCTTGTTTAAATATGGCGAAGAGAACGGTCAAATATATTGAATTACAAATTCAATGGTGTTCAAAGCGGAATTGCAACCGAGGCCGCCTAAGCGGACGAGCTTGCCCGACTGCGCCAGGCAGGCAGGCTCATCGAAGCTAAATTCCGCTTAGCCGAACTAAAAGAAAACCTTCCAGGTTGGAAGAAAACCTTGAAGGTTATTCCGAAAGGGGAAAATCGCACGAATCTCCGCCAGTAGGCGGTAGTTACTGAAACATCCATCTTAATTCGTGTAATTCGCGGTAATGATTTAAGAAAACCTTCCAGGTTGGAAGAAAACCTGGAAGGTTATTTCGAAAGGAGAAAATCGCACGAATCTCCGCCAGTAAGCGGTAGTCAATGAAACTTCCACCTCACTCTTTCACGCACATTTTCCTCAGCTTTGAAATGCTGCCGTTAAAGACATTCATATCAACGCCGCCTTTTATGCCATTGATGGTTGCACAATCGGTGTGTTGCCAGATTTGCCAGCGCCGATGATCCATGCGTGGTTTGGCTTTGTGATAATGGGCAATCCACAAAGGATAATCTTTGAAATCATCGGCCAGATATTTGTCATAATAACCCGGACTTGTATAAATAATGGGTTTCATACCATAATGTGCTTCCACAATGCGGCACCATTCCAGCGCACCATCTACAATTTCCTTTTTCGATTTCCGGTTGGCAACTTCAATATCGAGCACGGGAGGAAGATCTCCGGGACTCAGTTTAACCATCTTAATGAAATTGGCGGCTTGTTTCCCTGCATCCCGCGAAGGGTGAAAAAAATGATACGCCCCCCGGATTATGCCTGCTTCTTTTGCTTTCTTCCAGTTCCTGTCAAATAGCCTGTCCTGCCGGGTAATGCCTTCGGTTGCTTTTATAAATGCAAAGTCAATTTTTATATCATTGGCATTCATTAGCGCAACTTCATCCCAACTGATACGTCCCTGATGGTGTGACACATCAATGCCATGAACATTGTAACCTTTAGGAACAGGAACCCCGAAATTCTTGAGATTGTGATACTGGCCTGCCGCTGAAAAGGAAAATCCGCTTCGGATAAAGGTCACCGAAAAACGGTAAATCGCAGGTCCGAATATCAAAGTAAACAGGAACAACAAACCGCCGGCCAGATAAAGCCGCGACAATCTTGCCTTTTTGCTTTTGCCTAAAGGATTGAGCATTCCGGGTTTATTAATCCTATGGAAATTTCCGGTTATGCTCTATCGCGAAAGCTCCAAAACCATAGCTGAACGTGCCTGACATTCAATGCCACTTTCAAGTCTCAGCTTTTGAAGGCTGATAACATCCGTTGCCGAGGTATAACCTTTCAGCATTTCGGCATACCGTGCCATATCAAGTTTTTTGGGTGCATGGCTGTTGTTCAGCACAACCATTACGGTTTCATCGCCCGAATTTCGGAAGTAAACATAAACGCCGTCGGCAGGAATAAAATGCCGGAGATTACCCTGAGCTATGGGCAGGCTGTTTTTACGGAATTGCAGCAGGCGTTGCATATACGAGAAAATCTCATTCTGCGCAGCGGTGCGGCCTTCGCGGGTAAAGGCATTGGTTGTGTCACCCGGCCATCCTCCTGGGAAGTCTTTTCTGATATTGCCGTGTCCCTGATTTTCTGCTCCGTCCATCAAAAGCTCAGTGCCGTAATAAATCTGAGGAATTCCGCGGGTGGTAAGCAGGAAGGTAAGCGCCATTTTCATCGCATTCATATCACTGCCAACGCTGTTGAAGTAGCGGTTAAGGTCATGATTGTCAAGAAAAATAAGGTTTTGAGTAGGATCAGCCCACAGAAAATCCTGAGCCAGCACATAATAAAGTCTTGCCATGCCTTCGCTCCAGCCATCGGCTTCGGTAAAAGCGCGGGACATTGCTCCATACATTGAAAAGTCGGTGATGCTTGGCAGATAGGAATTGTAGCCATCGCCCACAATCGCATCTTTCTGATAATAAGCATTCATTCCTTCGCGGTTCAGCCATGCTTCGCCAACGATGTTGAAATTGGGATATTCCTCAAAAACCCGTTTTCCCCAGGCTGCGATCATCTCTTTGTAGGGATAAGGCTGGGTGTCGAGTCGGATTCCATCCAGGCCGGCCAGCTCAATCCACCAGATGCTGCTCTGAATCAGGTATTCAGTGACAAACGGATTGCGCTGATCAAAATCGGGCATATTGGTATCGAACCATCCCTGAAGCAATTTATTGAGATCGTATTCCGTAGCGTAAGGGTCAGTCAGCGCTTCTGCCCTGAAATTGGAACGCGTAAATTCAGGAAACTGATGCACCCAGTTGCTCATGGGCAAATCGTTGATAAACCAGTGATTTATTCCGCAATGGTTGAAAATCATGTCTTTGATTACCTTCAAGCCTTTGGAATTGGCTTCTTTTACCAATGCAACGTAATCGGTATTTGTGCCAAAACGCGGGTCAACTTTATAAAAATCGGTGATGGCATATCCGTGATAGGAATAAGCCGGATTGTTGTTTTCGAGCACAGGATTAATCCAGATGGCTGTCATACCAAGGTCTTTGATGTAGTCGAGGTTGTTGCGGATGCCCGCAATATCTCCGCCATGTCTTCCCGATGGGTTGCTGCGGTTGGCAGGTTCAAGCATTCCCGGCATATTGTCGTTTGACGGGTCCCCGTTGGCAAAACGATCGGGCATAAGCAGATATACTACATCAGAAGGGCCAAAACCTATACGTTCAGCAGATCCTGGTTCACGTTCATTCAATACATATTTATAGGTAAAAAGGGCTTTTTTGCCGCGCATAAAGCGGATGTCGAAACTTCCGGGCTTTACATCTTTTGCAAGCAGAAGATCAAGAAAAAGGTAATTCGAATTTTCAACCAGGTGTTTTTTTGCAAGCGTAACTCCGGGATAATCAAAAACCACCTCAGTCAGCGATATATCTTTTCCGTAAACCAGCAACTGTAATTCAGCATGTTTCATACCAGCCCACCATGAGGGAGGTTCAACCCTGAAGGCAATGTTTTCAGCTTTTGCTGATTGTTTTTGCCCTGTTGCAGGGAAGTAAAGAATAGCAATGAGACCAAAAATCAGAAGGGATTTTAAAGGATTGTTCATAGGTGCGGTGATTTTCATATGTAAGTTAAAAAGATGCAGAAATGCAAAGTTACAAATTACCGGATAAATTGACGGTGTGTTTTTAAGAATAAGGAAAGATGGACCTAGGCGGCATGGGAATGGATAAAAAGGTCATTTATGGTTCGCCCCCTTCGGGGACGGAGCTGCTCATTTCATCCTTTAACCGTGGGTTTCGCTACGCTACACCTACGGTTATTTGAAATTCGCCC
>DHVX01000023.1:0-3147 GCA_002412885.1 Bacteroidales bacterium UBA5197
TTCCGGCTTTGCTGATAATCAGAATAGCACTTTCTACGCGGGCTGTATCGCCCATATGATCAAAGTGAGTATTGAACATTACAAAATGTTTTCCGCTTGATTTTTCACGAAACTCAGCCCATGTAACTACCCGGTTGCATGCAGCATCCCAGCCCCGGCTTCCCGGAATATCAGGGGTTTCTGAAAGCCAGTATGTGCCGCTTCGAATCGCTTTCATTCGCTTTCGATTATAAAAGATTGCGCTATACTCACCCGCTTTTTTGCCGTCATCGCGTGCAACTCCCAAATTTCGGTAGCCTTTTAGCCGCTTTCGCATATCCTTCATCTGATTGTGAAGGGCTTCCTGAACACCCAGAACATCAGGCGATTGCAGGATGACTTCATTGCAAAGCGCATCTTTTCTGTATTTCCATTGGCTGGCTCCATCGTTTTTGGTGTCAAGTCTGATGTTCCATGACATTACTTTAATTTGTGTACTTCCCTGGGCAGACAAGTCTGGCGAAATCAGGCAAAGTATCAGAATTATGGGCCAAAATCTCAATTTTCCGATATTTTTCATTGGTTTGTTTCAATATAGAGAACGAAATTACAAAATTTCCGGTTGGAACTGACACATAGCGGGATTTCACTACAGGAACTTCAATTATGTCAAACTCAAAAGAATGCTAAATTCGATCGATTATCATCAAAGATAATTGAAAAAGCATATTTTTGTCATTCATAAAAATATCTGAAAACATGATTAAACGACTACTTTTTGCAATTATTCCTGCCCTCTTTTTATTGGCCTGTAATCAGGCAGGTTCTGATAAATCTTCGAATGATCGATCAACGCTTTCGGCTGACGAGCAGGCTTTTATGAATAATCTGGAAAGCCTTTGCGGAAAATCATTTCTCGGAGCAGAGCAATATATTAAAGAAGGTCGTGAAAGCTGGGCACACAAAAAATTTGTGATGCATGTCACCAAATGCGACAGCAACCGCGTTCATATTCCGTTTCATTTAGATGAGGATCATTCCCGTACCTGGATGTTTATGGTTGATGAAAAAGGTTTGCGATTCAGGCATGATCACCGCCACGAAGACGGCACACCTGAAGATCTGACCCTTTATGGAGGATATGCCGATGGAACCGGCAATGCGTTTGTTCAGCATTTTCCGGCCGACGATTTTACCATGGAAATGTTGGCCGATTCCAACAGCCGCAAATGGAACATTATCCTTGCTGAAGATATGACTTCATTTACGTATGAACTTGAATTTCAGGGCGAACTGGTGTTTTCGGCTAAATTCGATCTGACTAATCCTGTTGATGTAAAATAAATGCGCTGATAATTCAGGCACTGGTTGTTTTTGATTCTTATATCCTTTTCAGTTTTGCCAGATCACAGATCCGTTTAACCGTGTCTGAATCAGTTTGAATGATCTCAAACTCATTACTGTTTTTGCCTGCCATTGAAACATCGGCTTTCATATACGACATCCGGCTTTTTAAGGGTCTGGTCGCGGACAGATGAAATTCGCCTGCTCTGGTCTTTTCAGCCAGATCGTTGAAATTTGACAGGTTTATTCCACTTCCCGGCATTATAATGATGCGTTGCCCGGCAATTTTCACCAACTCCGAAAGCAGGTCTGCACCCTCAATTGCGTTATTTGCTTGTCCAGAAGTTAAAATGCGATGACATTTGAGATTTATAATTTCTTCAAGAGCTTCAAAAGGATTGCGCGACATATCGAATGCCCTGTGAAAAGTAACTTCCATTGGTGAAGCCATTTCAATGAGGTCTTTCATTCTGCAGGTATCAACAGTTCCATCTGTATTAAGCATGCCGGTAACAATTCCCTTTGCGCCATTTCTTTTGGCAAAAAGAATATCCTTTTTCATTGCTTCATAATCTGCCCTGGTATAATGAAAATCACCTGTCCGGGGCCTGATCAAAACAAAGACAGGTATAGTAAGGTTATCGCACACATATTCAATAATCCCGGCAGAAGGCGTAATCCCTCCTTCGCTTAGCGCTGAACAAAGTTCAATTCTGTCAGCGCCACCTTTGTTGGCAGCAATGGCTGATTCTATTGAACCGGCGCAAATTTCAATTTTAATGCTATTGCTCAATGCAGCAAAGTTTAGAAATTATTAATGATAACCGTTGTCGCAATTTTGTTTTGGAGGCTTATCTTTGTTGATTGCGAATTGCCTCAGTCTGATTGTCTGGTTTATTAGTGCTGAACTTCAGTAACAAAACAATTACAAATATCAGCATTTTTCAGAAAGAATACTATGTGATTTTCATTCTGTTTGTATTCCTGAATTGTTTTGTGAATATTTGCAACAACAGTTAACGTAAAATTTGGTAATATTGTCTTCTGTTTTAACATCTCAATCTTGAAAGGCAAAGTAGTGATAATCACCGGAGGATCGTCCGGAATAGGTTTGGCCATGGCTCATGAGTTTGGCCGCTTAGGTGCATTTGTTGTTATTTCAGCCAGAAACAGGGAGCGATTAGACATTGCTCTTTCTGATCTGCAGTGGCAGGGCTTTGATGCAATGGCAGTAAAAGCTGATGTTAGCATAGAAGCTGACTGTAAAAACCTGATTGACAAAGTGTTTGCCACCAAAGGCAGAATCGATATCCTTGTAAATAATGCCGGTGTTTCGATGCGTGCAGCCTTTAAAAATACCGACCTGGCCGTTTTAAAAACCCTGATGGATATTAATTTCTGGGGCACTGTTTATTGCACCAAATATGCGCTGCCTCATCTTCTTGAGACAAGAGGCTCGGTTGTTGGTATTATTTCAATTGCCGGCTATATAGGTTTACCCGGACGAACAGGTTATTCTGCATCAAAATTTGCAATAAGAGGTTTCCTTGAAACTTTGCGCTGTGAGAACCTCAGAACCGGACTTCATGTATTGGTTGCTGCTCCCGGTTTTACCACCAGCAATATCCGTAAAAGTGCACTGCAGGCCAATGGCTCACCACAAGGCGAAACCCCGCGTGATGAAGCTAAAATGATGTCATCAGAAAAAGCAGCACAAAAAATAGTTTCTGCAATCTTAAAACGAAAAAATGAACTTGTCCTTACCTTTTTGGAAGGGAAATTTGCAGTCATGCTTAACCATTACTTTCCAAGCCTGGTTAATTA
>DHVX01000023.1:3233-3742 GCA_002412885.1 Bacteroidales bacterium UBA5197
ACTGTTGAAAAGAGGCTCGGTAAACCGGTAGAAGTAGAAGATATTGGAGAAGAAGCCGATATTGACCTCGATACATATCTCTGGAATTATGATTCTCTGGGGCTGACAGTGTTTTTTGAAGGCAAAAACAATCACGTTCTTTCATGTTTCGAAACCGACAATGAAGAAACAACTCTTTTCGGAAAGAAAATATTTCCGATGACAGAGCCTGAAATCATTGAGCTGATGAAGGAAAACGGATTAACTCAGATTGATTCAGAAGAAGAGGAGTGGGGCGAAAAACGCGTTTCATTTGATGAAGCACTGATTGATTTTTACTTTCAGGATGCAAAACTCGTAACTGTAAACTGGGGAGTTTTTGTCAATGAAAATGGCGAAATCGAAGAGTTTGATGATATGGAGGATGATGAATAGATCATTTATCCCATAGTTTGCCGGGGATGGTACTTCAGAATACTTTTTCTGAGGTACTCCCTGTCTAAATGTGTGTAAATTTCGGTTGTAGTTAT